>PQAO01000001.1 GCA_003104995.1 Dehalococcoidia bacterium
CGGGGAGGGGTAGCACGCCATTCTTGGCGTGCCTCGGATACGAGGTGGAGGTGGGCTGACGCGGTGCATGAGTGCTTTGAAGGAAGGCGGAGTTCCACGGCCCGCGCCGCTGCGCTGGCGGGGCGGGGCAGCACGCCATTCCTGGCGCGCCTCGGATGTAGGTGGCTGCGTGGACTTCAGGGTGCGGGCCGCCGTGCCCAGGGAGTGGCACAGCGGCCCGCCGAACCTGGCGCGCCATGCGTCAGGCGCGCACCTGGGAGGGGGCGGCAGCGGGTGTGGGGGGGCGGGCGGGAGCCGCGCGTCGGATGGCCTTCTTGTAGCCGGCGATGCGAAGGGTCGTGAGCGCGGTGACGGTCGCGAGGGAGAGGATGTAGCCCCAGTAGACGACGGGGAGCTGGGTATCGGTGCCGGCGAAGACGCCGTGGCCGAGCCCGGCAACGTAAGCCAGGAAGGTGACGTAGTGGAGCGTGCGCCAGCGCTTCTGGCCGATGCGTGAGCGCATCCAAAAGCTCGCGGTCGTGATGGCTACCAGCCACCCGGCGATGACGCCAACACCGACAGCCAGCGGACGGTAGGGCGAAATGAACGGGACCACGAGCGACAACGAGGTGAAGTGGAGGAATCCATCGAACAGCAGGCTGCCTGCGTGGACGCCGATGAGCACCAGCGACACGACGGCGAGGAACTGGTGCATTTCGAACACGAACGGTCGGCCGAGCACGCCGTCACTGGCTTTGGTGCTGATGAGGAGCCCCATCACGACCGATGCGGTGAGGACCGCGAAGGCGGCCAGCCCCGAGGCGCGGCTGATGGCCCATGGGATCGGCCCAAGGTCGGCGCCCTGGAAGGCGAAGGCCCCGAGGAACGAGGCGGCGAAGAAGAAGATGAGCGTCCCGCGTGAGATGTCCATCAGGAGCCTCGCGATCGTTTCACCCTGACGACCGTCTGGCGCGGCGCGCTGGTCGTGGATGTGGACGTGATGACGGTGGACGAAGCGGGCGCCTCAGAGGCGGCGCTCGCCGAGGTGGAGGTGGAGGTGGTGGTCTCGGCGAAGTAGGCGGTCCCGCCAACGACGGCGGCAGCGAGTGCCCCGGCGATAACGAGCCTGGTGTTCCGGTAGCGGACAGCCATTAGTCATCATCCTCGTGGTCATCGTCATCGTGATCGTCGTGGTCGTCATCGTGGTCGTCGTGGTCGTCGTGGTCGTCATCGTCGTCGTAGCGGTCGTCGTGATCGTCGTCGTAGCGGTCGTCATCATCTTCTTCGTCGGCGTAGTAGTAGACGGTCGCCGGCAGCGAGACGAGGTCTCCGTTCGCGTCCGTCGCGAGGACGGTGGTGGTTTCCTCTGTATTGGAGTCGTTCCCGCCGCGTGGGGCTGCGAGCGCTCCGGCAACGAGAACGCCGGCGAAGGCGGTGCCAGCGATGATTGCGATTCGAACGTCCATGCGGATACCTCGTAGGAAGATGGCTTCATGGTTGCGCGCCAACCTAAGAACTCCGTGAGCGGCAGATAAGAACTTTCAAAGGTACGTGCGGCCCCGATGTGGTGAGATGTATGGCGGTATGCACCTGTTGCTTGTGGAAGACGATGAGCGCCTTGCGAAGGCCGTCCAGCGCATCTTCACGGCCGAGGGCCACGTCGTGGATTGGGTCGCCGACGGGGAAGAGGCCCTCGTGCAGGCCGCGCTCGAGCCCTACGACGTGTACGTGCTGGACGTGATGCTGCCCTCCGTCGATGGCTTCGAGATCACGCGGCGCCTGCGCGCCTCGGGGGAGACGGCGCCGATCCTGATGCTGACCGCACGGGATTCGGTGCGGGACCGCGTGACCGGGCTGGATGCGGGCGCCGACGACTACCTGGTGAAACCGTTCGCGCCGGAGGAGTTGCTCGCGCGGGTGCGGGCGCTGGGGCGGCGCCAGTCACCGGTGAACGCCGAGGCCGACACGCTCCGGGTGGCGGACCTCGAGTTGAATGTGCGCACGCGAGAGGCGGTTCGCGGCGGACGCCGGATCGAGCTGACGGCCAAGGAGTTCGTGCTGCTCGAAGCGCTGATGCGCCACGCGGGGCATGTGATGACCCGCTCCCGGCTGCTCGACACGGTCTGGAGTTACGAGGTGCTGACCGATTCGAACGTGGTGGAGATGTACATCCACTACCTCCGCAACAAGATTGACAAGGACTTCGACGAGAAGCTCATCCGCACGGTGCGGGGCGTTGGCTACGCCATCAGGGAGGCGTGATGTTCCAGCGCGCGCGCCTGGTCCTCACCGCTTCATACGCGGCGGCGCTCGTATTGACGCTGGCGGGCGTGGGCACTGGCAGCTACTTCCTTATCCAGAACGACCTGAACGGCGAGATCGACGAGGGCCTGCGGACCGCGATCCGCGAACTCGATGCGCTCGACGTGCTGCAGACGCCGACAGCCGCGCCTGCCGTGACCGCTACCCCGGACCGTGGGGACGACAAAAAGGACGACGACAAGAAGGACGACAAGAAAGACGACGACAAAAAAGATGACGACCATGATGACGACGATGAGGACCACAACACGGCCCGGCTCGCCATCCTCTCGAGCGACGTGTTCTACCTGGTGCTCGACGGGAGCGGCGCGGTGGTTTCGAATCCGCGCGGGGTGAACCTGGACGGTGTGGACCTGGCGGTTGTTGCAGACAAGTCCCACGACGAGCCCATCCAGCAGGTGCGGGGGGCGAGTGCCAACTACCGCATGGCGCTGGAGCGGCTGGACGACGGCGGCTACCTGGTGGTGGGCCGTTCGCTGCGGCTGGTGGAACACCAGCTCCAAACGCTGCGGCTGGTGTTCGTGAGCGGCGGGCTCATCGGGCTCGGCGTTTCGCTGGTGAGCGGGTTCTGGCTGGCCGGGCGGACGCTTGGGCCGATCCGGCGGGCGCTGGAGTCGCAACGCCAGTTCGTCTCGGATGCGTCGCACGAACTGCGCACACCGCTGGCCATCGCCAAGGCGAACAACGCGCTGCTCCTGGATGACCCCGAGGTGACCATCGAGTCGCGGCTCGACCAGGCGGAGGCGGTGGCGGCCGAGCTGGACCATCTGACCGTGCTCGTGGGCGACTTGACGACGCTCGCGCGGGCGGATGAGGGCCGGGCGAACCTGCTGCTGGAGCCCCTGGACTTCGCCGAGTTGACGGAAGAAGTGGTGCGCGACATGGGGGCGCTGGCCGACGTGCTGGCGGTTCGGCTGACCTCGGAGATCAGTCCGGCCCGGGTGCGCGGCGACCGCGCCCGGCTGCGCCAGCTGCTCTTGATCCTGGTCGACAACAGCCTGAAGTACGCCTCCGAGGGGGGAAACGTGCATGTGCGCCTCACAACAGACGGCGCGCGGGCGGAATTGAGTGTGACGGACGACGGGGTCGGGATCGCGCCCGACGACCAGAAGCGGATCTTCGAACGCTTCTACCGGGCCGATAGCGAACGCACTCGGAGTAAGGGCGGGACCGGGCTGGGCCTCGCCATCGGCAAGTGGGTAGCCGAGGCACACGGGGGACGGATCGCGGTGGAATCGGCGCCGGGGAAGGGGACGACGTTCCGGGTGCGGTTGCCGCGGGTAGAGGAGCGGGGATAGAGGTTGGAGTGGTGGCGTGAGGATCGGTCGGGCGTGGCTCAGGGCTGACGCGGGCTGGTGGGTTCGGCACTATCGCCGCGCCTGCTGACGCGCGCGCCTGGGAGGTGAGGGAGTGCGTGCGGACGTGGCGGAGTCTCACGG
>PQAO01000002.1 GCA_003104995.1 Dehalococcoidia bacterium
CTAGGAGACCTCCGCCAACTCCCGGTGGGGGACCATGCCTTCGAGTACGCGCTCGAGGGCCATCGTATGGCTGCAGGTGCTCCAGGTCGTGAAGAAGTCGCACGTACACGACCATCTGCCGTCGTGGAGCGCTACGTCGTGGTCGCTGTTTTCACCGTGGAACGCAACATGGAGGTCATCGACCTGCATCCGGTGGCGCTCCTGCGCGTAGACCTTGGCCTTTTCAACCTTGCCGATCAAGCTCGACTGCATGACCTGCTGTCCCTCCTTCAAGAAGCACAAACGGCGGCACCAGTCGGTGCCGCCGTGTCGGTCAGAGGATGCCAGTAACCACATCCATGGGTTCACCCTACGCCCGCCCGGATCGGCCTGTCAACAGATTTTCACGTTTCGCTCACAGGTCACGCGTTTCACCTGATCGCCACCGCTTCCCCGCCCCCGGAGGCCCGCGATCACCCGCTCGGCGTGGCATGTTCCCCCGGAAACCGCACCACCGCCGAGGCAGGCGCCGATACGGTCACTTCGTCGTCAGGGACCGGGCGGTCGCCGTCCACCATCGCCCGAAGGAGCGTTTCCCCCGCGCGTCCCCAGGCCTCCAGGTGCGTGCCCATGTCCCCCACCCCTTCGACCCGCATTACCACTTCAAAGTCCCCCCGCCCCACCCTCAGTGCCCCGGGCCGGATGGCAGCGTCCCCGAGTACCGTGTACCCCAGGAAGGCGGCGACCTCGCGGTCTGGCGGCGCCCGGAAAACCTCCCCCTTTTCCCCGTAGGCCCGCAGCCGCCCCTCCATCAGCACTACCAGGTCGTCCCCCAGCCGCATCGCTTCGTCCCGTTCATGCGTGACCAGGATCGTCGTGCTGGCGAAGGTGCGCAGCATCCCGGGCAACTCTGCCAGGAGTGCCTCCCGGGTTCCCCGGTCAAGCCCGTGCAGGGGCTCATCGAGCAGGGTGATCGGGGCCCGCAGGCACAGCGCCCGGGCCAGGTTTGCCCGCTGCCCCTCCCCGCCCGAAACCCGGTGCGCGTTCCGATCGAGCAAATGCCCGATCCCGCACGCCGCCGCCGCCTGCTCGATCCGGGCTGCCCGTTCCGCCGCCGGAAGCGACCGTAACCGCAGCGCCAGGTCCAGGTTCGCCCGCACCGTTCCCGTGAGGAACGCCGCCTGCTGGAACGCGTACGCGATCGTTTCGCGCGTCTCCCGGTCAGCCCTCGCGGGTCGTTCACCGAGAAGCACCTGCCCGGCATCCGGACGCTCCAGCGCCGCGATCAGCCGCAGCATCGTCGTTTTCCCGGAACCGTTCGGCCCGAGCACCGCCGTCACACGCCCGCTCGCCAGCCTCAGCCCGGGTAGCGCGAGCACCACGCGCCCGCTGCGCCGGAACTCCAGCCCGCGAAACGTGACGTCCATCAGCGGCCTACCGCACGCGCCGCTGCTGCACCATCGTCAGCAACAAGTTCACCAGGAATGCCATCGCAAGCAGGATGATACCGAGCGCAATCGCCCGGTCATTATTGCCCCGGCTCGTCTCCGTCACGATCGCGGTGGTCAACACCCGGGTGTTCCCCTGCAGGTTGCCGCCCACCGTCATCGAGGCCCCCACCTCCGAGACGACCGCGCCAAATCCCGCCATGATCGCCGCCAGCAGCCCCAGCTGCGCCTCCCGCACCAGCAGGAGCAACGAGCGCAGCCGCCCCGCGCCCAGCACCGCCAGCAGGTCCGGCAGGTCCCGCGGTAGCGACTGCACCGCCGCCGCCGTGAACCCCACCACCAGCGGCGTCGCGATCAAGAACTGCGCGATCACCATCGCCCGCTTGGTGTAGATCAGGTCCAGGTCGCCAAACGGGCCGCTCCGCACCAGCATCAGCCACACGATCAGACCCATCACCACCGGCGGCATCCCCATCCCGGTGTTCACCGCGCCCAGCAGCATCGTCCGTCCCCGGAACCGTCCCCGCGCCAGCCCGTACCCCAGCGGCACGCCCGCCATCATCGCCAGCAGTGTCGCTATCCCGGACACGAAAATGGTGCGGAGGGCGATGTCGCGCAACTCGACATCGCCCTCCGCGATGAGCCTCACGGCCTCCTTCAGCCCCTCCCAGAGCGCTTCCATGCGCGGCTACTTGCCCAGGTCCTCCACCTTCTTGCCCGCGTCTGGCACGAACAGCGACTCGCCGAACTCTGCCTTGCCAAACTCCTCGATCACGGCCTGCGTCTCCGGCGCCACCATGAACGCGACGAACGCCCGCGCCTGTGCCGCCTTAACTCCCGAGTGCTTCTCCGGGTTCACCACGTAGACGTGGTAGATGTTCAGCAGCGGCGCTGCCCCTTCGAACACGACCTCCAGGGCCAGGTTCTTCTTGAGCGCAAGGTAGGTCGCCCGGTCGGTCAGCGTGTATCCCTTCTTCTGGTCGGCGACGTTCAGGGTCGCACCCATGCCCTGGCCCGTCTCCTCGCGGTTCTTCACCGTCGCTACATCGATCCCGGCTGCCTTCCACAGCGCCAGTTCCTTCGTGTGGGTGCCCGAGTTGTCTCCTCGCGAAATAAACGGCCCCACCGGTGCGATCGCGGCCATCGCCGCGTTCAGGTCCGTCGCGCCTTTCACCTTCGCCGGGTCGTCCTTCGGGCCCACCACGATGAAGTCGTTGTGCATCACCAGCTGGCCTTCGACCAGGTCGCCCGAGTCGACGTACTTCTTCTCGCTCGTCAGCGCGTGCGTGAGCGCCACATCGGCGTCACCCTTGGCCGACATCTCCAGTGCGGCGCCGGTGCCGACGGCGATGACCTTCACCTCGACGCCGGTCTGCTTTTCGAAGATGGGCACGAGCACGTCGAGCAGCCCGCTGTCCTGCGTGCTCGTGGTCGTTGCGAGGATCATGCTGCCGCCGATCTTCGTCGGTTCCGGTGAGGGAGAGGCAGCAGTCGTGGGCGTGCTGGCGGCGGTGCCGGTCGCTTCGGGTGTCGTGTCGTCATCGTCGCCGCCACATGCGGCCGCGACGAACGGGACAACGAGCAGAAGGGCGAAAATCCAGGTGAGGAGGAAGCGTTGTTTCGTCATGTTCGCGGGAGCATAACGCACGCCCTACCGTCATGCCACCGCCAGCATGACGCCTCATGCTGCAACGCTGGCACCTGCGGTCGCCGCCGAGGGTCTTCTCTCCGGGGAGAGACCGCCGAATGATCTATCAGACACATGTATTCGGGAGAGCGGAGATGCCGACAAAGACCCTCCTTGCCCTGACCATATCGCTCGCGCTCTTCCTATACGGATGCGGAGCTGACCCCCAGATCTATCGCTTTGGCAAAGAGGTTCCTCAGGAAGAGCGCGAGGCGGTGACTTCCGGTGTGGAAGCGATGCGGGCCTGGCTGCTTGAGACGGCGGGTGTCCGCCTTCGCCGCTTTTCGGTGTACGTGGATGGTGACATCAATACGCTCATCGGCCGTTACACCTACTACGTCGACACCGAGGACCCCCTCGCCGCCGCTCAGTGGTTCATGAATGGCGGCGCTGTCGCCTCCGGGAGCACGATCTACATCTATGCCGGTTCTGAGTGGAGGTCGCCTGTCTCACGTGAGAAGGCGTTCGTCGCAGCCCACGAGACGTACCATGTCGCTCAGTACGGATATCTGTACGACGACCTCATCCTTGGTGGGGTTGACGAACGCGCTTATCCACCTGCTTGGCTCGTCGAGGGTTCCGCGGACTACGCGGCGGCACGTGCACTCGACGCTGCCGGCTTGTACCCGTACGAAGAGTTCCGCCAGCGGGCACTTACATTCGCAACGAGGCAACGCGCGAGCCTCGCTGATCTGAGTGTTGGCGATGTTCACGTCGCCGGTGAGGCCGAAGCCTACATCCTCGGGTTTCTAGCAGTCGAGGCGCTCGTCGCCCGAGCGGGCGAATCTGCCGTGTCGGACTTCTGGGATTACCTCGGCGAGCACTCGGGCTGGACCGAGGCGTTCGCTGCCGCCTTCTCCGTTGAACTCGACACGTTCGTTTCTGACTTCGAACGGCTCCGCCAGTCTGAGTTCCCTCCGTTGGCCGGCGGCCTGGCCGGCGCGCTCATGCGTCCGGACGGCGGTCCTGTTCCCGGAGCGGGGATCTCCGTTTGTGGCGATGCGGGGGAGTGCAGGTTCACCTTCACGGCAGACGATGGGACCTTCCGCATTGCCCTGGAGCCGGGTGTGTACCGCGTGTTCTACAGGGTCGCGACTCGTGGCGGCGTTGAGCAGGGGGAGTTTGCCGCTCCGCGGCCCGACGGCTTCCAGGTTGCCGACGTCGTTATCAGCGGCGTTCGCGCGACCGTACGCGACGACTTCTAGGGCCCCCTGTGACCTACCTCACGCAGCGTCATAGCTAACACAACCAGGCGTGAACCAGCTCATACTCCTGCCCCCTCCAGCAGGCGCACTGTGCACGCGGGCCACTCGCCCAATACCCAGGAGGGCAGCATGAACGCAATGCTTCGCCACATCGGGCTGCCATATCACGGCAGCAGCACCCCGAGCGGATTCACCGGCACGTCGCTCATCGCGGTCACCGTCGCCGCCGTCCTCGGAGTTGCGATCGGGCTCGGCGTTGGCGCCTACACCTGGCGCGATGGCGGCTCCGCCACGCCGGGCGCCGCAGCGTTCACCCTCACGGCCGAGGGCTACACCGGCGCCGTCAACGAAGCCCTCTTCGACGGCGCCCTGCCACTCGAAGTAGAATCCCGCCCGGCCGCCGTCTCGGCCGCGGAGCTCACCCGGTTCGCCATCGAGCAGCACGACGCCATGTTCGAGCCATACGCCGGCTCCGCGCCCGCGGTCAGCCCGGTCCCGGCCACCTATGCCGACCCCTTCGTGGGCGAGGTCCAGGAGGCCCTCATCGACGGTACGCTCCCACTCGATGTGCCCGGCGTCATGGTCCTCGTGGCCATCGCCGACGCCGCCCTCGAACACGAGGCCCTCATCGCCGGGACCCTCGGTAACTAGCCCGGGATTCCCCGCCCACGCGAAAGAAGGGGCAGCCAACCGGCTGCCCCTTCTTCCTGTGCGGCCCCCCGGCGAAATCTACGCGTCGAAATACATCTGGAACTCGTACGGGTGCGGGCGCATCCGCAACGGGTCCACCTCGTTCTCGTACTTGTAGGCAAGCCACGTCTCCAGCAGGTCCGGCGTGAACACGCCGCCCTTCAGCAGGAACTCGTGGTCCTCTTCCAGCGCTTTCAGCGAACCATCAAGCGACTGCGCCACCGTCGGGATGTTCTCCAGCTCCTCGACGCTCAGGTCGAACAGGTTCGTCTTGTCGAGCGCCTCGCCCGGGTCCCATTCGTTCAGGATCCCGTCCATGCCGGCCATAAAGATGGCGGCGAAGGTCAGGTACGGGTTCCCCGCCGGGTCCGGCGGGCGGAACTCCACGCGCTTCGATGCGGGGCTCGAGCTCACCAGCGGGATGCGGCAGGCCGCCGACCGGTTCCGGGCCGAATACACCAGGTTGACCGGCGCTTCGTACCCGGGCACGAGCCGCTTGTAGCTGTTCGTGGTCGGCGCCGCGATCGCCATGAGCGCCTTCCCGTGCCTGATCAGCCCGGCGATGTACGACTTGCACATCTTCGAAACGCCCGCGTACTCATTGCCCGCGAACAGGTTCTCCCCGCCACTCCAGATGGAAAGGTGGGTGTGCATGCCCGAACCGTTGTCCGCGTAGAGCGGCTTCGGCATGAAGGTCGCCACCTTGCCATGGCGCCGCGCGACGTTCTTCACGATGTACTTGTAAAGCAACGACTTGTCGCCCATCTTCGTCAGCGTGTCGAAGCGCATGTCGATTTCGCCCTGGCCGGCCGTCGCCACTTCGTGGTGGTGCAGCTCGATCTGGATGCCCACCGACTCCATGATCTCGACCATCTCGTTCCGGATGTCAGTCTGGGTGTCGTGCGGGCTCACCGGGAAGTAGCCGCCCTTGTACTGCGGCCGGTAACCCTGGTTCAGGTCCCCCCGAAGCGTGGCCTCCGCGCCGCTGTTCCAGATGCCTTCGTCCGAATCCACCGAATAGAAAGCCGAATGCTGGTCGCTCGCGAAGCGCACCTCATCGAAGATGAAGAACTCTAGCTCTGGCCCGATATAGACCGTCTCGCCGATGCCGGTTTCCTTCAGATACCTCTCGGCCTTCTGGGCCACGTAGCGCGCGTCGCGCGAATACGACTCCCGCGATACAGGGTCTTCCACGTTCGCAATCACCGAAAGCGTCGGAGACTGGATGAACGGATCGATGATCGCCGTCTCCGGGTCCGGGATCAGGAGCATGTCCGACTCTTCGATCGCCTGGAATCCGCGGATCGACGAGCCATCGAAGCCGTACCCCGCCCGCCACGGCGAGCTCTCGTAGTCGGTCCAGTCGTTCAGTTCATGGATCGGGCGGGTCAGGTGTTGCCACTGGCCGAACAGGTCGACGAACTTCACGTCGACGAAGCGGATGCCGTTCCGCTCGCTAAAGTTCTTGATTTCGTCTGGGGTCATGGGAGCTCCTCTTCGGGTACTCGCGGGTATTTCCGATTGTGACGAGTTTCACGGTTGATACCACTCACACGCGAGTACCCGGCATGAAGATCATGTTTCGGGCGTCTCCGGCGAGCCGGGAACCAACCCTCTCGGCCCAACCCTAGCCGCCCGCGATTTCGAGCCAATTGCGGCGGCGTTACGAAAAGGTTTCGCCCGCGCACCCGCCCCTACGCCTCGCCCACCACCGGTGCCACGACCGGCGATTCCACCGTCTCCCGCGCCCCCGCCAGCGGCTTCCCGAACATCACCAGTGCCGCGATCGCCACTGCCGCGCACGCCGAGAACGCTACGCCCAGCCCCCACGTATCGGTGAAGAAGCCGAGCGCCGGCGCCATCGCCGCCATCACCAGGCTCACCACCATCCCCTGCATCGAAAGCACCGTCGCCCGCCGCTCCGAGCCTACCCGCCGGTTCACGTAGCCGGTCGAGATCGGATGCAGCATCGACCCCACGAGGATGACCACCGGCAGCGCCGCATACGCCCCAAGGCCCGGCGTCAACGCCAGCGCCAGGCAACCGGCGGCCCCCGCAAGCGGTATCACGAACAGTGCCCGCCGCGTGCCGTTCTGTCCCGCCACGCGCGCCGCGAACAGCGCCCCGAGCATCCCCGCTGCAAACAACGGCACCTGCAGCAACGAAAACGCCACCCCGACTTCGATGTCCCGGTCGATCAGGAACGGCTGCACCAGGTAGTGCACAGCCTCCAGCGCCGCCATCGCCACGCCTGCGAGCAGGATCACCGCCCGCAGGTCCGCCGTCGCCGAGACCTCCCGGAACGCCAGCTTGATCGACCGCAGATACGGCTCGGCCGGCCTGTCTCCCCGTGCCTGCGGCGGTTCCCAGATCGCGAGTGCGACCAGCGCCGTCGCCAGGCTGGTTGCCGCCCCCAGGAAGATCGTGAAGCGGATGTCGACCAACGCCGCCACCGGCCCGCCCAGCAACGTGGCCACCCCCACACCAGACCAGTTCAGCGCCGCGCCCCGCCCGGCAATCCGCTCATACTCCGCTTCCCGGCCGCTCAGCTTCAACGTATCGAACAGCAGCGCCATGTCCGCTCCCGACATCAGGGTGTGCGCCACCGACCAGAGCATGAACGACGCCAGCAGAATTGCGAACGAGGTGGTGAACGCGAAAATCAGCACCGAAATGCCCAGGAAGAACGCGCCCAGCGCCATCGACCGCGAGCGCCCCCACTTGTCCGCCACCGCTCCGGTCGGGACTTCGAGCGCCACAACCCCTACAAGGAAGAGCCCTTCGGCTGCCGTCACGGCAGTCAGGCTGAAGCCCTGATCGATCGTGAGGAACACGATCCAGACGGGGATCCAGAGCTGGAACTCGCGCAGGAACCAGTACGCGTAGAGCAGCCGGAGGTTGCGGCTCAGGTGGATGGCATTTGGCACGACAGGAAACGTAGCACGCCGCCCCCCGGTAACGCCTCGTCTTTTCGGAGGGTTCGCATCATCCGCTGCTTCCGCCCCTCGGCGTCAGTACAACCACCCCCAACCCGTTACAGTGATGGTCACCAGAGGAGGTTAGTCATGATTTGGGTTGTTAGCGTACTTGTCGCCATGATCGTTTCTGGCGGCGTCTTCCTTGCCGGGCGCACCGCCCGTGCTGCCGCCGCGCCAGGCTCGGTCGAGCGATTCCGTGGTTCCCTTGTGATGGGTGCAGGCATCGTCCTGTTTGTGCTCTGGGCCGGCCTGCACACCGCCCTCGCCTCGATCAAGCCGGTCGAGGCCGGCCACGTCGGCGTCATCTACCAGTTCGGCGAAATCGTTGGCCAGAAGGGCGAGGGCCTCCAGTTCATCGCCCCCTGGCAGGACCTCCGCACCGAGAGCATCCAGGTCCAGCGCCACCGCTTCGAAAACGTCACGGGCTTCTCAGCCGAAACCCAGGATGTCTTCGTCATCGCCACCGTGAACTACTCAGTCTCGGCTGGCGCAGTCCAGGACCTCTACCGCCGGGTCGGCCCAAACTGGTTCGACCGGCTGATCGAGCCCCGCGTCTTCAACTTCTTCAAGGAAGAGGTGGTGAAGTACTCGACCGTCGATGTCGGGCCCAATCGCGAGGCCATTCGGAGCGCAGTCCGTGACCGCCTACGGACTGAGCTCGCCGCATTCTCCATCGACATCAACGACTTGCTCATCGACAACATCGAATTCAACGCCGAGTTCAAGACCGCCATCGAGCAGAAGCAGATCGCGACCCAGGACGCCCTCCGCGAGCAGGAGCGCGTCCTCCAGCGCCAGTTCGAAGCGCAACAGCTCGTCGAAACGGCCAAGGGCGAAGGCGAGTCGATCCGTGTCCGCGCCGAGGGCCAGGCCGCCGCCAACCGCCTCCTCGCCGAATCACTCACCCCCGAAGTCATCCAGTTCGAAGCCCTCCAGCGTCTTGGCGACAACATCCAGATCGCCCTCATCCCCGCCGGCCAGGGCGTCATCCTCGACCCGACCACCCTCCTGGGTGGCAGCCTCAACCCCGGCGTGGCCCCTTCGCTGCCGTAACGGCCGGTGGCGCGCGGTCCTGCATCCAACGCCACCCGGCTCATAGCTGGTAGGATGCGCACGCACAAAATGTTCCCGGAGGAATAGTTCATGGCAGTTCGACTCGATGGCCAGGTTGCCCTGGTCACAGGCGCCGGCCGCGGCCTTGGCCGCGCCTACGCAATCGACCTCGCGAAGCATGGCGCGAAGGTCATCGTCAACGACTTCGGCGGCAGCGTTTCAGGCGAAGGCGCCGATGAGACCCCCGCACAGCAGGTCGTCAACGAAATCAAAGCCCTCGGCGGCGAAGCCGTCGCCAACCCCGGCGACGTCGGCAGTTACGAAGACTGCTACAACATGGTGAAGCAGGCCATGGACACCTGGGGCCGCCTCGATGCCGTCGTCGCCAACGCTGGCATCCTCCGCGACCTCGCGCTCCACAACATGGCCGAACAGGACTGGGACCTCGTCATCCGCGTCCACCTGAAGCAGTGCTACAACCTGCTCCACCATGCGTGGCCGGTCTTCCGCCAGCAGGCCTATGGCCGCGTCGTCATGGCCACCTCGTCCTCGGGTCTCGTCGGCAACTTCGGCCAGGCCAACTACGGCGCCGCCAAGGCCGGCATGTACGGCCTTATGAATGTCGCCAAGATCGAGGGCGAAAAGTACAACATCAACGTCAACCTCATCTCTCCCGGCGCCCAGACGCGCATGACGGAGAACCTGATGGGCCGCGACCCCAACGACCAGGAACGCGCCCAGGTCATGGCTCCGGAGCACGTCGCCCCGGCGGTCACCTACCTTGCCTCGCCCCAGTGCCAGGAAAGCGGCATCTGCATCAACGCCTCCGGCGGCCGCTACAGCCGCTCCGCCATCGTCCTCACGAAGGGCGTGAACTACGACCCTCACGAGTTCAAGGATGCCGACTGGTTCGAAAGCCAGTGGGGCAAGATCACCGACCTCGAAGGCTCCTGGGCGCCCTGGAACATGCGCGAAACCCGCGACGAGCACTACGCCGCGAAGAAGAACGCCTGATAGTGTCCACCAGGCACAATCCCAAGGGGGCCGTCCTGCAGGACGGCCCCTTCGTCATAGGCGCGCATGAGCAAACGCAGCAATACCCCCGCCCCGAACACCGCTCGCGGCCTTCACCACCGCTCCGGCCTCACCTCCCCTACCCCGCCGCTGCCGCTCCCGCCCGGTCCGCGAACTGCTCGTTGTAGAGCGACGCGTACAGCCCGCCTCGCGCCATCAACTCCGGGTGCGTCCCCGACTCCACCAAATGGCCATTCTCCAGCACCAGGATCACGTCGGCCGCCAGGATCGTCGAAAGCCGGTGCGCGATCGCGAGCACCGTCCGTCCGCGCGTCAGGTGTGCCAGCGCGTCCTGGATGATCCGCTCGGTGTGCGTGTCCACGCTCGAAGTCGCCTCGTCGAGCACCAGGATCGCCGGGTCCTTCAGCAGCGCCCGCGCAATCGACACCCGCTGCTTCTCTCCGCCCGAAAGCCGGTAGCCCCGCTCGCCCACGATCGTGTCGTACCCGTACGCCAGCCCGGAAATGAAGTCGTGGATGTTCGCCGCCCGGCAGGCGTCCACGATCTCCTCGTCCGTTGCGCCGGGGGCGCCGTAGCGCAGGTTCGCCCGGATCGTGTCGTGGAACAGGTAGGGTTCCTGGTTCACCATCGCGATGCTCGCCGTGAGCGACTCCAGCGTCACATCGCGGATGTCGTGCCCGTCGATCGTGATCCGCCCACTGTCCACGTCGTACAGGCGCGGCAACAGGTAGGCCGTCGTCGTCTTGCCCGCACCCGAATGCCCGACCAGCGCGCCGAACTCCCCCGGCGGGATCGTGAACGAGATGTTCGTGAGCACGGGTGTGTCCTTCCGGTAGCCGAACGTCACGTCCTCGAACCGCACCTCGCCGCGCACGTCCGTCAATGCCACCGCCCCGGGCCGGTCCGCGATCTCCTGCTCCAGGTCGAGGTAGTCGAAGATGCGCTCGAACAGCGCGAGCGAGCTGATGAGCGTCAGGTTGATGCTCATCAGCTGGTTCACCGGCTGGAACATCCGCCCCAGCAGGCTCGCCGTTGCCACCACCGTCCCCAGCGACGCCTCGCCACCCAGTACCCGGTGCCCCCCGTACCAGTACACGATCGCCGGCGCGAGCGAGGTGAACAGCCCCATCGCCACCATGAACCCCCGCCCGACCATCGCCCGCCGGATGTTCAGCCGCCGGATCTCGCGGGCCGTTTCTTCGAACCGGTCGTACTCCATCTGCTGCCGCCCGAAGGTCTTCATCAGCAGCGCGCCGCTCACCGAGAGCGTCTCGTGCATACGCGTGTTCAGGTTCGCCAACTGCTCCTGCGATTCGCCCAGCAGGTCGCGCTGGATGTTCCCAACCCGCCGCGCCGGGAACAGGAACAGCGGGATGAACGCAACCGAGAACAACGCCAGCCGCCAGTCCAACAAGAGCATCAGCCCAAACGTCGAGAGCACGATGATGAGGTTGCCGACGATGCCCGTCAGCGCCTCGCTCACCGCGTTTTGCACCGACCCCACGTCGTTCGAAACGCGCGACAGCACCTCCCCGGTGCGGTTCGACGTGAACCACCGGAGCGACATCCCGGTCAGGTGGCGGTAGAGGTCGCGCCGCAAGTCGAACATCACCGTCTGACCGATGACGTTCGAAAGGTAGCTCTGCACCACCCCGAAAAAGGCGCCCAGCGCCACCAGCACCACCATCACCAGGATGAGCGTGTTCAGAGTCGAACCGTTTCCTCCGCCCGCCGCCGTCGGCAGAGCATCGTCGACGATCCGCTGGAGCAGGTAGGCCGGCCCCAGCCCGACCAGCGCCGAGGCCACGATGACCACCATCAGCAGCGCCACCACCCCGGCATGCGGCCGGTGCAGCCCGATCACCCGCCTGAAGGTCGGCCAGGCGGGCCGTTGCGGCCGCTGGCGCTCCAGGCGTGTGCGCTCCGCGCGCCGGGGACGGTCGGGGTCGCGTTCAGGCTTCAACATTAACGTCAACGTTAGGGTGTAACTGCCCGGCGCACAACAACCAACCCCACCCCCGGCAATCCGAGGCACGCCAGGGATGGCGTGCTGCCCCTCCCCGCCAGCGCAGCGTCGCGGGCCGTGAGACTCCGCCACGTCCGCACGCACTCCCTCACCTCCCATGTGTGCGCGTCAACGGGCGCGGCGATCCTGGCCGGGGTTAGCTGAACCCCACCCCCGGGCAATCCGAGGCACGCCAGGGATGGCGTGCTGCCCCTCCCCGCCAGCGCAGCGCCGCGGGCCGTGAGACTCCACCACGTCCGCACGAACTCCCCCACCTCACAGGCGCGCCCGTCAGTAGGCGCGGCGATCCTGGCTGGGGTTAGCTGAACCCCACCCCCGGCAATCCGAGGCACGCCAGGGATGGCGTGCTGCGACTCCCCGCCAGCGCAGCGTCGCGGGCCGTGAGACTCCGCCACGTCCGCACGCACTCCCCCACCTGCCATGTGTGCGCGTCAAGGGGCGCGGCGATCCTGGCCGGGGTTAGCTGAACCCCACCCCCGGCAATCCGAGGCACGCCAGGGATGGCGTGCTGCCCCTCCCCGCCAGCGCAGCGCCGCGGGCCGTGAGACTCCGCCACGTCCGCACGCACTCCCTCACCTCCCAGGCGCGCGCGTCAGCAGGCGCGGCGATCCTGGCCGGGGTTAGCCGAACCCCAACCCCGGCAATCCGAGGCACGGCAGGGATGGCGTGCTGCCCCTCCCCGCCAGCGCAGCGCCGCGGGCCGTGAGACTCCGCCACGTCCGCACGCACTCCCTCACCTGCCATGTGAGCGCGTCAACGGGCGCGGCGATCCTGGCCGGGGTTAGCCGAACCCCAACCCCGGCAATCCGAGGCACGGCAGGGATGGCGTGCTGCCCCTCCCCGCCAGCGCAGCGCCGCGGGCCGTGAGACTCCGCCACGTCCGCACGCACTCCCTCACCTGCCATGTGTGCGCGTCAACGGGCGCGGCGATCCTGGCCGGGGTTAGCCGACGCCACTCCCGAGAATCCGAGGCACGCCAGGGATGGCGTGCTGCCCCTCCCCGCCAGCGCAGCGTCGCGGGCCGTGAGACTCCGCCACGTCCGC
>PQAO01000003.1 GCA_003104995.1 Dehalococcoidia bacterium
CCCAGCCGGGCCCGAAGCCGGCACACGATATCCCCGGGCTGGAGTTCGCGGGCGAAGTGGCGGCGGTTGGCGGGCGGGTCGAGGGCTTCGCCGTGGGCGACCGGGTGATGGGGCTGCTGGCAGGGGCCGGATATGCCGAGATGGTGGTGACGCACCACCGGCTGGCGATGAAGGTCCCGGATTCGCTTACGTGGGCGGAGGCGGGTGCGACGCCGGAGGTGTTCATCACCGCGCACGATGCGCTGCTCCAGTGCGGGATGACGGCGGGAGACACGGTACTCATCCATGCGGCGGGGTCGGGTGTAGGGGTGGCTGCGATCCAGATCGCGAAGATGCTGGGGGCGCGCATGGTGCTGGGGACCGCCGGGAGCGACGTGAAGATCGAGCGGGCACGCGCGATCGGGCTGGACGTGGGCATCAACTACAAGACGCAGGACTTCGCCGAGGAGACGCTGCGCGCGACGGGTGGGCGGGGTGCGGACGTGATCCTGGACGTCATCGGTGCGGAGTACTGGGAGCGGAACATGAAAGCGCTCGCGCTCAAGGGGCGGATGGTGATCGTGGGGCTGATGGGCGGGAACAGCACGACGGCGAACCTCGGGGTGCTCTTGCAGAAGCGGGCGCAGGTTCGGGGCACGACGCTACGGGCGCGCCCGCTGGAGGAGAAGGCGTTGGCGACGCGGGCGTTCGAGAAGAGCGTGCTGCCGCACATCGCCTCGGGGCGGATCAGGGTGGTGGTGGACCGGGAGTTCCCGCTGGCCGAGGCGGCGGCAGCGCAGGAGTACATGGCGGCAAACGCCAACTTCGGGAAGGTCGTCCTGGCAGTGGGGTAGGACGGGCAACAAAAAGGACGGCCCTGTGGCCGCCCCCGGTGTGTGTTGCGAAAGGGAGGTCTATTCCGCGGCGACGGGCGTGGGTTCTGCCTCGGACTCGGCTTCGTCGTCCTTCTTCGCGCGTTCCATGTGCTCGAGGCCGGCCATGCTGAAGCCGAGGTCTCCGAGTTCGCAGAGGAAGCTGCAGTAGGTCAACCGAAGGGCGCTGGATGACTTCGTGGGCATGTAGGCGAGATTGCAGCGCTTGCAGCGCGGCATAGTCTCCAGGTCCCCGATGTGCGCCGGTGGAGGTAACGGCATGGATTCGTCGCGGTCTTCGGTCATAGTGCTCATGGTGGCGATCCTTCCGATCCGATCTACAGTATGCGCCCGCGCTCCACTATATGCCCGTGGGGTAAGGCATTCCTACGCGGCCCTAATATTGTGGCGCCGGGCAGGGGGCCTGGCGAACGGTGGGGGCCACCTTGCAATCCTGTTAAATTCGGGGCGAGGTGATTGCCCGGCCCCCAGGGTGTTGGTACGGTGGTGATCGCGATTCGTATACCGCCCATTGATGATTGGGCCGGAAGCGGAAGGGGCAGCGCCCACTGTGGCAGTTGTAAAGCCGGCACAAGACGAGCTCGAACAGCCCCGCGCGGGGGCTATCCGCTGGCGCATTGTCGCGCTGGAGCTGCTGGGCACTGCGTTAATCATGGTGGTGTACTTCCTGTTGCGGGGGATTCGCCCGCCAGACGTGGATGAATCCGTGAGCCGGAGCCTGCAACTGATCCGGTTCGAACAGCGGCTGGGCGTATTCCAGGAAGTGCACTGGCAGGCGTTCTGGATTGACCACGGTTGGGCGATGCGGGTCGCGAACGTGGTGTACGCGTGGTTCCACTACCCGGTGATGGTGGTCATCGGCGTCTGGTTGGTGATCAAGGACCCGGTGCGGTTCCGGTTCGTGCGGAACGTGATGCTCGTCTCGGCGGCTGTGGGCGTTGTGAGCTACTGGGTGCTGCCCGCGGCGCCGCCGCGCTTGATGGAGAGCTACGGCTACGACTTCGGGTTCATCGATACGGTGCACGGGCCGGCGAGCGAGGTGAGCTACTTCCAGCCGGGGCCATTCGTGAACGACCTGGCGGCCCTGCCGAGCTTCCACTTCGGGTGGATCCTGCTGTCGTCGTTGGCCGTGTGGTACAACACGTCGAGCCGGACGGGGCGCGCGTTCGCGATCTTCATGTCGGTGATCATGTGGTGGGCGGTGACGGTGACGGGGAACCATTACTTCTTCGACATGGTGATGGGGGCGGTGGTGGTGGTCTTGTCGTGGATGCTCGTTTCGGCGCTGGGCGACATGCAGCTGCGGCACGCCTGGGTCCACGGGGCGCGGCTGGCGCGGCGGCGCCAGGCTGAACCGCCTCCTCCTCTGGACTAACCTCCCGGGCGAAGGGCGCCTGTGCGGCCATCACCTGAGGCCGCGTCAGTCCTCACCGCGGACGAGGTCGGCGGGGAGGGCGGCATCGCGCGATCCGAGTTCGTGGCCGAGGAGGCGGAGTTCGCGCGAGAAGCGCGTTGTTCGCTCAGCGATGCCGGCCATGTAGGTGCGCGCCGGGGTGACCTTCACCCAGAGCCGGCGGCGCGGGACGTAGAAGGTGATGGCGAGGCCGACCATGGCCATCGCAACGGCGACCCAGATGAAGGTATCGCCGGGGTCGCGGCGGACGCTGACGCCGGAGGCTTCGAGCTGGCCCCGAAAGGTGTAGGTATAGCCGTCCTCGTTCTCCACGGGGGTGTCCTGGCGGAGGACGAGGGGGTCGAAGCTGATCCCGTTGACCAACAGGTACGGGGCTCCATCGCCGCCAGTGGGCATCTGGACGGTGACCTCATCGCCGATGGCGCCCGGCATATCGCCGATGGTCAGGGCGGGGATGGCCTGGGCCCGGACGAACTCCACGCGGTAGTCGCCCGTCGAGGCGAGCTCGCCCGGGGTTAACGAAACCAGCTCCAGGTCCGGGCCGCTGAGCGACAGGCGCATCTGGCCATCGCGGAAGAACCAGGCGACGGCGTAGGTCACGAGCGTTTCGGCGCCGGGCGACTCAGGGAAGACGAGGACGGCGAGGGCCGAGTCATCGTCACGGCCCGGCGAGACTCCCGGGTCGGTCGCCATCTGGGGGAGCTGCTGTTCGAACAGGAGGCGCCCATCCGCGGTGGTGACCCGGATGAACGGGGCGAGGGCGGTCTGGCTGTCGAAGTCAACCACGTCGTCGTAGAGGAGCTGGCCGTTGGGCGCTTCGATCCGGAGGCGGGCGATGTCGTTGAACCAGGCGGCCTGGTGGACCTTGTAGCCAAAGGCGTGGCAGGGATCGTTGACGGTGGTCTTGCAGGTCTTGACCTCGTCGCCGCGGCGGACCTCGACGATGCTGTGGTAATCGATGATGTTGCCGTCGGCATCGAGGCCACGGTTCGCATCGACCATGCGGATGAAGAGCTGGCCGGGGCCAGGGGCGGCGAAGACGGGCGCGGCCGGGGTGGTTTCGGCGATGACGAGGGTGCGGTCGAAACCGGCCATGGTGGTCAGGAGGGCGCCGATGAGGAGCATGAGCAGGGCAAGGTGGCTGAGGAATGTGCCGTACTGGCTCCAGCCGAAGCGGTCGGCGAAGAGGTAGGTGGCGCCATTTCGTTCGGCAACCCTTTCCACGCGATAGCGGCGGCGGCGCAGGATCGCCTCGATTGCCGGGGCACCACCTTCGTGGGTGAAGTCGGCGCGATGGTGGGCGCGTTCGAAGTAGGCGTCGGCGACGGTGCGTTGGGGTCGCTGGACCGCGCGCCAGGTGGGCCGGAAGCGGCTGACGGTGCAGACGGTGACGGCGACGATGATGAGCACCCAGAGCCCGTTGAACCAGGCGGAGTGGAAGACATCGAAGAGGTCGAGCGCGTCCATGGGGCCGGTGAGGGGGCCGTAAGTTTCACGGCGGAGTTCGATCCAGGCGGAGCGGGCAGCGGGGTTAGCGCGCATGGGGCCGGGCACTTGCGGCAGGACGACGCCGACCATGCCAGCAACGAGGGCAAGCCCGACGAGGAACAGGGCGAACTTCACGTTGGTGAGGAGCTGCCATGCCCAGCGCAGCGGATCGAGGCCGCCGGGCTCAATGCGGGCATCAGGTTCGCGGGCGCGGGATGCGGCGGTCACCGGAGGCGGTCCTCGAGTTCGGTGAGCTGATCGAGGGTGATGCGGCCGTAGTAGACGCGCTCGACGACGCCTGTGGGGTCGATGAGGAAGGTCGAAGGCAGGCCGGGGAACTGGTAGGCGTTGCTCACTTCGCCGGCGGTATCCAGGAGGATGGGGTAGGTGACGTGGAACTCGTCGGCGAAGGCGCGGGCGGTGGATGCCTGTTCCTGCTGGTTGACGCCGACGACGACGACATTGGCGGAGGCCGGGCCCTGGTGGAAGTCCTGGAGGTCGGGGGTTTCGCCGCGGCAGGGGCCGCACCAGCTGGCCCAGAAGTTCAGGAGCACGTAGCGGCCACGATACTGGCCGAGGGTTTGCGCCTCGCCCTCGGGGGTTTCGAGCTTGAAGTTGGGGGCAGCGCGGCCTTCGCGGGCGGCGGGGGCGCGGCCGGTGGGGTTGAGGGCTTCGGGGAGTTCGATGACGCCGAGGCCGGGCGTGCCGGGACCAGCGGTGCTGCCGCCATCGCGGAACTCGAACCACCAGATGGCGACGCCGACGACGAGGATGACAAGCGCGGCGAGCCCGAGCGTTGAGCCCGGGCCGGAGTATTCGCGGCGGCGTTGCGGCCGTTCGTCGGGGAGGATTTCTGTCATGTGGGCGCCGGGATCGAGGGTATCACCCGCAGGAGAGAAAAGAGGAAAGAGGAAACAGGAAAAGCCTCAAGTTCCGGATGCCTTCCAGCGTGCGGCACGTTCGCGTGCGATGCGGCGGGATACCTCGGCGTCCGAAAGCAAAAGAGCCGGAACGTCGGCCGCAACGTCGCTGATGGTCCGCCGGGAAGTGGCAGGTGGCGGCCGGTCAGGCCTGGTATTCGGATTCACGTTCGAAGCGTAGCATCTCCTTTCTTCTTTCCTCTTTCCTCTGAGGTCCCCATAATGCGAACATCTGTGCGATTGGGGGCCGACCATGGCCAAGCCGCCGCCCGCGTATCCTGTCCCGGCCGTGAGGCCGGTGCCCCCCGCGGTCATCGCCGAGAAGGTGGTGGCCGACCTCCAGTCGCGCCGGACCGAGACGACGGTGCGGCGGATCGACGAGCGGCCACCGCGGTATGCGGAGTGGCCGGAGGGGCTGGACGGGCGGCTGGTCCAGGCGCTGGGGAAGCGCGGGATCGCCCGGCCCTACACGCACCAGGCCCAGGCCATCTCCAACGCCCTGGCTGGCACGAACAGCGTGGTCGTGACGCCGACGGCGAGCGGCAAGACGCTCTGTTACAACGTGCCGGTGCTCGACGCGATCCTGAAAGACGGCTCGACGCGGGCGCTCTACCTGTTCCCGACGAAGGCCCTGGCACAGGACCAGCTGGACGAGCTGCACGGGCTGATCACGAGCATCGGTGAGGAGATCCGGACCTTCACGTACGACGGCGACACGCCTGCGGACGCGCGCCGGGCGGTGCGGACGGCGGGGCACATCGTGCTCACCAACCCGGACATGCTGCACGCGGCGATCCTGCCGCACCACACGAAGTGGATGCAGCTGTTCGAGAGCCTGGACTACGTGGTCATCGACGAATTGCACACCTACCGGGGGGTGTTTGGGAGCCACCTGGCGAACGTGCTGCGGCGGTTGCGGCGGATCTGCCAGTTCTACGGCTCGGACCCGACGTTCATCCTGTGTTCGGCGACCATCGCGAACCCGGACGAGCTCGCGCGGGCGCTCGTGGGCGACGAGGTGGAGTTAATCAACGACAACGGGGCGCCGGCCGGCGAGCGGGTGGTGGTGATCCACAACCCGCCGGTGGTGAACCGGGAGCTGGGCATCCGGCAGTCGTCGTTGAAGGCGGCGCGCGATGTCTCGGCGCAGCTCATCCGGGCGGGGGTGCAGACGATCGTGTTCGCGCCGAGCCGGACGCGGGTGGAGCTGCTGTTGACGTACCTGCGCGAAGCGCTGCGCAGCAAGCCCGGCGACCCCGAGCGGGTGACCGGCTACCGCGGCGGCTACCTGCCAAACGAGCGGCGGGCGATCGAGCGGGGACTGCGGGAGGGGGCGATCCGCGGCGTGGTGGCGACCAACGCGCTGGAGCTCGGGATCGACATCGGGGGGATGGGAGCGAGCGTGGTAACTGGCTACCCGGGGTCGCTGGCGAGCCTCTGGCAGCAGTTCGGGCGGGCGGGACGCAGCCGCGAGGCGTCACTGTCGGTGCTCATCGCGTCGTCGAACCCGCTGGACCAGTACGTGGCAACCCACCCGGACTTCGTGTTCGAAAGCGCGGTAGAGCGAGGGCTGATCGACCCGGACAACCTGTTCATCCTGGCGAGCCACCTGAAGTGCGCGGCGTTCGAGCTGCCCTTCGCCCTGGGGGAGGTATTCGGCGCGCACACGGGCGAACTGCTGGACATCCTGGCGGAGGAGGGCGTCCTGCAGAGGGCGAACGGACGCTATCACTGGATGAGCGAGGCGTACCCGGCGGAGCAGGTGAGCCTGCGTTCGGCGAGCACCGACAACTTCGTGATCATCGAGCAGGGGCCAGCGCCGCGGGTGATCGGTGAGTGCGACCGGCCGAGCGCGCCGCTGCTCATCCACGAGGACGCGATCTACATCCACCGGGGCCAGCAATACCAGGTGGAGTACCTGGACTGGGACGACAAGAAGGCATTCGTGACGCCGGTAGCGGTGGACTACTACACCGACGCGCAGCTCGCGGTGGAGCTGAAGGTGCTCGACAGCTTCAAGCAGGAGGGCGTGGCGGCAGGATCGTTCGACGTGGGGGAGGTCTCGATCACATTCCTCGCGACGATCTTCAAAAAGGTAAAGCTCAACACTCACGAGAACGTGGGCTGGGGGAAGATCGCGATCCCGGAAGAGAACATGCACACGGCTGCCTGCTGGCTGAGCTTCGGCGAGGCGGCGACGCGGGGGCTGGGACGCGACGAGATCGCCAGCGGGTTGCTGGGCATCGGACACCTGGCGCGGAACCTGGCGCCCATCTACTGCCTGTGCGACGCGAGGGACATCGGCGCGGACGCACAGGTGCGATCGCCTTACAACGAGCTGCCGACGGTGTACCTGTACGACATGGCGCCCGGGGGCGTTGGGCTGGCGGAGAAGCTGTTCGATGCGCGCGAGGCGTTGATGGACGCGTGCCTCGCACTGGTACGGACCTGCCCGTGCGAAAACGGCTGCCCGGGATGCGTCGGTGCACAGGTCGAACCGAACAGTCCGGCGAAGAAGGCGGCCGGGGCCATGCTGGAGCGGCTCGCCGGGTAAGGCGAGGGCGGCTCAGAGCGAGCCGGCGATCATCGGAAGAAGGGCCGAGATGAGCGCGCCGAGCTGGAGGCCCTGGGCAATTGGGCCGTTCAGGGTTGCGGCGGTGTTCACCTCGTAGTGGTTTCGCCGGCCGTTGCGCTCACGGGCAAGGTAGCCGCCCTTTTCGAGGTCGGCCACGATGCGCTTCACGGCCCGCTCGCTGATGTGGACCTTTTCCGCGAGATCGCGGAGGCGGATGTCGGGTTCCTCGGTGATGCAGAGGAGAACGTTGGCATGATTCGTCAACAGCGACCAGTCAGACATGGATACAGGCTAACGACGGCACGTGATAACAACCAGCGACATGCAAGTGGTGAAACAGAGTGCCTTTATTTGATCCAAACCAACGGGTCCTGATGGGGTGGCTGGTCAGGCCTGCCAGATGGCGGGCCAGGCCTCGGTGCCCCGGACGGCATCGGCGATGGCCTGGCGTTCAAGTTCGAGAGCCTGGTCGAGCGCGGTGTCGAGGGCTTCGCATGCCCCGGGCGAGAGGCGGTGGCGCAGGGCGCGCAGCAAGTCGCGATCGATCAGGCCGCGGACGGTCCCGGGCCAGATGAAGAACGAGAACGCCTGGGGGGAACCGAAGCTGCCGCGATGGCGGCCGAGCCAGAGGTAGCGCTCCTGGACGGAGGCAACGGGCTCGACGAGGCCGACCCACTGGCCGTCGGTTTCGTTCGTCCGGGTGTCGACGAGGAGGCGCAGGGGAAAGAGGGTGAACCCGATGGTGATCATGTCGCCCTGGGTGAGCAACTTCTCCATGGCTTCGATGTCGATTGGGATTCCGTTTTCTGTTCGCATATCACGATCTCCGTTGTGCGGTGCGTGGGGCGGCTTGAAAACAGGCGAGGGGGTGGGCTTTCGCCTCACCCCCTCGGGATTTGTTCCACCGCTGTTCCCGGACGGGCCGGGCGGGGGTGTCGCCGGGTTAGTACATCGGGGGGGCCTGGATGGGAGCCTGCTGTTCGGGCTTTTCGGTGATTACGCAGTTGGTGGTGAGGACGAGGGCGGCGATCGAGACGGCGTTCTCGATGGCCGAGCGGGTCACCTTGGCCGGGTCGATGATGCCCTTGGCCACCATGTCGCCATACTCGTCCTGCTGGGCATCGTAACCGTGGCCCTTGGCGAGCTTCTTGACTTCCTCGACAACCACCGAGCCGTCCTTGCCGGCGTTGATGGCGATGCGGCGAAGGGGCTCTTCGAGGGCACGGCGGAGGATGCGGAGACCGGTCGCCTCATCGCCTTCGAGCTTGATCTTGTCGAGCACGGGGAGGGCGTTGATGAGGGCGACGCCCCCACCGGAGACGATGCCTTCCTCGACGGCGGCACGGGTAGCGCTGAGGGCGTCCTCGACGCGGTGCTTCTTTTCCTTGAGCTCGACTTCCGTGGCGGCGCCGACCTTGATGACAGCGACGCTGCCGGCGAGCTTGCCGAGGCGCTCCTGGGCCTTTTCACGGTCCCAGTCGCTCTTCGCGTCGTCGAGGATGGCCCGGATCTGCGAGATGCGAGCGTCCAGGTCCTTCTTCTTGCCCTTACCTTCGATGATGGTGGTCTCTTCCTTGGTGGAAGTGATGCGGCGGGCGCGGCCAAGGTCGCTGACCTCGACGCTGTCAAGGGTGCGGCCGATTTCCTCGGAGATGACGGTGGCACCGGTGAGGACAGCGAGGTCGCCGAGGTTGTCCTTCTGGCGGTCGCCGAAGCCGGGGGCCTTCACGGCGAGGATGTTGATGGTGCCGCGGAGTTTGTTGACGGCAAGGGTGGCGAGGGCTTCGCCGTCGAGGTCGCCGCAAATGATGACGACATTCTTGGTGACCTGGAGGATCTTTTCGAGCATCGGCAGGATTTCCTGGACCGAGCTGAGCTTCTTATCGGTGATGAGGAGGTAGGGGTCCTCGACGACCGCTTCCATGCGGTCGGGGTTGGTGACGAAGTAGGGGGAGATGTAGCCGCGGTCGAACTGCATCCCCTCCACCACCTCCAGGTTGGTCTCGATGCCCTTGGCCTCTTCGACGGTGATGACCCCCTC
>PQAO01000004.1 GCA_003104995.1 Dehalococcoidia bacterium
ACGCCGTCCTTGCCGACCTTTTCCATGCACTCGCCGATGAGGTTGCCGACGGAGGCATCGTTGTTGGCGGAGATGGTTGCGACCTGCGCCATCTGGTTGCGCTCGGTGACCTTGATGCTGTTCTTCTTGATGGCCTCGACGAGGGCGGCGGCACCGGCTTCGAGGCCGCGCTTGAGGCCCATCGGGCTGGCGCCGGCGGCGACGTTCTTCAGGCCTTCCTGAACGATGGCCTGGCCGAGGACGGTGGCGGTGGTGGTGCCGTCACCGGCGATGTCGTTGGTCTTGGAAGCGATTTCCTTGGCGAGCTGGGCGCCGATGTTCTCGAAGGGGTCTTCGAGCTCGATGTCCTTCGCAATGGTGACGCCGTCGTTGGTGATAGTCGGCGCGCCGAACTTCTTATCGAGGACGACGTTGCGGCCCTTGGGGCCAAGGGTGATCTTGACGGCGTCCGCGAGCGCGTCGATGCCGCGCTTGAGGGAGTGCCGTGCTTCTTCGTCGAAGAGCAGCTGCTTTGCCATGAGTACCTCGGTGAGGGGTGTTGTGATGTGCGGAGCGTATATTAGCACTCCCTGTCAATGAGTGCTAATTGCATGGTGGCGGATCGGTGGGCGGTGCGCAAGAGGGGAGGGGAGGTTCGGAGGGCGAAGTTCGAAGGACGCCGGGATGGACAATGAGCGATTTCCGCGCGAGAAGCGCCTGGGGTGCGGTCTGCAATGCGCCAGTCGTTGGCGCGCGCCTGTCCGGCTCCCGCGTTGGTGTTGTCGTTTAGACTGCGGGCATGGCAGGTGGGCGCATCGCGGTGCTTGGGGGGACGTTCGACCCGCCGCACGTCGGGCACCTGGTGCTGGGCGAATGCGTGCGCTGGCAGTTCGGCTGTGGGCGCGTGTTGTTCGTGCCGGCGGGAGACCCCTACCGGAAGACGGGGACGGATACGGCCGAGAACCGGCGGGCGGGTGTTGCCTCGCCACGAAAGGTGACCCGGGGAGTGGGCCGGCTCGAGATGGTCCGGCTGGCAATTGGGGGGAACTCGCACTTCGTGGCCGACGGGCGGGAGGTCGCGCGGGCGGGCCCGAGCTACACCGTGGACACGTTGCGCGAGCTGCTGGCGGAGGGTCACGAAGAGATCGTGCTGGTACTGGGGAGCGACGCACTGGCCGACCTGCCGAACTGGCGGGAGCCGGAGGAGATCCGGCGGCTGGCGCGGATCGTGGTCGCCGAGAAGGAGCCGGGGGCCGGCACGGGCGGCTTCGAGGGGGTGGAGATGCCGCTGCTTCGCATCTCTTCGACGGTGGTGCGGGCGCGGGTGGCGGCGGGGCAGCCGATCCGTTACCTGGTCCCGGAGGCGGTGCGGGAGTACATCGAGCGCGAGGGGTTGTACGGCAGGCCATAACGCGGGCAAACCCGGCCGATTCCTATACTGCGGCAAAACGTTGCTGGAGTTGTCACGTGACTGGCTCGTCCCACCCCTATCTGACCCCTAACCAAGTGCGGCAGACGATCGACCGGTTCGAGGCAAGCGGCTCGCACCTGGTCCATCCGCAGGAGATCATCCAGGAGCTGCGCCGGGAGAAGACGGGCATCCAGCGATTCAACGGGTGGCTTGCAGACCACGTGGTCGGGCTGGCCGGAACGATGGTGTTCTTCTACTTGCTGTGCGTGCTGATAGCTTCGTGGGCGTTCTGGCAATCGGCCCTCGCGGGCGGCAAAGGGTTCGACCCGTTCCCGTACGCGTTCCTGTTCTTCGTGCTGGGGGGCATCATGCAGTCGCTGTTCGTTCCCACGATGCTGACCGCCTCGAACCGGGCGGCAGAGCGCGATCGACTGAAAGACGAAGCGGACCACCGTGCGTGGGCGCATCTGTACGAGGTGAACGACGAGCAGCTTGAAATCCTCAGGCGCCTCGCAGCCACGGAACGTACGCGCGGCGGATCGTAAGGGGTGCGGTGTACACTCCGCGGCATGGCAGAAGGAGCCGGGATGGAGAGCGAGAGCCGCGGGCGGCGGCGGATTCCCGGCGATGACCTGCTGGACGAGCTGACCGAACAGCTGGAGCGGACGCGGCAGCTGCTGACCCACAGCCCGGAGGCGGCCGCGGAGGCCGCACTGGAGCGATTCACGGGGGAGGGCGAAGACGAAGCGCGGATTGCGCGGGATCTTGCGGCCGCCGGGCCGCTCGCGGTGGCGGGCCGGTTCCTGGAGGCGCACCGGCTGGTGATGCGCGCGCTCGAGGTGCTGGACCGTGAGGGGGCCCGGAACGTGCGCGTCTCGCGATGGTTCGGGCCGCTCCGGCCGCTGGCGGAGTTCGGGGCGGAATTCGTCGCTTCGTACATCGTGAAGTCGTACGCGCGGGATGTGGCGGGGTCGCTGCGGCGACTGTACGCGCGGCGCGAGGCACAGTCGCTTCCGGGTTCGCCGGAGCGGGCCACCCTGGCGCGGGCGCGGGTGGAAGCCGACCGGCTGGCGCCGGGATTCAGTGGGGGCGGGGTTGGCGCGCCGGTGCTGGTGGCAGGCGGGGCGGTGATACCGCTCGCCGCTTCGGCGGGGCAGTATGCCGGAGCGATCGATTTTCTCTCGCGGCCCGTGATCGGCATCGGGTTCGCGGCGCTGTTCCTGCTGTTCCTGTTCCTGTCGTCGGTGTTGCTCAGCGGAGCCGGGCTCGCGCACCGGCGGTCCCGGCTGATCATGAGCCAGCCCCTGGCGGCCCTCTGGGAAGTGGTGGGCCATGCGGGAGAGCCCCCGCACGACAATTCGCGGATGTTCGCGACGGTGGCGATCGTGCTCACGGGACTGGTCTGGGTAGTTATCCCGGTAGCCGGTGTGGTGCTCTACCTGGTGAGCTGATGCGCGCGGAAGGTCAGCGCGCGCGCCGGGCGAGAAGCGGCGTGATGGCGTGGTTCATGAGGCTCCCGGGAAGACGGTCTGCTTCCAGGTGGCGAAGTCTGCCGGATCGAGGCGGGTGATGCCACGGAGGGAATCGAAGGCGCGGTCGGTGGAGACGATGCGGGAGATGCCGAGGCGTTCCATGACGGCGAAGTGGATGCGGTCGCGAGCCTGGAGGCCGGGCACGGCAGTGAGCGAGGCTGCACGAATCACGTCGGCGGTTGTCAGAGACACGATCCGGTCACGGAGGATCTCGACCAACGCGGAGATGGCGTTGGCGGCCGCAGCCGGCTCCTGGCGGCGCAGGTAGACGTGGAGCAGTTCCTGGAGGACCTCGGCGCTGGAGTGGGAGCTTCCGGGGTAGGCAGAGGCCTCGCGGAGGAAGTCGACGCTACCGGCACGGTTTGGGTGTTCAGGCCCCACGGCGTACATCACGACGTTCGCGTCGATGAAGACAGGCTCAGGCATTCGGGTCCAGGCGCCGTGCCTGATCGGCGGCAATCTCGTTGAGGAGGGTGGTCGCTGGGTCGGGATCGCTCGTGTCCCAGTCGATCTTCAGGCGAGCTCCGAGGAGACGCTCCAGCGCCTGTTCGCGGCGGCGGCGGTCGCGTGCCTCGCGGGCTGCCGCGAGCTGGTCGCGCACCCAGGCGGCGAAGGTCATCCTGCGAGCCTGGAGTTCCTCGTCCAGCAGGCGGTCATCTTCGGGGTCGAGCCGGACTTCGCGGCGCGCGGTCTTCCGTACAGCCATGGTCACATGGTACGGCACGGCCAGTCCGTACAGCTACTGTGCGAGCCAGTCGCCGCTCTTGCCGCCGTGCTTTTCGAGAAGGCGGACGGCCTCGATACGGATGCCCTTTTCGACGGCCTTACACATGTCGTAGACGGTGAGGGCGGCGACGGAAGCGGCTGTGAGCGCCTCCATCTCGACACCGGTCTTGCCGGTGGTCTTCACAGTTGCGCGGATGATCAGGGCTGAATCACCCTCGGGGGCCAGGTCGACGGTGACGCCGGTGATGGCGAGCGGGTGGCAGAGGGGGATGAGTTCGTGGGTCTTCTTGGCGGCCATGATGCCGGCGATGCGGGCGGTGGCGAGCACGTCGCCCTTGGCGATGCCGCCCTGCTGGATGAGCGCCAGGGTGGCGGGCTGCATGCGGACGGTGGCTTCGGCGATGGCGGTGCGAGCCGTCTCGGCCTTTTCGGAGACATCGACCATGCGGGCGGCGCCGCGTTCATCGACGTGGGAGAGTTCACCGGCCATGGTTGCGCCGCCACATGAGAGTCTCGTAGCCAAAAACGAGGGCGTAGGCGAGGCCGCCGATGGCGAACCCACCGGGGACACCGCTCCAGGGCGAGACCCAGGTATCGAACGTGATGATGCCGATACCGGTGCCGGCGAGGAAGCTGAAAAACGCTTCGCGGCGGCGGGCAGATTCGAACTGTTCGCGGAGGGGGTGCTTCGCCGTGGCCATTGCGCAGAGTGTAGGCCGAAGGCGGCGGTGGCGCATGGCTGGTAGGTGCGGGGGAGGATAGGCTGGAAGTGATGAACGAACCGCGTGCTTACGCCGCAGCCGGGGTGGATATCGCCGCCCGGAGCAAGTTTGCAAAGAGCCTGCCGGGCATCCTCGCGCAGGCCCGCCGGCCGGAAGTGCTGAGCGACGCGGGGCCGTTCAGCGGGCTGTTCAGGCTGGGCGACACGTACCGCGACCCGGTGCTTTCGGCGAGCGCGGACGGCATCGGCACGAAGGTGAAGCTGCACCTGGCAGCGGACCGGCTCGACCTGTGCGGGCCGGACATCCTCGGGCACAGCATCAACGACATCCTGGTCTGCGGGGCGGAGCCGATCTTCTTTCTCGACTACATCGCGGGAAACGGGCTCACCACGGAGCAGAAGCTGACGCTGGTCGAGGGGGTGGCCCGGGCGTGCGCCGAGGCCGGCTGCGCGTTGCTCGGCGGCGAGACGGCGGACATGCCGGATGTTTACGCGCCGGGGGAGTTCGACCTGGCCGGGTTCATCGTGGGCGTTGTGGAGCGCGACCGGATCATCGACGGATCGAAGGTGGCCGCGGGAGACGTAATGCTGGGCATCCCGAGTTCGGGACTGCACACCAACGGGTTCTCGCTGGCGCGCAAGGTGCTCGATATCTGCAATGGCGAACCGATGGAGGAGACGCGGCGGCGGCTCGAAGAGCGCCCGGCCGTCCTCGGCGGTGGCTCCCTTGGCGAGGCGTTGCTGACGACGCACCGGCCATACCACAGGCAGGTTGGCCCGGTGATGGAGCGCATCCACGGGATGGCGCACATCACGGGGGGCGGGTACGTGGAGAACGTGCCGCGGATCCTGCCGGAGGGTGTGACCGCCGAGTTCGACACCACGGCGTGGCCTGTGCTGCCGATTTTCCAGCTCATCCAGCAGCGGGGCGAGATCTCCTCCGAGGAGATGTACGAGGTGTTCAACATGGGCATCGGGCTGGTGCTCATGGTCTCGCCTGATGACGCGGAAGCGGTGCAGGCGGCAATCCCGGAGGCGCTCCGGATCGGCCGGGTGCGGGGGTGGACGGGGCGGCCGGTGGAGCTGCGCGGGCTGTAGGCCGGGGAGGGGCGGCGGATTCGCACCGCGGGTACATGGCCGGTAGGCTTCGGGTACGAATTCCACACCGGAGCATCACAGTGACGAACCCCCAGCAGATTGAGATCCCGCCGCCATCGCCAGACGACGTGCTATACGAAAAGCGCGAGAACTACGCGGTCATCACCCTGAACCGGCCGGTAGTGCTGAACGCGCTCAACTGGTCGATCAACCGCCGGCTGTGGTGGGCGCTGGAGCAGGCGGAAGCTGACGACGACGTTCGGGCCATCGTCCTCACGGGCGCCGGGCGGGCGTTCTCGGCCGGCGGCGACCTGCAATCGACGCCCCCGCCAGACAACGACCCGACGCCAGGCGGCATGCAGATCAACCTGAAAATCTGGAACATGGCGAAGCCGGTGATCGCAGCCGTCCGGGGCTACGCAGTCGGGCAGGGCTGCGAGCTCGCGGGCATGTGCGATGTGACCATCGCGGCCGACGACGCGGTGCTGGGAGAGATCCAGATCCGGCACGGGTTCGGGCCGCCCATCCTGATCACGCCGTTCCTCGTGGGGTTGAAGCAGGCGAAGGAAGTGCTGCTCCTTGGCGAGCGCATCAACGCGCAGGACGCGCTCAGGCTGGGGCTGGTGAACCGGGTGGTGCCGGGCGACGAACTGATGGCGACCGCGGAGGACTGGGCAAAGAAGATGGCCGCCCTGCCGCAGAAGGCGGTCCGCCAGAACAAGCTGCTGGTGAACCGGGTGTACGAGCTGGCGGGCTTCCGGGAGGCGCTGGATTACCGGGCCGACGCGGGGCTGGCCGAGCGCCTGGGGACGCAGGCCGCGGAGCCGGACCCGCACCTGAAGGTGTTGCGAGAGCAGGGCTGGGAGGCGTTCCGGCAGTCGCGGGACGTGTTGTACCGGGGCGAGTGAGAGGGCCGGGTGTACGGAGGGCGCCAGGGGCGCGGCATCGCTACCCGTCGCGGTGCGGACGGCGCGTACCGGCGCTACGAGCGGCGGGAGCGTTCGATCGTGCCCCCGCCAAGGACTTCTTCGCCGTTGTAGAAGGCGATGGCCTGGCCCGGGGTGAGCGCCCGCTGGCGGCGCTCGAAGCGGATCACAGCGCGGGCGCCATCCGTTTCGATAATGGCGGCTGGCGCGGGTTCGGCCTTGTAGCGGGCCTTCGCCTGGAGTGCCGTTCCAGGGCTGGGGGCGGCGCCGGCGATCCAGGTGACTTCGGCCACCTCGGCCGTGTCGGAGAAGAGGTCGTCTTCGGGGCCGATGGTGACGATGTTGCGCTGCACGTCGATTCCGGTGACGAAGCGCGGTTCGCCGACGGCGACGCCGAGGCCCTTGCGCTGGCCGAGGGTGTAGGCGGCGACGCCGCGGTGCTCGCCGAGCAGGGCGCCTGATGTATCGCGCAGCTCGCCGGGCGCCATCTCGAGGCGCTGTTCGACAAAGGCCCTGTAGTCGTTGCCGGGGACGAAGCAGATCTCGACGCTGTCGGGCTTGGCGGCCACATCCAGGCCCAGGCGGCGAGCATGGGCGCGCACCTCGTCCTTGGTCAGGCCGCCGATGGGGAGGAGGAGGTGGGCGAGCTGTTCCTGGCCGAGCATGTAGAGGACGTAGGACTGGTCCTTCGCGGGATCGATGCCGCGAAGGAGGCGGTAGCGGGCGGGGTCGCCTTCCACCGCTTCGACGCGGGCGTAGTGGCCGGTGGCGACGTACTCGGCTTCGAAGGCAGGCAGGCGGTCGATGAGCGCCCGGTACTTGATGTGCTCGTTGCAGCGAACACAGGGGTTGGGGGTGCGGCCCGCCGCGTATTCAGCAACAAACGGGTCGACGACGTGCTCGCGGAACTCCTGCTCGAAGTTCATCACGTAGTGCCGGATGCCAAGCTGGCCAGCGACGCGGCGCGCGTCGTCGATGTCCTCGACGCTGCAGCACTGCTGGTGGCCGCTGAACTCCTCGGGGCGTTCCTCGGTCCAGAGCCGCATGGTAACGCCGATGACCTCGTAGCCCTGCTCAAGCAGCAGCGCGGCGGCGACTGAGCTGTCGACTCCGCCGGACATGCCAACGACCACGCGGGGGCGCTTCATAGCCTGTGGTACCATTCCTTTCGCCCGGTCTCGAACCGGGCAAGGAGAGCGCTTCTGGATTCGGAAACCCTGGCGCAACGGGCCGTCGATGTCCTCTCGGACCGGAAGGCGCTTGACATCGCCCTGATCGACATCTCAAAGAATGCGACCTTCACTGACTACTTTGTCATTGCGACGGCGCAATCGCCACTCCAGTTTAACGCGCTCGCGGAGTACCTGGAGAGCGACCTTGGCCCCGAGGGCGTCGACCTGCGGCACAAGGAAGGCACGCCGGATAGCGGCTGGATGCTGCTGGACTTCGGCGACATCATCGTGCACATCTTTTCGCCGGAGCAGCGGCAGTACTACCGGCTCGAGGACCTCTGGGGCCGGACGAGCCCGGTGGTGCGGTTCGCGGACTAACGCCGTTGGCCGTTGGCCGTTGGAAGGCGATAGCTGCTCTTGCCGGTGGCAGGGGCGGTCACTGACACTGCGCGCATGCTTTGGGATAGCGGCGGTACTCTCGTGAGGCTCCTGCGATGGGCCATGGCGGGAGCCGCGCTGGTCCTGCTGGGCCTCGTCGCCACGATATCGGCCGGCTGCGACGGAGACGGTGAACCCGGTGCGCCCGGGTCGCCAACTGATGCGGAAGCGGCGGGCGCCGGGGGGACAACAACCCCGACCGATGCCGCATCAGCCGCGACTACCACTCCCACCGAGGGCATCACACCGGGCGGAGGCGCCGCAGGCGCGGCCTGCTCGCTGGGCCCGATGGCGGCCTTCCCCACCGGGCGAACCAGTGCTGGCGCCATCACCTCCGAGGGCCGTGAACGGACGTTCCAGCTTTACGTGCCCCCCTCGTACGACGGGACGCGCGAGATAGCGCTCGTGTTGAACTTCCACGGCCTCGGGAGCAACGGGGCCGAGCAGCAGTTCTACTCGGGGCTGGTGCCGGTGGCGGAGCGCGAGGGTTTCCTGGTGGTGAGCCCGGACGGCATCAACCGGTCGTGGCTGCTGACCCCGGGGGTCAACGACATCACCTTCACGCGCGACCTGGTAGCCGGGATTGCGGAGTTCGCGTGTGTGGACCTGGACCGGGTGTACGCGACCGGCATCTCGAACGGGGGGTTCATGTCGGCAGCGCTGGCGTGTTTCGCGGGCGACCTGGTGGCGGCGGTGGCGCCGGTCGCCGGGATGACCGCGGCGGGAAACCTCTGTGGCGATCCCGTCCCGTTCATCGAGTTTCACGGCACCGATGACCGGGTGGTGCCGTATGAGCCCGGGATCGTCGCGCCGACAGGCGGGAGCTTCGCGGGGGTGCCGGCGCTGATGGAGGCGTGGGCGGAGTTCAACGGCTGCGAGGGCGAACCGCGGGAGGAGCCGGTTGGCGAGTCGGTCGTCTTCCGCGAATACCTGGGGTGCAAAGCGCCGACCGGGCACTACGTGGTGAAGGGTGGAGGCCACACCTGGCCCGGCGCGGTTGCGGTAGATCGCCTGGGGGTGACGACCCGGGAAATTTCGGCAACCGAGATCGCGTGGGCGTTTTTCGAGGCGAACCCGCGGAAGTAGGCTGATGGCCGTTGGGCGTAGGCCGTTGGCCTTGCGCGGGTTGCCGCCACGTCCGCCAGTCTCGACACTGGGAGTGATGCGCATGGCGGCGATCACTCCACGGACGTTCGGTCTCTGGTGGCTGGTTGGGCTGGCGGGGGCGGCGCTGTTCACGTTGCTCCTGCGGAGCGGGACGGCGACGGGCGGGGTCGGATTCATCTTCGTGTGCACTATTGCAAACGTGCCGCCGCCGGAGTTCCCGGATGCGCTGTTCACGGTGGCGATCGAACCGCTCCCCGTCTACTTCCTGCTTTCGATCGCTGCGGCGTACTTGCTGATGTGGCGACGGGCGCGGGCGAGCGGACGGAAGCGGTTGTTCCCCGCGTGGCGGATGTGGATGTTCATGGGCGGGATCGCACTGGTGTTGCTGACGGTGTTCGGGCCGCTGGCGGCGTACAGCCGGGTGTTCCTCTTCGTGCACATGATCCAGCACTTCATCCTGGTGACGATCGCGCCGCCACTGCTGCTGCTTGGCGCTCCGATGACGCTGTTCCTCGTGAGCGCCGGCGCGGTGCGGCGGGAGCGGCTCATCTACCCGGTCCTTCATTCGAAGGCGTTCCGGGGGTTCACGAACCCGGTGGCCGGGCTGGCGCTGTTCGCGGTGGTGCCGATCGCGTGGTACGTCTCGCCGGCGTTCCGGGTCTCGCTCGACAACGAAGGGCTGCACTACCTGGGCTACGGGCTGTTCTTGTTCGCGGGGATCCACTACTGGTGGCCGGTGGTGGGCGCGAACCCGACGGCCTGGAACCTCCCCCACCCGGTGCGGCTGTTCTACCTGTTCGCGCTGGTGCCGATCCATGCGTTCCTGGGGTCGATCTTCTACGAGCCTTCGCAGGTGATGTTCCAGCAGTTGCAGGAGACGCCGCGGTTCTGGGGGCCGGCGCCGCTGCTCGACCAGCAGATCGCGGGGGCGATCATGTTCATCGTGGGCGAGATGCTGGGGTTGATCGCGACGATCGCGGCGGCGGCGGCCTGGGCGCGGGCCGACGAGCGCGAGGCAAAGCGGCAGGACGCGAAGCGGGCGAGGGCGCGGGCGGGGACGTAGGGCGGTTGGCTGTTGGCGGGTGGCCGCTGTTAGTCCAGCGGGAAATCCCAGGCGCCGCGGTAGACGTGCCCGATGGAGCTGCTGCTGATAGTCACGGTGCTGCCGGGTGGGATGCCAGCCGCGACATCCATGGTCGAGCGGTTGGCGTTCACCTCATAGCCGACGGTCTTGGCGAAGCTGGCCGAACCGTGGACCTCGGGAAGCTCCTCGCCATCCACGACGACGGACACGCGCGACCCGGGATGGGAGGCGACGACGGTCGCACCGGCGGATTCGATGTTGACGAGCTGGATCGAGGTCGTACCGTCGCCGTTCTCCACAGCCGTCACGGTGAATCGTTCGCCGCGGATTGTGGCCTGGACCCCGGCTGAGAGTTCGGCGGCAGTCGCCGTGAGCGTGAACGGGTCATCCGCGGAGCGGAAGAACGGGCCGGCCCGGAAGAAGGCCCCGGGTTGCACCTGGCCAGATTCGAAGACGGCAGTCTGCGTTGCCGCAGGGAGCCCCGGGATGCCGCCGGCATCGTCGCCAACGCTCCCGGCGGCGCCGTACTCGCGCGGGAGGACAAACGAACCATCGGGGTTGACGATACGGGGGATGCCGAGCATGTCGCCGAAGCCTCCACTGCCTTCAACCCTGACCGTGTAGTAGACGACGAGGGCGCCAGTCGCTGACGGCATGGCCCGGTGGAGTTCCACGGTGAAGCCGTTCTCGGTCTTCGATGCAAGGGCCGCGCCGGCAGGCGGCTGGAGGCCGGGGAGTTGCGAGCCAATGACTGCGTCGGCGGGCCCGAGCACGCGAGCCGGCGCGGTGTCGCTGACGAGGGCGCCCGCCACGCTACCGATGAGGATGGCTATGCCGGCGCCGACAACGGCGATGAAAACCGCCGGGCGCTTCCGGCGGGCGCCGGTGGGCCACACCAGGACGGGGGCCGAGAGATAGGGAGGATGGCTGACGTGCGAGTGTTCGGATTCCATGGTTGGCTCCGCCGTTCCGGTTTCGGGCGCCCCGGAGAGTGGCAGGGTAGCACGATCCCCGGCCACCGGCCACGAAGAGAGTGAGCACTCGACCGAATCCGGTTAGTCCAGCTGGAAGCCCCAGGCGCCGCGATGGACGTGGCCGATGGAACTGCTGCTGATGGTCACGGTGCTGCCGGGTGGGATGCGGCCCGCAAATAGGGATGGCCGAGCGATTACTGACCGTTCTCTTACTCCAACCCCGCGGCCCGCACCCGCGTATAGTCCCGGGACACCACGTCCGGAGTTCCAGCCCGCATGACCCTTCCCCCGCCGATCGACCAGCCAGCCATGTTGGGCGGGCTCCGCTTCCATTACCGCGAGTGGCCGAACCCCGGCGCGCAGGCGCTGGTGCTGCTGCACGGGTTCACCGGGCACGCGCGGACGTGGGATAGCTTCGCGGCGGCGATGCAGGCGGGCTACCACGTGTACGCGCTCGACCAGCGCGGCCACGGCGATTCGGCCTGGGCCGAGGAGTACAGCGTGGACGCGATGGTGGCGGACGTGGACCGGTTCGTCCGGGCGCTGGGGCTGAAGCGGTTTGCGTTGTTGGGGCTCTCGATGGGCGGGCGGACCGCCTACCACTACGCCGGGACGCACCCGGAGGAAGTGGAGCGGCTGGTGATCGTCGACATCGGGCCGGACATCCACCCGGCGGGGGCGAACCGGATCAACACGGGCATACAGGCTTCGGACGTGTTCGCCAGCCCGGAAGAGGCGGTCGCGCGAGCGCGGCAGGCCAACCCGAACGCCGACCCGCACGAATCAGAGCATCGGACGCGGAACAACCTGATGCTGCTCGACGATGGGACGTGGACCTTCCGGTACGACCGGGGGCTGCGTTCCGGGGGGCGGCCGTTGCAGCGGCCGGACGCGGTGGCGGCGTGGGCGCTCCTGGCGAAGATCGCGGCGCCGACGCTGCTGGTCCGGGGCGAAGTGAGCGACGTGCTGGCCGCGGAGACCGCCGAGAAGATGGTGAAGACGATCCGGGACTGCCGGTTCGCGGTGGTACCGGGGTCGGGGCACTCGATCCCGCTGGAGCGGCCAACGGGGTTCCTGGAAGCGGTCCGGACGTTCCTGTAACCGGATTCCGCCTGGGGCAGGGCCAATTCCGCGGGGTGGCCCCAGGCGTGCGGTACTGATGCGGCGGGTGGTGCCAGTGTAGTCTCCCACGCGGAGGCCCGAATGACCGGCGAGCACGCCCCCACGCCGTACGACACGATCGGCACGACCTATGCCCAGACGCGCCAGCCAGACCCGCGCATCCGCGACGCCATCCGGGCGGGACTGGGCGCTGCGAAGTCGGTGGTCAACGTCGGCGCCGGGACCGGCTCCTACGAGCCACCGGAGACGGTGCTGGCGGTGGAACCGTCGCGGGTGATGATCGCGCAACGGCCACCCGGGCTGGCGCCTGCTGTCATCACGACAGCCGAACGGATCCCGCTGCCGGACAAGTCGGTCGATGCGGCCCTCTGCATCCTCACCATTCACCACTGGCCCGACCTCGCCGCGGGGATCGGCGAATTGCGGCGCGTTGCCAGCCGGGGCGTCTTCTTCACGTGGGACCGCGATGTCTCCGCTGATTTCTGGCTGCTGCGCGAGTATTTCCCCGAGATGGGAACCGCCGACTACCGGAAGGCGGTGCCGCTGGAACGCCTCGCCAGGCCTGGCCGGCCCGTTGACGGTCACCCCGGTTCCCGTGCCGCACGATTGCATCGACGGGTTCCTCGGCGCGTTCTGGCGCCGGCCCGAAGCCTACCTGGACCCGGTCGTCCGGGCGGGCATCTCCGGGTTCGGGCTCGCCTCCCCGGGGGAGTTGAGCCGCGGCCTGGCCCGCCTCGAGGCCGACCTCGAATCGGGCGTGTGGAGCCATCGCCACCAGGAGTTGCTGGCCATGGAGAGCGCCGACCTCGGCTACCGCCTGGTCGTGGCTGACTGGGGCGTGCGCCGCTGAGACAGACGGCCCGGACTGCACCTCAGCGTTCGTTGGCGAGCCGCAGCCTGGCTCACGGGCAAGATTGATCCTGTATCCTGTTGGCGCGGGCCCCGGCCCGCATTTGCCGTCCCCGCCGTCAACTGTCATTCGAAAACCAACCGTGGAGTGCCGTCCTGGGCGACACCGACCTCCTCGTGACCCTCGCGTTTGCCCTCGGCGCCGCCGGCATCGGGGCGATGGGGGCTGCCTTCCTGCGGCAGTCGCTGGTGCTGGGCTACATCGTGGCGGGGCTGGCGATTGGCCCCCACACGCCGGGCTTTGTCGTCGACGTGCCCGCGGTGGAGGACCTGGCCGACATCGGCATCGTCCTCCTGATGTTCGCCATCGGCGTGCAGCTTTCGTTCAGCGATCTGCGGCGTGTGGGGCGGGTGGCGGTGCTGGGGGGCGGGTTGCAGGTGGCAGCGACGATCGCGGTGGTCTACGCGGTTGGGATAGCGGTGGGCTTTGGGCGGCTCGAGTCGCTGTTCTTTGGCGCGGTGATTTCGAACTCATCGAGCACGGTGCTCTCGAAGGTGCTCTCAGAACGGGGCGACGTGGACTCGGTGCACGGGCGGATCAGCCTGGCGTGGTCGACAGTGCAGGACTTCGGCACCGTCGCGATGGTGGTGATCCTGACGACGCTGGCCAACGGGTCGACGGGGACGCTGGCGGTAGACCTGGCGAAGGCGCTCGGACTCGCCGCGCTCTTCCTGGTACTGGTGATTCCTCCGGGGTTGTTCCTGTTGCCGCGGTTTTTCGAGCGCATTTCGGCCAGGGGCAACGTCGAGGTGTTCACGCTCGCGGCGGCGAGCATCGCGCTGGGCGTGGCCTACCTGGCGGAGGTGTTCGGCATTTCGGTAGCGCTGGGCGCATTCGTCGGCGGCATCCTCGTCGGCCGGTCGGACGTGTCGCACGAGGTTGAGAGCCGCCTGGCGCCGATGCGCGACCTGTTCGCGGGGCTGTTTTTCGTCTCGGTGGGCATGCTCATCGACCCGGACATCGTGGTGGAGAACCTGTGGCTGGTGGGCGTGACGGTCGTGCTGATCGTGGTCGTGAAGGGAGCGATGTCGGGGATGATCACGCTTGCGTTTGGCTACCGGGGACGGACGGCGGTGCTGACGGGAGCGATCCTGGCCCAGTCGGCCGAGTTCTCGTTCCTGCTGGCGCGATTGGGGACGGAACTCGATGCGATTTCGGCGGACGTGTTCGGGTTGATGCTGGCGGGAGCGGCGATATCGATCGTGCTGGCGCCGGCGGTGTTCGCGGGCGCACAACCGATCGGGCGGCTGGTGGAGCGCCGCTTGCCGCTGCCACCGCTGGCAGACCTGCCGGACGAGGTGGTGCGCGGGGACCTTTCAGACCACGCGATCCTGTGCGGCTACGGCCGGGTGGGGCGTGTGGTGTACGAGGCCATCCGTCAGCAGGCGATCGGGGTGGTGGTGATCGAGCAGGACGCCGGCGCGGTGGCGTCGCTGCGCGAGCAGGGTGTGGCGGTACTGCAGGGGAGCGCCTCGAACCCGGTGATCCTCGAGCGGGCGGGGATCGCACAAGCGCGTATCCTCATCGCGGCGATCCCGGACCCGCTGTCGATCCGGCGGATCGTGGAGGTTGCGCGAGAGGCGAACGCGGAGATCGACATTGTGGTGCGCACCCACAGCCAGGCGGAACGCCGTCACATCGAGGGACAGGGGGCCGACGAAGCGGTGGTCGGCGAACTGGAGCTCGCGCTGGAGATGAGCCGGCACACACTCCGCCACTTCGGCATGGCCGATGCCCCGGCCGAGCTGTTGCTGCGTAAAGTACGGGCGAAGAGCCAGGGCGAGTGAGGAGGTCCGGATGGCGCGCGTCGTGGTAGGGCTGGACGGGTCGGCTCAGTCGCTCCAGACGCTGGAGCACGCGGGCAGATTCGCGCGGGCGTTCGAGCACGAGTTGGTCGGCGTTCACGTGGTGGACCCAGTTCCGGAGGAGACGATTTCGCCAGAGAAGGGCCGGCTGCGGGTGGCGCAACGGGCGGCGAAGCTGGAGCGCGACCTGGCGGGCGACCTGGCGCGGTTCGACGGGCGGATGCGCACGGTCTATCTGCGGCCGGGCGAGAAGGTGGCGCCGGCGCTTGTCCGCGCGGCCGCCGAGGAAGGCGCTGTGCTGCTTGCGCTGGCGACGCGCAGCACGGGACGGTGGCGGCGCACGCTGCTGGGGAGCGTGGCGCTGGAGGTGCTGGACCACGACCACCTGCCCTTGATGCTGACGGGGCCGGCGATCGAGCCGCCATTGACGAAGGACGGCTACCGGCTGCTGTTCCTCTCGGACGAGGCGGTGGGCGCGGCTGCGCTGGCGCGGCTGCTCCACGCGGCAATGGCCCGCGCGGAAGCTCGAGTCACGGTCCTCCACGTCAACGCGGAAGGTGAAGCGAGCCACCTCGACCGGATCGCATTCGAGCATCGGGTGGCGCGGATCGAAGGGCTGCTGTCGCCCAATGACACGGTCACGGGCCGGCTTGAGCGGGTGGCGAGCCCCGAGGATGTCCTGGCTCGCACGATCGAGGTGGCGGCCGAGACCGGCGCTGAGGCGTTTGCGCTGGCGACGTCGAGCCACCGGCTGAAGCGGAGGCTCTGGGGTGGGAGCACGGCGCTGTCGCTGCTGGCGCGGTCGCGGTTGCCGTTGATTGTGGTGAGCCGGTTGTAGGAGTGGCGAGATGCGAGTTCCGGGCTGGCGTGGGGCGGCGCCGAATCGGAAATCGGAGTCGAGGTTGGTTGGGGCGCGGCGTTCGGGCGAGTGACGTTGCACCCTCCTTGACAGTCGGGGCTCGCCGAGCCCGGGTGGGGCGGGAGCCGCGCGCCGATCGGTCGAGTTGCGAGGTACGGGCGGGAGCCGAATCGTGATCGTGAAACGGATATGGCGGGTGCTTGCGGAGAGGGGTTCGGGCGAGTGACGTTGCACCCTCCTTGACAGTCGGGGCTCGCCGAGCCCGGGTGGGGCGGGAGCCGCGCGCCGAGCGAGGTACGGGCGGGAGCCGAATCGTGATCGTGAAACGGAAATGACGGGCGGGGGCGGGGCGGGGTTCGGGCGAGTGACGTCGCACCCTCCTTGACAGTCGGGGCTCGCCCGACCGGGGGAGGGCGGCGTCAGGGGTCACCCGTTTGGCCGATCCGCGGGCGGGCTGGTTCGGGGACAATAGCCGGATGATCGCCGCCGACCTTTCGAACGTCTCGCGCATCCATGGGGGCCGCACTATCTTTCGCGGGCTCTCGTGGTCGCTGCAGGACGGCGAGAAGATTGGCCTGGTGGGGCCGAGTGGCTGGGGGAAGTCGACGCTCCTGCGGGTGCTCGCCGGGATAGACGCTCCGGACGCCGGCGCAGTGACCTTCCGGCGCGGTCTGCAGGTGGCCTACCTGCCCCAGGAGTTCGCCGGGCAGCCGGGGCGGAGCGCGTTCGATGAGCTGCTGGCGGCGAGTGGCGACCTCGCGGCGATCGAGGCGGAGTTGACCGCGGTCGAGCGGAAGATGGCCGACCCGGACGTGCTCGCCGACCCCGACGCCTTCGACCGGGTGCTGCACGAGCACGCCGACCTGCTCGAGCGGTTCGACAAAGCCGGTGGCGGGGCGATCCGCAACCGGGCGGAGGCGCTCCTGCGCTCGCTCGGGTTCGACGAAGACGCGTGGGAGCGCCCGATGGAGCTGCTCTCGGGCGGACAGCGCAAGCTCATCGGCATCGCGCGGTGCCTGCTGGGCGAACCGGACCTCCTGCTCCTGGACGAGCCAGACAACCACCTCGACCTCGACCGCAAGGCGATGCTCGAGCAGGTGATCCGCGGATTCGACGGGTGCGTGGTCGTGGTCTCGCACGACCGCTACCTGCTCGACGAGACGGTGAACGTGATCTGCGAGCTCGACTATTCGCGCGAGGCGGGGGTGGTGTTGAAGCGGTGGGAAGGGAACTACACCTCGTACGTGACGCAGCGGGAGCTGGCGCTGCTGAAGCAGCAGCAGGATTATGTCGCGCAACAAAAAGAGGTACAGCGCCTGGAGGCGGCTATCGCGCGCTTCAAGCTGTGGGCGTCGATCGTGATCGACGAGCGGCACATCAAACAGGCGCGAAACAAGCAGCGCCAGATCGACTCGATGGACAAGGTGGAGCGGCCGGTACTGGAGCGGCGGAAGATGTCGCTGAACTTCCGGCCCGCGAACCGGGGTGGGGCGAAGGCGATCGAGCTGCGCCACCTGGAAAAGTCGTTTGGCGACAACGTCATCCTGATCGACGCGAACGCAACCATCATGAACGGGGAGCGGGTGGGGATTGTGGGGCCGAACGGCGCGGGGAAATCGGTGCTGCTCAAGCTCATTCTCGGGCAGCTCCCGGCGGACAGTGGCGAGGTGTGGACGGGGCCGAGCATCAGGACGGGGTACTACTCGCAGGAGCACGAGACGCTGAACTTCAACCAGACGCCCGTGGAGGCGCTGCGCGAGGTGAAGCCGATGTATGAGGGCGAAGCAGTCGCGCAGTTGCAGCGGTTCCTGCTGCCCTACGACGCGACGAGCCAGCGGATCGCGACGCTGAGCGGCGGCGAGAAGAGCCGCGTACAGCTGGCGCGGATGATGCAGCTGGGGGCGAACTGCCTGGTGCTCGATGAGCCGACAAACAACCTGGACATCGCGGCGGCGGAAGTGCTGGAAGAGGCGCTGGAGAAGTTCCAGGGCGCCGTGATCGTGGTGTCGCACGACCGGTACTTGCTCGACCGGCTGGTGGACCGGGTGTTCGAGGTGCGGGACGGAGAGATGCGGGTGTTCGAGGGCGGGTACAGCGATTACGCGGCGAGACGCCGGGCGTAGGGCGTAGGGCGTAGGGCATGAGGCGTGAGGCGTGAGCGGATCGGGGCGGCGAGCGGGGCCGGGGTCAGGCCAGGGGTTTGCGGGCGAAGACGGTCACGCCGCGGGTATCGAACTCGGCGGCGTCGGATTCTTGTTTGCTGCCTGAGAAGACGTCGACCTCGTTCGACATGACCACGTCAATGAATCCGGCGAGCTTCAGGACCTGCCTCCACTCTGCTTCCAGCAGAGCACCGGCAATTCAGCCGCTCCAGAGTGCGATGTCGTCCTTCGCCTCCTGGGGGACCTCCTTGTGGACAAGGATGTCGGCGACCTGGATGCGGCCGCCGGGCTTGAGCACGCGGTACATTTCGCGAAAGACTGCCTGCTTGTCGGGGCAGAGGTTGATCACGCCATTGCTGATGAGGACCTCGGCGGCGGCAGCCCCGACCGGCAGGTCCTCCGCGAAGCCGGCCCGGACATCGACGTGCCGCAGACCCATCTTGCGCGCCCCGGCAGCTGCTTTCGCACGCATCTCGGCGGTCATATCGACGGCAAGGACTTTGCCAGCGCTACCGACGTGACCGGCGGCGATCAGCGTGTCGAATCCGGCGCCGCAGCCGACATCGACGACTGTCTCCCCGGGGTGGAGGTCGCCGAAGAGGAAAGGGTTTCCGGTGCCGGTGAACGAGTCAACGGTCTCGGCCGGCAATGACGCGACCACCGCGTCGGGGTAGCCGAGCATCCTGGCGAGCGGCGCACCGGAGTGGAAGTGAAAACCCAGCGCGGGGTTCAGCGCCACATCCCGGTACTTGTCCGAGATACGCGCTCGCAGCTCGTCACGATCTACTGCGGAGTCGCCAAGGGGCACAGTCATGGTCGTCCTCATCGCCCGAATCACCCCAATCCCCTGTGACGCCGGCCGAAGAACGACCGTGCCCACCGGCGCCGGGGATTCGGAACGGCGGGAGCTTATGCCGCGTTCTCGATGACCGTCAAGCGCAGCATGTGGCGGAGAGCACGCCAGGCCTCGGTTGAGAGGGGGCGTGACCGGGGCGGGTGCACGCCGGTCCGCGACGGGGACCACGCGGCGCGCTGACCTCAGGCTATGACCACGATCATACCGGGAAACGAGGCGCGTTTGGTGGACTGGTGCTATTCTCGACTTCATCGGTCAACATTATTAAGTATAGACTGGGTTGAACCGGCGTGAAACGAGGCGAGGCAGCTATGTCAGACAACGGAACAGCAGCAGGGAACGCCCACCACAAGGTGGTCATCATCGGGGGTGGGAACGCCGGCATCAGCGTGGCGGCTCGCCTGCTTCGCAAGCTCAAGGGCCTCGACGTCGCGATTATTGACCCGGCGACGACGCACTACTACCAGCCTCTGTGGACGCTCGTGGGTGGCGGAGTGTTTCCGAAGGAGAGGTCGGCGCACCCCGAGGCGTCGGTCATCCCGAAGGGGGCGACCTGGATCCAGGACGCGGTAACGCAGGTGCTCCCGGACGAAAACGCGGTGGTCACCGCGGGCGGAACGCGCGTTGAGTACGAGTTCCTGGTGGCGGTGCCGGGAATGCAGCTCAACTGGAGCCAGGTCCCGGGGCTGCCGGAAGCGCTCGGCAAGGACGGCGTCTGCAGCAACTACGCCTATGAGACGGTGGACAAGACGTGGGAGTTCATTCGCACGTTCCAGGGCGGTACGGCGGTCTTCACACAGCCGAGCACGCCGGTGAAGTGCGGCGGCGCACCTCAGAAGATCGCCTACCTGGCAGACGATGCGTTCCGGAAGGCCGGGGTCCGGGAGAACTCGAAGATCATCTTTGCCAACGGGGGCGCGAAGCTCTTCACGGTCGAGAAGTACGAGAAGACGCTCTACAAGGTGGTCGAGCGCAAGGGCATTGACGTGCGCCTCCGGACGGAACTCGTCGCGATCCGGGGCGGCGCCAAGGAGGCGGATTTCAAGAACCTGGATAGCGGTGAACTGACGACCGTGAAGTACGACATGCTCCACGTGACGCCGCCGATGAGCGCGCCGGACTTCATCCGGAGCAGCCCGCTGGCGAACGCGGATGGCTGGATCGACGTTGACCGGGCGACGCTGCGGCACACGCGCTACGCGAACGTGTTCGCGGCCGGGGATGCGAGCAGCCTGCCGACGAGCAAGACGGGGGCGGCGGTCCGGAAGCAGGCGCCGGTGCTGGTCCAGAACCTGGTGGCCGCGATCCTGGGCAGGGAAGGCGAAGGCGCCTACGACGGGTACACGGCCTGCCCGCTGGTGACTGGCTACGGGAAGCTGGTGATGGCGGAGTTCGACTACGACCTGACGCCGATTTCAACCTTCAAGTTCGACCAGTCGAAAGAGCGCCGGTCGATGTACCTGTTCAAGCGCAATGTGCTGCCGGCGCTCTACTGGCGGGGCATCATGAAGGGGCGGGCGTGAGGGCGGTGCGTTTCGGGTTCGAGTGACAGGGCGGCGCGGCATCGCTGGCGCTCGCCGGAACCGCATGGGGCTGGTCAGATCTCAGCTTCGATGGGGGTCTCTTCCTGGGGTTCGGGGAGCGGGGGGAGTTCGCGGGGGCTCTTGATGCCGAAGTGCTCGAGGAAGCGCATGGTGGTGCGGTAGAGCTTCGGGCGGCCGGGACCGTCGCCGGTGCCGACGTTGTCGATCAGGCCGCGCTGTTCGAGGATGGCGACCAGGCGGTCGCTGTTTACGCCACGGATGGCTTCGATCTCGGCGCGCGTGCACGGCTGCTTGTAGGCGATGATCGTGAGGGTTTCGAGGGCCGCCCGGGTAAGGCGCTGGCCGGGGCCCGTGCCGAGCATGTTCTCGATGTAGGGTGCGAACTCGGGGGCGGCGCCGAGCTGGTAGCGCTGACTATCCTCGAGCACGCGCAGGCCGCGGGCTTCGTAGTCGGCGGCGAGCTGGTTGAGGGCTTTGCGGGCGGCGGCATCACTGACACCGGCGGCGCGGGCGAGGGCCGGGAGGGGCTGGGGCTCCTCGGCGACAAACAGGAGGGCCTCCATCACCCAGGGCAGCTCGTTGGTTGATGGAGGCCGGGTGTGTCCGGGTTCAGTCATGGGCGGCGGGTTCCTCGTCGCCCGGGAGTTCGGGGTGCGCGGGGCCGGCGACGGTGGCCGGGTACATGGGCGGCGCCTCGGGCTCGCGGCGGGGTCCGGGTACGGTGCCGGCGGGCCGGGCCGCAAGCTCGTCGTAGGAGATGCGGATGGTCGGGCGGCGGACACTGGTAACACCGACCTGGTCCTTGAGCACGGTGGCCACGCCATCGCCGAGGACGCGGGTGGCATGAGCGATGCTGGCGCTCGGTTCGATTGTGGCATCGAGAACGGTATCGACGGCGCCGGAGGCGACGCGGACGGTGGGTGAGACGCGGCGGACCTCGGGGAGGCGTTCCAGTTCATCGCGCAGGAGCGTTTCAATCGCATTTGCGGTGACGACGACGGTGCCGCCATCAGCCTGCTTCATGCGGAGGGTGCCGCGGCTGGACGCCTTCGAAGACCTCAGGATGGCGGCGAGAAGGGTGAGGAAGCCGAAGAGGGCGATGCCGGCGAGGATGCCGGTGACGGCCCACTTCGCGCCATCGGAGGCATCGACGAAGGCCTGGAGGTTGAAGTCGGCGACCTCGAGGTCGAGTTTCCGGTCCTGGTTCCAGGTGAGCGCGATCAGGCCGCCGGCGGCGGCGAGGAGAAGCACGCTGTAGAAGACGAGGAGGATGCGGCGGACGGCGTTCATATGGACTCCAGGGGGGAGTACCCCCGCACACCGTCATCGTACACCTCGCCGAGTTCGACCGGCGTAACGCGGTTGAGCAAACCTGTGCCAGTTCCATAAACAGGAATGTAGTTATCGGTATGGCCGTGCCAGAGCGATCCGGCGCCATCGCCCGCCGGGCGTTCGCTCTCCCAGAGGACCGGCCGCATGGTGCCAGCGTGCTCGCGCCGGAAGGCGAGCGAGAGCTCTTCGCCGAGCGCCAGGAGGCGCGACATCCGCTCCTGCTTCACCGGGGGCGGAAGCTGGCCGGGGAGGCGGGCAGCGGCGGTCCGGGAACGCTGTGAGTAGGGGAAACAGTGGAGGCGGGCGAACCCCACCTCGCGACAGAGTGCGAGGGTGGCCTCGAAGTCCTCATCCGCTTCGCCCGGGAAGCCAGCGATGACGTCCGTCGTGATGGCTGCGCCGGGCACGGCGGCCCTGATGCGGGCAGCGGCGTCCACGAACTGCGCGGCGGTGTAGCGGCGGCGCATCGCCTGGAGGGTGACCTCGCTACCGGACTGGAGGGCGAGGTGGAAATGGGGCATCAGGCGCGGGTCCTGCCAGAGGGCGAGGAGTTCGGGCGTGATGTCCTGGGGCTGGAGGGAGCTGAAGCGGAGGCGAAGGACCTCGGTCTGTTCGAGGATCCCGGAGATGAGGTGGTGGGGGCGAAGGGGTGGATCGAGGTCGCGGCCCCATGCGCCGAGCTGGGTGCCGGTGATGACGACCTCGCGGGCGCCGGCTTCGACGGAGCGGTTCACCTCGGTGGCAACCCCGGCGACGGAGCGGGACTCCTCGCGGCCGCGTGTGCGCGGGACGATGCAGAACGCGCAGACGTCGTTGCAGCCTTCCTGGGCCTTGACGAAGGCGCGGGTGTGGAGTGGCCGGGCGCAGGCGCCGGTGGGCGGCGCGGGAGGGCTTTCGCCGGCGAGGAAGGTCACGAGTTCGCGCTTGTCGGAATCGCGCGTACCGACGACCAGGTCGGCGCCGAGCGCGGTTGCGGCATCGAAACCGGCTGACTGTGGATAGCAGCCCGTGACGGTGACCCGGGCGCCGGGAGAAAGGCGGCGGACAGAGCGGATGAGTTTGCGCGACTTCGCATCGGCGACGTGGGTGACCGAGCAGGTGTTAATGACGTAGGCATCGGCTTCGCAAAGGCGATCGACGACGTGGTAGCCGGAGTGGCGGAGGCCGTGAGCGATCTCTTCGGAGTCGGCCAGGTTGAGTTTGCAGCCAAGGGTGAGGACGGCGGCGAGTCGGGGCATGGCTACAGCGTACGGGCGGCAAGGGGGCAGAGAGAAGGGGCGCGGAATACGCGTGAAGCGAAAGTAGGGTACGGTAGGAGAGGACACCGGCCTCGAGACAACGACCGGTGTTGACCCCCTTTGTGGCCGAGAAGTCCGGCCTCCTCTCAAGACAGCTTTGCGTTTCTTCCTGATTCGTCCTGGTCTGTAGTGAGTCGGACCGGGCTATGGGCTGCAGGGAGGGCCGGCGGAACCGCGCCGACGTGGACCGCCCAGGAAGGGAAAGAACCGAAACCATGAACATCTATGTCGGAAACCTGAGTTACGACGCCACAGACAATGACCTCCAGACTGCATTCTCTGCGTTCGGCAACGTCCGCAGCGCACAGGTGGTGAAGGACCGGGAGACCGGCCGCTCGCGCGGCTTTGGTTTCGTGGAGATGGACGACCAGGGCGAAGCGGAATCGGCCATTCGGTCGCTGAACGGCACGGACCTCCGCGGTCGGGCCCTCACGGTGAACCAGGCGAAGCCCCCGGCTGAGCGTGGTGAACGCCGCGGCGGTGGCGGCAGCTACGGCGGGGGTGGCGGCGGCTACGGCGGCGGCGGTGGCGGCGGTTACGGTGGCGGTGGCGGCGGACGCCGCTACTAGGACCTGACCCGGCACAACAACGGGTCCGCCGGCATGCACGTGCCGGCGGGCCCGGAACCATACGAACGAACGCGCCTCGCAACGGGGCAGAACGAAAGGATGGAACCACCAGTGCCACCAGGATCAGCCATGGGAAACGAAACGAGCGCGATTGAAGCGGAGCACACGCATCGCTGGCGCATCGAGGGGCAGGGCGGCCCAACCTCGGCCGGCAGCTGTGCATGCGGGGCGGAGAAGCAGTTTGCGAACTCCTGGGACCGCGAGGCGAGCACCTGGGCGGCGGCCCGCGGGCGCGGGAGCCGGAGTGCGAGCGGTACGCGCGACTGACGGCGGGTAAAGTCGCGGTCTATTGAAACGGCGTGCGCGGAAGCGCACCATGCATGCACTCTCGATGGGAGGCTCCGCTATGAGCGACGACCTGAGCAGGGTCCTGCGCGAGGCGCAGGAAGCGGCATCTGGATCAGCCGACAACATCCTGGAGACACTCGCGAGCCGCGTCGGCGTACGCGCCGGGGCACATGCGGCCTTTGGCGAACCGGTCGACCGCGAGGGCGTCACCGTCATCCCGGTCGCCAAGGTGCGTTTTGGCTTTGGGGGCGGTTCTGGCCATGGGATAGAGAAGGGCGCCGACTCGAACGAGATCGGCGAGGGCTCGGGCGGCGGTGGCGGGGCGATGACGTCCCCCCTCGGGTTTATCGAAATCAAGGACGGCCGGGCTGAGTTCAAACGGACGCACGACCCGGTCTCGGCAGTGCCGGTGATCCTGGCTGCGGGCTTCACAGCGTGGCTCGTCTTGCGCGCTCTGAAGCGGATCGTGCGGGGCTAAGCGCGAGGCGCGAAGTTCGAAGGACGACGTTCGAAGTTCGAATTGCGCCTCGCGACTCAAGTGCGCCGGCGCGACCTGCAAGACCGGTGCGCGTAGGCCAACCCGGGCCGCTCTGCTACGTGCTGGTCTCGTGACTTATTTCACATGGATTTCACGCGCCCCGGGACCGGCCGGTGCGAGGGCCGGTCTATACTGGCTTGGGTAAGAGGGGAAGCACGCGGATGCGTACGGTGTTCCTGGTTACCCGCCACCCGGACGTGGCCCGATTAGGCCCAGAGCTGGAACGCGCCGGGTTCTCGGCGCCAGCGATCACGCCGGAGCAGCTGGCAAACGACGAGGCAAGCCCCACGGCCGACGTGGTACTCCTCGACCTGCGAGACATCCCTCCCGCGGCCTTCAACATCCTCAGCGCGACCTACGTGGAAGAGGGGGTCATCCTGATCGCGATGGTTGCCGGGGAGCAGCTCGACCGGGTGACGGTGGACCTGCCGATCGACGACTTCGTGGTGCTGGGGTCCCCGCCGGAGGAGCTGGCCCGGCGGATAGAGCGAGCGCTGTGGCGCAAGCACGGCGTGGATAGCGAGAACTACGTGCGCTGTGGGGCGCTCGCGATCGACCTTTCGAACTACCGTGTGACGGTGGACGACGAGCCGCTGGTGATGACCTTCAAGGAATACGAGTTGTTGCGCTTCCTGGCCATGAACGCCGGGCGAGTGTTCACGCGCGAGCAGTTGCTGAACCGGGTATGGGGTTACGACTACTTCGGCGGAGCGCGGACGGTGGACGTCCACATCCGGCGCATCCGGGCGAAGATCGAGATCCACGGGCACGCGTTCATCGAAACGGTGCGGAACGTGGGCTACCGGCTGGTGCCGGAGGCAAAGAAGGAATTGGCGGAATAGCGGGCGGCATGGCGTTTACCCCCGGCGATCCAGCGAGGAAGGCCAGCGGCCGGGGCCGAAGTAAAGGTGGCCGCGTTTCTGTAGTTTAAGTGCGTGTAACGTTGTATAACATAGCCTTGGACAACCCCAAGGAGGCACCAGACATGACCCAAACGATGACGCGCACGCTGTATGACCGGCTCGGTGGCGGGGCGGGGCTCCGCAAGATCGCGAACGACCTGGTCGATGCGCACTTGCAGAACCCAACGATCGCGCCGCGCTTCGGCAAGTCGGACCCGGATACGGTCAAGCGGCTGGCCTACGAGTTTTTTGCCGCGGGGAGCGGCGGGACGGAGACCTACACCGGCCGTGACTTGCGTACGATCCACGGCGGGATGAATGTCTCGGAAGAGGAGTTCGTGACCACCGTCGATGACGTGATGAAGGTGTTGCTGGCGAACGGAGTTGGCCAGCGCGAACAGGAAGAAGTGCTGGCCATCTTCTGGGCGCTCAAGGGGGACGTGCTGCGGATCTGATGCGCAGGCGGCCGGGCGCACGGCGTGGTGCGAGTGGCATCCACGCGCTTGCTGACGCGGGCGCCTGGGACGTGGTTGGCGCGCGGGATGGCAGCAGCCGGGCGCGCGGCGTGGTGCGAGTGGCATCCACGCGCTTGCTGACGCGCGCGCCTGTGACGTAGGGTGCGCCTGTGACGTGGTTGGCGTGCCGTGGTCGGCTAGTGCCGGATGGCCGTGAAGCATCCACGCGCTTGCTGACGCGCGCGCCTGTGACGTAGGGCGCGCGGGATGGCAGCGGCCGGGCGCGCGGCGTGGTGGTGCGAGTGGCATCCACGCGCTTGCTGACGCGCGCGCCTTTGACGTAGGGCGCGCGGGATGGCAGCGGCCGGGCGCACAGCGTGGTGGTGCGAGTGGCATCCACGCGCTTGATGACGCGCGCGCCTGTGACGTAGGGCGCGCCTGTGACGTGGTTGGCGTGCGTGGTGGCTAGTCCCGGATGGCCGTGAAGAGCCTCGCGAGGTCCATCGTGAACCCGGGAAGGACGGGTTGGGCATCGATTGCTGCGGGAGGCCGGTGAAATTCCGGGGCCTGGCCCGGGCGATAAACCGAAACCGTCTCCAATTCGGGATCGACGATCCAGACGAGCCGCGTGCCGGCGCGGAGGTAGAAGTCGACCCTTTCGGCAACGCGGCCGGCGCGATCATCCGGCGAAAGCACCTCGATGGCGAAGTCGGGCGGAGACTCGACAGGCCCGTCGCCGCCGGGAAAACGCTCACGAAGCGTGACGCAGACATCCGGGAGGTAGACACGCGACTCGTCGCGCTGGAGGTGCCGGAGTTCGGTATCGACGCGGGCAACTGGCCGATCGCGCAGAAACAGCCGGAGTTCCGTAACGAGCTCGACGACGGTCGCGGAGTGCTTTGGGCCCGGCATCGCTTTCGGTACGACCTCCCCGCCAATCAGTTCCGGGTATGGCTTCGTCGCCTCCAGTGCGAGGAACTCTTCGAGCGAGACGCTTGTGGGCGTTGTCATGCGCTCAAGTATGCCACGCGGTAACAGCGAGGGGACGAGGGTGTGTGGAACGCAGGCGGGGATGGCAGCGGCCGGGCGCGGCGTGGTGGTGCGAGTGGCGTCCACGCGCTTGCTGACTTTCTCTAGC
>PQAO01000005.1 GCA_003104995.1 Dehalococcoidia bacterium
ACATGGGGCGTACCTTCTCCTTGAGGGTCTGTGAGTTTGTCACCCACAGGGTACGCCGCCCTCCTTCCTCTCCCGCCCCGTCCCCAACTTTCCGTCATACCTCGTGGCGTCGGCTATATTCCGCTCAGCGAGCGGCCAGCCGCTGAGTTTAGGGGGACAGCGATGAGACTCGAAGGCATGCGCGCGATCGTGACCGGCGCCGCATCAGGCATCGGGGCGGCCACCGCCGGGCTCTTCGCGAGCGAGGGCGCGCAGGTGCTCGCCATCGACCTCCCGGGTACGGGCCTCGCTGGTGCGCACGCGGGCCAGCCGAACATCGTCCCCTTCCAGGCCAACATCGCGGGTGAAACGGCCGGCAAGGAGATCGTCGCCGCGGCTCTCGAGCGGTTCGGCGGGCTCGACATCCTGGTGAACAATGCCGGCACCGGCTCGAACGCGCTCGCCGAGGTCCTACCCATCGAGGAGTGGGACCGCGTCTTCGCCGTGAACATCCGCGGGATGTTCCTGCTCTGCCAGGCGGCGATCCCGGCGCTGCGCGAATCCCGCCGCGGGCGCATCGTCAACGTCGCCTCGGTGATGGCGGAACGCACGGACTACGGCCTCGCCGCCTACGCGGCTTCGAAGGCGGGCGTGGCCGGCCTCACCCGTACGCTCGCGCTCGAACTCGGCAAGTTCGGCATCACGGCGAACTACATCCTCCCCGGTGCCATCTACACCGGCATGACCCGCCAGAACTTCGACCAGGACCACATCCGCCAGGTGTGGGAGCGGAAGTCGCCGTTGAAGCGGCTCGGCCAGGGCATCGATATCGCCCGCGGCATTCTCTTCCTCGCCTCAGAGGACGGCAGCTTCGTTACCGGCCACGGGCTGGTGATTGACGGTGGCCTCACGCTGCGGACGTAAGGGGTTACTTGGCGGCCCTGGTGGCTTGGGCGAACCTGCATACGGCTTGGAACCTGCACTGGCCGCGGTCCGGTTGCCCGGCACTGCCGGCTACTCCGCGCCGTAGCTCCCGCCCGAGACCACCAGCTGGCTCCCGGTCGTGAAGCTCGATGCGGCCGAGGCGAAGTAGAGCGCCGCGCCAGCGATCTCGTTGGGTTCACCGCCTCGATGGAGGAGGATGGTGGAGGCTGCCCGCCTGTTGAACGCCTCCAGGTCCCACGCCTTCGAGATGTCCGTTAGGAACGGCCCCGGGATGATGCAGTTCACCCGCACCTTCGGCGCGAACGCCCGCGCGAAGCCCACGGTCATCGCGTTCAGGCCGGCCTTGGCCGCGGCGTAAGGGATCACGTTCGGGCCGGGGTTCTGCGAGGCCGTGCTCGACACCATGATGATCGACCCACCGTCGCCCTCGGCCATCCTCGTCCCGACGATCGAGGTCAGCCGGAAGGGGCCCTTCAGGTTCACGTCGAGCACCTTGTCGTAGAGGGCCTCGGTGACGTTGACCACGCGGTCGTAGATGGGCGACATCCCGGCGTTGTTCACCAGGATGTCCACCTTGCCGAACTCGGCGTAGGCCGTCTCGGCGAGCTGCTCCACCTGGCCCCACTCGCCGACGTGGCAGGCGGCCGGGAGGGCGCGGCGGCCGGTCTCGGCGCGGACCTGGGCCGCCAGCTCCTCGCAGCTCTCGAGCTTGCGGCTGGCGATGACGACGTCCGCGCCGAAGTGGGCGAAGGCGAGCACCATCTCGCGGCCCAGGCCGCGGCTGCCGCCCGTCACGAGGGCAACCTTCCCGGTCAGATCGAAGAGGTCAGATGGGTTCACAGGTCGCTCCCGGAGGGTTGTCCGGCAATCCTACCGGTCCGGCAGGTGGTTGCGCAGAGGCCGTCCCGGGGGCGGTGGACGCGGCCCGCGCGCCGGCCTACGCTCGCGCAGAATCCGTCGACGAGGTGACCGATGGCGACAGTCTTCCGGACGCCCGAGGAGCGCTTCAACGCCCTCCCGCAATACCCGTTTCAGCCCCGTTACCTGGAGGTGCCCGCGGCCGAGGGCCAACCGCTCCGTATGCACTACGTGGATGAGGGCGAGCCGGGCGCGCCGGTCATGCTCCTCCTGCATGGCATGCCCACCTGGTCGTTCCTCTACCGGCGAATGATCCCGGGACTCGTGGAGGCCGGCTACCGCTGCGTAGCTCCGGACCACATTGGCTTCGGGAAGAGCGACAAGGTGCTCGAAGACGAGTGGTATTCGATAGAGAAGCACAGCCAGAATCTGCGGTACCTGGTGCGTACGCTGGATCTGCGGCGAATGACCCTGGTCTGCCAGGATTGGGGCGGCCCGATCGGCCTCCGGCAGGTGGTCGACATGCCGGAGCGCTTCGAGCGGCTGGCGATCCTCAACACGTGGCTGCATCACGAGGGATACGAATACAGCCCGGCCATTCGGGCGTGGAACGCGGCCTGGCACCCCGGGGGAGCCATGGACGGGTTGCAGGGCTGTGGATTCGTGATGCAGAACTACCTCGCGAACTTCCCGAAGGGATCCACGCCGCTCACACCCGAAGGAGCCTTCGCCGCCTATGAGGCGCCGTTCCCCGACAGGGCCTCGAAGGCCGGGCCGCGCCGTTTCCCGCTCTCGATACCGTTCGATAACCCGGAAGGCGGCAACATCGCCGAACAAGAGCGCTGCTTCGAAGCCCTGCGCTCGTGGACGAAGCCCATCCACTTCATCTGGGGCGAACGCGACCAGGTATTCACGGAAACGTGGGGGCGCGCCTGGGCGGCGATGTACCCCCAGGCGACGTACCATGGGCTCGATGCAGGCCATTTCCTCCAGGAATCGCATGGACCGGAGATCGCTGAGATCCTGCTGGGGCGCATCGCCGAGGAGTGACGACCGCGATGCGCCCGCTGGCGCCAGGACTCAGGCGAGCAGTTCCGCCGCCGTGAGGTTGAATTCCTTCAGCACGTCGGCCGCATAGGTAATGTGCCCCGAGTTCACCGCCGGGTCGCCGTGCACGAGGTGCAGGCAGGCTTCCGCCATGTGCTCGACCGGGGTCGCCATGTCCTTGTTCGCCTCGGTCACGAGCCCGTGGTGCAGCACGCCTGGTGTCGCGACCAGGCCCGGCGAGATGACGTTCACGGCGACGTTGTCGTTGCTGGCTTCCGATGCGAGGCCCGTGGTGAAGCGCTCGAGCGCCGCCTTGCACATCCCATAGACCGTGCCGCCCCGGCCTGGCGCCCGCAGCTGCGGATGGAGCGCCGCGTGCGAGGAGATGTTCAGGATCCAGCCCGACTTCCGCTCGCGCATCGAAGGCAGCACGAGCTGTGCAAGGTGGAACGGCCCGAACACCTGCACTTCGAACATCAGCTTCATCCGCTTCTCCGGGAACGAATCCACCGGGATGAAGTAGGTGATTGCCGCGTTGTTGACGAGGATGTCGACGGGGCCGAAGTGGTCCACGGTCTGCTTGATCAGCGCTTCGCGGTCGGCGGCCTCGGAGAGGTCACAGCGGACCGCGAGGGCTTCGCCACCTGCGTCGTTGATGCGCTTTACGACGCCATTGATGCTCCCGGGCAGCATGTGGTCGCCTTCTTCGACGGTACGGGCCGAGACGACGACCTTGGCGCCCTCCATCGCATACCGGATGGCGATCGCCTCGCCGATGCCGCGCGATGCCCCGGTGACGACGGCGACTTTGCCGGCGAGCACCCCGTTCTTGTTGATGGTTGCCATTTGTCGGAGTTCCTCCAGTGGTCTCGGGATACGAGTGGGCCGATCTTGGCGGCTGGCGGGCCCGCTGTCACCTTGCCCCCCGAAAGGTGTGTGCCACGCCCGGCCGCTACACTGAGCGCACCGGCATGGCCATCAACACCATCTGCGCGACTTGTGGGACGACGCTCCACTCTGAACTCTCGCGGACGCTTGGGCGTTGCGGCGCCTGCCGTGCGGGCGAAGAAACTGGCGGCGACTACCCCTCCCCACCGCCAGACCTCCGCAGGCGCGTGCCTGGAGCCACCGCCCCGGACCCGAAGTGCGAGGCAAACCGGCCTTAGCCCCGGTTTCCCTTGCTCGCACCCGTGATCTCGGCCATGAGCTCGATAGCCCGGTCGTCCCCGCCGATAGTCAGGCCCGTGAGGCCGCTGTCCTCCCACGCGCGGTAGCGTTCGCGGATCCGCTCCGGCGGCCCGACCAGCGCACCGTCGTCGCAGAACTCATCCGGGACGGCCTCGATGGCCTCGCCCTTGCGGCCGGCGAGGTAGAGCTCCTGGATCGTTTTCGCTGCGTCGCCATATCCGCGGCGCACCATCATGTCGTTGTGGAAGTTCTTGCTGCTGTGTCCCATGCCCCCGGCGTAAAGGGCGATCATGGGCTTCATCTGCCGGAAGGCGTCGCGCAGGTCATCGGTGACGATCACGGAAACGCTGGACTGCATCTCGAAATCCTTCCACGACTTGCCGTTCCCCGCCCGCGCGAAACCCTCTTCGATCCAGGGGCGGTACATGGGGGCCGTCGCTGGCACGAAGCCGAGCGGCAGGATGCCGTTGCACACCTCCGCCGCGAGCCGCACGTTCGTCTCCGTGCCGCTCCCCAGCCAGACCGGGATGTTCGGGTTCATGTGCAGGATCGACTTTAGCGGCTTGCCGATGCCCATTGCCCCCGGCCCGGTGTAGGGGAGAGAGATCTCCTTTCCCTGGTGCGTGACGGGCTCTTCGCGAGCGAAGATCTTCTTCATGATGGTCACGTAATCGCGCAGCCTGTAGTAGGGCCGCCCCCACGGCTGGCCGTACCAGCCCTCCACAATTTGCGGCCCCGAAACGCCGATGCCGGCAATGAATCGGCCGCCACCGGATAGCGCATCGACAGTCGCGGCCTGCATCGCCGCCATCGCAGGCGGGCGCCCGGCCAGCTGCATGATCCCCGTGCCGAGCCGGATGCGGGTTGTCAGCGCCGCGATATACGCCAGCGGAGTGATGGCATCAGAGCCATAGGCTTCGGCCGTCCAGACGGAGTCGTAGCCAAGCTCCTCGGCCCGGAGGACCTTCTCGATGGGGAGGCGCATGTCGGCCCCTGAATATCCAACACTGATGCCGAGCTTCACGGTCTTTCCTCCCGGGCGCGTACTGGTAGCCGGGCAACGGTGCCATGCCCCGGCGGCCGCTGCAAGGCCGCTTCCCTCTACGTGGCGTTGGCGCCGGGCCCGGCGTACTCACCGGTCCCAGTTGCGCGCGCAACCGGTACCTCTGGTCCCCGAAGCGGCGGCCGGATGGCCATGACCGGCCACTTGCTCGGGCCGTACCATTGGCACGCGCCGGCTGCCCATGCCGGGATAGCGCACGAGGAGATGCTACGCGTGAGTGCTGAAACCCTGACCGTCATCGATAACCGGACCGGAGAGCGTTACGAAGTTCCCATCCAGGACGGGACCGTCAGGGCGATGGACTTCCGGGGAATGCGCACTTCCGCTGACGATTTCGGGCTCATGGTCTATGATCCGGCCTTCACGAACACCGCTTCGTGCCGCAGCGAGATCACCTTCATTGATGGCGATAAGGGCGTCCTCGAATACCGCGGCTACCCGATCGAGGAACTCGCCGAGAAGAGCACCTACCTCGAGACAGCCTTCCTGATCGTGAACGGCCACCTGCCTTCGGCCCCGGAACTCAAGGAGTGGACCCACAACATCACCTTCCACACCTTCGTCCACGAAAACGTTCGCCGCTTCATGGATGGCTTCCGCTATGACGCCCACCCCATGGGCGTCCTCGTGAGTTCGGTCGCCGCGCTCTCCACGTTCTATCCAGATGCCAAGGACGTGGATAGTCCCGAGTCCCGCGACCTGCAGACATGGCGCCTGATCGCCAAGGTGCCGACGCTGGCCGCGTTTGCCTACCGGGCCAGCCGGGGCCTCCCCTATGTGTACCCGGACAACGACCTCACGTTCGCGGGCAACTTCGCCAGCATGCTCTGGCGCATGTCCGAATCCCAGTACGTGGCGAGTGCTGTGATCGAGCACGCCCTGAATGTGCTCTTCATCCTCCACGCGGACCACGAACAGAACTGCAGCGCGAACGCCATGCGCGCCGTCGGCAGTTCGCGGCCAGACCCGTTCGTCGCGACGGCCGCGGCCGCGGCCGCCCTCTACGGGCCGTTGCACGGCGGTGCCAACGAAGCCGTGCTCCTGATGCTCAACGAAATCGGCGACGTGAAGAACGTCCCAGACTTCGTGAAGCAGGTGAAGTCAGGCGAACGCCGGCTGATGGGCTTCGGGCACCGCGTCTACAAGAACTACGACCCCCGCGCCCGCATTATCAAGGCCACGGCTGACGAGGTCTTCGAAGTCACGGGCCGCAACCCGCTCCTCGATATCGCGCTCGAACTCGAACGTATCGCGCTCGAGGACGACTACTTCATCACGCGCAGGCTGTACCCGAATGTCGACTTCTACTCCGGGCTCATCTACCAGGCGCTCGGGTTCCCGGTAGAGATGTTCCCCGTGCTCTTCGCCATTCCCCGGACGGCCGGCTGGGTCGCCCAGTGGCGGGAGATGGTGACCGACCCCGAGCAGAAGATCGCACGCCCACGCCAGGTCTACACCGGGGCACGGGGCCGGAGGTACGTTGAGTTGGGGAAGCGGTAGCAGTCACTCCGGCCGGTCGCGGTCTTCAGGGCGCCACTCAGCCGAGTGGCGCCCTTGTCTTGCTCCCGTGGATGCTCAGGCCCGGACCCCCGGGACGGAGCCGGAGTACGACACGAGCGCCTTCATGTAGTGCGCCCGTTCGAACTCCGCCGGGTCCGGGCAGGCCGCCTGGCTGAGGCTGCCCTTCAGCTGTTCGACCGACTCGTACTCGTGCTCCACGAGCCACCTGGTGAGGTCGTCGTGGACCTGTGACAGTCGGTCCGGGCCGTGCACCAGGAGCGCCGAGGCCATCATTGCCACGTCCGCACCGGCGAGGAGGACTTTCAGCACGTCCTCGCTGCTGTGGATGCCCGTGGTTGCAGCGAGCGACGCCTGCACCTGGCCTCGAAGAATTGCGACCCAGCGCAACGGCAGCGTCAGCTCGGCCGGGGTGCTCAGGCGTACTCGCGGGACGACGGTCAACGTATCGAGGTCGATGTCGGGCTGGACAAAGCGGTTGAACAGGACGAGCCCGTCGGCCCCGGCGGCCACCAGCCTCCGGCACATATCCGGGAGTGCCGAGAAGTACGGCCCGATCTTCACCGCCAGCGGAATAGATACCGTGTCGCGGACTGCGGCGACCAGCGAGATGTACCGCTCCTCCACCGTTGCTGCCGTGTCGTCCACGTTGGCCGCCACCAGGTAGATGTTGAGCTCCAGGGCATCTGCCCCGGCCTCCTGGATTAGCCGCGCATAATGCGTCCAGCCGGAGGCCGTCACCCCGTTCAGGCTCCCGATCACGGGGATGGAGAGTTCGCGCTTGGCGGCTTCGATAGATTCGAGGTACGTCGCCGGCCCGGTCTTGTAGTCCGTGATGGCGGGAAAGAAGTCATGCGCCTCGAAGTTGCCGCCGGTCCACTGTTCCAGCAGCTCGTGGAGGTCGAACGATTCGTGCTCGATCTGTTCTTCAAAGAGCGACCGCATCACCACCGCGCCCGCCCCGCACGCCTCGAGCTGCCGCAACGTCTCGAGTCTGTCGGAGAGCGGAGAGGCGGAAACCACGAGGGGGTTCCGAAGACGCATGCCGAGGTAGCCGGTACTCAGGTCAGTCATAGCCCATCTCTCCGTGGAGGTCTGCGTACGCCGCTTCTGATGGCTCTGCAAGCACGCCCGGTGCGGTGCGTTCCACCACCGCGAGCTGCTCGTAGAAGTGCCAGCGCTCGTCTATGTCGGCCTGGGCCATGGACATCAGCCGTTCGGCATCGTGGGGATTGGCGAGCTTCAGCATCCCGTAGCGGGCCTCCTTCGCCGCGAATTCCCGGAACGGGATCGTGGGTTTCCTGGAGTCCAGGTGGAGAGGGGCTGTACCGGACTCGTCCGTGCTTGGCTTGAAGCGGAACAATGGCCAGTAGCCACTCTGCACCGCCTCGCGCTGGTGCGACATGGCCGTGCGCATATCAATCCCATGGGCGATGCAGTGGCTGTACGCCAGGATGATAGACGGCCCCTGGTGTGCCTCCGCCTCCGCGAAGGCTTTGATGGTCTGCGCGTTGTCCGCGCCGAGCGCCACGCTCGCCACGTACACGTTCCCGTACGCCGAGGCGATCAAGCCCAGGTCCTTCTTTCCCACGCGCTTGCCCGATGCCGCGAATTTCGCGACTGCGGCTCGCGGGGTCGACTTTGATGCCTGCCCGCCGGTGTTGGAGTAGACCTCGGTATCGAGGACCAGGATGTTCACGTCCTTCCCGGTGGCAAGCACATGGTCCAGCCCGCCGAACCCGATGTCGTACGCCCAGCCATCGCCGCCAACGATCCAGACGCTCTTCTCCACCAGGAAGTCCGCAAGCGCGAGGAGTTCCAGGGCTGCAGGCAGCTCCTGGCGTGTCTCCAGCCACAACTTTAGCTCTTCGACGCGCGCCCGTTGCGCGGCGATGCCCCTGTCCGTCAGGTCCTGGTCCTTCAGGAGTGCCGGCGCCAGCCCTTCGGGAAGGTGACCGGCGAGGCCGTGCAGGAGGTGCTGGGCCAGCGCCGTCTGCTGGTCGAGTGCCAGCCGCATCCCCAGGCCGAACTCGGCGTTGTCCTCGAAGAGCGAGTTGGACCACGCCGGGCCGCGCCCGTCCGCTCCGGCCGACCAGGGTGTTGTTGGCAGATTGCCGCCATAGATCGATGAGCAGCCGGTTGCGTTCGCGACGAGCAGGCGGTCGCCGAACATCTGTGTCAGCAGCTTCAAGTAGGGGGTCTCGCCGCAGCCCGCGCACGCTCCCGAAAACTCGAACAGCGGCTCGATCATCTGGGAGCCCTTGATCGTGTCGGTCCGCGTTTCGCTCCGCGCCGGCGCCGGGATGCGGCTGAAGAACGCGAAGCTCTCGCGCTCGGCCTCCAGGTGTTCCGCGCGCGGTTCCATGTTGATGGACTTGTGCTTCAGTATCGACTTGTCCCGGGCGGGGCACACGTCCACACAGATGCCGCACCCCGTGCAATCGTCAGGCGCCACCTGGATGGTCATCACGGTGCCCGGGTGGTCGTGGCCGCTCCACTCCCGATGGCGGTAGCCGCCCGGCGCCTCCGCGAGTTCCGTTGGCTCGAACACCTTCATGCGGATGGCCGCATGCGGGCAGACCAGTGCGCACTTCGCGCATTCGATGCAGATCGTCGGGTCCCAGATGGGGATTTCGCTTGCTATCCCGCGCTTCTCCCAGCGGGCCGTGCCGGTTGGGAAGGTCCCGTCCACCGGCATCGCACTGACCGGCAGCAAGTCCCCCTTGCCCGCGATCAGCATCGCGGTGATCCGCTGGACGAAGTCCGGCGCCTCGGTCGGGACGACGGGCGGGCGGCTCCGGCCTTCCGGAACCCGCCCGGCGAGTGGCACCTCTCGGAGACCGGCGAGGGCGGCATCGATCGCGGCGAAGTTCCGCTCGATGACCCGCTCGCCCCGGCTGTGATAGCTCTTGCGGACGGCTGCCTTGATCTCGGCGATCGCCTCATCCGCCGGCAGTACGCCCGAAATCGCGAAGAAGCAGGTTTGGAGCACCGTGTTGATCCGGCTGCCAAGCCCGGCGTCGCTCGCCACCCGCGACGCATCGACGACGAAGAAGCGGATGTTCTTTGCGATCAGCTCCTGCTGCAGTTCGGCGTTGAGGTGTTCCCACACCTCCTCCGGGCCGTGGGGGCTGTTCAGCAGGAATGTAGCCCCGTCTTCCGCAAGTTCGAGGACATCGAACTCGTCCAGCAGGTGGGGCTGGTGGCAGGCAACGAAGGTCGCCCGACGGATCAGATACGTCGACCGAATCGGCGCGGGGCTGAAGCGCAGGTGGGAAACGGTGGTCGCCCCGGCCTTTTTCGAGTCGTACACGAAGTAACCCTGGGCGTGCAGCGGCGTTTGCTCTCCGATGATCTTCACGGTGTTCTTGTTGGCGCCGACGGTGCCGTCGCTGCCGAGCCCATAGAACACCGCGCGGACCGTCTCTGGCGGTTCGGCGTGCCAATCCGGGGTATAGGCGATGCTCGTGTGCGAAACGTCATCGACGATCCCGGCGGTGAAGTGGTTCTTCGGTTGGGGCTTCGCCAGCTCTGCGAACACCCCGGCCACCATTGCAGGCGTGAACTCCTTCGAAGCCAGCCCGTATCGTCCACCCACGACCTTTGGGAACCGGCCGAGACCACCAGCGCCCCCCGGCTCTTCGGCCAGCGCGGTTACCACGTCCTGGTAGAGCGGCTCTCCGGGCGCTCCCGGCTCCTTGGTCCGGTCGAGCACACCGATGGTTTCAACGGTTGGCGGAAGTGCCGCGACAAACGCCTCACCGTCGAACGGACGGTAGAGCCGGACCTTTACCATTCCGACCTTCTCGCCCCGGTCCAGCAGGGCTTCAACCGCCTCTTCGGCCGCCCCGCAGCCGGAGCCCATGAGGACGACCACTCGTGTCGCGTCGGGTGCACCAACGTACTCGAACGGCCGGTAGTGGCGCCCCGTCGCGGCGGCGAACTGGTCCATGGTCTCGCTCACGATGCCTGGGACTGCCTCGTAGAACGGGTTGCAGGCTTCCCGGGCCTGGAAGAAGACATCCGGGTTCTGCGCCGACCCCCGCAGGACCGGCCGGTCGGGCGTCAGTCCGCGCTTGCGGTGCTCCCGCACGAGCCGCTCGTCGATCAGCGTGTGTAGCACCTTGTCGTCCATCCGCGAGATCTTGTTCAGCTCGTGCGAGGTCCGGAAGCCATCGAAGAAGTGCAGGAATGGCACGCGCGACTTGAGCGTGGCGGCCGTCGAGATCAGTGCGAAGTCGTGCGCTTCCTGGACCGACGACGCGCAGAGCATCGCCCAGCCCGTAGTGCGGACTGCCATCACGTCGCTGTGGTCGCCGAAGATCGAGAGCGCGTGGGTCGCCACCGTCCGGGCGGCGACGTGGATCACGGCTGAGGTCAGTTCGCCCGCGATCTTGAACATGTTGGGCATCATCAAGAGCAGGCCCTGGGACGCGGTGAAGGTGGTAGTGAGCGCCCCCGTTTGGAGCGCGCCGTGCATGGCGCCCGCCACGCCGCCTTCGCTCTGCATCTGCACCACCCGCGGCACGGTCCCCCAGAGGTTTGCCTTGCCCTCCACCGCCCACGCGTCGGCGAGCTCTGCCATTGGCGAGGAAGGCGTGATCGGATAGATGGCGATGACTTCCGTGGCCCGGTAGGCCACGTCGGCCGCCGCCTCGTTCCCGTCGACCGTGATGGTCTCAGCGTTCACTCAGCGCTCCTCGTTTCTGAAGTGGCTGCCCTCCGGACCGCATGAGAGGTCCTTCAAGGCTGCCTGTTCAGCCTAACGATGCCCGCAACCGGTGGCGACGTCCGATGAGCGCGATTTCGCAGGTCTCCTGGCTCCCAAACCGGTTCTGGGCCGTGTGGGCCTGGAGTCGATGGGACGTTATCGCTCCTGTGGCAGACTGGCTCACACAGATCGCCCGAAGGAGCACTCCTTCCGTGCACCAAACATCCACGCACCCCGGCGAGTTCGAAAGCTCGGTCCTCCGCCAGCTCTCGACCCTCGACCGCTTCCTCCCCGTCTGGATTGGGCTGGCCATGGTCACCGGCCTCGCGCTCGGGGGTATCTTCCCGGACCTCAACGACCAACTCGACCGTGTGAAGATCGACCAGACATCGCTCCCGATTGCGATCGGGCTCCTCGGGATGATGTACCCGGTGCTCGCGAAGGTGCGCTACGACCGCCTCCACGACGTCACGACCGACAAGCCGCTGGTCGTGTCGTCCCTGCTGTTGAACTGGATCGTGGGGCCCGCCCTGATGTTCGCCCTCGCCTGGATCTTCCTCCCGGACCTGCCCGAGTTCCGGACCGGGATCATCCTCGTCGGCCTGGCGCGCTGCATCGCTATGGTGCTCATCTGGAACTCGCTCGCCTGCGGCGATACCGAAGCCGCCGCCGTCCTCGTCGTGCTCAACTCCGTGTTCCAGGTCGCGGCCTACGCGCTACTCGGCTACTTCTACCTCGAAACGCTGCCCGGGTGGCTCGGGCTCGAACAGACCGCGATCGACTTCGTCCTCTGGGATATCGCGAAGTCGGTCCTGATCTTCCTGGGCGTGCCACTCGTCCTGGGGGCGTTGACCAGCATCATCGGACGGCGGAAAAAGGGCGATGCCTGGTACGAACAGCAGTTCCTGCCCCGGATCGGCCCCTGGGCTCTCTACAGCCTGCTCTTCACCATCGTCGTGTTGTTCGCCATCCAGGGCGACGCGATCACCTCCCAACCGCTCGATGTCGCGCGCATCGCACTACCGTTCATCGCCTACTTTGGCCTGATGTGGACGGTATCGTTCGCCTGGGGACGCGCCCAGGGGCTGCCTTATCCGAAAACTGCGACGCTCGCGTTCACAGCAGCGGGCAACAACTTCGAGCTGGCGATTGCAGTCGCCATCGGGACATTCGGTGTGACGTCCGGGCAGGCGCTCGCGGGTGTCGTGGGCCCGCTTATCGAAGTGCCGGCGCTGGTTGCGCTGGTGTACGTGGCCCTCTGGGCGAGGAAACGGTTCTTCGCCGAACCCATCGCGCCGGTTGCCATACCCTGAGGCCCTCCGGCCGTTTCAGTCGCTGCCGCTGATGGCGGCTTCAATCAGTCCCTGCAACGCCGGCTGCCCCACCTCCTCGAACCGGTAGCGCGCCCGGACCACCGGTTTCGAGACACCCGTCAGTGCCGCGAGGTCCAGCGGCGTGCCCGACACCACAACTTCGGCCACTGACGCCTCGATCGTGTCGCGCAATGCTGCCACTTGCTCCGGACCGTAGCCTACGGCTGGCAGGACGAGCCCGATGTGTGGGTAGGTCGCATAGACCTCGAGGATGGAGGGCGGCGCACTCGCTCGCGGGTCGACGATCTCCCCGGCGCCGCCATCTCGCGCCGCGACATAACCCGCGCCGAATGCCATTCCCCCGTGGGTGATCGTCGGCCCGTCGTCCACCACCAGCACGCGCTTGCCGCGGACAGCCTCCGGGTCATCGAGCTGGATCGGCAGCGCCCCGTGGATCACGCGCGCGCCGGGGTTCAAGCGCCGCGCCGCCTCTTTCGCCGCAGCGACCTGGTCGGCTGTGGCCACGTTCACTTTGTTGATGACGATGATGTCCGCCATCCGGAGCACTGCCTCGCCGGGGTGATACGCCTCGGCCTGGTCCGCCCGGAGCGCATCGAGGACCGCGATGTGGAGCGTGGGCTGGAAGAAGGGGAAATCGTTGTTGCCGCCGTCCCAGATGATGACGTCAGCTTCGGCTTCGGCGTCCTTGAGGATGTCGCTGTAGTCGACCCCCGCGAAGACAACAAGGCCCGCGGCCACATGCGCCTCGTACTCCTCCCGTTCTTCGGCCGTGCATTCGGCCGCGGCGATGTCTGCCTCCGAACCGAACCGCTGCACCCCCTGCCGTTCGAGGTCGCCGTACGGCATGGGGTGGCGCACCAGGACAACCCGCCGGCCTTGCTCAACGAGCATGCGCGCGATCCAATGTGACAACGGAGACTTGCCGGACCCGGTCCGGGCGGCCGTCACCGCCACCACCGGCACCGATGCGCGAAGGTACGTACGCTCGGGCCCCAGCAGCTCGAAGTCCGCGCCGGCAGCGAGTGCCCGCGAGGCCAAATGCATCACATTGGCGTGGGTCACGTCGCTGTAGGCGAAGACCACGCGCTCGACGCCATCCGCCTTGCAGAGCGCTTCGAGGTCCGCCTCGTCTTCGATGGGGATGCCCCCCGGATACAGCGGGCCGGCAAGCGACGCGGGATACCGGCGGTCCGCGATCCCCGGGATCTGGGCAGCCGTGAACGCGACGACCTCGGTTGCCGGATCGTCACGGTAGACCACGTTGAAGTTGTGGAAGTCGCGCCCGGCGGCCCCCAGGATGATCGTCCGGACGCGAGTGCTCATGGTGTTGGCTCCCAAAAAGTGATGCCCGGTGCCTCCAGCGAAATCCGGGTCCCGGCTTCTCCCGCAAGGATGGCAGAGGCGGCTTCGAGCGCGCCAATCGCGGCGGTCCGTCCCGTCGCTTCGGCGAATCGTACCGCTGCCTCAACCTTGGGCCCCATCGAACCGGGAGCGAACTCGTAGCGGCCCACGGCTGCGGGGTTCGCCATGCGGATCGCCCGGCTCCCCGGGTCGCCCCAGCGCTCCTCCACGGCAGCCACGTCGGTCAGGAGCAGTAGCGCATCCGCGTTGAGCTCCTTCGCAAGCAGGCTCGCCGTCAGGTCTTTGTCGATGACTGCCTCGACGCCGGTGAGCCGGCCCGAGGGTTGGCGGACTATGGGCACCCCGCCGCCCCCGGCCGAAATAGTGACGACCCCGGCTGCGAGTAGCGCCCGGATCGCGTCGATCTCCATGATCGCTACCGGTTCAGGCGACGGCACGACCCGCCGTCCCCGTTCGCCTTCGAACGCGAACGCCCAGCCGTTTTCGGCCGCGAGCAGGGCGCATTCTTCGCGCGTGTAGAAGGGCCCGATGGGCTTCGCCGGGTGCTGGAACGCAGGGTCCTGCCCGTCAACGAGTACCTGCCCGAGCACGGTCGTCACGGGCCGCCCAGGCAGCTCGTTCCGCAGGGCCAGTTCGAGCAGGTACCCCACCATCCCCTGCGACTCGGCTCCCAGGATGTCGAGCGGATACGCAGCCGCCCAGCCCGTTGAGCCGCTTTCGAGGGCAAGTAGCCCCACCTGTGGGCCATTACCGTGCGTCACCACCAGCGAATGCTCACGCGCGAGGGACGCAAGCGCGGAGCCTGCGGTGCGGGCGTTTCGCTCCTGCACATCACGACCGAGCGTTTCGCCGCGCCGCAACAGCGCGTTTCCCCCCACCGCCGCGACGACTAGCATCGCGCGTACTCGCTGCCACGGGGAAGGGGCCCGGTGTTCAATCAGGGCCTCGGGACATCGGTTTCCCCAAACCCTGGCGTGTGGACGCGCACGCCGGGAGTCCGGAATGGCACGAACTCCGTGAGCACGCCGTGGATATCCTGGGGGTAGAAGAAGGCCGCGCCCGCCTTCGGCCCGAGGTCCACCCGCCGCAGCCCCTGGTCGCTCAACCGCCTGGCTTCTACCTCCACATCGTCCACCGCATATCCGATGTGGTGGAGCCCCGGCCCGCGCTTCGCCAGGAACCTGGCAGCGCCGCTGGTGGTGTCCTGGGGCACGATGATTTCGATAACCGTGTCGCCCTCCCCCACCTGTAAGAAATAGTTGATGGTGCGCTCGGGAGCAAAATAACTGCCCGTTTCGCCGGCGCCCTTCCAATCGGCGATGGGGAAGCCGAGCTTGCCCAGCAGCACCTCTCGCGCCTGTTCCCACGATGGGGAGACGAGCCCAATGTGGTCGATGCGACGAATCACCGCGGCCCCTCCAGTTTGGTGGAGGCGAGCCTAGACAAGTACGGCCCCCGCGTCGACCGGGTTCACAGCGCGCGCGGAACCCGATAGGCTCGCCGGGCGTACTGAGGAGGTTCGAACATGCCGACTGTGCCAGCCCGGGCCCACGTCATTTGCGGGGGCTTCCCTCCCGGCCAGCCTGCCGGCCACGACCACGACTACGCCCGCCTGCGGCTCCTCGAACTGCTCGGCGAGCAGGAGATCAAGGCATCGACGGCCAATGACTTCATCGATGTCGAACGCTGGCTGCCGATCAGCCGGCTGCTCATCACCTACGTGGCCGGGCCGTACCCGGGGCCGGACCAGGACCGCGCGATTCGTTCGTGGATCAACGCCGGCGGGAAGTGGCTCGGACTCCACGGGACCACCGGGGGCCGGGCGGTGCGCACCGATGGAGAAGACCGCCGCCGGGCCATGGTCCGGCTCGAACACCACGACACGCTCGGCGGCTTCTTTCTCAACCATCCGCCGGTCCGCAGGTTCCAGGTGAAGGTCCACAGTTCGAACGACAAGCTCACCGACGGCTTGCCCGAGACGTTCGAGACCATCGACGAACCGTACATGGTCGAGTCGAGCGACCCGAACGCGCGCGTGCTCCTGACGGCCGAGCTCGGTCCCGACAACTCCCCGCGCGGGTTTGGGTTCCAGTACGAAGCGGACACGGCCCTGCTTCCGGACGGCAAGACACGGGTGATGGGCTACACACGGGAGTTGGGTGAAGGGGGCGTGACCTACATCGCGCTCGGCCATTGCCACACGCCTTCGACCAACAGCCAGCCATTTGTCGATGCAAGCGTGGATCCCGAAGGGAAGACGCCGCCCGTTCTCCGGACGACGTGGGAGACGACTGCGTATACGACCCTCCTGCGAAACAGCATGGTCTGGGGCATGGGTGGCTAAAGAGGAGGACCTCGCCGCTGTTCCCCGGGTGGCCGCGCTGTTTGCCATGCCATCCGGGGCCCGGCCCCGGGTGCCGCTGCTGGGGATGGTGGTAAGATGCAGGCCTGTGCGCGCACCGAGGGAGACGAACCTGGCGATACGGCGGGGCCACCCTGCCGTGGCTCAAGAAGACCGGGGGGCAAGGCATCCCGGCCTGGCCGGAGCTCGGGACGATCGCCGCGGCCGCGCGAAGCTGTTCGTGGAGTCGCGATGAGTTCCCCTTCAACCGGGGGGATGCCCCAGTATCGGGGGGAATCATTCCCGCTCGGGGCAACCTGGGATGGCCGTGGGGTCAACTTCGCCCTCTTTAGCGAGAACGCTACTTCGGTGGAGCTCTGCCTGTTTGACCAGCCGGGTGGCGCCACTGAAGTCGCCCGGGTGCGCCTGGAAGAACAGACCGACAACGTCTGGCACACCTATTTACCCGAGGCGCGTCCCGGACTCATGTACGGCTACCGTGTTTCGGGGCCGTACGAACCTTCGAACGGACACCGCTTCAACCCGAATAAGCTCCTGCTCGACCCGTATGCGAAGGCGATCACCGGCCCCGTCGAGTGGTCGGACGCCATGTTCGGGTACCCTCCCGGTCCGGGTCCCGATACGGACCTGCTCTTCAGCGAGACGGACAGCGGGCCCGGCATGCCCAAGGCGGTGGTCATCGAACCCGGGTTTTCCTGGGGGGATGACCGTCCCCTGAAGATCCCCTGGAACCGTACCATCATCTACGAAGCCCATGTGAAGGGGCTGACCATCGGCCATCCCAGCCTGCCCGAGGGCCTGCGCGGGACGTATGCCGGCCTCGGCCACGAGGCGGTCATCGGTCACCTGGTCGGTCTTGGCGTCACCGCTGTCGAACTGATGCCGGTGCACCACTTCGTCCACGATCGGCACCTGCGAGATCGGGGTCTGGTGAACTACTGGGGCTACAACTCCATCGGGTTCTTCGCTCCGGATAGCCGTTACGCCTCGGTCAAGCGGGCGGGGCAGGCCGTCAACGAGTTCAAGACCATGGTCCGGACGCTGCACGCCGCCGGGATCGAAGTCATCCTCGATGTCGTGTACAACCACACGGCCGAGGGCAACCACCTCGGGCCCACCCTCTCGTTCCGCGGCATCGACAACTCGGCGTACTACCGTCTCGTCGCGGACGATAAGCGGTACTACACGGACTACACAGGCACCGGGAACACGATGAACATGCGCCATCCCCGGGCCATCCAGCTGATCATGGACAGCCTTCGCTACTGGGTGCAGGAGATGCACGTCGATGGGTTCCGCTTCGACCTGGCGGCAACGCTCGCTCGCGGGCTGCATGAAGTCGACCGGCTGAGCGCCTTCTTCGACATCATCCACCAGGACCCCGTGCTCTCCCAGGTCAAGCTCATCGCCGAGCCATGGGACGTGGGGGAAGGTGGATACCAGGTCGGTAACTTTCCCGTGCTCTGGACCGAATGGAATGGCAAGTACCGCGACTGCGTGCGCCGTTTCTGGCGGGGCGACCCTGGCCAGGTTGGTGAGCTCGGGTACCGCCTCACGGGCAGTAGCGACCTCTACGCCCACAATGGCCGCCGGCCCTACGCCAGCATCAACCTGGTCACCGCCCATGATGGATTCACCCTCCACGACCTGGTGAGTTACAACCACAAGCACAACGAGGCAAACCTCGAAGATAGCCGCGACGGGACGGACGACAACATCAGCTGGAACTGCGGTGTCGAAGGCGAAACCGCCGACCCCGCTGTGCTGGAGCTCCGAAAGCGCCAGATGCGTAACTTCCTGGCGACGCTCTTCCTCTCACAGGGGGTGCCAATGCTGCTTCACGGTGATGAGGTGGCGCGGTCGCAGCGAGGCAACAACAACGCGTACTGCCAGGACAACGAGATCTCCTGGGTTGACTGGAAATGGGACTCCGACGGCCAGGAAATGCTGGCGTGGACCCGGCGCATGATCGCCTTCCAGAAGGCCCACCCTGTCCTGACGAGGCGGGACTTCCTTCGCGACCACGAGGCTGGCGAAAGCGAGGACGTTGACGTTGAGTGGTTCACCGGCGAAGGCGTGCCGATGTCGCCTGACGACTGGCACGACACGGAGCGCCGCTCCCTCGCGATGCTCCTGAGCGGCGTCGCCCCCGGGCTCACCGATGAGCGCGGGGTGAGGATCACCGGGGACACCATTGTCGCGGTGTTGAATGCGGGGCCCACGCGTCAGACGTTCCGGCTCCCGCGGATTCCCAGGCCATGGCGCTGGTTCCTGGCGTTCGACACTGCGCTCCCGGCGGAAGCCGATGGCCGGCGGTCCTTCGCAGGTGGACAGACCTACCAGGTCGAAGAGCGGTCGGTTGCAGTGTTCCGTTCGCCCGTTGCGCCTTCGCCTATGCGCGCAGGACCACGGTCGCGTGAGCGGGCACGGTGAGCCGACCATCGGTATACCGTGGCGCTACTCCGTTCCCGCCGAATCTCCCGTCGTTGCTGTAGAGCGCGATTGACGCGTCCGGGCCTGCCTGCACGTCAACGGTCGTGCGGTCACCGAAATTCACGGCTATCCAGCGCCTTCCCGCCGGCGCCTCGAACGCGAGGAGCAGGCACCGGCCACGGGCGCGCGTCCCGATTGGCAGCCGCTCTTCGCGGTACTCGCGGAACACCGGGTCGTTGCGCCGGAGCTTGAGTGTCTCCTGGCACAACTCGCGGGCAAGGCGGCCAGGGCCGTAGCTGGCTTCGTCGTGGTCGAGTACCGAGCGCGTGAACGTCAGCTCGGACTGCGGATCCGGGATGGCGGCCTGCGTCCGCGGGTCACTGAAGGCCCCGAAGGCGGCGAACTCGCGGCGGCGCCCTTCCGTGACGGCCAGCCCGAGGTCGCCTTCGTGATCAGTGAAGTAGAGGAACGGCCGGCTCGAAAGGAACTCCTGTCCCTGGAACAACAGTGGAACCTGGGGGAGAAGGAGCAGCAGGACCGTCGCCGCCAGGAAGTCCCCCTGCGAGGCGGCGATGTTCAGGCGCTCTCCGAATGCCCGGTTGCCGACCTGGTCGTGGTTCTGGATGCAGTAGACGAATGAGCTCCACGCGGACTGGCGGGCGGGCGTGCCGCGCTCACCGCCGAAGCCGGCATCGAACTGGCCTTCATACAGGAATCCCTGGCGAATCGCCTTTCCCAGCGTACGCAGCGTCCCGTCGAATCCGCGCAAGTACCCCTCATCCTCGGCGAGCAACGCTGTCCGCACTGCGTGGTGGAAGTCATCGGCCCAGACGGCGTCGAATCCGAAGCCGCCCCGGCCGGGAGGGGCCAGGTAGCGCGCGTCGTTCTCGTGGGTTTCGGCGATCAGGTAGGGGCGTGGGCGTGGTCCGGCGGCCTCCCTGGCGGCTTCGCCAAGCTCCGCCAGGATGTGGACCGGGGACGCATCAAAGATCGCGTGCGTTGCGTCGAACCGGAACCCGTCGATGTGGTACTCGTGGAGCCAGTGCAGGAGGTTCTCCCGGAAGAACCGGCGCGTGTGCGCAGAAGCCGGACCGTCGAAGTTGATGGCCTCTCCCCAGGGGGAGTCGTGCCTGTCCGTCGTGTAGTCGCTGGAGTAGAGGCCCGAGTAGTTCCCGTCCGGGCCGAAGTGGTTGTAAACCACGTCCAGGATGACCGCGAGGCCCAGCCCGTGGGCCGCGTCGACGAACCGGCGCAGGCCGTCAGGCCCCCCGTACACCTCCGCGGGAGCGAAGAGCGAGACTCCATCGTATCCCCAGTTCCACCGCCCCGGGAACGAGGCGACAGGCATCAACTCCACCGCCGAAACCCCCAATCCGGCGACTGCGGGGAGGACCTCGATCGCTGCATCGAACGTCCCTTCGCTGGTGAGGGTGCCGATGTGACACTCGTAAATCACGAGCTCGCGGAGTGCAGGGGGAACCCACTCCTGGTCGCTCCAGCGAAATGCCGCCGGGTCCACTATGGCGCTCAACCCGTGAACGCCCGCTGGCTGGCGGCGCGAACACGGATCCGGGAATGGCCCCGCGCCATCGAGCAGGTAGCCGTAGGTTTCTCCCGGCAACAGCCGCGGCAACGTGGCCTGGCGGTAGCCGTCGCCGGCGTCCTCAAGGGGGATTGAGCGGTCGGCTCCGCCACTTCGGATGAGCAGCGCAACCTCCCGTGGACTCGGCGCCCATACCCGGAAGGTGGTGCTTTCCGGGGACTGCACAGCGCCGAGCGTCGGCGTCCACCGGCTTCCGCGAAGGTTAGTCATGTTAGTCATCGCGGGCCGCCGCCTTACTCGTCAGTACCGCGACGGGGAAGTGCGCCAGGAGGGCCGAGGCAGACACCCGGTCCCCGCCGGCGAATTGTTCACCCGTGAGCCAATCTGTCCAGCCGCGTGAAGGCGGGAGGTCGAACCACGTGTCCTCCCACTCAGGCGAGCTGATGTGGCCATCGGCGCCGACCAGGGCCGCCGGCCGGTGCGGGACGATGGTGATGCACCCTCCTTCGGTCGAAAACCGCTCGAATGCAAAGAGGTTGGCTGAAAGCGGCCCCTCGAATTCGGCAGGCCGGTATCCGCCGTTCGCGAACAATGCGGGTTCCTCCCGCCGGAGCGCCAGCAGCCGGGTGGTAAGCCATGCCTTCGCGGCGGGATCGAGCGGCCCAGGACGGGCTCCCGTGGCCTCGCGGAGCAGACTGCGAGACCGGCTGAAGTCGACATCCTGGCGGTTGTCCGGGTCGGTGAGGGTGTGCAGCGGGAATTCGCTCCCCTGGAAGAAGTCCGGGATGCCGGGCGCCGTGGTCTTTAGAGCGAGTAGCCCCAGGGCGTTCAGCCGTGCGATCGGCTCGATGGTCGCAACGAACGTGTTCAATCGTTGCACGAACGCTGGCGAGCGCCGGCCACCGAGAATGCCACGTACGAACGCGCGAAGGGCGGCCTCATACGGTTCATCGATGCGCGTCCAGCTGGTCTGTAGTTTCGCTTCCCTGGCGGCCTTCACAACGTGAGCTTCCATCCGGTCGATGTAGGGCGTGTCGGCGGCACCCTCCCAGGAGGCGATGAGCGACTGGTAGATGTAGTACTCGGTGTTCCGGTCGGGCACTTCCTGGCCGCGGAGCACGCGGCGATGACGGGCGTTGGTTCGGGCCCACGCGCGGGTCTCCCGATGCCAGGCGCGCGGGACCGCGGTGAGCGCGGCGAGCCGCATGCGAGCGTCTTCGCTGCGCTTCGTATCGTGCGTGGTTGTGGCGGAGAGGGCATGGGGCCAGCTCGCGGCCCTGCCAGCGAACCAATCGTGGGCCGCGCTGGCGGAGACGCCGAAGTGCCCGGGGTCGTCTCCTACTTCATCGCATGCGAGCAACCGGTGGAAGCGGAAGAACGTAGTGTCCTCGACACCCTTGGCCATCACGGGCCCGGAGAGCTGCTGAAAGCGCCGCCGGAAGTGAACCCAGCGGGCCCGTTCTTCCGCGCTCCCTTCGCCAGCATCGAGCAGCAACACCTGGATGAGGAACGACATCGCCTCTGGAGTGACGTTTGGGTCACGCTGGAGTGCGAGGGCCGCGGCGCTGCTGAACAGGCCTGCGTCGCCGGGCATGGGCTCGTCCCGATCCAGGTAAGTCCGGTACAGAGGCATCGCTGCCAGGAGCGTCGCGATTGCATCCTGGAGCGCGCCGAGCGTGTTGTCGCGGGCAAGCCGGCGGGCCTGCGCGAGCCGGTACAGGTGCAGCGCCAGGACGCGGACTTCGCCCGCAAACGAGCGTCCTGCCACTCTCCGCTTTGCCGCAAACGCGATATCGTCGAACCGTACCTGCGCGCCGGTGAAGTCCTGGTAGATAGCGTTGAACGCCTGCACCGTCGTCGGGTCGACGAAGAGACCCCCGGCGATCGCGAGAAAATCGTAGCCGGTTGTGCCTTCAACGGGCCACGACTCCGGCAACAGCTCTTCTCGAGCGAGGATCTTCTCCACCCAGATTCCGTGCCCGCGAGCGCCATCGCCATCGACGAGGCGTCTCAGCCGCGCCAGGTACGCGCCCGGGTCATACAGCCCATCGACATGGTCGATGCGGAGGCCGTCGGCCATCCCGCGCGTGACGAGGTCTCGGACCAGCGAGTGGGTCGCGGCAAACACCGATTCCTGTTCCACCCGGATGGCGGCCAGGTCATTGATGTCGAAGAACCGGCGGTAGTTGATCTCTTCGGCGGAGACACGCCAGTAGGCCAGGCGGTAATGCTGCTGGCCTAGCAGCGCCTCGAGCCGGTCGAAGGTCGAAGGCTCGCCGGGCTGGCCGTTGAATGAACGGGCCTGGTCGTCGATCCACGCGCGCAAGCCCGGCGCGCTCGTGCTGTGTTCGGCGAGGCGGCCGAGCAGGAGGGTGGCCGCCTGGGGGTCCGCCCCGGAAAGACCCTCCAGCACCGCGGCGAGGTCCTTCATCCGTTCGGCATCGTCGAGCGAAGGAGGCAACCCGAGGACGCTTCCGTAACAACGCGGCGCGATCGGGAAGGTCCTATCGAAATACCGGACCACAAGCTCGGAGCCGTCGTACGCCAGGGTGAGCTCGCCAGCCTCCAGAGCACTGCCGAAAGGCTGACCGAGCACCGGATAGACGAGCACCCCCGTTTCCTGCTGGGGCTGCCCCTCCCAGTCGATATCGAACCACGAAGCGTACGAGGACTGGGGACCGTAGCGAAGTACGTCGCGCCACCAGGGGTGGCTGGCGATGCCGACGTGGTTGGGGACGATGTCGAGGATGAGCCCCAATCCGTGGTCGCGTGCTGCCCGGGACAGAGCGTAGAAGCCCGCGAGCCCGCCCAGTTCTTCGTTTACTCGTGCGTGGTCGGTGACGTCGTACCCGTGCGTGCTCCCCGGGGTCGCAGCCCAGATCGGGGAGAGGTAGAGATGAGAGACGCCAAGCGCCTTCAGGTAAGGAGCGACCTCGGCCGCCGACCCGAAGTCGAAGTCGCGATGCAACTGCAGCCGGTAGGTGGCTACCGGGGGTTCGAATGACAATCGTTCCTCCTGCTTCCCCCCATCCTTACGCGCGACCCACGCTCTGACAACCACGCGCGCGGGCTTCGGGCACGCATCACACACAGAGTTGACCCGATGCAGTACGGACAACCACGCGCGCGTGCGCTTCGGCCTGGCGACTCGTGGGAAGGGCGCGGCGCCGCCCTATGGTGGCGGAACCGCCGGGCCGGGCCAGCCCACTGCATGAGAGGATCCCGACACTTCTGGAATTCGCCCAGGAATGGGAAGTGGCCGGCAGATTGCCGGCGGAGTGGGGCTATAGTGTCCCATCTCGCCGTGAAGGATGCCCATGCTCACCACCGCGCTCACCCGCAACTTCGCCATCGACCATCCGATCATTCAGGCCGGTATGGCTTCCGACAGCGGCGTGACGCTCGCTGCTGCAGTGTCGAACGCGGGCGGTCTCGGCACTGTTGGAAGCCTCGGACGCACGCCAGACGATCTCGAACGGGAGCTCGCAGCCGTCCGCGGCGCCACATCGCGGCCCTGGTCGGTCAACCTCGCAACGTTCGATTGGTCTCCCTTCGCCGCGACCCTGGTGGACGTAGCCATCAATGCCCGGCCGCCGGTGGTCACGCTGTCCTTCGGCGACACGATTCCGGCATTGGAAAAGTGCCGCGCGGCCGGCCTGCAGGTTGCGGTCCAGGTGCAGACTTTCGAGACCGCCCAGGCAGTCGTTGCCGCCCGCCCGTCGGCGATCATCGTCCAGGGCAACGAAGCCGGAGGCCATACCGGCCTCCGCGGCACGTTGAGCTTCGCCGCCCAGGTACTCGAAATTGCTGACGGCATCCCGGTCGTCATCGCGGGCGGAATTGCCGGCGGTCGTGGACTGGCAGCCGCCCTCGCGATGGGAGCATCCGGAGTCCTGATGGGGACCCGGTTCAAGGCAACGCCGGAGTTTGGGGGACCGCGCACCGGCCATCTCGAGGCGCAGCGTCACGCCATCGTGGCCAACGATGGCGACCACACCGTCGGATCAACGACGGCCGACGTCGCGCTGGGAATGCGCTGGCCAGAAGGGATTATCAGCCGGGTCCTGGCGAACCGGTTCACGGAAGAGTGGCATGGCCGCGAAGAGGCGTTGCGCGCCGAAGTTGCCGTTCAGACACAACCGTTCGGCTGGACCAGCGCCCATAACAACCGCCCGGAGAACATGCTCAACTGGGCCGGCGAGTCGTCGGGACTCGTGCACGAGATCCTGCCGGCAGCCGAAGTGGTACGGCGCACCGTCGCCGAGGCTGAGGCGCTCCTGCGAGGCGTTGGCGGCGTGCTCGGATAGGTGCCTTCCGCCATTCCGTTCTGTCGCAGGGGGCCGAGACGGCTCAAGGCCAGCGACCCGGTAAACCGGAGTCGTCCGCGCGCGGCTGAAAACGGACGCGGGACGTCAGACGAGCCCGGCCCGGGCGTGCGCATCGATGGAGCGCCACCCTCCGGCTGGCCTCGGCGGGCCGCAGTGATGGCCGGCCCGGCCCGGGCGCGACGAAGAGCGGTGCATGGGAGCAGCACCTTCGGTATCCTCGAAGGTGGGCCTGTAGCTCAGCGGTAGAGCAGTGGACTTTTAATCCATTGGTCGAGAGTTCGAATCTCTCCGGGCCTACCAGACTTCGAATCTGAGACCGCGATGCCGAACGATGGGTCGGGGGCGCCATATGACAAACCAGGACGCTCGCAAAGGCGTGCTGCTCGGCCCGGAAAGCGAACGGCGGCCCATTGACCTCGAACAAGTCCGCAAAAATCTAGATGCGGCGTACAGCGGCGGCCGGTGTATGGCTGTAACCCCCAGCGGTCGGTGCACGGCTCGGCCCATTCGATCACACACATTGCCAAGAGCTTCGAGCCTGACCACCATCGCCGAGTCAGGCCACGTTGAGGGCTTCCGAATCGATCGTCTGGGCGTTGACAAGCCCTCTGGCCTTCGGGTTGAGCGGATTGGATTGGGACGAGCTTCAACATTCTCGGGTTTCTGCGGGCCACACGACCGGACCTTCTTCGCGCCCCTTGAAGGTCGCCCAGTGCATCCAGACGCCGAGCAAGCTTTGCTTCTGTTCTATCGTTCGGTCACCCGTGAGACCTACATGAAGCAAGGCCTGGTGAAGGCGATGTCGTTCGAACAGATCGCGCCGATCGTCGAATCTTACAAGGACCCGTACATCGCGAGCGAGGTCGCGATCCTGCTGAGGAACATTCGCACCGGCGGGAGCCGCGGGCTTCAAGACATCAGCCAAGCGGAGCTGCAATGCGATGGCCTGCTAGCCAACGCAGACTTCTCAGACATAGCGTTTATGGCCGTCCAGCTGGACTACCCGCCGGACGTAATGTGCAGCACACTTTTCCAGCCCGACGTTGACTTCCTCGGATCGGCGATCAATCTTCCCGGAGCGTTCGGACATCCTCCGTGTGACGCAATCGCGTTCAACTTGATCGCTGATGGCCAGGGGGGAGGGTTGATCGTATTCAGTTGGTTGAAGTCCGGCGGTTCTTCGCCGGAGCACTTAGTCCGGTCATTGGTCTCCTCTCACAAGCCCGCCAGATGGCCCGCCGCCGCAGTCCGCGTGGCGTACGAGTACTCGGAGAACGTCTTTTGGCGGCCCTCGTGGTGGGCCGGACTTCCCGAAGCGACACAGGATCGGCTTACCGAACGGTTCCTGTTCACTGCGGATCCGATGAACTCCCGTAAGCGTTCTGCGCTCGCTGACGACGGTCTCGAGCCCGTGAAGTGGGCCGTGAGTAAGACTGTGACCAACATCGGGCTCTAACGAACCTCGCTAGATCCTGCCACGCAGGAGCGAGTCGAGCTGGCTACTTGAACAGGGCCTTGAAGTACACCTCGGCTTCGCCAGTTTCCCCGGCTGCATCTCGAAGCGGTACGACGATGCGGAAGAGGTGTGGGCCGTCCATGCCCGAGTGCATACCCATGGGAAGCGAAAGGACGACCGGCACTTCGCCCCCGGGTTCAATGGTTGTGGCACCCACAACCGGCTGGGCCGGTCAGCAGCCCTCCAGTACTTCGATGGATGGTCTCCCCAGGCTGATCGGGCCTGACCCGGTGTTGCGCAACACCCACTGACCCTCGGCCGGCGTGTTGAGTGCCACCCGTCCCAGGTCGACGACAGGTTGTGCGATTTCGACGCTGAGATCCTGCACCCCAGCGCCCGGCAAGGGCTGATCCAGCGTCCAGGCGGCATCCGCGTCTCCGTCTGAGTTCCTGGCCGAGCTGAAGAACTGCACCCCGGCGCCGAAGGCGGCCAGGACGAGGACACTGAGTACAACCGCGCGGGGGAGCGTGACGAGCCCCTTCCGGGTCTGCCGCGATCCTTCCGTTCTTCTTGTTGGGTCCTTCATTAGATCTCCTTGCGACGGGCCTCACCGCCGGGCTGGCGCCTCATGACGTCACCGCGGTGGTGTCCTTCATATGCTGGTGGTGGTATTCGCGGGTGCCGGCCTGTTCGCCGGCCCCGGTGACCGCGCGGGATTCCACCTGATCCCTAACCGGTCACGGTGAATGGCGTCCGCATTCCCTTCGCGTAATGGCCGATCGCCTCGTCGCCGACTACCTCCACGACTGTGCAGGCGAGCTCGTACTCGCCCGGCTCCAGGGTGAGCGTCAGGGCCTTCGCCTCACCCATCCTGAGGCCCTTGACCTCGCCGGCCAGCTCGAACGAACCATCCGCGGTCTTGCGCATTACCTGGAGGTCGTGGATGTCGCCACCCTCGGCGCTCATGTGGGCGTGCTGCATGTCGTGGACGGCCCAGAAGGTGACCTCGCCCGCCGGCGCCGAGGTTCGCTCAGGCTCCACTGCCCAGTTCACGAGGCCTACCCGGATCGCGCCCTCGGGCGCCCGGCCAGACATCATGTCGCTCATGGCTCCCCCCATGCCATGGCCGTCGTCATCTCCGCCACACGCCGCGGAGACCGCGAACACCCCCGCCAGGATCCCGGCAACTGCGATACCCACTGCTGACTTTCGAAGCACGGTTGAGGTTCCTTTCGGCTCATCGATTGCTACTACGTAGAGTAGTATCAGTCCCTTTGCGCCTCACGCCAACACTCCGGGTTCAGGCGGAGGAAAGCGGTCCTGCCCGGGCTTGTGTTGGCATGGCGTGTTCAGCGTGCGGCTGGCGATGTGTTCGATCCTGCACCGCGGTGTGATACATAGAGATATGTAGAGGGTACCCCCTATCCTAATCACCATCCGCCAGGAGACGGGTACGTGGAGGCCGGCTGACCAGATTACTACGAATTGTAGTAAAAGCCGGTGCCGCCTCGCAGTGCAGCCTGGCGGAATGAGCGCCTTGGCTTCAGTTCAGGTTGCGGCGAATCCGCTCGAATTCCTCCTCGCTCAGCTCGCCCGATGCGTACCGCCGGCGCGCGATATCGAGGGGCGACTCGCGTTCGCGCTCAGAGTTCCGGCGGCTCCACCCGCCCGTGATGATCGATGCCACCAGGGCTGCCAGCAGGATCCACGTCAGACCCCCAAGCGTCATCCAGAGGATCATCCATCCGCCCATGTCGTGCGAACCGTCCCACATTGCTCGGTCTCCTTCCGGATTGGTGCCCCGGGGCTGTCCCTACGGAGTATCCGTGGGCTTTCCGAGGCCAGAGTACGTTGCGTCGATGTAGCTGCGGGCTGCTTCCACGCCCTGGCCCGACTCGAGGAACCCGCGCAGGTCAGCCAGTTCATCGAGGCAAATCGTGCAAAACGAGGCGTGCTCCTCATAGCCGCCGTCCCGGGCGATGAAGCAGTCGAGGAGGCTGCCGTGTTCAAGGTCCCAACAGCCGCAGTAACAGGGAATCCGCTCGGCTTCGGCCCGGTGCGATCCGGCATAGAGGTAGGCAGAAATCACCGGCGCGTCTTGTTCGGAGAGCGCCCACTGGTGACCGGCCTGGTCCGACGCCCCGGACAGGACCCGGCTCACGCTCCAGGCGCCCGTCGCCGCGACGATCACCAGCAGCGCCACTACTGTTGCCAGGACCTGCCTCTTGGACATAGGAACCCTCCCGTTACCCTCGTCTCGAACTCAGTCGCTGGCAGAACCCGGGTGGTGTCCCAGGTGGTCCGCCGGGTCGGTAGCGGAACTGCTCATGGCCATTCCTTCTGCGCTGCAGCCGTCCGCCATCCGGCTGAGCATGCTGGCATACCCTGCGTCGCCGAGCGCCTGGAGCATGTGTTCCTGCATAGTTTCGAACGCGTCGTCGCCCAGCATCTCCCGCATGTGGGACTCCATCGTTGCGGGGTCCATCTGCATCATCGTTCCGGTCATCGTTCCGTGGCCGCCAGCGTCGTCACCTCCGCCAAGCGCGACGGCGACGCCAACGCCGCCGGCAACCGCAGCCGCTACGACCACCGCGCCGAGTCCAATTATCGCGATAGGGCGCTTCATGACTGGCTCCTTTCCCTTCCGGCGCAGCCTTAGTGGTGAGCACCGTGGTTCATGAACTTCATATGGGCGTACATCATGGCTGCACCAACGGCCGCTGCCGTCACTACGCCAACCGGCCACCCGAGCAGGGGGATGAGCGCAACCAGGGCGAGCACCGCGATGCAACAGATGGCCATCATCGCCATCATGACGAACATCCCCGTCTGTGCCGTGTCCTGGATTCGTTCCGAGGGCGTTCGGTCATCGCTGTTCATTCTACTACCTCCTGTCGTAGTTGCTCCTACTTTCGCCTGCCGGGCACAACCCTGGCAGGGTCAACCAGCCCTCCGGGGTGGGCCCGGTTGACCCTTCGCCGCCACAGGCTTTACCGGGGCCGAACTCAAGCGGCCGGGTGGCCCCATGATCTGGCCCACCCGGCCAGCCCCGGCTACTACAACTGCCGTAGAATGCTCCCGTGAGCCGAGACCTTTCCCATCCGGGCGAACTCGAAGCCGCGGTCATGGAAGCGCTCTGGTCAGAACCAGGGCTCTCAACGCCGGCTGTGCACGAACGAGTTGGCGTGCCGCGGGGGCTCGCCTACACCACGATTCTGACGGTCCTCCAGCGCCTTTATAAGAAGGGCCTCCTGCAACGCCGGGAAGCCGGCCGGGCACACGTCTACTCCCCCGCCCTTTCGCGCGAGGACTTCGCGCGACGGCGCGGCCACGATCTCGCCGCTGTCCTTGGCGGACTGGGCGAGGCCGGTATGGCCGCCTTCCTCGCGGAAGCCGAGCGCGTGGACCCGGCCGCATTCGAGGTGCTCAGGTCAAAGCTGAGGTCGCCAGAGTGAGATGGTCGAGCCGCCTCCTGGTGCTCCTGGCGGTTGCCGGCGTGATTGGCGCTCCGCTGCTGACCCTCCATGCCATTGCGACCCACCTTGCCGGGGCCGGCGAGAACGGCCTGCCACACGAATTGCGAGATGCAGCAGTCATCGCACTGTTCATGTTCTTCGGGGCGAGTCTCGTGCCGTTGGCCCATCTGCCGCGCCTCGGCCTGGCCTGGGCGAGGCAGGCAAACGTCCTGCGGACCCTGCGCCGGGAGTCCGAGCCGCGAACCACCGGCGATGGGATCGCGTTTTGGCTGTTTGCTTCGCCAGGCGTTCAGTTCTTCACAGCCGGAGTGGTGCGTCCCCGCATCTATGCGAGCGTTGGCTCCCTCGAACGTCTTGAGCCGTCCGCGTTTCGCGCCGCCATCTTGCACGAGCGCGAGCACCAGCGCGGTCACCATGTCGGCTGGCGATTGGCGCTCGCAGCCCTGGAAGCCGCCTTCTGGCCGGTCGCTCCCATCCGCCGCGCCGTGGCTGCGGTTGCCCTCGAATGCGAGTTCGCCGCTGATCGCGCGGCGCTTGCCGCCGGCGCCGAGAGGCGGCACCTCTTTGAGGCAGTCGTCGCAGCGGCCGGCTCATCGAGCCCATCGGTCTCGGCGAGCCTCACCGGCACGGGCACCCTGCAGCGGCTGGAAGCGTTAGCTTCGTCCACCGAGCCGGGGAACCCGAGCAAGCTGCCCCTGGTCTGGCTCGTGGCCGGGCTCGCAGCACTGCCACTCGCAGCGCACGGTCTGTTGTGGTTCGGGTTGGTCTGCCTGTAGCCCCCGGAGGACCGCCCTCGTGGTCCACCAACCGTCGCGCCCCTCACTCGCCCTCAGCCAGCTCCTGCTCGAATTGCTCTTTGCTCAGTTCCCCTGATGCGTACCGCCAGCGCGCGACACCGAGTGGCGAGAACCACCGACATCTCTGCCCTCTACACCCACGTCAGGAACCGCCATCCGGGACATGCGCCTCGGGTACGATTGTGGATCCGGGGGTTTACGCTCTACATGGAGGTACCTTGCGTGGCCGCATATCCCAACACCGTCAAGGTCGGAATCGCTGTTGCCGTAGTAGCCGCCGTCGCGGTCATCGGCGCGGCTGTCCTGCTGGGGGGCTCGGATGACCCCGATGCTGCTGACCCATCGCCCACGGGCCTCGCCACTTCGACACTGGCGGCTACCGCGCCGTCCGTAGAAACCGCGACTCCGGGCGCAGGGAACCTGAGTCCGCGAGACCAGGCGGAAACCTTAGCTTTGGAACCCGCGTCTGGAGCCCTCGAGTTCGTGAGGGTCCCGTCCGGCGGGGCGGTCCCAGACGACCTCGGCTTCTACTTCATGAACGTCGAGACGGGCGCAGTTGATGGTTGGCGCCACGTGGAGAACGAGCCATTCCCCAACTACCTGGGAGTCTCGGGCGACTATCGATTCGCGGGCTTCAGCCACCAGTTGAGCCGGGAGCCGAATGTGCGGAGCCGCTACCTGGCAGACCGCGAGACCGGCGATCTGTACGGGTGGCAGGGCAACGCCGAGCTCGTTTACGCCGAAGGCAACCTCAGGAATATCCGCCGGGGCGAGCCAGGCTCTTCAGGTGAGGTCCTCGCCACCAGCGGCGATCGGGTGCTCTTCCGTATCGAAGACCCGGACGACGATGACTGGTTCATCCTCGTGGCAATGGATCCGCAACCTGCTGTGGTCGTCACCTTCCAGGCTGAAGGGGACATGGCGTTGCTCTCGACAGACGGCAGCCAGGCTGTGGTCTTTGGCGAGAGTACATGGCTGGTCGATATCGAGAGCGGGACGGTTCAGAGCTTCGACGCCGACATCCCGGGCATTGCAGACATCGCGGGCTCCCTTGTCCTCCGAAACATACCGGGACATGATGCCTTCCTCCTCTCCATCAGTGCCACACACCCGGAGAGAGATGGCGCCTGGATGCGCTACAACTGGCAGGGCGAGCAACGGCAGGGCGGTTCCGGCGCCTTTCGGGTATACCCCTCGGCGAACGGCGAGTTCGTGGCATTGGCCGAGCTCCTACCGGGCACCGCCGAAGAGGATTGGCCCACCATGGTCATCTTCAATGCCATCAGCACGGAGGACGGTGCGGACCTCTTCCGCGTCGTTGGGGCGATCGAGTCGTTCGGCTACACGACGGGCAACATCTGGCTGGCGGACGGCTCTGGCATCGTGTTCAGCGACCCGTCGTACGAGCTGATGGTCGCGCTCCGGAACGGCACCTTCGTGCCCTACATCGGCATGCCGTCCCCCGTGGATGCCGCGGTCTTCGCCGCAACGTCTCCGGTGGAAAGCCCCGGTCCTACCATCTTCGACTCGGAAGGCAACGTGCTGGCTGTGACGACGGCGAGCGCCCGTTCCTTCATTCCGCCGTGGAGCCTTACAGGCTCAGAGATCCGGTTCATCGTGCCGCACGGCGGGCACGGGGGAATCGGCTTCGCACGGAGCCTCGTCAAGCCACGTGTCGACCGGCCGCCTTACCTGAGCCCTGGGAGCCTAACTCTCGCAAGTTCTGCCGTTGGCATGGACCTCCTTGATTCGCCGGCGGGCGGGTCCGTGGTTGGGACGCTGGGCACGGACGCCGTGACAGTGCTCGCAACGCAACGCATACGCCTTGAATCGAACTCACCAGGCTATGAGAGATACTGCGATCTGCTAAACGCGCTTGGCTCGGGATTTGAAAGTGGCTGTAGTGGCTTTCCTCTCTGGGGCCAATGGGCGCAGGTGGGTCAGCAAGGCTGGCTCCTCATCATGGTGCATCCCGAGGGGGGCTAGTGCTGGCACAACTTAACTCGTAAGAACTTGGCGAGGGCGGCCTTGGAGCTGCCCTTGCTGCGGTTACGCCAGGTGAGGTAGCGCGCGATGCGCCGGGGCTCTTCAAGACGAGCGGCTCGACGAAACGGGCGACGCGCCGATCACCGCGGCAGGCCGGGACGGCGCGAGGCGTTGACGCCGCGCGCGGGACGTGCCTTGCTTGCAGCCATGGCAGGTAGCGAGGTCACGACGACGGTCGGATTTGTTGGCGCGGGACGGCTCGGGGCGGCCCTCGCCTCCGGGCTGGTTGAAACCGGGTACCGCGTGACCGCGGTCGCGAGCCAGCACCTGCCGGCGGCACAAGCCCTCGCGATGGCGCTCGGTCCCGGCGTGGAATTCACCGTGGATGCCGCGCACGTCGCCGCAGGGTGCGACCTGGTCTTCCTGACCGTGCCCGACGCCGCGATCGCGCCAACCTGCCGGTCCATTGCATGGGAGCCTCGCCACCGGGTCGTGCACTGTAGCGGCGCCCTCGGCCTGGACGCACTCGCTGGCGTGGCGGCGGCGGGTGGCATCCCGGGCTGCCTGCATCCACTGCAGTCCTTCCCGTCGCGTCTACCCGAGCCCGAGCGCCTTCGGGGTATCTTCTGCGGAGTGGAGGGCGCCGACCCGCTTGGCAGCCTCCTGGAACAGATGGTCGCCGGCTTTGGAGCGCAGCCGTTCCGTCTCGAAGGCGTGGATCGGACGCTCTACCATGCCGCTGCTGTCTTCGTAAGCAACCATGTTGTCGCGCTCGCCAGCGCCGCGGGCCGGCTCTGGACGCTGGCGGGCCTGCCAGATCGCTTGGGTCGCCAGGCCCTTTCCCCGCTTCTCCTTGCCGCGTCCGCCAACGTGGCAGCGCTCGAACTCCGCGATGCGCTTACAGGCCCGGTGGCGCGGGGCGACGCCGGGACGGTCGAGGCCCACCTCCGGGCGCTTACCGCCGATCCCGCGCTCCGCGAACTCTACCGCGCCTTGTCCGCGGAGCTGCTCCGTCTCCCGCTCTCACACGAACCAGGCGCCGCGAGCCGGCTGCAGGGACTCCTGGAGGATGCCGACGGCAGCGGCCATGCAGCGCCCTGATAGCGTTGCAGCGCGTTGCCCGGGTCAAATTGCGTTGAAGAAGAGCAGGCACCGAGCGCACGCCCGGCCGCCCCTTGCAGTCCACACGTTCGTGCCAACGGCGGCACGCGCGGTGAACCAGTACACTGGTTGAATTGGAAGACTGGCGCAGCTCAATGCGCTGCTGGGAGGCAATTCGATGGTAAAGGGACAAGACAAGGCGGGAAAAAAGCTCGGAAAGACCAATAAGCCGAAGGTGACGACCAAGGCAAAACAAGCGAAGAAAGCAGAGAAGAAGGCCGCCGCCAACTAACTGTAGTCCCCACGAGTGCTGTTCACAGATGGGGTTTTCTAAGAAGTAGTCATCAATTCCTACAGGAAGGTTGACTACGAGAGATCCATCGACCAACGGCTCTTCCGGTTCCACACCATGGCCCCGGAGGACCCGGCGATCATCCCGATCCAGCCGATGAGGAGATTGATCCCGGCGACTGTCGCGGAGTCGCGTTGCTCCGCGAGCGCCGCGTGGGCATGGCCCGAAGGGTTGATCGTTCGGCGCGATCGCATCCACGTAGGCGAGGAGCACCCGCTCTGGCACCGTGATCGCAACCAACGGACCCGGCAAGGAAGTTGCCAGGCCGTATGCGTATTAATCGAACGCATCACCTGATCTGTATCCCCCCGACCCGTAAGATCCGCAGCTGAGCCACCCGAACGTCCCAGCCCATTGGTCCGCAAGTTGTACATCTTCGAAACCAGTCTCGATATTCCATTCTCAATGTGAGTCGTTTACGCTCTGCCATGAAATGACCGAGCCTTTGCAGCCCCAGAGACCGTCCCCATCACGCACCAGCAGACGACGGAGGATTGGCATCTGGGCCGGCATCGGCTGCGGCGGGATCGTTGCATTCGTTGCATTCATGGTTCTGCTCATCATCCTCCAGTTCATCCTGCTGCTCGTGTACGCCTTCGTCGTTGGCGACGGAGATGTACACGGCGCCCTCCGACCTGGAAGCTCACTTACTGTCACCGACCCGGAGGACTACCGCGTCACCGTTCTTCAGATCGAGGCGCCGGCGGGCGGCGCACCAGGCTACGTGGTAGCGGACGGCACTTCTGTCTGGGGTGTGCTGGTGCGAATCGAGAACACCTCGGGCGGCCGAATCTACCTCGACTACCCTTCGCTCCAGTCGAAGTCCGGGCGGCTCAACAAGCGCCTTTCGGCGGATGATGCGCTGGTGCCGGTGCCTGGCGGTAGCCCGGGGCAGCCCGCACCAACAGCGATTCAGGGCTGGGTCTATTTCGAACTGGGCGACGGTGATGCTGTCGAGTCGCTCGTCTTCTTCGGGCGGGGCGGCGAACCGGACATCTACTTTGATGCCGAGTAACTCGGTGGAAAACGCCACTCATCAAACCAATCGTCCACAAGTCATCCTTGCCAGGACGATGGTAGGACTTGTAGTTCGTCCGAGTGCTGTTCACAGGTGGGGCTCTTTTGCCCGTCCTCCAATGGACCTCGCCATCTCGTCTGCAGTCCGGCATCCCGGATCCGCCCCGCTCGCCCCGCGGCAGCAGCCGCGGCTATCCCTCGTCGCGGGCCCGCGCCTTCCTCCGCTCGTAGTTCTCGAACGCTCGTTGGACCATCGGCCGGCGCTTACCACCCGGCTTCGCCAGCGCGTAGTCCGGGTCCGCTTCACCTGTCGAGCTGAGCATGTGCAGCGCGTGCGCACTGTAGATGTGGCTGGTGAAGCCCTGGGTGTCCTGGACCTGGTTGATCGCCAGCTTGATCATCCTGAGCTGGAAGGGATCGTTCTCCGCAACCCGGGTGGCGTACTCCATGACTTCGGCCTCGAGGTCCCTGCGCGGTACCACCCAGCTCACAAAGCCCAGCTGTTCCGCCTCCTTTGCGTCGATGAGGCGGCTTTCGAAAAGGATCGCCTTCGACTTCCTTGGGTGAAGGTCCCAGGGGACCGAGAAATACTGGAAGTTGGTCGGCAGGAAGAGGGCGTCGTCCGCGGCGACGATGACATCGCACGCGGAGGCGATCATCCACCCTCCGAAGATGCAATAACCCTGCACTGCTGCGATCGTCGGTTTCGGGACGTTGCGCCAGCGAAGCGTCGCCTCCACATACAGGTCCCACGAGCGCGTGTACTTGCCACGCAGCCCCTCGGCGCCCGGCCTCGCCTGCCGATCGGCGAGTTCCTCGGGGCTACCGAGGTCATGCCCTCCCGAAAAGTGGTCGCCGGCCCCGCGGAGCACGATTACGCGGACAGCCGGGTCCCTCGCCGCCCGCCCGAAGGCGTCGTCCATTTCCTCGATCAGTACCCGGCTTTGCGCATTGCGGGCGTGGGCCCGGTTCGTCGTGATCGTCCCGATGCCTTCGGCGACGTCGTAGAGAATCTGTGTGTAGATGCCCATGCTCTCCCTCAGTCCGGCGGCCCTTCGCCGCTGATGCCCGCCTCCGCGAGCCGTGCGTATTCGCCCGGGTCCATCCCCAGCAGCTCTGCGAACACTTCCGCCGAGTGCTCGCCCAGCCGCGGGGCAGCCCGCACCAGGGGCTTCTCCGAGCGTGAGAAGCGCCACGGGACGAGCGCCTGGAGCCATTCCCCGGCTTCCGGGTGCTGCACCTTTCCGATGACACCGCGCTCCCTGAGACCCTGGTCCTCCGCGATCTCCAGTGCGTCGAAAACGCGCGCGGCAATCACTCCCGCGCCGGTCAGCTGCTCCGCCAATTCATCCCGGTCCCGTTCGCAGGTGATGGCTGCCAGGGCGCTTTCGAGTTCGTCCTCGTTGGCCTTTCGCTGCGAATTGCTCGCGAACAACTCCCCGCGAAGTGAGATGGGACCACCAAAGGCGTGCAGGAGTTGCTGCCATTCGGTCTCGGACTGGCAGGCGATCGCGATCCAGCGGTCATGCCCGCGACAGGGGAAGATGCCATGGGGTGCGAATGCGGGATGGCGGTTGCCCATTCGCTCGCGCTGGCGACCCGTGCGAATGAACTCCAGCGCTGCCTCGCCCGCGAACACCAGGTTCGCCTCCTGCATCGAGAGGTCGATGTACTGGCCTTTGCCCGTGCGATTGCGATGCCGAACGGCCGCGAGGACCGCCGTGAACGCATTCAGCCCGGCGACGGCATCCGGGTACATCAGCCCGGAATTCATCGGGTGGCCGCCCGGGTAGCCGAGGAGTGCCGAAAGTCCTGACGTGGGCTCGATGGTCCCGCCGATTCCGGGGACATTCGCCCACGGCCCCGTGTGCCCGTACGCGGACAGGCTGCAGAGGATGATCCCCGGCCGGATGCGGTCCATCTCTTCATAGGCAAAGCCCAGGTTGTTGAGCACCCGCGGCGAGAAGTTCTCCACCACGAAGTCGGCCAGCGGAAGCATCTGCCGGAAGATGGCAGCGCCCTCGGCGGTTTGGAGGTCGAGCGTGACGCAACGCTTGTTCAGGTTGACCGAGTTGTACAGGTAGTTGCAGTTCCAGGCGTTCCGGACGCTGTCTCCGCCCCGAAGCTTCTCCGGGAGCGGTGCATCGTAGGCGCCGCGCCAGGAATCCGGCCGCTTGCGGACCTCAACCTGGATGATGTCCGCCCCCATGAAGCCAAGAAGTTCGGTGCAGTAAGCCCCTGCCCACGCCTGCGTGAGTACGATGCCACGCATCCCCGAAAGCGGTGAACTCACTTCGCTTCAACCTCCGTCGTGGGTGGTTCCGGCGCGCGCGACCGCAACCTCCACGGGGTGGCAGACATGCGGAACGGGGCGCCCGGGAAATCTTGCCCGTCGGCCTCGGTCCAGAAGTGCCGCTCAGCCAGGTGTGAATTGGAGCGGAGTTCCTCCATCGTCAGCACCGGCCCGGCGACGACGCGCCGGGCGGCGAGCTCCTCGAAGAGGTCCGCCTTCTTCCAGCCCAGCATGGCCTCCCCCACGCGGCCGCTGTACTCGTCCTTGTGCGATTGGCGGTACCAGCTCGTCTCCCAGCGCGGGTCTTCGGCAAGGTCATGCAGCCCGAGGACGGTCATCGCGTCCCTCCAGAAGTGAGCTCGGCTGATGGTCAGGGCGAAGTAGCCATCGGCGACCGGTACCGGCCCCGCCGTGACGTCCGCGGACTCGCGCCGTGGTGTGGAGTGGCCCGTGTACTGGCCTCGCAAGATCCCGGGCGAGCCGGCCGAGACCATGACGTCGAGCTCGGAAATGTCGACCTCCTGTCCGGCGCCGCCTTCTCGGTCCCGGTCTACCAGGGCCGCGATGACGCACCCGGCAGCGACCGTGCCCGCGCAGAAGGCCACCTGGTGTCCGGTTGGCCGAAGTGGGGAACTCGACGCCTGGCCGTTCAGGGCTGCCCACCCGGAGAGCGCGGCAACCGTCAGTTCGTTCCCCGGGGTGTCCGCACGCTTGCCGGAGATTCCATACGGCGTGATATGGGCGACAACCAGGCTCGCATTGCCGAAGGCCGCGTAACTCAGGCCGAGCCGTCCGGCTTCCGAGGGGCGGAGACTCGTAACCACCACGTCCACCGGCTTCGCCAGGGCGGCGAGGCGGCCCGCGCAGTCGTCCGCCTCGAAGTCGAATCGAGCCGCGCGCTTGTTCGCCAGGAAGTACTCCGCCACCAGGCTCCGCCCGTCGAGGTCGAACGGAGCTTCCGAGCGGAGGGGATGGCCTCCCGGCGGTTCGAGCAATATCACGTCCGCCCCGAGATCTGCGAGCAGGCGCGTGCACCAGGCGCCTCCGGCTGAGGACGAAATATCGAGAACGCGGACGTTCGCGAGTGCCTGGTCCACTGCTAGCTCTCCTGGGATGGCCTGCCCCTCCCGGGGAGGTAGCCGGACGATACAGTCTCCCGGCGGTTACCTGAAGAGGCGGACGCGTTCGCTGAGCGTTGGTGCGGTGCTCGGCGATGCGCTCCGCCACATGCCAGCCCAATCCATCTGGTGGTGAGCGGTACGACGGCATGACGCCGTCGTACCGCTCATCGCGCGCTTACCGACTCAATCCAGCATGGGGTCGCGCGCCTGGCCTCACGAGATAATTGAGGGCGGCCTTCGCGCGTGAGCCGCCTTACCGCCCGCGCCAGCCGGCGACGCCAGCCGCCACGCTGCCTGCCACAGCTGCGAGTCCGCCCAGGATGAACCAGAGCCGGTAAGGCTCGGTTGGCTGAGCGTTTCCGGAGCCAACCCGTGGCGGAATGGGAGTGACCGGCTCCGGCGATGCCGCCGCCAGGGTTGCCGTCGCCGTGGGCACCGCAACAGTCGATGTCGCTGTGGGCGTCGCCGGTGCCCCCGTGGCCGTCGCAGTCGGGGTCTTGGTTGCCGTCGCCGTGGCTGTGGCCGTTGCGGTCGCAGTTGCCGTGGCTGTAGCCGTGGCGACGGTCGTTGGCGGCGGGTCGCCGGCCGGTGTCGTAGGTGTTGCGGCCGGAGTTGTAGATGTTGCCGCCGGAGTCAACGTTGCTTCGGGGGCAGAGGTCGGGGTGGAGGCTGGCGCGGTCTGCGTTGGCCCGGCCTGTGCACTCGTTGATTGGGCGCCTCCGCTCGAAAGTAGGCCACTACCGAGTCCGAAGGCTACAACGGCAAGACCGGATCCGATCATCGCCAGGATGCGGGAATTCATGAATGGGTCACTCCTTGGACGCTCAGGGATACACGGCCCAGGGGCTCCGGGCAAACTTGACAAGCTACGTCGGCCACGAGTTCTCTCAAGCTGAAGACGTGGCACAAATGCCTGCCCGCAAGAGCGGGCCTGCCGGACTTAGACTCTGGCGAGAACGCTCGGGGGCGTATGGCAGGCCTGAACCGTCGCCCGCCAGCTGGCCGGCCCCGGCCCCCGACGCCCTTATCGCCCGCTCAGTGACGTCCGCTACCCGGCGACCTTCTCGAAGTCACAGCGGATCCAGCGGTCCGAGGGCACTGGCTGCCACTCGGCCCCGAGGTGCTGGAGATGGCCGTAGCCGCCGGCGAAGCCGATCCACTTCACCATCCCGGGTTCGAGCTCGTTCGCGCCGCTCCAGTTCTTGTACTGGAAGCCCGCCCAGCCGTTGTACGAGACGAGCTGGCCCGGCTTCACCGAAGGCGACACCT
>PQAO01000006.1 GCA_003104995.1 Dehalococcoidia bacterium
GACGCGCCTCGGATGGTTGTTCCGAGATGGGCTAGCGCGAGCAGGGAGAACACGGAGGCGCCTCGTTGTTGACTTCGCCGCTGGCAGGCTCAGATCTGGCTGTAGCCGGAGCCCTTGCGGTCGATGCCAGTGCCCTTGCCGTCCTTGATCCAGCCGAACTCCTGGAGGATCTCCTGGCTGTAGGTGACGCGGCCGGTCACCTTGTCGAGCGGCTCGCTGGCCAGCAGGAGGGCGGCTTTCGCCATCAGGATGGGGTGCTCGCCGCGGGGGTCGTCCATGCCGGTGACCAGGTGGTGGTGGACGGTGCCGGGAGTGGGGACGACCTGGGAGGGCGAGACGCAGGTGACGCTGACGCCATCCTGGTAGACCTCCGAGGCGAGGCCCTGGGTGAAGCGCTCGAGGGCGGCCTTTTCGGCGCCGTAGAGGGTGCCGCCGCGGCCGAAGTCGCCCTTGTAGGGGCCGCGGCCCGGGCCGATAGCCGCGCCCGAGGAGATGTTCACGATCGAGCCGGCCTTGCGCGCGAGCATGTCGGGCAACACGAGCTGGCTGAAGTAGAACGGGGCATGGAAGTTCACGCCGATCGAGCGGTGCCACTTGCTGATCGGGTAGTCCTTGATCGGGATGAAGTAGGTGAGGGCGGCGTTGTTCACGAGGACGTCGATGGGCCCGTACTTCGCGCGGGTCTCCTCGACGGCGCGGACGCACTGGTCGTAGTCGGAGATGTCGGCGGTGATGGCGGTTGCCTCTCCGCCGGCGGACTTGATTGTGTCGACCGTGTGTTCGAGCGAGCCTTCGAGGATGTGATCGCCTTCCTTGAGGGTGCGGGCGACGACGGCGACCTTGCCGCCCTCTTCGGCGAAGAGGCGGGCGATCTCGGCGCCGATGCCGCGGCTGGCGCCGGTGACGATGACGACCTTGCCATCAAGCTTTCCCATGGGGGTTCCTCCTAACGTGTACGTAAGCGTCGGGATTGTAGCAGGGACGGCATGAGGCATGAGGCATGAAGCGACACGGTTGGCCCTGGCGTGGAACAATCGGCGGCATGCCAGAGATGACCGCCACCGAAGCCGATCAATTCCTGCGCGAGACGCGCATCGCCAAGATCGCCTACCTGCATGAGGGCGGCGCGCCCACCATCGTGCCGGTGTGGTTCGAGTGGGATGGCGAAGTGGCCCGGGTGTTCACTTCGCGCACATCACCGAAGGCCCACCGGATCGCGGCCGACCCGCGGGTCGCGCTGACCGTGGAGGAGCCGGTCGGTGTGCACGAGCGCTGGGTGACGATCGAAGGCACGGCCGCGATCAGCGAAACGGGCACGGTGGAATTGCTGGCGCGGCTAGCCCGGCGCTACTACGACCCGGTCCGGGCCGAACAGGCGATCGCTTCGTGGACCGTGAAACCGGAGATGTGGGTGACGCTGACAATCACGCCCTCGCGCATCCGCAGCTCGAAGTAGTCATGCCGCCACCACAGCGCCGAGCGGGCGCACTTCCCGTTGTCCTCCTCCGTTCTCGCGGGGCGGGCTACCATTGCGCCAGCACACCGCCGGAGGCTCCCATGCAGCTTTTTCTCGATACCGCTTCGATCGACGACGTGCGCGCGGCCGCGCGGTATGGGGTCATCTCCGGCGTGACCACGAACCCCAGCCTGCTCGCGAAGGAGGGGGGTGTTAGCTACCGGCAGCGCATCCAGGAGATCGCGGCGGTCATCGACGGGCCGATCTCGGCGGAGTGCGTCTCGCGCAAGGCCGACGACCTGGTGGCCGAGGCGCGGGAATTGGCCTCGTGGCACCCGAACGTGGTGGTGAAGATCCCCATCGACTCCGAGGGGCTGGAGGCGATCCACCGCTGCAGCGCTGAGGGCATCCGGATCAACACGACGCTCATCTTCAACACGAACCAGGCGCTGCTGGCCGCGCTGGCCGGGGCGGCGTTCCTCAGCCCGTTCGTGGGGCGGCTGGATGACGTGAGCTACGACGGGATGGAGCTGATCCACCAGTGCGTTTCGCTGGTGGAGACGCATAACCTGGGTGCGCGGGTGCTGGCGGCGAGCCTGCGCCACCCGCTGCACGTGACGCAGGCGGCGATGGCCGGGGCGCACATCGGGACTATCCCGCCGTCGCTCATTCCGCAAATGTTGAAGCACCCGCTGACGGACATCGGCATCGACCGGTTCCTGGACGACGCGCGCAAGGCCGGGTTGATCTGAGAGACGGTGGGAGGACGGTACTGGGAATGACCGGACGCGAAAAAGACCTCCAACGAGTCCTCGATCCACGGAACGACGCGTCCATCCCGTTCGACGTACTCGTGTCGGTGCTCCAGCGACTGGGATTCGAGTTGCGGCTGCGCGGTAGCCACCACCTATTCAGCCGCGAGGGAGTGGTCGAGATTCTGAACCTGCAGCCCCGGGGAGCCACCGCGAAGCCCTACCAGGTGCGACAGGTCCGGCGTGTTATCCTTCGATATAGGCTGATGGAGCCGCCGCAATGAAGTACGAGATGATCATCTACTGGAGCGAGGACGACCAGGCGTTCATCGTTGAGGTGCCGGACCTCCCCGGCTGCATTTCGGACGGCGCAACGTACGAAGAGGCTGTGCGCAACGCACAGGAGGCGATGGCGGCCTGGATCGAGGTTGCCCGCGAACTCGGGCGCGAAATTCCACAGCCGACCACCCGCCTGCTCTCCGCCTGACGGTTCGGGGCTACCGGCGCCGGGCGAGCGCCCCGAGACCGGCAGATAGGGCTAACACGAACCCGCCCAGGAGCACCGCCCATGTCCAATTCGCGGGCCGCGCGGCTCCCGGGCTGTCGCCGGCATCGGGCGGGCCGGGGGTCGCGGTCCGGGCGATGAGCGCGTCCCCGAGTTCGGCGAAATGCCCGAACTCGGCGAACTCGGCGGTCGAGACCACCACGCGAACGAAGTCGCCGGTGCAGCTTTCCGGCGGGATTGTCCGCGTGAGATGGAAGGCTCCGGTGGCATCGGGCGTGAGCCTGGCGCCGGCAGTTTCGCCGCTGAGGCGGATGAGCAGCGGTACCCCCGGGACGAAGCCGGTGCCGTCGATGGTCAGGTCCTGGCCGCAGCGCGCGCTCACGGGCGAGACGGAGAAGGTACGTTCGCGCGCAGGCGGCCGGACATCCGGGTCGAGCACCGGCCCCACGATCTCGGCAAGCTCCCCGAGTTCGGCCGAGCCGTCGGGGTGCCGCAGGACTTTGTACGCTGAGTAGCTGACGACGACGCTCGTCCCGGGTTCGGTGCCGCAGCCGAAGCCGGGGCCATAGGGCGTGCCGGCGGCGAATGTGCCATTGGCGCCGGGTTCCACGACGGCGAGGATCGGGCCGAGGAATTCCCGGATCGCGTATTCGCCCGCAGGGAAACGGGCGCCCGCAAACGACACGGGCTCGCCGCAGGTGACCACCGCCGGGTCGACCGTCAGCAGCGGGGCCTCGGGGTTGGCGTCGGCGACGAGCTCCGCCAGGCGCACCGCCTCGGTGTAGGCCGGGTCTGGGCCGGTGGGGGCGGCATCCGATGCGTAGAGCATGACCCATGCTTCGGCCCGGAGCGGCCCACCAGGTTCATCTTCGAAGAGGCCGGTGATGACGTACTTGCCTTCGAGGTCCTGCGGGAACTGCGGGCACATGATCGGGATTCCCGGGATGGGGATGCGGGCGGTGGCGGTCACCCGCGCGCCGTCCTCGATGCCCCGGTAGCCCTGGACCACATCGAAAGCCAGAGTGTGGGTGGTGTACACGCTGTCGGAGGATTCGGCCGGGCCAACCTCGGCGACGCGCCCTTCGAGGATGACCTTTGCCGAGAGCATCACTTCATAGCCGGGAGGGCCGCTGCACGCTGCCGCCGTCCTGGTCTCAACCGTGGTTGCGTAGAGTGCCGCCCCAAGAAGCACCACCATGACTATCGCCACACGCGCCATCGCTCTGCCTCCGCATCTTCGTCACCGATACTAGACGACGGAGTCAATCCCCCGGTTCCGCTGCTCATGCGGCGATCCTGGCACGTTCCCCCGCGGAGGCCGGTGATCAGATGAGCCCGGCGAGCGCGCGCGGGAGGGCGAGCCGCGGTTCGCCGATGCTGCCGTGGTCTTCGAATGTCCAGACGGCGCTGAGAACGGACTGGGCGAAGGCCCAGCCGATGAGCCGCTGGCGGTCGAAGCCGAGGACGCCGGCGAACTGGTCGATCCGGCGCAGCGTGAGTGCCTGGATGTCCGGGCCGGCGTCGAGGCGGTTATAGAGGTAGGGGCCGATTTCGTAGGCGGGTTCGCCGGCGAGCCCCTTCGGGTCGATGGCGAGCCAGGGCTCCCGGGTGGCGGAGAGGATGTTGTAGTGGTGGAGGTCGCCGTGGAGCAGTACCGGTTCGGCCTGGCTCGCACAGAGGTCGAAGTAGAGGCGTGAGGCGGGCTCGAAGAGTTCGGGCGGGAACGAGCCGCCGCTGCCGCCGTAGCGCTCGCGGACGCGTTCGAAGGCCTGGCCCCAGCGTTCGATGGTGGGGAACGCGTGGTCCGCGGGGAGAGGGCGGAAGAGCCGCGTCATGACGGTGGCCGCGATTTCGGTGGCGGGGGTGTCATCCTCGAGGGTCGCGAGTGTTTCGCCGGGATCGAGGCGTTCGAGGAGGAGGGCGACGACGGTGTCGTCGGCATCGAGGAGGCGGCAGACGCCGCGGCCATCGTAGTGGCGCAGGGCCGCGGCCTCGGAGACGAGCTCCTTATCGGGTGGCGCGAGCTTGAGGACGACCGGGGTGCCGCCGGGCAGTTCGGCGCGGACAACGTAGGCATAGCCCACGTAGGCGAAGGTCTCGCCGAGGCGGAGTCCCCAGCGGCGGCGGACGCGTTCGAGCGTCGCGGGGAAGGCGTCTATCCATTCGCGTCCCGTGTCGCCGTAGACATCGATGAGCTTGCGCACGAGCTGGGGTTGGAGCACGTGCACAGGATATCCGCCCGGCCCCGCCCCGCTACCATTCACGGTTCACGATCCACGATTCGCCGCCCCTGCCCCGGCTGGCCACTCGCAACTTGCAACTCGGAACTCGGAACTCCCAACTGTGATGGGGTTCACATGGGTTGAATTGGGCTCCGCCTTTCGGGTGAGCGCGGGTTCATCCGCCAGTCGGGTGGATGCGAGGAGGGGCATGCCTACTATCTGGTCAACGAGGAACAGCGAGCGCGGGGAACCTGCCCCGCCGCAGGGAGGCACAGGAAATGGAAGCGACGATCATCGACATCACCACCAGCGCCCAGGTAGAGGCTCACGCCCACCACTGGGTGATCGAAGAAGCCAGCGGCCCGGTCTCGAACGGGCGCTGCAAGCGGTGCGGAGCCACGAAGGCATTCAAGAACTGGCTCGAGGACACCGACTTCATCACGAACGAGGAGCATCGGCTGGCGGCGTAGTTCCCCTCAGCGCCCCGGCCCCGCCCCTTTTCATTGCGAGGCACGGAGATCCCCGCTCCGTGCCTCGTTTGGCGTTCCGGGGTGGGCGCGGCGGGGTGGCGGCGGGCCATCAGAACCAGCCGCGGCGATGGAAGATGTAGGCCATGGAGCCGGCCATCGCCACCATCGCGGCCATCATGGCGGCGAACCCCCAGTTGCTGTGAAGCCCGGGGATGTCATCGAAGTTGGTGCCGAAGATGCCGGTGATGACCGTGGCGGGGAGCGCGAGCGCGCCGACCACGGCGAGCACCTTCATCACTTCGTTCATGCGGTTGTTGAGCGCGCTCATGTAGGTGCCGAGAGCCACCTCGGCGTCTTCGCGGAGTTCTTCCAGTGCCATGTCGACGCGGACCAGGTGGTCATAGATGTCGCGGTAGTAGACCTGGTTGGAAGGCTGGACGAGATGGAATTCGCCGCGGCCGAGTCGCAGCATGAGGTTCTGTTCGGGGACGATGAGGCGCCGGATGCGCCCGGCCACGGAGCGAAGCTCGAGCACGCGGTGGTGGTCCACGCCGCTCACGCCTTCGACGACGATGCGGTCCTCGACGCCGTCGAGTTCCTCACTCATCGCGCTCACGCGGGGGAGGATGGCGTCGACGCTGCGGTCGATGATCTCGTACATCAGGCCATCGACGCCGGGGCGGATGTTCACGCCCTGGGAGATGGCGGAGGCGACCTCAGCGATCGAGGGTGGCGCCTCGGGCCCGTCGTGGTAGGTGATGAGGTAGTCGGCGCCGAGGAAGATGTCGAGCTCTTCCGGTTCGGGCTGGGCGGACTCGGCCACCATGGCTGCGACGACGACGAACATGTGGTCCCCGAAGTCATCGATTTTCGGCGTGTGAATGTAGGGCGAGAGGCAGTCTTCGATGGAGAGCGGATGGAGCCCGAGTCGCTCGCCGAGAGCCTTGAGGTACTCGGTGTCTTCGCTCGCGAGGGCGTACCAGCGCGGCGCGGGAGTTTCGGTTTCGGTCTCCCGCCAGCGTCCGTCGATGTAGGACCAGATCCGCATTGCTGGATGGTACGGCACCGCGGGAGAACGGTGGCAGGACTCAGGAAGGCCCGCCCGGGCCGGTCACTTCAGCAGCGGATCGAGGACGTTCTTCCAGTCGTCGAAGGTTTCAGGGTTGCCGGCGAGGACTTCGCCGTTGATGACGAACGAGGGAGTGCCGCGCAGGCCGAGGCTGTTGGCCTCGCGCAGGTCCTCCTGGACGATGTTGAAGGCAGCGTCGCCGGTCACACAGGCTTCGAAGCCGGCGGATTCCAGGCCTGCCTCGGCGGCCATGGTGCGCAGGCCATCCGGACCGAAGGCGATGCCGAGGCCGGGCCCGGACTTGTTGTTGGCCTCGGCCTGGGCGATGAAGAGGAGTTTGTGGTACTCCCAGAACTTGTCCTGTTCGGCGGCGCACTGGGCAGCGATGGCGGCGAGGCCGGTGACCTGCTGGAGCGGGAAGTAGCGGTAGACCAGGCGGACCTTGCCCCGCGCAACGTAGTCCTCGAACAGGTGCGGCTCGATGGTGGCCGTGAAGTGGAGGCAGTGGGAGCAGCCGAAATCTTCGTACGCTTCGATGACGACGGGGGCGTCGGCGCGGCCGATCGCGGTGCCGTCGGCGAGCTCGAGAGGGATGCTGGCACGGGCGATGAGCTGGCCGTGTTCGGACCGCGGCTGGCCGGTTTCCCCGCCCGGGGTGCTGGTCGCGCGGTCAGTGGCGGTTGGATCGGGGACATCGTCGCCGCCGCCGCAGGCCGCGGCGAAAGCGGCCGCGAGGAAGCCCAGGAGGGCGAGACTGGCCCAGCGCGCGGGCCTATGCATCGAGAAAGGCATTCACATGTCCCATGAAGGTTTCGAACTGGTCGTGGTGGACCCAGTGGCCGGCATCTTCGATCTCGACGGAGCGGTAGTCGTGGAAGGCGCTGAAGTCCATCCGGCCGGCCCGCGAACCCCAGCTCTCCTTGCCCCAGATGATGAGCATCGGGCAGGTGATCTGGTTCCAGAGGTCGCGCGCGTCTTCCATGTTGAACTCATAAGGAGACCCGGCATGCGTGTAGTTGTCGAACTTCCAGGTAAAGCCGCCCTCGGCTTCGCGGACGCCGTGCTCGGTGAGGAAGCGGGCGAGCTCGGGCGAGAGGTGGCGGTTGGCCTCGCGCATGCGGCGGGTGGCGTCCTCGATGGTGGGGTAGGTGTGGAGGATGCGGCCCTCCAGGCGGTGCATGCTCTCGATCCAGGAGCGCATGCGTTCGTGCGCGGGACGGCGTTCGCGCTGCCAGCCGAGGCCACCGAGGCCCTCGATGGTGACCAGTTTGGAGACCTTCTCCGGGAAGGTGCCGGCGTACTGGAGCGAGACGCCGCCGCCGAGGGAGTGGCCGATGATGGTGTAGGGCGCGCGGCCGATTGCCTCTCCAAGCGCATGGATATCGAGCGCGTAATCGATGATCGAGTAGTTGCCGCCGATGGCCCAGGCCGAATCGCCGTGGCCACGGAGGTCCGGGGCGTAGACGCAGTAGCGGCCGGCCAGCGCGTCGGCGGTGCGCTGCCAGGAGCGTGCGTGGTCGCGGGTGCCGTGGATGAGGATGATCGGTGGCTTTGTCTCATCGCCCCAGACCAGGTAATGCATCTTCAGGCGCTGCGACATGAAGTAGCGCGAAACGGGTTCCATGGCCATTCAGGGTACAGGGCGGCCCCGGTTGGTGTTAGCCGCCGCGGACATACCGCGCGATGAGCGGGTTGGCGGCACGCTGGACATCGAGGATGGCACGTTCGGGGGAACCGGGCGGGTAGAGGGCGAAGTCTGCTTCCGTGCGAGTACCGAGCGCGGCGCCGGCTGCCTGGAGCGCGCCGTAAATGGCGTGGGCGGTAGCGCCCAGGGTGCGTTCGACATCGATGACGCCGGGCGTGGCGGAAAGGTAGGCGAGCGGGTCGCGGAGGTGCGAGCCGGCGGCGAGCGGGCTGCCACCAACGGCAAGGCCCCAGTGGAGGTGCGGCCCGGTGCTGAGGCCCGTCGAGCCGGCGAGACCGAGGCCGTCGCCCCGGCGCAGGTACTGGCCCGGGAATACGCCGACCCGCGAGAGATGGGCGTAAAGGGATTCCCAGCCCCCCGCGTGCGCGAGCGTGACGTATTTGCCGAAGACCGGGCTTTCAGCGGCCGCGCGGACGAGTCCCGGAGCCGGCGCCCGGACCGGCGTGCCCGCGGGCGTGCCGATGTCGACGCCTGTGTGGCCGCCGGCGTGCTCGGGGATATCGCGCGAGCCGAAGAAGGAGGTGATGGCGCCGCTCAGCGGGAGCCCGGTAAAGGTGGCGGCGCCTGCGATGGCCGGGCCGAACGCGATGTCTGTCATGTGCGGGAGGGTCACACACCGGGGTGTTCGCTCCAACGGGCGTTTGGCGCAGACTGGCGTGGTCTATTCGGGAACTCCCCCATAGGCGAGGATGCCCGAACTGACGAAACTCCTCGAAATAGGGACAGGACGGCCTTCGCATGTCCAGGTCTGACGCCGCCCCGGCAGCGCACCGCGACCTCCTCCTCGAACTGGCCTTGCTCGTGAACGAGCGGAGTTCGGTGGCGGATATTTTCGCGTCGCTTGCCGGGCGGCTACTGGAGGCGGCCGACTTCGACTTCACCTCGTTGTTCGCTGTCGATGTAGACCCGAGGTATGTCCGCGCGGTGGCTTCGTTTCCCTTCGCGACGGAGCCCGCGGTGGCTGGCGCGCGCTTCCGCGAAGAGACGGTGGGCTTGCGTCTCATCCGTGATTCCCCGGAGGGCCTCGACTTCTCGACAGCGGAGATGCTGACGCTCGATAGCGTACGGAACCTCCACGCTTCGGGAATGGAGCGTGCGTGGGTCACGCCGCTGCTGGACAACGGAGAGGCGCACGGGGTCTTTATCACCGCGCGAAAGCGCAACGCGCGGTTCGGGGCGGACCAGGTGGAGTTCCTGCAGGCGGTGGCGCGGCTGCTCGCCACGGCGGTCCGCCAGGAGCGCGACCTGCGGGATGCCCGCCTCGCGGCCGAACGCGCCCGGGCGGCGAACGCACTCTCGCTGGCGCTCAACACGGGCGATGCGCCGGCGGAGATCTTCCGGGGGCTGGCCGAGATCCTGGGCGATGCGCTCGACTTCGACTATGCCTCGCTCATCCTGAGGCAGGGCGGGCGGAACGTGTTTGCCGGCGAACTCCCTGTTGCCCTGCACGCGCCCGGGGAGCATGCCGATGTCGTCCAGCTGGTCGTGGAGAACGGGGGCCTGACCGAGATCCGCACCGACAGGATCGGCCCGCTGGGAGAACCGCTGTTCGCGGCCGGGGTCGTTCGCGTCGTCGACGCGGCCATGATGCACGCCGGAGAGCCGCTCGGGCTGATTTCGTTCGGGCGGAAGAGTAATGCGGCGTTCAGCGACATGGAGCGCGAGTTCATCTCGCTCCTGGCGAACATTTTCGGCCAGGCTCTGGCGAACCATCGCCGGTTCAGCCGGATGCAATCGGCGGCGGCGCGCTCGCACGTCCTGAACGAGGTGGCGCTCCTGTTGAGCCAGGGCGGGCGCATCGATGCCATCTTCCAGCGGCTGCTGGACCTGATCGACGTGGCGCTGGAAATCGACTACGTCGGTTTCCTCGAACCCGGCGAGGTGCCGGGGACGATGCGGATGGTGGGCTCGCGTCCGGAGCTGGTGCGGCCGGCGGGCACGCTTGCGACACTCGAAGAGCTGCGCATGGACATCCTCGATGATGCCCCGGACGTGGTGGTCCAGTACCGCGTGGACCGCTACCCGGACCGCTCGTACTTCAACGAGGTGATGCACGGGAACGGGATGCGCCGGGGAGTCTCGATCCCGATCCGGCGTAACGGCGCCCTGCTCGGGTTCCTGTCTCTCGCCCGCCGAAGGGAGGAGCGTTACGAGGCCGAGGAGGTGGCGTTCCTGGAGACCCTCTCGACGATGCTCGGCCAGGCGATCGTGAACCAGCAACGGCTCGCGCGGACGCAGGTGGCTGCTGCTCGCGCCCGGCTCCTCAACGACGCGTCACTCCTGTTGAACACGGGCCAGCCGGTCCGCCGGATCTTCGACCAGGTTCTCCCGTTGCTGCATGAGAGCGTCGAGTTCGAGTATGTGAGCCTGTTCGAGCCGGCCGAAGAGCCGGGCTACCTCCGCCGGGTCGCGAAGGAGCCCGAGGGCATCGGCGCCGAAGAAGAACTGCAGAGCGAGCGCGCGCTTGGCATTCCCCAACTCCGGGCCGGCGGCGAGGGACTCATCAGCTACCGATTCGATCGGCCCGGCCCTGGCACGGTCACGGCCCGCGCGCTCGGCGATGCTGGTTTCGTGCGGGGCGCGTCGGCCCTGATCGAAGTCGAAGGCCGGATGGAGGGGTTTTTCACTGTGGCCCGGAAACGGGACATTGGATTCACGGCCGACGAGCGGCGCTTCCTGGTGACGCTGGCGCGAATGCTGGGCCAGGCCATTACGAACCGGCGGCGGCTGGAGGAATCCATGCGCGCGGCGGCCCGTTCGCGCCTCCTGAGTGAGATTGCGGTGCTCCTGAACCACGGCGAGCCGCCAGAAGCGTTCTTCCAGCGGCTGTCAGAACAGCTCCGGGAGGTCTTGCCGTTCGACGGCATGGTGCTGCTGGTTTCCGAGGGCCGCCGGCGCCTGCGGGTGGTCGAGAGCATGCGCAAGATGTTCGACGCCGGGGCAGTCCTGAGTGTGGACGACCTGGGCCTGGCGCTGACGGGAATGCTGGAGGGGCACGGCGTTGCCGAGGGACCGATCGCGGCGCTCGATGGACCGGTGGCAGCGCGTTCGCAGGAGGGGGGATTGCGGCGCGGGGCCGCGGTGGAGCTCCGCCAGGAGGGTTCGGTCCTCGGCTACCTGCTTGTCGGGCGCCTGGAAGATGAGGCGTTCAACGCGGAAGAGTGCGCCTACCTGGGGATACTTGGGACGCTCCTTGCCCAGGCGATCGCGAACCACGCGAAAGTCGAGGATTCCCGGGCGGAGGCAATTCGCAGCCAGGTGCTCTCCGAGCTGGCCGTGTTGCTGCAGGGCGGCACCAACCCCCAGGACCACTTTGACCGGCTTTCGGAGTTGCTGTTGCAAGCCGTGGGGTTCGACTTCCTTTCCATCACCCTGGCCGACCCGGCGACCGACGGCTTCAGGGCGTCGCGCTCGGAGGAGCTGCTGCTCGATGGGGAGCCTCTCTTGTTCGACCCGGCGGGTATCGCTGTAGTTCGGGGTGGGGGCAGCGGCATCACGCAGTACCGGACGGCACGTGTCGAGGGGCGAGCGGTGCCGGCGGCGCTGGCCCGGGCAGGCTTCCAGCGCGCGGTGACGGCGCTGATACCGAATACAGAAGGGCCGGAGGGGCTGCTTACGATCGCCCGTCGTGACGCCCTGGAGTACAGCGATCGGGATATGGCGTTCATCGAACTGGTGGCGGCGCTCCTGGGGCAGGCCGCCGCAAACCACGCCAAGACGCATGCACGCGAGGCGGAAGCGCTCCGGAACAGGGTGCTCAGCGAACTGGCCATCCTGTTGAGCGACGGCGAGCCGGTGGAGGCGCACTTCCACCGGTTACGCGAACTCCTCCTGGAGGGCGTGGGCTTTGACTATTGCTCGGTGGTGGCGCGCGAGCCGAGAGGCGAAGGATTCCGGACGATGCGGTCCATCCCGGTGTATGGCGCGGATGGGGGAGAGTTGCCGTTCGACCCGAGCGCCCTGAACTACCTGGTCGAGAACAACCTGCGGAGCAGCCAGTACGGCCTCGAAGGCATGGAGAACGGTGCGCCGGGCAACCTCTTCGACATTGGCCTGCGGATGGTGTTCAGCGTGCTGCTCTCGGCGGGTACGGGGATCGAAGGCGCGTTGACGGTTGGCCGGAAGACGCATGCGCCGTTCCGGCGGCCCGAGCGGACCTTTTTCGAACTGGTGGGCAGCCTCCTTTCCTATGCCATCGCCAACGAGCGGCGGATTGCAATGAGCGCGGCCGAAGCCGAAGAGCAGGGCATCATCGCGCGGGCGGCCGCGGCCGTCGCAAGTGAAAGCGGGAGCCTGGCGATCGCGTCGCGCCTGCGGGAGGCGGTTGGCCTCTTCGTGCCCAGGCCGTTCGTGAACTTCGGTTACGTGGAGCCGGGACTGGTGGCATTCCCCAGCAAGGACGGTGGCCCGGTTGCCTTGCCCATCGGGCCGTACTTCGCGCGGGCCATCGATGAGGGCCAGGTGGTGGTCCCGCCTCCACCTAAGTCAGGCGGGACCCCCGAGGCGCTGGCCGAACTGGAAAGGGTGGGGCTGCAGAGCCACGTGGTGACGGCCGCGAGTTCCGCGGGATCGACGATCGGCCTGCTGGTGGTCGGGTCGCGCGACCCGGACTTCGACTACGGCCCGCGCGAACTTCGGCTGATCCGCCTCATCGCCGACATCATCGGTCCGGCGATGGCAAACGTCCGGTCGGTGGAGCGGGAGCGGCAGGAGGCGGAGGACCAGCGGGTACTCGCGGAGATCGCGGCGGTGTGCGCCCGGGAGGGAGAGCCCGCGGGTCTCGTGAACGCACTTCACCGGCCGCTGCGCGTGCTGGTGCCGCGGCCGGTGGTGGTCTATGGCTTCCGCGACGGCGATGAGATGGTCTATCCGCGAGGGGACGGCACGTTCGTCAGCTTGCCGATCGAAACGTACGCGCAGATGGCCGGCGAACTTGGCCAGATCCACGCGCCGGAGCTGCCGGACGACGCCGACCCCAACGGCATGCTCCGCCAGCTGGGGCTGCACGCGACCTGCACGACGGCCGTGCGGGCGGCGGGCACTACGGTGGGCTTCTTCCTGGTGGGTTCGCGGGTGGCGGGGTACCGCTTCGGGCGGCGGGAGCGGGCCCTGTTCCGGCTCGTTTCGCAGATTGTCGGGCCGGCGATGGAGAACGCGCGGGCGGCGATGCGCGCGCGCGAAGAGGCGGAAGAGCAGCGCATCCTGGCGGAGGTGGCCGCGGTGTGTGCCCGTGAAGCCGATGCCGGCAGCATCATCAACGCGCTCCCGGCCGCCATCGGCGGGTTCATCCCCGACCCGGTCATTCTCGATGGCGAAGTCCACGGCGACGCCACCCACTACCGCGTTTCGGGCCTGCCACTCGGCGACGCCTTTGGGACGGACAAGCTCGTGATCCCGTTCACGCCGGCGGGGTTCCTGGCCCGCGACCACGGGCAGGCGACGGGGCATGTCGACGACCTGGAGGGGGAAAGCGCCTACGCGTCGCTCGGCGTCCATGCCTTCGCGCTGACGTCGTACTACTCGGGCCGGTCGGTAACGAGCATGTTCCTGGTGGCCTCGCGCGACCCGGCGTTCACGTTCTCGGAGAGGCACCTGGAGCTCCTGCGCAAGCTGGTGCAGGTGGTGGGCCCGGCCATCGAAGCAGCGCGCGCGCAGGAGGAGGTTGCCCGCCAGGGAGATCTCTACAGTCTGATCCTGCGATCCCTGACCGAGGGCGTCATCCTGATTGATGTCCAGGGCGAGGCAGTGTTCGCCAACGACGTGGGCCGGAAGATCCTGCGGGCGCTCAACCCGGATATCCCGGTGACGGACTGGGAGGATCTGATGCCGTACCTCCCGCAGGAGGTCCGCGAGAACTACGCGGCGGCATTCATCCGCGGGGAGCCGGCCCAGGGGCGGGTGTCGCTCACGATCGATGGGCAACTGACGCATTTCGATTACGAGCTCGTCCCGCTGGCCGATCCGCGGATGAAGGTGCTGCTGGTGGCGATCGACGTCACGGCCGAGGTGCTGCGGCAGGAGGAGCAAGAGCACAATCGCGAGCGGATGGAGCAGGCATCGCGCCTGGCCGCCCTGGGCGAGCTCATCGGCGGCGTGGCCCACGAGTTGAATAATCCGCTTACCGCGATCCTGGGTTTCGCCGAAATCGTCGCACGGAACGAGGCAGCGAAGTCCGTCGGCGAGGAGATCGGCGTCATTCAGAAAGAGGCGCTCCGGGCGCGGAACATCGTGCGGGACCTGTTGTTCATCGCGCGGCCGGGGACCTCGGAACGGCAGCCGGTGCCGGTGACCGAACTGGTCGCGCACATCCAGCGGCTGCGGCGGTCGCACTGGGCGCAGCTGGGCATTGCGGCGGAGATCCGGATTGAGCCCGAGTGCGTGGTCTGGGGCAACGAGCACCAGCTCACGCAGGTCATCCTCAACCTGGTGACCAACGCCGAGCAGGTGCTCTCCGGCCGGCCCGGCGCGCGCCTCACGATTGCGTCTGAGTGCGGGGGCGACCGCACCCGGATCATGGTTGCCGACAATGGCATGGGGATGGACGAGGCGACGCGGGCGAGGATTTTCGAGCCGTTCTTTACCACCAGGCCCGGGCTGGGGACGGGGCTGGGGCTGCCCCTGTCCTACTCCATCGTCCAGTCCCACGAAGGCACCATCTCGGTCACGTCCGCCCCTGGCGCCGGGACCACGTTCACGGTCGAGCTGCCGGCCTCGGCGGGCAATCCGGCAGGCCCACCCGCCGCCGGGGCTGGCGCGCGGGGGCCCGTTTCGCGGGTGCTGGTCGTAGATGACGAGCCGAGCCTGCGGAAGGTGTGCCAGCGGCTCATCACGAGCCTCGGCCACGAGTGCGAGACGGCGGAAAGCGCGGACGCGGCACTCCAGCTGGCGGGCGAGCAGGACTTCGACGTGGTGTTGTGCGACTACCGGCTCGCGACAGAGACCGCCGACCAGGTGCTCGAAGGGTTCGCCCGGATCGCGCCGCAGCTCATCCCGCGGACGATCATTGCGACCGGGGCGACGACCGATCCGGGGGTCCTCCGGATTGTCGAACGCTTTGGGCTGACGCTGCTGGCGAAGCCCTACGGCGTCGACGAGCTTTCGAAGATCATCGGCGAGGCGGCGCGAGTCAGAGACGGGGGTTGAGTCAACCGAAGGCGATGAACAGGGTGCCGGCAGCGACGAGGGCAACCCCTGCGGCGACAGCCCAGGTGATGTGTTCGCCGAGGAACACGGCGGCGAAGATCACCGTGATGACCAGGGAGAGCTTGTCGATCGGCGCGACCTGGGAGGCGTTGCCCAATTGCAGCGCGCGGAAGTAAAACAGCCACGACAGGCCGGTAGCGATGCCGGAAAGCCCGAGGAACAGCAGCGTGTGGTTCGAGAGCCGGGGAATTTCGCGGTGGACCCCGGAGGCGAAGACGATCCCCCAGGCGAAGACGAGGACGACGACGGTGCGGATGGCCGTCGCGAGGTTCGAGTTAACGTCCTTGACGCCTACCTTGGCGAGGATGGCAGTGGCCGCCGCCGCAACCGCCGAGAGCACCGCGAATCCGAGCCAGCCCATGTGCGGGACTATAGGCGATTCGCGCAGCCGGAAAAGGCCCGGACGCCACCCGATCGGCCCGGCACAACCGGGCCCATCGACCACTGACAGCCTCCCGTGGATGGTGGAGAATGGATGGAGCACCCACTGGAGTATTGAGATGCATGCCCGCCACGATGACCGCCATCCCGAGTTCGAGGCCCAGGTCCGGAATGCCGAGGAACTGGTCGCTGATGTGCTCGCGCGGGTATCGACCGTGGCGGTGATGATCGCCGCGGCGTTCCTCGGGGCGTCGTTCTAGGCCGGCAGCTCCGGCTGGCAGGTGCGGCAGAAGCTCGTGATGCGCTGGTTCGCGGTGATTTCGCTGATGGTGGCGCCACAGCGGGGGCAGGGCTTGCCGCCCAGCCGGTGCACGCGCATGAAGTCGCGCCGCTCTTCGTAGTCCAGCACGCCATCCTTCACCATCGCTTCGCGCACCAGGGGCGTGGCCCAGGCCATGACAGTGAGGGCGGCGCGGTAGAGGCCTCGGAGTTCGTCCTCGCTCAGCTTCGTCCGGGGGATGTAGGGGTTGACCTTCGCTTCCCAGAGGATCTCATCGCTGTAGGCGTTGCCGATGCCCTGGACGAACTCGGCGTTGGTGAGGACGCTCTTGATCTGCCCACGGTACTTCTTCAGCCGGGCGAGCCATTCGTCTTCGGTGAGGGCCGGGTCGAGCAGATCGGGGCCGTTGGTCGCCCAGTTCGGGATTTTGTCGAGGTGTTCGAGCGGGACCAGGTAGAGCTTGCCCATGAGCCGGTCATCCGAGTAGCGGAGCGAGCGGCCCTCCGCGATATCGAGGACGAGGCAGGTCTTCGCGCGCAGCTTCACCTTCGGTTCGACGTACTGGAAGCGGCCGGTGAGCATCGGGTTGATGGCGAGCACCCGCCCGGAGGCGAGGGGGAAGAGGAGGAACTTGCCGTGCCGCTGGACCTCGCCGAACACGTCCCCGGGGAGTTCGCGGAACTCCTGGGCGGGGGTGCGGAAGACGTGGGGGATGCGGACCTGCGCCTCGGCGATCTCCTTGCCCGCGATGTTGGCGGTGAAGAATCCCCGGATGGCCTCGAGCTCGGGTATTTCGGGCATGCGCGGAGTTTACGGGAAGTGCGGAGTGCGGAGTGCCCCCGGCATGTGCCTACCGGCCAATAGCAACCGGCCGGCGCGCCGCGGCCCACCAGGCAATGGCCACAACTGCGCCGCCGAGGGCCATGTCGATGAACAGGTGGTTGGCACTGGCGACAATCGCCCAGGTCATGACGACTGTGAGGAGGACGGCGAGCGTGCGCAGCGCGCGGCTTCCGGTGTTCACCCAGATGGCTGCCGAGGCCATGGCAATCCAGCCGAAGTGGAAGCTCGGGATGGCCGCGTACTCGTTCAGGATGAGCGACGGCTGGGCGTAATTCACGGCCGTGTCGCCGCCGAAGACCGTGTCGATAAAGCCAAGTTCGTAGCCGTGCGCCGCCATCAGCCGGGGCGGGGCCGCCGGGACCGCGTAGTAGAAGACCAGCCCGATGACCATCGAGATGAACATGACGTCCCGCATGAAGAGGAAGCCCTGGCGGTTGCGGAACCAGAGCCACACACCCACGGCCGCCAGCACGGGAAAGTGCATGTAGGCGTAGACAAAGTTCGCGAACTCCTTCGACCAATGGGAGCGGATGGACCACTCCTGGACTTCGGGCTCCCAGAACACGCCGAGGCGCTGTTCGAAAGCGATCAGTCCGCTCGTCACCCGGACCGAAAAGCCGAGGCGGTCGGGGGCGGCCCCGCGGAGCAGGAAGTAGACGCCGATGACCGCGAGGACGATGGCGAAATCGCGGGCGAACCAGCGCGCCCCGAGGATGGCCGGGCGCGAGACCTGCGAAGCACGCGGGCGGCTGGCGGGGAATGCTGCGTAAGGCACCTGCCTGACGGTCACCGTGGTCCTCCTTTCTGCCTGTCGCCGGGGCTACCGGGTCGCGGCAATTGGGGTCGTCGTGCCCGGGTACCGCGCAGCCAGTGTCTCAGGACGCGGGCGCCGGCTCTGCGAGAGGTGTCACAAAGGGGCTCCTCCTTTCGGCGGAGAAGAGAAGGGCACGAGCAAGGAACGAGGCACTCGAGGCGCGCTCGTTGAGCAAACGGAGTCCATGCTGCCGGGGGCACGGTGCCGGCCGTGCCGCCAGCGGTTCTGACGGCGTGAGATAAGCGGCGAACGAGTAACCGCATATGCGCGTTTGTTGGGCGCGATTCGACGGCTTGCCAGTTACGCATATTGCGGCGTCCACCCGATGTTCACCATTAACCTTTGCCAGTCTTACGGAGTTCTAACTGACCGGGGGCAGGGGTGTCCCGTAATCTATCCGTACTGTTCACGCAATGGCCCCCGATTTGGGGCGAAAGTGGACGCGGTGTGTCTGCCAGGTCGAGGAGCGGTGCAAACTGGTGGACGGCATTGCAACGTGACGTATTGACGGGACGCGAAGGAGGCCGGTAAGGCACGAAGGAAGAAACGCTGCGGGGATTGAGCTTCGGGGAGGAATCGTAGCTCATCCGAATTGCCGGGATGGAACAACCAGCACCTACAGGACGGAGACTTAATTGACACTCGCACTTTACGGGAAGTCGCGAAAGCGACAAGGCTGGCTACTGTTTGCCGCCGTACTGGCGGTGCTTGCTGCGATGGCTGCGAGCGTTGCCGGGATTAACAGCGCTTTTGCGCACACTGCAGACGTCAAAGGCAAGGCAACGTGTGAAAGCGACGGCACTTACAGCATCGCCTGGGAAATCAAGAGCGATAACAACAAGTACATGTTCCTGGATTCTGTTTCGACGGATACCGGGACGACTGCTCTGGCGGACTTTGCGCCGAACCCTGTGAACAACAAGGGCAAGATCAAGGGCCCCACCACTGCAGTCCCGGGTAACGCGACCTCGGTCACCTTGACCGCACAGGTCGATTGGTGGGTGAATGCCAACAGGACTGGCGACCACTATGGTCCGAAGAGCGTCAATGGCGTGGAAAAGCTCAAGGGCGATTGTGCGCCGGTCGAGAGGGTCGTGCTGAGCCATAGCGCATGCGAACTCGTGGACGGGCTCCCGAACGCCATGTTCCACTTCATCATCCCCTCCGGGACGCCGCTGAACGCGCCGAATGGCCATCCGCTTGCCGTCGGCTACACGGGCGATGTGAGCGGGGCCGCCAACACCACCGCGAATGAGCGGACTCCCCAGGGGCCCTCCACCGTGCATTGGGACGTGTACATCCCCTTTGGCACGGATACCAGCATCACGGCGAACACGGCGACCTCCTCCGGGTACAACGCAACATGGGGCGGCGTGAACGGCGCCGAGCACAAGACGGTCACCAGTGCCGATGACGACTGCGGCATCGTCGCTTCCGATGGCAAGGTCATCGTGAAGAAGGTTGGCCCGACGATCACCGGCGACCTCGCCAACACGAGTTTCTCCGGGACCGTGAAGAAGGACGGCGGCGGCCACGATGGCACCTGGAGCGCGAAGGTCGGTGGCACCGACACGAGCAACTTCGGCCTGGCCAGCGGCGACTACCAGGTTGCCGAAGACAACATGCCGATGACGGTGACCGGCGGCAAGATCCAGTTCGCCGGCTTCCAGGAAGTCGATGGCGAAGGCTCCTGCCCGGCCCCGACTGCTGACAACTACAAGGATGACGGCCTCGTCTCCATCGATGACAACACGAAGACCGTCTGCGTGCTGAACAAGTTCGTCGCGGACCCGCCGGCCTGCGTGGATTACACGTACAACAGCGCGGCGGTGAAGAACGCCATCACCAGCGGCGTCGACAAGAACGGCACCGCCTGGGCCACTCTTTCCGCGAACTTCGATGGCTGCGACCTGCCGCAGGTCCGCTTCTCGCTCTATGAGCTTACCGGCAGCTCGTGGAACAACTACGCCAACTGGGCCGGCCAGGTCCACCGCAAGACAGAGTCCAAGGAGCTCGTGAAGGGACAGAAGGTCGACTTCGACCTGCGCCCGTTGGAGGTCTGCAACTACCAGCTCGACCTCTACCTCACGAACGACGCGGTCCTGAACGACGGCGGCGCCACCCTCGGCACGGGCGAGCTCGCTTCGCCCAACGGCGAACACCGGCCCGCTCCGCATCACACTCCGGCGCCCGACGTCCTTTTGAAGGGTGGCTCAGGCGTCGCCTGGTGGGTCGAGCAGGGCAACCGCTGCATCGAAGTCTGCAAGCTCGTCGAAGCCAACAGCCCCTACGGCGGCGCGTTCACCCTCACCGCCGGCGGCCAGGACATCCCGACCGGCGAACTCAAACCCGGCCATACCTACTGCGAAGTCAAGGTCTTCAAGGCCACCAACCCGGATACGGGCGTCAGCGTCAATGAGCAGCTGCCAGCTGACTGGCTCAACGCCGATGGCTTCCCGAAGTTCAAGCTCGAGGAGGGTAGCGTGCTCATCAGCAGCGGGGCGCTCACCGGCGACGGCGTGACGATCACCGCCGGTGGCTCTTCCAAGGTCACCATCATCAATAAGTCGCTCATCCCCCGGCGCACCATCCAGGTGTGCAAGGTGTGGGACCTTTCGAACGACGACATCGCCGACCCGGACGCCACCTTCACCATCACTTCGGACCAGGGCCACTCCGTGCCGCTGACCGTGAGCGAGGGCGATAGCAAAGGCGCCTGCGAGACCATCGAAGTCGAGTACAGCGCCGAGGGAGCGCTCATCTCCGAGCTGCTGCCCGCGGGCTTCACTTCGAAGACGGGCGAAGGCTACCCGAAGTACGTTGTCGGCTACGCGACCGCCAGCGACGTGGCTGCCTCCGGCACCAGCGTCACGGTGGACCTCGACCACTGCGCCATCGCCTCCGAGGGGCCGTTTGAGCGCTTCCTCCAAATCGCGCAGTCCATCGTGGCCGTCCCCTCCTGCACCGTTACCTTCTATAACAAGGATGGCGGCGAAGTGAGCCCGACCGGCGGCCTGCGGATCGAGAAGTACCTCGACCTCAACGGCGACGGCGATGCCAACGACCTCGGCGAAGGCCCCCTGGTGGGCTGGAACATGACCGTCGGCGGCCCGGAAGTGAACGGCGTCTACCCGACGGCTGACCTCGACCCGAGCGATCTGTTCGCCGAAGCGGCCATCTCCTTCGACGGGCTGACCAGCGGCGACAAGTACACCGTGACCGAAGAGACCCGCGCGGGCTACGTGCTCACGGGCGTCCGCATCGATGGCGTGCCGGTTGCGCTCGGCGCCTCCAAGACGCTGACCATCCCCGAGGGCGGCGCCACCGTCATCCAGTACTTCAACCAGCCTCGCACCGGCATCAAGCTCAGCAAGACCGAGATTACGCTGGCGAAAGCGGCCGGCACGCCCGGCGCGGGCTGGAGCTTCACCCTCAGCGGCTGTGGGATTGTCCCGCAGACCGCCACGACCAACGCGGCCGGCCAGGCCCAGTTCGATAACCTGCCCCTGGCAGTGAACTGCACCTACACCGTGACCGAGACCCAGAAGGCCGGCTGGTCCGCCATCAACCCGGTCCAGGTGGCGAACCCGGTGACCCCCGGCGGCTACGCGACCCTGAGTTTCACGAACGTGAAGATCGAAGTCTGCGTGAACGGCTGCATCACCATCGTCGAGACCCCGACCCCGACCGCCACGCCGGAGAAGCCGGCCGCAACCCCGACGCCGACGGAGAAGCCGGAAGACCCGACGGCCACGCCGACGGTGGTCGATGAGGCCCGGGGCGAGCGGACGCCCGGCGCGACTCCCATCGCCCCGAGCACCGGCTACGGCCTCCTCGGCGGGCAGACCGGCGGCCCGAACCTGCTGCTCATCGCGGCGGGCCTGATGGCCCTCAGCGGTGGGACGGTTGTCCTGGCGATGGCCCGCAGGCGCCGCTAATCGGCGTCCCCACGCCACCAGACGAAAGGCCCCGGATTGCTCCGGGGCCTTTCGCGTGGGCGGGACGGTGGTTGGCGACCGGTATCCTCCCTCGAACGCCGCACCCGCCCCGGCCCCAACGTTCATGTGGCTCGCGGC
>PQAO01000007.1 GCA_003104995.1 Dehalococcoidia bacterium
CCTGTTGAGGCCGTCGCTTCCGTGGAGCCCGCCGCGGAAGAGCCCGTACTCGATGGCGACGACGACGACCCATGGGCGGAGTTCGTCAGTGGTGAACCAGAAACGGACACGCTGCCTTCAGCCGCTGCTTCGCTCGCCGGCAGTTGGGCGGCGACGGCTCCCGCATGGACGCCGCCCGCATCACCCTCCGCCGAGCACGACGAGGATATGTGGGGCGACATCGCCGCGCAGACTGAGGAAGCCGCGTTCGGCGCCGAGGACGGCCCGGGAATTGACCTTGCGGCGAGCCTGGAAAGCCAGATGGCCGAACGGCCTATCGAGGCTCCCCGTGACTGGGAGAGCGCCGGGATCCGGCCCGCGCGGCCCGACTACGACGACGAGCAGGGCGCGTTCGAGCCGGAGGAAGCTGACGAGGATGTCATTCTCCGGGCGTTCGAACGGCACGCCGCGACGCCCGACCCGGAGGCCCAACCAGACCCGGCGGCGGCACGAGAGACCGAGGAAGCACTCGCCGCGCTGTTTGGCCAGAACGCGGCGCAGATCGTCGATGAGTCCGGCGCGGAAACGGAGCCGCAGTCCTTCATGCGGCTGAGTGGGTTCGCGCCGCAACGCGAGTCGTTCGACGGTAACTGGGCGCCTGAACAGGAAGTCCAGGAAGTTCTCGCGCACGACCGCGCGCCCTACGGCGGCAGCGACGGCGCCGGTTTCCTGCCTCCACCGTGGGCGGCCGAGGAGTTCGGCGCCGAAGGCGAGGGCGCTCCGGTGCGCCAGGGCTCGAAGACCAAGACCTGGATCCGGGAGCTGGTGGAGACGGGCCTCCTGGCCCTGCTTGTGTTCCTCTCGGTGCGAGCCAGCTTCCAGAACTTCAAGGTCGACGGGAGTTCGATGTATCCGACTCTCGAGGACGGGCAGTTCCTCATCGTGAACAAGCTGGTCTACTCGGAAGTGGACGTGGAGAAGCTCGGGAAATTCATCCCCTTCGTGGATGCGGGCGACGACCCGAAGCGGAACGTGTTCCACGGGCCGCAGCGCGGTGACATCGTCGTACTCCAGGACCCGCGAAAGCCGGAGACGGACCTGATCAAGCGCGTTATCGGGCTGCCAGGCGAGACGGTGGAGATCGTGGGTGGCAAGGTGTACATCAACGACCTGCAGCTTGAGGAGCCCTACATCACCTCACCGTGGAACGATACGAAGCCCAAGATCCTGATTCCCGACGGCGAGTATTACGTACTGGGCGACAACCGGGACAACAGCCTGGATAGCCGGAGCTCACAGGTGGGGCTCGTGCCGGCGGACCTCATCATCGGCAAGGCGATGCTCTCATACTGGCCGCGCGACAAGTTCGGGCTGGCGCCAAACGAGGGAGGCTCTCTCGGCGATCAGAAACCGGTGCTGACGACAAAGCGGATTGGCGAAGACTGAGCGAAGCCACCAAACCGATGAACAACGAGCCCCTCTCCGAGGGGCTCTCGTTTTTCGGACAGGTGGACTGGGGTACGCTCGGGTGCGATGAGCACAGGATATGAAGCACAACTCGAAGAGCGAGGGGCCATCCTTCGCGGGCACTTCCAGTTCGCCAGCGGCCGCCACGGCGACATCTACGTCGAGAAGTTCCGCATCCTCCAGTGGCCGGACATCACGGGCGAACTTTGCCGCGGCATCGCGGACCATTTTCGCGGACAGCCGAACCTGGTGGCGGGGCCGACAACGGGCGGGGTGATCCTTTCTTACGAAACGGCTCGGCACCTCGGGCTGCGGAGCATCATCGCCGAGCGTACGGCAGAAAACTCGGACCAGCGCGAGTTCAAGCGGGGCTTCGAGATCGGTCCCGGCGATCGGGTGCTGGTGGTGGACGACGTGCTCACGACCGGTGGGAGTATCCGCGAGGTGCTTGCCGCCGTTCGCGCGCGAGGGGCGGAGGTCGTGGGCGTCGGCGTGCTGGTCGACCGCACATCAGGGAAGGTGGACTTTGGGGTGCCGTTCTTCGCGTGCATCTCGCTCGAAATCGCCTCGTGGGCGCCCGAGGAATGCCCTCTCTGCAAGACAGGCGTCCCACTCGTCATCACCTGAGTAATTTGCGCCGGTGCGGCGGTGGTCTTCACCGGAGCGCATTGCAGGGTGGCGTACAATCCGCGCTATGCGTTACGTGCGGCAGGCCGGGAGTGACCCTTCGTTCTTGTTGAAGGCGCTGGGCGAGGCTGCTGGCGAGTTGCACCGGGCATTTTTCGGTATACATGAACGTCAACTGCAGCGCGAGGCCGACGGGGTGGACGAGGGCTGGAGTCTGCTCGCCATCCCCTTCCACCTGCGCGAAGTCGAGCGGGGAGTCCAGGGCCAACTGGAACTGGTGCTCCACGCCCGGGAGCCGGAGATCCGGCATGTCGACCTGGACGACATCCCCTTCCGGGAGGACTACTACGAAGAGGACGTGGAAGAACTGCTGGAGGAGTTCCACTACCTCCGGCGGCGCACCACTTACCTGCTCTGGGACATCGATGAGCGCGACTGGCAGCGCGGAGGGCTGCACCCTTACCAGGGGCGGCTCACGGTGCTCGACCTGGTGCGAGAAGCGTACCGGCACGACCTGGAGCACCTCTGGCAGGCGCGACGGATGATCGATCAGCTGGCCGGCGCCGTCCGTTGATGCCGTCATTCCGGGTAGTGCCGGCTGGAGCGGGGCAGTCTGCCGCCGACCCGCAGACGCCACAAGTCGCATACTTCGAGGGCGAACGCGAACTGTTGCAGGTGGCAACGAGCGCCGTGGGCCTCGGGCTGGACCTCACCGGCCAGGCGGTACGGATCGTCGCGAGCCGGCAGGAACTCGAAGCCCTGGCGGGGGCACTGGAGGCAGCCGGTTCGCGGCACGGAACTCCGTTACGGCGGTTCCTGGAGCCCATCACCGAGTGGCGGCTGCGGACCAGGACGTTGCCGCTCGACCGGCCGATCGTAATGGGAATCCTGAACCTGACCGACGATTCGTTTTCGGGTGATGGCGTGGGGCAGGATGTGGCCGGGGCCATGGATAGAGCGGAAGCACTACGCGCAGCCGGGGCTGACATCATCGACCTGGGCGCCGAAAGCGCGAGGGCGGACCGGCCGGTGATGGACGAGCGCCAGGAGGCGGAGCTCGTTGGGCGCGTGGTCGAACAATTGACCGCTGAAGGCCACGCTGTCTCGATCGACACGTACAAGGGCACGGTCGCGCGGGCGGCACTCCAGGCCGGTGCGGAGATCGTGAACGACATCAGCGGGCTGACGCTTGGGGTGGCCGCGGCGCAAGAAGCGGCCGGGGCGGGGGCGGGATACGTGCTGAACTACAGCTACTCGGTACCCAAGCGGCGGCCCGATGTTCCCCCGGTGTACGTGGATGTGGTCTCCGAGACGGTCGCGTGGATGGAGACGCAGCTGGCCGAGCTGGCACGGACCGGGCTCGGGCGGCGGCACATTGCCATCGACCCGGGCATCGCGTTTGGGAAGAGCCACGACGAGGACATCCAGGTATTGCGGCGCATCGGTGAGCTGCGGACTTTCGGGCAGCCTGTAATGCTCGCGCATTCGCGCAAGAACTTCATCGGGAGCATCAACAGGCTGCCGCCAGCGGAGCGCGACCTGGAGACACACGCCGTGAGTGCGCTCGCGTTCGCCCAGGGCGTGCGGATTTTCCGTGTGCACGACCCCGAGGGTGCACGCCGGGCATTGGAGACGGCCGCTGCGATTGTGGCGGGGCAGGCGGGGGACTTCGGACCGGACCAGGGCTCGTGGCCGTGGCGCGCGGGCGCGACGGCAGCCCACATGACGCAGGCTGAACCGGACAGGGCCGCGCCAGAGGGTCAGCGCTGGTAGCTCTCGGGGATTGGCGGATAGGTACCGACCCCCTCGATATACCAGGACGCTGCCGACCCGCTGGCATCCGTCGTGAGCGTCCCCTGCGTGGCGCCGTCGCGGCTGATGATCCACAGCTCGGGATGCGTGCGGGCCCAGTAGCGGAGCAGTATCCACTGCCCATCGGGTGACCAGGTGACGGGGCTGGGGCCGCCGTAGTCCCGGGTGTCGAACTCTGTGATGGTGGTACGAGTGCCGTCCTTGAGGATGACGATGCGACCGTCATATTCGGCGAAGACTTCTTCACCTGAAGGCGAAACGAGCCCCGTTTCGACGGGCTTTGGACTGGTCGGCTGGGCACCGAGGTCGCGGATGGCACGCGTCTGTGTATTGAGTTCGAAGAGCACCGGGCCGCGAGAGTCGTATCTCGTGAAGAGGATCGTGGTGTCATCCACGAAGTAGATTTCCGAGGGGTAGTCGTTCCGCGAGAGGCAATAGACCTCTTCGATGCCCGCTCCCGATGCGACCGCGCGGAGGATGCACTGCTTTTCATCAAGGAAGATGATGCTGCCCGGGATGGCCAGGTTCGGGTCATCGCGGAGGGACGGGGGGGAAGGGTCGTGGCGGCCATAGTTGGCGACAACGATCACGGTGATGACCAGGAGAGCTAGCCCGGCGATGACCGCGGCGACGTAGAGGCGAGTCCTCATCGGAGCCTCCGGATGTGCTCGGCGGAGCGCAGGCGAGCGAGCAAGAGGACGCCGGCGATGAGGGCGCCGCCGCTGATCATGAGGGCGACGGGTGCGCCGAGACTCTCTTCGAAGTGTTCGAAGATGAAGGTGACCAGGCCGACGAAGCTTGCGATCACGCCGACTGCCAGGAGCGTGAAGGAGGCGCGCACGACACCCATGGCGATGAGCGCTCCGCCGACTGCAAAGACGAGGAGTTCGAAAACCATGCCGTTATCGGTGAAACCGGCTTCGTAGGGGCCCACAGCACAGAGCACGGCGAAGACCAATCTGCCGGAGAAGCGCGGGCGCATCATCCGCGCCTCGGTGAGTGCGAGCCCGGCGGCGCCGAAGCCGAAGATCAACATGCCGGCAAGAACCTGGCTGAACTCGTCGGGCCAGTTGCCCACCGCCTGGCCCAGGGCGAAGAGCGCGGCGCCGAGAGCGAGGACCTGTGGATGCGCGGGGCTAACCACCCAGAGGATGAGCCCGAGCCCGGCAGCCGCGCTCATCACCGTGAGCAGTCCATCGGCGTTATCCTCGATGCCAATGCCGGCCGGCTCGTATTCGTTCAGAAAGATAGCCACAAAGCCCGCGAAGAGCCCGACGGCGACGAACCAGGCCAGCTGGCCGGCGCGGTTGAGGCCGGGCTCATCGTTGGCGTGGAGGGCCGCCCCGAGGGCGAGGGCGAGGAGCGTGGGCACGCCGATGGCCATCACGCGGGCCCACGAATCGAGGTCGGGCCATCGCTGTTCGATGAGCGCGAAGACGCCGACCGAAACGACCACAACACCGAGGTAGAGGAGCGCTTCGATGGCTCCGGGACGCTCCCCGGAAGGTTGCGCCGAACCCGCGTGGTGCTGCCGTTCGAAGGCGCGGATCCGCTGAGCATCAGAGTCGTGAATGACTCCCGCTTCGAGCCACAGTTCGAGGTGCTCCTCAACATCGGGCATGCGCACACGGTAGCCGCGGGGGCATCGTGGAACAAGGACGAGTGGGCCTGACCGGAATACCTGTTCGGGGCTCGATTCTCCGTTGGCGAGGAGGGGGTGCAGACCGCACCGGGCTTTCGCGGACGCGGCGTCCCCTCGATGATTCGGATGGCCTTTGAGCCTACAGCACCTCTCACCGGAGCCGCCCGTGTCCCGTCCGCTGGAAGACGTCCGCATTCTCGACCTGACCTGGGTGCTCGCCGGGCCGTTCGCCTCGATGATCCTCTGCGACCTTGGGGCGGAGGTCATCAAGGTCGAACGCCCGCCGTTCGGGGACATCTCCCGGACGACGGGGCCGTACCAGAACGGCTGGAGCGGCTACTTCTTTTCGATTAACCGGGGGAAGAGGAGCGTGGCAATCGACCTGCAGTCGGCCGAGGGGAAGGAACTATTCCTTCGGCTGGTCGAGCACGCGGACGTGGTCATGGAGAACTTCACACCAGGGACGCTGGACAGGCTGGGGATCGGGTACGAGGCGCTGGCCACGCGGAACCCGAGGGTCATCCTGGCCAGCATTTCCGGCTACGGGCAGAGTGGCCCGTACAGCCAGCGCCCGGCGCTCGACATCGTCGTACAGGCGATGGGCGGCGTTATGTCGATCACGGGCGAACCCGGGGGCAACCCCATTCGGCCGGGCGCGTCCTACGGCGACCTCGCGGCGGGGATGTTCGCAGTGATCGGCGTGCTCTCGGCGCTGCACGAGCGCGAGGGAAGCGGTCAGGGGCAGGCGGTCGACATCAGCATGCTCGACACGCAGGTGACGGTGATGGAGAACGCGATCATGCGGTACTTCGTGACCGGGGAGGTGCCAGGGCCGCTCGGGACCCGGCACCCGAGCGCCACGCCATTCCAGGCGTTCCCGACCGCTGACGGGCACATCGTGATCGCGCTGGGGTTCGGCGAGGAGAACCAGTGGAGCCTGCTCTGCGCGATCCTGGGTGTGCCGGAGATCATCGAGGATGAGCGTTTTGAGACGGGGCCGAAGCGGACGCGGAACCACGCTCAGCTCGAGCCGATCCTGGCGAAGGCGTTTCAACAGCGGACAACGGCGGAGTGGTACGCGGACCTGCTGGCGGTGGGCATCCCGTGTGGGCCGGTGAACACGGTGGCCGAAGTCGTGGACGATGAGCACATTCGCGCCCGCCGGATGATCCAGGAAGTCACGCACCCGGTCGCGGGGACCATACCGATCGCGAACACGCCGGTGCGCATGTCGCGGAGCGATTCGGGCATCAAGGGGCCGCCGCCGAGCCTTGGCGAGGACACACTGGACGTGTTCGGCACGTTGCTTGGGCTGACGGCCGAGGAAGTCGCGGCGCTCGAGGGGAAGGGAATCGTCGCGACCCGGGGTGGGCCGGACATCTCGAGGATCACGTAGCCGGCGGGCGATACAGCCTGTGCTGTTCGATGTAGCGGCGAACGCCGAACGAGACGGGAAGCTCGCCGAGGCCGACGGCGGCACTCTCGCGCACGAGGGTGGACGAGAGGGAGGCGGGATAGGCGTGGATCTCGCGGACGAGGATCCGGCCGGCAAACCGGCCCGCGTTGGCTCGCACCCACGCGTCGACCTCGGTGACACGGTGGTCCCCCCGGTTGGCGGCGATGACGCGATGCCGCTCGAAGAAGGGCGCGAGTTCGCGCTCCATGTCGTCGTAGTAGCGCGGGTCGAAAAGGCGTTCGAGAGTATCGAAACCGACGATGGCATCGACACCGACATCGCTGAACGCGGCCGAGAGGGCACTTGCCTGGTCGATGATGCGGGCGGCATTAGCGGCGAGGACGGCGAGTTCGGGCCGTTCGCCATGGAGTTCGAGAAGCATGGCGACCCGGTCGAGGAGGCTGGCGCCAAAGACATCCTTGGCGACGTTCCGCGTGGTCAGCATGGCGGCGACGTGTTCGACGCCATCAACTTCGAGCGCGGTTTCGAGCAGGTGCACGTGCGCGAGCGTGGGGGGGTTGTAGGCAGAGGGAAGGAAAGCAAGGCGTCCCCGGAACGGGCCGCCAGGATCGAACCGCGCGACCGCGGGAGTCCGGGTGGCGTCAAGTTCCGAAAGGAGGTTGTCCAGTCCGGGGTCGGTCATGTGAACGATCGTAGCGCGAGTCAGGCCGAATGGCGCTCCCGGCGGATGTTCCAGTCGACTCGGCAGATGTCGTCGGGTGAGAGCCATTCGCTCATAATCCGGCGGCAGAGGTGGGTGCTCGCGTTGACGTTGTGGGTAACGAGGGTCCAGCGAGACTCGGGCGCGGTGAGCACGGCGTGGAGTCGGCGAGAGGCCGGGTCATAGAAGATGCCGGTCATGGGTCCCCTCCAAAGTGGTCTCGCCTGTATTATCGGCTATAGATCGATAGACTCCATAGATGGGTGGAACCCCTATACCATTCTCTAACGTGGCCTTTACGGACGGGATGACAGGCGGGTGATCCCAGCGGGGCGTTTCGATCCCAATGCGGCGGGGCCCGGGACGGGGGATGACTTGGACTGTCGATGAAGTTACGGCGAGGCATGACCCCCGGCGGCAGGTTGCGGTGACGGGCCGGCTCGGCCACGCTGGAACGAGCCCACCCCGGAGCAGACTCGTGCCGCTGACCCCACAAGAACTGGACACGTTCCTTTCTGAGCCCCACATCGCCGTGGTTGCCACGGCCGGCCCCACAGGCAAGCCCCACGCGATGCCGGTCTGGTACGCATGGCGCGCCGGCAAGGTGCTGTTCCACACGGGCGCGGATTCGAAGAAGATGCGGAACCTGCGCGCGAACCCGCGGGTCAGCGTGGTGGTCGATAGCAAGGTGGCGCCGTACAAGGTCGTGGTCATCGAAGGACGGGCGCGCGAAGGTGCTGGCGATGGGGCCCTTGCGACGGAGATAGCGATCCATTACCTCGGTGAGCAGTTCGGATCGCGTTACGTTGAGCAGTCGGGCGGGCCGGGCACGCTGGTCACGGTCGAACCGGACAAGATCATTTCCTGGGACTACGCCCGGGAATCGAACCCCTGACCACCAAATGAACCAGAAGGCCATGCGCACGAGCCGGGTCCGCCGGTCGATCACACCCGCGCGGCTGGCGGGCGGAGCAGCGGCCCGGTGGGCAACGACCTACCTGTACCGGGGCGAGAAGCGCCAGGCGAAGCGGAAGCAAGCGATGCTTCGCACCGCCGAGGACGTCACGCGCACGATGGGCGAGATGAAGGGCGCGGCGATGAAGCTGGGGCAGGTGCTTTCGTTGATGGCAGGCGTGCTGCCCGAGGAGATGGCGACGCAACTTGCGACACTCCAATCGAATGCGCCGCCGATGGCGTATGGGCTGGTGGAGCAGGTGTTCGAGCGGGAGTACGGCCAGGCGCCGGACCGGGTGTTCCGGAAGTTCCAGAAGGAGCCGTTCGCGGCGGCTTCCATCGGCCAGGTGCACCGCGCCGAGCTGCGAGACGGGACGCCGGTAGCGGTGAAGGTGCAATACCCGGGTGTCCGCCAGGCGATCGAGCATGACCTGGCAAACGTGGGGATGATGATCGGGCTGGGTGGGTTGCTGGCGCGCGGGCTCGACACCCAGGCTATCGTGACGGAGTTGAAGGAAGGGATCCGGGCTGAGCTGGACTACCTGCGCGAGGCGGCATGGCAGCAGCGGTACTTCGATGCATTCGGTGGACACGGGTTCATCCGGGTGCCGAAGGTGTACCACGAGTTGACGACGAGCACGGTGCTCGTGCAGGAGTACATCAAGGGGCGGCCGTTCGCGACGGCGCGGACGCTTCCACAGGCTGAACGCGACCGGCTGGGCGAGATCATCTACCGGTTCTGCTTTGGGAGCCTGTACCGGCACCGGCTGTTCAACGGCGACCCGCACCCGGGCAACTACCTGCTCCTGGACGACGGGGCAGTAGCGTTCGTCGACTACGGCTGCGTGGCGGAGTTCAGCGAAGACGTGGTGGCCGCGTTCAAGCGGCTCATCCGGGGGCTGCTGGCCGGGGACATCGAGGAGTGGCGGCGGTCCACGGAAGCGGTCGGGATCCTGCATCCGGGGGCGCCGTTCACCACCCACGAGCTTTATGAGCACATGCACTGGTACTGGGCGCCAATCCTGGGGGAGCGCGTGCGATTCACTCCGGAGCTGGCGGCCGAGATGGTGCGCAGGAACACCATGACCACCGGAATCGGCGGTCAGATCAACAAGCACTGCAACGTGCCGGAAGGCATGGTCTTCCTGACACGGATCAACTTCGGGCTGGCGGGGTTGCTGGCAGGGCTGGGCGCCGCGGGGCCTTGGGGCGCGATTGTCGAGGAGTACGTCGACGACCGTCCGCCGTCAACTGAACTCGGGAGGATCTCGGCCGCGACCACGCGGGACGGCCGTCCAGTCTGAGGCGCTGGATCATCGGCAACGTGCGGTCAATTCCGAAGCACCCCGGAGGCGCGTTAACCGACACTCCACTTACCCGGTTACGGGAGCGTGTCGATTCTCTGATTAGATAGTGGAAGGGTCAGGGGGAGCGATGACAGCCCGGCAGCCCCAGGTACTGCGCGCGATGGCCGCCCCTGATCGTGGGCGGCTCGAGCTGCAGGTGCTCATCCTGCAAAGCACCATCGCCGCGTTCTTCGTGTTCGGCGCGCTCTCGGGGGTGTTCGGCCAGGGCGGGGCTGCTACCGTTGCGGCGGCGGGCTGGGTGGCGGGGTATCACGCCTGGCATGCATGGTACGTGCTTCGCCGCCGGATCCCCGGGCAGCCGAGCGCACTGATCGAGGCACTGACACCACTCCTGGATGTCTCCTGTATCACGGTGGCGTGGATCGTCCTCGACCGCGCTCAATCGCCGTTCTGGGCGGTCTACCTGTATGCGCTGGTGAGCTACGCGCGGCGGTACTTCGGATGGCACTATGTGGCGCTCTCCGGGTTCATTGTGGGGAACCTGGTCGGTGGCCGGATAGTCATCTCGGCGAACAGCGGGAGTGCATTGATCGACGCCGACCTCGTCACGATGGTGGTCCTCGCGGTGACCCTGGCGACCAACTCGCAGGCGGTGGGGGCAGGGTGGCGGCGAGCGGAGCGCCAGGCGCGCATGCTGGCCGAGACCGACCCGCTGACCGGCATCGCCAACCGGCGGGTCTTCCTGGAAGAGCTCGACTCGCTGGCCAAAAGCTCGGCCGCGCCGTTTGCGTTGCTGATGCTGGACCTGGACGACTTCAAGCGCCTCAATGATGCACATGGGCACCTGTATGGCGACGACGTGTTGCAGCGCGTGGCGAGTGAACTCGCTGAGAACGTGCGGACGGGTGACTGGGTGGCGCGGTACGGGGGCGAGGAGTTCGTGGTGGCGATGCCGCACACCCAGCTTGGCGACGCGACGCTGGTTGCCGAGCGGCTCCGCAAAGCCGTCTCGGCCTCGACAGCGACCACGGTCTCGGTGGGATGCGCCGTCCGGGAGCCAGGCGAGTCAGCAGACGAGGTACTGAAGCGGGCGGACGACATGCTGCTGATGGCAAAACGGACCGGGAAAGACCGCGTCCGGTGGCAGGAGATGCGCAAGAGCGCCTAACGGAGGCGGCGAGTCAGGGCGACAGTGACGAGGTCGGGCGGCGTGGACACGGCGTCACGGATACATGACTCGTGGGCGCTGTCGTGCGCAGCCCAGGCGTCGAGGTACGAGCCAAAGGCGATGGGCCGGGGCTCTCCCCAGGCGGAGACGTGGCCAGCGATGAAGATGGGCTCAAGCAGATGCGACCGCTCCAGGACAGCCAGGGAGCGCGCGAGGCGTGAGCGCGCCACCGCCATGGCATCGAGGACTGCATCGAGCGGTACGCCCTCGAAGCGCTGCATGGCTTCGGCACGCGCGACAACGAGACCGTGCGGGTCGGCGCTGCCGGCGAGCCAGGTTTCGGCGCCATCGACCAGCCTGGCGACAACCTCATCGAGGAACGCGTCGGCGGTTGCGGCGTGCTCCAGGTGGTTCCGGGCGCTCCATGCATCGCCGGGCGCCGTCCTGGGCCAATATGTGGGCGGGATGGCCGCGACCAGCCCCAACAGCGACTGCCGGCGGGCGCCGGCGCGTTCGAAAAAGACGCGGACTTCCGGGAGCATCATGGCGGGGGCAGTGGGCCGAGCCGGTGTTCCACGGCTGAGGCCGCCTCCGGGTAGGCCTCGGCGAAGGCGCGAACCAGCCCGAAGCAACCACTGATCATCATGTCGCCATAGGGAGCGGCGAAGTAGGGCTGCAAGGTGGTGCGGCGGATCTTCTCGCGCTGTGGGCCAGTGGCGGCGACCATAGGCGGCAGGGTGGGCCGGACAAGTGAGCGGTCGGCGGCGAAAGCGCCGTGGCCCTTGGAATTGAAGATTTCGGCGTGCTCCAGGAGGCCCGTTGCCATGCGCTCCGTGAACCGGACGACCTGTTCGGTGCTGACTTCGCCCGTGTGGTGCTCGAACAGGCTTGCGATGCGGCGGCCGCGGAGGTGGAAGCCGAGGAGGTGCATGTTGCCGAGGTTGAGGACGACGGTTTCGCTGTTCGGAGCAACGTGTTCATCGTGGAGCGCGCCGAGGGCAGCGGCCGGGCCGGTATCCATGAACGCGACCGGTGCTTCGTTGCGGGCTGAGGCTGTCATCGCGCGGGCACGGGTGAGGTAGGGAGGAAGCAGGTCCGGGCGAGTGGCGAAGGCCAGGAGATCGTTCCGGCCCTCGACCACGCGCTTAAGGTGCTCAAAACGGAAGAGGCGGTCGGAAACGCCTGGGGGTGCGGCGCCGTGGTCGAGGCAGCCCAGGGCGATGCCATCGAATTCGACCGGGACCTCGAAAGCGGCAAGGGCGGTCCGCACGGCATCGAGGTCCAGGTCCTGGAGGACGACGCGGTCGGCATCGATGGTGCGGACCTCATCCTCCGAGACGATGCGGATGCCCATATCGCGAACTTCGTCGAGGTCATCGTTGAAGGTCTGGGCGGCCTCCGGGGTGGCGTAGGCGACGCCGCCTGCGGCGAGGAACTCTTCAGCGGCCCAACTGCACGGTCCGCCGCCGCTCACGACTCCGGTCAGGAGCAGCGGGCGCCGGTCGCGGGCTGCCCGGCGGATGCGAGTGGCAGCGACCTGTGTGGCGGAGGGCAGCACCATTTTCACGTTGTTTTCGACTGGCTTGCCGGGGTCGAAAAGGAGGATGTCCTGGGTGCCGGTGCCCATGTCGATGGCGAGGATCTGCATGCAACGAGTGTAACGCCCGGAGCGGCGGGTGGATGTGTCGACGGTCAGTCAACGGAACCCCTGCGCAGGTTTGAGAAGGGGCGGGAACCGAGGACTCTCGCGGAGTGGCGCTCCTGACAGACTGTGATTGCAGGTTAGTTACGTCTTGTTAGACTTCGCCCTGTGTTAAGGGGATTTGGGCTTCGCCGGGCAAGTTTAGCGCCGGAGCCCGCCCATGTAGCGGACGGCATTGAGCCTCTAGCACCCGCCCGGGCCGAGACCGAAACGGTGGCTGTGGATTCGGAGTGGGCGCCTGAACCGTTCGACGCGGGAGGACGTCCAGCACCGGGTTCACCGCGTCGCATCTTCACGTGGAAGCGCGCGCTCGCGGTGGTGTTCCTGATGGCCGCACTTGGCGCCGGGGCGGCCTACTCGCAGAAGGAGCGGATTGCCCCGGAGGTTGCCGACATGAGCCGGCGGCTCATCGGGGACGAACGGACCGCACGGATCGAAGGCTGGTTCTTCAAGGTCGAGGACCGGATCGACAAGACAAAATACCGGCTGTTTGGTGGCGCTACCAATCCGTTTGCCACGCGCCAGGTCCGGGTGGACTTCGTACCGAAGCCGGCCGCACGCGAGATCTTCTACTTTGTGGGCGACGGATCCGGCGACCTGCCGCCGCCGGACGCGTTCGTGGCGCTGCCCATGCGACCGCCTTTGACCAGAGCGCTCCGGGACACCCTCGAAGCCGGCGAGGGCGCCTGGACGACGGCCGGGCTGCCACTCTCGCCGCCAAACAATCCGCTGATGATGAAGACATTCATCCGGCCGGACACTTCGCGCCCCTACGCGCTCGTGGGGGTGCTGTTGTTGGACCACCGCAGAATCCGGCTGCACCTGGTGGGCGGCACCGTGGACCCTGGGGGCGACCGGGGGGTGAAAGGGCCTGGATTAATCCCGGAAGGTGACGTTGGAGAGTTGCTGGCCGCGTGGAACGGCGGGTTCAAAGGGCCCCACGGCGGCTTCGGCATGATCGCGAACGGCCTGACCTATCGACCGCTACGCGACGGGCTCGCCACGCTCTGTGTGGCGACGGATGGCGCAATGAAGATGGGGGAGTTCGGGCGGGACTTCACCTGGAGCGACAGCTTCGAGGCGTGCCGCCAGAACGTGATCCTCCTGGTGGATAGGGGCGAGATCAACCGGCGGACGACGGAAGGCAATGACACCTGGGGCTATGTCCAGGTCGACAGTTCCGAGTTCATCACCTGGCGGTCGGCCGTGGGGTTGACGAAGGACGGCGACCTGCTTGTAGCCGCGGGCAACTCGCTCAGCGCGGAGACGCTCGCGAAGGCGCTCTGGGCAGCGGGGGCCGAATACGCCATGCAGCTCGACATCAACAGCCCCTACGTACTCACCGGGCTGTACTTCCAGCAGCCGGATGGGACGACGAGGCCGGAGAAGTTCATGGACACGATGCCGGACACGGCTGCGCGGTTTCTGCGGACCCAGGAGCGGGACTTCATGTACGTGACCCTGGACGAAACCGGCTTCAGGTAGCGGCACGGTCCTTCAGGGGCCAGGGGCCACGGTTGTGGCACACGGGCCCGAGGCCAGGAGCCAATACGCGGAGCCGGCGCGGGTGGCACTCAAGGACTGGAGGAGGCCCGGTGCGCCGCGGATCCACGACTGCCACGCGCCGGCTTCGAACGCGTACCCGGCGGTGAGGCACGACAGCCGGGAGGCGAGCACATCCATTCCCAGTGCTGGCAGGACGAGGAAGTTCCAGCCCGGCTCGAGCACGACCGGGACATCGACTGGCAGCGTGGGGGAGACCCCGGGCGAGGGTGCGGCAGATGGGGCGAGTGGATAGAGGGCGACGACGCCGGCGATGTCGTCCGCCTCGAGCTTCCTCTGGATGCCCCGGTACTGGTAGTGCATGACGGCGCCCAGCTCCTCATCCGTGCACGGACCAAAGGGGACCGGGCAGGAGTGCTCGAGCCCGGCGATGTGGCCGAGTTCGTGGAGGATGACGGTGCGCCAGTCGAGCGTGCCGTCGATGCCCACCTGCGTCGCAGCCTCGGGGTTGCTGTTGAGGAGCATGTCGACTTCGTGCGCTGTCTCTTTGCTGGTGACTCCAAGCACGCAGCCGGGGTTGCACTCCATCGGACTCCACGAGACGACGTTCTCTCCGTCGGGGCCGGACGCGAGGATCGAGGCGACGTTGTCGGTGATGCCGCCGTAGCGGAACGCGAAGCGCGAATCCGGGACGCTGCTCCAGGCCTGGAGTCCGGCAATGACGGCCTGCGGCCCAACGGAGGATGGAGCACCCGTTGGGTTGTAGGCGACCGTCACCGGGAGTTCGTCGTCGGCCCACTTCCAACCCCAGGCGGCCCATTGGGCTGAGACGGAGCTCTCGGAGACGTAGCCCGTGGGCACGAGTTCGGCCGCGGTGCGCCGGGCCGCTGTCAGCGCGTCGCCGGGCGTGGCCGCTGCGACAAGGAATTGGAGCAAGACCGGCGGGCCTTCGGGGCGATGGACTTCGAGCGAAAGCGTGTGGCGAGCCGGCGCAGCAACGGCCGGGTCGCGCGGCAGGGAGACGGCCGCCAGCAACATGCCCAGGAGCAGCACGGCGAGACCGAGGGCTTTGCTCATGGGGGAGAGGTTACCCCGGAGTCGATGCAACTCGCAGATGGACTGCACGAAGGGCGTCTACTCCTCGAACTGGATGAGGCCAGCGCCCTTCGCGATGAACCAGTAGGCCTGGCCCTTCTTCAGGAGGGCCATGTTGTTGAGGTAGGCAGGCAGGCCGGGGGCGTAGCGGAGCCAGGTACCGGTCGCTGCGTCGTAGCCATAGACGATCCGGATGGAGGCCACCATGGGCCCCAGTGCCACCGAGGGCGGCAGATCGCCTCCGGGCCAGGCAAGCAAGTTCGCCCCGGGCAAGATGGGTAGTGATGGTGGCCCGCCAGCCGGCGTGGGCGTCGGCGACGAGGGCGATGTTGTCGGCGTTGCCGTGGCCGAAGGGAGCGGCGTCCGGGTCGAAGCGGGCGTGGCGGTGGGGGTGGAGGTGGCCGTGGCCGGCGTAGGTGTGCGCGTCGGGGTCGGCACCACCGTGCCACCACCGCCTCCCGGCACGGGAGTGGATGTCGGGGGGAAGGGCGTCGCGGTTGGCGGGAACGGGGTCGGCGTGGGCGTCGAGCCGGGCGGCGGGGTGGCTGTGGCCGTACCCGCCTGGGTCGGGGTTGAGGTGGGCGAGGGGGTCGACGTGGCTGCGGGCGACGGAGTGGCAGTGGGGGTCCCGCCTCCACCCGCTCCGTAGATGGCGTTCAGGCCGTCGATGTCATCCTGGGTTGGCTGGCGCTTCTGGGCGCCCGAAGGATAGCTCGCGTACATGACCGCCGAGCCGTCTCCCGTGTGGTTCAGGCCGAGTGCGTGGCCGAACTCGTGGAGGGCGACGCTCTCCAGGTCTACCTGCGTGGGGCTCCCGGTAGTCCAGTTCCAGTCGGGATCGAACTGCATGTCGAACTCGACGGCGGGTTTGTATGGATTGCCGACGGTGCTGTACCAGGAGCAGGTGACGGCGAGAACGGAGCCGCTCTGGGGGGCCCAGCCGACCGTATTGAAACCATCGGTACCGCCACCGCCACCGCAGGCGCCGGTGCCGTTGCCGCTCGAACCGCCCCCGGTGAAGGAGAACGCGACGCCTTGCTGGCCCCAGGTGGAGGCTGCCGCCTGCATCGACTGCTGAGCCGCTCCGGCTACAGTCACGGGCTCGTCCTGGGGGTTGTAGGACCAGTTGGCGCTGCTGGCCATCCACTTGAACCCGCTCGTGACGTACTGGGCGGATACGGAGCCGGACGGCACCTCGGCAGCCCCGGGGAACCGGGCGAGCATCTCCGCACGGGCGGCTTCAGCCGCAGCCGCGAACGAGCCGGTGCCGTCGTCGTGCATGAAGAACCCGACTTTGACGTAGAACCATTCGCCGCCCCGGGGTACCACCAGGACGGTTTCAACATCGCGGAAGTGCTCGCTCGCATCCGCCCTGGCGCCGCCCGCGCCAACGTAGGCAAAAGCAGCCAGCCCCCACGCGAGAAGGCTGAGCGAGGCGATGGCAGCGACGAAACGCCAGGTACCCGACCGATGACTCGAAGCCTGTTTGACCACCCCGGATCCTTCCCCGGCACACGTCCGCATAGCGCCGTCTGCATTGAGGGTCGGCAGTGTGACGGCGAGGCAGTACAGTTGAGGCTGCGGGCCTTTCCCTGAATCGCGGTTGAAGTTCGGTGAACGGGGTAGGATGGCGCCTGCAAGACGGAGAGTGCTCAACATGCGCATCGGGACGGTCCGCGAACGCAAAGACGGTGAAGCGCGCGTGGGGTTGACGCCCGAAGGTGCTTTTGCGCTGGTTGCCCACGGACACGAGGTGTACTTCGAGCAAGGGGCAGGAGCGCGCTCGGGGCACACGGATGCGGCCTATGTCTCGTCCGGCGGCCGTCCGCTCGAAACGGCCGCCGAGGTCTGGGCAACGTGCGACCTGGTGGTGAAGGTGAAGGAGCCGGTGGAGAGCGAGTACGGCTACCTCCGGCCGGGCTGCGCGCTGTTCACGTACCTGCACCTGGCGGCAGAACGCGAACTCACCGAGCGCCTGATGGCTTCGGGATGCACGTCGCTGGCCTACGAGCTGGTGCGAAAGGCCGATGGCTCGCTGCCCTTGCTGGCGCCCATGTCGCAGGTGGCAGGGCGAATGGCGGCCGAGATCGGCGCCCATCTGCTGAAACACCCGGGGCCGGGGAGGGGAAAGCTCCTCGGCGGGGTGGCGGGCGTGCCCCCTGGGAAGGTCGTCATCGTGGGTTCGGGGACGGTGGCCACGGCGGCGGCGCGGGTTCTCATGGGGCTCGATGCGCGGGTGACCGTGATGTCGCCCGACATTGCGCGACTCATCTATCTGCAGGAGAACTTCGGCGGGCGTATCGCCACGCGAGTCTCTTCGCCGCAGGGGGTGGCTGAAGAACTGGTTGGCGCTGACCTGGCGATCCTCTCGGTGCTTGTGCCCGGTGCGGCGGCGCCCAAGGTGGTGACGCGCGACATGGTGCGGACGATGGGGCCGGGCGCCGTGATCGTGGATGTATCGATCGACCAGGGTGGAGCCTCGGAGACCAGCCGGCCGACGACGCACAGCGAGCCCACGTACATCGATGAGGGTGTCGTCCACTACTGCGTGACGAACATGCCGGGGGCGATACCACACACGAGCACCCAGGCGCTCACGAATGCGACGCTGCCGTACATCGAAGAGATCGCGCGGCTCGGAGTGGAAGAAGCGCTCAGGGCCGACCGGGCCCTGGCAGAATCCCTGAGTACGTACCGGGGGCAACTCGTACGCGGTCCTGTAGCCGAGATGTTCGGACTGGCCGCGACGCCCAACCCGTTTCTATAGGTACCGGGTGGGGCCACTTCGCAGGGGCTGCGGGCGGGAAAGTGGCGCTTGGTGACCCTGGCGAATCAGCGCACGATGAGCGCACACGGTTCGAGTTGGAGGCGTGCATATGGCGAACTGGTACGACCACATCGACGACGAGCGGCGGGCATTCATCGAGAAACAGCACCTGTTCTTCGTGGCGACCGCGCCAGCTGAACCGGAAACCGGCTATGCCAACCTCTCGCCCAAGGGGCGCACGCTGCTGAAGGTGCTGGAACCGAACCTCGTTGGGTACCTGGACTACCCGGGGAGTGGGAACGAGACAGCCAAGCACCTGGGCGAAACGGGGCGGATCACGCTCATGCTGTGCAGCTTCGATGCCACGGCGAGCGTCCTTCGCCTGTACGGCCGGGGCCGGTGCGTCGATCTCGATGCCCCGGAACTGGCGGAGTACCGGGACGCCTTCGTGGACGACTTCCACCCGTATGTCCGGCAGGCGTTCTTCGTGGACGTCGAGAAGGTGCAGACCTCGTGCGGGTACGCTGTGCCGAGGATGGAGTTCGTATCCGAGCGCGACACGCTGGACCGCTGGTGCGAGAACAAGGTCGAACCGCGCGAGATGATCGACGGCGTACCACAGGCGGGGCGGATGGTGCGGAAGGACGGGACGCTCGTCGCGGAGTCGTGAGGCGCCGTGTGTGCCATCCCGTTAGTCGAGCGACGCGACTGTGAGTGCAATGCCCTCTTCGAACGAAACCGTGGGCTCCCAGCCGAGCGCGGCCTTCGCCCGGGAGCAGTCGAGCCAGAAGTTGCGCACGTCGCCCGGGCGGGGCGGGGCGCTGCGGGGCTCGATGGAGTTGCCGATTGCTTCCGAGAGGACCCGGTAGATGTGGTTCACGGTTGTGCCCTCGCCGGTGCCGATGTTGGCGACGAGGCCGTTTCCCGCAGCCAGCGCGAGGACGTTGGCGCGGGCCATGTCGCCAACGTAGACGTAGTCCTTTCGCTGTTCTCCGTCACCATCGATGGTGCAGGGCTGACCGGCCCGCATGAGCCCGGCGAAGATGGCTACCACTCCCGCCTCGCCATGGGGGTCCTGGCGAGGGCCGAAAGCGTTCCCGTAGCGGAAAATGGTGTATTCGATGTCCGAGGTGCGGGCTGCGAGCTGGACGTAGAGTTCGCCGGCGTACTTCGAGGTGCCGTAATTCGAGCGGGGTGCAATTCGGTGATCCTCGGTCACGGGAAGGCTCTCTGGGTCGCCATAGACGGTGCCGCCGGAGGAGGCGTAAATGAGCTTCCGCGCGCCATGAGCGACGGCCAGCTGCGCGACCCGGGCGGTGCCGGCGCCGTTGACTTCGAGGTCGTGCACGGGGTCGGCCTGCCCAACCTTCACGCTGGCCTGGGCGGCGTGGTGGTTCACGACCTCGGGCCGGAATGCCGCGAAGATCGGTTCGAGTTCGCGGGAGTGGATATCGACTTCGTGGAGGGTTGCGCGGCGATCGACGTTGGCTCGGCGGCCGGTGGACAGGTTGTCGACAACAGCAACCTCGTGGCCCTCGGCCAGGTAGGCGTCGACGATGTGCGAGCCGATAAAGCCGGCTCCGCCAGTAACCAGGATCCGCACGAACTCCCCCAGGCGAGCGACGAGTCTCGGATCCAGTCTGGGGGAGGCCCCGGCAACGGCCAACGCGGAGAGTCAGCGCTCGCGGAGCCTGGCGAATCCCCAGCCGATGGCACTGCAGGTGGCGCCGGCCAGCAGGCCGCCGAGGAGCATGGGTCCGATGAACTGCGACATCGGAGCCGCAGTGGTCATCTGGGCGTACTTGGCGATGACGATGTTCGCGGCGAAGCCCGCGGCGAAACCCCAGGCAGCCCAATGGCGTTCACGCGGGGACCGGCCCAACCCAAGTTCCGAGAGCACTTCGCGGACGGGGTTGGGCCCCGCGGACGGCATCCGTGCGGCCTCGGCTTCGAGCGCTGCCACAAGTTCGTCGACCAGCTCGTCGGGGATGTCGTCGAGCATCCGCTCGTACGCGTTCGCCCGGGCGGCGAAGGCCGCATGGCCGAACGACAGCGGATCCGGGGGAGCGGGGGTGCGGGCGGCCGCCGAACGGGCGCGCACGCAGGGCTGGCAGCGATCCGAACCGTTGGACCAATCGTCGAAGCCAAGCGGCCGGGCGCAGGAGGAGCAGCGGGTGCGGACGAAAGTGTCTGGCATGGACCGGTCATCCCTCCGGGGGCGGAGTCGCAATCGGGGTCAGGCCGCCTTCGGTCTGGGGCAGGACGGGCGTGGGGGACGGCGTGACCGTGGGTGTGGGCGTCGCGGTTGAAGTGGTGGTGGGGGTTGGTGTGGGGGTGGCGGACGGCGTGGGAGTGGGTGTTTGACCTTCATTTCCCGGGGCTGGCGTGCGTGCCGGTGTTGGAGTTCGCGTAGGCGTCGCAGTGGGAGAGACAGGGTTGGGCGTGCGCTCGCCTGCCACGGTCGAAGTGGCCGGCAGACCCGCATCTTTGCCCGGGACGGGGGTTGGCGAGGCGGCGTCCTGGGCCGCCAAAACGTCGCTCTGCGTGCCGTCGAACACTTCGACACCGGCACCGGCGCCCTGGAGCTGGCTAAGCAGCTGCGGGAGCCGCGAGGAGTCGGTCTGGCCGGGCGGTGGGGGAGTGGCCACGGAACCATCCGGGGCGTACTGCATGCAACCGGTCGACACGAACGCGAGGGCCCCGAGGGCAGCCGCGGCGGGCATGAGGCGTTCCCGGCGCATTCCTATTCGCATGAGTGAAGCCTATCGGCGGCACCTGCTGCTGGAGTATCGGGCGGACGCGTATTCGTGCATGGGAAACCCGGAGGCCGGGGAGGAGAAACCCCGATGGACCCCTACCAGGCCCTCAGCGAATGGCGATGGTGGGGATGGAAGCGTTGACGTAGGTGGTTGAGCCGACCGTGGCGCGGACCTCGACCGTCACCGAGGCGCCGACAAACTGACGCCGGGCTGTGCCCGTGATCTCGAGCTTCCAGTTGCCATCGGCGCCGGTGGCGGCGTTCTGGTGGACGGCGGCCTCCCAGGCGCCGGTGGCAGCGTTCCAGTACTTGTTGTCACCGGGCCGTTTGATGATGAACTTCACGGCGGTGGGCGCGAGCGTGCCATCGGTGACGGTGAACGTGAGGCGCGACCGCGGGACGCCAGCGCCGGCCGACGGGGTCGCCACGACGAGCTGGTTCGAAGAGGTTGGAGGCGCCGCTGCCACGCCGAAGGCACTGCTGGTGGCCGGGGTCAGCACCGGCGAGCTGGTCGCCGTGATGGTGTAGTTCTCGCCGGCAGGAGTAACGCTGCAACCGGAGAAGGTGGCGACGCCGGCGCTGACGGTCTTGCTGAGGCCGCCGGTGCAGGTGAGGGTCGCGCCTCCGCTGACCGCGAGGGTGACTGAAGTGGAGTTGTCACTGGTCACGGTGGCATCTGCCGCGGTGCGAACTGCCACAACAGGCTGAGCGGGGAAGGGCGCACCCGCGACCCCGTCACCGGGCTGGGTACTGAAGGAGAGTTTCGCCGCCAGCGAGCCGGCGGAGAAACTGGCGGAGTCGGCCGGGGTGTACACCGGGTTCGACGTCGCGCGGAGGACGTAGGCGCCGCCGGCCGAGACGGTGCAGCCGCTGAAGGTCGCGACGCCGGCGCTCACGGTACGGGTATTCGAACCGGTGCAGGTGAGCGTGCCGGGGCCGCTCTGGACGGCGAGGGTGATCGTGGTCGCGCCATCGGAGAGGACGGTCGCCCCGCCTGCATCCTGCACGGCGATCACCGGCTGGGTGGTGAGCGGGCTGCCCGCTGACGTTCCGGCTGGCTGCGCGAGGAATCCGAGTTTGGCCGCCGGGCCATGGGTCGACGCTGCGAATGAGGCCGAGTCGCCCTGGGTGAGGCCGGTGGCGGTCGCGCGGAGGACGTAGCCGGAGCCAGCCGTGCTGACGCTACAACCACTGAACGTGGCCTGGCCACTGGAGGCGGTACGGGTGTTCCCGCCAGTGCAGGTGAGTACGGCGCCGCCGGGGGCGCTGGCCAGGGAGAGGGTGACCGGCGTGGTGTTGTCGCCCGAGACCAGGGAGCCGCCGGAATCACGGACAGCGATGATCGGCGAAGTGCCGAATGGGGTGCCGACCACGGCCGAGGTGGGGGCTGCGGTGAAGGCAAGCTGGGTCCCGGCACTGCCGCCGCCGAAGGTGACGGTCACCGCGTTGCTCAGGCCGAGGATCGTTGTGCCCGTGCCAGGGGCGTTGGTGCGCGCGACCGCCGAGACCGTCCCCGCCGTCGTCGACGTGAAGGAGACGCCCTGCTGTCCGGCGCCACAGGTGGTCGCGGTCGCCAGGCCGGAGACGGTGGCGCCGCCCGCCGGTGTGAGCACATAGTCGCCCGCGGCAAGCGGATTGAGCGTACTCGGGTGGCCGGCGATGAGCGCGGTATCGACGGGAGCGTTAGTGGTGCAGACGGTGACCGTGGCGCCCGTGGCGGCGTTCGCAGGGCCGGACAGGGTCAGTTCGTTGACCGGCAGCGGGGTCATGCTGCCGAGCACAGCGAAGATGCCCGGAGAGAGGCTCGCAGACGCGGAGAGTGACCCTGGGCCGGTGGTGTTGGCGGCTTTCACGGTGACGGTCATCGATTGGGAGGGCGACGGGCTGGCGGCGATAGCGATGCCACTGCAGCTGGCGGTGGCCGTCCCCGAGCCGGCGCCAGGCCCGCCGCCGGGGCAGACGACGTTCGTGACGGTGCCGCCCGTGACTGCCAGGTTCGCCGAGAACGAGCCCGTGGCGCCCGCGCCGGTGTTGGCAAGCCCCAAAACGACGTTGACGAGGCCGGCTTCGTAGACCGCGGCGAGCGATGGCGTGAGGGTGACCTGGACGTTCTCGTTCTGGACAGTGAGAAGGCCCGCATCGTCGCTGGCGGGTGAGATGCCGGGGTCAGCCTGGCCATCTTTGGCGACGAAAGCGGAGGCAGCGAGGTCGATGGTGGTGGCGTCTGCAACATTGCGGACCGAGGCGTTGACCGTTATCGCGGAAATCGCGGTCGTGGCGCCGAGGCTGCCCAGGTTGCAGGAGAAGTTCTGGTTGTTCACGCCGGACGAGGTGCAGTTCGTGGGCCCGAGGCCACCGGTGAAGGAATCGATGGTCAGGGCCGAGCCCAGGCTCCCTTCGAGGAAGAGGAACGAGACGGCGGTCCCCGCGGTGGCAAAGTTGATGGTGTAGGCGACCGTGCTTCCGGGCTGGACGTTCGCCGTGGCGGGGGACTGGGCAACCGTGAAGGTGGCCGGGGGGGCGATCGCTTGAGCCGGCGCGACAGCGCGCCCGCCGGAGAGGACGGCGAGGAGAGCGGCAATGACGAGGAACAGCCAGGAAATTCGAGTGCTGACGGTGCGCGAGACGGCCATGCTGGCGCTCCTAGTAGGTGTAGCTGATGGAGATGCCCTTCAGCTTCGAAGCGGGGCCGCCAGTAAGGTCGACAACGATGAAATAGACGTTGGCGCCGTTGTCCACGGTGTGGGCGAAGGCGGTGGCGGTCTGGGGAGAGCCGCCCGCGCTTGAGAGGACCTCAGCCAGCTTGTAGACGGCCGCGGAAGAATCGCCGTTGGTGAGGGCGGTGTAGTCGAGACGGATCTTGACGGTGTCGCCGGAGCCCTCGAACGCGGCCGTCATGGTGGTGATGGTGGCGCCGTGCGGCAGGTCGACCGGGGCGAAGTAGCGCTGCGAGGGAACGTCATTGCCAACAGGGCTGAGCTGGTTGAAGCCTTTCTCGTAGATCGCCAGGTCGTTCATCGGGACGAAGGTGCTGGCGGCGATGCTGAGCTTGCCCGAGCCGCCCGTGGTGGGGACGGTCCCCAGGCTGCCGGTGTTCAGCTCGCCTTGCTGCTGGTTGTACTTCACCCAGATGGCATCGCCGGGATTGATCTGGGTGAGCGTGTTGGCGAAACCGGGCACACCGGGCGCGTAGAGCTGGTAGGACTGGGAAAGCGAGTCCCAGCGATAGACGGCCGAATACTGGCCGGCGATGGAGGCGAGCGCTTCGGAAGGAGGTTTGGCGGCGCCCAAATAGGAGACGTTGTTCCAGCCCGCCAGGAGTTGCGCGGCGCTGGCATCCTGTCCGCTGCTGGTGACGGCCCCGAGGGTGGTGACCGCGAGCAGGGCGAGTGCCACGACAAGAGTCCGCATGCGCATGTTGACCGACCTCCGCGCGCCCGGCACGGGCACGTTCGCTCGGGTCAGCGTAGGCAGGCGTCTCCCGTGCCTTAATGGGCAAAGGCCCGATGGCCCGGATGGGCACCTCCTCGAAAGACGAGGGGAAAACCCTGATCGGCGATCGAGAAAGGGCCGATCGGTGATCGGCCCTGCGTGTACGAGCGCATGAAGCGCGGGTCAGTCCATGATGCGCTTGGCAACGACGACGTCGCGGGAGACATACTCCTGGCCGGTGGAATCGAGCTGGCCGCCGCAGGTGATGAGGGTGACCCACTCATCGTAGTCGGCCTTTTCTTTCGGCCAGATGATGTCGCCCATGGGGATGTCGTCGCGGTGGTAACGCTTGTTGGAGATGACGGTGTAGCGGTATTCGGTCCCATCTTCCATCGCAACGATGACCTCGTCGCCTTCGGCGCTCTTCGCGAGGTTCATGAACGGCGCGGGGTCGCTGTGGTAGTAGACGTGCGCCGAGAAGATAGCGTTCCCGCTCCAGCCGGGCTTGTCGTAGATGTAGTACCAGCCGACCGACGTGTTCTCGTCTTTGGGCGTATCGAGTTCGCCCCGGCCGTTGATAGCGAGCTCTTCGATCGGAGCGTCGACGTTGAAGCGCGGGATCTTGATGCGAGCCACGGCGCCGTCAAACGGTGTGGGCGTGGCTGTGGGGGTCGGGGGGGGCGTCCGGGTTGAGGTGGGTGTCGCCGTTGCGGCCTCGGTTGGTGTGGGCGTTGGATCGGGCTCCTGGGCATCGCCGCCCGAGCACGCGACGCCAGCAATCAGAAGAAGCGCGCCAAAGGCGAAGACCGCGAGCGAGAGGGTGCGAGCGAACTTCACGTTGCTGCTCCGAGTCTGTGGTGAGGTACGAGAGGTTTCGAAAGTAGCGTACCGGCGGCGAAGGAAACAGCGCAGACGAAGGGATCGGAAACGCCGCGTTAAGGACTACTGGATGCGGCGGGCAACAACCACGTCGCGGTCGAGGTACTCGCCGAGCCCGTTTTCCTGGGTTTGTTGGAAGCGCCCACCACAGGTGATGAGGGTGATCCACTCCTCGCCGTCGGGGCGGCGAACGCCGTCGAGGACGCCGTCGATGAGGTCGCCCATGGGAATCGTGTTCACGTCGTAGCGCTTGAGATAGAAGACCTCGTAGACGTAGGTGGGGCCATCCAGCATCTGGATGGTGACCTGGTCTTTCTCCTTCGCCTTGTAGAGGTTGGCGAAAGGGCCCTGCTTGAAGTTGTAGTTCACGTGGGCGGAAAAGACGGCGTTGCCACCCCAGCCCGGTTTCTCGTAGATGTGGTACCAGCCGACCTTGCCAACGCCATCCTTCGGCGTGTCGAGCTGATTGTTCGTGATGCCAATCTCCTCGATCGGGTGGTCGATACCGAGGGCGGGGGCGATCATCTTCGCGACCGTGCCATCAAAGGGGAGGGGGGTCGGGGTAGCGGTGGGTGCGTTCGTAGGGCTTGCTGTGGGGGTGGCGGTCTCGGTGGCGCGGATATCAAAGCCGAGGATCGGGACGGGCGTCGCAGGGGCTGGCGAGTCGCCGCTGGAGAAGGCATAGCCAACCACCAGCAGGCTGAGGCCTGCCACGAAGGTGAAGATGGCCATGTAGGGCAAGACTTTCATAGGCATGCGCGGGGCCGCGGGCGGCCGCCTCCCTCTTATGGTATACGACCACTTACAAAGCCGGGATTAAGGGAGACTACGGCACCGGGGGTCTTCGGCGGCGGGCGAGGACCACCCCGGCGGCGGCGCCGCCGGCGGCGATGACGCCGAGCGCCACCACGAGGAGCCTCCACGCCGAGCCGCCGCCATCGTCACCGCTACTGGAAGCCGGCGTCCCGGGGGTACCCGTGGCCCCGGCGGGCGGGGTGAGCGTTCCAGGGAGCTGGACATCGTCGGTGGGTGGCGTGCCGGTGGGCCGGGAGCGTGTGGGTGGAGTGCCGGTGCCGGTGGCGAGCGGGGTAGCGGGCGCCGAACCCGGAACGGTGGACGTGGAGGTCGGCAAGGGCACAACATCGCCCGCGCCAGTGCTGAGATCGAGCTGTTGTGGGCCTGGCTTCCAAATTCCCTGCTGGAGAGCGGGACGCCCGGCGATGGTGAAGGTGATCGCCTTGCCGTCCCGTCCGCAGCCAGGGCGCTGGCTCTCGTGCACCACGTGGATGACGTAGGCCGTGGCTTCGCCCTCGCGGGCGGCTGTCCGCTCACCGGGAGGGGATTGGGAGCAGTCGAGGCCATCGACCAGGGCCCGGACTTCGGTGCCATCGGGCGCCGCTTTGCCGTCGATCGTGACCGAGCCGAAGAAGCTGGATGGAATCTGCGGTTGGGCGTGGCTCACGGCCGCGGGAGCAAGGAGCGCGCCGGCAGCGAGTAGAAACCGGAGGGGCCAGGCTGACATTCGGTCATCGTAGCTGGAGGGAGCGGACGGACAACCCGGTGCAGAAGGGGTCGCCTGTTTGACGAAACGGTCATACCTTATGTTGCTATCCGGGAGGTGCGGTTGGCAGGCATCGGCGAAACGTTACGTTCGACGCGTGAGCATCGCGGGCTGAGCATCGAGCAGGTCGCCCAGGACACGCGTATCTCGGTGCGGTTCCTGGAGGCGCTCGAGGCGGAGCAATTCGATGAGTTGCCGGCGCCGGTCTACGTACGCGGATTCCTGCGTTCGTATGCGAACTACCTGAAGATCGACGCCCAGCCGCTGCTCGATTCACTCGTTGGCGGCGAACGCATTCCGGCCGGGGGCCCCGACGGTTTCGTACGGGGGCCACAGGCGCCGAGCCAGCGCAACGACCCGTTCCAGCGCGCGGCACCGCCACCCGTTCCCGTTTACCCACCGCGCTCCTTCGACGGCGACACGGAAGACGAATGGGAGCCGGAGGCGCCGGAGCCATCCAGCACGGCGGCGAGCGGCGCATACATCCCCGGGAGTGACCTCATTGAGGACCCGGAGTACCCGGTGCAAGCGCCTGAAGAGACGCGGTTCCGGCCGCGGACGTCGGGCATCCTGCTGGAGCGGCCACCGCGCGAAGGCGAGGGCGGGCCCGGTACGCGCGTCGTCGCGATCGTGGCGCTGGCGGTGCTTGGCGTGCTCGCGATTGTGGCACTGGGGGTGTTTGCCCTTGGCGGCGATGACGGCGGCGGGAGCATCCCCGCGGGTGGGGGAGATAACGGGGGCGAAACACCGGGCATTACGCCCACGAACGTCATCCCGGTGGGGACAGAGACAGCAACCGCCTCGGCATCGGCATCACCGGCGGCGAGCGCCTCGCCCGCAACAACGGGGACCGTAACTCCGACTGTAACCGGGACGCCTTCCCCTGCCACGCCGACGCCGACACGAACGCCGGGCGGAGCGACGGCGACTGCAACCGCCACGCCGACGCAGGCGGCGACCTCGACACCAGCGCCAACCTCCACGCCGACCCCGCTGCCGACGCCGACGCCGGTGCCGATCCAGCCGGAGAACTTCATGTTCGGCGAGTGCGCGTCACCGGGACCTGGCCAATATGACTGCGGGGCGCCTCCATACCGGGTAATTTGCTATGCACCCCGCGGCTTTCCGCAGAACTCAAACTGGTGGGTTGACGTGGACCGCAGCTTCGGCGCTCTCCCTGCGGGCTGGATGGAGATCGAGGTCTCTACGGCGAGCAATGGGGCCATCATCAAGGCTGGCCAAACGGACTGCGCCGGTTAGCCCTGCGCGGCAGCACTCCTGTTTTTCGCACCCCAACGTCCACCTGCGGGTCACCCTTAAGGGTTCCTGAAAACCCTTAGGGGACCATAGGGTGGACGCGCCCCTAAGCCGTAACCAGGCCGTCCTCCCGGTGTCCATGTGAACGGCCATGTTCCCTGTCGAACCCCCTGTTGAGACCCGGGCGGCCACCCGCCGCCGAGTCCTAAGGGTCAACGGCTGGGGGACACCATGGCAGGTTTCGAAGGGGCACGCCCCGGCGTGCTGGGCGAGGCGATCCGCGAATGGCGCCTGAGCAAGTACGTCCCGCTCTACCTGGCAGGGATCGCACTGGGAGCTGGGCTGGGCATTGGCGTCGCAACCTGGCCATCGACGGACGTCGTAGACGCCCCAACCCGGGCATCATTCGTCAGTGCCCCGGTGGCGGTGGACGTGCCGGTCTTCGCGCCGCCTCCCGCCCTCCTCCCGGCCTCCGACGCCGAAGCGACCGGAGTCAATGCCGCTGCGGTCACGGATAATCTGCCGGTTGAGCTGCCGGTTGAGTTCCTCCGGGCAATGGGGGCCTTGCCGGCCCTCGAACCAGCGCCACCGGAAGCCGCAGCCCCGGCGCCTGTTGCACCGATTGTGCCTGTCGCACCGCCGGCCGCAGCGCCGGCGTCCCAGGCGCCCGCAGCGCCCTCGGCGCCCGCGGCGGACCCTGTAGTGCAGCCGGCCGCTGTGCCTCCGGCTCCCGTGGCACCGCCAGCCCCGGCGGCCAGGCCGAACTTCTACGTGCCTGAGGTCTCTTCCGGAGCCGCTACGGACATGGAGTTGCGCTTGTTCGCCCTGTTGAACGAAGAGCGCGCCGCTGCCGGCCTGGCGCCGTATGTCCTGGACTCCGGCCTGACCAGGGTGGCGCGGACGCGGTCGCAGCAGCTCATCGATCAGGACTACTTCGGGCACACCGACCCGTACGGCTATTCGATGTATGTGGAACTGCTGGCGCACTTCGGCTACACGAGCTACGCCTGGGCGGGCGAGAACCTGGCGATGAACAACTACGCCCTCGCGGAGTCGCCCGAGCGCGCAACCAAATCGCTGATGAATAGCCCGACTCACCGGGCGAACATCCTCGCGACGGACTTCTTCCGGATCGGGATCGGTGAGATCACCGACGCCGAAGGGCGGCACTACTTCACGATGATCTTCCTCGGCTAACCCCCCAGGGCCGGGTGGACATGTGAGAAGGGCGCCCAGTGGGCGCCCTTCTTACGTGTCGGCTTCGAATTGGCCAGCGCTCAGTCGAGCGGGGGGTCGAGGTCGTCATCATCGGCCCCGGCGCGGGAGCTGCGCGACATCGCGTAGCCGACACCACCACCAACAGCCGCGATGCCCCCGAGGATGAGGACCACAACGCCCCAGATCGGGAAGCCACCTCCGCCGCCGCTACTCGCGTTCTGGGCGCCGGGAGTAGCACTGGTGATTCCGCCGCGCGGAGAGGCCACGGGGGAACCAGCGCCGGGGGAACCAGCAGGGATCGTTTCAACCGTGGCCGCGGGAGACGCTGTCTGGCCGGGTTGTGGCGTGGAGCCGGGTTGTGGCGTGGATTCGGGCACCGGTGTGCGGGTCGGGGCAGGTGTAAACGTGGGGATCACGGCCGGCGAAGCGCTGCCAAAGGTGACATCCAGCTGGACGGGGCCAGGGTTCCATTTCGCGGTCTGGGTGGCGAAGCGGTCGCCGATCTTCACGCGGACTTCGCGGCCGACGGTGCCGCATCCGGCTATCTGCGACTCGGAGACGACGTCCACAACGTAGACAGTGACGCGAGCCGCGCCATCGCCGGTGAACTCGGTGCGGCCTTTGGTGCCGCAGAGGGTATCGCCGATGTAGGCCTCGACGGTGACACCCGCGGGGACCACCCCGCCGGAGTCAGCGATCGAGCCGAACACCGTCGATGGAGGATCGAACTGGGCGTGCGCCGTGGAGAACAGGGCGGCGGCGGCAAGGCTGGCCGCAGGCAACGCCATGGCGACGCGCCACGGGACGAACCGGGTGAAGGTCATGAACAGCATCCTGGTGAAACTAACGGCCCTCATCGAGGGTACGGACGCCCCCGGCTAGGCGCACTACTTCGGCAGGGTCAACGTTAATGGGCGCTTGACCTGGATCCAGACGATGACGTTGTTACCGAAGTCCTCGATGGTATTGACGGCGTCGGGTGCGCCCGGGATGTAGCGCTGCCACTCCTGGAGATCGGCGTCCCAGGCGTAGATGACCACGATGTCGTCCTCAAGGCCCGCGATCGTCTCGGCGATGCCAGCTGTAGCCGAACCGGTGGGGACCAGGTTCCAGCCCTCAGCGAGCTCGACGGCAGTCTCGCTGCCGAAGGGGATGGTCACATCGATGACGATCTCGCCCTCGCCATCGGGCAGGAAGCTCGCGGGGATGGGGTTGTCGTGGACCGTGCCATCGCAGAAGACCGTGCTGATGATGAAGTCGTCCCAGGTCAGGTGGACGAAGTCGTTGGCGCCACTGAAAACCTCGATACCGGTGCCGATCCAGAGGTTGTCGGCTGCGCCGGGACCGCCAAGGAATGTCTTGCTTTCGCCCGGTTCGAGGTAACCATCGAGGTCGCGGTGCTCGGCATTCCCGACATCGGTGCCGATGCTCTGGAGGCCGAAGCCGGCGAGGTTGACGAGGTTCGGGCCGACGTTCTTGACGGTGATGGTCTCCTGGCCGGTGCACTGGAGGTTGGTGATCCGGACCTCACCCGGGACGGGCGACGGTGGGGCCGGGAAGGTCACCATCACGTTGGTGGGTTTCATGAGGCTGTTACTCACCTGGATCCAGGCCTGGCACTCATCGTCGGCGATGGTGGGCTTCGCGATACCGGTGTTGATTGGCCGCCCGAGCGCGTCCATGGTGTCGAACGACGTGGTGGTGGCGAAGCGGCGGGTGCCGTTGATATCGAACGGCCGGTCGGCGGCGCCAATGATCGTCCCGCCGCCAGCGTCGATTTCGAACTTCACCGGCACGCCCAGCGTGTTGTTGTAGTTGACCGAGTCGCAGAAGCCGTCGCGGTCGCGGAGGTGGGCAACGACGTATTTGATCTGGGGCGAATCGGTGTTGACGATGGTGACTTCCTTGTAGCCGGCCCAGCGCCAGTCGGTGGCCGCCTTGTTGGAGGCGACCGCCGGCCACTTGCCGCGGGTGCGCGGCTCGGGGTACTCGGCGACGGCGTAGTAGAGGCCATGGCCGACGACATCCTCGAGCTTGCACTGGGGGTTGCCGTTGAAGCGGTTGGGGGCGCAGTCCTCGTACGTGAGGTTGAGGTCGCCGAAGGTATCGACGGATGAGCTGCCAGCGCCGTCGCTGGGCTGGCTCATCATGCGGGGCTTGTCGAGTGTGCCGAGAGCGGTGGTCGCCTTCGTATGGGGGTTCACGTTGAATGAGAAGTCCGTTATGTCATCGGGGATGAAGAAGCCGGACGAGCCGTTCTTGACGGCGGTCTTGTAGTTGTTCACCACGGTCTCGTTATCCATGAGGAAGGTGATGATGGCCGCCGGCATCTCGATTCCGCCCCAGTTCTGGCGCAGCCCGGAAGGGCCCTTGAGGGTCTCCCAGTCGTCCGGGAGGATCCAGCGATCCTGTGGTACCGCGCGGCCGTCGGGCTTCACTTCAGCGGGACGGCCGGAGGGATTCGTGCCGACAAAGTAGCCGCGGACGTCGGCGGTGACATCACCGAAGGACGAAACAAACTGGTCGGGGGTCGCGTCGATGGTCAGGTCTTCGAAGATGATGAAGAAGACGGGGAAGGCGACTTTGGAGAAGGGGTTATCAGACAGGAAGACTTCGATATCGACTTCGCCGGGCTCCTCGCTCTCGTAGCGGACGGTGGCGGAGCAGCCAGCGCCGAAATCGGTGGATGCGCGGTTCGGCCCATCAAGGGTGATGCCCGGGCCGGGGATGAATGAGCCGGGCTGGTTGTCAGGACGGACGAATTGCACCGTCTGCCCGGCGCAGGAGCCCGTGCTGGCGAAGGCGTACCTAATGGTCACGAACTCGCCGGCCCAGGCGACGCGGGGCGTCTTGTTGGCGGGGATGAAGCTGAAGCGAAGATCGACCCATTCCTGCGGCGTGGCAGGTGTCGTTTGACCCGGGTAGAAGACGTCGATCTGTATGCGGACCTGGGAATTGGCTGAGCAGCCCGGGGCGTTCACCGTCGAGAACTTGATGTCGTCGGGCGTAGCGTTGTCGTCCCCATAGGCGGGTGTTGAGAAGGGGTTGCCATCGCCGGCGTTGAGTTCGAACCTCCCGCCGACGCTGATGCCGCTGATGGCCGTTGGCTTGCTGTTATCCGGCACCACGAAGTAGCCGCACTGGCCGACGATCTGCGCGCGGATCCAAGCGCCATCGAGCGGGAGGTCGGCATAGAGCGTCCCACCGGTGTTGTGGGAGCCGAGCACCCACTCGGTGAAGCCGGCGCCGGAGATCATCGTGCCGTCGGCAACGTTGAACTGCATGGGGACCGTAAGCGTGGTGAACGTCGCGACGCCGGTAGAGGGTGAGCCGCCGGTGGTGATGACGGTGCGGTCGATGCGGTTCCACTGGGTGACGAGCGGGCCGGCGGCGCCGCCATCAAAGCCGTTTCCATCGCCGTTCGTATCAAAGAAGGCGACGTCAGGCACGCCGTTGTTGGTGAAATCCACGTAGATCGTGTGCTCCCCCGGGCTGGCAGACGTGTAGCTGAAGCAGAGCGTGTCGTTTTGGACGCCGTTCAGGCGTGGGTTGTTCGCGGCCGACTTGTGGAAGACGGAGATGCTGCCGGCGCCCGGCGTGTCGGCGCCAGCGACCGGTGCGAAGTGGATGCCGGAAGCTGAAAGGGAATCGGCCGCGTCGGTGCCGACGAGGCAAACGTAGTGCGTGGAGCCCGTCACCAGGGGAGCGGAGCGCTGGCGCGCGGGGACTTTGCCATCGGAGGTGACGTGACGAAGCTCGACTGAGTCGACGATGTCGAGGGTTACGCCGGGCGGCAACTGGAGCGCGACCGGCTGGTCGTCGTCGTCCTTGTCGATGGTGGGCAGGATGCCGATATCGGTGCGGTTGTAGACGGCGTGGAAGTCGAAGCGAACTTCCAAGTCGCTGGCCGCCCCATCCGAGGCGATGCCCGCGCACCATTCCGGTCCTTCCTGGCGCACGTACGCGACACTGACATTGGGTGGCGGTGCGGGCGCGTTCAGGATCGTCCAGTCCTCGGCCCTAACGTCGTTCACCGGGTCGTAGACGTTGGGACTGCCGACAAGGGGGTTGTTATCGCGCGGTGTGACGTTGTCTGGCAGGAAGTTGTCGGAGCGGGCGCCGGTCAAGAATCCGGCGTCCCAGCCGACGGTGCAGACTTCGGCGGGGGCGCCGACCAGGCCATCGCCGATCTTCTTCAGCGTGACGGTGACGATGGGGATGACGGGCAGCGAGATGACCTGCTGGCCCGAGCCGTCGGTGTAGTGCCACTCGATCTTGAGCTTCTTGTAGCCGGGCTGGGCATAGGCGACGACGCAGTAGACATCGTCAGCGCTGCCGGAGGTGGCAGCGTTGAGGACGGCGGCACCCGCTCCGACGACGCCGCCGTAGACGTAGGTGCCCGCCGCGGGGACCGGGACGTTGACGGATGCGGGGGCGTTCGGGTCGATCGGGTCGGAGGCGGTGACCAGGAAGCCGAACGCTGAGGACGGGATGGCGAACGATTGGACCGGTGTTACACCGTCGATGTTGACATCGAGGCAGTAGCCGTTGCGGGCGGCAGGGTCAGCGGGGAGCGAGTGTGAGTTCGTGCCCGCAAGGAGCCGTGGGGGCTGCTTCACAGGGGCCGGTATGGTGCTCGTGTCGAATAGCGAGAGTTCGTCGAAAGCCGGGCCGGTAGGGTCGTACGCGGCGCGCACATCCGTGGGCGTGGAAACACGGCCGGCGGAGACCAGCGCGACAAACAGGACCAGGGCGGCGGGAAGGACGAGCCGCCGGAGACAGTGCACCATGAAGTCCCCCTGGGACTCGTGGACGCACCCCGCCGGGCGTACCCAATTGTCGTTGACCCTGGTAGCGGGGTCTCGACCCCCCGATACCTGCCAGACGCTTCGCCAGTTATGGCCGATACGGAAGCCTAACGTCAAGCTTCCGTGTGTAAAAAGAAGAACGTGGGAGGCGGGAAAGAGTTAACCCGGGTGTGCGGGCCAACGCACACCCGGGTCTGCCTCCTGACCAGGCGAGAGAGGTAGAACTAGCGGTTGGGGCGGCCGCTTGCCCGGCCCGCGGACCACGCGAGCGGCGACAGCGACATGACTGCTGCGCCTGTCACGAGCAGCAGGAGCGAGATTGAGCTGGAGGACCTGGTACCCGATAGCGTGTTGCCGGTGCCGGGGGGAAGCGGACTGTTTGCGGCGGGGCCGGGCTCGCGGGCGCCGCGCACCTCGTTGATGGGCTCTTCGCCGGGGAGGAAGTCGGCCTCGCCGACCACACCGCCGCCGGAGCCGGGCGTAATCGTGTCGACCGGCACCTGGACCTCGAGGCTTGTGGGGAGGTCCGGGCAGGGGCGGATGGTGAAGGCGACCGTGGTGTCATCCTGGGAGAGCTGAATAGTGGTGGCAGCGCCGGCCGGGGCGGTGACTTCGTAAAAGGCGCCCGGGACGCAGGCGGTGCGCGTATCGCCGCCGAGGAGCTGCCGGACGGTGTACGAGCCGTAAGGAATGGCGCCAGTGGAGGCGACCCCGGTCACGGCATCACCGCTGGTGCTGAGGGACAGAGTGCTGACGACCTGGCCGGATGTATCGACGACCTCGTAGCGCCAGGTGCGAGCAGCGGCGTCCGGGCCGGCGTCGAGGGTCGCCTGGACGCGCAACTGGCCGACCGCGCCGAAGCGGGCCTCGGCGGTGGCGAGCACCTCGCCGGCGAAGGAGACAGTAAGGCGTGCGGTGCCTGGCGTCGCACGGTTCACGAAGACGGTGCCTTCGGCGACGTTGGCGGCGACGGGGTTGGGGGGGAGCACGCCGGAGAGCGATCCACCCTCAATGCTGTAAACGAAGCTGGGTAGCGCGCTGGTTTGGCCCTCGACGCGGACGGAGAAGGCAGCATCGGCACCGGCCGGAAAGGCTGCCTGTTTCGGGACGACGGTCACGGTGAAGGGCTGAGCGGCAGCCGCCGGGCCGAATGCAGAGAGGTAGAGGCCGGCGGCAAGGGAAGCGAGGAGCGAGATGAGCAGAAAGCGAGCGGGGAGGGTCATCGGAAGCGTGGTCGTTGGCGGGAGCGGTACTCGACGAGCGCGTTCCCCACGCGCGGCCCGGAGTTTTCCGTTCCTGGCAACCCTTTCGATTCTGGCTGTCCACCGCTCGACCACTTCAGTGAACGCACAGTGAACATACCGCAGGGTGTCAAGGCGGCGCCATATGAGAGAGGTTAGAACTCCACTCGCCGTCCACCGCGCTGCTCCGGGTGGCAACCAGGACTTATCGCCGAAGTCCTGAGTTTCGCGCCTGCCGCCCACGTGATCGAGTCCCCGGCATGCGCTGAGTCGAGCGCCGTGCTCTGGTACGATGGGACTCACTTCACACACCTGCCCCGCCCGGAGCCCGCACCTTCATGACCAAGCCCCGAACGATTATCCAGAAAATCTGGGACAACCACGTTGTCGCCAGCGAGGAAGGCAAGCCCGACCTCCTGTACATCGACCTGCACCTCGTGCACGAAGTCACGTCGCCGCAGGCATTCGAAGGGCTTCGGCTCGCGGGCCGAAAGGTCCGGCGGCCCGACCTGACGCTGGCCACGGTCGACCACAACGTGCCGACCATCGACCGCGACAAGCCGTGGAGCGACCCGCTGTCGGTGCAGCAGGTAGAGGTGCTGCGGACGAACTGCGAGGAGTTCGGTGTGCCGCTGTTCGGTGTCGGCGACATCCGCCAGGGCATCGTCCACGTCATCGGGCCGGAACAGGGCGTGACGCAGCCGGGGATGACTATCGTCTGCGGCGATAGCCACACGGCCACCCACGGCGCATTCGGCGCGCTCGCGTTCGGCATCGGCACCAGCGAGGTGGAGCACGTGCTTGCGACCCAGACGCTCCCGCAGTCGAAGCCCAAGACCATGTCGGTCGAGGTCAACGGCGAACTCCACCCGGGCGTGACGGCCAAGGACGTCATCCTGGCGGTGATCCGGCAGATTGGCGTCTCGGGCGGCGTCGGCCACGTCATCGAATACCGCGGCGACGTGATCCGGAACCTGTCGATGGAAGGGCGGATGACCGTCTGCAACATGTCGATCGAGGGCGGGGCAAGGGGCGGGCTGGTCGCACCCGACGAGACGACGTTCGCTTACATGCAGGGCCGCGCTCGCGCGCCCCAGGGCGAGGATTGGGACAAGGCAGTCGAGTTCTGGAAGACGCTCCCAACCGATGAGGGCGCCGAGTTCGACACATATGTGACCCTCAACGGTGAGGACATCGAGCCTTGCGTGACCTGGGGCACGACTCCCGCTCAGAGCGTACCCGTGACCGGGCGAGTACCGTCACCGGACGAGGCTGCCAACCCGCAGGCGAAGGAGCTGGCGGAGCGGTCGCTCGTCTACATGGGGTTGGAAGCGGGCACACCCATCCAGGAGATCGCGCTGGACCGGATCTTCCTCGGCTCGTGTACCAACTCGCGGATCGAAGACCTGAGGGCGGCCGCGGAGATCGTCAAGGGGCGGCATGTCGCCAGCACGTTGCGGGCCATGGTCGTGCCAGGCTCGGGGCTGGTGAAGCTCCAGGCGGAGCAAGAGGGCCTGGATAAGGTGTTCAAGGACGCCGGGTTCGAGTGGCGCGAGGCGGGCTGCTCGATGTGCCTGGGCATGAACCCGGACATCCTGGCGCCGGGCGAGCGATGCGCGAGCACCTCCAACCGTAACTTCGAGGGGCGGCAGGGGCGTGGCGGACGCACCCACCTGGTGAGCCCGCAGATGGCCGCCGCTGCTGCCATCGCCGGCCATTTCGTCGACATCCGGGAATGGAAGTAGGGGAGCCCTGATGAACAAGTTCGAAACCGTGAAGGGGCGCGCCATCCCGATGAACCGCGCCGACGTGGATACCGACCAGATCATCTCCAAGGAGTTCCTGAAGCGGATCGAGCGAACCGGGTTCGGCCCGTATGCATTCGACGAGTGGAAGAAGGACCCGGACTTCGTGCTGAACAACCCGGAGTTCAAGGGCGCCCCCATCATGGTGACGGGCCCGAACTTCGGCTGCGGGTCATCGCGCGAGCATGCGCCGTGGGCGCTGGAGGACATGGGCCTCAAGGCGATCATCTCGCCGTCGTTCGCTGATATCTTTCGGAACAACTCGGCCAAGATAGGGTTGTTGACGGTCGTGCTGCCGCAGGACGACTGCGACTACCTGATTGCGCGGTCAGAGGAGCTGCCAGCCTCGGAGCTGGTGGTGGACCTGGCTTCGCAGACCGTGGCGACCTCGGACGGCTCGTGGTCACGGCACTTCGATATCGACCCGTTCGTGAAGCATTGCCTGCTCAATGGCCTGGACGACATCGGACTGACGCTGCTGGAAGAGGGGAAGATCACCTCGTACGAGCAGACGCGAAGCACGCTATACCCTTCGACCGCGGCGCTGGCCTGATGAGCGCGCGGCAATCGCGGCCAAGCCTGGGCTCCGTAGTAACGAACTGGCGCACGTATGAAGCGCCTTTCGGGACGAAGCTGCGGATGTTGCTGCGGAACAACTGGAAAAAGGCGCGCAACCGGAGCAATTGCTGCGGGAACACCGGCGAGCCTGGCTGCTGAGTGGTTACTCCAGAGCCCGGTCCGGGCTCCGAAACGCCGTAGTCCCCAATCTCCCATCCAGGGTCGCAAGGGCCGCAAGGACCGCACCGGTCTGCGGCGCGAGTTGGAGCGCATCGCGAGCGAGCTGCAGGCGAGCCTGGAGCATTTCGCCTGGCAGGGTTTCGAGGAGTACGGCGAGCAGGTCGTCGCGGCGGCTCGCCACGATCGCGGTGACGAGAAAGCCGTAGACCTCCGGAGTATCGGCCCCCGTGAGCATCCCGCGGACGGCGGTCGTAACGGCCTCCCCGGGTTCGAGTGACACGACGAGGTCACCAAGGCCGAGGAGGACGACCTCGTCCGTAGAGGAGGCGAACGCATCGAGCACGGGCTGGATGTGGCGGACGGGCAAACCGGCGAGGCCCCGGATGCATTCGGCGGTGACTTCGGGCGGCTCGGCGCGGGGCGGGCGCAGAACGTGGGTGGCGAGTGCGACCGAATGACCCAGCGAGCCGAGCAAGCGGGCGGCAGTCAGCCCGGGCTCGGCGTTCATGGGGTGGGCATCGACCCGGGCAAGCATCGCGGCGGCCCGGAACGCGGCGGCCTCCGGATCGAGCACGCCAAGGAGCGCCAGCCCTGCCGCGCGGATAACCTCGCCATTTCCATTCAACGAGCGTTCGGCGCGGCTGGAAGCGGCCTCCGCGAACTCCAGATCGTCGCGCGCGCGCAGGTGCCAGAGGACGCGGAGCACTTCGACGCGCACCAGGCCACCGGGATCGCGGCGGCGGAAGTCCTCTTCGAGCCAGGCGTAGAGGCTGCGCAGGAGGGCGTGGTCGTCGAGGCGCGCACCTTCTCCCAGTGCCTGTAGCGCGGCAACGAGGAGCTCGGCGTTGGCTTCTTCAGCAAGGATTTCGCGGGCGAATTCGTGCGCGGCGAGCGGGTCGTTGCGGAGCGCGCGGAAGCGGTCGAGATTGCGCCGGACCTCGGCGGAGGGGGCGGAGCGGCGTTTCACGAGGCGCACTGTACAGCGCCATGCGCCAGGTGTTGACGGCGGGGGCGTTGCCTCCGCGGCCCCGGTGGGGCAAGGTTGCGGGCGATGAGCGACGAGATACTCGAAAGCTTGCGCGAGCTCTATGCAGGGCGCTACTGGGGGCTGGTCGGCATCGAGACCGTCTCGGCCAAGCCAGGGGAGGTGGTGAACCGGGTCCTGCTGCAGGAGCACCACCTGAACTACAACCATGTGGTCCACGGCGGCGTGATTTCGAGCCTGATCGACTCCGCGGCGGGCGGTGCGGTGCGATCGATCCGTGAGGCAGCGGAGATCAAGGCGCGGCCGCACGCAACGAGCGACCTGCACGTGGTTTACCTCTCACCAGCGAGCGGTGGCGAACTGATCGCGGCGGCGAAGGTGGTGAAAGCCGGACGGACAGCGATCTTCACCGAGGTTGATGTGGTGACTGATGCCGGGAAGCTGGTTGCCCGGGGGATGGTGACCTTCGTGATTGGCGCGGGCCCGCCGGTCAAGACGCCCCCGTGATCGTCGCGGGGATGCCACTGGTGGACTCGGCCGGGCGCGAGGTCCAGGTAGCGATCGAGGTACATACGCCGTGCGCCCCCCGGCACCTACCGCCGTGCCCATGGCAGCTCCCGGTCGTCCGCCGGGCGCCCCCCGACGGACTGGTAGGCGGGGGCGGGGACTTCGAACCCTCGACGATCGTGGCGGCATATCTCGCCGGGATCTTCCCCTGGCCACATCCGGAGGAAGAGTACCTGTGGTTCTCGCCGGACCCGCGGGCGGTGTTACCCCTCGACGGGCTGGTCATCTCACAACGGCTCGGGAGGACCGTTCGCAGTGGCCGGTTCCGGGTGACGATCGACGCGGCGTTCGAGGCCGTCATGCGCGGTTGCACTGACCGGCCGGGTGAGGGGACCTGGATCACGCCCGCGCTCATCCGCGGGTACACGGCACTTCAGCAGCTGGGCTGGGCCCACAGCGTTGAGGTTTGGAACAGCCGCGGGGAGCTCGCGGGCGGGCTGTACGGCGTTTGCGTGGGGGCCATGTTCGGCGCGGAATCGATGTTCCACCGCGAGACCGACGCTTCGAAAGTTGCGCTGGTTGCGCTTGTGCAGCACGCCAGACGGATCGGGATCGAGCTGATCGATATCCAGGTGCTCACCCCTCACACGGAGCGATTGGGGGGCGTCTCGATCCCGCGGGCGGAGTACCTCCGGAGGCTCGGTCGGGCGTTGAACCGGCGGGTAGAGTGGCGGACCGACCACGAGCCGGGCGCTTAATCGATTTCGACGATCATTTCAATTTCGACGGCGATGTTCATCGGGAGCATCTGCATGCCGACTGCTGAGCGGGCATGGCGGCCGGTCTCGCCGAAGATCTCCACGAGCAAGTCGCTTGCGCCGTTTATGACCTGCGGGTGCTGGGCAAAGTCCTCCGTGCAGTTCACCATGCCGAGGAGTTTCACCACGCGCCTGACGCGGTCGAGGCTGCCGATCTCTGCCTGGAGCGAGGAAAGGCAGGCGAGGATGGTATCGCGGGCTGCGGCGTAGCCCTCTTCCACGCCGAGGTCCCGGCCGAGCTTGCCGGTGATGAGTGAGCCATCGGGCCGGTAGGGACCGTGTCCCGAGAGGAAGACGAGGTTGCCGGTGGTGACAGCCGGGACGTAGTTGGCCATCGGCGACCGCGATGGCGGGATGGAGATGCCGAGTTCTCGCAGGCGAGCGGTGACCGACACGTGGGGCCTCCTGGGGTAGGAGAGGATCATCAGTGCCCGGGCGGTCCCGTTCAATGCGGCCGTTCAGCCATGCCCCAAGATTGACGGGAGGGGGAAACTGGAGACACGACGAAACAGGAGACGAGATTTCCATGACAAGTCCACGCCCGGCGCCGGTTGGCCTGTACCAGATCCTCCAGGACTTCGAATGCCCAACGGCCAGCGTCCGCGTGTTCCGCATGGCATCGACAGGCGACTCAGTCGCCGGCCATGTCCATCGCCGCTCCATGCAGATTTATGTCGCACTGGAGGGATCGGTGGTTATTGACGTGGACGGCGTGGAAACCCTGCTGGAACCGTACGGGACCATGGCTGTGTGGGCCGGGAGCCAGCACAGCGCCACGCCGGTTGGAGCCGATGCGGTGCTCATGAACATCTCAATCCCGCCGCTGGCGGCTGACGACCAACTTGCGACGCATTTGGCGCACGAGGCGCCGGACATGGTGCTGCCCCACGACGGCGGCGACGTGGACGTAGAGGACTGAGACGTAGCGAACTGCAGGGAAAGAGTTGAACATCCTCATTGCATACGGGACGAGCGAAGGGCAGACGGCCGCGATCGCGGAACGGATCGCGGCACGCCTGATGGAGGCGGGGAACGCAGTCCGGTTGGCTGACCTCGAAGGCGACAAGCCGGAACCAGGCGACTTCGACCGGGTAGTCGTCGGGGCGTCGGTGCACTTCGGTAAGTACCAGGACAGGGTGACCCGCTGGGTGGCGCAGCATGTGGCCGCCCTCAATGCGATGCCGTCATGGTTCTATGGGGTGAGCCTGAGCGAAGCGGGAGGGCTCACCGCCGATGGGCCTGCGGCTGCGCAGGCGGTGCTCGACAGGTTCCTGAAGACCTCGGGGTGGCACCCGGTCGGGTCGACAAGCCTGGCCGGGGCCCTCAAGTACCGCGAGTGCAACTGGCTGAAACGCCGGATGCTCAAAGCGATTGTCGCAAAGGCCGGGGGCGACACTGACACCTCGCGGAACCACGAATACACCGACTGGTTCGCAGTCGACCGGTTCGCCGGGGAGATCGCGAGGGTCCAGTCCTTCGCCGGGCTATCGGAGCGATAGCGGGCGACTCTTGGACGGGTGCCGGCCGGGGCCCTACGATCCGGCCCACTATGTCCACTTACCGCATCCTGCTGACCCCCGGCGATGGCATTGGGCCAGAAGTCATGGAAGAGGCCCTGAAGGTTCTCGGCCGCATTGAGAAGCGCTTCAAACACGAGTTCCAGTACGACGACGAGACGATCGGCGGGGCGGCGATCGACAAGTACGGCGTCGCCCTGCGGCCGGAAGCGGTCACGAAGGCGAAGGCCTCGCGGGCGGTGCTGTTCGGCGCGGTTGGCGGCCCAAAGTGGGATGACCCGAAGGCTGCGGTGCGGCCTGAGGACGCCATCCTGGGAATGCGGAAACAGCTTGGTCTGTTCGCGAACCTGCGCCCGGTGCGGATTCATAGCGAGATGATCGACGAAAGCACACTGAAGCCAGAGGTGCTCCAGGGCGTCGACATGGTGGTGATCCGCGAGCTGACCGGTGGGCTGTACTTTGGCCAGCCGAAGAAGCGCTGGGAAAATGCGCAGGGCCGCCAGGGCGTGGATACGCTGCGGTATAGCGAGAAGGAAATCGAGCGGGTATGCCACGTCGCCTTCGGACTGGCACGGCAGCGCCGAAAGAAGGTAACGAGCGTCGACAAGGCGAACGTGCTGCGGACCGGCCAGCTCTGGCGGGAGATCGCGACGGAGGTTGGCCGCCTGTACCCGGACATCGAACTGGAGCACATCCTGGTGGATGCCTGCGCGATGTACCTGGTGCGGAAGCCGGCGAGCTTCGACGTCATCGTGACCGAGAACATGTTCGGCGACATCCTGACCGACGAGGCGGCGATGCTGGCCGGCTCGATGGGGATGATGCCGTCCGCAAGCCTGGGGCGGCGGCGCAAGGACGGGACGGGGATCGGGCTGTACGAGCCCATCCACGGGAGCGCGCCCGATATCACCGGCCAGAAGAAGGCAAACCCGCTGGCGATGATCCTCAGCGCGGCGATGATGCTCCGGCTTTCGCTCGGGCTCGAAGCTGAGGCAGCGGCCATCGAGGCAGCTGTCGATGGGGTGATCCATGAGGGGTACCGGACGCCGGACATCGCGGGCAAGGGTACCCAGGTAGTGGACACAGCGAAGATGGGGACGCTTGTGGCCGAACGCGTGTAGCTGGTTTGGCTGCTGTCTGGGCCGGACAGGCGAGACAGGCAATGGTAGAATGCGCGGGCTGTATACAATCCTGTTTCGAGGAGTCCGCCGATGTCCGAAGCCGTCGCCCGAGGTCTTGAGGGCGTCAACGTTACTGCGACCAAGCTCTGCCGTATTGATGGCCAAAAAGGCGAGCTGATTTACTCCGGCTACAACATCTACGACCTGGCGGAACACTCAACCTTCGAAGAGGTCGCGTTCCTGCTCTGGAACCTGCGGCTCCCGAACAAGGCCGAACTGGCCGCCCTGGAACAAGAGCTCCGCGAGCAACGCCCGCTCTCCGATCTGAATTCCCGCGTGCTGCGCGAAATCATTGGCCAGATCCGGCCGATGCGCGCCCTGGAGATCGCCGTCATCATCGCCGGCGCGCTTGACGCGAAGTCGAGCGACCTGACCAACCAGCAGTTGAAGAAGACGGCTGCTCTGCTCACGGCACGGATGCCGACGGTGCTGGCGACCTTCCACCGGCTGCGGCAGGGGCTGGAACCGGTTGCCCCGCGGGACGACCTGGGCCACTCGGCGAACTTCCTCTGGATGTTGAACGGGCGCGAACCGAACGAGCTGGAGTCGCGGGTGTTCGACGTAGCGATGATCCTGCACGCGGAACACGAGATGAACGCCTCGACGTTCTCGGCGCTGGTCACGGCCTCCACCCTGAGCGACATGTACTCGGCGACGGCATCGGCCATTGGGACGCTCAAGGGCCCGCTGCACGGCGGCGCCAACGAGGCGGTCTACAGGACGGTCGAGGCGATCGGCGTCGAAGCGAACATCGCGCCGCACGTGGAAGGAATGCTGGGGCGGGGCGAGCGGGTGATGGGCATCGGTCACCGCGTGTACAAGACAACGGACCCGCGTGCGATCATCCTGGAGAAGCTGGGCCACCAGCTGGCGGAGACCTCGCCGGACCGCAAATACTTCGACCTTTCGCTGAAGCTGCGGGACTACCTGGCGCGGAAGCTCGAAGGGAAGCCGCTGTATCCGAACGTGGACTTCTTCAGCGCATCGGTCTACAAGATGCTCGGCATCCCGAGCGACCTGTACACGCCGATCTTCGCGATGTCGCGGATCACGGGGTGGACGGCGCACATGCTGGAGCAGTACGCGGATAACCGCCTGGTGCGCCCGAATGCGCTCTACGAAGGCGCCGCGAACCGGGAGTACGTGCCGGTGGCCAGCCGCTAAACAAGCAGCCGACGAATTGAGCGGGGAAGGCCGGGCCCTCTCGCCCTCCCCCGCTTCCTACAAGGCTGGATCCCGCGACCAAGAAGTCCCGGCATTTGCGGGTGTCGTCTTTACCTTCGAGTAGGGTGCTGGCGGGCGGGCGGCCGTAACCTTCCAGTCGTGGAACACGCCCGATTGACTCCGCGCCAGCGCCAGGTGCTCGACCTGCTGGCGAAGCGGTACAGCAACCAGCAGATCGCCGACGAACTCGGCGTCTCGCTCGAAGGCGCCAAGTGGCACGTCCGCGAAATCCTGGAGGCGACGGGGGCTTCGAGCCGCGAAGAGGCGGCCGAGATGTGGCGCGTGGAGAACGGACTTCCGCGCCGCCTGTGGCGGATGACGTGGAGCATTGGACAGCCGGCGGCTCTCGTCGGCGGCGCTGCCGCACTCATCGTGGTCGCCGTAGCGGCATTCGTCGCGCTTCACGGCGGAGATGACGATGAAGCACCGGTCGCGCCAGCGGCGAGCGTTACCGTCACAAGTACGGCGACCGCTGGGCCACCGGCCACAGCGACTGTTGCCTCAACGCCAACTCCCGGGGCGCCTGGCCCGCCGTCGAGGTCGACCGGCAATGCGTTTATCGACGGCGTCACTGCCTCCGTGGAATCCAACATGAGCCCGCCATCGACCGACCTTGCTGGACAGTCGTTGCCGTGCAGCCAGGAGATAATGAACACCGCTCCCGATTGCCCGGCCGGGGCGGCCGCCGGAACCCTGGTGCTCTCGATAATCACGTTCCAGTGCGAGATTGGCTGGAATGCGCTCACGCCGAATCTGCGCATCCTCGATGACCGGGACCGCCTGACACTCCATTCGGTCCTGATCGGCGGTGCCGATTACACCCGCCTGCCCGCGGCTAACGCCGCTCCAGATTACTGGATGCTGTTCACAAACTCGGTGCCGAACCTTCCGCCGGGATACGCGATCGCGGTGAAGAACGACAAGATCGTGTCGTGGGGCCGGAGCTGCGGCCCCTTCGATTGGCTAGAAGAGCGGCTGGCAGCGGGCTCGACGGGCTTTTTGTTGGACCCGCCCTAGAACTGGGTCTTGTGGTCCGCTTCCTCGGCGCGCTTCATCTGGTCGAAGCCTTCCTCGCCTTCGAGGCGGCGCTTTTCGCGCTCCTGCGCCTCGAGCTCTTCGCGCCGCTCGCGCTCCTCTGCAGTCTCGACGATGAGGCCGCCGTTGATGTCGACTTCGACGACGGCGTCCATCGGGTCACCGATAACTGCGTAGCGGGTGCCTCCGATGAAGGTCAACGGGCTGTGTTCGCGGTCGTTGAGGAGCCACTGCTGGGCGTAGGCCTCGTCGTCGGCCTGGACCTTCACGACATTGCCGACGAACAGCGTGTGGTCGCCGGTACGGATGACGTCCTGGACGGTGCACTCGATCCAGGCGAGACAGCCCTCCAGGAGCGGGGCGTCGATCGCGAGAGGGTTGAAGACCTCGAGGCCGGACGCTTCGATCTTGTTGGTGTTGAGGCCCGTCTGGCTGCCGAAAAACGCGGTTTGCTTGAGCAGCGCAGGGCCGGGGATGTTGATCGCGAAGGCTTCGCTGAAGCGGATCATGTCGGCGGTGTGGCGGTGGGGGTGGATGACGCAGCCAACCAGGGGCGGCTCCATCGAAAGCGGAGCCAGCCAGGCGATGGGGGCGGCATTCGTTATCCCGCGCCACGAAGTGGTGACAATGGCGACAGGGCCGGGATTCAGGATCCGGCGAGCATCGGTGACATCACAGAGACGGCGCATGGATCACGTCCGGGTACACGAAGAGGCCGGGCGCGAGGCCCGGCCGTGATCATGCTGGTGGGAGGCTAGTGGCGGCTGTTGCCGTTGGCGGACATGCGGCGCCAGCGCAGGAAGTTCCAGTACGAAAGCAACTCGGGGAGGTCTTCCGGGCGCTTCTCGAGCTCGCCGATAAGTTCGGCGATGTCGCTGTCCTTGACGTAGAGCATGTCGCCGTCTTCGCCGAGGAAGTAGTGCAGCGGGCGGTTGAGAATGCGGGCGACGCTGAGGAGCATGTCGATGCCCACAGAGCGCTGACCGGCCTCGTACAGGCTGATGGCGCTCTGGGTGGTGTTGAGCGACTGGGCAAGCTGGCCCTGGCTCATGCCAGCATCGCGGCGGGCGGTGCGGATTCGGTTGCCGAGGCTCGCGGAGACAGGCGCTTTCCCGGTTTCGGACGTAGCTTTAATCATTCGTGTTTCGACTCCAGGTGGACCAATGGGATGGCCCTCTGTCCGGGGACTGGGGCCAGATTCTGCTTCCTCAAGGTACGGATGCAATCGCTTCGGGTCAATCGACCTGCCACGTTGCAGCAATTTCGCAACGTCAACTTTCCTGTCCCGCTGAGCACGCCCCGGCAAAGGTCTCTGCCGGGGCCGTACCGGGAGGTCCGCGAACAAGCCGAGGTGGCGCCCGGGAACGGGCCCGCGCGCCGCATATGGCGTAACCGGGGGCGTGCCTATACTGGCAAGGATGAGTGAACAGCACGACCTGGAACTTGGCTCGACCAGCGAAGAAGAGACCCGGCAACTCGGCGAACGGCTGGGCCGTCTCCTGCAGAAGGGCGACATCGTGCTGCTCAATGGAGACCTTGGCACGGGCAAGACGTGCCTGACCCAGGGCATCGGCCGCGGCCTTTCGTGCACTGGCCAGGTGAACAGCCCGTCTTTCGTGCTCATGAACGAGTATGAGGGGCGAGAGACGCTCTACCACGTGGACCTGTACCGGGTCGAGGACGTCGAGGAACTGGACGACCTCGGCCTGTGGGACTACGCGGAAACGGGTGTGCTGGTGATCGAGTGGCCGGAGCGTGGCGCTGAGTTGCTGCCCGGCGATGGACTCGTGATCGAGCTACGGGCGGGCGCCCGGGGGCCGCGGAGCCGGAATCTCAAGTTCATCCCGCGGGGGCCGCGTGGAGAAGAACTGGTCGCCTTACTCGGGGCCGCGTGAGCACGATCCTTTGCATCGACACGGCCTCCGACCGGTTCGCGCTCGTGTTGGACCGCGACGGATTGGTGACAGCGCTGGAGGCAGAAGCAGGCCGGGACCATTCGAAGCTCCTTCTCCCGGCCATCGCCTCGCTGTTGGGCGATGAGGCCAAGCTGGATGCCATCCTGGTCGTGACCGGGCCGGGCGCCTATGCGGGGGTCCGAGTGGGGATAGCGACGGCTGAAGGGCTCGGCCTCGCCCATGGAGCGGGGGTCTTCGGGATTGGAACCCTTGAGGCGGTGGCACTGGCTCGCAGGGATGAAGGCGAGACGGGCCCGTTTGCAGCGATTCACCCGGCCGGGCGCGGCGAGTTCGCGATTCAGCGGTTTGAGGCCGGAGCGCCGGCTGGACCGGTGATGATCACCGCGCTGGCAGACCTCACGCAGGACAGCAGGGGAGAGGGGGCTGCGCAGCACGGCGGGATTGAAGTCACGCCGCGACAGCGGGCAATGGCGGCCCTCCGCGATCGCGCACCGAAGATACGATCAGGCGAGCTCACCGCGGGAGCCGAAGCGTTTTACCTGCGAGAGCCCAACATCACCGTTTCGCGGCGGCAACGCGCCGCTTCATAACACCTGGAGGAAATCGTGGAACCACGTGAACGCACCCTCGTGCTGGTCAAGCCCGACGCGATGCAGCGCGGACTGGCCGGCGAAATCATCGGCCGGCTAGAACGGCGCGGTCTGCGGATCGCCGCCACAAAGCTCATCCACATCACGCGGCCGCTTGCGGAGCAACATTACGCAGAGCACAAGGGCAAGGGCTTCTACGACGGACTGGTGGACTACATCACCAGTTGTCCGGTGGTCGCGGCAGTGTTCGAAGGGACGAACGCGGTCTCCGTGGTGCGGGCAACGATCGGGGCGACGGACCCGGCGGCGGCCGCCCCGGGCACGATCCGGGCCGACTTCGGCCTCGAGCGCGGCCGGAACCTCGTCCATGCGAGCGACAGCCCGGCGAGCGCGGTGCGGGAGATCGAACTGTTTTTCAAGCCGGCCGAGGTCGTGGACTGGAGCCGAGACACGGACCGCTGGATCTTCGAGTAGCCCGCACCGGGCAAATGTCTCGCCCGACCCGTGAGCGGTCAGCGCGCCCCGAGGCGGCCCTCGATTAGCCGGAGGCCGAACTCAACGCCGAGCACAAGTGCATCTTCATCGATAACGAACGCGGAGTCGTGGTGGCGGCCGGCGATGCCTTTCGCTTCGTTGCGGGCGCCCAGCCAGAAGTAGCAGCCTGGGCGCTCCTGGAGGAAGACGCTCATGTCTTCGGCGCCCATGGTGGGGACGGCGACGATGGCCTGGGGGCCGAAGAACGCCGCAGCCTCGTCGCGGACGAATTCGGTGACTCCCGGATCGTTCACCAGGGGCGGGCAGCTGGTGGAATGCTCGAACGCGTACGCGGCCTGGAAGGCAGCGGACACGCCGGCGACGATCTCCTCGGTACGTTGGAGCATGGCCGCCCGGATCGCGTCGGTGTAGCTCCGGATCGTGCCCGTCATGGTGGCAGACTCGGCGATGACATTGCCCCGGAAACCGCCCGCGAGCTTTCCGACGGTGAGCACGGCCGATTCGGAGGGTGCGACCGAACGGCTGACAACCGTCTGGAGGGCGGTGATGACATGGGCAGCGACGACGACGGCATCGATAGACTGGTGTGGTGCGGCGGCGTGGCCCCCACGGCCTTCGATGGTGATGCGGAAAGCGGTGGGAGCGGCGAAGAACGGGCCCGGCGCAACGTTGATCGCGCCGATCGGAATGTCGGCGCTGATGTGCAGACCGAGGACGGTCGAGACGTGGGGCGACTCGAGGACGCCGTCGGCAATGCAGGCCTGCGCGCCTCCGGCCGCCTCTTCGGCGGGCTGGAAGACCATGCGGACAGACCCGCGTAGCGAATCACGGCGGGCAGCGAGCACCTCGGCGATGCCGAGTGCGATGGCCATGTGGGCATCGTGGCCGCAGGCGTGCATGACGCCCTCGTTGGTGGAGGCGAAGCTGAGCGAGCTCCTTTCGGGGACGGGGAGCGCGTCCATATCGGCCCGCCAGAGCACGCATGGTCCGCGCTTGCCTCCTTCGATGAGTGCGGTGGCGCCGGTCCTGGCGATGGGGCGCACGTCGGAGAGGCTGAGTTCGCGGAGGCGTTCGAGGATCCGCTCCTGGGTGCGCGTTTCCTTCCACGACACCTCGGGGTGCTGGTGGAAGTCGCGGCGGGTGGCAAGAATGCGCTCCCGGATCGCCTGGACCTCGGGGCGGATGTGGAGGCGCTTCATGGCCGGAAGCTTAGCAGGGTGGGAGCATGCTCGGGGTCAGTCGCCGCCGGCGGGAGCAGGGAGCGGGGCGGCCGGCCGGCGGCCGGCCAGGCGCCGGAGCGGGAAACCCTGGACGAAGGCGACTCCGGCCAGGATACAGGCCAGCCCACCGAGCATGTTCCAGCCGATGCGCTCATCGAGGACGAGCCAGCCGACGAAGACGCCGACCGGAGGGATGAGATAGGTCACCACCGAGGCGCTGACGGGGCCGGCTTCCTGGATGAGCCACATGTAGGCAGCGACGGCGATGCCCGAGCCGAGGGCGCCAAGGGCGAGGGCGCTGAGCACCACGTTCGTATCCCAATCCCCCGCGTAGGAGCCTGTGGCAAGGGCAAGGGGAGCCAGGAAGAGCGTCGCGAAGCCGATCTGGCCGCTGGCCAGCACGATGGGCGGCACGTGGCCCAGGTGCTTTCGGATGAAGACGGCGGAGCCACCGTAGGAGAAGGTCGCCACCAGGATGAGCAGGATGCTCAATGCAGCGGCCCCGCGGAGGTGGGTGATGTCGTCTCCCATGAGGACGACGATCCCGAGGAAGCCGAGGCCCAGGCCGAAAGCTTTGAGCCCGCTCACCCGTTCGGCCTTAAGGAACGGCACGGAGAGCATGGCCACCCAGAGCGGGGCGGTGGAATTAGCGATCGCTGCAACGCCGCTGGGGACACGGCTGCCAGCGATGCCGAAGATGGTCCACGGCACCGCGAAATTCATGAACCCGAGTCCCGCCAGGGCGATCCAGGTTCCACGGGATTGGCGGAAGCCGGCCCGGGCGTGCCAGGCAAAGGGGATGAGGCTCAGGCCGCCAAGGAGCGTCCGCAGCGATGACATGCCGAGCGGCCCGACGCCGGAATCGACGATCACACGGATGAAAAGGAACGAGCAGCCCCACGTGACGGCAAGGATGCAGAGAATGGCGAACTGGCGAGGGGTCACGGCGTGGCAACGCTCCTGGAGTTCAAGCGTAACGCCATGGCGCCTTAGCGAACGCAGCCACCTTCACAGTCCCTCGTACTGCAATTGGTATGTGACCTCCAGGAGCGTGCGCCACGAGGCCCCGGGCAGGGGATCCCCGGTGAACCCGGGGCACTCGGCGTGGCCCAGGAGCAACGGAACGGGCGAGAGAGGCTGGCCGGCAAGGAGTGCATCGAGGGCGCGGCGGGCATCCCCGGGAGGCGGTGTGGTGACTTTGCCTGTGGCGTCATCGACGAAGACGACGAAGTGCGGGTAGAGGCGGCAGGCGTTCGGCCGCCCCGTGTAGACGGTGCACCCGAGCTCGGGGCCGAGGAAACGGCAATGGCCGCCTTCGCGGGCAAGGAGGAACGGCTGGGCCAGGGGGAGGGTGATGGGGTCGCCATCTTCGAGTTCGAGGAACTGGACGAGGGCCATGCCGGTCTCGCGGGTCATGCGGGCAGCCTCGGCCTCGCCCAAATTGACGCTGAAGGCGTTGCAGCAATGGGCAGTGCAAAGGTTTGGCTGGCAAATGAACGACGGTGTCCCCGGCAGCACGAGGGAGTACGCGCCGAAGCGCTCGCGGACGTGATCCCAGGCGGCAACAATCCGATCCAGGGCGGCGTCAACGGTCACTCCTGGATGGTAGTGGGTCGAAACGATACGGCGCATTGATGAAACCTTTCCGGGCCCGGCGCAAATTCGTTGCTCCACGCGATATCGCAACGTATCCTGTCGGCTCGCCGGGGCGGGGTTAGAGGCACCCAACATGAGCAATGAACCGAATCTCGAAACTATGTCGCTGGAAGAGAGGGCGCGCCTGAGGAAGCAAATGAGCGACCAGGCCGTCAAGCTCGCAGTGAGTAGCCGCTGGCTCGAAGCCGCGAATCTGAACCGTGAATACGTCCGGACCTTTGGCGATGAAGCCGAGGCCTATAACCGCCTGGGCAAAGCCCTCACGGAGCTCGGCCAGGTTGCCGACGCCCGGGACGCATATGGCAAGGCCCTGGACCTGGACTCGACCAACACGATCGCGCGGCGAAACCTGGATCGCCTCGCGACCATGAAGGAAACGGCCGCTGCCGCGGCCGCGCCGAGCCAGCTCGACACGCGCCTCTTCGTAGAGGAGACCGGTACCGCGACGCTGGCAAAGCTCCAGGCCACAAATGCCGAAATCAGTGCTGTTCTGGACGCGGGCGACATTGTGAACCTCCAGGTGCAGGGCAACGCGGTGAACGTGCTGACGGTGAACGGCGAATACGTCGGCATGGTCGAGCCGCGCATCGGGCTTCGCCTTTCGAAGATGATGACGGCCGGGAACCGGTACAGCGCCGCGATGGTAACCACATCGGGCGAGCTGAAGGTGATGCTGCGGGAGACCTTCAAGCACCCTTCGCTCATCGACAAGGTGAGCTTCCCAACGGGACGGGCGTCGGAGATCCGGGCGTACACCCGCAAGGGCCTGCTGCGCCGCGATGACGAGGATGAGATCGAATTCGGCGACGACGAGTACGTGGAGGAGGAGTCGGACGAGGGCTGGAGCGAGACCGGCGAGGAACTGGGCTCCGGGAGTTCGGGCATCGACGTCAACTCCGACGACGAGGGTTTCGACTAGGTACTCCCCCGGCTGTCGTTCCACCAACGCGGCGTGACCGGGCGCTACGCCTCGTGGACATCCCGGAGGCAACCGGGTTGGTCGAAGCAGGTTCCGCGGTGCACACTCTGATCGGACGCCAAGGAGGAACGCATGAGCAACTACATCCCCAGCCCCGTCGAGTGGGTGCGCAACCAGGTCGAGCTGTACGAAAGCTCGGGTGGCACAGAGGGCACAACGCTCCGCGACACGGGCATGCCCGTCGTCATCGTCACCAATACGGGGAATAAGACGGGAGCCGTCCGAAAGACACCGCTCATGCGCGTGAAAGACGGGAGCGCATACGTGCTGGTCGGCTCCATGGGAGGCGCCCCGAAGAACCCGGTCTGGGTCCACAACCTGCGGACCAACCCCGCGATCCAGCTCCGGGACAGGACCGAAGTCCAGGACATGAGGGTTCGGGAAGTGCAGGACGAAGCCGAACGGGCACGGCTCTGGGAGATCGCGGTCGCGGCGTTCCCACCGTACCGGGACTACCAGCAGCGGACATCGAGGGTGATCCCGCTGTTCGTGGCGGAACCCGTTGGCGCCTGACACGAAGCAGGGCCGGGTGATGGCGCGGGCTGCCCAGCTGGTCAAGCGAACAGAGAGCGATGGAGCGGCTGCGCCTCCGCGCGCAGGGGTCCACGTGTCGTGGGCTCTTGCTCCTGACCGGAGGAACCGATGATTACGAAGCAGGAACTTGTCGATGGCATCCGCTTTGCCGGGCAACGCGCGGCGGCGGCTGCCCGGAACACGAAGGACTGGGACCACCAGCTGGGGCACCAGTGGACGAGCGGAGACGCGTTCCGGCACATCGCGGCGACGGCCGGCGGTGCGAGCGGTTTGTATCCGTTGCTGGATGCTGGTGTGCTTTCGGGGATTGGGGCGGACCGTATCGCCCAGGGGAACGCCGCCGCGATCGCCACGCTGACCGAGAAGCCGAAGGACGAGGTAGTCCAGGCGATCATCGATGGTCACAACACCTCAGCCGACTTCGTTGCCACGCTGGACGAGGCCGACCTGGCGAAGGTGGTGAAGCTGGGCGGGTACGAGATGGAGAAGGCGGAGATCGTGGCGCAGGTGTGGATCCATCACGCGATCGCGCATGCGTACGAGGCCAGCGCTCGCTGGCCGATCACGTAAGTCAGGGTCTCGCCGAGAACCCCACGGGCTGGATATCTCCATTCAAGCCACGGTCGCCGGTGCTCGGCCAGTTCGCAATTTTGTGACCGCCGGCGAAGAGGTCGCCCTGGCGCACGGTGCCGCCAATCTCAACGCACCCGGCATCCCACGTCCCCCAGCGGTTTAACACCGGTGAGGTCGGCGGCCACCGTTCGCAGGCGGCCTCGACCAGCGTATCGCCGTACCAGTCCCGGTGTAGCGCGGCGACATCGTTGACCGGCGTGACCGCCCCCGTCGCCAGATCAAGCAGGTGGAACTCCTCAGGCGATTCCGTCCAGGTACATGCATCGCCGAGGGGGCCGGCCAGTGTCAGGTACAGGAGTTCCGTGCCGCCGGGCGACCACTCCCAGGGAGCGATGGCCGCATCGCCGGGCGTGAATTCGTGGAGGACAGCCGAGCTTTCGAGGTTGATCACGCGGAGCACGCGGCCGGCTGCGTGCATACAAGCTCCAGCAATGCCCGCTCCTTCGGCGTAGCGGGTGCCGTCAGGAGAAATGGCCCCGTAGCCCCGCGGCTCCTGGTGCACCGCGAACGTCCCGTCAGTGAAGGCCGTCGCCCGGCCGCCCCAGGCCTCGCTCGATGTCCCGCCCGCCACAAAAACGCCTGAGCCATCGGCGCGGAAGCGCAGTTGCCACGCATAGCCGCGGAAACCGGCGTCGTTCAGCCGCGATGTGGGTACCTCTGAAACAACCGTGCCATCAGCGACCCGGACGAACTGGACGGAGCCGCGATCGCTGCACGGCAAGCAGTACGTGGCGATCGCGACCATTGCGCCATCGGGAGACACGGCGATGTCCCCGATGACCGCCTCGCCTCGCCTCTCGAAGAGCACGAACGGCTGGCTGCCATCGAGCTCGTGGCGCGTCACCCGTACTTCGGTCGCAACAATCATTCGCTGCCCTGCAAGCTCGACTCCCACCGGGTAGCCGAGGTCGGGCCCGGAGTAGGTGAACTGGCTTTCGATGCTCCCCGCCGCCAGGTCCTGGACAACGACCGCGCGCACCGGCCAGCTCCTGGCGCCCAGGTCCTTTCGTGCCAGGAGCACCGTGTAGACCAGGAGATCCGTCGCGCCCGGCAGCGGGTAGACGGTGAACTCCACGGCGGGGTCCGGTGTGGGTGATGCAGTTGGAAGCGGCCGGGTCGGCGTGGCGGTCGGGACAGCCGTAGTCGCGGTCACCGAGGCGGCAGGCGTCGCCGCTGGCGGCTGACCTCCGCTACACGCGGCGATCGCGAGCGCGCCCACGAGAGCGGCCCAGGCCAGGACTGTGCAACGCATGCTCATACCGTACTCGACGAACGCAGGGACCCGCCGGTTCCGCAATCCGGCGGGATGGGTGGCCTCAAATCACGCCCCCGGCGGATCCGCATGGTTGCGCCGGTGCAATTCACCTAGACTAGCGGGGCAAAGTCCAAACGGAGGAGCGTCATGGAAATCGCCCCCATCCCAACTCTAGACCCGGAGATCAACCAGGTCCGCGAGGCGACCGCGAACATCGTCAACCGCTACATCATCCCGAACGAGGAACAGCTCGGGGACTACCAGAACCCGGACACAATGCGGCTTCGGCGGGAGATCCAGGAGAACGTGAAGAAGGCGGGGCTCTGGGCCCCGCACCTGCCGCAGGAATACGGCGGGATGGGCATCGGCTTCATGAAGCACGCCTATATGAACGAGATCCTGGCGTGGAGCCCGTACTCGAACCCGTTGTTCGGCGTTGTCGCGCCGGACTCCGGGAACCAGACGATCCTGATCAAGTACGGTACCGACGAGCAGAAGAAGAAGTGGCTTGAGCCGAGCATCGCGGGCGAAATCCGCTCGTGCTTCTCGATGACCGAGCCCGACGCACCGGGTTCGAACCCGTATGCAATCCAGACGCGGGCGATCCGCGATGGCGACGAATGGGTGATCAACGGGCGGAAGTGGTTCACGTCCGGCGCCGACGGTGCTGCCTTCGCGATCGTGATGTGCCGCACCGAGGAGGCGGACGGAGCCGCCGGCGTGCGCGACAAGATGACCCAGATCATCGTCCCGACGGACACGCCGGGCTTCAACATCGTGCGCCGCATCCCGGTGTGGGGCCATGATTCGAACCACTGCGAGATCGAGTACAAGAACGTGCGCGTGCCGGTCACGAACCAGCTCGGACGCACGGGGACCGGCCACCAGGCGGCCCAGGACCGGCTGGGCGCGGGGCGGGTCTTCCACTGCATGAACAGCGTGGGCCAGATGTGGCGGGCGTTCGACCTTATGGTGAAGCGCGCCATCGACCGCGAAGTGCACGGCGGCCGGCTTGAGACGAAGCAGTTCATCCAGGGCTTCATCGCTGATTCGTACATCGACATCATGACCGCCCGCCTGATGACGATTCACACGGCGGAAGTCATCGACAGCGGCCAGGACCCACGGACGATCATCTCAGCGCTGAAGGTGTACGTGCCTGCCGCTTTCGAGCGGGTGGTGGACCGGGCCATCCAGGTCCACGGCGCGATGGGCGTCTCGGGCGACACGCCGCTGGCGGGAATGTACACCGGCGCCCGCACGCTGCGGCTGGCCGACGGCCCGGACGAGGTGCACCGCATCCTCATCGCCAAGAACGTCCTCAAGAAGTACCACGATGGCGGGAGCTGGGACTTCGGCGTTTAGACCGGACAGGACTGGTTCCGGCACGGCAACGCGACGGGCTCTTCTTCAACGAGGAGCCCGTCGTGATTTGGCCGCCGTGACCAGCTCATGGCTGCGGCGGATCCAGCCGCAGGTCATGTCGAACTCGGGTTCGGTTGCGATGATGCTCATGATCCAGTGGTTGCGGGCGAGGTAAGGAGCGGGCCGGACAAACGGGAGCGTGAGCGCTTCTTCCGACTCCGCCGGGGTCAGCTTGAGCGAGACGTGGGTGCCGTCGTCCTGGTCCGAGGCGATCGCGAACATCTTGCCGTTCGGTGCTTTGTAGAGCGCCCTCCCGGGGCCGAAGGAGAACTCCTCTCGGGTCCCGTCGAAAGCCATGGCAAAATCCCGAACGCGGCCGGCGAAGCTTGTGGGCACCTTCCCAGTCTAGCGCTAATCGCGAAGGTGCCTCGGGGGACGCGGGATGAAGCCGCTTGGGGGTGGCGAGGAAGGGTCCCGATCCCGGCAGACTCCAGCGTGAAGGATTGCTCGGTCATGTCGCGTCCATGCTACTCCTGAGACAGCCGGTGGGTGAGCGGGGGTTCGCCGGATCATGTACGAATTGCGGTTGCCGGGCGTTCACTCGATTCCCCATACTCCGCGCCATGAGCCAGACCGCCGCACTGCTGGGGGGCACGCCAGCCGTCACCGCCGCTACGCCCTCGTGGCCGCTCGTCGACCAGGAGACGCTGGCCGAGATCACGCGCGTGATCACCGAGGAGACCCTTTGCCCGGTCGGGGCGGAGGGCACACAGGGCGAATTCGAGCGGGAGTTCGCTGCGCTGCACGGGCGGAAGTACGGATTGGCCGTGAACGGAGGTACTGCTGCCTTGATGCTTGCGTTGCACGGGGCCGGCGTGCAGCCGGGCGATGAGGTGATCGCATCGCCGTTCACGTGGGGGGCTTCGGTCAGCTGCATCCTCCAGAACTTCGCGATCCCGATCTTCGCGGACATCGACCCGCACACGTTCACGCTGGACCCGGACTCGATCGAACGGCGGATTACGCTGCGGACGAAGGCGATCGTGGTGGTCCACATCTTCGGCTTCCCGGCCGACATGACCCGCATCATGGAGGTCGCGCAGCGGCACGGGCTGGCAGTCATCGAGGATTGCGCGCAGGCACATGGCGGCAAGCACGCGGGGCGGTTGCTGGGGTCGTGGGGGACGGTGGGTGCATTCTCGCTCCAGGCTTCGAAGAACCTGACGGGAGGCGAGGGCGGCATCCTGGTCTGCGACGACCGGGAGATCTACGAACGGGCGATGAGCATGGGCACCCACCCGCAACGGCTTTACGCCGAACTGGAGCTGCCGGAGTTCCGGGAGAAGATCGACAGCCTGGCGTTCAACTACCGGATGCACTCGATGGCGGCAGCCATGGCGAACACGCAGCTAAAGTACCTGGAGGAGTGGACCCTGGCGCGCGGGCGGAACGCGCAGCGCCTGTACGACGCGGTTCGCGACATCCCGTACGTGCATGTGCCGGACCCGCTCCTCGAAACCGACCGGCATGCGTACTACAACATCCCGTTCACGTACGAGCCGGGTGTGATCCCGCTTTCACGCGACGAGTTCGTGGAGGCGCTGAAGGCCGAACAGGTGGCCGCCAACATTTATGTGAAGGTGCCGCTCTACCTGCGGCCACGCTTCCAGAACCACGACTACTTCGGCCGCGGCTACCCGTGGGCGCTCGCGCCCGAGCCGATCGAGTACCGGAAAGGCGACTGCCCGGTCGCCGAGCGCATGGTGATGGTCGAGTTCCAGGTGAGCGGGAACTACTACGTTGACGAGCCGGAACTAATGGCGCAGATCGGGGCAGCGATCGGGAAGGTGGGGGAACACGCGGCGGAGTTGCGGGCGTGGTTCGACGCGAAGAAGGCCCAGAGCTAACCGCACCCGCGCGGCGTAGTCTCTGCGCATGAACACGCAGCGAGAGGACTCGAGCCGACCGTCGGACGCGTTGCTCCAGTCGCTGATCCGCGAGGGGCTGCACGATGCCGAGATTGCCGTGCGGCTCGGCATCACCACCGGCGAGTTACGGGAACGCAAGGCAGAACTGCAGCGCCGGACCGGGACGATCGGCGCCGGACCCGCTCCGAGGCGGCGGTTGCGAGGCTGGCGGCTGTGGTTCGCACTCGCGGCGGCCGGTGCGGCGGCGGTGCTGGCTGTGCTGCTGGTCATCGCGAACATCGCCGCGCCGGGCACCGGGGACGCCGGCGCTGATGTGGCAGCAACCGAGGCAGCGCGCGGGGCCCGCCAGACACAGGTGGCCGCCACACCCACCCGCAGCGCACCGGGAGTCGTGGTGGTGGAAGGCGTGGAGATGGACGACCTTGGGCCGTTCCTGGCCGTCACGGGGCGGACGCCCGACGAGCCAGTCGGGGAGATCGTGAACCGCGCGGCGCTCATCGGGGTCCGGCTTGCAGGTGACGGGTTCGTGCTTGATTCGCCGGTCACCGACTGGACGAGCGTGATGAACGTCAACGCCCCTTACGCGTGGGGCCTCCGCGGGCGGGCTGGCGAGCGGACTCTCCTCGTCAACATCACCGCGGAATACGTGGAAACGCGCTTCGAGGGGACGTTGCGGCGCATTGGCGAGGCTACAGGCGCGCTCATCGGGATCTCCGCAGCCCCGGGTTCGAGCGGTGCATCCATCCTGATCGAAGTGTCGGACGAATCGGGCCGCCCATACCGATCGATGCTTACCCCGGAAGGCCGGCTCCTCGTATCACGCGAGCCGTTGGGCCGCACGACTGTCGTCGACTACTTCACCGGAGCCGCGCTCGACGTCGGGCCGGCGCGCCCATTCGGCATCCTGCCGACAGCCGCGGGAGGCTGGACATTCACGATCTGCAACGACTCGGGCGCCGGGGCGTGCATTGTGTCGTGGCGACAGTCGGGGCAGGGCTATGCTGTGCCGGCGCCCGGCATCCTGAGCTGCCCGGGCGGACGGGAATTGCGATACGCGTCCGCGGACTTCACGCTTACGTTCCGCCGCGCCGGGTCGGTCCAGGGTACGGTTGAGTTTGCATGTGAGCCGGAGCCGTTGGACCCCGGGCGGGCGTTCCTGCCAGACGGAAATTGGCTCATTTCGGCGGCGAAGCCGGATGGCACCCCGGTGTCGGTCACCGTTGCGGGAGACGGGACGTTGTACATCGGTGATGTCGCCGGGGTTACCGGATGCCCGTGCCGCGGGGGATCGTAGACCGGCGGGATCAGGCTTCGACGGGAACCAGGTACGTGCACACACTGTCGCCCAGGACGCGGTGGGCAGCACGCTCGATGCCTTCGACGCCGAAGGCGGCGCGCATGCAGCGCTCTTCGGCCTCGCAGACGCCCGGGTGCTGCGGTGCGACGCCCATGAGGGGACAGTGAAGGAACGAGACGCGAGCGTCGTTGCCTTCCATAGTCACAGAAGGGAAGTAGCCGTTGTCCTCGAGGGCGGAAATGGCGGCCTTGAAGCGGGTCGACGGCTCGATGCCTTCGAGACGAGCCAGCGTACGGCGCATCTGGGCCTGTGCCACGCGGTTGAAGACGCGGTCGCGAACGTCATGGTCCTCGGCCTCGACGGCGGCCAGGAGCGAGTCGGCCATCTCCTCATAGAATTGCGGGAAGAGCGCTTGTCCCGCCGGGGTGAGGCTGAAGAGGTGGCGCGGACGGCCCGGGCCCCTGCGTTCGAGGTCGAACGCTACGAGTCCCTGGTCGACCAGTGCCTGCATGTGCTGGCGGGTCGCGCCGATGGAGAGGAAGGCCTCAGTGGCGAGGGTTTCGGTGGATGCCTGGCCGTGCCGCTTCAGGATGGTCATCAACACCCGCCGGGTGGGATCGAGGAGGTCGAGGCTGCAGTGGCGTGCCATGAGCGGAGCGTACCGCGTTGTCAACTGGCCTGCTTGTGACGAATGTCACCTCGGGGCCGATTTACGGGATTAACTCGACACATCAGTAAGAAACTATTGGCCGGGCCGGGAGAAGCGGTCTACGCTCTGGCTGATGGAGACTCGCAGGCGAGCCCGGGCCATGGAGATTGTGGAGAGCGAGGGGCTGAGGCTCATCGGCATCGCACCAGCGCGGCCCGTGGCCGGGGTGCGGGAGGCGGGGTTGGCGGCGCTGAAGGAGGGCCGGCTCGCCGGGATGGCGTGGATGAACGAAGCGTGGATCGAACGGGCGGCCGACGCCCAGGCGTTCCTGCCGGGCGCGCGGTCGCTCATCGTTGCCGGGCTGCCGTGCCACTCGCCCGATCCTGAGCCGGGCCCCGCCGGCCCAACACGGGGGCGGGTCGCGCGGTACGCCCGGGGACGCGACTACCACCGCGTGTTCGAAAAGCGGTTGCGCCGCATCGCGCGGACGATCCGGGAGGAGTTCGGCGAGGCGGCCAGGGCGACCGTGGACTACGGGCCGCTGCTGGAGCGGCCACTTGCCGCGGCGGCGGGGCTGGGGTGGATCGGGAAGTCGACCATGCTGCTCGTGCCCGGCGCGGGGCCGTGGGTGCTGCTGGGCGTTGTGGCGACAACGCTCGACCTGGAGCCGGGTACGCCACTGAGGAAGACGTGTGGCACCTGCACTCGCTGCATCACGGCGTGCCCGACCGGCGCCATCGCCCCGGATGGCCACACGGTCGATGCGCGGCTGTGCATCAGCTACCACACTATCGAGAACCGCGGCGCGGTGCCGCGGGAGTTGCGCGCGAAGTTCAAGGACTGGGTGTTCGGCTGCGACGACTGCCTCGACTCGTGCCCGGTGGGGGCGAACCGGTGGGAGACGTATACCGAGTTCGCGCCAGCGACCGTGGACGACGCGCGTCCGGTGCTGCGCGACCTGCTCGCGCTCGATGAACAAGGTTTCGCGGAACGATACCGGGGGCGCGCGATCATGCGGGCGAAACGCGACGGGCTGGTGCGGAACGCGTGCATCGCCCTCGGGAACGTGGGGACGGCCGAGGACCTCCCCGGGCTGGCTGGCGCACTGGCCGATGCATCGGCGCTGGTGCGGGGGCATGCCGCCTGGGCCGTGGGGCGGATTGGCGGCCGCGTGGGGGCGGCGGCCTGGAAGCGGACGCTTGAGGCGCGGCTCGCCGTGGAGCAGGATCCGTGGGTGCGCGAGGAACTCAGGTTCGCGCTCGAAGGAGAGTGACATGGCAGAGCTGACGCTCCTGGAGCGCCGCCGGATCGAAGCGGGGGTGCTCGTGCCGATCATCCGGGCGATGCAGGCCGAGTTCGGCGAACAGCGGGTGAACGCCGTTGTGGCCGCGACGATCCGGGGAATCGCCCGCTCTCAGGGTGAGGCAGAACGCGAGCGCGCGCAGATCGCGACCGTCGAACAGCTCTCCGCCCGGATGACCAAGGGGGTGCTGCGTGAAGGATCGCTGATCGTCGACGTCGTGGGCCAGAGCGAAACGCGTTTCGGGTTCAATGTCACCCGTTGCAAGTTCAAGGAGATGTACGACGAGATGGGGGCGGGCGACCTGGGGTTCCTGCTGTCGTGCAACCGCGATTTCGCGATGTTCGAGGGGCTGGCGCCAGATATGGAGTTCACGCGCACGCAGACGCGGATGGAGGGCGCCGATTACTGCGACTTCCGCTACCGCGTGCCCGGGGCAGAGTAGTTCGGCGTGGAACGGGCGGCGATCATCGGGCCGGGCGGCGCCGGCAAATCGACGCTCGCAAGGAAGTTGGGAGAGGTAACGGGGCTGCCGGTCATCCACCTCGACCGGGAGCACTGGCGCCCGGGCTGGGTCGAGCCGCCACGAGACGAGTGGGAGTCGCGCGTGCAGGAACTCGCCGCTGGAGAGCGATGGATCATCGATGGCAACTACGGCGGGACTATGGAGACGCGGATTGAACGGGCCGACACCATTGTGTTCCTCGATTTTGGCCGGGTTCGGTGTTTGCGCGGGGTCATCACCCGACGTATCCGCTATCGGAACCGGACACGACCGGACATGACCGAAGGCTGCCAAGAGCGGCTGACCTGGCAGTTCCTGAAGTGGATCTGGGATTACCCGAAAACGAAGCGGCCCGGCATCCTGGGGATGCTCGCCGAGGCGCAGGCACTTGGGAAGGGCGTCGTCGTGCTCCGGAGCTACGGCGAGGTCACCGAATTCCTTCGGTCCGGCGTGGCGCCGGAAGGTGCTGACGCGGCCGCTCCGAAGCGGTAGGCTTCCGGCCTGACGGAAATCGCCCCACGAGGGCGCAGGAGATGGACATGGGAGAAATGGTTACGTTTGCCTCGAACGGCGGGACGGCCGGGGGTTACCTGGTGAAGCCGGCTTCGGGCACAGGCAAGGGCGTCATCGTCATCCAGGAATGGTGGGGCTTGAACGGCAACATCAAAGGCATCGCGGACCGCTTCGCCGCGGAGGGGTTCGTCGCGCTGGCGCCGGACATGTACCACGGCAAGCTGACCGACGAGCCGGACGAGGCAGGCAAACTGCTGATGGCACTGAACATCGGGCAGGCGGAGAAGGACCTCAAAGGCGCGGTGGCGTACCTCAAGGGGCTAACCGGCGGACCGGTGGGCACCGTGGGGTTCTGCATGGGCGGCGCGCTTTCGCTCTTCGCGGCCTGCAACAGCAACGGTGATGTCGGCGCCTGTGTGGACTTCTATGGCGGCCACCCGATGGTGAAGTACAACTGGGACGGGCTGACGGCGCCGGTGCTGGGCATCTGGGCCGAGGATGACGGGTTCGTGAACCCGAACGTCCCCGGCTATGAGGCGGAGCTGAAGAAGCGAAACCACGAGTACGAGTTCATCACCTACCCGGGCACTCACCATGCGTTCTTCAACGACGAGCACCCAGAGCCGGAATACAATCCGGCAGCAGCGAAGGCCGCGTGGGAGAAGACGCTGGCCTTCTACCGTAAACACCTGTAGCAGAGACGGTTAACCGCCATGGCGCCAAGGCCGCCAAAGTTAGGCCAGGCGGATTGAAGTCTCTTTGGCGCGGTCCTTCGCGTTCTCGGCGTCCTGGCGGTCTGAAACGTGTTATGGAGTCATCGATGGGAAAGCTGGATGGGAAGGTCGCGATCGTCACTGGCGGGGCGTCGGGGATCGGGAAGGGGACCGTGGAGGCGTTCGTCGCGGAGGGCGCGCGGGTCATCGTCGGAGATGTGGACAGCGACGGGATCGGGGCGCTCATGGCGAAGCTCGGGCACAACCAGGTCGATGGCTCGGAGGTCGATGTCCGGGATGAGGCGGCGGTCCAGCGGATGGTGGACCAGGCCTTCCGGCGCTTCGGGCGGCTCGACATCGCGTTCAACAACGCGGGAGTGGGGGGATTCTCGCCGATCCAGGCGTATTCGCTCGAAGACTGGGACCGGGTGCTTGGCATCTCGCTGACGGGGACGTTCCTGTGCATCAAGCACCAGGCGGCCCGGCTCATCGCGCAGGGACAGGGCGGGAGCATCATCAACGTCGCCAGCCTGAACGCGATCCAGCCGACCGAGGGATTCGCGGCATACTGCTCGGCGAAGGCCGGCGTGGCGATGCTGACGAAGGTCGCCGCGCTGGAGCTGGGGCGGCACAAGATCCGGGTCAACGGGATAGGGCCGGGGCTCGTCCATACCCCGGCGACCGCGGGGATGACGGCCTTGCCGGGGCTCGAGGACGCGTTTATCCACGAGGCGCCCCTGGGCCGGGCGGGCGAGCCGGAAGACGTGGCGAAGCTGGCGGTCTACCTGGCCTCGGAGGATTCGAGCCTGATGACCGGCCAGACGCTGTACATCGACGGCGGGGCGAGCCTGAAGAAGTACCCCGAGTTGTTCGGATTCTTCGGCGTGAGTTAACTCAGACGTACTCCAGAAGCTGCATGCCGAGGCCTGCAAGCTCGTCCCCGGGGATGCTCGCGCGGCGGGTACCGGGGATGACCCCCGGCTCAGGGTCTGACACGGTGAACCCGCGTTCCCGGGCCAACGAGACTGCATCATCGAGACGACCGGAGACCTGCCAGGCGGCCATGCTGGCGAGCGATGCCGGGCGCCCGGCCAGGCGGCTCTCGGGCCCGTCAGGGCCGAGCAGCTCGAAGATGGCATCACCGATCTGGAGCTGGCGGATGATCATGCCGGGGGGCCGGATTTCGCCCACGAGCGGGACGCCGAGGGTGCCGTTCCAGAATGCGGTCGCCGCTTCGATGTCAGGGGCGACCGCGGCGAGGTGATCCAGCCGCTTCAACGGAAACGTGTGGGCGAAGCGGCCAGCCGCGAGGGAACGCTCGTAGCGGGCGTCCCAGGTCTCGGGGTACTGGAGGATGGTCACGGTGAAGGGGAGCGCGCCGGCGGTGTCGACGACTGCTGTGTCGGCGATCTTGCGGCCGTCGCTGGCCTGGACTTCGCGCAGGTCCGTGCTCATGCCGGCGGCGGCAAGGCGTTGAACAAGCCCCGCGATGTCGCGGGTGCCGAAAGCGAACGAGGAAAGGGCGCCGCCACGGTCCGCGGCCTCGAGGTAGTGGGCGCGGGAGCCCACCCCGACAACGGCACGGTCGGTGATACCCAGGAGTTCGAGGTAGGCGAAGTTCGGCGCACCGGTGCCGATGAAGGCTGCGCGGTTGGCAGTACCCATACCCTGGTGCTCCATGAGCGGCGTGAGGGTGAGGCCAAGGCGCTCGTAGGCGGCCGCAGCCGCGGCGAGGTCCGGGACGGGGAGGACGAGGTGGTCGATTCGGTCGAGCATGGCTGGATTGTAGCGGTGCAGGCATGAGGGCACTCGGTGACGTAGACTCGCACGCGCACTCCAAAGGGGGGTCAAGCATTCATGGGCAAGCTAGACGGGAGAGTCGCGGTAGTCACCGGGGCGGCATCGGGGAACGGCCGGGGGATGGCCGTGCGGTTCGCCGAGGACGGGGCCGATGTCGTGATCGCCGACCTGAACGAGGCGGGCATGCAGGAGACCGCCCGGATGGTCCGGCAGCAGGAGCGCCAGGCGCTGACGGTCCGCTGCGACGTGGCGAACAAGGCAGAGATCGATGCGCTGTTCGCCGCGACGGTCGAGCGGTTCGGCCGGGTGGACATCGCGGTGGCGAATGCGGGCGTGGCCGAGCGGGAGACGGACTGCCTGATCATGACCGAGGAGCAGTGGGACCGCACAATCGACATCAACCTGAAAGGCGTGTTCTTCACGCTGCAGGCGGCGGCGAACGAGATGATCCGGCAGGGCGAGGGTGGCCGGCTGATCGCGATCGCCAGCATCCTGGCGGAGTGGGGGAGCGCGGGGACCCCGGCCTACTGCGCGAGCAAGGGCGGCGTGAAGCAACTGGTGAAGTCGTTCGCACAGGCCGTCGGCAGCTTCGGCATCACCTGCAACGCCATCGGGCCAGGGTTCATCGAAACCGAGATGACGCGGATGATCCGGGAGAACCCGATGGTCCAGGACATGCTGGTGGACCGGACACCGGTGGGCTCTTTCGGGCAGCCCGAGGACGTGGCGGCGGTGGCGGCTTTCCTGGCAAGCGACGAGGCACGCTTCGTCAATGGGACTACGATCTTCCCCGACGGTGGCATCACCAGCGGGAACTACAGCGGCCGGATGCGGCAGGCGACGCTTGCCGCCCGGGCAGAACAGGACAAGCAGGCATGAAGACCGGCGAAACGACGCTCGAATCGAAAGGAGCGACCCTCTACGCGCAGTGGTGGCTGCCCGAAGGCGAGCCCCGCGCCGTTGTCGCGATTGTCCACGGCTACGCGGAGCACAGCGGCCGCTACGCGCAGACCGCGGCCGATCTCGTCGCGAAAGGGTACGCGGTCGAGGCGCTGGACCTGCGCGGACACGGGCGCTCGTCCGGGGAGCGGGTGTACGTGGAGAGCTACGAGGACTACCTCAACGACGTGGACGCATTTCTCGAGCGCGTGCGGGGGCAGCACCCGGGGAAGAAGCTTTTCCTGCTGGGACACAGCATGGGGGGCGGGGTGGTGTCGTCGTACATCATCGACCGGAAGCCGGTGCTGGACGGGGTGATCCTGAGCGGGGCGGCGATGCTGGCCCGCCGGGAGGAGCCGCCGGCAGGCGCAGCTCCAACGCCGCCACGGAGTGGGCCTCTGCCGGCGGAGACGATCTCGCGCGATCCGGCAGTGGTGGCGGCCTACGAGAGCGACCCGCTGGTCTATCGGGGAGCACCCCCGGACCGCTCGGGCGCAGCCTGGGCGGGCGCCTACATGGCGGTGCAGGAGGGCATGGCCGGCATCGCCTACCCGCTACTCATCCTCCACGGGACTGACGACAAGCTGGTGCCGTACCGGGGAAGCGTGCAACTCAACGAGGTGGCGCGCTCGACAGACAAGACGCTCAAGCTGTACGACGGCCTTTATCACGAAGTGCTGAACGAGCCGGAGCGCGACCAGGTGATCGCCGACATATCGGCCTGGCTGGACGCGCGAAGCTGAGGGAACCATGAAGACATCGTTTTACGAAGCTGACGCGTTCAGCGGGAGCAAGGGCGAGCACTACTGCACGATCGACTCGGACTACCGGTTCGAGAAAGGTGACGAGGTCTGGGTCGAGGCGAATGGCAAGCGCGTGAAGCTGCGCATCACCTGGGTGAACGTGACCGTGAAGGACGGCGTGGTCATGCGCGACTTGCTGGGGCTCAAACTCTAGCCCGGCTGGCTACTCGTCCGAGTCGTCCGCGGCGATGCCGAGCAAGGCCTTCTTCGCGGGGATCTCCTTCGCGACATCGCGGAGGGTATCGAGCACCTTGTTGTTCACCGCGTCGCGGGCGGCGCGGATGGCGCTGAAGACGGCCCGCGCGTTGGAGCGGCCATGGCCGATGACCACGATGCCGTCAACGCCGACGAGCTGGGCTCCGCCGTACTCCGCGTAATCGAGGCGGCGCTTCACTTTGCGGAGTTCGGACATGAGGACGAGCCCTGCCGCCTTGTTCCAGGGTGTCAGTTCTACTGCCTTGCGGATCTCGGTGAACATCAACTCGGCGATGCCCTCAGCCGTCTTGAGCACAACGTTCCCGGTGAAGCCGTCCATGACCGCAATGTCGCAGACACCCCGCGTGAGGTCCTTGCCTTCGACGTTGCCGATAAAGTTGAGGCGGCTGGCGCGGAGCGCCTGGTTGACGTCGATCGTGAGCTGGTTGCCCTTGGTGTCTTCTTCTCCGATGGAGAGCAGACCGACCTTCGGGTTAGAGACGCCGAACATGCGCTCCATGTAGGCAGCACCCATGTAGGCAAACTGGACCAGGTGGATGGGACGGCACTCAGCGTTAGCGCCGACATCCAGGAGCATGGTGAGGCGGCCTTCGCCGGTCGGGAAGATCGTGGCGAGAGCGGGGCGGCCGATGCCCTTGATTCGGCCGAGCGTGAGCAGGGCTGCGGCCATCGATGCACCGGTGTTCCCCGCGGTGACGAAGGCGTCGGCCTTCCCCTCCTTGACCAGCCGGATGCCGACGTTAATCGAGCTGTTCGGCTTTGCTTTCACGGCGTCAGTCGCGTGCTCGTCCATCTCGATGATGTCGGGCGCTTCGACGACCTTGAGTCCCTTGACCTCGGCAGTGCCCTGCATTTCGTGGCGGATCGCCTCGGTCTGTCCGACCAGGGTCACCTCGACGCCGAGCCCGCCCACGGCCATCAGGGCGCCCGCGACGATTTCGCCCGGCGCGTTGTCTCCACCCATCGCGTCGACCACGATGCGAGCTGTCATCCGTTCTTCCTCCGGGCGATGGCGATCATCCGCTCGCTGTCGTTGGTCAGCGGGCCGAGGTCATAGTCGCCGTACATATCGACGAGCGCCAGCCCGGCGAGGTCGAGCAGGTATTCGAGCTCGAAGCGGTAGAGGTAGCGCAGGCGGTGCTCGCTCACGCGGCGGCGGACCGAGCCGTCGTCGGCAAGGGTTTCGTAGGTTACCCGCAGGTGGCGCGTTTGCGCGGCAAGGTCGTCCTCGTGCATGTGCCAGCAGTCGAAGCGGACACCCGAGGCGGTCTCGCCGGTGAAGGTGAGCATGGGCTGGCCGTTGGAGCCTGGATCGAGCCAGAGCGCCGGGCCGGGCACATCGACCGCCAGGAGGCCGTTGAAGGTCAGCGCCGCCGCGATGGCGCGGAGCGTGGCGAGCTGGGCCTCCCCGTCCTCGCAGTAGAGGAATACGTCCAGGGGGAGCAGGGCAAAGCCATAGTGGTCCGGTTCGAGCGCGAGGCTGGTGACGCTGCCCTCGATGAGGGTAACGTCGATGGCCTCTTCCTCGGCGCGCGCACGGGCAAGCTGGAGCATCGCGGGCGAGAGATCGACCCCTGTGACTGTGTGGCCATTGAGCGCGAGTTCGAGAGCGACGCGGCCCGTGCCGCAACCGACCTCGAGAACTGGCCGATCGGTCCGGCCGGCGAAGGACAGCCAGAGACCGATGTCATCGGCAAAGGCGGAATGGATGGCGTCGTAGAAGTCCGCATCAACAGCGTAGGCGTCTGGCACGCTGCGATTGTCGATTGCGGATTGGCGATTGTCGATTCGACGCCGGGAGGCAACGCACGCAACTGTTACCTGGATCGTTGTTGGAAGGATATGGCCCGGCCGAAGCTAGAGATGTGAAACACCTGGTGTTCGGCCTGGCAATCGTAATGGCGTACTTCGTGTTCCCCGGCTGCACGGGGATGGGTTAGCGCGGCTCAGGCGCCGGGCTCCAGCCAGTACTCGCGGCCATCGGGCGTGCGGCCGAGCAGGCCCAGGTCAACCATGTCGCGCCGGAGGCGGGCCGCGTCGCGGAAGAGGCTCCACGTGTCCAGGATGGCGTTGACTTCGGGCTCCGAATAGCGTCGCGAGCCTTCGAACTTGGCCACGAGGTAGCAGGCAGCGAGCACCTGGAGCGAGCGTTTCGCGGGCCAACCAGTCAGGCGGCCCTGCGGGTCGAGCCACGTGCCGAGCCTGCGGGCGGCCTCGGCGGGCGACGGTGCACTCACTCGCGCTTGCGCTCTTCGGCCAGCAGGCGTGAGAGCACCAGGTAGTCGCGGTCGCTGTGGGTCACGTGGGCGGGCACCATCGACTCGGCGAGTGCGTTGCAGGTGGACTTGGTGAGGGCGAGCGAGACGGGATCCTTGTCGAGCAGCTTGCGGGCGAGGTCGCGGGCGCGTGAGAGGATCTCCGCATCGGGCACGCGGTGGTTGAGGAAACCCCAGCGGAGGGCGTCCTCGCTGGAGAAGCGGTCACAGGTCATCACGAGCTCTTTGGTGCGGGCCGGGCCGAGCTCACGCATCAGGCGGGGCAGGGCGTTCCAGGTCAGGGGTATCTCCAGGTCGACCTCGGGGATGGAGAACCAACTCGATTCAGCGGCGACGCGGATGTCGAGACAGGCGAGGAAGACGACCGCACCACCAATGGCGAGGCCGTTGACGGCGCCGATCGTGACCTGGTCGAGCCCTTCGAGCGCCGCGCAGGTACGGTTGCCCGCGCTCGAACGGATGCGTTCGCGAAGAGGCGAGCGCTCGGCGTTAGCGGAAGCAAGGGCAGGCCGATTGGGGTCGGAAGTGCTGCCTCCGAGGTCGGCACCCGCGGAGAAGGCCCGGCCGGCCCCGGTGACGATGACCACGCGGGCGTCACCGTCATCGGCCAGGTCACGGCAGGCCTGCTGGATCTCGGCGTGCATCCTGGCGTTGATGGCGTTGAGTTTCTCGGGGCGGTTGAGGGTGATGGTGACAAGGCCCGGCAGTTCGTCGTCGCGCTCGATAGTGATGGTTTCCATGGGTTGCCCTCCGGGGTCAGTAGGGGCGGATATCGCGGGCGAAATCGCGTCCGCCCTTGACGGTGACGCGCATGATGGCGCCAGCCCGGGAGTCGTCTTCGATGAGTTCGATGACCCCGGCGGCGACGTCCTCGGGCTGGAGGATTCCACCCACGAGGGCGGCCACTGCTTCGACGCGCTCGTCACCGTTGCGGCGCACCAGGGGTGTGTCGGTGAAGCTGGGGCAGATGGCGTTGACGCGGATGCGGTCCTGTTCGGCCAGGTAGGCGAGCGAGCGCGTGAAGTTCACTACTCCGGCTTTGGTCGCCGCATAGACGGGCGAATCCGGCATGGGAAGGAGGCCACCCATGGAGGCCGTGTTCACGATCACCCCGCCCTTTCCTCCGCGGCGCATTTCACGGACAGCGATGCGGGTTGCGTCGATAACGGCAGTGAGGTTGATGTCGACCATGCGTGTCCATTGGGCGGTCTCGTCGTTGAAGAGGTCGTCACCGCCGATCCCGGCGTTGTTGAACGCGATATCGAACCCGCCGAAGTGCTCGGCTGCGGAGGCGAAGGCGCCGGCGAGGTCCTCGGGGTGGGTGACGTCACACCTTCGAAAGACCGCGATACCACCGGCGGCGCCTGCGAGGTCGACTGTCTGGCGGCCGCTGGCTTCGTCGATGTCGGCGACGATGACGCGGGCGCCGCGACGAACCAATTCGAGCACAGCAGCGCGTCCGATGCCGGAGCCGCCGCCACTGACCACCGCTGCCTTGCCTTCGATGTCCATGGAGTCCTCCCAGGTGCACCCACAGGTGCTGGTTGCGCCGGTTACGGGAAGCGCGGCGCGGCCTACGATACCAGAGGCTTGCGGCAGACAGCCCGCGAAGCTCATGAATCCACACTGGACAAACGCTATGCCCATCTTTGCCGTCGGGGACAAGGTGCCCCGGATCCATCCCAGCGCGTTCATCGCGCCAACCGCCACCATAGCCGGTGACGTGACCATCCACGAGAACGCGTCGGTCTGGTATGGGGCGGTGGTGCGAGGGGACACTAGCTACGCCGTCATCCATCGCGGGGCGAACGTCCAGGATGGGGCGGCGGTGCACGGGCGGGCGGGCCTGCCGGCGATCATCGAGGAAGAGGCGTCCATCGCGCACAACTGCGTGGTCCACGGCGCTGTCATCGGTTCGCGGGCGCTCATCGGGAACGGGGCGCTGGTGCTGGATGGGGCGAAGGTGGGCGCAGGGTCGCTCATCGCGGCGGGTTCGGTCGTGCTGCCCGATACCGAGATCCCGCCCGGGGTGCTGGCAGCCGGGACGCCCGCGACGGTGAAGCGTCCCATCGCGGGGAGCGCGTCGGAGGAATGGGTGACGGGCAACCCGGGCCGGTACGCCGCCCTCGCGGTCTTGCACCGTGAGGGCTTACGGGAGCTCAGCCGGGACGAGGTTGGGGCTCCCTGAGGCTCGGGGTTCAACTGCCCCGGATGGCGGCGACCACGCCCACAATCGCGAGCGCCAACAACCCGATAACCACGAAGCGGATCGTGTCGCGCTGGCCTCGCGTGAGGCCATGATCTGGTTCCGGCTCGATGACGTTGCTCGCCTCGCCGTGCGCCCTGAGGATGTCGCGTGCGAGGCCGGCGCTGGCGACTGGTGCGTAAACGGCCCACGCGCCCTGCATGGTGAACGGCATGGTGCGCTGCTGGAATGAGTGGCCGCGCACGTTGGCCCGAAGGCCCTCGGCGTGGAGGCGGCCAGCCACGATTTCGGCCGCCGACTCGCTGGTGCCCTGCCAGACCTGTTCCCAGGCGCCAATGGCCTCGTCGTGGTCGCGCTCTTCGGTCCCGTCCAATGTCACACGCCTCCTAAGCCGGCACCGGCACGTCGAGGCGGTGCTTGCGGAGCTCAGCCATGACCTTCGCGCCGACGGTCTCGTCCGGTTCGACGACGGGCAGGCGTGGTTCACCGATGGCGAAGCCGAGCTGGCGGAGGACGTAGCGAATCGTACTCGGGCTGCCGTTCAGGAAGCAGGCATCGGTGACGCGGCAGAGGCTGCGGTGGATAGCGGCAGCCTCGGGAAGGCGGCCGGCCAGGATGTGGTCGAGCATCTCGCGCTGCCGGGCCGCCACGATGTGGCCGGTAACACTGATGGCTCCCCAGGCGCCCATGCACCACAGATGGAAGTTGTCGTTGTCGTTGCCGCTCCAGATCTTGAAGTCCGGGGCTGCTTCCATGATGGCCGCGGTGTGGACCAGGTCGCCGTTGGCTTCCTTGTCTCCGACGATGTTCGGGACCTCGGCGCAGCGGAGGATGGTCTCGACGGTCATGTTGACGCCGGTTCGCCCCGGGACGTTGTAGACGATGACCGGGAGGCTGGTGCTCTCAGCGATGGCGCGGAAGTGCTGGTAGATGCCTTCCTGCGGGGGTTTCAGGTAGTACGGGACGACGGCGAGAATGGCATCGGCGCCCGCCTTCTCAGCCAGGTGGGCAAGGTGGATGGAATGGCGGGTGTCGTTCGTCCCCGCCCCCGCGACGACGGTCTTCTGGCCCAGTTCCTGCTTCACCTCTTCCCAGAGCCGGTATTTCTCGTCGTCGGTCAGCAGCGGGCTTTCGCCGGTGGTGCCGACCGAGACCACCCCGTCGTTGCCGGAGCGCACGAGGTGCGCGGCAAGCCGGCGGGCGTGGGCGTAATCGACCTCGCCTGCGGGGGTGTAGGGCGTGACCATGGCGGTCAACAGCCTTCCGAGATCTGTCATGTTGGGACTCCGCGGAGAGGTGAGGGGTCATTGTACCGCAGGGCGCCACGCCCCGGGCGCCGGAGGCAGCCCGAAAGCGCGAAGAGGCCCCGGGAATCCCCGGGACCTCTCGGAGGGAAACGCCTGAGGGCGAGGAACTACTGGGCGCCGAAGGGGAGGACGTTTCCGCCTGCCTGGCGCATGCGCTGGAATCCGCGCATTTCGCCGCCCGGGCCGCCACGATGGGCGCCGCGACCAATGCGACCACCTTCGTTGACGAAGGTGGTGATGCGCTCAACGGTGTTCGCCTTCATCTGATCGGCCTGCTCCTGGGTGATCTTGCCGTCGGCAAGCGCGGCGTCGATCCTGGCGTTGGCCTGGGCAACGAGCGCGTCGATGACGGCCTGGGTCTGGCCGCCGGCGATGCCGGCGATGGTGCTGCCTTCCCGGAGCTGGGTCTTCAGGGTTTCTTCGTCGGTGCCGAGCACACCCGCGACCGTGGCGAGGACATTGTGGGCGATGCCACCGAAGGCGCGCTTCATGCCCTTCCCAAGGTCGGCCGCAGGGGCCGCGAGGAACTCGTCGATCTTGCCGGGTGCTGCAGAGAGGATCGTGTCAGCCTGCTCCTGGGTGATCTTGCCATTGGCAACGGCTTCGCCGACGCGGGTTTCGAGCGCCGCGAGGGCGTCAGCCTTCGCCTGGGCCGAGGACTTGTCGCCGTACTGGTCGATCATCTGGGCGTTGGTGAGGCCCGCGGCCGCCGCCTCCTGGACTTCGTCCCGGGTAACGCCGATGTCCTTCAGGAGGACCCAGCCGCCAAGGTGAAGCCCCCCGGCGAGGCAGTTGTCGCCAGCCGGGTCTGGAGCGGGCCGGGTGGATGGGGTGGCCGGGTCGCCGCTGCCTTCCTGGGCCATAGCCACGCTGCCGATGCCAATGACACCGATGGCGATGACGCTGGCCAGGCCAACAGAGACGAGGCGGCTATCGCGGAGTGAGAGGTTCATGTGGATGGGACTCCTCGGTTTGGTAGTGCCGTTTCGGCACTCCGACGGGCCGGCGGGGCGACCCGTTCACCAGGGATATGGATCTACCCACCCCGGGGGTGACGCGGGGTGGTTCAGCGGGCTTTACGCGTGCCGTTCGACCCAGCGGCCGCGGAAGAGCAGGAGGTCGCCGGTGCGCACCGAAATGGTTGCGGGCGTGTCCGCCACTTCGTTGTGGACACCGCGCGGGCTGAACGTGAGGGTGAAGTCGTAGAGGTCCCAGCGCATGCCGCTGGTGGTGACCCCTTCGCAGGGGCCGATGGCGACCAGCGAGATCAGCGTGCCAGGGGGCGCATCGATTGTTGCCATTCCATCAACGAGGGAGATCTCGAACAGGTCGTCGTGGATGCGGATGCCAGTGCGGCCCCGGAAGGTGACGAGCACGGAAAGGTTCGCCAGCGCGTGGTCGGCACGGCCGCCGCCTGCCGCCGCGATGTCTACCTGCGTTGCACCGCGGGCGATGGCGAAGGTTATGGCTTTCTGGAGGTCCGTGGTGTCGAGTTCGGAGACGCGGTGGAGGCGTTCGGGCGGCAACGAGAGAGCAAGGCGGGCGGGCAGGGAATCGAGGTCTCCGACCACTGCATCCGGAGTGATGCCGGCGTCGAGGGCGATGATGGCGCCGCCGTCCGCGGCCACGATCAGGTCCGCGGTCTCGGCCAACCGATGGAGGAGGTCGCCCGAAGGCGGTTCACCGTTGGCGACGACGAGGGCGCGCATAGCAACAGTTAAGCCCGAAAGGCGAATGCGCGCGAGCGAGGCACCGGTCAGCCCGGGCCAAGTCCACAGGTCACGTCTCCGGACGTATGGTTGACCCGAAACTACTGACTGGAGTGAGGCGATGAAAACCATCCCAGAATCCCACCGGGACCTCCTGACCGGCGTGACCTTCGCGCACCTTGCCACCCTGATGAAGGACGGGGCGCCACAGGTGACGCCCGTGTGGATCGATATCGACGGCGAGATCGTGGTGTTTAACACCGCGGAGGGGCGGCTGAAGACGAGGAATCTCGACCGGGACGGCCGGGTTGCACTTTCGATCCAGGACCCGCAAAACCCTTACCGCTACCTGCAAATCCGCGGGAGGGTCATCGACCGAACACACCAGGGTGCGGACGCGCACATCGATAAGCTGGCAAAGAAGTACCTTGGGCTCGACGCGTACCCTTACCGCAACCCGGCGGAGCAGCGGGTCGTCTACCGGATTGAACCGTCGTCGGTGCAGGCCTACGGCTAACGCCAATACGGTGCTCGCCCGGTGGCCCCCGCGCCGGTAGGATCCGGCACCATGCGTGTACTGCTTCTTGGCTCCAGCGGGCAGCTCGGGTCAGACATCTCGAGACTGTGGCAAGGCGCGAACCTGACCTTGACGACCGCGAACCGCATGGCTGCGGACGTGACCGACGGGGAGGCAGTTCAGGCGCTGGTTGAAGCGACCCGGCCCGACGTCGTGATCAATACGACCGCGTTCCACAACCTGCCGATCTGCGAGCAAGACCCGGAAACCTGTTTCCGTGTGAATGTAGTCGGCGGGTGGAACGTGGCGCGGGCCGCTGCCCAACACGGAGCGGTGGTGGTGCAGTTCAGCACGGACTACGTGTTCGACGGGACGAAGGGGAGCCCGTACATCGAGGATGACGCCCGCCAGTCGGTCAACGTTTATGGCGCCTCGAAGATCGCGACCGAAGATGTGGTGCGGCAGGTGAACCCGGAGCACCTGGTGGTGCGGGTTTCAGGACTGTATGGGCTTGCGGGGTCGGCCGGAAAAGGCGGCAATTTCGTCGAAACCATGCTGCGGCTGGCGCGGGAAGGCAACCCGATCAACGTGGTGGCCGACCAGGTGACCGCCCCGACGAACACGGCGGAGATCGCGGAGGCGCTCCTGCCGCTGGTGCTTGGAGGCGCGCGGGGCATGATCCACCTTGCGGCCGGGGAAGGGTGTTCGTGGCATACGTTCGCCAGCGCCATCTTCGAGATTGCCGGGCTATCGCCGGACCTGAACGCGGTGACAACGGAGCAACTGGGCGGACCGGTGAAACGGCCCACCTATAGCGTGCTCGGAACGAGCCGCGCGCCGTCGCTACGGCCCTGGCGTGCCGGGCTGGAGCGGTACATGCGCGAGAAGTACGGGTAACTACCGGCAAAGGGGATTCCTGCGTACCATCCGCAGAGCCACAAGAGGTGGCCTGGGAGGTTCGGCCATGCGCATACTCGTGACCGGCGGCGCCGGGTACATCGGCAGCGTCCTTGTCCCGAAGTTGTTGGCTCGTGGGCACGAAGTGCGTGTCGTGGACCGGATGTTCTGGGGCCTCCCCCACTACGCGGACGAGCCCGGTGTGGAACTGGTGAACGCAGACGTGCGGCGCATGCCGGAAGGCGTGCTCGACGGCATCGACGCGGTGGACCACCTGGCCGGGTTCTCGAACGACCCGACGGCGGAGTTCAGCCCGGAAGCCAACTGGCAGATGAACGCCGTCGCCACAGAGACTATCGCGGCCCTGTGCAAGACTTCCGGCGTCCGCCGCCTCGTATTCGGCAGCTCGTGCTCGCTCTACGACGGCGCGGAGGAAGACGGCCTACTGGATGAGCACGCTGCGCTGGCCCCACGCGGCGCTTACGCGACATCGAAGCGCTACTCGGAGGAGGCGCTGCTCCGGCACGCCGGGGACGACTTCGAGCCGGTGGTGCTGCGCCAGGCGACCGTGTTCGGCGCGAGCCCGCGCATGCGTTTCGACCTCGTGATCAACGCGTTCGTGAAGGACGCTCTCGTGCGCCAGCGATTGATCCTCCACGGCGGGGGCCGCATGTGGCGGCCGCTGGTGAGCGTGAACGACCTCGCGGACGCACATGTGGCCTGCCTGGAGGCGCCCTCTGAGCTGGTCGCGGGCGAGACGTTCAACGTAGTGGGGCAGAACTACCAGGTGCGCGAACTGGCGGAAGTGGTCGCGGCAGCGCTGGTGAAGCTCGGGAAGCCAGTGGCGCTGGAAGACGGCCCACTGCCGAAGATCGTGCGGAATTACAAGTGCAGCGGCGAGAAGCTGCGCAAGCGGCTCGACCTCGAACTGCCGACGACGGCCGCCGTGGCGGTCGCCGAGCTGGTGGAGCTTTACGGCAAGACGCCGGTGGAACACCTGGGCCACCCGAGGTACTACAACATCGCGTGGATGGAACTCCTCGAGCAGGTGCGCCCGGCGTACCAGGCGATGCAGAACATTTTCGAACCGATCGAGGAGTAGCCGTGGACATCCACGTTTCGAAAACGAAGCTCGAAGGCGTGCTGCTCATCGATACGGACTTCTTCCGCGATGAGCGGGGGTTCTTCATCGAGGTGTACCACGAGCAGCGCTTCCGCGAGCACGGGCTGCCGACGAACTTCGTGCAGGACAACCACTCCCGCTCGGCGAGGAAGGTGCTCCGCGGATTCCACTACCAGGACACGACGGCCCCGATGGGCAAGCTGGTGCGCTGCACTGCCGGGGCAATCCTGGATGTCGCGGTCGACCTGCGGGCCGGGTCGCCGACGTTCGGGCAGTGGGTCTCGGTCGAGCTGACTGCCGAGAATATGCGCCAGATCTGGGTACCGCCAGACTTCGGGCACGCGTTTGCGACGCTTTCGGAGTTCGCCGAGGTGCAATACAAGTGCACCGGCATGTATACGCCCCCCTCCGAGGGGACGGTCTCCTGGAACGACCCGGACATCGGCGTTGAGTGGCCGTTCGGCGACCCGGTCCTCTCCGGGCGCGACCAGGCCGGCATGAGCCTCAAGCAGTACCTGGAGAAGCCAGCCTTCCGTTACGGGGGCTGAACCGTCGCGGTTTCGTGGGCGGGTCCCGGCGTTACACTCGCACCATGAGATTTCGCGGGTTGTTGGCTGCGGTGGCTTTGGGCGTGGCCGTACTCATGGTCGTGGCCTGCGCCGACGAAGCGGCGACGGGCACTCCGGCGGAGACCCCGGCCCAGGGCAATGGGGAGGTCACCCGGACGGCCACACCGACCGCGACCGCCGCACCAGGCGGAGAAAGCACCGGCGGCCAAACCACGCCCCGCACATTGGGGACTTCGGCCGGGACCCCAACGACGGCGAAAGACCCGGCATTCGTCGCGCTCGACGGTGCAAGCGCACACTTCGGGCAGATCGACCGCGCGGCATACCGGATCGAGATGCCGGACGCCTGGAACGGCGAACTGGTGCTGTACGCGCACGGGTTCGCGGGGTTCGGCACGGAGGTTTCGGTTGAGTCGCCCCCGCGGGCCCTCCGGCAGTACCTGGTGACGAACGGATACGCCTGGGCGGCAAGTTCGTATTCGGAGAACGGGTACGTGCCGGGGATTGGCGCGGACGACACGCTGGCGCTGAAGCGGCACTTCGTGGAGGAGTTCGGCGAGCCTGAGCGGACGTACATCGCCGGGGCATCGATGGGTGGGAACGTGGTCGCGCTCGCGCTGGAGAACCAGGCGACTGAGTACGATGGCGGGCTGACGCTGTGCGGGGCGCTCGGCGGGATCGAACAGATCGACTACCTGGCGTCGTGGGTTGCGGTCGCCGAGTACACATCGGGGCTGACCTTCCCCATCGGGGAACCGGGGGCGAACCTAGCGCCCGTGTTCCTGACTGAATTGCCGCGGATCCTGGGGGCGCCGGACGCGCCGACAGAGCGGGGCCGCCAGTTTGCCTCGGTGATGAATCTCCTGACGGGCGGTCCGAGGCCGTTCTTCGTGGAGGGGTTCCGGGAGCAGTACATCGTGAACTTCGGGCTGGTGATGATCGACCCTGAGCGCAAGCTGCTGGTGAACCGGGCGGCAACGAACGCCGACACGGTCTACGAGATCGGTGAAGGACTTGGGATGACCGCGGCGGAACTGAATGCCGGGGTCCGGAGGTATGCCTCCGACGCAGCGGCCCGGAACGCCGAAACGCACCCGGACGCGGTCCCGACCACAGGGCGGATTAGCGTCCCTCTGCTGACGCTGCACAACACCGGGGACTTGTTCGTGCCGATCAGCATGGAGCAGAGCTATCGGGCAAAGGTGGAGGCGGCTGGCAGAGGTGACCTGCTGGTCCAGCGTGCGATCCGCGCGGGTGGACACTGCAAGTTCAGCGAGCCAGAACTGACCGCTGCATTCGCGGACCTGGTGGCGTGGGTGAAGGATGGCACGAAGCCGAAAGGCGAAGACCTGACCGGCGACCTGATGAATGCCGGGCTAGAGTTTACGAACCCGCTGCGCGCGGGCGACCCCGGCGGAGTCGAGTAGGCGCTGTCGCTCGCGGGGGATTCGCGGCGAAGAATCGCAAAACGGGGAAGGTACTTGTACGCGACACCGGGCGGGAACAGAATGCCGCAATAGTTCGCATGGGGTGAACCACTTGCAGGCAGCACCCATCCGCCGCGAACCCCTGCTGACGTCCGCAGTGATCCGTGTGACGTTCCTGAACTTCCTGTTCTTCAGCGCCTACCTGCTGTTCTTCCCGACGCTCCCATTCTTCATTGAGGGGCTGGGCGGAGCCAAGAGCGAGATCGGGCTGCTGATCGGCATTTCCAGCCTGGCGTCGTTGCTGGTACGGCCGTTTGTGGGCTACGCAGTCGACACGGTGGGGCGGCGGCCGGTGATGCTCGCGGGGCTGGGGCTCTTCGTGCTGAACGCGCTGCTGTACAACCTGGTGCAATCGGTGGCGATGATCCTGCCGTTGCGGCTGCTGACCGGGGCCTCCATGGCCATCTTCGTGACGGCGGCGAGTGCGACGATCGCGGATGTTGCGGCGCCATCGCGGCGGGGCGAGGTCATGAGCTATTACGGCCTGGCGAACAGCCTGGCGTTTGCGGTCGGGCCGGCGCTCGGAGGCTTCATCATCCACGCGGGTTGGCTCGAGAGGTTCGACGACGCACTTACTTCGCGGCTGACCTGGCTGAGCGGCGCCGAAACGCCGGACCTGCATTTCACTTCGCTCTTCTTGTTCGCGGCGGCGGTTGGGGTCCTGGGCGTTTTCATCGCGGCAGCCGGGACCGAGACGCGGCCGGCGGATGGCGGGCCGGCGCGCTCGCTAAGCTTCAGCCACCTCTTTTCGCGGGCGGGCGTTTTCCCGGCCTGCATCAACTTCGCGACATCGTTCGTGTTTGCGTCGATGGTGACATTCACACCGCTCTTCGCACGGGACAACGGGCTCCAGAACGCCGGGGCGCTGTTCATCGTGTACGCGGCGATGGTGATCGTGATGCGGCTGAGCCTCGGGCGCTTCATGGACCGGTACCCGCGGGCGTGGTTCATCGTGCCGGGAATCGCCGCACTGGCGCTCAGCATGGTGACGATGGCCACCGCGCACAACGTCCCGCAGATGTTCGTTGGCGCCGGGCTCTATGGCGTGGGGGCGGGCACGTTCCAGCCGGCGATGATGGCACACCTGGTCGACCACACGGAGCCGAGCGAACGCGGGCGGGCACTGAGTACGTTCACGCTCGGGAACGACCTGGGACTCAGCGTCGGGGCGTTGATGCTTGGCGTGCTCGTGGACCAGGCTGGATACCGGCCAGCGTTCGTGGTGGCGGCAGCGATCGCCGCGAGCGGCGCGGTCCTGTTCTTCATTAGCACGCAGCGGGCGCACTCCTGGCGGACGGCCGAGGCAGCGGTAAGGCCATAGAGCAGCGATCGAACAGCACCTGGACTGGATCTTCGACTGCCGCAGCTACCTTCGCGACCACGAGGTGCCGACCATCGAGGCGAGCATGGAAGCCGAAGACCCTACGGCCAGAAGTGCCAGCAAGGGGCATAACCGGTACCAGGGGTTTGAACTGGACTCGGGGCGCGTGGCCGCGGCGGTGGGGTAGCCGCCGCCTATGTCTTGAACTGGCGCAGGGAACGACGTACCGTGCTACCCGGGCGGAAGGAGGTGTCTATGCAAATCGCAAGCCGTTCGCATTTCGCCTCCGCCCCCGGTAGCGCCACCTAAGCGCTGAACCTGTGGCGGAGTCTTCGGGCAATTGCCCGCGACCACAGGAGTTGTTTTCTGAAGCTAGAACTTGGAACTATTCTCGCCTGTGACGGCGAGGGGTGCTCGGTGCGCCTCGCCAACTCGGGCCAGGTCATCACCGCGGCGTACTCGCCGCTCGTGAGGGATCGCATCCGCATCCGCCAGCGTCAGCTGGTGGCCATCAACACGGCGGAGCTTCCGCCGCAAATTGCCTGGCGATGGTTCATCGGCGAGGTGGAGGCGGTCGGGCCTGAGGGTGTCTCAGTCCGCCGGCTCGACCAGCCTCCGGGCTCGAGCCGCGTCGTGTCGAATCCTGAGACCGGCGCCCCGGTCTCAGTTGGCCGTGAGGTCTACTACGGCCACACGGACGACTGGGAGGTAGCGGACACCGTATCGGGTGACGGTCCGGCCAGCGCGGATCGCATCGCCGAACGCTACTTCCCCTACATCGAGGCGAAACTGAGCGAGTAGCGGTTGGCCTTCGACAAGCAGAAGGGGCAGCCGTTGGGCTGCCCCTTCCTCGTCTCCGGAAAAATGCGGCTAGCCGAGCCGCTCGATGACGGTGGCGGTGCCGATGCCGCCGCCAACGCACATCGTTACCAGGCCGTAGCGGCCGCCGGTGCGCTCGAGTTCGTTGAGGAGGGTGCCAAACAGGCGTGCGCCGGTGCAGCCGGTCGGGTGGCCGAGGGCGATGGCACCGCCGTTCACGTTGACCTTGCTCATGTCGGCGTTCATCTCACGCTTCCAGGCGAGCACGACGCTGGCAAAGGCCTCATTGATCTCCACGAGGTCGATGTCGCGCATGGTGATGCCGGCGCGGGTGAGGGCGAGCGGGGTGGCCGTAATCGGGCCGGTGAGCATGAGGGCCGGGTCCGAACCGACGACCGCCTGGGAGACGATGCGGGCGCGGGGCTTCCAGCCCATCTCCTTCGCCTTGTCGGGGTGGGTAAGGAGAACGGCCGAGGAGCCATCGGTGATCTGGCTGGAGTTGCCGGCGTGGTGGACGCCGTCTTCTTTGAAGCTCGGCTTGAGCGCGGAGAGGACCTCGAGGGTGGTGCCGGGACGGATGCCTTCGTCGAAGTCGATGGTGGCGTCTTCCCATTCCTCGGTGCCGTCGGCCTTCTTGATCTTCTTCTTGCCGGGCACGGGGACCAGTTCGTTCTTGAAGCGGCCTTCCTTCTGGGCCTGGGCGGCGCGAGCCTGGCTCTCGACGGCGAACTCGTCTGCTTCGCCACGGCTGATGCCCCACTTTTCGGCGATGCGCTCGGCGGCGATGCCCTGGGACGACAGGTCGTATTGGTCTTGCATGGCCTGCGTGAACGGGAAGCCGAGCCCCTGCCCCATGTTGGCGCCAAGAGGGATCTGCGACATGAACTCGGTGCCCCCGGCGACGACCACCTCGTGGACGCCGGAACCGATCTGGTTCGCGGCGAAGTGGACGGCCTGCTGGCTCGAGCTGCACTGGCGATCGAGGGTGACGCCGGGAATGGTGTAGGGCCAGCCCGCCGTGAGGACGACGTTGCGAGCAAGGTTGGTTGACTGGGCGCCGACTTCGCTGACGCAGCCGTAGATGACGTCATCGACGACTTCGGGGTCCAGGTTGTTGCGGCTCACGAGGGCTTTGAGCAAAAGGGAAGAAGTTTCGACGGGGTGATTCTTGCTGAGGACGCCGCCACGCCGGCCAAGCGGCGTGCGGATGGCGTCGACGATGACGACTTCGCGCATGGGTCAGTTCCTTCGGTGGGATTGATGGTGTGGTGCGAAACGAGTGTATCAGCGTGGCCGGAGGTTGAGTAACGGCGCGCTACAGGTTGGCCGAGGGGGCAGGCGCGGCGAAACGGATGGCGCCGGGCACGATCTCGATCCGGGCCGGGAGGTAGCCCCCCAGTTCGCCGTCGAGGTCCAGCCGGGTAGGTTTCGGGGAAGAAAGCTCGATGGCCTTGGCCGGGTGCCGGTCGACGCCATCCATGTCGAGGTGAGTACCGCCCTTGCGCTGGCCGGCGACGGCTTTCAGGACGGCGACCCGGCCAAGGTCGCCCCAGCGGATGACGTCGAGCAGGCCATCATCCGGTGAGGCGCCGGGGGCGGCGACGAGGTCCCCGCCCCAGAGCTCCATGTTGTGGACGCTGATGGAGTTGTAGCGGCCGTCAGCCTGCTGCCCGTCGATGGAAAGCGTGAACGGACGGCCCATGGGGCCAGCCAGCTTGAAGCCGGTGACGATCATGTACGGCGCCGTATCGCCGAGGCGCTTGAGCCAGCGCGGGGTGGACTGAGAAATCTCCGGGACCCAGCCCGCCGAGGCTTCGAGGAGGAAGTAGCGCACGAGGTTGTTGCCATCGGGCCCCCGCGAGGTGACCTTGCCGATATCCACACGCCGCTCGAAACCGGCGGTGATTGCCCGGAGGGCTGCGGCGGCCCGGCCGAGGCCCAGGCACTTGGCGACATCCTTGCCGGTGCCCATCCCGATGGTGCCGAGCCGGACCCGGTCCTGGGCCGTGAGCGCCATGATGCCGTTTGCAACTTCGAACACTGTGCCGTCGCCGCCACAGGCGACCAGGAACTCGCGGCCCGCTTCGATCGCCTCCCTCGCCAGGTCCTCGCCGTGGCCACGGTGGGTGGTGAAGACCATGTCGGCTTCGAGACCGGCGCGTTCAATCGCGTCCACAAGGGTGCCGATACGGCGCCGGGTACGGCCCCCACCGGACATGGGGTTCACGATGAAGAGCGGTTTTGCGGCGGCTTCCGGGGATATGCTGTTGCTCACGAAACCACGGTAGCGAGAGACCGCGGAAAGGTGAAGGTGCGGTGCAGTTCTCCGAGCATTTCCGCGCGATGAACACCGACATCGACATCGTCATCGGCGCCTCTGAAGTGCCCGTTGCAGCCTTCGTCGAAACCCGCCTTTTGTTCGAGCAACAGGAAGCGCGGTTCTCGCGGTTCCGGGAGGGAAGCCTGCTCTCCCGCTTGAACCGTGGCGAGTCGATCGACGACCCGTGGCTCGATACGGCGTTGGAGCTCGCGAGCGAGGCACACGGCCAGACCGGTGGGCTGTTCAACCCGATGGTGCTCCCAGCGCTGGCCCAGGCCGGTTACGACAGGAGCTTCGACCTGGTAGCGGGAGGGGCGCCAGCCGGCGTCGAAGTGCCTTCGCCGTCGAGCTGCCTCGAACGCCTGGCCGGTGGCTGGCAGCTCGTGGCGGGCGCGGTGGACCTCGGGGGGATCGTGAAGGGGTGGACGGCCGACCTTGCGGTCGAGCACCTGGAAACCCACTTCCCGGATGTGTTCTTGAACGCTGGCGGCGACATCCGCTGCGCGGGGGCGGAGCGTGGGCAGCCGGGATGGAAGGTCGAGGTAGACGGGCCCGCGGAAAGTATCGCCTGGGAGGGACAGGTGCAGGGCGCCATTGCCACCTCGAGCACACTGAAGCGGCGCTGGCGGACCGACATCGGAGCCATCGCCCACCACCTCATCGACCCCCGTACCGGGCTACCTGCCCGGACACCGTTCGCGCAGGTCACGGTCCGGGCGGGGAGCTGCACATGGGCGGAGGTGTGGGCGAAGGCCGTGCTCATCGGGGGGAACGATAGCCTTGCGCTGGCGGGCGAGTATGGGCTGGCCGTTCTGGCCCTTGGCCCCGGCGGCGAGCGCACGTCGATTGGGGAGTGGTAGGAGGCGGCGGAGGTGATCGGCGCTTCGGTGGACGCGGTTAAGGGACGGCAGGCGCGGGCACTGGCGGCGTTACGTGAGCGCCTCGTCGAGCGGTAACGGGTTCCGGGCTTCCTGGCGGTTTAGTTACGCAGACGGGAAAGATCGGCCACAAAGAAGACGGTGGGCCCTTCGCGGACCGGGCTGCCGCCGGCCCGCTCGATGGTGACGACCGCCGTCTCGTAGGTGTTCAATCCTTCGGGGACGACGGTCTCATAGCGCGCGAAGCCGGCGTCATCGGGGGTGAAGGTGCCGAGGCTGTAGTAACGGCCGCCAGAGTTGACCCAGATCTGGTAGGTCTCGCCCGCGGGGCGCCGCGGAAGCTCGCTTGCAACGAACCAGACGCGTTTCTGTTCCGAGTCCCAGACGAGGCGGCCGATGGCGTTGCCGGTTTCGTCCAGCGAGGTAACGGCGGCTACGTCGGTGGAGGGCGACATGAACGCGAGGTTGAGCTCGCGGTCATCCTTGGAGCGTTCTTCGAGCTGGGCGGCGAGCTTCTCCTGGTCATCCAGCTTCCGGGTGAGTGCCGCGAGTTCGACTTTCTGGGAGAGGGCGTCGTCGATCTGGATTTGGAGGTCGGAGTTCTGCTGGCGAAGGTCGCCGATCTGGCCCTTGATCGAAACCATACCGGTGAAGGCCCCGGCGGCGACAATGACAGCGGCCAGCCCGGCGGCGGCGCGTCCGATGGTGAATGCCCGGCGGAAGGGGCTGGGACGGGTGATTCCCGCAGCCGCGAAGACTCGGTGGCGGAGGCGAGGGGACGGCTTGAGCCGGGGCGACGTCAGTGCGACGAGCGAAGCCAGTCGCTCGGCATCGCGGGCCATATCGCGGCAGGCGGCGCACTCGGCGAGGTGCAGGGCAACGGCACGTTCGAGCACCGGTTCGAGCGAACCGATGGCGTATTCGTCCGCCTGCTCCTGCGTGATGTGTTCGCCTGCCATGGCGGGGCGCCTATACCTTTTGTTCGAGCGCCCGGCGCAGCTTCTGCATGCCGAGGCGGATACGGGTTTTGATGGTTCCGAGCGGCTCATGGAGCCGGGTTGCGATCTCTTGCTGGGTGAGCCCGCCGAAATACGCCAGTTCGAGACAGACTTGCTGATCGCGCGGGAGTGCGGCAAGCGCGCCGCGGACAATGGCCTGCTCTTCGTGAAGCTGAGCCGAGTGAAGCGGGTCCACCGGCTCGGTGGAGAATACGGGCTGGGCCCCTTCATCGGGTTCGCCGAGGGGACCACCCTCTCGCTTGCGCCGGCGGCCGCGAGCGCGGAGTTCATCGACGGCGCGGTTGCGGGTGCAACTCATGAGCCAGCTGAGAAACCGGCCCCGCTCGGCAATGAAGGTTTCGGGACGTTGCCAGAGGCGAACGAAGACATCCTGCGAGGCATCTTCGGCGAGCTGCGCATCGGCAAGCACCCGGAACGACGCCGAGTAGACCAGGTCCACGTAGCGGTCGTAGAGGACAGCGAAGGCGTGCTCATCGCGAGCGACAATGGCAACCATGAGTGCGTCATCCGGCCAATCGATGCGAGAGGCCAGTTCGGCCTCAGCAGGACGGGTGAATTCAGCCGTCCTGCCTATGTTACGTATACCAGGAGTTTCCGGATTCCCGTCCCAGGCCATGAGTGCTCCCGATGGGCATGATACACCCGGGCCATAGGGAGGCCATCCCCTTTACCGTGCCCTGCGAAAGGCGCCTTGCCGTTTACCGGGGGCTCCCACGCGATGCTCAACACTGTTTATGAGACACACGTACACCAACCCTGGAGACACACCCATGTCCCGACTGATGCGACCGGCCGCCGCCGGACTCCTGGCCCTCGGACTGCTCGTGGGAGCCGCCTGTTCGGATTCGGTCCCGAAGACGAACGAGACCGGCGGCGACGGCGTCAGTCCGGCGGCGACCGCAACGCAGACGGCCGCGAACCCGACGCAGGTCCGCCAGAGCAACCTGATGACCACGGCTGAGCTGGTGGCATTCGCGGAGCCTGCAGTCGTCCGGATCGCCACCGGGACGGGAGTGGGGACCGGGTTCATCGTGGATAGCAGCGGATATATCCTCACGAACAACCACGTCATCCAGAGTTCGACGACCGGCCGGGCAGCGGCATCCATCGAGGTCACGCTGAGCGATGGCGCGACCTACGACGCAACCGTGGCCGGTACCGACGCGCGGTCGGACCTGGCGCTGTTGAAAATCGACGCGACCGGGCTGAAGGCGCTGAGCTTTGCGGACCTGGGCGAAGTTGTGGTGGGGCAGGATGTGGTAGCGATGGGATTCGCGCTCGACCTTGACGGAGGCGAGGGGGGAGCTTTCAGCGTGACGCGGGGCATCGTGAGCCAGAAGAACCGCGCGATCCGCGAGAGCACCCAGATCCTTGGCGCCATCCAGACAGACGCGGCGATCAACCACGGCAACAGCGGCGGGCCGCTGCTGAACATGTTCGGCCAGGTGGTTGGCGTGAACACGGCCATCGCGCCAGACCCAACGACCGGCACCCAGGCGGTGGGCATTGGCTTCGCGGTCGGTTCGGATGTGGCTCACGCGGTAATGGAGCAGCTGAGGGCGAATGGCCAGGTGAACCGCGGGTTCCTGAGCATTTCGGGTTTCGAGGCGCTGCGGCCGGCGCAGGCGCGGGAGCTCGGCATCCCGGATGAGGGCGGTGTCATCCTGGACGTGGTCACGGCGGGTGGGCCAGCCGCGTCAGGTGGACTTCGTACGGGCGACGTGATCGTCGCTATCGGCGAGGTCGACATCAACACAGAGGCCGACCTCGCGGTTGCGCTCATCGAGCATGGCGCGGGAGACACCGTGTCCGTGCAGTTCTATCGCGATGGGACGAAGCAGACCGCCGAAGTGACGCTGGGGACGCCGCCGAATTAGCCGGTCCAGGCCGGTCCGGGCCAGGCAAGAGGCCTCCCCATGGGGAGGCCTTTTTCGCCTCCGAAGAGTAGTCTTTGCGCGTGCGCGTGGTATCGCTGGTCCCGAGCCTGACGGAGCTGGTCTGGGCGCTTTCACCGGACGTCCTCGTAGGGCGCACGCGCTTCTGCCTTGAGCCCGACGCGGTACGTCTCATCCCCGCGGTGGGGGGCACCAAGAACCCGGATGTTGCGGCTATCGCGGCGCTGGCGCCGGACCTGGTGATCGCGAACAGGGAAGAGAACCGGCGCGAAGATGTCGAGGCGCTTCGGCTGGCCGGGTTGGAAGTCCTGGTGACTGACCCCAACACGGTCGACCAGGCGATGGCCGTGTGCGTCGAGATCGCGGCGCGGCTGGAGGTCCCGGAGCGCGGTTTTGAGATGGGGCGCGAGGCGACCTCGGTGCTGCGGGAGCCCCTCCCCAAACGGAGGCTGCGGGTGTTTGTGGCGGTATGGCACGAACCGTTGATGGGGCTGGGGAGCGAGAGCTACGGCCACGACCTGATCGAACACTGCGGGGCCATCAACATCCTGGCAGGCCAACCGCGTTACCCGGAGATAACGCTCGCCGAGGTCGCTCGCCTGGCTCCGGAGTTGATCCTGCTTCCGGACGAGCCGTACCCCTTCAAGGAGAAGCACCTGGAGGTCTACGAATCGATCGCGCCCGCCCGGGTGATCGATGGGAAGGTGTTATGGTGGTACGGCCCCAGGATGGCTGAGAGCATGCGCATCCTGCGGAGGATGTTCAGCGAGGCAAGCGGGTGAAGCGCAAAGCGATAGTGCTTGGGGGAACCCTGGCTGCCGTTGGCGCGGGCGGCTGGGTCGCATGGAAGCGACGGGCGCCCTGGCAAGCGCCGCTCCCCGAGGGAATCATCCGGGACGTTGCGGGCGCGAAAGTCCACTACATCGACGAAGGCTCCGGACCTGCCGTGATCCTCATTCACGGGTTTGCCGGGAGCACGTTCAGCTGGCGGCTGGTCATCCCGGACCTGGCAAGGACGCACAGGGTGATCGCCATCGACCTGCCCGGATTCGGATTCAGCGACCGAGGGGCCGATATCGACTACAGCCATACGGGCCAGGCGGAGCGGATCGTCGCGCTCATGGACCTGCTTGGTATCCAGCGGGCGACGCTCATCGGGCATTCGATGGGCGGCGCGATTGCGCAGCGGATCGCGAGTCGCCATCCGGATCGGGTCGAACGGCTCATCCTGGTCGCTGCCGTAAACGCTGTAGAGCCGCCGGACCAGGCACGGCGAGGTAGGGCGGCAGGGCCGATGTTCGCACTTGTGGGGGTCGCCCAGCGGTCGCCCCGGGCGATGTATGCGGTCGGTCGCCGGGCATTGCCGCGAATGGTCCACGACGCGGAGTACGCAACCGAAGAGGTCGTACGCGGATACATCGACCCGCTGCTGATCCCAGGGACCGTCGCGGCCGTTCGGAGGATGACCACGGCAACGGGTGAGGAGGCGCCGGCCGAGCTCTCGGGTATCAGCGCGCCGACGCTCGTGCTCAGCGGAGCAAGCGACAGGCTAATCACACCTGAGAAGGCGCTGGGACTCGCGGATGCGATCCCCGGGGCACGCTACCTGGTCATCCCGGAGGCGGGCCACCTGCTGGCGGAGGAACGGCCCGACGCATTCCTGGAAGAGGTATTGGCCTTCCTCCATGAGCCCGTCACGGCCTGATGCCACCTCGAGTACACACTGTTCCCGCAGGATGCTTCGCCCGGGCAGCACTGGACGAGTTGATCGCGATGGCCGCGAGGTATGCACGCCCGGTGGTCGGGCTGCCAACCGGTAAGACGCCGGTCGGACTCTATGACGAGCTGGCGCGGCTGGCCTCGCGGGGGCAAGCCGATGTGCGGACGTGGCGGCCCTTTGCGATCGACGAGTACGTGGGGATGCGGAATCACCCGTGTTCGAACCGGTCGTTCTTTTCGCGGCATTGGAACCCGATTCCGGGAGCCGCGACGGTGGAGCAGTTCGACCCGGAGGCCGCGGACCTGGAGGCAGAGGCAGGGGCGTTCGCCGGGCGGCTGGCTCAAGCCGGGGGACTCGACATCGCGTTGCTCGGCATCGGGCTGAGCGGCCACCTCGCATTCAACGAGCCCGGGAGCGCCCGCGACAGCCCGGCGCGGGTTGTCACACTACACTCGAAGTCGCGTGCGAGCGCCGCGGCCTGCTGGGGCGACGACACCCCAACGCGGGCCCTGACACTCGGACTGGCGGAGTTGCTGGCCGCACCGTCGGTGTTACTGCTCGCAAACGGTGCGGAGAAATCCCGAGTCGTGGCGCGGGCACTGCGGGGCCCGATTTCGGAAGACTGCCCGGCGGCATTCCTGCAGCAACATCCGAACGTGACCGTGATACTCGACGAGGCGGCGGCAACCGCATAGCCGGGAGTCCTACCGGTCAGGTATCACCAGCCACAAGGACCCACGATGGGGTCCCGGTATCGTTGCCGGGGATGGCGGTGCTGACCGCGCGTTACTTTCGCGGCCGGCGGATGTGCCGGGAACCTGACTGTCGCTTCGGCGGGCGCCCGGTATAGTCCGGCTCACGTCAAATTTCGAGGTGCCCATGGACCCCCAGGTCGAAGCCCTTCTACAGATGATGGCCGCGCAAGCCCAGGCCAGCGGAGCCCCGCAGATGTGGGAGCTGCCGGCGGATGTGGCGCGGGCGAACGCGGATGTTGGGTTTGCCGCGTTTAACCAGCCGATGCCGGCCACCGTCGCCATCGCGGACCGGTCGATTCCCGGCCCGGCGGGCCAGATCCCGGTGAAGGTGTTCACGCCCCAGGGGAGCGGCCCGTTCCCCCTGCTCGTGTTCCTCCACGGCGGAGGCTGGGTCATCGGTTCGCCCGACACCCACGCGAAGCTGTGTGCGGAGTTCGCGGAGGGCGCGGGAGTCGTGGTGGTGAGCGTGCACTACAGATTGGCGCCCGAACACCCTGCACCTGCGTCGCTGGACGACTGCGTGGCGGCAATCCGCTGGGCGGTCGAGCATGCGGGCGAGCTGAACGCCGACGGTTCGCGGTTCGCCGTTGGGGGCGACAGCGCGGGCGGGAACCTGACGGCAGCGTCGATGCTGCGGCTGCGCGACGAGGGCGGGCCGAAGGCGCGGCTGCAGTTGCTGCTGTATGGCGCGTTCACGGCGAACAACGACCTGCCCTCCGTCATCGAGAACGGGGAGGGGAAGATCCTGACGCGCAAGGCGATGGAATGGTTCTACAACCACTACCTCTCGGGCGGGGCCGACCCGGAGGATCCGTACATCGCGCCAATCAAGGGCGACCTCCGGGGCCTGCCGCCAGCGCGCCTGATCGTGGGCTCGCTTGACCCACTGCTCGATGACTCGAAGCTGTTCGCGAAGGCGCTCGAAGCGGCGGGTGTCCCGGCAACGCTGAGCGTGTACCAGGACCAGCCGCACGTGTTCCTGCAGCTCTCCGCTTTCCTCGACGCAGGGAAACGAGGCGTGGCGGAGGGGTGCGACGCGCTTCGAGAGGCGCTGAAGTAGCTCAGGCAGCCTCGGCCGTGGCCACGGCCGGCTCGGGCGCCGGGTGAAGGACGTAGGCCTTGCGCCAGAGCACGTAGAGCCCCGGCATCACGACGGCAAAGAATACGGTCACGAAGGCGAACGCCGCCTGGATCGAAACATCGTCGGTGATGAAGCCGATGATCGGCTCGAAGAAGGCAAGTTCTACGCTGAGGACAAGCGCCGACATGCTGAGGACGGTTGCCCGCCTGTCGCTCGGCGTCTGCTCGTTGATATAGCTATCCATGGTGGGGCGGACGAGCCCCTGGATGAGCGCGGGTAAGGCGAAGAACGCAAAAGCGGGCTGGACATCGAAGGCGGCAAGGCCCAGGAACGCCAGGATCATCCCGGCGCAGGCGGCCGCGATGATCTTCGGGCGGCCGGCCCGGGCAACAACCCGGTAGGCGACGATGGCCGCAACCACCGCAAAGACACGCAGCGGCGCCTGGTAGACGCCGAAGAGGCCGGTAGCGACGTCATGCTTGATGAGGAACGGTTGCACAAGGACGACCGGCGCGAACGCGGCCATCATGAGGACCGAAGACAAGAGAACGGAGTAGCGCACCTGGGGCGTGTTCCAGGCGTAGGCCACGCCGTCGCGGAGGTGTTCGATGTACCGCCGGGACTCGCGTGCCACCCGTGGTTCGACCATGGCCATGGCGGCAAAGAAGGCGATGACCGGGCCCACGAAACTGACCTGCACCGTGAACGCGAGGCTGGTGAGGGTCGCAAGCAGGCCGCCAAGGATCACCCCGGTCGTGCTGGCAGATAGGGAGATGGCGAAACCGCGGCCGGCGATCTTCGAGAACGTAGACTCAAGCCCCGCTTGCTTCAGGGAATCGTACACGAGGGCCTGGTCAGCGCCGCTACGGCAGGCGCCGGCGAGCGCCCAGAGCATGTAGTCGGCGAAGAGCATCCAGTAGTTGGTGGTGAAGCCGAAGCCGAGGATCGTGAGCGCGTAGACCGCGGCGCCAAGGGCGAGGACGCGGCTATGGCCGACTCGATCCGCGAGCGCGCCGAAGGGAGCCTCGAGGCTCGCCATGACGAGCCAGAAGGGCATGTCCATCAGGAGGATGTACTTGAGTTCGAGTTCGCGCGTGGCGGTGAGGTACTTGATCCAGATGCCGATCCAGAAACCGAACTCCATGAGGAAGGCGAACGCGTAGTAGAGGCGTACGTTCCGATGGGCGATGGCTTCGGAGTCCCGGGGCATGAGCCGGTAGCCTAGGGCATCTGCGGGTTGGGGCCATCACCTGATCGACGTAATCGAGGTGGAGTGGGTCACATGCAGTGGGTCACATGCAGTGGGTCACATGCAGTGGGTCACATGCAGAAGCCAGGCCCCGGCGAGGGGCCTGGCTGCCACGAACGAGTGCGCCAGCGGGAGGCTAGACGCTCGGGATCCAGTTGAACAGGCCGGCGCCGATGGGGGCATCCGGGAAGTCGTTCGAAGTAGCGACGATCCCGAGGACGAGCACCATAACGGTGAGCCCGACGGTGTTGGCGATGACGACCTGGGTCGAATCGGCACTGGTAACCGACTGGACCGCGTAGATGGCCATCACGAAGACGAGGACCAGCGGCACGATCGCGAAGACGGGGTGCAGGACCGGGATGAACATCAGGAGCGAGAGAGCGAACGGAACCGCGGCGTAGCCCATGGTGCGGAACAGTGCTTGCAAGTCGGCTGTTGCCTTGAATACCTGCACCAGCATCACGTAGGCCAGCAACACCCACACCGCGTACATCGCGGCGAGGAAGATCCCGCCGAGGATGAACGTGTTGAGGAAGAGGCTGTCGGGCGTGAAGTCGAAGTTGAACTGCCACCAGAGAAACGCGCCAAGCCCGGCGAGAAGTGCGCTGACGCCCGCGACGATGAGGGCGGGGATGAGTTCGGCGGGGTCGTCCCGAACCTCGTCGAACACGGTGGTATCCAGCTTTGCGAGCCGGATGATGCGGTTGATGATGACGTTGGGGTCCATGCTGCCTCCTGCATGCGTCCCCGGGCGTGATGAGCGTGCTCACCTGGGTAGAAGTGCCCGGCGGTCGGCGGCACTATAGCACGCCATGCAAGAAACAGTGAACTGCCTACTCGCTTAAACTTTTATAACGGCCGTTTGCCGGGGAGGCCGGCGCGGCGCGGATACTTCTCCAAGCCTGGGCCCACCTTCTCCACCATGACGACCATACCCGAGTCGCTCACCTCGGGACGCATGGGCACCGTCGCGCGGTGCACGCAGTTGAGCTCGCCCAGCGCGCGAGCGGCTTCTTCGACCTCGGCCTCGGCCCCGCTGCCTTTGGGCAGCGCCAGCCAGCCACCGGTCCGGGCGAGCGGCGCCGTGTATTCCAGGAGCTCGCGAAGCTCGGCGACAGCCCGGGCCGTGACGAGGGCACAGCTCCCACGGAGGGCGCCGCGGCCAGCATCCTCGGCCCGCTCGGCGAGGACGCGCACGTTCACGAGTTCGAGCTCGGCGGCCATCGTCTCAAGGAGGCGGGCGCGTTTCTGAAGTGGTTCAACGAGGGTTACTGGCGCGGCAGGAATGAGGATGGCGACCACAAGCCCCGGGTATCCGCCACCGGTACCGACATCGGCGTACGGTTCGCAGGCGTCCGTGAAGCAGCGGGTGATGCGGAGCAACTCGAGGCTTTCGGCGTACTGGCGGCGAACGACGTTCGCACCCGTGACGGACGTGACCCGCGTGTGCTTCGCGGCCTGTTCAACAAGCGTGGCATGACGCTGGAGGAGCGGCAGCCAGCGTTCGGGATTGGCGAACGAAGGAAACAGACCCGGCAGGTCCTCCCACGAGAGTTTCACGCGATTCCCCGGCGCACAATCACGTGATCGATGGTACAGTGAGAGCATGACGAACGAATCGCGGGGTGCACCGGCGGTGCAGATCACCCTCGGCGACGCCCTCAACGAGTACATCAGTTCCCTGAAACCCGAACAGCAGCACGCCTACGAAGCGTTTGTGCGCAAGTACGTTGAGTACGCCGGCGCCCAGATGTCCGTGGGCGACCTCACCGGGAGCCGTGTCGAGAGCTACGCCGAAGTTAGCATCAAGCACACCGACCCAAACGCAGATAAGCGGGTGGCGGCCCTCAAGGCCTGGTTCCAGTTCCTGAAGAAGAAGAACTACGCGCAGCAGAATTTTGGGGTGCACATCCGCATCCGCAAGCCGGCGAGTTCCCGGGCCGGCAACCGCGGTACGGCAGTCCGCATCGAAGAGCCGCCGATCGAGATGACCGCTGAAGGTATCGAAGACCTGAAGCGGGAGCTTGCCGAGATAGAAAGCCAGGTCCCGGAAATGGTGCGCGCAATCGAGCAGGCGCGGTCCGACGGGGACCTGCGGGAAAACGCCCCCTACCACGCGGCCCGCGAGGCGCTCGCGTTTTCGGATAACCGCAAGAAACGGATCGAGGGTGCGCTGAAGCGAGCGGTGGTCGTGGACCGTTCGCAAAAGGAATCCGATGTGACGGCTGTCGGTTCGACGGTTACCGTGACGTACCTGGACAAGGGCTTTCAGATTTCGTACCAGCTGGTCGGCGCGCGAGAAGCGAATGCCTCGGACCGGAAGATCTCGGTCGAATCGCCGGTCGGCAAAGTGCTGCTCGGTCGGCGCATTGGCGAGGAAGTCGAAGTCACGGCGCCCCAGGGTGTGATGCGGTACCGCATCGACGCGATAGTCCAACAGTCTTAAGACCCAACCCGGAACTATGTGCTGCAAGGCCGATCCTGCCGTACTTACGGACAGAGGGCGTTGGCTTGCAGGGACTCCGGGCCGGGATAGAGGGGCACTCCGTTCCGGGGTGCGAGTGTCCCCTGATACGGCATACAGATGCGCCGCGCCATACTCCCTCGCCTGAGGAGGGACAGCCATGCTCGTCATCGGCGACGCGAAGTGCCTGCATTGCGGATGGGTGACAGGGCGCTGGGTCGGCCCCAAGGGCGCACCGTTGACCGTGTCTGGCTTGCGCGGTGAATCCGGGGCGCACGCGGCCGGGCCGGAGGAGCTAATCCGGTGCGGACGGTGCGAGGGCCCCGTATTCCTGGATGATGCGAGTCTCGTGAACTCGACGTACCGATTGCGCCGGATCCGGCGCCTGCGCGAGCAGATCGCGGCACTCGATGCGGAGCGGGACCGAGCGGCCTGAACCGTCACCGGCCGGCTAACAGCAATCGTCTTTGTAACCGCACCGCCGGCAGACGGCGAGACGCGACCCCTTGATGTCGGCGAGGACACCGCCGCAGCGAACACAACGCTGGAGGGGGATCGGCCCGGTTGCCACTTGCGTGCATTGCGCCATGCGCCGGCGGCCCTGTCAAGCGCAATGGCTAAACCGCTTGACAAGGTTAGCATTTAGACCATAGATTCCTGCATGCGTTCAGTGGGCTCAGGATGGTCGTCGCGAGCCCCGAGATAGTGCCGTCACAGAGTCGCTCACCCCGCCTCGTGCACGGAAGGCCCCCGTTCGCGGGGGCCTTCGCTTTCGGCCGGGAGCCTGACGTAGCACATAGACGATACGGATTCGTGTATCGAAACTACCCGAATCTTGACCTGCCAGGGGTGCCAATTGGTGCACCCCACGCGAAACTGGATCCATACGAACATTCGCTCCAGGGCTGGAGCGTGAGGAGTGAAAAGGGAATGAAACTCTGGGAACTGCGGCGGCTGGGGTTGCTGGTCGCCTCGGCGGCGCTGGTTGCGGGCGTGGCGGCGGCCTGTGGTGGCGACGACGACGACACCAACGGAAACGGCACCGTGGCTGCGACGGCGACCACGAGCGCCCAGGCGACCGTGCCCGAGGGAGCACCGGTCGTCGATCAGGACAAGCTGAAGTTCGGCCCCGGCGAGCTGAAGGTCAAAGTGGGTGAGAAGGTCTACTTCACGAACAGCGAGACCGCGCTCCACACCGTCGACATCAACGGCGTGAACGAGTCTGGCAACATGAAGAAGGGGGACGTCTTCTCCTTCGAGTTCGCGGCACCCGGTGAGTACAAGATCACGTGCGCGTACCACCCGCAGATGAAGGCGACCATTATCGTAGAGTAGCGGGCGCCGTCACGGGCTCTTCAAGGCGGTGGCCGGGCCAAGCCGGACGAGTACGTCGATTCCGTTGCCGGCAAGGGTCTCGGGCGGGTTTAGAAGGCGCAAGTCGAAGAGCCCACTGAGCTTGCCCGCGGTGTAGGGCCTGGCTGAAAGGTCGAAGATCCCCGGTTCGCCCGGAGCTTCGGCCTTTCGCATTTGGACGTACTCGCGCGGGATGCCGTAGGTCTCGAGGTGGGCCATCGCGAGGCGGGCTGCTTCGTCCTGGCCCTCGGGGTATTCGATGACGATCGCGGGGGCTTCGTCGCGCATCTGCGGGTCGGCGAAAAAGCGATCGATGATGGCGTACATCTCATCGCGGTTGGGCAGGAGGATGAGCTGGGCGTCCTCGGAGATGCCCCCATAGAGCGCGGGGGCGAGCGAGAAGGTCTCGATGGTATCGAGGTTCATCTGTTTTGCCAGGAGGGCAAACCCGGGCACCTGGGCAGTCTGGATGTCAGTCCGGAACGAACCGCGGTAGGCCTCCCAGAGCTCGGGGATCTTCGCCAGGTAGCCCAGGCTCACCGACTTGCTGGCGACCGCCTTGATGACGATCTGCTGGCGTTCGATGCGTTTGATATCGCCATCGACGCGGACGCGGGAGTAGCCGAGGGCCTGGGCGCCATCCATGTGCTGCTCACCGGACTTGACGGTGCTGTTGGGGAACACATCGAGCACGTCAGTACCGAAGTCCGAGACGTCTTCGGGGACTACGAGGTCGATGCCACCGAGCGCATCGATCAACTGCACAAAGCCCACCCAGTCGATGACCACGTAGTAGTGGATGTCGAGGTTGAAGTTGTGCTCGACGGCGGCGACTGCGGCGGCGGCTCCACCGCCCGGGTATTTGTAGAACTGGCCGTAGGAGTAGGCGGCGTTGATCTTGTTCTCGGCCCAGATGCCGGGCTCGTTGCCATAGGGGATCTCGGCCCAGGTGTCGCGGGGGATGGCGAGCAGCTGCAGCCGCCCGGCGTGCTTGTCGATGCTGGCGACGAACATCGTGTCGCTGCGGAAGGATGAGTCCTCCGGTTCCCAGGGGCGCCGGTCGAGGCCGAGCACGAGGATATTCAGGCGGGCATCGGGGGTCCATGCCGCGGGCCCGGCGGTGGAGATGCCGGGGAGGGAGACGTTGACGCCGATATTGGTGCCCGGCACGAAGGCGGGGACCGACGGCACACTGACCTCGTTCGCCGGGAAGAGGTAGTGATCGATGCGGGTATAGGAATAGAGCGACAGATAGACGGCGCCCAGGGCGACGACAATAATTGCCGCCACCCGCACAGGGCGCCGGGAGATGCGTGCCCGCACTGTGGGGTAACCTCGCCCCGGCGTTTTCCGAACGGTAGGGTTGCCGCTCAATCTGCGTCAAGGAAGCCGGTAAAGCCTGTGTTAGAACGTTTGCTTATCCGCTCCGGCGTGCTGGCCCTCCCCTCCGGCCCCCATCGCGCGGACGTGTTGTGCGAGGGCGGGAGGGTGGTTGCGATCGGACGGGATATCGACGCTCCCGGGGCGCGAGTGGTGGATGCGAGTGGCATGACCGTGGGGCCCGGGCTCATCGATGTCCACGTCCATGGCGGCGGTGGGCACTCATTCTTCACGCAGGACCGTTCGCGCATCGAAGCCTACGCCGCGTGGGCGCCGCGCAACGGCGTGACGTCGTTCCTGGTGAGCACGGTGGGTAATGGCCCGGATGAGACCGAAGCCATCCTGGAGGCGCTTGCACCGGCGGTCGGGCATACGTCCGGTGCGGAGGTGCTCGGCTTCCACCTGGAAGGGCCCTTCATCAACCCGGTCCGGCACGGCGCCTTTCCGCCGGGAATGTTGCGTGCGCCGTCGCTGGAGGAGTGGGAGCGCTTCGACGCCGCCGCCGGGGGGAACATCCGGCAGGTGACACTGGCGCCGGAACTCCCTGGCGCCCTTCCGCTCATCCACGCTATCGACCGGGCGGGGGGCATCCCCGCGATGGGACACACCGATGCCACGACGGCCGAGTGCGCGGCGGGGTTCGAAGCGGGCATCCGGCACGTCACCCACCTGTTCAACGCCATGCGCCCAATCCACCAGCGCGAAGGTGGACCGATCGTTGCGGCGCTGCTCGAGGATAGGGCGACCTGTGAACTCATCTGCGACGGTACGCACGTGGACCCGGCGCCGTTGCGCATGGCCTACCGGGTGCTCGGTCCGTCGCGGACGGTGGTAGTGACCGACAACCTTCACCTGGCGGGGATGGAGGCAACGAGCGGCCGGTTCGCTGGCGAAGAGGTGACCGTGACCGGCGCGAAGGCGGCGAAGGCCGACGGCACGATAGTGGGGAGTGTCGCGACGATGGACACCCACTTCCGGAACACGCTGGAGTTCCTCGGCGTGGACCTGGCAACGGCGTTCCGGCTCTGTTCGACCAACCCGGCCGGAGTGGCCGGGGCAGCGGGACGCAAGGGGCAGATCGAGCCCGGCTTCGACGCGGACATGGTGCTCCTGGACGGCGAGCTGCGCGTGCGGTTGACGGTCTGCCGGGGCGAGGTGGTGTTCGATGGGCGCTGAGGCGACTACACCGGCCGGGCGAATTCGACCACGGCAAAGCCGCGGACGCTCGGCTCGCCCTGTTCGTTGATGATCGCGAGTTCGAGGTCGGCGCGGCGGGAGCCGTTTTCGTCGTAGACGCGGGCCACGCGGCCGACGACGTCGATGGGGCGGTTGGTCAGGTCAGGGCGCCGGTGGGCGGCACGCACCTGGCAGACCCACCCGGCATCGCCGAGCCATTCATCGACGGCGCGGTAGATGAGGCCGACCTTGAGCGGGCCGGGCACCAGCGTACCGGGCATGCCCTGGGCCTTCGCGGCCTCGGCGTCGTAGAAGAACGCGGGAAAGGCCCACTGGAGCGCGCAGTAGCGGATGACCTGGCCGAGGTCCGGCTGGAGGTGGAGCACCGGGAGTTCGTCGCCTTCCTTCACGGCTGCGGGATCGAGGTTCACGCGTCACCTTCGTCGCGAGCTTCGGCGGCCGAGTACTGGGTCATCGTGCGGCCGCTGCGGGCCACCGGGTTCCCGTCGGCGTCCTTGAAGGTGACCTCGGCGCGGAAGTCGATGCTGTAGCCGAAGCGCCCACCAAAGCGTTCGGTGATCGCGACAACGGAGTAGACCGACTCGAGCTCCTCGCCCATGCGGAGCGGGCGTTCGAACTGCCATTCGTTGCTGATGAGGAGCGAGTTTGGGAGGAGCGAGGGCATCGCAGGTGTGTCGGATTCGGAGTCGAGGGCGGCGAGGACATAGCCGGGGACGGGCTCGCCGGCGGCCGGCGCTGTGCGCGGAATGCGACCCGTATAGACCTCCAGGGCGCGACGAAAGGCCTTCGGGGTCACCTGGACGCGGCCCATGGGCGTCTCCAGGCCGACGAGGGCGCGGACTTCATCGGTGAGCAGCGACGCTTCGGGCATGGGAGAAGCCTAAGCGCCCGGGGCGGCCAGTCTCAACCGCGCGGACGTTTGTTACGCTGAGATGGATGATTTACCTGGACCACGCCGCGACGACTCAACTGCGCCCGGAGGCGCGGGAGGCGATGCTCCCCTTCCTGGGTGAGCGCTTCGGCAACCCGAGCGGGCTCTACGCCGTGGGGCGCGACGCGCAGGAGGCGGTGGACGCCGCGCGGCGGACAGTGGCGGAGTGCCTTGGCGCGCGGCCCCCGGAAGTGCTGTTCACCAGCGGGGGCACGGAGAGCATCAACGCGGCGACGCTGGGGATCGCCTATGCCATGCGGCGCGCGGGCGCGGGCAATCACGTGATCACGTCAGCGATCGAGCACCATGCAGGCTTGCATGTGGCCCAGCACCTGGAGGAGCTCGGCTTCGAGGTCACCACCATCGGCTGCGATAGCGACGGCAAGGTGAGCGTGGCGGAGTTCGTGCGGGCTCTGCGGCCGGGCACGGTGCTTGCGAGCGTGATGCTCGCGAACAACGAGGTGGGGACGATCCAGCCGATCGAGGAGATCGCCGGCATCCTGGGCGAGTTTGCGACCAAGGCGAGCCACCGGGTGGCGCTGCACACCGACGCAGTCCAGGCTCCGGGGTGGATGGCGCTGGATGTGGAAAAGCTTGGCGTGGATGCGCTAAGCCTGTCGTCGCACAAATTCGGCGGGCCGAAGGGAAGCGGGGTGCTCTACCTGCGGCGCGCAACGCCGTTTCGGCCATTGCTGCATGGGGGCGGCCAGGAGATGCAGAAGCGGGCGGGCACGGAGAACGTCGCGGGCATCGTGGGGACCGCCACAGCCCTTCAGTTGGCAGCATCGGGGAGCGCCGAACGAGCACCCCGGGTCCGCACGCTCCGCGACCGCCTCCGCGAGGGGATCCTGGCGGCGGTGCCCGACGCGCAGGTGAACGGCTGCCAGGTGGATTGCGTGCCGAACAACCTGAACATCGCATTCGGCGGGCTGGAGAGCGATACGCTGGTACAGCGGCTGGACGCGCGCGGGATCGCTGTGAGTTCGGGCAGCGCCTGTTCGAACTCGACGTGGGAGCCTTCGCACGTGCTGATGGCGATGGGCGTGCCGATCCGGCGGGCGGTGGGGAGCGTGCGCTTCTCGCTGGGCGAGACGACTACCGAAGCCGAGATTGACGAGGTGCTCCGCGTGCTGCCTGCGGAGGTGGCGGCGGTGCGCGTGGCAGGGGTGGCAGCGCCCGGCTGAGTCCCCAATGGGGGGGAGTCAGCAGCCGGGCGGGGCTCATGTACAATCCCCGGACATCCGAAACTCGGGGGTACTCCCATGCTGGTGCATGACGTCCTGGCTCACGCCGTGAAGCTCTATCCGAACAAGGTCGCGCTCATCGACGGTGAGGTGCGGTACACATACCGCCAGGCGAGCGAGCGGGTGCACCGGCTGGCAGCTGGACTGCTCGGGCTGGGGCTCAAGCCGGGCGACAACATCGCCATCCTGGCCAACAATTCGCACCGGTACTGGGAGACCTACTTCTCGGCGAGCGTAGCGGGCACTCCGCTGGCGCCGCTGAACATGCGGCTGGCCGCACACGAGCTGGAGTTCATCCTGAACGACGGCGAGATCAAAGCGCTCATCCTCGGGCCGGAGTACATCGGGCTGTACGAACAGTTCAAAGCCAAGGCCCCGGGCATCAAACACGTGGTCATCCTCAATGGCGAGCTGGCGGGAGCAGCCGACTATGAACAGCTCATTGCCTCCAATACGCCACTGCCGGGGCCCGCGCGCGAGTGGAGCGAGGACGACATGTTCAACTTGTGCTACACGGGAGGCACCACGGGGCTCCCCAAAGGCGTGATGCTCAGCCAGCGGAACGTGGTTTCGAACGCACAGCACGCCATCCTCACGTTCGGGTTCGGGGAGCGGGACACCTGGCTGCACGTGGCGCCCATGTTCCACCTTGCCGACGCGTGGGCTTGCTACGCGCTGACCATGGTGGGCGGGGCGCACACATTCCTTGGGGCGTTCGCTCCGCAGGCGTGCCTCGAGGTCATCGAGCACGCGAAGGTGACGAAGACGATCCTCGTGCCGACGATGATCAACTTCCTCGTGAACTTCCCGGGGTTGAAGAACTTCGACACCTCGAGCCTGGATCTGATGCTGTTCGGGGCCTCGCCAATGCCGGTCGACCGGCTGATGGCCGCAAAAGAGGCCCTCGGGCCGAAGCTCTGCCAGGCGTACGGCATGACCGAGACCGCTCCGCTACTGACGGCAATGAAGATGGAGTGGACGAAGTACGAAGGCACCGAGGCGGAGACGCGGCGGCTTGCCAGTTGCGGGCGCCAGGTCTCGGGGGTGGATGTGCGCGTGGTGGATGGGGAAACTGGCGAGGATGTGAAACCGGGCGAGGTTGGCGAGATCATCGCGCGCGGGCCGAACGTCATGCTCGGGTACTGGAAGCGCCCGGAGGAGACCGCGGCTGCACTGCGCGGCGGCTACATGCACACGGGGGACCTTGCGACCGTGGACGAGGAGAACTTCGTCTTCATCGTCGACCGCGCGAAGGACATGATCATCTCTGGCGGCGAGAACGTGTACTCGACCGAGGTCGAAAACGCCCTCTACGACCACCCGGATGTACTCGAGGCGGCCGTGATCGGCGTCCCCGACGAGCGCTGGGGCGAGTCGGTGCTGGCGGTGGTGGTGCCGAAGGAAGGGACGAAGCCGACCGAACATGACATCATCGAGCACTGCCGTGGGCTGATCGCCGGGTACAAGTGCCCGAAACAGGTGGTGTTCCAGGACACGCCCCTGCCCAAGAGCGGGCCGGGGAAGATCCTGAAGGCCGAACTCCGAAAGCCGTATTGGGCCGACAAGGAAAAGCAGGTCAATTAGCCCGCCCGGCGGTTGGCCGGGGCTTCCCTTGCCGGCCACCCGCCGTCACTGACGGGTAGGGGCGGCGGCTCTACACTCGATCGGTGAATGTCGAGGCGCTGCCCTACACCCTCCTCCTGATCCTCGTCGAACTCGCCATCGGAAGCCTCTGGATAACACTCGGGAGCGACCTGCGCGGGGGCGTGACGCGCGGATTCGTGATGACCATGGCGCTCTGCGTAGCGATCACCGCGGGACTTGCATACTGGACCGCGGGCGCGATTTCGCTCGGCACCGAAGTGGATGGCTACCGCCTCGACCCCGGCACGTTCCCCGAGATGAAGCGGGCGCTGATGGTAGTGGTAATCACGAGCGCGGCCTACATGTTCTGCGTGTTCATGGGCTGGGACCCAATCGGGCGGTTGTTTGGGATTGCAGGGTCTGTTGCGGGGATGATCGCGGTAGTGCTCCTGGCGGTGATGGTTGCGCCACCGACATGGGGGTTCCCGGCGGCGCTGAACGCGCTGGTTGGTGGGACGCTGGCACTGGGAGCCGTCTCAGTCGCCATGGTCTGGGGACACTGGTACCTGACCGAAGGGGCGCTACCGTCGTGGCCCCTGCGAGACCTGGCGGTCGTGCTGCTGCTTGCGCTCGGTTTCCAGCTGGTGGTGCTCGTGGTGAACCTGGCGGTGCCGGTACGCGAAACGCCTACGCCGGCGAACCCGGTGGATGTGGGCATCTTCGGGAACCCGGCGCTCTACCTCCGGGTGGCGGTTGGGCTGGTATTCCCGATTATCCTCGGGGTGCTGTCGTTCAAGACGGCGCAGATGAAGGCGATGCAGAGTGCGACCGGGCTGCTGTATATCGCGATGGGCGCGGTCTTCGTCGGCGAGGTGCTTGCGAAGGGGCTGATGTTCCTGACGGGGCGGCCCGTGTAGGGCTCACGGGTCCAGGGTTTCCGTGGCGATTCCGGGCGCCAGGCATCGCGGGCAAGCCAGGTTCAGCGGCAACGGCGCGTCCGAAGGCGGCGTAGCGTGGCGGCAGATTCGCGGGGTGCCTCGACCTCGGCCCAGTTCCGGAAGAGGGAAACGGGTCGATCGTGATTCACGGCATGATTGTATACACTCGCGTCGGCGGGCGCGGTCCGATGGGTTAGGCCTTGGTATGTTCGGCCGCCACTCGCTACCATTCCTGCGCAAGCGCGCTGGCGAGAGGAAGAGGAGATGCACCGAGAGAACGCCTGGGACATCCTCCTCGAGTATTCGCAGGAGGAGCGGACACGTAAGCATGGCATCGCCGTGGAAGCGACGATGCAGGCCTACGCGCGGCTACTCCACGAAGACGAGGAGAAGTGGGGCATCACCGGCCTGCTGCACGACTTCGACTGGGAGATCCATCCGACGGAAGACCTCCACCCGAAGGAAGGTTCGAAGCTGCTTGCGGCGCGCGGCGTGCCGGAGGATATTCGCTACGCGATCCTCTGCCACGCTCCGTTCCTGGGCATGGAGTACACGTCCCAGATGGACCGCGCCATCTATGCGTGCGACGAACTGAGCGGCTTCGTCATCGCCTGCACGCTGGTGAAGCCCGGCAAGTCCCTTTCGGCGATCGAGCCGGCATCGGTGCGCAAGAAGATGAAGGACAAAGCGTTTGCCCGGACGGTCCGCCGTGAGGACCTGGTGAACGGCGCCCGCGACCTGGGCGTCGAACTGGACGAACACATCCGGTTCGTGGCGGAAGCGCTGAAGCCGGTGGCAGAACAGCTGGGAGTAAACCCGTGAGAAACGAACAGGTCCCCGACCGAAACATCGCAATGGAGCTCGTGCGGACGACCGAGGCGGCCGCCCTGGCGGCGGCCCGCTGGGTGGGCCGCGGCGACAAGAACGCTGCCGACGGGGCGGCCGTATCCGCCATGCGGATGATGCTCGACACGGTGGATATGGACGGGATCGTTGTCATCGGTGAGGGCGAAAAGGATGAGGCGCCGATGCTGTTCAACGGGGAACGGGTCGGGAACGGCCGCGGCCCCCAGGTCGATGTCGCGGTGGACCCATTGGAAGGGACCCGGCTGACGGCGATGGGGCGGCCTGGAGCGGTGGCGGTGATCGCGTGTTCGCCCCGGGGGAGCATGTACAACCCGTTCGACATCTTCTACATGCACAAGATCGCGGTTGGGCCGGCTGCGCGCGGGATGATCGACCTGAACGCGCCGGTGGCCTGGAACATCGCCCAGGTGGCGAAGGCGAAGGGCATCGCAGTGGAGGAAGTGACGGTGATCATCCTTGACCGGGACCGGAACACCGAGATCGCCGACCAGGTCCGCGCCGCGGGCGCGCGGATCAAGTTCATCACCGACGGCGACGCGCCGGCGGCCGTCTCAGCGGCGATCCCGGGCTCGGGCGTGGACATGATGCTGGGCATCGGCGGCTCCACCGAAGGAGTCATCGCGGCGGTGGCGCTGAAGTGCGTTGGCGGGGACTTCCAGGGGCGGCTCTGGCCGCGGCACGACGATGACCGGGAGCTTGCCGCGAGGCGGGGCCTGGACGTGAACCAGGTGCTCATGCTGGAAGACCTGGTGCGCGGCGATGACTGCATGTTCGCAGCGAGCGGCGTGACGACAGGTGAACTGCTGAAGGGCGTCGAGTACGTGCCCGGCGGAGCGGTGAGCGAATCACTGGTGATGCGTTCGCGTTCGGGGACCGTGCGGCGGATCCGGACGGAGCACCACTGGCGGAAGTTGCAGGGCATCAACGCGACGGTGAATTGACGGTGGTGGGCCCGCCGGACCTCGAGTTCATTGAGGATGGGCCCCCCGGGGCAGAGATTACCCTTGTACTGGCACACGGCGCGGGCGCGCCGATGGACTCGCGGTTCATGAACTGGTGGGCGACAGCGCTGGCCGAGCGGGAGGTGCGGGTGGTGCGGTTCGAGTTCCCGTACATGCGGCAGCGGCGACAGAGCGGTGCGAAGCGGCCGCCCGACCGCGAAATGGTGCTCCTCGATACCTGGCGGGACGCCGCCGGCCGCTGGCCGGGGGCGGCGATCGGCGGGAAGTCGATGGGCGGCCGGATAGCGAGCATGGTCGCGGACGAAGTCGGCGCGGCCGCGCTGGTGTGCCTCGGATACCCGTTCCACGCACCGGGCAGGCCAGAGAAGCCACGAATCGCCCATCTTGCAGCCCTGGCGACACCGGCGCTGATCGTGCAGGGATCGGATGATCCCTTTGGGCGCCGTGAAGAGGTCTCGGAGTACGAGCTCTCCGAAGGCATACAGTTCGCCTGGATCGAGGGTGGGAACCATGACCTGGGGCGGAGAGGCGCGGCCCCGGAGCAGGTATGGCTGGATGGCGTGGACCGGGTGACGGAGTTCCTGCGGGGACGGGCCGGCCGGCCAAGCGCACGCAGGGCTGGCCGCGCATTAGGCCGGAACGTGGCAGACTGAGCCAGTGAACGGGACGAAGCTGGTTCTGATCATGGTCGGGGGCGCGGCGGCGATCGTGCTGTTCTTCCAGGCGTTGAACCAGTTCACGTAAGCCTCGATCGAAGGGGGTGGCCTGTCAAAAGTTACAGACCGTTTACACGTCACTCACACGCCCCGGGCCGCAATTCGTTGACCCTACTTCTACGCGGTTCCTACACTGCCGATTGATGAGGAGAAAATTCATGGAGCGAATTCCGATCCGGCGGCTGGCGCTCGTTGCAGTGCTCGGCGCCCTGACCTTAGTCCCGGCGGCTGTAGCGAGTGCTGGCAGCACGGCGGGCAACCGGCAGGAGCTGACCGTGGGCCGAGGCTTCGATTACGTCGCCGTCCTCCCCGCCCTGCTCCCCAACAGCAAGGAAAACACGAGCTCGATTGCCCAGAACAATGGGAGCGCCCCCGCCACCATTGTCATGGACATCTACACGCCCCAGGGCGTGCAGATCCCGTCGGCCACCGTGGTCTATGCCAACGTGCCGCCGGGAGGGACGCGTGTGTTCGCCCAGGCGATCAACACCGGGCTCACCCCCGGCTTCCGTGGCGTTGGCGTGATTTCGAGCGACCAGCCGATTAACGCGCTGCTCTCGCGGGATATCACCTCGAACACCTTCGTGAAGTCCTACTCGATCCACAATGCCTATCCGACGGGCGGCACCAAAGTGACGTTGCCGTATGTCGCGAACGCGCTTTCGGCGACTTACAACACCCGCTTTGCGATCGCGAACACGGGTACGTCGGAAGCCTGCGTCACAATCCTGTACTCGTTCCCGGGCGGCGCGAAAGCGCCCGTATCGGACGCGGGCTCGGGCTCGGCGGCATGCGCCGGCGGCGGCTACCGGATCCCGGTCGGCGGGCAGGTAAGCTTCGCGCCGACGGCGGTCGATGGGGCCATCCCGATGCCAGCCAGCACGGCCAACTCGATCATGGCGGCGACCGTCACGACATCGAGTTCGACCATCACGGTCGGCGTCGATGCCTACTTGAGCAGCGGTCTGCGCAAACTCGCTTCGTACGACGGATTCGTTGTCGAGGGCGGGACGAGCGACCTGGGCACCACGATTTCTATGCCGCTGGCAGCCAAGATCAGTGGTTTCTACACGCAGTACCTGCTTTCGAACCCGAACAACACGGCCGCGACGGCGACCATCAACTACGCCGGCAACACCGGGAATTACAGCGTGACGCTGAACATCCCGGCGAATGGGACGGCCAGCCACAGCGTGTACGAAGCGACGGGCGGCATCCCCGAGGGCTTCGTCGGTGCGGCGACCATCACCAGCGACCAGCCCCTGGCCGCGGTGCTCTTCCGCTCCAAGATGACCTCGCCCGGGAGCTTCGTCGACACGGACCTGTACACGGCCGTGAACGGCATACCGACGTCGCGGGCAACCACCACCGCGAAGCTTCCGCTGATCTTCCGCCGGGCGTACCGGACGGGGAGCCTCAGCGGGTACAACACGTGGGTGAGCGTGAGCGTGGCGAACGGAGGCACGGCGAACGTCACCCTAACGGCGATCAACGACACGTCGAACACGGCCCCGGGCTGCAACGCCCCGGCGACCTACACGACAACCAAGACCATCACGGGCTCGTTCATCTTCTACCAGAACGCGGACGCGGATAACGGCTTTGGCCAGAACCCGGCCTGCTTCTGGGGCGGCATGACGATCACGAGCGATCAGCCGATCATCGCGATTGCCAATGCGACGAACGACCTGAACAAAGGCGACAACGACGGTCTCTACAACGGTTTCGGCAACTAGAGGGAACCGGCCACATTAGCAGAAGGCGCTCGCTCCGGCGGGCGCCTTTCTCGTTGCCCGCAACTGGCACGCTCGGGAACTGGACCTAGGATTAGCGCATGTCGATCGCCTACGGCGGCATCATCGTGTTCCTGTTCCGCGGCGTGAACCTTGCGGTTGCCCTTGGCATCGTGCTGTTCTGCACGAACCAGATGGGGGCCAGCAACTACGGCGCCTTCGTGCTGGGTCTGACCATCGTGGGGTTCGTGAATGCGGCAACCGGCGGGCTGACCGCGGCAACGGCGTACCAGGTATCGAACCAGCGGCAGCCGCCACCGGTGGCCCTGCTCAATGGGGGGATACTCAGTGTGTCGCTGGGCGCCCTCGCCATCGGCACGGGCCTCTTCGCCGGCCAGGTACTTGCTGGAGACGCTGGCCGGGAATCGCTGGCGATTGGCGCCGCCTGCGCCGCGGTAATCGTGAACAGCGTAGTTGCGGGCACATTCCTGGGGCGCGAGTCGCTCGTCCGCTACAACTTCGCGCTCGTGTGCCCGCCGTTGTTCGCGCTGATCGCCATCGCGGTTGCGTTCCTCGCCGGCGGATCGAAGACGCCTGCGGTCGCACTGGAGATGTACGCGCTGGGACAGTGGCTGGCAGTTGCGACACTGGTGGTTACCGGGGGGATAGCGCTGAGGGGCGCTGTCTCGCTCGATGGCGCGCTGATTGGGCGAATTGGGAAGTTTGCGCTGGTGGCCGGCGTGGCAAGCGGTGTTTCGTACCTGAATTATCGCGCCGACCTGTTCCTGGTCCGGCACTTCGAGGGGCGCGAGGGTGTGGCAGTCTACTCGATCGCTGTAAACATGGCCGAGTCGGTCTGGCAGGTGAGCGGGTCTCTCGCGCTGGCGGCCTACGCGCGGGTCGGTTCGCTCGAACGGGCCGAGGCGGTGGCCCTCACGACGAGGGTGATGCGGCACACGGTGGTCCTGCTCGGGATCATTTGCGTGGGACTGTTTCTGCTCGCGGATGTGCTGGAGGCGGTGTTTCCGGCGGACTACGGCGGCATGGCGACCGCGCTGCGCTTCATTCTCCCGGGGGTGCTGTTGTACGGGCTGGCGCAGTCGTTCGCGGGCTTCTACACGTATCAGCGGGGGATGCCCTGGGTGTCGTCGGTGGTGGCCGGAGCGGGGCTGGCGATCGACCTGGTGCTGGCCTCGCTGTTGATCCCGGCCATGGGCGTCAATGGCGCGGCACTGGCGAGCGCGATCGCATATAGCCTTGCCATCCTCGGTGGGCTGGTGGTGTTCGCCCGGTCGGAGCAGCTGGGGGCGCGGGACATCTTCCGGTTCGGCGCCGCCGAGCTGCAGGACTACCGGACGCTGTTACGGCGCTTGCGGGGTCTCGTCGCCCGGGCATAGGGCGATTTGGGGGGATGTGCCCAGCGACCGAACCTCTTGCGTGAACCACGCCACAGACCCGGGGCAAGAAAGCGTAATGCGGGCCCCCGGCACGGGAACAAGCGGGGGCCGCGCGGAGTCTTGAGCGGTGAATTCACCTTGACAGGAGAGCTTTCGTGAACCCCAGGCGATTGCTCATGGGCGGAATCATCGCGGCTGCACTGGCCGCCATCACCATCGTCAGCGCGGTTGCGGCTTTCGAAGGGAAAGACGGAGGCGGCGGCAACGGTGCGAAGGGCCCCGAGGCGGACGACTCACAGACGGTACAGAGGGACATGCGCCGGGACCTCGCCGGACGACTTGGCGTCGACATCGAGACGGTCTCGATCCGGTCTTTCGAGAACGTGACGTGGCCGGATGGCTGCATGGGCGTGCACTATCCCTATGCAACATGCCTCGCGGCGCTCACAGACGGCTTTGTGGCCATCCTCTCTGACGCCGAAGGCCAGACGTATGTGTATCACGGGTCGCGCCTCGACTTTGTGGCTGTATCGTTCCTGGACACGGATGAGGCGATCATCGGTGGGCCGGTTAGCGAGGAGCCGGACGCACCGGCCGGGCGGGTGGCCGACCCCCGGTGGGCGGTCCGGCAGCACCTCTCCGAGGCGCTCGGGCTCGACTTCGAGGACGTCGCGCTCGAGTCGTTCGAAGAAGTGCAGTGGCCGGACGGATGCCGGGGTGTGTACTTCAAGGATGCGCTTTGCACGCAGGCGATCGTCGATGGCTGGCGCGCAACCGCGAGAGTACCGGGCAGCGACCGGACGTACCTCTACCACGGCCAGGTAGCGGACGCGGAACTCGTCCCCGAGGGCGACTACTTCACCGCCGTCTGGGAACTCGCCGCGGACGAGTACCGGCTCGGTGAGCCGCTGGCCGCCGACTAAAGGCCCTGGCCAGCACAAGAGGGAACGGGGACCGCACCAGCGGTCCCCGTCTTCGGTTTACGGCGCGGGCGGCTGCGGGTCCCGGTGGTCAGGAAGGGGGCGCTGCCAGTGGACTCAGCGGGGAACCGGTATGGGCCACCGGGCAGAGGAGGGGGTCGGGGCGGGGGAGCGGGATGGGCAGGCCCGTTTCCGGGTCGGTGAGAATCATCATGGGGATACCGAAGACTCGTTCGAGACCGTCGGGCTCCAGCACCTCCACCGGTGGACCGTCGAATTCCATGCGGCCGGCGCGCATGGCGATCACCCTGTCGGCGAAGCGGGCAGCCAAAACCAGGTCGTGGAGTACGGCGACGACGGTCATCCCCTCGTGGTTGAGACGGCGGAGGAGGTGCATGACCTCCACCTGATGCGAGATATCGAGGAAGCTGGTGGGCTCATCGAGCAGGAGGACCTGGGGCTGCTGCGCGAGGGCGAGCGCGATCCAGGCGCGCTGACGTTCGCCGCCGGAGAGGCTCCCAAGGGAACGCGATGCGAATTGGGCGGTGTCGGCGGCTTCCATCGCCCATTCGACGGCTTCGATGTCGGCGGCCGTGACCCGCTGGAGGATACCCTGGTGCGGATAGCGGCCGCGGAATACGAGCTCGCGGACGGTGAGGTCGGATCCCGCATCGGGCGATTGGGCGAGGATGGCGAGGTTGCGGGCGACCTGGCGGGCGCTCATCGCGCGGATGTCGGTGCCGTTGAGGCATACGCGTCCGCTGGATGGCTTCTGGAGGCGGGACATGCCGCGCAGGAGCGTGCTCTTGCCGCTCCCGTTGGGGCCGACGATGGCGACCATTTCGCCCGGTTCAACGGTGAAAGAAACCCCATCGACGGCGACACGCCTGTTGTACCCGAGGTGGATATCCTCCACGGTGATCTTCATTCGCGGAACCTCACCAGGTAGAGGAGGAAGGGCGCGCCGATACCAGCGGTGATGATGCCCATCGGGACTTCGGAGGGGCTGATGACGAGCCGCGCGGCAAGGTCGGCGAGGGAGACGAGAATCGCGCCGTAGAGCGCGGCGACCGGGATGAGCAGCCGGTTATCGTTGCCGACGGAATAGCGAGCGAGGTGGGGGCAGACGAGGCCCACGAAACTCACCAGACCGGCCACGGAGACGGCCGCGGCGGTGAGGATGCCGACGACGGCAAGGACTACCAGCCGGGTGCGGTCGGTGAGCACGCCGAGTCCAGCCGCCACGTCATCGCCAAGGGCGAGCACATTGAGCCGGCCGGCGAGGAGGAATGCCCCGAGCAGGCCGGGCAACGCGTAGGGGAGCATGGCGCGAAAGTCGCGCCATTCGGAGCCGTACATGCCGCCGGCGAGAAAGCCCAGGCTGGTCTGGAGGAAGGTGCGGGAACTGGCGAGGAGGCCAACGATAACGGCGCCGAAGAAGGCGGAGAGGGCCACTCCGGCCAGGGCGAGCCGCACCGGGGAGACGGCACCGCGCCAGGCGATGACGTAGAGGATCCCGGCGCCTACAAGGCCGCCTCCGGCGCAGGCAGCCGCGATGCCCCACTGGGGGACCCGCGGGTCGATGACGATCACGATGGCGCTGGCGAGACCCGCGGCCGCTGTTACGCCCAGAATCGTGGGGTCGGCGAGGGGGTTGCGGGTGACACCCTGGAGAAGCGCGCCGGCAGCGGCGAGGCAGGCACCAACAAACATGGCATCCACGACCCGGGGAAACCGGATCTGCCAAACCACGTTGCGGGCGAAAACGTCGGATTCGGACGTCAGGCCAGACCACGCCTGGCCAAAAGAGAGGGTGACCGCGCCGTACATCAGACTGGCGAATGCCACGGTACAGAGCACGATGGCACCGAGGACAACCACGATCGCCGGACGGTTGAAGGGACGGAAAGCGGAGCGCCCCGCGAGCGCCCCGCTTTCCCGGGATGTCGGTGCGGCCATTCCCGTCATGGTAACCGCTGTCCTTCTGTCCGGCGTGCCAGACTAGTTGCTCGAGCCCTTGACGGCATCGGCGACGACCTTGAAGGCTTCGGCGATACGCGGGCCGGGAGCCTGGAGGAAGAGCTGCACATCGGCATCGACCACGTGGTTCGAGGTCACGGCCTTGAGCCCCTTGAACGGCGGGATCTGCGGGATGAGCGAGGCCAGGCGTGGGGCCGGCTTCGGGGCGGGCGTGATCGCGAAGATGAAGTCGGGGTTGAACTCGATCATCTTCTCCGGGGCGAGGATGGTGTAGCCCGGGAAGGGGCCCGAGTCGGGCTGGCTGGCAGCCGGGTTGGTGATGCCAAGCTGGACGAGGATGTCGCCCGCGAAGCTGTGGTCCTTGGCGGCATACAGCGTGTTGTCGCGGTCGGCGATGAGCGCGACGGCAGAGACCTGCTTCCCGGCGATGGCGGCCTTCGCATCGTCGCGAGCCTTCGTAATGCCGGCGATTGCCTTATTGGCTGCCTCCCCGGAATCGAGGACCTGGCCAATAAGCTCCAGGCCATCGAGCACATCCTGGTAGCTTTCGGCGCCGGCGAAAATCACCGGGACGGAGAGCTGCTCGATAGGCTGGCGGAGGTTGGGCTGGGCGTGGATGACCGAGTCGGCGATGACAAGGTCTGGCTTGAGCGCGAGGATGGCCTCGAAGTTGGGCTGGTAGGCCGTGCCAATGTCCTTAGCGGCCCTGGCAGCTTCGGGGAAGTCGACTGACGAGCTCCTGCCCACGACCGTACCGCCGACGGCGTAGACGAACTCAACCGCGGTGGGGCTGATGGCCACGATCGTCATCGGCTTCGACTTGATCTCGACGCTCCGGCCGAGGAGGTCGGTGACGGTCATCGGGTAGGCCGCGGCAACGGTCGTGGGAGACTCACCGGCGGTGGCAGAGGCGGTGGGAGTGCCGCTCTCGGCGGGGGTTGGCGTGGTCTCGTCATCGTCGTCGCCGCCGCAAGCAACCGCGACGAGCATCGCCACGATGGCCAGGACCGGGATGAGGAGCCGGGCGCGGCCAAGGAATAAAGCTCTCATTCTTGTCAATGTTCCCTTTCCTTCTATGAACCGTGAGGTTTGGGCTAGTATATCGCTGATCGCGCTTCCGTCACGCGTGTGGGCGCAGATTCACAAGATTGAGGAAATTGCAGTGGAAAACGCGGTCTACTACGTGCCGGTCCTGACGACAGTCCTGTCGGCCATATTCGCGACGGTGGTGTTGAGGCGTTGGCGGCAGAAAGAGGACGCGCCGCATCTGCTCTGGTGGGGCGCCGGCATCGTGCTCTTCGGGGTGGGGACGTTCATGGAGGGCTGGACGGCGATCTTCGGCTGGAACGAAGCGATCTTCCGGTCGTGGTACATCTCGGGGGCGCTCCTGGGCGGGGCGCCACTGGCGCAGGGGACCGTCTACCTGCTGGTTGATCGAAAAACCGCCGATCGCCTCGCCGTGGCCCTGGTGGCCTATGTTGTGCTGGCATCGATCTTCGTGGTTCTCACGCCCCTCGACCGGTCGCTTGCCGAAGAGAAGAAGCTCACCGGGGCGGTGATCGAGTGGAACTGGGTGCGGGCATTCAGCCCCCTGGTGAACACGTATGCATTCATCTTCCTGGTCGGGGGGGCCGTGGCATCGGCCCTGCGTTACCGGCGAGGAGGCGACTCGACGCGGATGGTGGCGAACATCCTGATCGCCGTGGGGGCCATCCTGCCGGGTATCGGAGGCAGCTTCACCCGGGCCGGTTACACTGAAGTGCTCTACGTGACCGAGTTCGTGGGCATCATCCTCATCTTCATCGGCTACAGCTTCAGCACGCGTGGCAGACCAGCCGGCGAGCAGGCGGAAGCCGAGGCACGCGCCGAGGCAGCGGCCGCGGGTTAGCTCGCTGCGCGCGCGGTACGTCCGTGGCACGATGGACGGAGAAATCCAGGCAGCGAGGCGCGAAGTGTCCCAACCGCAACAGATGCCACAACTCCCGGGCTCGCCGAAGGAGCTCGAAGGCGTGGAGCAGGCGCTCCTCGCACTGTCCTACGGGGTCCACGTCATCGGCTCGCGGAGCAGCGACGGCACCCTGAATGCGATGCTGGCGGACTGGGTGATGCAGGTGTCATTCAAGCCGCGGCTCATCGCCGTGGCGATCGAGAACGACGCGCGGACCCTCCGCTTCATTCGCGAGACGAACGCATTCACGGTGAACCTGTTGCACGAGAAGGATGGGCCGGAGATCGCACGGAAGGTGGTCATGCCCTCGGAGGGGAGCAAGGTCCGGGGGCGCTCGGAAGAGGCGGCCGCAAAGGTCATCGACAAGCTGGCAGAGATTCCCTACGGCTTACATAAGAGCGGTTGTCCCGTGCTGGACAAGGGGCTCGGGTGGATTGCCTGCCAGGCAGAGCAGTTCTTCCCGGCGGGCGACCACACGATCGTGGTGGGCCGCTGCGTCGAAGGTGAGCGGCTGCGGCCGGGCGAGATGTTGATAGAACGGGACCTCGGCTGGGAGTACGGCGGGTAAGCCGGACCGGCGGCCAGCCCGGGCCTTTTCAGCCCACGCCCGCGGGGGCACACTCGAGGAATGGCGCGCATCGACTACAACCGGGTGGCCGCTGATTACGCTCGCGGACGCGGCCTGACCGAGGATGGCCTGGCCGCCTGGCGGGCCGCCTTACAGCCACACCTCGACCAGCTCGACCTACCCGTAGTAGACATCGGGAGCGGGACGGGACAGTTCGCCGCACTGTTCCCGCGGTGGTTCGGCGTGGAAGTGGTCGGGGTGGAGCCTTCCGAGGAGATGCGCGCCGAGGCGATCGCGCACACGCGTGATCGGCGGGTGACTTACCTGGGGGCGGAGGCGGAGCACCTGCCGCTCGCGGATGGCTCCTGCGGAGCGGCGTGGCTTTCGACGGTAATCCACCACATCCCGAATTTGGAAGCGGCTGCGAGAGAGGTCCGGCGAGTGGTCGTGCCGGGAGGGCCAGTGCTCATCCGGAGCGCATTCCCCGGACGGACCGATCGAATCACCCTCTTCCAGTTCTTCCCAGAGGCAGCCGGGGTGGTCGAAACGTTCCCCAGCATCGACCAGGTCGAGCGCGACTTTGGCGCCGCAGGGTTCCGGCTGGAGGAGTTCGAACCGGTGCCGCAGGTGAGCGCGGGGAGCCTGATCGAGTTCCGGGAACGCGTTGCCCTGCGAGCCGACACGACCCTGCGAGCCATGCCGGACGATGCCTTCGCAGCCGGGCTGGCGCGGCTCGATGGCGCAATTTCGGGAGGCCAAGAAAGCGGGCCGGTGGTGGACTACCTGGACCTGGTGGTGCTGCGGTAGGCGTCAGTCCGGTACATAGACGACCGAGATCAGCCAGAGCGGACGATACCCGGCGGAGAGCCCGTTGTTCATCGAGCGCACGTTCGTCACGCCATAGGTGTAGATGGGCCAGCGCCCATGTGCGCGAATCCAGCGCGTGGCGTGGATGGTGAGGGTCGTGGCCAGGCCGAGCCCCCGGTGGGCGCGCGCGACATCCAGCCCGATCTCGTCAATGTCCGGGTACTGGTCCCAGACACCGGCAACGCCCGCGATCGAGCCATCCGGGCCGTACGCGGCGAACGCAATGCGGATGGAAGCGATTTTTGCGTCTTCGCCCGGCTCGGCCAGGGCGTTCTCGAACTCCCTGCCGGGGCGAAGGCGCTCTTGCTCGACGAGCGGGAGTTCGGCAATGCGGTAGCCTGCGGGCATGCTCCGAGGCGGCATGTCTTCAGCCAGGACCATGCCCTCGGAGGGGCTGTGCGACCGCGCGCCCACGTAACCCAGTTCCCGGGCATGCGCGGCCAGCCCTTCGAGAAAGGAGGGCAGGAAGATGCGGAAGTGGGTTTCGAGCGGTTGTTCGCGCGCCCAATCAGCGAGACGCACGTCTTTCACGGAGAGGACGGAGCCGGTGCCGCAGGTGGCCACGACAGCCAGCTGACGCTCGCGGGAGCCTTCAGGCCGCTCGACGATGCTGAGGGCGTGCGACTCGAAGGCCGCGGGGTCGCAGCCCAGTTGCGCCGCCAGGGTCGCCTTGAACGCAGCGGCCGATTTCGCGAAAAGCGGCCCGGGCATCAGGACGGCGACGCCATGGGTGGCTGCGGGCGCCCGGCCCGGGCCGCGGAGGCTACGGGAGCAAAGCCGCAGGCAAGGACGAACTGGCCGGGAAGGATGTCCGTCGGTACGCGAAAGGTGGCCGGGGTCTCTCCGCTCACGGCGCTCACGGGGGCGATCACTCGGCGAAGAGCTGCGCGAGGTCCAGCTCGAAGCCGTCCTCGATGAAGCCCGCATCGTCGCTGGAGAGAACGCTCGCGCCACTGTAGGTGTGCGCATCGCCACCGGGCCGGTGGACGGTCACCGTGCGGTTCCGGGGGCGGACGATCCAGACGCGTTCGGCACCGGCGTCGAAGTACTCTTTGACCTTGCGGGCAACATCGGCTTCGCGGTCTTCGGGCGACATGACCTCGATGGCCAGGGTGGGGGCGCCCGGGACGAAACCGTCAGGAGGAAGGTCGCGAAGCCGCAACGCGCTCAGGAAAGAAACGTCCGGTGCACGAACCGAATCAGGGGCAGTTGCGGTGCGATGCCCCAACTCCACATGGACCTCACCAAGACTGTGTTCATCGACGAATAGGCTCAGCGACTTCACGAGCCGCCCGGCGAGGCGTGCATGCAATCGTCCAACTGGCATTTCTTCGACCACCCTCCCTCTGACGAGCTCCGTGCGCCCGCCGTGGGGAGGCTCGGGGAGTTCCCAGAACTCCTCGGCCGTGAGTAGCGTCTGTGACTTCGGGCTTGCGCTCATACGGGTATGATATCAGTCGCGCGGGAGGCCGAGACCACGGGTCGCGATGATGTTGCGCTGGATCTCGCTCGAACCGCTGTAGATGAGCGGCGAGACGTTCACGAGGTGGCCCTTTTCCATGACGCCGTGCATCGGGGCGTGTTTGGAATCCGGTTCGAGGGCGCCGGCCGGGCCGAGCTGGTTGACGCCGAAGTTGGTGATCCGCGCGGCGAGCTCGGTGGCGAACACCTTGATGACGGACGCCTCGTAGTTCGCCACCCGGCCAGCCTCCTGCATCCAGGCGGTGCGGTAGCTCAGCAGGCGGCCGGTCTCGTTCGCGAGCCACATATCGGCGAGGCGATGACGGAAGATGTCGCGGTAGGCGCCGCCGGGCTTCCGCTCGCGCATGTCGGCGATGAGCATCTCAAGGGTGCGCTGGTTGGCGGCGATGGAAGCAACGTTGGAGCGCTCGAAGTCGAGGAGGGTCATGGCGACGTACCAGCCGTTGTTTTCTTCGCCCACGCGGTTCTTCACGGGGACGCGGACATCCTCGAAGAAAACTTCGTTGAACTCGTGGTAGCCGGCCATATTGACGATGGGGCGGACAGTGATGCCCGGGGACTTCATGTCGGCGAGGAGGAACGAGATGCCCTTGTGCTTTGGCGCATCCGGGTCGGAGCGAACGAGGAGGAAGCACCAGTCGGCGTGGTGAGCGCCGGTGGTCCAGATCTTCTGGCCGTTGACCACGTAGTCGTCTCCGTCGCGGACGGCGCGAGTCTGGAGGCTGGCAAGGTCGCTGCCGGCGCCGGGTTCGCTGTAGCCCTGGCACCAGGTGACTTCGGCGTTGGTGATGCGGGGGAGGTGATCCTTCTTCTGCTCCGGGCTGCCGTGGACGATGAGGGTGGGGCCGATCATGCCCACGTTGAAGACGCGACCGCCGTCGGGTGCGCCGGCGTAGGAGATCTCCTCGCTGAAGATCATCTGCTTGATGTGGGACCAGGCGAGTCCGCCATACTCCTTCGGCCATGCGGGGGCTACCCAGCCCCTGGCGGCAAGCTTCCGCATGAACTCCATCTGCTCGGGCCAGTTCTCCTGGCTGGTGGGGCGAACGGGCCCCGATTCACTGCCCCCGGGGAGAGCATCCTTGAGGAATTCGCGCACCTCAGCGCGGAGGGCGTTGTGTTCTTCAGAGAACTTGAATTCCATCTCGGTTCCTCCCGGTGGCGCTGGCGCCGTGGCTGTTTGCAGATTACCGCAGGGTAAACGCGATGTCGCGCACGGAGGCGGAGGCATCGTTAGACTGGGACGAACACCCAACCAGAGAGAGCAGCATGCTGGAGCCATCAGCGCGCGGGCTGAATATCTTCTTCGACGTAGATAACACCATTATCACGTGGGACGTGAAGCTCCGGCCCGGCGTGCACGAGGTGTTCCAGCAGCTCCGTACCGACGGCCACACCATCTACCTGTGGAGCGGGATGGGCCCGAGGTGGGAGGTGGTGAAACGGTTCGAGCTCCACGAACACATCACCGATTGCTTCTGGAAACCGCTGACCGATCACCATGCGCGGATGGAGCAACTCGGGATACCAGTGTGGCCCGATTATGTCATTGACGACCACGTGGAGATCATCCAGGCGTTTACGGGTCTGCACGTGCCGGAGCCGAAGTTGCCACTCGAACGGGACCGCGAGATGTGGCGGGTGTACGACGAGATCCAGCGGTTCGTCTCCGGGCCGGGGTAGGTGACCGGCATCATCCTCGTCCGGCACGCGATGCCCGAGGTTGTGCCCGGCGTTTTATCGACAATGTGGGAACTCGGCGAGGCAGCACTGGAGGATTGCGTGCTGCTTGCGCACGCCCTCCCGCAAGAACTGGCCGCGACCGTATTCACGAGCCACCAGCCGAAGGTGAAACAGACCGCCGGTGTGCTGGCGCTCCGGCGCGGGCTCGAGGTGCGGGAGGACGAGCGGCTCCGGGAGGCCGGACAGGGCCCGGGATGGATTGACGACTACCGTGCGGCGGCGGCCAGTTATCTCCGGAGCGGGAGCGTCGGCGAGACGGCCGATTGGGAGCCACGAGAGCGCGTGGTGGAGCGGTTCGCGGCCGGGGTGGAGGCGGCGATTGCCGCCAACAGCCGCTCGGCCGGGGACGTGGTGATCGTGAACCACGGGCTGGCGATGAGCCTGTGGCTCGCTTCACGAGCCGGGATCGACCTCGTGCCATTCTGGCAAGGGCTGACGTTCCCGGATGCCTGGCGGCTGGACCTCGAAACCGGAGCCGTACGCCACCTGTGGATGGGCGGACGGGCGGCCGAGTAGCCGGCCACGAACTGCTACGCGATGACGCCGTTGCCTTCGAGTTGCTGCTTAAGGGACTCGAGCGAGGGGACGGGCTTGCCGTTGAGCGAGTCGAGAGCGTCGATAACGTCGTCGCTGGCGTCTTCCGCGAACGCAAGGTCCACCAGGTCCTGGCGGTCGGGCTGGAGGCCCTGTTCGAAGAGGTGCTTCACGAGGGATTCAACCTCGTTCCAGGGTGCTTTCGCCATGCGGGGTCTCCTTTGGGCCACGGAAAAGGGCGGCCGGGCCGCCCCTTCGGTTGCGGTCGCATTGGGGGGATTACTTCGAGAAGATGTCGCCCTCGAGCGGCTTGCCGTAGTCGACGTAGGGCGGCCAGAGCGTTTCGAGTTCCTTGCGGATGGGGTCGCCCTCGGGGAGGTAGCGCTGGAACTGCGGTTCGACATCGCGGCGCACCCAGCCTTTGCCGATGGTGTCCTGCTTGATCTTGTCCTGGAGGAGCATGATCCCGGTCAGGAGCGACTCGGGGCGGGGCGGGCATCCGGGCACGTAGACATCGACCGGCAGGAGCACATTGACGCCCGGGGTGACGCTGTAGGCGTAGGCGAATGGCCCACCCATGGTGGCGCAGCCACCCATCGCGAGGGCCCACTTGGGCTCGGGCATCTGGAGCCAGATGCGCCGAACGGCGGGGGCCATCTTCCAGGTGACGGTGCCGGGGACGATGAGCAGGTCGGCCTGGCGGGGGGAGGCGCGGAAGATCTCAGCGCCGAAGCGGGCGATGTCGTAGCGCGGGGTGGCGGTAGCGATCATCTCCATGGCGCAGCAGGCGAGACCGAACATGCAGGGCCAGAGCGACGACCGGCGGGACCAGTTGAGAACCTGATCGACGCTGGTGACGAGGATGTTCTGCTGGACCTCCTCGTCGACATCACTATCGAGTCTGAGAGGGAGGGGCTGGTAGACCTTGTTTGCCTGTGGCATTGCTCGTGCAGTCTATCACAAAGGCCCTGCGCGAACGCGAGGGCGGGGCTCTGAGGGCGGTGGTTGGACCGGCCGCTAGCGCGAGCGGCTCATGTGGACCTGGCCATCGTTGATGGGCTCATCGATGTAGAGGTCGCCGTTGCGGATCTTGATGTTGTAGCCACAATCGGGGTTAGTGCAGACCCAGGCCTTGAAGTGGATAGGCGCGCCCTGGCTGCCGAAGTCAGAAAACGGCACAAGATCGCCGTAATCGCACTTACGGCATTTCGGAAACTGGTACATCCCACCCTCCCCAATATCGGCGCGGATGGTACGCAAGAATTCGCGTCGGGGCAATCAACTCGTATGCGAACGGCTTGTTGGCCTTAGTTCGCGCTACGCCCCGGCTGTTGCCTTCGCTGCTTTCTTCATGTCGGCAAGCAGCAGGTCCATGTCTTCCTGCGGGATTTCGTGGAGGTTGCCCTGATAGGCAAGGGTCCAGTTGGCGCGGGGCCAGCGCTGGGTCCACTGGAAGCGATCGTGGTAGGGCTCGGCGTCGAGCCACCGGTCGTCTTCGAGGATGACCACCGGTTCGATGTCGCAGCGGTAGGGGTAGATCTCGTTCGGCTTCTTATCGCTCTGCCAGATGCGGGTCTGTTCCTCGACGACGTTCGAGGTGATGCGGCAGATGGCGGCCAGCTGCTTCCGGCCCGTGACGTAGAAGGCGAGGAGGTCGCCCGGCTGGATGCTGTTGGCCATGTTGCGGCGGGTACTCTTGAAGCCGTGACGGGTGAAGCCCATCTCGCGGGTCTTGCCGAAGATCTCGGGGCCGCCCACGACGATCCAGTTGCGTGCCATCTCTGCCTCCGTGCGCTCGGTCTGGCCGCTGCTCAGGGCGACCAGCTTCCAGTGTAGCCGCGGAGCAGGACATCCGGGGCAAGGGGTTCGATGACTGGCTCTCGTAGTTCGAGCGCCAAGGGCAGCGTCCCTGCAGGGAGCAGCGGGATGCCGTTCCCGAGGATTCGGGGGGCGATGTAGGCGTGGACTTCATCAACCAGGTCATTCGCGAGGAGGGCCGCGTGGACGGTCGGCCCGCCTTCGGCAATCAGCGAGACGATGTTTCGCTGCCCGAGCGCCAACAGCAACTGCTCGAGGTCGATCCCCGTCGTGTCTTCTTCCAGTTCGAGGACGGTCACCCCCCGCTGCTGGAGCGACTCCTTCCAGGGGCGGGGGCTTGCAGGCGCGGTGGCGACGATGGTGGCGGTGCTGCCGCCGAACACACGAGCCGTGACTGGAGACCGGCCGCGGCTGTCGAGCACCACACGGACCGGTTGGCGGGAGGCGGCGGTGCCGCCGGGCCGGGCGGTCAGTGCGGGGTCATCGGCCAGGACGGTGCCGCTGCCGACGAGGATGGCATCCACACGGTCGCGGTCCTGGTGGACACGTTCAACGGCGGCGGGCCCGGTGAGCCACCGAACCCCTGCCTGCGGTGCGCCGACCATCCCGTCGAGGCTGACAGCGAACTTCGCGATGACGTACGGCCGGCCCGAATTGCGAAAGCGGAGGTAAGGCCGGAGCAGCCCGGTAATGACAGCGGCACCGTCGCCCACCTCGACTTCTATCCCCGCCGCGCGGAGGCGGGCCACGCCATGTCCGCCCACGTGGGGATCGAGGAGGCCAACGACGACTCGGGTCACACCCGCGGCAATGATCGCATCGGAGCATGGCGGCGTGCGCTTGCCTTCGAAGGGGACGCAGGGTTCGAGGGTTGTATAGAGCGTGGCACCGGCGGCATCGACGTTGGCGAGGGCCGCCGCCTCGGCATGGGCGCCGCCATAGGGCTCGGTCGCTCCGACCGACACGACCGTGCCGTCGCGGACAAGGGCGGCGCCGACCCAGGGGTTGGGGCTCGTGCGGCCACGGGCGGCTCGCGCCGCCGCGATCGCGGCCTGCATGGGGAGCGAAGGCTCGTTCACGGCCATCAGCGTAGCGGAATCGGGCGCCGGCGCGGCAGCGGGAGCCTCAAGGGGCCATGAACCAGCTTCCGGCGATGGTGGCGAAGCGGTTCGGCTGTTCAAGGTTGGCGAGGTGGCCCGCGTCGAGGATCGTCTTGGCTTCGGCCCACTCGAGCTGGTTCCTCCAGACCTGGCCGTAGGCCGGCGGCACGAAGCGGTCCCCGGCGCCGGTGACGACGATCGTGTGCGCTTTGATGCGCGGCAGCCGCTTGATCACGCCGGTATCGGGGAGGGGCCAGAGGAACTTCGCGGCCGCCTTCAGGTCCTTCATCTCCTGGACGTAGTTCTCGAGCACATCCATGATCCCGTCGCGGAGGACCAGGTTCTCGCGGCGGGCCGGGTCGGCGAAGAGGACCTCGGTGGCACGCATGGGGTTCTGGGCGAAGGGGTCTTCGCCTCCGATGGACTCCTCCCAGATGCCGACCGGGTTCGCGAGGACGAGCTTCATGACGCGGTCGGGACGGATGGCCGCGATCTCGGCGGCGATCCATGCGCCGATGGAGTGGCCGAGCACGTGGACCTGTTCGAGACCGAGGTGGTCGAGGAAGTCGATGTAGTGCAAGACGAAGTCGAGACCGTCGTCTACTTCGTCGATGCCCTCGGAAGGCCCCCAGCCGGGATGGTATGGGGCGATGACATCGAAGCGGGTGGCGAGTTCGGCAATCGCCGGTTCCCAGCCCTGGAGACCCGCGATGTGGTGCAGATAGAGAAGAGGGGCGCCCGCACCGCCGCGGAAGTAGTGCACCGGTGACTTTTCAGGATGAATGACTGCGGACAGCTGATCCATGGTGGTAGTCCTCAGGCCCTCACTGCGGGGCGGATGGGCCGCGGCGATGCGATCAGGCCGGCATCAAGCGGTCTTGGCGACCAGAGGTCTTCGTACCCTTCCCAGAGGTGCCGGAGCTTCGGCATCACGTGGTCGGCGAAGAGGCGGGTGCTTTTTTCGCACTTGTCCCGCGGCATATCGCCGATGTGCATGAGGCAGAAGACGTGGCCCACTTTGAGCGAAGTGATGAGGTGCTCCATCTGCTCGGTGACCTGTTTCGGATCGCCGGAGACGAGGAAACCCTCGTCGACGCACTGGCGGTAGGACTTGCCGACGGCGCCGCCGGAGCTGACACCGCCGACCTGCGACTTGAGACCGGCGCGAATCGTGGCCTCGGTGCGGTAGCCTGGAGCGTCAGCAAAACCGGGGTAGACGTGGAGACAGCGTTCGAAGAAGTAGCGGGCGTGCTGGAAGTAGCTTTCCTCGGCCTCGGCGTCGCTGTCGGCGACGATGATCTGCTGGGCGAAGGAGCCCTGGTAGGGGTTGAAGGGCTTGCCGAGAGCATCGAGGCGGTCCCAGAAGCCGGTCATGAGCTGGGCGCCGCGCTTGAAGCCGCTGAAGCTCAGGTAGCTGTAGTTGTATTCCTTCTCGGCGCAGAAGTCCCACGTTTCGACGGAACCGCCGCCGGGGATCCAGATGGGCGGGTGGGGTTTCTGGATGGGGCGCGGCCAAACGTTCACATAGCGGAGCTTGTTGAACTTGCCATTCCAGGCGAAGACGTCCGGGTCGGTCCAGGCGCGGATGATGAGGTCGTGGTTCTCGGCGTAGCGTTCACGGAGGGTGGCCGGGTTCGAACCGAAAGCGTAGTTCGTGTCCATGGAGGTGCCCACCGGGAAGCCAGCAATGAGCCGGCCTCCGGAGATGACGTCGAGCATGGCCATCTCTTCGGCGACGCGCGTCGGCGGGTTGTAGAGGGCGATGGACTGGCCGAGGAGGACGATACTGACGTCCCTGGTACGGCGGGCAAGGGTAGCGGCCATGATGGCCGGCGAGGGCATGAGCCCGTAGGCGTTGGCGTGGTGCTCGTTGACCCCGACTCCGTCGAACCCGAGTTCCGCGGCGAACTCCAGCAGGTCGAGGTAGTCGTTGTAGATTTGGTGGCCCTTCACGGGATCGTAGAGGCGGGAATCGACATCGACCCAGACGCTGCGGTGCTTCTGGCGGAAGTCCTCGGGGAGGTAGGGATAGGGCATGAGGTTGAACCAGTGGAACTTCACTCGGGCCTCCGGGGACGGTCTTTCGCGTGGCGCTGAATGATTGCACAGCCGTGTGGGACTGGGAATACACCTCGATGATGGCCCGATTGGCCGTGGCCCGAACGGCTATGCGCCAGCTGCTTCGGAGCCGGGTTCCGGTTCGTACCCAGGGCCGGCCCGGAAGGCACAGGTGGGCGCGCCACCGACGCGGGAGCCCACCGTCTGAACGGTGCCTTGCGCGACAGCGATCCCGATGACCCGCCTTTCGATCTCGCAGAACTCCGGATGCTCCCTCGCGACGCGGATGAAGGGGCAGTGGCGCAGGGTCACCTTCCAGTCGCTCTCACTGGTCACTTCCCAGAGGGGGAAGAAGCCCTGGCGCTCCTGCAGGCCGGCAAGCTGCTCGATGCGGCCTTCGAACGTCACTGCCGAGACACCAGCAAGTACCTGGCTCTGCTGTGCCTGCTCCAGCGCCTCGAAGACCTGGCCCTTGCACTCTGGATGGCTGTCGATGGCGGCCAACAGCGCCAGGGCGATGGCGGCGTAACCCTGGGGAAACAACTCTTCACCCGTGGGCGTCAGGTGAAACAGGTGTGTCGGACGCCCCGGGCCGTGGCGGCGGCGCGTGTGTTTCACGAAGCCATCGGATTCGAGTGAGTAGAGGTGCATGCGGACGGCCGCGATGGAAAGGTAGCTCGCGCGGGCGAGTTGCTCCGCCGTTGCCTCGCCACGTTCCTTGATGCCCAGGAGCAGGAGGCGGCGAGTCGAGGGCAAAAGATCCAGAGCCATGGGCGACGGCATGGTCCTCCTTCGGGTTCCCCCAGGGCACTTCGGGCTGGCCGGGGGATCGGCCGCCACATCTTGGTGTGCAGGGCGTAACACGCGAGCCGACGGCGCCTGCGTACGGTGCCAGGCGCCATTCGCTGCCAGCGGCCCGCCGTGGGCACAACAACGTTCCCGGACCCAGCGGGCTGGCACGAGCCGGCCAAACCGTTGGGAAGAGCTCGCGGCTTCTCAGGCCGCGCGGCCACCCGTGAACGTTTCGCCTGCTGAGTTGTGGGCAAGGACGCCGAAGCGGGCGATGAACTCGGAGAGCTCCGATGTGCTTGCGGCGAGCGTGCTGGCCTCTCGTGAGATCTCGGACATCCGGCCGGCCACCTCCTCGACACTGGCTGAGACCTGCTGGCTGGCTGCGGCGGTCTGTTCGACGAGGGCACTCGAATCGACCACGGAGTTGCGGACGCGACCGATGGACTCATTCATGGCGCCCGCGAGGCGGGCGGACTCACCCGCCAGCTCGGCAACGCGCTCGACGATGCCGCCCAGGCGCCCGGCCGACTCCCCGGCGCCGGCTGCCGCGGCGGTGATCTCGTTGATCTCGCCGGTCACGAGGCCAACGCTTTCGACGATGCGGCCCAGCGCCTCGCCCGCCGCCGCGGCGCGCTCTGCGCCAACCTCGACCTCGCCAATGCTGTGTTCCATTGCCTGGACGGCACGTGTGGTGCCGCTCTGCACCCCGGCGATGAGTTTGGCGATCTCCCGGGTTGCGACGGCGGTACGCTCGGCGAGCGAGCGGACATTCTCGGCGACCACGGCGAAGCCGCGGCCCTGCTCGCCGGCGCGGGCGGCTTCGATGGCTGCGTTGAGAGCGAGCAGGTTGGTCTGGGCGGCGATCTCGTCGATCACCTGGACGATGGCTCCGATCTGGGAGCCGCTCTGGCCGAGCTGTTCGACCTCGGTCGCGGTCTGGAGGACAGTCGTGCGGATGACGCCCATGGCGTCGATGGTGTGCTGGACGGCGTCAGTGCCTTCGCGGGCCTGGCCGGCCGCGGCTTCTCCACGTTCGGTCGCCGTGCGTGAGGCAAGGCCGACCCGGTCGAGGGCGCGGCTCACCTCGCTGGTGGCGCCAACGGCCGCTTCCATCGCCGCGAGCTGTTCGGCGGCCGCATGGGCGACTTCGCCACTTGCTGAGCCCAACTCCTCCATCTCGGAGCTGAAGTTGGCCATCGTTGCGGTCTGGACGGTCGAGCCGCGGGCCATCTCGGAGGCGGAGCTGGCGATTTCGCGGGTGGCCGAATCGACATGGGAGACGCCGGCTCCCAGGTTCTGGAGCGGTTCGCCCAGCGTGTCGTGGATATCGACGAGGCGTTCGAGGAGGCCTTCGCTGATGAACGTCTCGATGGCGAGCGAGATATCGAGGAGGAAGACCTTGGTGAAGGCGGCGATGGTCTGGGCGAGCTTATCGCCCTTGAGATGGCGAGCGAGGAGCGGGAAGAGGAGGGCGGCCCAGACGCCATAGGCGCCGACGTTCCAGCGCGGCTCGATGTGGAGCCTGGCGTGCGTTGCACCTACCTGGAGGCGGTGGTTGAAGTAGTCCTCACTGAAGTCGGCGTCGAAGATATCGACGAGATACGCAGTCCAGGCGGGGGCCAGGCGGGAGCGGTTGGAGCCGACAGATTCGATCTTCCGGGTCCATTCGCCGAAGGTGGCGCAGTGTTCGTAGAAGCTGGCGATGATGCCCTCAGCCTCGGGACGGACTTTGGCCCCGGCTTCGCGGATGAGCCGGATGTCTTCCGCGGTAATGCCGATCCACTTCAGGCGGAGCGTCTGATCGCGGTGGTCAACCTTGAGCCGTTCGGTGAGTTTCGATTCCACTGTACTTCCCCCCAAGGGTGCAAGAGCGGGCCGGGCCGGGGCAGGACAACGGCGAGGCGGCTCCCGCTTATTCCGCTCACAAACGAGGCCGGGCGGGAGTGTGGACCGGACAGTGGCACGCGGTCAGTCGCGGCAACGTCTTCGCGTTCATCCTTTGCCCGCGGGGGGCGCAGGGATATCGGGGGACTCCCCACATTGTTGCAATCCTAAAATCTAGTGTGGTGGGGGCACCGGGGACCAGGGGTGCATACGCACGCATGTTCTGGTAGCCTCTCGCCCAGATGGTGCGCTTCCTCCACACGTCAGACTGGCAACTCGGGATGACCCGGCATTTCTTGCGGCCGGAAGCACAGGCGCGATTTGGCGCGGCGCGGATAGACGCGATCCGGGCGATTGGACGCGTCGCGGCGGAGTACGAGTGCCGCTTCGTCGTAGTCGCCGGCGACGTATTCGAGTCGAACATGGTCGACCGCGGTGTCGTGTTGCGAGCCCTCGGGGCGATGCGGGAAGCGAAGGTCGACTTCTACCTGCTGCCGGGGAATCACGACCCGCTGGATGCCGGTTCGGTGTATGCGTCGCGGGTGTTTCGCGAGAACCGTCCGCCCAACGTATACGTGCTGGACGAAGAGCCGGTGCAGGTGGAGCCGGGCGTGACCGTCATCGGAGCGCCGTGGCTTTCGAAGCGCGTGACGGCCGACCCGGTGGGCGTTGCGCTCCAGCGGGCGCGCGAACTCCAGGGGACGCGAATCGTCGTGGGGCACGGGGCGGCGAACACACTGGTGCCCGACATGGAGACCGGGACGCTCATCGACGTCGCGCAAGCCGAAGCCGCGATCGGAGCTGGCATGGTCCAGTACATCGCGCTGGGCGACCGGCATTCGCGCACGGCGGCCGGGAGCAGCGGACGAATCTGGTATTCGAGTGCCCCCGAGCCGACCGACTACGACGAGGATGACCCGGGCTGGGTGCTGGTGGTCGACGCGGGTGAGTCATCCTGCGACGTGCAGGCTGTGAGAACTTCCACGTGGAGGTTCGTGCGCCAACCGTTCGAGCTCGCGGGGCGGAGCGACATCGCGCGGGTGCGGACGTGGCTCGACGGGTTGCTCAACAAGGAGCGCACCATTCTGAAGCTCTCATTCGTTGGGACGCTGAACCTGGCGGGGCGGGCCGAACTGGACGACGTGCTGGCCCACCACGCGGAGATGTTCGCGGCCATTGAACAGTGGGAACGCCACACAGACCTGGTATTGCTGGCGGAAGAAACGGACTTCTCGGACCTCGGCCTGGCGGGCTTCGCGGAGTCGGCGGCGGAGGAGCTGGCGGCCGCGGCCAGCGGCGAGGGCGAGCACGCCGTCGGAGCGCGCGATGCGCTGGCATTGCTCTACCGGCTTTCGCGGGGTGCCGCATGAGGATCCACCGGCTGGTGCTGCGCAACTACCGGGCGATCCGCGAGTACCGCCTGGATCTCCCGGCCAGCGGAGTCGTCGTGATCGAGGGCGAGAACGAAATCGGGAAATCGAGCATCGCGGAGGCCCTGTGGCTCGTGTTCGAAGTCCCGGATTCATCGGATAGCGAACGGGTGCGGAGCATCAAGCCGGTGGACCGGGACGCGGCGACGGAAGTCGAAATCGACGTCAGCAGCGGACCGTACCGGTTCACGTACGCGAAGCGGTTTCACCGGGCTCCCCGGACCGAACTGCGGGTGGAGGAGCCCCGGCCAGAACACGTCACCGGCCGGGAAGCGCATGACAGGGCAACCGCAATCCTGAAGGAGACAACCGACACCGCGCTCTGGGCGGCTCTGCGGCTGCTCCAGGGCGAGGCGCTCAACGACGTGGCGCTCAGCGGGCATCTCTCGTTGGCGGCAGCCCTCGACGAGGCGGCATCGGCCAGGCTGGGGGGCGACCACGAACAGACGCTCATGGAGCGGGCCCATCGGGAGTACCGCCTGTACTTCACCGAGACGGGCAAAGAGAACAAGGACTTCGCCCTCCTGCGGTCGGCGGCAGACACTGCCCGAGCGAACGCCGAGCGGCTCTCCGGGAACATTACCGGCCTCGAAGCACTGGCCGAGCGCTGCGTGGTGCTCGAAGACGAAGTTGCGCGCCACACCGCCGAACGTTCCGCAGCCGAGGCCGAGACGGAACGGCTGCGCCGGGGAGCGGAGGAGCGGCAGAAGCTTGAGGGGCTCGTCACGAGCCTGGAGGCGCAGGCAAGTCTCGCGCGGTCGCAGCGGGATGCCGCGCAGGCGGAAGCAGCGCGGCGCGAGCGCCTGGTGTCGGAATTGGACCGATCCCGGGAGCAGATCGCGGCGCTGGAGCCGCAGCGAGCAGGGACACTGGCCGAACTGCACGAGGCGGCTGCTGCTCTTGAGAGCGCCCGGGCCGCGGAGACGGCGGCCGAAACGGAGCACGACGCGCGGGCCGGCGCGGCAAAGGTCGCCGGGGACGACTTCAGTTACTTCCAGGAGCGGCTGCAGGTAGAACTGATGGCCGAGCGCGTGGAGCGGGTTGCCCGGAACCAGGGCGAACTGCGGGCGCTGGCGGAGCGGCTGAATTCCATCCAGGTCAACGGACGGGTGCTGGAGGAGCTGGAATCCCTGGAGCGCGAGCACCAACGGGCAGAACTTCGGCTGGAAGCGGAGGGGACGGCGATTGAAGTCACCGCCCCGGACCCAATCAATATCCGCCTCAATGGCGAGGATGCGCGCATTGTGCCGGGAGCGCCGTTCCAGGCACACGTGACGGGAGAAGCGGCGCTGGAGCTGCCGGGTGGGGTGGAAGTCCGGCTGCGCGCGGGGCAGGGAGCCTCGGGGTTGGCGGCACGCGCCACCGAGGCGAAGGTCCGGCTGGAATCGGGCCTGGACAAGGTAGGGGTGGGTTCGATTGTGGCGGCGCGGGAACTGGAAACGGAGCGCCGATCGGCGCTGGAGCGCAGGGGTGGGTTGCAGGGGCAGATCGACGCGGACCTCCGGGATCAGACCGCTGAGAGCCTGGCGGCGAAGCTCGAACGCACCCGGGAACGGGTGCGCCAGTACGAAGCCGGGCGGCCTTCCGCAGTGCCCCTGCCACCCTCGCTCGAAGCGGCTCGCGAGGCACGGGACCGCGCCGAGGAGGTCGCGGCCCAGGCGGAAGCGGCGAAGCGGGTGGCCCGGGAAAGGGCGAGAGAAGCGGCAGACCGGCACACGCTATCGAAGGACGGCCTCGACCGGCTGGAGCGGCAGCATGAGACGTGCGTCCGGGACGCCGCGGAAGTCGCGAGGAACCTGCAGGAGGCTCGCGAGGCCCGGGCGGACGCGGCGCTCGCGAGTGACCTTGCCGGGGCCAGCGAAGCGGCGAGCCGTCTCGAACGGGAGATCGCTGAAACACGGGCCTTGCTCCTCGCGTGCCCCGACACAACGGCGGCCCTGACCGAGGCGCGGACGCGATCTCGACAGGCAGAAGAGGCCCTGCGACGGGTGGAAACGGAACGTTCGGAGGCTCGTGGCGCACTGCAGAACGCGGGCGAAAGCGGCCTCCATCAGCAACTGCAGGACGCCGCAACGGCGTTCGAGGCAGCACAGGCTGAGCTCGCGTCGTTCGAGGCGCGGGCGACCGCGGCCCGGCTCCTGTTCGACACGCTCCGGCGGCACCGCGAAGCTGCGCGCAGCGCATATGCGCTGCCTCTGCAAGAAAAGGTGCAGGAGCTCGGGCGGACCGTCTTCGGTCCATCCTTCGCGGTCGAGCTGGACCAGGAACTCCGCATTGCCCGGCGGACGCTCGACGGAGTGACGCTGGAGTTCGGGCGGCTCTCCGTGGGCGCGCGCGAACAGCTCGGCATCCTGCTCAGGCTGGCGTGCGCTTCGCTCGTGAGCAAGACAGGCGGCGTGCCGCTGGTGCTCGACGACGTGCTCGGGTGGTCGGACCCGAAACGGCTCGGCCGGATCGGCGAAGTGCTGGCTCTGGCGGCCCGGGAGACGCAGGTGCTTGTGCTGACCTGCACCCCGGAGCGATTTGCGACTGTTCGGCCGGCAACGATCATCTCGCTCCCTTCCGGAGCAGTGCGACGACAGGATGCCGACTCTGCCAGCGCCCCGGTGCCTCCGGCCCTGGCGGCACCGCGCCGGGTGGCACCGAACCGGCCGCCGACCGAACAGGCCGCCCTGGACCTTTTTGGCGAAGCGCCCGCACCCACGAGGAACTGATCGGCGCTTGTCATCCTTTCTGAGACTGAGTATCATGAGCGCGAATTGATACCGACTCTCAGGATTTCTTCACGATGAGCATTCGTTCCATCGACTCACGGTCGCACCGGCGCCAGCACCAAGCGCTTTTGCTGCTGCTCGCCCTCCTGGCACTCTGGGTGACGGCCGCATGTGGCGGGGGGGATGACGACGGGGGGGCTACAACCGGCACCGGCGTGAAGGTGGTGGCGACGACCACCCAGATCGGGGCGCTGACGCGCGAGGTCGCGGGCGGCGAAGTCGAGCTGACCGTGCTGCTGTCGGCGGGGGCGGACGCACACGACTATGAACCGAGCCCCAAAGCCGTCGCGCAAATCAAGGATGCTCGGGTCGTGCTGGTGAATGGCATCGGGCTGGATGCGTGGCTCGATAACGTGATCAGCGGGGCCGGGGCGGAGCGGGTGGTAGTGGTTACGGATGGGATCGCGATCCGTGGGGCAGATGCGGGGCAGGGCGGTGGCGTGGGCGACCCGCACGTCTGGCACGACCCGGAGAACGTGAAGGTGATGGTGGACAACATCGCGGCGGCACTTTCCGAGGCGGACCCGGAAAAGGCCGCAACCTTCCAGGGGAACGGCGATGCCTACAAGGCGAAGCTGGACGCGGTCGACGCGCAGGTCCGGGCACTCATCGATTCGATCCCGGCGGAGAACCGCAAGATCGTGACGAACCACGACTCGTTCGGCTACTTCTTCGACCGTTACGGGATCGAATATGCCGGCGCGATCATCCCAGGGACTTCGAAGGATGCTCAGCCTTCGGCGAAGGAGCTGGCCAACCTGACCGACCTGATCAAGCGGGAGGGCGTGAAGGCGATCTTCGCGGAGGAAGAAGTCGACCCGAAGGTAGCGAGGCAGCTTGCCGCGGATACCGGAGTGGCTATTGTGACGGGGCTGTATGCTGACTCGCTCGGGGCGCCGGGCAGCGGGGCCGAAACGGTTGACGGGATGCTGCTTTCGAACGCCACGAAGATTGCGGAGGCCTTGCGATAACCACACCGGCGGGGCACAGCGCGCCTGCGCGGGCAGGATCGGCGGAGGGGCTCACGCTCGAGGTCCGGGGGCTGCAGGTCGCCTATGGTGCGAACCTGGCGGTGGCCGGAGTCGACGCGCGGGTGGCGCCGGGCGCCATCGTCGGGGTGATCGGCCCAAACGGCAGCGGGAAGTCCACTTTGCTGAAGGCGATCGCGGGGGTGTTACGACCCCACAGCGGCGAAATCATGCTGGGCGGGGCGCCGATCCGCCAGGAGGCAACCCGGATTGCCTTCGTTCCGCAGCGCGAGGAGGTGAACTGGGACTTCCCGGTGACCGCCCGCGATGTGGTGATGATGGGCCGATACCGGGCGCTCGGCTGGCTGCGCTGGCCGGGAAAAGCCGACCGGGAGCGGGCGGATGCCGCGCTCGAACGACTTGGGCTCGGGGGGCTGGGCCACCGGCACATCAGCCAGTTCTCGGGGGGCCAGCAGCAGCGCATTTTCCTCGCACGGGCGCTCGTGCAGGAGCCGCGCCTCGTGCTGCTCGACGAGCCGTTCACCGGGATCGACGTGCACAACCGGGCGATCGTCCACGAGCTCATCCGGGCCTTCGCGGATGATGGAGTGACCGTGCTGGTGGCGACGCACGACCTGGATGAGGTGCGTGCGACCACCACCCACGTGCTCTGCCTGAACCGGGACATGGTCGCGTTCGGCCCGACGCCCACGACATTCACCCCGGCCAACCTGCGGGCAACGTTCGGCGGCCAGATGGCCATGTTCGAGCAGGTGCCAATCTTCGAGCGCGCCCCATGAGCTGGCTCACCGAACCGCTCCAGTACGGCTTCATGCAACGGGCAATGATGGAAGTCGTCATCATCGGGGCCCTGTGCGGGCTGGTGGGGTGCTTCGTGGTGCTACGGGGGCTCGCGTTCATCGGCGATGCGCTCGCGCACGCGGTCTTCCCGGGCGTTGTGCTCTCGTACATCGCGGGCCAGAGCATCATGATCGGCGCGTTTGTGTTCGGCGGAATGACCGCGCTGGGGATCGGGATCCTCTCGCGCAGCCGCCGCGTGAGCGAGGACTCGGCAATCGGCGTGGTGTTCGCGGCGTTCTTCGCGCTGGGTGTGGTGATCCTCAGCCGCCAGGGAGGGTTCAACCGCGACCTCGGGTCACTGCTCTTCGGCAACATCCTTGGGGTATCGATGAACGACGTATGGATCACGGCGGTGATCGGGGTGGTCGTCGCCGGGATCCTGCTCGCACTGCTGAAGGAATTCACCCTGCTGGCGTTCGATCCGACGATGGCGCGGGCGGCCGGGTATCCGGTGTTCGCACTGGACGTGCTGTTATTGCTGCTCGTGTCGGCGACCATCGTAGTGAGCCTCCAGACGGTCGGGAACATCCTCATCCTTGCACTGATCGTCACGCCACCGGCGACCGCACGGCTTCTGACCGACCGGCTGGGCCGCATGATGGTGGCGAGTGTGCTGATCGCGGCGAGCTGCGGCGTGATGGGGCTCTACTTTTCCTATCACGCCGGGACCGCGGCCGGAGCGACGATTGTGCTGACCGCCACCGCCGTGTTCCTCCTCGCGGTCGTGTTCGCGCCGACCCACGGACTACTGGGCGGATACCTGCAGCGGCGGCGCGGACACCACCATGCGCACCACTTCCATGCGGCCGGCGAGGAAGTCGAGCTCTCGTAAGGCCGGTGACCGTAGCTGTGTGGCAGGCGGTCAAGCGACGCGGTAGAGTGAACCCCCGCCGAATTCCCCCAGGAGGGATACACGCATGACCGCTCCAAACCAGACTCACGGTCCGGATCGCAAGCTGACCGAAGAGGAGATCGCTGGGCTCCGCGAGAGGGTGAAGGCCTTCATGACGGAGCACATCTACCCGAACGAGCCGTTCTTCCACGAGCACCATCCCCGCCGGAGCGCCGAGGGCGCGGCCAAGCTGAAGGAGCTGCAGGCAAAGACCAAGGCCATGGGGATGTGGGCGCCACACCTGCCGTCAGCAGCGGGCGGCATGGGAATCGGCTTCATGCCCTACGTTTACATGAACGAAATCCTGGGGCGCAGCACGGTCGCGCCGATGGCGTTCGGCTCGCAAGCGCCCGATTCGGGTAATGCCGAGATCCTCTGGCAGTTCGGCACGAAGGAACTGCAGGACAAGTTCATGAAGCCGCTCGTGAACGGCGACATCTACTCGTGCTTCTCGATGACCGAACCGGAGGTATCCGGGGCCGACCCGACGGGTTTGCAGACGACCGCCCGGCGCGACGGCGACGAGTGGGTGATCAACGGCCACAAGTGGTTCAGCAGCCAGGGCGAGGGCGCCGCGTTCGCGATAGTGATGTGCGCGAGCGAACTCGACCAGCCACCCCACCGGCGGATGACCCAAATTGTGGTGCCGTCCGATACGCCCGGCTTCAACCTGGTCCGGGCAGTGCCGGTGATGGGCGAGACGGACGGATCGCATGCGGAGATACGCTACAACGACGTACGCGTGCCGATCACCAACACGCTGGGCGAACCCGGCAGCGGCTTCCGGATCGCGCAGAAGCGGCTTGGGCCTGGGCGCATCCACCACTGCATGCGCTGGCTGGGCCAGATGCAGCGCGCCTTCGAGATGATGTGCGAGTACTCCCTGCGCCGTGAGGTGTACGGCTCGACGCTCTCGGAGAAGCAGACGGTCCAGAACTGGATCGCCGACTCGTACGTCGAGATCCAGGCGTCGCGCGCGCTGACGTTGAGTGCCGCGAAGAAGATCGACCAGGGCGACGAGGCCCGGGTTGAGATCTCGGCGATCAAGTTCTTCGGGGCGAAGGTCCTGCACGACGTCATCGACCGGGCCATCCAGGTGCACGGAGCCCTGGGCGTTTCCGGCGATACGCCGCTCGAGGGGATGTACCGCGGCGCGCGAGCCGCGCGCATCTACGACGGCCCGGACGAGACACACCGGATGGTCGTGTCGCGCCGCATCCTGCAGAGCTTCAAGGCCGGGAACGGCTGGGACTTCGGAGTCCAGTAGGCCGGGAGTCCCGGGCAGGGCATGGAACGGAGCGCGGCAAGGGTTCGCTACAACTCCCCGCGCTCTTGATGGGAGGAGGACCATGGAACTGGATGAACTCCGCGAGCGGCTGGAGCCGTTCATGCGGTCGCACCTGGACGACCCCGGCGCGACCATCTCCTCGGTCGAGAAAGGCCCGGGGCACGCGGGCTTTTCATACTTCTTCGAGGTCGTTTCCGAGGGGCTGCGGACGAGCTACTTCTTGCGCCTGCCGCCTCCCGGCGTGAAGTGGGAGGGCACCGCCGACCTGACGCGGCAGGTCGCCGCCGTCACGGCGATCAAAGACACGGACGTCCCGCACGCGCCGATCCTCTGGTCCGGGACGGACGAGCGATGGTTCGGCTCGCCGTACTTCGTCCAGCCGCGGCTTGAGGGCGACACCCTGAAGGACAGCTACCCCTCGCGCTTCAGCGACGCTCAACTCCGGGACATGGCCCGCCAGGCGATGGTGGCGCTCACGGGCATTCACCGTGTGGACCCGGGAAAGGCGCCGTACCTGGGCGAGTACTGGGGGTATGAGTTCGACGTGAACCGCTGGGACCGTTTCTACGAACGGGCGGCCGAACCTGAGCTGCTGGCCCTGCAGCCACGGGTGAAGGAACTGCTCCTTGAGAAAATCCCACACGAATCGCGCATCGCCATCTACCATGGCGACTTCCAGTGGACGAACCTCCTCTACTCTCCCGCGGGCAAGCTCTCGGCGGTGATCGACTGGGAACTCTGCGGCATCGGCCCGGTGCTCAATGACCTTGGCTGGATCTGCGTCTTCAGCGACCCGGCGGCGTGGGCGCACGAGCAGAATATCCGCATGCCCCACGGCGACGAACTGGAAGCCTGGTACCGGGAGTCATGCGGTTCGGACCCGGGCGATATCCGTTGGTTCAAAGCACTGGCCGTGTACAAGTTTGCGATCATCAGCGGGTTCAACCTGATGCTCCACCGGCGCGGAAAGCGCGATGACCCGCACTGGGAAGAGATCAAGCCCTCGATGAAGGCGAACATGGAATACGCTATGGCGATGCTGACGGGCTGACCGTCCACGAAAGTCGACACTTCCTGTCGCGTGGATGGAGTGAGCTGAACGGGCGGGGTGTGCCATCCAGGCGTAGGATCGGCCTCCTGTGCGGATGGTGATGGCGGATGATTGACCTTGTTCCCTACGGGCGGCCGGCCCGCGAAGCCCTTGCAGCGGCGATCGCGGCTGCGAAAAGCGGCGGCGCGCTGGCGCCAGTGACCGTGATTGTCCCCACGAACTATGCGGGGCTCGGCTTGCGCCGGGCGCTTGCGGCGCAAACGCCGCTGGTCAATGTGCGATTCCAGGTCGCGGGGCGGGCAGCAGAACTCCTGGGTGGCGCTGCGCTGGCCGCCGAGCGGCGCACGCCATTGGTCCCGTGGGTGCGGATGGAGGCCGTACGGGCAGCGCTCCGGGAAGACGCGGGAATCTTCGCTCCGGTGGTGGCACACCCGGCGACGGCGAAGCAGTTGGCGCGCGCGTTCGACGACCTGCGCGACGCCACCAGCGAGACCCTCCACCGGCTCGCTGCGTTGAGCCCCCGCACGGCGGACGTGGTGCGGCTGCTGCGCCGGACGAAGGAACTGACGGCCGCGTACTACGATGAATCCGACCTGTTCCGTGCCGCCGCCGGAGCGGTGATGAGCGGCGCCCCGGGGGCGCGCGAAGCAGGCGCGCTCATCCTCTACCTCCCGCGGCGGCTCCCGGACGCGCTCGCGCGCTTGCTCGAGGCAGTGGCGGCCACGGTGGGCGCCGGGGCGGTCATCGGGCTGACCGGGGATGGCCAGGTGGATGCGCTTGCTCGCCAGATGGCGGCACGCCTCTCCGGGCTTGGCCCCGTGCGGGAGGGCGTGGAAGCCGCAGTGCCGGCCGGCTCGATGGTCGCGTCCTTGCCCGATCCCGAGGAGGAAGTCCGGCATGCCGTTCGCAAGGCGGTCGCACTCGCCCACCAGGGCGTCCCGCTGTACCGGATGGCCATCCTGTTCCAGCGGCCGGAGCAGTACGCGTTGCTGGCGCACGAGGTGCTGGACTCGGCAGGGATCCCGCACAACGGTCCCCCGGTCCGGAGACTGGCGCAGTCTCTCGCGGGACGGGCGGTGCTGGGGGCGTACCGAATGGCGGCGAGCGGATTCCGGCGCGAAGTCGTCATGGACTGGCTGACATCCGCGCCGATCCCTGGTGAGGATGGGGCACCGGCGCCTTCCCATCGCTGGGACGCGATCTCGCGGGAGGCGGGGGTGGTGAGGGGTGTGGACCACTGGACCGCCCGGCTGGCCGGGTGGGCGGATGCCAGGGAAGCCCGTAGCACCGCGACTCCGGAGGCCGCTGCATACAACCGGCGACAGGCAGGGCAGGCGAGGGCCCTGGCGGGATTCATGAGCGCCCTGGCGGAAGAGCTGGCAAGCCCGGTCCAGGCACCACCCGCGGGGCACGCTCGAAAGGCGATCGAACTGCTGGAGCGGTACCTTCCACTGGCAACGGTCGAGCACCCCGGGGACGGACTCGCAGAGGCCGAAGCCGCGGCCTGGGAGGAGGTCCAGGGGCTGCTCTCGTCGATCGCCAATCTCGAAGGCCAACTGCCCGCCGCGTTCGAAGTTCCGATCTCGCGGGGCGAGTTCGCGACGGCGCTGGAAGACGTGCTCGACGCGCCATCGGGGAGGGTGGGTTCGCTCGGGGACGGGATGTTTGTTGGGCCCATCTCCGCGGCGGCCGAACTCGAGTTCGATACCGTCTTCGTGGCCGGTCTTGTGGAGGGGAACTCCGGAGGGGGCGAAGACCCTATCATCACCGAACAAGAACGCGACCAGGCTGGCGATGAGGTTCCCTCCCGGCGTCTGGGGCTGCTCCAGCAGCGGCGGGCGTACCTGGCTGCGCTGGCCGGGGCGGACACACGCGCCCTCTCGTATCCGCGGGCCGACCTCCGGGGCCAGCGTACGACCACCCCATCCCGCTGGTTGCTCGAATCCGCGACCACACAGGCGGGCACGGCGTTGTATGCCAGCGACCTCGCGGAGATGTTGAAATCGCCGCCGTACCCGGAATGGTTCGAGGCGGTGCATTCGTTTCAGTCGGTCCTCTCGAATGACGGCGAACGGGCGTCGCTGCAGGAGCGCGACCTTGCTTCGCTGCTTGGGGCTCGCAGCGCTCCCGAACGCCACTACCTGGCGAGCCGAATCGATGGCCTGGGGGATGGCATGGCGGCCCGGCGGAGCCGTGCACGCAAGCGCCGGACCGCCGGCCCAGGAACGACAGAGCTCGATGGCTGGAACGGCAGGGTGCCGGGTGGCTCGGTTGCAGCCGCGGGCACCGGGGAGCCGGTCTCGCCGACCGCACTGGAGACCTTCGCCCAGTGCCCCTTCCGCTACTTCCTGGGGCACGTGCTGAAGGTCGGGGACATCGAACGGCCCGAGGAGATCGAGACCATCACCGCTGCTGATGCCGGCAACGTAATGCACGGGGCGCTCGAGGAGTTCTTCAACGAGACTCACCCGAGAGGGGACGCGCTGGCGCCGTGGAGCGCGAAGGAACGCACGAGGCTGCGGGAGATCGCCGAGCGGCATTGTGCCGAAGCCGAGCGGCGGGGGCTCACCGGCAAGCCGCTAGCCTGGGCGGCAGACCGCGCGCGCATCCTGCGCGACCTGGAGTTGTTCCTCGACGCAGATCAGAAATACCGGGCCAGTACCGGGTTCGTCTTCGAGCGGGCGGAGGTAGCGTTCGGGGCGAGCCGCGACGGAAGCCCCCCGCCGCCCCCGGCCAGGTACACGCTTCCGGACGGTACGGGGATCGCCTTCCGCGGGTACATCGACCGGGTAGACAGCGGGCCGAACGGCGAACTGATGGTGACCGACTACAAGACGGGACGGGCGGAGAAGTTCAAGGTAGTTGGCAAGCCCGACCCGCTGGTCCGCCTCGATGGCGGGAAGCGGTTGCAGTTGCCGGTGTACGCGCTGGCGCTTGAGAACGAAGGCGGCGGACAGCCAATCAGCGCCCGGTACTGGTTCATCACCGAACGGGAGAACTATGAGCAGGCCATCCTGCCGCTCGATGGGCCAACCCGGGAGGCGTTCGGCGACGTGGTCCAGGTGCTGGCGAACACGATGCGCCAGGGATACTTCCCCGCTGTCCCCGGCGAGGAGGATGGCCGTAACAGCTCGTATACGAATTGCCTGTACTGCCCGTACGACCGGATCTGTGCGCCGAGCCAGCGGTTGGAGATCTGGAAGCAGTGGAAGGGCGGGCCCGTCGTCCGGGACTTCGCCACGTTGAGCGAGGGCACCCTCCCTGGCGTGGAGGCGACCGATGAGTGACGTACTCACAGACCAGGCGGAGCGAGACCGCATCAAGCACGGCCTCGACGCGACGCTGTTCGTGGAGGCCGGCGCGGGGACCGGCAAGACCACGGAGCTCGTCGGCCGCATTGTTGCCCTGATCCGGAGCGGGGTGCCGGTCGAACGGATTGCCGCGATCACGTTCACCGAGAAGGCGGCGGCGGAGCTTTCGGAGCGCGTGCGCAAGCACCTGGAACTCGCGGCGGCGGGCAAGAAGGGCTATGAGTCGCTTGCCGACCATGAGCGGGCCCTCTGCCGGGAGGCGCTCCCGGACCTGGACCGGGCGGCTATCCAGACGCTGCACTCGTTCGCGCAGCGCATCATTTCGCTCTACCCGCTCGAGGCCGGCCTGCCACCACAACTGCAAATCGTCGATGAAGTCGCGGGAGACATCGCGTTCCGGGACCGGTGGAAGCGATTCGTGGACGACTTGCTGGACGATCCTGCGATGCAGCGTCCGCTGCTGCGGGCGTTCACGATGGGGCTGCGGCTGAAGGACCTCGAACGCGTGGCAAAGGCGTTCCACGACAACTGGGAGCGGCTGGAAGGGGTCGAGTTCGAGCTTTCCCCGGAGCCCGACCTGGCGCGTCCCCCGCTCGGGCCGGCCATCGAGGATGCGAAGGCGGGCCTGGGCAAGCTGACGGCCGCAGCGGTCGAGCATCTCGCGGAACTCGGGCCGCATTTGGCCAACTTTGAAGCGGCTGCGGACCGCGTGCGGACTGCGCGGGACACGGGCGAGCGGGACACGGCCGAAGTCGACCTCCTGCGGCTCGGCTGCGCGTTTCCCAGGATCAGAAGCGTGGGCAAAAGAGGTGTTCTTGCGGTCGCACAAGCCGCACACGCGGGGTGGATCGACGCTGCCCGCCGGGCGTATCTCACCGCAGTGCTGCCGAAGATCGGGCAGTTCGCGCGGGAGTACGCCGCCGAGCGACGGACGGCAGGGCGTCTCGGCTTCCAGGACCTGCTGGTGCTGGCGGTCGAACTCCTGCGGGCGAACGCACACGTCCGCCAGGCACTGCACGAGCGCTACCAGCGGGTGTTGATCGACGAATTCCAGGACACGGATCCACTGCAGGTAGAACTGGCGGCGCTGCTGGCCTGCCGGCCGGGGGTGGCGCCGGGCCGCTGGACCGAAGCCGAAGTCGAGCCCGGGCGGCTGTTCTTCGTGGGCGATCCCAAGCAGTCGATTTACCGCTTCCGCCGGGCCGACATCGTGCTCTATGAGCGAACACGCGGAGCGTTCGGCTGCGAACGGGTGCCGCTGACCACCAACTTTCGTTCGGCTCCGGTGATATTGCGCTGGGTGAACGAGGTGTTCGAGCGCCTTTTCGAACGGGACGGCGGCGATGAAGTGCGACAGGCCGCCTGGATTGCCCTGGAGCCGGAGCCGCAGGCCGCTGCGGGAGCCCCGGTCATGGTCATCGGGGGGGCCCTGGGGCGCGAGGCGAAGGCCGATGACGTGCGCCGCGAGGAAGCGGCAGCGCTGGCGAACGCGGTACTCGCCGCGCGCGAGGAGCACTGGTTGGGGACGCAGCGGCCGACGCGCTTCGCCGACATGGCCATCCTGCTGCCGACGCGGACCAACTCGCCCGCTATCGAGCGCGCCCTGGCGGACGCGGGTATCCCGTTCCGGGTCGAGAGCCGCTCGCTGGTGTTCGCGACGCAAGACGTGCGTGACCTGTCGAACATTCTCGCGGCCATCGACGACCCAACCGACGACGTGGCCGTGGTGGCCTCACTGCGCTCGCCGGCGTTCGCCTGCCGCGATGGGGAACTGCTGGCCCACATCCAGGCCGGGGGGAGCTGGAACTACCTGGCCGAGGTGCCCGTGGGCAGCCCGGTGCGAGTGCAGACCGGCATGACCAGCCTCCAGGAGCTGCACCGGCGCAAGTGGTACGTGAGCACGGGCGCGCTCATCGAGGAGGTTATTGCCAGCCGGCACATGCTGGAGCTGGCGGTGGCCGGGCCACGCCCGCGCGAGTCGTGGCGGCGGCTCCGGTTCGTGGCCGAACAGGCACGGGGGCTGGAGGAGACGGGCGCGCTGACGACACTCCGGCAGTTCGTGGAGTGGCTCCGGGTCCAGGCGGAGGAGAGCGCCCGCGTGAACGAAGGCGTCGTGGTCGAACCCGACGATGATGCCATCCGGATTATGACCATCCACGCGGCCAAGGGGCTGGAGTTCGACATCGTTTTCCTCGCAGGACTGGGGATCGACCCGATCAAACGCGACAACAACGTGATCTGGCCGGAGCGAACCGAGCCCGGCGGGCGAGTCGAGGTACGGGTAGGCGTGAAGGACCGCTACTTCTCGACATCCGGGTTCGGCGCCGCCGCCGAGCGGGAGCGCCGCCACGAGCGGCTCGAGCGGGACCGGCTGCTCTACGTGGCGGCGACGCGAGCTCGCAAGCGACTGGTGGTCTCGCTCTATCAGCGGTATCACGGCACGGGGCACGACCAGCGCCACGCGGAGGACAACTGCTCGCACGCGGAATGCCTGTCAGCGGCCTGCGCGGGGACCGAAGGGAACGGGACGTGGGAGCAGTACGCGGTCCCGCAGGCTCCCGGGCTCGACGAACCGGCCGACGAACCTGTTCCCGACGCCATTGTGGACCGTGATCGCTGGATCACGGAGCGGGCGGCGCTGCTCCGGCGGTTGCGCAGGGCGCCGGTGGTGGCAGCGACGGCAATCGCCCACGAGGGCGAGGCCGTGGAAGAGAAAGCACCCCCGGACGACGAACAGCAGCCATGGCGGAAGGGGCGGGCGGGCACATCGATCGGACGTGCCGTGCATGCGGTGCTCCAGACGATCGATCTGGGGGCGACGACGAGCATCGAGGATGCCTCCAGCGCACAGGCTGTGGCCGAGGGCATCGCGGATGAGGCCACGCGCATCGCCAGGCTGGTGGAGAACGCGCGAGAATCTCGAGCCGTGCGCGAGGCGGTTGGATCGGGGCGGTACTGGCGCGAGGTCTATGTCGGTACCCAGGTCGAGGGGGCGACGGTCGAGGGGTTCATCGACCTGCTCTTCGAGGGGCCCGAGGGACTGGTGGTGGTCGACTACAAGACCGACTGGGCACGCAGCACCGAGGATATCGACCGCGCGATGGAGCGCTATCGCTTGCAGGGCGCCGCCTACGCACTCGCGCTCGAGGTGGCGCTCGGAAAGGCGGTGGCCGAGGTGCGGTTCGTGTTCACCGAACCTCGGGCCGAGCGGTCGATCACGGACCTGACGGGCGCCAAGCGCGAGGTCCGCGAGCGGATTAGCAAGGTGCTTGCCGAGCGGATGGCAGTGCCTTAACCGCCCTGGCGGCGCTTGAGCATCTCCGCCACGATCGGGCTGGGGACCGGCGGGTGCCAGGTGCGATAGGCCGTTTCGAGCGGAACCGGCCACTCCACGTCGACATCCAGCCGGTAGCCCGGGCCGCCGGCTTCTTCGAGCGCCTGGCAGGCGGCGCGGGCGACGGTCAGCATGAGCTCGTCGTTGCCCGGGGTGCCGAAGTTATGGCCGAAGGGGAACTCGACCCCAACGACGCGCGACGGGCGGAACTTCATCGCCAGGTCCGGGATCATCGTGACGGTGACGGTTGGGATACCGAGGCTTTCAATCGTACGCGCCAGCACGGGCACGTTTCTGCAGCAGTCCGGTCAGGCAGGCGCCAGGAGCAACACATCCACGGCGTGCTCCTTCAACCGGGCGGCAAGTTCGGGGCCCTGGATATTGCGCCAGTCGAGCAGGCGGCGGTCCTGGTAGCCCATGAAGGAGTAATGCTCGTCAGCGAGACGGCCGATGCGGCCTTCGGCTTCGAGCGCGCTGAAGGCGCGAATCGGGAGGACGACGTCAACATCCTCGAGAAGGTCGTCGTGGCTGATGTGCAGGTGGGAACAGGCGATGTCCTCGGAGCGGACGTCGCGCGGGATGATGCGGTAGGTCGGGTCACCCCAGGTGGGCTCACGGCGTTCCCGCTCGACGTCGAACGGCTCCTGGGAATCGCGCAGGTAGATGCCGGCGGAGGTCATGAGGGCAACGGTGCAGTGGTGCAACGGCTTCGGGAGAGGAGCCCACTCGGCGGGCTCATCGATAACCGGCACCGATTCGTACATGGTCCGCATGGAGCGGGGGAGATACTTATAGCTGTCGATGGTCATCCGCGGCCTCCGGGTGGCGGAGGCATCGTATCAGGCAGCGGGAATATTTTCTCGCGAGAGGAGCCACGCTTCGGCAGCGTCGCGTTCACGGAAGAATTCGACGGTCGGGGATGGGTCGGCTCGGTAGGCGGAAACCTGGCGAAGGACGCCAAACACCAAATCGGACGGAGCAAAGACAGCCGTCCAGAAGGGGCCCCGGTCACGGGCGTTGTTTACGACGCCGGCCATCCAGAGGATATCGGCCGTAATGGCCGCGACCTCGGAAGCATCGATCAGCAGGCGGCGAACATCCGCGATCTTCTGAAGCCACTCGTCCGGTGGCTCGGTGGCCCCGGAAACGTCGCCGAAAAGGCGCAGCTCAACGAATGCCGTCCGCTCAAGGAACTGGAATGCCATGCAACCCTCTCCGTGCGCCGCGAACGATAACCCGCCCCGCGCGGCGCTGCATCAGCCGGACGGGATAACTACACCAGGGTTGAGGATACCCGAAGGATCGAGGGCCGACTTGATCGCCCGCATTGCTTCGCGGTCGGCGGCGGAACGGGTGAGGTGGAGCCAGGGCATCTTGGCGATACCGATGCCGTGCTCCGCGCTGATGCTTCCGCCCAGGCCGGCCACGAGGCGCAACACTGCATCGTCGGGCCGCTCATCGCCGGGATCCAGTCCAAGGATATTGACGTGAAGGTTGCCATCCCCCGCGTGGCCGAACAGGACGGGGCGAGCCGATGGCTCGACGGCGGCGATGGCACCACGGACGCGACTCTCGAACTCCGCGAGACGCGCCATGGGAAGGGTAACGTCGAGTTTGTGGGGGATGCCCTCGGCGCTGATTGCCTCGGTGTGGCGTTCCCGGTACGCCCAGAGCCGCTCGCGCCCCGGCCGGTCTGCCGCCATGGCGGAATCGCGAATGCCGGTGGCGCTCGCGAGGACGTCCGCGAGGTTCGCCGATTCATCCGCCTGCCCTGCGCATTCAAGCAACAGGTAACACGGGTGGCCGGCGGAAAACGGAGGAGCAAGGCCCGCGTGCCGGCAAACGAGTTCGAGGCCCTCGGGGAAGAACACCTCCGCCGCTTCGAGGGAGGAGAGGGCGCGGCGGACGGCCGAGACCACGCGGAGGGCCGCCGCGATGTCATCGACCGCGAGCAACGCGACGGCACGTTGTGGCTGCTGCGGGATCAGCTTGAGCCGGACGGCAGTGATGACTGCAAGCGTCCCCTCGCTCCCTGCGAGCAGCTGCGTCAGGTCATAGCCGGAGTTGTCCTTGAGGAGGCCCGGCAAGCGGCGGACGATTGCGCCGCTCGATAGGATCGCCTCGATGCCGAGGAGCTGGTGGCGCATTCCTCCGTAGCGGAGCACACGGATGCCTCCCGCGTTGGTCGCGACCATGCCGCCGATGGTGGCGCTGTCACGGGAGGCGAGGTCGACGCCGAAGTTCCAGCCATGGGCGAGGGCGGCCTCCTGCAGTGCCGAGAGGGTCACGCCAGCGCCGGCGGTGACCTCACCCGAGGTGGCGTCGAGGTCGCTGATGGTGTCCAGGCGGCGGAGGGAGAGGACGAGTTCGCGGTTTCGGGGGACGCCCCCACCGACGAGACCGGTGTTGCCACCCTGCGGCACGATTGCGGCTCCCAGTTCGCGACAAAGCTCGATCACGGCGGCGACTTCCGGGGTAGAGGCAGGACGAACGACGGCCGGGGTGCTCCCCTGGTATCGGCGCGTCCAGTCAGTCTCGTAACCGGCGCGGACATCGGGGTCGGTGAGCACGTGGCGCTCACCGACGATCGCGACCAGCCGGGGGAGGAGCGTGTCGGGTGGCACCACGGGAGTCTATCAGAGGGGCGGGAGCGGGCTTCAGCGCGAGATCTGGCCCATCACGTCCGTGGCGGCGCCCCCCGAAGGGGCGGCGATCTCGACGATGCGCTCGTCGATGTCGTCGTATTCAAGGCGCAGCGCCCGGCACACGGTTGCATGGAGCCGGTACATTGCCACGGCGTACGTGAGCTCCAGGATCGCCTCGTCCGGCAGGTGGCTTTGAAGGGCGGCGAACGTGGCAGCCTGGATGCGGCCGTCCTGGAGTACAAGCTCATCGGTGTAGGCGAGCACCGCGCGGTCGGCGTCATCCAGGGCCGATGAGGTAATCCATGCGGGGATCGCGCCGAGCTTCTCCTCCGGGATACCGGCGGCGCGGGCGGCTTTGCAGTGCTGGGAGAAGACGAACTGGCTCCCGGAGATGAACCCGGTCCTCGTTATGGCGAGCTCGCGAAAGTACGGCGTGAGCATCCGGCGGCGGCTATTGAAGAGGCTGAAGCCATCCTGGGCGTGGACGAGGATGTCGGGGACGAGCGCAAAAACGGTCCACCAGTTCCCCGGCGTACCAGTGGCGGTGCCGGGTTCGGCGACGGGGTCGCGGTCGCCGAAGATGCGCGTGTAGACGGCGTTGACTTCGGGCGAGGCTTCGGAGCGGGAAACCTGGCGTAGACGGGGCATGGGGTTGTTCTCCACCGGGGAAATGGTGCTGACAGCCGCGGAATGCTACCGGAACGGCGGAACGGGCGCGCAGTTCGAGACGCGAAGAAGCGGCGTCCGGGTAGAGGGGCGGACCGCCGGCGTTTCGGTCAGGCCGCGGCGGAGGCAAGTCCGGCCGCAAGCCCGGCCCCCAGGCTGCCAACCAGAGTTTCGAGCACGAGTGCCGATTCGGGGGTCACGTCTTCGAAGCGTAGATGGAGGACCGTACCAGCCTCTTCCGCGTGCCCACCCGCAACCCCGGCGGGGAGAACCATTTCGCCCGATGCTGTCGTGATGCGAAGTGAGATCCGGGCGGCGCCGGGTGTGGCGGCGACCAGCACGGCAGCGCCACCCATCGAAATGTCCGTCACCGTGACCGGGACCAGCTCGCCGCCGTCCCCCAGGGTCGCTGAGAGCTGGACCCGGTACCGTTCGAGCAGGCGCCGGTCGAAGGGGCGCCAGGGGCTCTGCCGGAAAAAGATGGCCAGGCCTTCGCCGTAATCGCGGAAGCGGGCGAGGGCAGCCACACGCCTGCCCATTGCTCCACAGGCGAGAACGACCTCGTCGCCGGGGCGCCAGGTGCGTTCCGAGGTAGTCACGTAAACCGAGAAGCGGCGGTTGGCTTCGAGAACGCCCTGCCCATGGGAGCCCCCCGATTCGCCGCGGGGCATGACCGAGACGGCCATGCCGGGCGATGCGTGCTCGATTGGGCCAAGGTCATCGTTCATGCCTGAATTAACGGTGAATGGCGGCCGCGCCTGAAGCCCGGTCCCGGGGCGGCGGGTTTCGGCAGGAGGCACTAGGATCGGCGCACCATCCCAACGCCGCCTTCGTGGCGGTGCCGAATCCGAGGACACCATGAGCACGACCTGCCTGCTCATCGCCAATCGTGGCGAAATTGCCATCCGGGTGATCCGTGCCGCCGCGGAACTCGGCATCAAGACCGTAGCCGTGTACTCCGACGACGACGCCAGCTCTCTGCACGTGCGCAAGGGGGACGAGGCCCGGCGGTTGGCCGGGCAGGGGGCGGCCGCCTATCTCGATGCCGATCAGATCGTCCAGGTGGCGCTGGAGGCGGGTTGTGACGCGGTCCACCCCGGGTACGGCTTCCTCAGCGAGAACGCGGCGTTCGCACGGCGGTGCGCCGAGGCAGGGCTGACCTTCGTCGGCCCGCAGCCCGAGGTGCTGGAACTGTTTGGAGACAAGGCACGGGCGCGGGCGCTGGCCGAGGAGCTGGGCGTGCCGGTGCTCCCGGGCACATCGGGGCCAACGAGCCTCGAAGAAGCGCGCGCGTTCTTGGCCGCGATCGGGGAGGGTGGCGCGGTGATGGTGAAGGCGATCGCCGGCGGAGGCGGCCGGGGCATGCGTCCGGTGAGGCGGACAGAGGAACTGGAGCAGGCGTTCACCCGCTGCCAGTCCGAGGCACGGTCGGCCTTCGGGAACGGCGACGTGTACGTGGAGCGGCTCCTCCCGCTGGCGCGGCACATCGAAGTACAGGTGGTGGGAGATAGGACCGGACACGTGAGCCACCTGTGGGAACGCGAATGCACCATCCAGCGGCGCAACCAAAAGCTGGTGGAAGTGGCGCCCAGCCCGGGCTTGACGGACGACCTGCGCGATCGGCTCACCGGGTACGCGGTGCGGATGGCCGAGGCCGTGCGCTTCAAGAACCTGGGGACGTTCGAGTTCTTGATCGACGGCAGCTCGCCCTATGGTGCGGACGCGATCGCGTTCATCGAGGCGAACCCGAGATTGCAGGTCGAGCACACGGTGACGGAAGAGGTGACCGGCATCGACCTGGTGACGACGCAACTACGGATCGCCTCTGGCGCGACTCTGGCCTCGCTGGACCTCCAGCAACCGCAGATCCAGCGGCCCCGGGGGTACGCGATCCAGGCGCGCGTCAACATGGAGACGATCGGAGCGGACGGGATGACCCGGCCATCGGGTGGGACGCTCACTGCGTTCGAGCCGCCGACTGGTCCCGGGCTGCGGACCGACGCGTCTGGATACGTTGGGTACACCGCGAACCCCCATTTCGATTCGCTGCTGGCAAAGCTGGTGGCGCATTCGGCTGCCGGGGACTTCGCGAGCGCCGCGGCGAAGGCCTACCGGGCGCTCTGCGAGTTCCGCATCGAGGGGGTGGGGACGAACATTCCGTTCCTCCAGAACCTGCTGCGGCACCCGGACTTCGTCGCCGACAGGATTTCCACCCGGTTCGTCGAAGAGCATGCGGCCGAGCTCGCGACAGGGACCCCCGACACCCACCGGCGCCTCTTCTTCGAACAGGCGCAGCCGGTAGCCACGACCCCCGCGCCGGTGGCTGCCGGGCGCGCGGGTGCGGCAATCGACACGCGCGACCCGCTGGCGGTGCTGGCACACGGGAAAGCGGCGGTGGAAGCGGTGCGTGAGGCGCCGGCTCCGCCGACCCCCGACGGCATGGTAGCCATACTGACGCCGCTCCAGGGCACCATCGTCTCCATCGACGTGCGTGAAGGCGACACGGTCCACCGCGGGCAGCAGGTCGCGGTGATGGAAGCGATGAAGATGGAGCACGTGATCGCTGCCGAGGTGGGGGGCAGCGTCCGGGGCATCCGCGTGGCGCCGGGCGAGGCAGTGATGCCGGGTCATCCGCTGCTGTTCATCGAAGAATCCGGGGGCGAAACGGAACGAGAAGCGCAGACGGTCGCGGTCGACCTCGAGCGGATACGGCCCGACCTGGAGGAGGTCCACCAGCGGCACGCGATTGGGCTGGATGCCGCGCGTCCCGATGCCGTGGCCCGGCGGCGCAGGACCGGGCAGCGCACGGCCCGCGAGAACATCGACGAACTGTGTGACCCCGGCACGTTCATTGAGTATGGGCCGCTGGTGATCGCTGCCCAGCGGCGCCGGCGTCCGGTGGAGGAACTCATCGAGAAGACTCCGGCGGACGGCATGGTGGCGGGCATCGGGAGCGTCAACGGCGACCTGTTCGACGATGCGAAGGCGCGGACCATCCTGATGTCCTACGACTACACCGTGCTGGCGGGGACCCAGGGGACCCAGAACCACCGCAAGAAGGACCGCATGTTCGAGCTGGCCGAGAAGCACCGGCTGCCAGTGGTGTTCTTCACCGAGGGCGGCGGCGGGCGGCCGGGCGACACCGACGGTGTGGGCGTGGCGGGGCTGGATTGCATGGCATTCAACTACTTCGGGAAGCTGAGCGGGCTGGTCCCGCTGGTCGGGATCACGTCGGGCCGGTGCTTCGCGGGGAATGCGGCCCTCCTCGGATGTTGCGACGTGGTGATCGCCACCAAGGGTTCGAACATCGGTATGGGTGGCCCGGCAATGATCGAAGGGGGCGGGCTGGGGATCTTCCGGCCGGAGGAAGTGGGGCCCACTGACGTGCAGGCGCCCAACGGCGTCATCGACGTGCTGGTGGAGGACGAGGCGGAGGCGGTTCGGGTTGCGCGGAAGTACCTCTCCTACTTCCAGGGGCCGGTGAACGACTGGGAGTGCACGGACCAGCGGCTGCTCCGGAGCTCCATCCCGGAAAACCGGCTGCGGGTGTATGACGTGCGGAGCGTCATCGAAACGCTGGCGGACACGGGGTCGGTGCTGGAACTCCGCCGGGACTTCGGGCCGGGGATGGTGACCGCGTTCATCCGCATCGAAGGGCGGCCGCTGGGGCTGGTCGCGAACAACCCGATGCATTTGGCCGGCGCGATCGACAGCGATGGCGCAGACAAGGCGGCCCGCTTCATGCAGCTCTGCGACGCGTTCGAGATCCCGCTGCTCTCGCTTTGCGACACGCCCGGGATCATGGTGGGGCCCGAGGTCGAAAAGACCGCCCTGGTGCGTCATGCGGCCCGAATGTTCGTGACTGGCGCCAGCATGAGCGTGCCGGTGTTCACGATCATCTTGCGGAAGGGATACGGGCTTGGGGCGCAGGCGATGGCCGGCGGCAGCTTCAAGGCCCCGTTCTTCACGGTGGCCTGGCCCACTGGCGAGTTCGGCGGGATGGGTTTGGAGGGGGCAGTCAAGCTGGGCTACCGGAACGAGCTTGCTGCCGTGGAGGATTCGGACGCCCGGAAACGGCTGTTCGAGGAAATGGTGGCGCGCTCCTATGAACGCGGGAAAGCCGTGAACATGGCTTCGCACTTCGAGATTGACGACGTGATCGACCCACTCGACTCGCGATTCTGGGTGACTCGCGCACTGAAGTCGGTGCCGCCACCGGCGCCGCGGCACGAAAAAAAGCGGCCAAACATCGACACGTGGTAGCGGGTCGGCGGCATTGGCGCGTTCCTCGGGCAGGGTGCCCGGTTGAGGGTGTCATCGGCAGCCGCCCGGCCTGACGGGGCCTCAGGCCGACTGAATGCCGGCCTCGAACACCACTACCGCAAGGGGCGGCAGGGTGACCAGGAGCGACTGGGGCTCGTTGTGCGATGGAATCGGGACGGTGTCGATGCCACCGAGGTTGCCTTGCCCGCTGCCGCCATAGATCGGGGCATCCGTGTTCAGGATCTCGCGCCAGTGGCCCGGGATGGGCACCCCGATACGGAAGTTCGGGCGAGGCACCGGAGTGAAGTTGCAGACGACTGCGAGCACCTGGCGGTTGTCGGCAGTGCGGCGGACGAACGAGAGGGTGCTCTGGTCGCCGTCATTGCAGTCGATCCACTCGAAGCCGGCGGGGTCGCAGTCGGTCTTGTGGAGCGCCGGCGTGCCGCGGTAGAGCGCGTTGAGGTCGCCGGTGAGGCGCTGGAGGCCGTTGTGGCGTTCGAACTCGGTCAGGTGCCAGTCGAGGCTGGACTCATGGTTCCACTCACCCCATTGGCCGAACTCGGTCCCCATGAAGAGGAGCTTCTTGCCAGGGAGGCACCACATGTAGGCAAGGAGGGCACGGAGATTCGCGAACTTCTGCCAGTCGTCGCCAGGCATCTTGCCGAGGAGGGATCCTTTGCCGTGGACCACTTCGTCGTGGGAGAGGGCAAGCACGAAGTTCTCGGTGAAACCGTAAAGGGCGCGGAAGGTGATCAGGTTGTGATGATACTTCCGGTTGACGGGGTCCTGGGCCATGTACTTGAGGGTGTCGTGCATCCAGCCCATGTCCCATTTGAAACCGAACCCAAGGCCACCCATGTAGGTGGGACGTGAGACGCCGGGCCATGAGGTCGATTCCTCGGCGAACATCTGGATGCCGGGGTCGAAGGCGTAGGCGGCCTCGTTGAGCTGGCGGAGGAAGCCGATGGCGTCCAGGTCTTCGCGCCCTCCGTAAACGTTGGGCAGCCACTCGCCGGCCTTGCGCGAGTAGTCGAGGTAGAGCATCGAAGCGACGGCGTCAACACGGAGGCCATCGGCGTGGAAGACCTCGAGCCAGAAGAGACCGCTGGAGAGCAGGAACGAGCGGACCTCGTGGCGGCCATAGTTGAAAATGAGGCTGCCCCAGTCGGGGTGGTAGCCGCGGCGCGGGTCGGCGTGTTCGAACAGGTGGGAGCCGTCGAAATTGGCGAGCGCAAACTCGTCGGAGGGGAAGTGCGAAGGTACCCAGTCGAGAATGACCCCGATGCCGTGCTGGTGGAGGACATCGACGAGGTACATGAAGTCCTGGGGGGTCCCGAAGCGGCCGGTGACGGCGAAGTAGCCGGTGGTCTGGTAGCCCCAGGATCCGTAGAAGGGATGCTCCATGACCGGTAGGAACTCGACATGGGTGAATCCGTGGTCGACCAGGTACCGGGCGAGTTTCGGGGCGAGCTCCCGATAGGTGAGTGGGCGGCTGTCTTCGTCCGGGGAGCGCATCCACGAGCCGATGTGCATCTCGTAGATGGAGATCGGGCCGTCGTGGCGGTTGTGGGCTGCCCGATTCGCCATCCAGTCGCTGTCACCCCATTCGTAGGCGAGTTCGTGGACGATGGAGGCGGTCGCCGGGGCATCTTCGGAACGGAAAGCGAACGGATCGGCCCGGAGCGATTCGCCGCCGAGGTTGCTCTTGATCGCGAACTTGTAGCGGTGACCTTCGGCAGCGCCCGGGACGAAGCCCTCCCAGATCCCGGAGCTTTCGAGGTTGGCGAGCGGACTGGCGGCTCCATCCCAGTCATTGAAGTCGCCGACGACGCTCACCGAGCGGGCATTCGGGGCCCAGACGGCGAAGGCCACTCCGGCCTCGCCACGTTGCTCAGTGACGTGCGCGCCCAGGTGCTGGTAGAGGCGGGTGTGGGTGCCCTCATTGAAGAGGTAGAGGTCGTCCGGGCTAAGAAGGGAGCGGGATTCGGCGGGCTTGCGTTTGGCGGGCATGGTCACCTCCAGGAGTGGCGGTCAGTCGTCAGCTGCGATATCGATGAGTTCGAGGATGCCCACGAGCGGGATGTCGACCCAGGCGGGCCGGTTGTCGATCTCGTATCGGAGTTCGTAGAGCGCTTTGTCGAGCGTGAAGCTATCCAGCAAGAAGCGGTGTTCGCCGCCGTCCACGGTGAGGAGGCCCGTTTGGGTGGCAACCTCTGTATAGCCCGCGAGGTACTCGGAGGCCGTCCAGAGGGACCATGCACGGGCCCAGGCATCGAGGTCGGTTCCGGAACCGGCCGCCTGGGATTCGACCAACTCGCGGAGGGCATAGCGGCTGGCGTAGTGGATTGAGCGGAGCATGCCAGCGACATCCCGCAGCGGGGACCGTTTCGTGCGCCGCTCGCCGAGGGAGCGTACCGGCTCGCCCTCGAAGTCGATAAACACGGGCTCACGGCCGGCAATGAGCACCTGTCCGAGGTGGAGGTCTCCGTGACAACGGATTCGACTGCTGGAGAGCGGGCGTTGGGTGATCGCCTGAAGGCGGTCGAGAATCGCGTCCTCGCTGGCGATCACAGCCTCGGCGTGTTGACGGGTCGGTTCATCGAGGCTCGGAAGGGCGCCCCGAAGAACGCGGAAGGCATCCCGAGCCTGCGTTCGGAATGCCTGGGCGAGCGCCCGCTGGTAGAAGGGTGTGTAGCGCTCCGGGGTGAAGGCCGGGTCGTCGCGATTGGAGGCGAGCGCTGCGTGGAGTTCGCCGGTGCGCTCGCCGAGCGCGCGAGCGAATTCGAGCCAGGACCCGGCTGCTTCGCGGAGGGCCGCAGGCGTCTGGGGTGCATCCATGGGGTGAGTGCGCCGGGGGAGCGCGGGCGGTTCGATCCGGGCAGCTGCGACTTCCTCGAGCATGAGGCCGAGCTCGTCGATGGCGAACGTCCAGGCGTCGTATTGCGCGGTCACCATTTCCTCGAGGATGGCAGCGACCGTCGATTTCTGGTCGGGTGCGGAATAGGTGAGGGACCCGGCCAGGCGAGGGACGGATGCAGCGACCGGGCTCCGCTGGAGGAAGCGCTGCATTTCGATCTGGGGATGGACACCGGGTTCGGTGCGACGGATGAACTTGAGGACCAGGCGGCCGGGAAACATGACGGAGGTGTTGCTTTGTTCGCCGCGGTGCACGGCCGCCGGGGGCTCGTCCGAGCCGCGGCGGTCGCGAAAGCCGGTTTCCACCGCAAACGCAAGGGTCCCGCGGGAACTGGTGAGCCTGGCGCGCGTCCGGAAGGCGTCGATGAGCGCGGAATCTATCTCGGGCAGCGCCAGTCCATCGATGAGGTGGAGCGTATTCCCGTCGCGGTCACCGATCGTGGTGATGAGCGCCCACGGGACGGTGCGTTCGACCTGGGCGGCTCTTTCGGCGGTGACCGCGGCGAGAAGGATGGCGTAGCGTTCGGGCTCGCCCTGGTCGTATTCGACTCCAACGATGACGTAGGCGGAACGGGGCGCGTTCCGCGGGCGAAGCGAAATGGCATCGATGATGGAAAAACGGCGTGCCGTGCGCGATTTCGCGCCAAACCAGCGCCTGCCAGGCAGATAGGCGGCGAGGACGGCCTCGAGCGACCGGCGGCGTCCGTTGAGCAGCTCGTGCCAGTCGCGGTCGATGGTGAGATGGGGGATCTGACCGGGTTCGGTTTGGGCGTGGCCGGCGGCCGGTTCGAGCACGAACCAGTAGAAGGTGTGGGGGCCGAGCGAGAGGAAGTAGGGTTCCTGCGTCACGGGCGGAAAGTGGGTGTGGCCGAACATCTCCACGGGGGTGTACCCGGCACACACGCTGAAATTCAGGTTGACGGCCTGGGTAAAACGCGACAAGTTCGCGACAACCAGGATGCGTTCGCCCTCAAACTCACGCAGAAAGGCGAGCACGCGGCGGTTATCGGAGTCGACGAAGGTCATGGAGCCGCGGCTGAAGGCGCGGTAGCGGGTGCGGAGGGCGATGAGCCGGCGCATCCACCAGAGCAGGAGCGACGGGTTGCCCTGTTGAGCGTCGACGTTGATGGATTCGTAGTGGTACTCGGGGTCGATGATGACCGGGAGGTACAGCTGCTGGGGATTCGCGCGGGAAAAACCGGCGTTGCGGTCGGCACTCCATTGCATGGGGGTGCGGACGCCGTCGCGGTCACCCAGGTAGATATTGTCGCCCATGCCGAGCTCGTCACCGTAGTAGATAACCGGGGTGCCGTTCATCGAGAGCAGGAGGGCGTTCATGAGCTCGATGAGGCGGCGGTTGTGGCCGAGAAGGGGCGCCAGGCGGCGGCGGATTCCGAGGTTGATCCGCGCGCGATCCTCACCGGCGTAGACGCGGTACATGTAGTCGCGCTCTTCATCGGTGACCATTTCGAGGGTGAGCTCGTCGTGGTTCCGCAAGAAGAGCGCCCACTGGGCGTTCTCGGGGATCTCGGGCGTCTGGTCGAGGATTTCGGTGATGGGGAAGCGGTCCTCCATGCGGACGGCCATGAAGAGCCGGGGCATGAGCGGGAAGTGGTAGGCCATGTGGCACTCGTCGCCGTCGCCGAAATAGCGGGCGGCATCCTCGGGCCACTGGTTGGCCTCGGCGAGGAGCATGCGGCCCGGGAACTTCTGATCCACGTGGGCGCGGAGTTCCTTCAGGAACGCGTGGGTTTCGGGGAGGTTTTCGCAGCTGGTGCCTTCGCGTTCGAAGAGGTAGGGCACCGCATCCAGGCGAAAACCATCGACACCCATCGCGAGCCAGAAATCGACGATGTCGAAAATCTCCTGGCGGACGCGGGGGTTATCGAAGTTGAGGTCGGGCTGGTGGGAGTAGAAGCGGTGCCAGTAGTACTGCCCGGCGACCGGATCCCACGTCCAGTTGGAGCGTTCGAAGTCCTTGAAGATGATGCGGGCGTCGGCGTACTCGGTGGCGGTGTCGCTCCAGACGTAGTAGTTGCGGAAGGCACTGCCACGGGGGGCCCGGCGGGCACGCTGAAACCAGGCGTGCTGGTCGCTGGTGTGATTAATCACCAGTTCGGTGATCACGCGTAAGCCGCGGGCGTGGGCCTCGGACAGGACCCGTTTGAAATCACGAAGGGTGCCGTAGGAAGGATGGATCTTGCGGTAGTCCGCGATGTCGTAGCCGTCGTCGCGGAGGGGCGACTCGTAGAACGGCAAGATCCATATGGCGGTGACGCCCAGCTCCTGGAGGTAATCCAGTTTCTGGGTCAGTCCGACGAAGTCACCGATGCCATCGCCATCCGCATCCATGAAGGAGCGGACGTGCAGCTCGTAGATGATGACATCCTTGAACCAGAGGGGATCGTCCGCCGGCATGGTGCTGCTACCGGATGCGGCGCGGGTTGGTCTGCTCAAGCGGTGAACCCTCCTACAGGAAGTACTCAAACTCCCTCTCTGTGCGGTGTTTCGTCCGCAACAGGAATATGTGCGCGGGCGTGGTTGCCGGATCCAGTTCAACGTAGTTTCGGCTTCCCTGCCAGAGGTAGCGGCCTCCCCCAAGCAGATCATGCGCCTGGTACATGCCGCCCGGCTCGACGCGAACGACCTCCGGGTCCAACTCGAGGTACCCGGACTGCTTGAATCGCGGGTCGAGGTTGACGACCACTACCACGGTCTCGCCGCCATCCGGCAGGCTACGGCTGTAGCAAAGCAGGCGGTCATTGTCGACCGGGTGAAAGCGAAGGGTGGCGTGGTTGCGGAAGGCCGGGCTGGTGTGGCGGATGGCGTTGACGCGGGCGATGAACTCCCGGAGGCTCCAGGGGTTGGCGAGGTCCCACTGGCGGAGCTGGTACTTCTCGGAGTCGAGGTATTCTTCTGAGCCGGGCTCACGCGGCCGGTCCTCGCAGAGTTCGAACGCTGGGCCGTAGATGCCGTAGCTCCCGGCAAGCGTCGCAGCCAGGACGAGGCGGACCATGAAGGCGGGCCTGCCCCCAGACTGGAGGTAGCCGGTGAGGATATCGGGGGTGTTGGGCCAGAAGTTGGGACGAAGGTAGTCGGCCCCGGGTTCAGTCATGAGCTCATTGACGTAGGTACTGAGCTCCTGGCTTGTGTTGCGCCAGGCGAAGTAGTTGTAGGACTGGCTGAAACCGAGCTTGGCCAGGTGGTGGAGCACGGCGGGGCGGGTGAAGGCCTCGGCGAGGAAAATGGCATCCGGGTATTCCCGCCGGACCGCGGCGATCAGCCACTCCCAGAAGGGGAACGGCTTGGTGTGGGGGTTATCGACGCGGAAGATGCGGACACCCTGGCGCGCCCAGAAGGTAACGACACCGAGGAGGGCCTCCCAGAGCGCCTCCCAGTCCTCGCACTCGAAGTCGAACGGGACGATGTCTTCGTACTTTTTCGGCGGGTTTTCGGCGTGCCGAATCGAACCATCAGGCAGGTGCTCGAACCACTCGGGGTGCTCGGTAACCCAGGGGTGGTCGGGCGAGCACTGGAACGCGATATCCAGGGCAATTTCGAGGTCGAGTTCCTCGGCTTTCGCGCGGAAACCACGGAAGTCGTCGAGCGTGCCCAGCTCCGGATGGATCGCGCAGTGGCCGCCATGGCTCGATCCGATGGCCCACGGGCTGCCCGGGTCCGCCGGCCCGGGCTCAAGGGTGTTGTTTGGCCCCTTGCGGTTCGAGATGCCTATTGGATGGATTGGTGGAAGGTAGACGACATCGAAACCCATGGAGCGCACATACGGGAGCATCTCCGCTGCGTCAGCGAGGGAACCATGCGCGCCATCCTTGCCGAACGAACGGGGAAAGAACTCGTACCACGCCCCAAAGCCGGCCCGTTCGCGCTCGACATCCAATGCGAGCACGCGCGCGTAGGCGGCAACGGCACCCTTGTCCTGGTACCGGCAGGCCTCATCCGCAACGGCGTGCGCCAGAGCGACGCCGGCCTCGGGGTCGAGGCCGGGGAGCTGCGAAGCTGCGCCGCGCAACCCGGAGGCTCCGGGCTTGCCTGCGCCCGCGGCCGCACTCGCAAGCAGGCGGGCGCCAACCTGGAACTCGACGGCCAGGTCCTGGCCAGCGGCGTGACGCTTGTCCAGGCGCTCGAGCCAGGATGCGTACCGGTCGACCCAGGCCTCGACGGTGTACTCGAAGCGGCCGGGCTCGGGGACATCGAACGCGCCTTCCCAGCGGTCGTTCCCGAGGAGCTGCATGGGGGCGCGGGACCACGCGCCCGCGCCATCGTGGCGGTAGAGCACCTCCGCGGCGAGCACTTCATGGCCATCGGCAAAGATGGTGGCCCGGACTTCCACACGATCGCCGGCGATGCGCTTCGCGGCGAAGCGGCCCGCGTCGACCTCGGGCGAGACCCGCTCGATGGCAACACGGGACGGGCGTTCAGAAGGTGGTGGAGTATCCGGTAGTCCGGGAGCGGGACTCACGAAGCGCCACCACCCCCACGGGTCGGCCGCGGCGAACGTCCCGTCTCCTGGCGCACAACGCGGTGCGAAGCGAGATCGACAACCCACCGGGCGCGCCCCGGCTCTGACGGGAAGTCACGTGAGGGTGGGGCGCCTTGCGAATCGACAGGGGCAAGCGCCTTCGGGATGGGTTCGCTATTCATGACATTGCCTCCCAGGCTCAACGAAATCGATGCTGACGTGGTCAGCGGGAAGCGGTGGCCGACTCGAGGCGAGAACCCGCGGCGGCAGCAGACGCACCCTTGATGCGGCGAAGCGTCGTCGCCCCGACGCAGGCATGGCAGAGGAGGGCGCCGTTGGCGAGCCGGGAACCGTCGGCGAAGGCACTGGCTTCAGGGTCGAAGTATTCGAGGTGGTTGATCGCGCCACAGGCGCAGCATTCGTTCATTCGCGGTGTCCTTTCCTGGGCCGTGGTGATGGCGAGCCACCATGGCCGTGGGCGACGGGTCCGCTCCCCGATGGGCGCTTAGAAACGGTGGACGGAAACAGGCACTTCGCCACGAGCCACGTGGGCGGCGACGGCCTGCCACGGGCGAGAGGTGGCGAGGAGGCGTGACCGGCGAAGCGTTCGCGCCCCGTAGTGACAGCAGCCAGTCCCGCGGCCGGCCTCCACGGGGAGCAAAAGCGACTGTCCGGTGCGGATCATGGTGTCACTCCGTCTGTCGCGGGCGACGAAGGCCAAAGCCTTCCGATCTGTCTACGAGGTTAGCTGACGGGTTCGGCGCGGAAGTCGCCTACGCGCCTGTGCGCGATGCACCCCAGAAGTTGGACCACCCGCTTCGGCAACGCCTGCCGAATTCGACCCTTTAAGTATACCCCCGGGGAGAAGCCCCTGACCGTCCCGCGGCTTGCAAAGGCATTGCAACCGAAGGCGAAGTCACCCCGCACACATCCGCCGGGTGACTTCGTACACCATCTGGCAATTCAGCCGGAAGCTTTCGATTGGTACGCGCTCATTGTGGCCATGCACGGTGCGTCCGAGCGCCGGGACGTTCAGGCCGCCCGAGAAGCCGTAGGAGATGACCCCGCGGTTCCGAAGGACGCTGCTATCGGTGAAGCCGACTGTCATGCCGGGGACGACCACGGCGTCTTCGATGTGGTCATGCACGACTTCTTCGATGGTCCGGAAGAGTTCGGTGTCGAACGGGTTCGAGTCAGACCAGCCGATGTGGACGCGCTCGACCTTCACCTTCGGGTCGTCGATGACGCGCTCCAGCCCGGCGATGAAGTCATCGAGTTTGACGCCAGGGAGGAGGCGGCAGTCGAGGGTGGCCTCAGCCCGAGCGGGGATGACGTTGTGCTTCATGCCGGCGCCTGCCGTGGTGGCGCTGATGGTGTCGGAAAGGAGCGCGCGGATACGCGGATCGCCCGCGGCCGCAGCCTGCAGGCCCTCCGCGGTGGCGTCGCCCCGGTAGATACCGGCCTTCGAAAGCCGCGCAAAATACTCCTGGAGAACGGGGGACACGGTCAGCGGCCGCTCCCAGGTCTGGACCCGGTGCATGGCGCGGACGAGCCGGTCGAGCGCATTGTCCTCGTGGGGTACGGAACCATGCCCGGGCGCCCCTTCGGCGACAAGCCTGAGCCAGACAGGCCCCTTCTCGGCGACAGCGATGTTGTAGACCGGGCGTTCGACGCCGAAGAGCTCAGTGGTGCCACCCCCACCCTCGTTGATGACGAACTCAGCATCGAGCGACTCAGGGTGGTTGCGTTCGATCCAGCGCATGCCGAATTCGGAACCCGCTTCTTCGTCGGCCATGGCGAAGAAAACCAGGTCTCGCTCAAGGGGAATCGCGTCGCGTTTGAAGGCGAGGAAGGTAATCAGCTGAGCGACCCCGAGGCCCTTCATGTCGAGGGCGCCGCGTCCCCAGATGTGCCCATCCTTGATGAGGCCGCTGAACGGTTCTTCGTCCCAGTATTCGCGCTGGACGGGGACCACATCCGTGTGGTTCAGGAGCATGAATGGCCGTTTGCTGCCATCACCGCGAAGCACCGCCCGGAGCGAAACGCGCCCACCGCCCGCGTCAAACGTCTCAAAGGGGATGCCCTCGCCTGTCAGGATTTCACCGAGGAACTCACAGGCCACGACCTCGTTACCAGGCGGGTTCGAGGTGTCGACACGGATGTAGCGGCAGAGGATGTCGATAGCTTCATCGAAAAGGACATCCCAGTTGAGCGGAGGGTTGGCAGGCATGCGTGGGACCTCGAGCGGAGTGGCGGAAGCCTACCAGACGGGGCTGGTGGGATCCCGCCAGGGTGGTAGGGCGCGTAATGGAGACGGCCCAGGAAGCAAGACAGCGGCTTCCCTGACCCTGCTGCCCTGAGGGGGAGTTACTCGGAGACCGCGGCCGTGGCGGCGGCGGACCGGCGAGCCTGGAGCCCAAGCCGGTAGAGATGGGACCAGCCTTCGCGGTAGGAGGCGAACAGGCCGGTTGCGTGGTAGGAGATGCCCAAACGGCGGCAGAAGTCCTCGACGATCGGCTGCGCCTTACGGAGCTGATTGCGCGGCATGGTGGGGAAGAGGTGGTGCTCGATCTGGTAGTTCAGGCCGCCGTACCAGAAGTCCGTGACCGGGTGGCCCGAGACATTTCGCGAGGTGAGCACCTGTTCGCGAAGGAAATCCATGCGGCCGCCGGCGTCGATGACGGGCATGCCCTTGTGGTTAGAGGCGAAGACTGAGCTGTTGTAGAGGCCGAAGGCGAGCTGGTGGACGGCGACGAACCCGATCGCCAGCGGCCAGCTGCCGATGGCGAAGAGCAGCACGCCATAGAGGGCGAAGTGACCTGCCATCACGGTGGCCTGGAGGGCGGGCCTCTTGGCGCTGCCGCTGAGAAGGTGCTGGATGCTGGTAATCCGCATGTTCGCCGCCTGGAGCGGCAGGAGCATAGGGAAGATGAACGCCTGAAGGGCAATCAGCGGCCGGAGCTTCTTCGAGCGCGACGCAAGCTGCCCGGCCGAGAAGACGACCATTGGGAACTGGATGTCGGGGTCGAGGTCGACGTGGTTCGGGGTGGCGTGGTGCTGGTTGTGCTTGTTGCTCCACCAGGTGTGGCTGATGCCAAGCAACAGGTTGCCGAAGACGAAGCGAGCGATGAGGTTTGTGTGGTGGCCACGGAAGCCCTGGCGGTGGCCGACATCGTGGCCGAGCAGCGCGACCTGGGTGGAGGCAAAGGCCAGCAGGAGCGCACCGAGGAGGACGATGGCGAAGTGGCCGGCGGCCAGAGTCACCCACACGGCGAGGGCGATGCCGGTCAACGCAGCGGCCGCCTTGAACGCGTAGTACCCGTTTTGGGGGGCAAGAAGTCCCTGGTTGGTGACGAGCTGTTTCAGTTCGCGGTAGTCAATGGGTGGCGCGGGACGCTGGTTCGACATTCCCCTCCGGGGGTGGAGGCTGACGCCTCAAGAAGTCATTCACGGGGTCTCCCGCAGCGTCCACCGTACCACACAGAAGTTGGGTTGGCTGCAAGCAAACCGCTGAATCAGGCTGCACCGGTCAAGGCCGGGGCCGGAACTCCGGGGAAAACATCTGTCTCCTTCTCCCGTCCGCCGTTGACCAACGCTCATTGCAGGGTAGAAGTCCCGGCTCGCCCAGAGGTAGGGGTGGCGATCCTTCTGTGCGCTGGCGGGCTCGCCGCCGGTATGCCAGTATCAGGCTGCCTTGCACCTGGACGGACGCACGCTGAGGAGGTTTCAGTCATGGGTTTCGCGCTTTCGAAGATGCAGCTGACGAGCACGGCATTTGAGCAGGGTGGCCGCATTCCGGCCAAACACACGGGCGAAGGCGAAGACGTCTCTCCCGCGCTGGCGTGGAGCGCCGCGCCGGACGGCACGCGCTCGTTTGCAGTGGTCTGCCACGACCCGGACGCGCCGCTGGTCTCGAAGGGCACGTACGGCTTTGTGCACTGGGTGCTCTACAACATCCCCGCCTCGGCATCGAGCCTTCCTGAGGGCACGAAGGAGTACACCAGCGGGAAGTCGGACTTCGGCAAGCAGGGGTACGGCGGACCAATGCCGCCCAATGGCCACGGGACACACCACTACTACTTCTGGGTGTTCGCGCTGAAAGAGGAACTGAACCTGGAGCCGGACCTCACGCTCTGGCAGCTGCTGGAGAAAATCGAGCCGCACACGCTGGGGATGAACCGCCTGGTGGGGACCTACTCGCGGGCGTAGCCCGCCGCGGGCCACCCGGCCACGTGCGGCTCCGCGCGGAAACGCTACTCTTCTTCCATGTGCGGGCGATTCACGCTGACGCGCGCCGAACGGTCGGACCTTGAACAAGAGCTCGGGGTACCCCGTGGGTCCTTGCCGGCTGAATACCGGCCGCGATACAACATCGCGCCAACCGACTGGCACTTCATCGTCCGCCAGAGGTTCGAGGACCGCGAACTGGCGCCGGCGAAGTGGGGCCTGGTGAACCACTGGGCCCATCCCACCGACCGGGTGAACGCGCCGATCAACGCGCGGGCCGAGGCCATCGACCGGCGGCCCGCCTTCCGCGAGGCGTTCCTGGCGCGAAGGTGCGTGGTGCCGGCCGACGGGTTCTTCGAGTGGGTGGGCCCCCAGGACCAGCGCCGCCCGCTCTGGTTCCACCGGCCGGACGGCGGCCTGCTCCTGCTTGCGGGGCTTTACGAGTCCTGGTACCCGGCGCCCGACCAGCGCCAGCGTACCTTCACCATCATCACAACACGTCCCAACGAGCTGATGCGCCCAATCCACGACCGCATGCCCGTTGTGCTTTCCGACGAGCAAGCGGACGCATGGATGAACCCGAACGAACCAAACCCGCGGAGCCTCAAGGGGCTGCTGGGGCCCCCTCCAGATGAGTGGCTCGTCTACCGCCCGGTTTCGCCGCTGCTGAACACGCCGAAGAACGACTACGCGTCGCTCCTGGAGCCCTACGGGGAGCCAGACTGAGACACGGCAGCGCTCAAGCCCAGCGCGTCGAGTCCATACCCACGTCCTGGAACGGGGCACCAGCAGGGTCGAGGAGGCGGGCGGCGGTCTTTTCGCGCATTCCTTCGAGGGCGGGGAGCGCGTCCGGGCGAATCGGGTAGACACCCGGGTAGTAACGTTCGGTGAGGCGGGCGAGACCGTCGTTGTCGGTGGCTGAACCGCTGAGCGCGGTCCGGTCGACCACGTCGATGACGATGGCGGCAAACCGTCGCTCTGCCTCCGATTCGGCAACAAGGAGCGCCCCGGCAGCCCGGATACCGGCATGGAGCGAACGCTGGTGTGCTTCCCAGAGCGCGCGCTGGGGCTCGGCCGCCGTGGTGTAGTCGACCCAGGCTCGAATCGCCGGTGTAGGACCTGTCGCCCCCTGAGCTGCGGCCGCAATGTCGAGGACCATCATGCCGTTGACCGCCCGCCACCAGTCCGAGCCGCCGTTGCTCGTGGGAATCCGCCCGGACGCGATTTCCCATGCCTGGAAGTCGAGAATTGCCCGCCCGAGGCCGGACGATCCTTCGGATGAGCGGGGACTGGCGGCGAAAAAAGCCTCGACGGTTGCCATGCGGGCGGCCGGCGTGAGGGCGATCGCTTCGGCAAGGGGCTCGGCGGTCGCGTGCGGAGTGAGTCCAGTGCCCATGCAACGGTTGTACATCCGAGCCGCCCGCTGCGCCATGATCGTGGTCACCAGGCCAACTCGCCGACAAGCGCGGGGGTCCGGTCAGCTCTCGCCAGTTTCGGCCTTTCGCCAGCGTTCGAGCAGATCATCGAGGTAGCGCCGCTGATCGGGGGTGAAGGGGGCGTCTACGAGGAGTCGGTGGATCTCGGCGGTGTCGCCCTCGTTCATGGCGGCGGTGAGCGCTGCCCGGTGGGGCGTGTCCTGGAGCCGCTGGCTTGCGAGCCATTCGCGAAGGGTAACGACGAAGAGTGCGGTACTGGTCATGGTGGCGCCTCCCGCCATAAATGGTTCGATCATAGTCCCGGGATGCAACGGCCCGGGACAGGGCTCATCGCTCCAGGGAAGCGGGCCCAACCGGTCCGTTATCAGTACAGGCCCGTCGCGGCGTGTTCGATCTCACGCCGGCCGGCGGCCGACAGCTGCGTGTAGCTGGTGGCGGTGGCGACGTTCTCGACCACCCGGGACGGGTAGCGCGCGCCGGGGATGGCGACGGAGACACCCGGGTTCGAGAGCACGTAGCGGAGCAGGTTCGCCGGAGTGAGCACCCCGGCGTCACCCGTCGCGATCCTTCCGCGCATGGTGCTCGTCCGGCCGGAGCCACCCAGCGGGCGCATGACGATGACTCCCACCTCGTGGTGGGCCGCGAGCGTGATGAGTCGGGCTGTCTGGGGAAAAAACGCGGAGTACTCGAGCATGACGGTCTCGAACTCGCCACAGGTGATCGCCATCTCCGCGATCTCCAGGTCGTGCGACGAGATGCCGATGTGTCCGATCAGCCCGCGGTATTGCGCCGTCTTCAGCCCGGCCAGGGCGCCATCGTCGCGCATCACCTCGTCCCAGGATTGGGGCGTCGAGATGTCGTGCAACTGGTAGAGGTCGATGTGTTCGACGCCCAGCACCTTGAGCGAGCGGTCGATGTCGTACTGACTACCGCTGATCGAGTGGCTGAAGGTCTTACTGGCGACCGCGAAGTCCTTCCCGCCGCGCCGGCGGATCACCTCACCGAGGAGGTGTTCGCTGCCCTCGTACTCACGAGCCGTGTCGATGAAGTCGATCCCGAGGTCGAGGGCGGTTGTCACGGTCTGGACCGCTTCCGGCGAGTGAGGCGTGTCCATGGCCCCGAGGCCAAGTGCGGCGACAACGAGCCCGGTGCGGCCGAGCGGGCGGTGATTCAGGCCTGCCATATTCGCTCCGAAGCGGATGGTACGTGGAGAGGGTACAGCGCCAGGAGAGGCAACGGCCCGGCGCCTTTGGGCGGCCTTTCTGGGCTGATCCAGGGGCGGCGATGATCTGCGTCATATTCGCGCCGCGTCAATACGTTCAATTTACGGGGGCTATGGCAGAATTCAGGCATCTCTTCTCCCCCCTCCAGATCGGGTCGTTCACGGTCCGCAACCGCATCGTCAGCACGCCCCACCACACGCTCTTCACCGACGACGACGGGCTCCCCGGCGCGAGGGAGATCGCCTACTGGGTTTCGAAGGCCCGCGGCGGCATTGGCCTGGTCGAATCCCACGTCCACGGGATCCACTGGTCGATCGGCGACACGTTCGCGCAACCCGCCGCGGTCACCAAGTTCCGGAATGCGACCGAAGCGATCCACGCCGAAGGGGCGAAGTTCGTCGGGCAGCTCTGGCACCCGGGAGCGCAGGGCAACGCGGCCATCCGCTCGCCGTGGGCGCCGTCCCCGGTCTCGCAGCCCGATTCGTGGGCAGTCCCACACGAGATGACCGTGGCTGAAACGCGCGAGGTCATCGGCGGGTACGCCCGGGGGGCCGCTGTGCTCCGGGAGGCCGGCGTCGACGGAGCGGAGATCCACGGCGCGCACGGGTACCTGATCACGCAGTTCCTTTCGCCGCTTTCGAACAAGCGCGAGGACGAATACGGGGGCGACTTCGAGCGCCGGATGACGTTCGCGCTGGAGATCATCGACGCGATCCGGAACGAGGTCGGCCGTGACTGGACCGTGGGCATGCGGATCTCGGGCGACGAGATGACAGAGGGCGGCTACACCTCCGACGACTTCGTGCGGATGATCCCGTTCCTGACAGCCGATGGGCAGCTGGACTACCTCAGCGTGAGCGTGGGCACCTACCGATCGAAGGACACGGTCATCGCTCCGTCGTACTACCCGAACGGGGCGTTCGTTTACCTGTCGGCACTCGCAAAGGAGGTGCTGGACATCCCGGTCTTTTGCATCGGGCGGATCAACGACCCGGTGATGGCTGAACAGATCCTGGAGGACCGCCAGGCGGACATGGTCGGAATGACCCGGGCAAACATCTGCGACCCCGAACTGCCGCGGAAGGCGCGCGAGGGCCGGCTGGATGAGATCCGCCACTGCATTGGCTGCAACGAGGGATGCTGGGGGCACGTGGAAACGCTCCGGCCGATTAACTGCGCCTTCAACCCGTCGGTCGGGCGCGAGGAGTACTGGGGCGATATCCGCCAGACGGCCAGCCCGAAGCGGGTGGTTGTCGCTGGCGGGGGACCCGCCGGCTGCGAAGCTGCCCGGGTGGCCGCCGCCGCCGGGCACAGCGTCACGCTGTTCGAGGCCGGAGAGGAACTTGGCGGCCAGACGCTGACCGCGGCCCGGGCGCCGGGACGGTCGGACTGGGGCGAGATCGGCCGCTACTTCAGCGCGGAACTCCGCCGCCTGGGTGTCGACGTCCGAGTCGGTTCACGCGCACAGGCCGGCGACATCCTCGCATTAAAGCCGGACCACGTGATCGTGGCCACCGGCGGCACGCCACGCGTCCCGGACGGGATCGAGGGCATCGAACTGCCCCACGTTGTCCAGGCGTGGGAGGTACTCAACGGCCGGGCGGTCGCGGGCGACCGGGTGCTCGTTCTGGACGACGAACACCACATCCAGGCAGCCAGCGCAGCCGAGTACCTCGCCTCCCAGGGTAAGCAGGTCGTGATCGTCACGCGGGAGTTCCAGATCGGGCCAAACATGGAGCCCAACACGCGCATGGCCACGCTGCGGCGTCTCGATGGGGCCGGCGTCGCCGTCTCGGCGACCACGTGGGTCCGATCGATCGCCCCGGGCTCGGCCGTGCTCTACCACTTCTACAGCGAGCAGGACCGCGAGGAATCCTTCGATGCAGTCGTCATGGCCTGCGGGATCATCCCGGAGACGGCGCTCTCGCGGCAGCTCACAGAGAGCGGCCTGCAGGTGCGCAGCGTGGGCGATTGCGCGGGCCCGGGGCGGCTGGAGATGGCGACTTTCCAGGGCCACCTCGCCGCTCGCGAAATCGACGGCGACGTGCCCCGGGATCGCCCCCTGGTTTCGATGCCAATCAGGAGGGGGTGACGGTGACCGCCGTCCTCGTGCTGGCGTCGCGCGCGGGGTCGGGCGCGGTCAGCCTGGGCATGGAGTTCTGCCGCCGGGCGGGCGCCGAGGCTGATCTCGTTTGGGCGGGCGGGGACTCGCTGCCCGCCGGGGCATGGCGCCAGGCATGGCGCGCCGGGGCGCTCACGGGGGCTCAGGCAGCCGATGTACTCGGGCAGACCGTGAGCGGAGCCAGCTACGACCTCGTTCTCCTCGACGAGGCGGATGGTGGCCGGGAGGCTGCCGCCCGGGTGGCAGCCCGCCTCGACCTGCCCGTCATCGCTCAGGTTGTCGCCATCCGCGCAGATCAGGCAGGAGTGCGCATCACGCGCAGCATCGAAGGCGGAGCGCGAACGGCTGTGATCGCGCCGTGCCGCCCGACAACCCTGGCTGTTGTGAGCGCGAGCGTTGGCGGGACGGACGGCGACGGGACGGCCCGCGAGAGCGCTGTGCTGGAGACGCCCGCCCGCACGACGCTGCTCGAGGTTATCTCCGAGTACCGTCCGCTCCCGGGCGAGCTCGAACTGGACCAGGCCGATGTCGTCGTAGCGGGCGGGCGGGGCGTCGGCGGCCGGGAGGGTTTCGCACAGCTCGAAGAGCTGGCAGGACTTCTCGGGGGGACCGTTGGGGCGTCGCGCGTGGCCGTCGACGCGGGCTGGATTCCCTACCGGCGGCAGGTGGGACTCACCGGCAAGACTGTTGCACCGCGGTTGTACCTTGCTTTCGGCATTTCAGGCGCGCCCCACCACGTCCTCGGAATGCGGAACTCCTCGCTGATTGTCGCGGTCAATTCCGACCCGCAGGCCCCTATCTTCCGGCTCGCGCATGTCAGCATCGTGGGGAAGGTCGAAGAGGTGGTTCCCCAGCTCATCGGTGAAATTCGGCGGCGGACGGACGCCCGAACGCTGGTGGCAGCCCGATGAGCATTGTCGTGCTGCTCCGCGCGGTCTCTGATCCGGAGCTCGCCGGGGGGATCCGTGGCAGCAGCTACCGCCTCGACGCTCCTTCGGAGGATGCCATCGCGCTGGGGCTCAGCTTGCGATCGTGTTCCCCTGCGCCGATGCGCGGGGTGGCCATCGGGCCGCCAGAATGGGAGATGCCCCTGCGTGACGCCGTGTCGCTGGGGCTGGACGAAGTGGAGCGGTTGTGGGGGCCATCTGCCGCTGCCGGGGATATCGTGGCGCACGCGAGGCTCCTCGCGTGCGCACTCTCAGCCGATGCGCGGGCCGTGATCGCGGGCGGAGTCGCAACGGATCACGGGTCCGGGCTCATTCCCTTCGCGCTGGCTGAACTGCTCGGCTGGCCGGTCATCGAGCGCACCATCGACGCGGGGATCGAGGGGGCGGACCTGGTGGTGCGGGCGCTGGCGGGGGGTGGGCGAAGGACCACCTACCGGATGCCGGGGCGGGCGGTGCTCGTCGCGGCTTCGGGGCGCGCGCTCCCCTACCCGACGGTGGCGCGCAAGCTGGCGGCCCGGAGGGCGGCGGTGCTCGCGGTCACCCCACCGGCGGGGCAGGCGGCCGAGCCGGCGTTCACCTTTGAAGGTTTTGGCCCCGCCCGGCCCGTTACGCGCCACCTGTTACGGCCCTCCACCGCGAGCGGCGCGGGCGGAAGGCTTCGCCACCTCATGGCGGGCGGCGCCACTCCTTCGGGCCAGGCCCGGGGCGCGATGGCGGCCGACGCGAGTGTGGCAACCCAACTGGCCGACCTCCTCGACAGGGAAGGCCTGCTCGACTGAGCGGCGGGCCCTAATCGGGCCAATTTGGGGGCAAACGAGGTGATGATTGCACCCGGATGCACTGCTTTAACGCTCCGTATGATCCGCATCATGCCTCGGCAGCGTCGATTAGGCCGATAAGTTTCTCCTATCTGCAATCGGGGGGAAGGTCCGATGACCAGGTCCGCCACGCGCGCCGGCGAATCAACGAGTGGGAGCAGCTACCGGGACAAGTGGGACTGGGACTCCGTCCACTGGGGAACCCATTGCGTCGACTGCTATCCGGGCGACTGCCCGGTCCGTGTGTATGTGAAGGACGGCGTTGTCGTCCGCGAAGAGCAGTCGGGGACCATCGCCACCGTCGAGGAGGGCGTGCCGGACTTCAACCCGATGGGCTGCCAGAAGGGAGCCTCCTGGAGCAGGTCTCTGTACGGACCGGACCGGGTCCAATATCCACTGAAGCGCGCGGGCGAACGCGGCGAGGGGAAGTGGGAGCGCATCTCCTGGGACCAGGCACTCACGGAAATCGCCACGTCGATGGTGGATGCCATCGAGAACGACGGTTCGGCCTCCATCGTCCAGGAAGGCACGCCCGAAGCCGGCGGCAGCATGGCCTCCGGCCGCTTCCGGTCTGTTGTTGGCACGCACATCCTGGACCTCCAGGGTTCGTTCAACGACTTCTCGATCGGCCTCTACGAGACCTTCGGCAAGTTCAGTCCCACCTCCTCCGCCGATGACTGGTTCAAGTCCGAAGTGATCCTGCTCTGGCACATGAACCCGGTGTACACCCGCATCGCGCTCTACCACTTCATTGCCGAGGCGAGGTACAACGGCGCAGAGGTGGTGAACATCTCCCCCGACATCAACGCCTCGCACACCCACGCCGACTACCAGGTGCCGATCAATGGGGCCGCTGACCCTGCATTCGGGCTCGCGCTGGTCCAGGTGATG
>PQAO01000008.1 GCA_003104995.1 Dehalococcoidia bacterium
ATATCGATTTTCAACACCCTGTTAGAGGGCCGCCAGGGCCTCGAGCGCGTGGACCGGGTGGGACTCAAAATCGCGCGGTTCGACGTAGACATCGCGGACGATGCGGTCCTTATCGATGACGACCGTTACGCGGTTGTGGACGCCCGCCGCCTCGTTGAATACGCCGTAGGCACGGCCAGTCTCGTTGCGGGGGAAGTCACTCACAAGCGGGAACTCGAGCCCGAGCTTGTCCTCGAACTCTCCGGCGGCGGCGAAAGAATCAACCGAGATGCCCAGGACCTGGGCATCGGCCTTCACGAACCTGTCGGTATGGGTCCGGAAGGCCGTCATCTCGCTCGTTCAGCCACCGGTGAAGGCGAGCGCATAAAAGGCGAGGACGAGGTGCTTCCCCGGGAACGAATCCAGGGTGACCTCTTCGCGCTTTTTATTGCGAAGCGAGAAGGGGGGAGCTGGCTGGCCAATTTCGAGTGTCATGGAAGAAACAGTAGCAGAGGCGCCGTCCGCAGTCTCACGTGATCTCGATGCCGGCCTCGCGGAGCCTCCCGAGGAGGCTGATTGCCATCTCGAGGTCAGCATCGCCATCGCCGGGACCACCCCCCTGGCCGTGCTTTATCAGGTGTTCGGCATCGTGGGCCTTGTAGCCAAAGCGGTCGAGGATCTCCAGGGCGTGGCGAATCGCTTCCTGCGTATCCGGAACGTTGCGGGCAACCCAATCGTCGGTGGTACGCATGGCGGGACCTCCTGAGCGTGTCCGTCGACCTTACCCGAGGCAGGCGAGCCCGTCCGCGGCCGACCGGGCGCCTTGTGGACGGCCGGATGGGCCGGACTGTATTCGCGCGGCGAGCCCGTGCGCTGGCGGCGGCCGGCGCCGGACGAGGCGTCAGGAACCCTTGAACTGCGGTTCACGCTTTTCGACGAACGCGCGCGGGCCTTCTTTGGCGTCGTCGGTCGACTGGGCGACGAACATGGCCATCTGCGCGAAGTCCAGGTGCTCGTCGAAGGGGATGTTCGCGGAACGGTACACCAGCTTCTTGGAGAGCTGGACGGCGACGCCCGGGCCCTTGGCAATCTGGCGGGCGTATTCCGTGACGCGAGGGAGCAGCTCTGCCGGCTCATAGACGGCGAGGAGGTAGCCCATTTCGAGGGCTTCCTGGGCCGTGATCATGCGGCCGGTCCAGATGAGGTCGAGCGCGCGCTGGACACCGACGATGCGGGGCAGCGTGTAGGTACCGCCATCTCCGGGTACGAGGCCCATGCGGACGTAGGTCATGCCCATGCGCGCGGTGCTGCTGGCGAAGCGAATGTCGGCCATGGTCGCCATGTCCATGCCGGCGCCGGCCGCCGCGCCGTTGATGGCGGCAATGTAGGGCTTTTCGAGCTGGATGAGGGCACGCGGGATCGGGTGGACGCGGTCGCGGAGGCTGTGGCGGCGGTCGGCGACGGTTGCCTGGGTGCGGAGGACGCCGGAACCACCGGCCTCCGCGGCGACGTTCATCCCGCTGCAGAAGCCGCGGCCGGCGCCAGTGATGATGAGGGCTCCGACGCCGCGGTCGTGGTCGGCGCGGTGGATGGCGTCGGCCCATTCCGTGAGCATCTGGTCGTCAAAAGCGTTGAGGCGTTCGGGTTTGTTGAGGGTGATGGTCGCGACGCCGTCTTCGACGTCATAGAGGATGGCTTCGTAGGACATGGGGGCTCCCGAGGGGTTGTTGGGGGCGATTCTACGTGGCGCGGAGCCGTTGCGAGCGAAGGGGAAGGGCCTCGCGGTACCAACGGGCTGGAATGCAGGGACCAATGCCCCTCGCAAATGCGTGATGATCTGGCACACTTCAACGTCATGGAACAACAATTCGCTGACCGCCGTGAAGCCGGGCGACTCCTCGCTGAAGTTCTGAACGAGTACGACTTGCCAGCCGACGCCGTCGTGCTCGGCCTCGCCCGTGGCGGGGTGCCGGTGGCGTACGAGGTTGCGAGCGCGCTTGGGCTTGAGCTGGATGTCTTCCTGGTGCGGAAGCTGGGCGTGCCGCTGCATCCGGAACTCGCGATGGGGGCGATCGCGACGGGAGGTGTACGGGTGCTGAACCAGGACATCATCGCTGAGTTGCGGATCCGGCCGGAAGACATCGAGCGGGTGGCCGGGACGGAGGAGCAAGAACTTGGGCGGCGAGAGCTGGCGTACCGCAACGGCCGGCAGCCTGCACGCGTGCGGGGACGGACGGTAGTGCTGGTGGATGACGGCCTGGCGACCGGCGCATCGATGCGCGCGGCGGTCGAGGCAGTGCAGCAGATGGGGGCTGCGCGGATCGTGGTCGGTGTGCCGGTGGCAGCGGCGGAGACCTGCGCCGAACTCGAATCGATGTTCCCGAACCTGGAATGCGTCTGCCCGCTGACGCCCAACCCGTTCTACGCCGTGGGGCTGTGGTACCGGGAGTTTCGTGCGACCAGCGACGACGAAGTGCGAGAGTTGCTCGCGCGGGCAGCTGTGCGCCGGCACGAGGCGGGCGAAGGGCGGCCTGAGAGGGCGGAGATTTGATCGGGCACGCGGGAGCGAGGGCCGCCGAAGCACTTCGCACGGTGGTGGAGCCGCTCACGGGGGCGGCGGCCGACTACGACGCACTCTTCGACCGGATCGGCGATGCGCGGTTCGTGCTCATCGGCCAGAGCCACTACTTCAAGGTGGATCTTGCGCGGCAGTTCGATGATGTGATCCGAATCGACGTGACGACGGCACTCCAGCCGCCGGAACGCAACCCGCTCTGGGACACGGGTGAACCGCCAGAGACCTACCTTTTCGGAGAATGATGATGCCGCGATCGGTACCCACGGAACTCTTGATCGAAACAACAGATGCAGAGCTGCCGGGCGACCTGGTGCTGCCGCGCGACAACGACGCGCTGATTGTGTTCGCCCACGGGAGCGGGAGCAGCCGCCGCAGCGGGCGGAACCGGCAGGTGGCGGCGGCACTGGAGGGCGCCGGGTTCGGGACGCTGTTGTTCGACCTGCTGACTCTCCGGGAGGAGGCGGTAGACCAGCATACAGCGGAGTTCCGGTTCGATATTCCGCTCATCGGGCGGCGGATGATGGACGTGGTGGATTGGCTGGAACGGGCAGGCGAGACGAGCGGGCTGGAGGTCGGCCTGTTCGGCGCGAGCACTGGTGCGGCGGCTGCGCTCATCGCCGCGGCCGAGCGGCCGCGCCGTGTCTCGGCGGTCGTCTCCCGCGGGGGGCGGCCAGACCTTGCCGTCGGCGTGCTGGACAGGGTGGAGGCGCCAACGCTGCTCATCGTGGGTGAACGCGACACCGAGGTGATCCGCCTGAATGAAATGGCACGGAGTCATATCCGGGCAGAGTGCGAGCTGGAGATTGTGCCCGGGGCGACCCACTTGTTCGAGGAGCCAGGGGCGCTCGACCACGTGTCGGTCCTGGCTACGAACTGGTTCCAGCGGCACATGTAGGGCCTGCCTGCTGACGGCGCCAGCGAGGCTGGAACTTGCCGGCGTCTTTTAGGGAGCCATCGTCTGTATGGCTATACTTGAGGGGTGAGCATCGCTGAGAAGAGCACACGGAAGTGCATCCCTTTGGAGTCGGGAGACCGGCTGACACGCGCGGAGTTTGAGCGGCGGTACTCAGCGCGGCCGGATATCAAGAAGGCCGAACTCATCGAGGGAGTGGTGTACGTGGCCTCGCCGGTCAGCACAGAAGAACATGGGACGCCGCATTTTCACCTCGCCACCTGGCTTGGCGTGTTTGTCGCGAGACGCCCGGCGTGATTCCCGCGATCGACTCGACAGTCAGGTTGGACACCGACAACGAGATTCAACCCGACCTGTTCCTGGCCCTGGACCGCGACCACGGCGGTGGCGCCGCACTGGCCGAAGGCTACCTCGAAGGGGCACCGGACCTTGTGGTTGAGGTTGCGGCGAGCTCGGCCTCGCACGACCTGAACGCAAAGATGCACGTCCACCGGCGGAATGGCGTGCGCGAGTACCTCGTCTGGCAGATCTACGAGGGGCGGCTCGACTGGTTCCGGCTGAATGCGGAGGGCGTGTATGAGACGGTCCCTGCCGGCGCGGCCGGGGTCATTGAGAGCGAGGTGTTCCCAGGGCTGCGGCTCGATGTGCCGGCCCTGTTGCGGGGCGACCTGGCAGCGGTGATTGCAGCGGTTGGGTGAAGCCCGCGCAATGTCCGCAGTGGGCAGGCGCCCCGGTACACTGGATCTGTGAACGCCAACGAACTCCGGGGGAATGAGCTCAAGCAGGCCGAGGGCACGCGAGAGCCCGGCCGGGGCGCGCCCCGTGGCTCGTCGACCATCTCCGAGAAGATACGCAAGCAGCTGGCGGCGCTCCCGGCGAAGCCGGGCGTGTACCTCATGCGGAACGCCGAGGGCGAGGTCATCTACGTCGGGAAGGCGGCGAAGCTGAAGGACCGGGTGCGATCGTACTTCGGGTCGCCCCACATGATGGAGCCGAAGACGCGCGCGCTGCGCCAACAGATCGATGACTTCGAGTACATCGTGGTGGGGAACGCGGGCGAGGCGCTCATCCTCGAAGCGACGCTGATCAAACGCCACCAGCCGTTCTTCAACATCCGCCTGAAGGACGACAAGCGCTACCCCTACCTGAAGGTCGATATCCAGAACCCGTGGCCCCGGGTGTACATCACGCGGCGGATCGAGAAGGACGGGGCGCGTTATTTCGGGCCGTACGCGAGCGCGGGGTCGGTGCGGGCGACCCTGGACCTGACCAAGAAGCTGTTCCCGTGGCGCTCGTGCACAAAAGAGATCACCGGGAAGGATGCCCGGCCATGCCTGGACTACTACATCAAGCGGTGTATCGCGCCGTGCACGTCCTATTGCACGAAAGAGGAGTACGACGAGGTCATCGAGCAGGTACTCCTCTTCCTCGAAGGGAAGGCCGATGACGTGCTGCGCCGCCTGCGCAAACAGATGGCCGGCGCGGCCGAGCGGATGGAGTACGAGCGGGCGGCCCAGGTCCGCGACCAGCTGAAGGCGATCGAGCGGACGGTGGAGCGGCAGATGGTCTCGACCACGCGCAAGGAGGATGTCGACATCTTCGGGATGGCGCGGGAGAGCGACCAGGCATGCGTGCAGGTGTTCTTCGTGCGCGGGACGCAGATGATCGGGCGAGACACGTTCATGCTCGAGGGAGTGCGCGATGAGCCGGACAGCGCGGTGCTCACAAACTTCCTGCTGCAGTACTACGAAGGAGCGCAGTACATTCCCAAGCTGGTCGCCATCCCCGCCGAGGCGGACGACCGCGACACCATGGAGGAGCTGCTGACCGAGAAGCGCGGATCGCTCGTCGAGGTGCGTGTGCCAGAGCGGGGCGAGAAACGGCGGCTGGTCGAACTGGCGGCTGAGAACGCCAAGGAAGCGCTCGCCCAGATGCGGGTGAGGTGGATGGCGGACGCCAACAAGACCGAGCAGGCACTGGAGCAACTGCGCGAGGAGCTTTCGCTGCCGGAGATCCCGCGGCGAATCGAGTGCTACGACAACTCGAACATCCAGGGCACGAGCCCCGTCTCGAGCATGGTGGTCTTTATCGACGGGAAGCCGGCGACAAACCAGTACCGGAAGTTCAAGGTGCGGACCGTCGAGGGTGCGGACGACTTCGCGACGATGCAGGAGGTGCTGCGGCGGCGGTTCGCGCGGCACGGCCGGGGAGCGCCGGGAGCGGCGGGCGGGGCAGCGACAGAGGAACACGGAGGCGCGGAGGCGCAGAGGTCTGAAGGCGGCCCCCCGGCGGGCGGCGAGGCGCCGCGAGCGGGAGATGCGTGGGACCTGCCGGACCTGGTGATCATCGACGGTGGGAAAGGGCAGTTGGGTGCGGCCGTACAGGTGATGCGCGAGCTCGGGGTGTACCAGATCCCCGCGGTGGGGCTGGCGAAGCGGTTCGAGGAGCTGTACGTGCCGGATGAGGTTGAGCCTGTTGTGCTGCCGCGAAACTCGGAGGCGCTCTACCTGGTGCAACGCATCAGGGATGAGGCGCACCGGTTTGCGATCACATACCACCGGCAGGTGCGTGCGAAGAGCTCAATCCAGAGCGCCCTCGACACGATCCCGGGCATCGGTCCGAAACGGAAGAAGGCGCTGCTGAAGAAGTTCGGGAGCGTGAAACAGATCCGCGAAGCCGACGTGGAGGACGTCGCTGCGACGGTGGGGTTCACGCGTGCACTGGCGGAAAAGGTGAAGGCGGAGCTGTAGGAAGGGCCAGTTGACAAGCCGCTCACCGCGGTCGTTTCATCACGGTATGCGAACGTTCACAGTCGTCCTCTCCCCGGACCCCGAGACCGGTGGATACAGCGTCACCTGCCCGGCCATGCCCGGAGCGGTGAGCCAGGGAGAAAGCCGCGAGGAAACCCTCCGCAGCATTCAGGAGGCGATGGAACTTGCGCGAGCTTCCCGGAGTGAGGGAAATGGCCCGTTTTCTCGCCCTGGGCGACTCCTACACGATCGGCGAATCGGTAAGCCCTGAGGAACGCTGGCCGGTCCAGCTCGCGGCCATGCTGCGCGAGCGCGGCATCGACATCGGCGAGCCCGAACTCATCGCGACGACGGGCTGGACCACCGATGAACTCGCCCGGGCGATCATGGAGCGTGAGCCGCGCGGGCCGTTTGCACTTGTGTCGCTACTGATTGGCGTGAACAACCAGTACCGGGGGCGGCCGCTGGACGAGTATCGCGACCAGTTTCGCGGGCTCCTGGACCAGGCGATTGCGTTCGCGGGGGATGAGCCGGGGCGAGTGATGGTGCTCTCCATCCCGGACTGGGGCGTGACACCGTTCGCAGAGGACCGCGACCGCGCGCAGATCGCCCGCGACATCGACGCGTTCAACGCGGTGAATCGCGACGAATCCCAGAGGGTGGGAGCCCGGTACGTGGATGTCACGCCGCTATCCAGGATGGCGGCGGCGAACGTCGCGCTGGTCGCCCCAGACGGGCTGCACCCTTCGGGGCTGATGTACCGTTCGTGGGCTGAGCTGGCGCTAACCGGGGCGCTGGGAGCGGTGACGCGCGATTAGCCGAGCTTGCCGCCGCATTCGCCGCAGAACTTGGCACCCGGCGCGCTCTTGGCGCCGCACTGCCCGCAGAAAGCGGCCACGGCCACGTTCGTCGGGTTGCCGCAGCCGGGACAGAACTTCTTGCCCAGGGTCTCGGCGCCGCAGTTGGCGCAATTCGCGGCGACTTCCTTGCCCTTGGTGCTCATCCGCTGGTTCTCTTCGAGGAAGTTGTCGTTGTTGACCTGGGTCTCGACGAACTGGGCGCGGACGCGGGTTTCGACTTCTTCCGCGATGGGGGCACAGTCCTTGCACATGTTCGCGCCGGGGTTCCAGCAGACCTGGTCGCAGAGCCAGTTGCCGCAATGCCGGCACTGCTTAAAGAGGGGCCGGATCTCCTGGACAGCCTTATGCAGGGCGGCGTCGTGCTGCTTGCCGCCGACGGCGCGCTGCACTTCGTAGGCGGAGTCTGCGCCACGGCCCAGGGCTCCTCCAACAAAGCCAGAAGCACCGCGGAGGAAGCCACCGGCGACGCCCAGCTTGTTGGACTGGTAACTGCTCATGTAGCCGTTGGAACAGCGCTCGCAGTTGAACTTGAACTGGAAGCCCATGTCAGTCGAGAGGTCTTCGTAATTCCCGGTGAACTCGATCGCGGCGGTCATCCCCTGCGAGGCTCCATCAGTGGGTGTTGACTGGGGATGATAGCGCCTGGCCGCCTACAAGCAGCTGTGGACGGCCAGGTTACGTAAAGGTGAGCCACCCCTGCGCCCATCGACGGGCGCCACGCGATGGCCTACTGTGATTGTGGATTGCCACATGGCCGACAAGTTCGAACGAGAGATAGAAGAGATCCTGTCGAAGCTCGACGACAAGCTGCCGCCGGCAGATGAGAAGTCGCCGATTTCACTATCGTCGCGCCGCCAGGCGAAGGCGAAGTCCTCCCGGCCACGAGGGCCACGGACGAATCCACTATCCGCGATCACGCCAACGACACTGCTGTTCGCCGGGGCGGGGATCATGTTCGGGGGCCTGCTGCTTTCCAACTTCTGGGGGCCACTGATCTGGGCGTCGCTGAGCGGAGTGTTGCTGTTCGTGGGCGCGTTCATGTGGTCATTCCGGCGGACACCCAGGGCGGAGCGGGGTTCCTCGCCAAAGGGCGTGTACTGGCGCGACCGGTACATCGAGTACGAGCCGCCGACATCTGCGGGCGGCTCGCGCATCAAGAACTGGTTCAGACGGAAGTAGCGTTTCCGGGCGTTTAACCGCCCGCATCCGTACGCTCGCTTGTATGCGTCCCCTGATCGCCCTCGTTCCACTGCTGGCGTTTCTCGCCGTGGCCTGCTCGGACAAGTCCGAGGGAGCACCCGCCGAGGCCGCCGCGGCAGTCGCAAGCCCTACGGCCTCCGATTCCTCAACGGGCGAAGCGAGGGTCACTCCCGCCACCGGAGGTGGGCCCACCGGCTCAGCCACAGGCCCGGCCGAGCACGACGGGCAGCGCGCACTGGCGCATGTGATCGAACTTGCGAAGGAGCCTCGGGTCTCCGGGACGCCGGCCGAAGCGCGCGCCGCGACGTACATCGCCGAGCAGTTCCGTTCGAGCGGGTATACGGTCGAGGTGATGCAGTTCGAGTTCGACGGCGATCGTTTCCGGGCGGGAGAGGTGACGGTCGACGGGAAGACCATCGAGGCGCTGACGCTCGCGGGGAGCCCGGGCGGAGCGGTGAGTGCGCCCGCCGTGTTTGTTGGGCTGGCCGACGAAGAGGGCATTGCCGGGCGCGACCTGACCGGGAAGATGGCGGTGGCCGAACGTGGCGTGCTGAACTTCGGCGTGAAGTACGAGAACGTGAGGGCGGCAGGCGCGGTCGGGCTGGTGGTGGTGAACAACCGGCCAGGGTCGTTCTCGGGGAACCTGGCGACGGGCGCGCGTATCCCGGTCGTGGGCGTATCCCAGGAGGACGGGGCGGCCGTCCTCGAGGCGGCGAAGGCGGGGCGAGAGATTGGGCTGAAAGCGCCGCCGACCGTTGGGCTGACGAAGGCGCTGAACGTCATCGCACGGCCCGGCACGGGTTCGGAGTGCGTTGTGTTGGTGGGCGGACACTTCGACACGGTGCCTTCCGCACCTGGCGCCAACGACAACGCAAGCGGCACGGCGAACGTGATCGAACTGGCACGGGCACTGGCGGTGGATGGGCTGGACGAAGGCCTCTGCTTCGCAACTTTCGGCGCGGAAGAATCGGGGCTGTATGGAAGCAAGGCGCTGGTTGAACGTTTGCGTTCCGAAGGCGCGCTACCGAGGTATATGGTCAACCTGGACGTGACCGGCATTGGGGCGCGTGTCGAAGTGATCGGCGATGGGCCCCTGGCGCAAACGGCCCTTGCCCTCGCTGCCTCGGCGGGCATACCTGCCGTACCTTCACAGCTGCCACCGAACTCCGGGAGCGACCACCAGAGTTTCCTGGACGCAGGGATCGCGACGGTGTTCTTCACATCGGGCGATTTCTCGACCATCCATTCGCCCGCGGATGTGGTGGCGGACATCGACATGGAAATGCTCGACCACATCGGCGACACCGCGCTACTTGTGGTGAAGGATCTCCTGGCGGAAGTTGCCCAAGGATGAGAGGGCTGACTAGCATGGCACCAATGCGCAGGTACTTCCCGATCGCGGTATTGTTGAGCGGGCTGGTGTTCGGAGTGGCGGCCACGGCCTGCGGCGGTGGTGGCAGCCCCGAAGAAGAGGGCAACGGCGAGCGGATCACCGACCCGGCACGGGTACCGAGTTCGACGCCCGTGCAGAACCCGACGCTCTACAAAATCCAGGGCAACCAGGTCACGCTCGTCGGTGGAGACACCTCGCAGCTCACTCCGGTGGCAGGGAAAACGCCGGCCAGTGGTAAGAGCTACACGGTGAAATCGGGCGACACCTGCTCCCAGATCGCAGCGGACCATGGGGTCACGACTGAGGCGCTCATCAAGGCGAACCCAACCGTATGCGACACGCTTGCCGTGGGCGATGTGTTGCGCATCCCGGCGGCGGCGGCAACCCCAACTCAGGCCTCGGGCGGGCTCACGTCAAACCCCACGGTGCGCGCGACAGCGACGACCGCCCCGGGCGGCGGGACCGGCGGCTCCGGCAAGACGTACACAGTGAAATCGGGCGACACGTGCGCGGACATCGCGGCGAGTTATGGTGTCTCAATCGCGGAGATCATCGCTCTGAACGGTCTGTCGCCGGATTGCCCCCTGCAGGTGGGGCAGGAAGTCAAGGTCCCGTAGGCGGGAACGAGCCGGGCGTTACCGGGAAGAGGGGGCGAGGACCTCAGCGATCCTTGCAACCGGAACGCCGGTGCGACGGGCTGCTTCGCCCAGCCGCAGATCCATGTCGTCGCGGGAGAGGCCGAGTTCGTGGAGCCTGGCAGCGGCACCGGGCCGTGTGCGGACGAGCTCGTAGATCGAAGCGTTTCCGGGCAGCCGTAACGTGGTCGCATTCATATCGTTCACCCCTGCAGCGGCTTCGTCCCTACCGATGACACTCGCGTACCGGCAGGGTGAACACCGTGTTTCGCCATGGAGAGATTAGGACGCCGGGGGGCTAGAGTCAGCCCCCCTCTACCAAAGATTCACTATGGCAGCCATTACTTCTACGAGGGGTGCAGGCGTCCCGGCGGGGAGGAGGCTGGCTGGCTGCTGGCAGTGGTGCCCGGAGGAAACCGCGGGCCACCCGGGCGTAATCGTGGGGGAGAACCGGCTGCGACCAGACTGGAAGTGGCTGATGAACGCGCCGTTACAGCTTCGTATGACGAGGGTGTTTCAGGATCTCAGCGAGGAAGTTCGGAGAGGACTTCGGCCGTGTGTTCGCCGAGTTTCGGGGCGGGACGGCGCAGTTCCCAGGGTGTTTCGCTGAACTGGTAGGGGGCGCCGGGCATGCGGACGGGGCGGTCGTCGCGGCCCTCGCCGGTGATATCCACCCAGAAGCCGCGGTCTTCCCAGTGCGGATCCGCGAGCGCTTCGTCAGGGGCGCGGACGACGCCCCAGGACTGACGGCGTTCCTGGCCGCCGCGGTAGATCTCGTCAGCGGGATGGGCGGCGATGAAGCGGCCGACCTCCGCGAGGATTTCGGCCGCTTCGGTGGTACCGCGGGCCGGCTGGCGGGCGGCCGGTTCGCCGAAACGGGCCTCATCGAACTGGAGGCCAAAGCCTTCGGACTGGAACCATTCCTTGATCTTGTTCCAGCTGGCGTTGTCGCGGCCGACGCCAAAAATGAGCGCGTAGCGTTCGTCGTTGGCGAGGTAGAGCCACGGTTCGCTGCGGGTGGCGGCCGCGTGCCGGGCGGTCTGGCGGATCACGTTGACTCGCTTCGTGAACCAGTAGGGAAGGCCAACCTCGGTGGTGCTACTCAGCGCCTCATGCATCGAGGCATCGACGTGTTGGCCCTGGCCGGTGCGGTCGCGGTGGAGGAGGGCAGCCAGGACGCCCTGGACGGCATAGTGGCACGCCGTGTTGTAGCCCTGGTCTCCATGGCCGCGGATGGGCGGGGCGCCTTCAGCGTCGGTTGGGTCGTAGCCGTTCATCATCATTGGCCCGCCGAGGGCGAGGGCAGTCATGTCGGTGGCCTGAAAGTCCGCCCAGGGGCCGTCCTGGCCGAACGGGGTGATGGAGCACCAGATGCGGGGAGGAGGGAGGAGGGAGGAGTCCCCGCGGAGGAGCGAGCGATGGCCGAGACCGAGGCGGTCGAGGGCGCCGGGAGACTGGTCTTCGATGACGATATCCGCGGTGGAGACGAGGGCTTTCCAGGCGGCAGCGCCTGCATCGGATTCGAGGTCCAGGATCACCGAGCGCTTGTTGGTGTTGTGGTACCAGAAGTTGAGCGAACGGTTGGGGCCGGGGATGTCGTCGACGAATGGGCCGATAGCGCGGGCGGTGGAACCGGCGGGCGGTTCGACCTTGATGACGTCGGCGCCCATGTCGGCGAGGAGCTTCCCGGCGAGTTGGCCAAGCTCATCGCAGAGTTCGATGACGCGGAGTCCGGCGAGTGGGCCGGTCACATGAAGACTCCCATCTCTTCGTGTTCGGCGAACTCCTCGGGCGATAGCCCGAGGATGTCCTGCATCACGTGGGCTGTGTGCTCGCCGATAAGGGGCGAGGCGGTGCGGAGGGCGCCGGGCGTTGCCGAGAGTCGGGGAGTGACGCCGTCGAACTCAGAGGCCTGGCCCATCTCGGCGTGGGGCATCGTGTGCCACCAGTTGCGGGAGCGGAGCTGCTCGTCGCGGTCGAATCGGTCGCCCGGGCTCTGGCAGACACCGGCGGGGACGCCCGCTGCCTGGAGGACCTGCATGACGGCGTAGGCCTCCCGCCCGGATGTCCAGGCAGCGATGTGCTCATCCAGGTCGTCCTGGTGTTCGAGGCGGCTGGCGTTGGTGGCGAAGCGCGCATCGGCGGCCCAGGCGGGTTCGCCCATGGCGCGGCCCATCGCCTGCCACTCGGCGTCGTTGCGGACGGCGATGGCGACCCAGCGGTCGTCCCCCGCGCAGGGGTAGGTGTTGTGCGGGGCGATGGCGGGTTCCCAGGCGCGGTTGCCGGGGGGCATACCGGGACGGCGCCAACCGCGGCCGTTGACGGTGGCATCGAGGACGGCCGGTCCGGTGAGGACGAGGCCCGCTTCGACCTGGGAGATATCGATGTACTGGCCCTGGCCGGTCCGGTTGCGATGGTGGAGGGCCATCATGACGGCGATGGCGCCGTAGTAACCGGCGGTGTGGTCCATGTAGGAGTAGCCCCAGCCGGCGGGCGGCTTGCCGGGGAGGCCAGACATGAGGGTGAGGCCGCTGAGGGCCTGGGCGGTTGGGCCCCAGGTGGTGAAGTGCTTATCGCGGCCCGTGTGGCCGTAACCCGAGATGGAGCAGTAGATGATGCCCGGGTTGATGGCGCGCTGGGCTTCGAAGTCGAGCCCCCAGGATTCGAGGACGCCTCCGGAGAAGTTCTCGATAACGACATCGCTGGCCGCGATGAGCCGGTGGAGCAGCTCCATGCCGAGGGGGTGGCGGACGTTGAGGAGGACGCTCTTCTTGTTGCGGTTGAAGTAGTTGAAAAAGCCCGAGTTGTTGAGGGTGGTGCGTTCGCCGTTGATCGGGCGGCCGAGGCGGATTGGGTCGACCGCCTGGGCGTGTTCGACCCGGATGACCTCGGCGCCGAAATCGGCGAGGACGCGGGTGGCCGTCGGGCCGGCGATGATCCAGGTGAGGTCGCAGACGCGGATGCCGGTGAGCGGAAGGTCGGCCATGAGCGGGATTATAGAGAGAAGTGCGAAGCTCGAAGCGCGATGAGTGTCGGCCGATATCAGGAGCGGGGTCTTGAGGGTTCGCGTAGGATCGGGCGAAAGACAAGTTCAGGAGTGCCCGAATGACCGAGCCAGCCGTGGTAGTGAGCGACTTTTTCGAAGTGATTGGGACGCAGCGGGCGATGCGGCGGCTGAAACCGGACCCGGTGCCCGAGGAGTACATCAAGAAGATCATCTGGGCGGCGACGCGGGCGCCGAGCGGGGGCAACCGCCAGGGGTGGCGCTGGCTGGTCATCACGGACCCCGAGAGCAAGCAGAAGATCCAGGAGTGGTACCACGAGGGCTGGTCGAAGATGACGGCGAGCGGGTATGGCGCCGGCGCGAACCTGCCGGAGGCCGAGCGGTTGAGCAATGAGCGGGTGATGAAGAGCGCGACCTACCTGGCCGAGCACATGCACGAGGTGCCGGTGCTGATCCTCGCGTGCTCGCTCACGGGAAACGGCGACATCACCTCGGGTTCGAGCATCTACCCGGCGGTGCAGAACCTGATGCTGGCGGCACGGGCACTGGGACTGGGGACCGCGCTGACCACGGTGCACCGTGGGTGGCAGAAGGAAATCCGGGAACTCTTCGGTATCCCGGAGAGCGTGGAGACAGCCGCGCTGATCCCGGTGGGCTGGCCAAAGGGCAAGTTCGGGAGCGGGTTCCGGAAGCCGGTCGAGGATGTGACGTACTGGGAGAAGTGGGGCGCGAAGAAGGCGTAACCGAGGTTGAGGGGGTACTACAGGCGGGCCACAATGGATCATCAACAACTGAAGAAGGAGCATGACATGCTCGTCCCGGACAACACCCTCATCACGCCAGATCCAGAATCAGGGCGCGAACTCGCGCTGAAAATAGCCCGGCTCACGATCAAGGCAATCCAGCCGTCCGACGACATGCGTGCCGCACTCCGCCCCGGTTACGCCGGCAACGCCGATTCACTCACGGCGGCCGCCCACGTCGTCGCGATCGAGTTCGCCACCATCGCCGCCGCGAACAACTACTGGCGTTAGCCGCCTCTCCCAGCGGACCGGAGCGTTTGCATCTGCAGTGCCTTGGCGGCCGGCACCATCGGCCGGGGTCGCCATGCCGCCCCCCCGGATTCACCGGCCTTGACCTCGAAGTGATCGTGAACCGGGATGGGGCGATGGGCTCCAGCATAAACGCTACTTGTTCGATGGCAGTGCGGAGGCACTGGTCGGCAGGGTGCTGCACCACAGGTGAATGCGGCCCGCCAGACGCCCCGCGAGGCGGCAGGCTAGAATGCAACGACAAAGGGGGCCCGAGCCATGACCGACCACAGCACCGGACTCCAGCTTCGTTCGCTCATCAAGCCCGACGGGAACCTCGAACTCTCGCTGGTGAGCGTGGAGACGCCCGCGCCGGGTCCGGGCGAGGTTGTCGTCCGCATGGAGGCGGCGCCCCTCAACCCGTCTGATATGGGGCTCCTGTTCGGGGGCGCGGACATGACGACAGCGAAAGCCGGGGGAACACCGGACAACCCGGTGGTGACGGCGCAGTTGCCTCCAGCGGCGCTCCGGGCAATGGCTGCGCGGGTCGGCCAATCGTTGCCTGTGGGCAACGAGGGAGCGGGCGTCGTCATCGAGACCGGAAGCTCGGCAGCCGCACAGGCGCTGCTGGGGAAGACAGTGGCCGTGCTCGGCGGCTCGATGTATTCGCAGTACCGAACGCTCGGCACGGGCCAGTGCTTGCTCCTGCCGGCGGGGACGACGCCCGAGCAGGGCGCTTCGTGCTTTGTGAACCCGCTGACCGCACTCGGCATGACGGAGACCATGCGCCGCGAGGGACACGCGGCCCTGGTCCACACGGCCGCGGCTTCCAACCTGGGGCAGATGTTGCAGAAGCTCTGCATCAAGGACGGCATCCCACTCGTAAACATCGTCCGGAGCCAGCAGCAGGTCGATATCTTGAAAGGGATCGGCGCCACCTACGTCTGCGACAGCAGTTCGACCACCTTCATGGGGGACCTGATCGAGGCGGTTGCCGCCACCGGTGCGACGCTCGCGTTCGACGCCGTAGGCGGGGGCCGCCTCGCCGGGCAGATCCTGGCGGCGATGGAAATCGCGGCGAACCGGACCGCGAGCGAATACAGCCGGTACGGTTCGACCACGCACAAGCAGGTGTATATCTACGGCGGGCTCGACCCGGGCCCCACCGAGTTCAACCGGGCGTTCGGCACGGCGTGGGGCATCGGTGGCTGGCTGCTCACGCCGTTTCTCCAGAAGGCCGGCCCCGAAGCCGCACAGGCGATGCGGGAGCGGGTAGCGTCGGAAATCACCACCACATTTGCCAGCCACTACACGAAGGTCGTCTCGCTACGCGAAGCGCTGCAGCTCGAGCACATCGCGGCCTACGGGAGGCGGGCCACCGGCGAGAAGTACCTGATCAGACCAAACAAAGGCATCGCCCGCGGCTGACCGCGCCGAATCCCATTAGGATCGCGGCATATACCGGGAGGTGAACGATGGCATACCTGGACCGCGACGGCGTGCGGATCTACTACGACGTACAGGGGAACGGCCCGGCCGTGCTGCTTAGCCACGGCTATAGTGCGACTGCCCAGATGTGGACAAAGCAGGTCGAAGCCCTGAAGGACCGCCACCGGGTGATTACCTGGGACATGCGCGGGCACGGCCAGTCGGACAGCCCGGATGACCAGGCGCACTACTCCGAGGAGGCGACCTGCGGCGACATGGCCGGGATCCTGCGGGAACTCGGGATCGAGAGGGCGATCGTGGGCGGGCTCTCGCTCGGAGGCTACATGTCGCTGGCGTTCAACGTGCGTTACCCGGAGATGGTCAGCGCGCTCATGCTGTTCGACACAGGCCCGGGGTACAAGAACCCGGTCGGCCGGGAGGGGTGGAACAAGACCGCCGAAGCCCGCGCCGTGGCCTTCGAGACGAAGGGGCTGGAGTCGCTGGGGCGGGGCGCTGAGGTGCGTGTCGCGCAGCACCGATCCGCGGCCGGACTGGCGAAAGCGGCGAGGGGCATGCTCGCCCAGTTCGACTCGCGAATCATCGAGTCACTCGAACACATCAGCGTGCCGACGCTGGTGCTGGTGGGGGCGAAGGACGAGCCGTTCCTGGGCGCGACGGAGTACATGCTGAAAAAGATCCCGGGGGCGCAGCGGGCCGTTATCGCCGATGCCGGCCACGCCGCCAACATCGACCAGCCGGAGGCATTCAACGCTGCCGTCAAGGCGTTCCTGGCCGATCTTTAGCTGGCCTGATGGGGCCATGGGCCGTCCCACATATCGGGCGGCCCATGGTATGCTCTAGGTACATCGACCCCCTTGTGAGGGTTTTCACTTGACTTATTCGATCGTTGAAACGTGCATCGGATGCACCGCCTGTACGAAGCGCTGCCCGACAAACGCCATCACCGGCGAGCGGAACCAGCTCCACGTCATCGACCCGACGCTCTGCATCGACTGCGGCGCCTGCGGGATCGTGTGTCCGCCGGAGGCGATCCTGGACACCTTCGGCAATGTGTGCCGGGCGGTGAAGAAGCACGAATGGCCAAAGGCGGTGGTCATCGACGAAAAGTGCATCGGTTCGGGCTGCGAGCTGTGCATCAACATCTGCCCGTTCGACGCGCTGAGCCTCCAGCATACCGACAAGATCGACGACTTCTTCGGCGTGAGCACGGTGGACGAGAAGAAGTGCACCGGCTGCCGGTTGTGCGAGGACGTATGCGGCTGGGACGCGATTCACATCTTCCCGCTGAAGCACGAGGTCCTGAAGGACTGGAGCGAACTGACGCCGGAAGAGCAGCGAGTGGTGACTGCCGCGCGAGAGGCACTGCGAGTCACATAGGCGAGCGGTGTGGTGAACTATCGAGAGGGGCGCCGGTTTGGCGCCCCTTTCCATCATGTCTCCAGGGCGTTGATCTTCGCCGCGAGGGCGAGGTCTTTCGGAGTCACGCCGCCGGCGTCGTGGGTGGTGAGAATCACGTCCACACGGTTGAAGACCCACTGGATTTCGGGGTGGTGGTCCAGGACCTCGGCGGTGGCGGCGACCCGGACAACGAAGCCGAGGGCATCGATGTGGGTGGCGAAGACGAAGCGGCGAAAGATGCTCTTTTCGTCCTCGAACATCCAGCCTTCGAGCGAGGTGAGGGCGTGGCTAACCTGGGTGTAGCTCAGCAATTCGTCCATGGCGGACCTCCGGGGTAACGCGCTCTTGCCGGTTCGTAGCGCGTTGCGGGCATAGTATGAGGAGAACTATGACGTGGGAACCGTCCGGGGAGAGACGCGTTTCACGCCGTTGGGTACTCAAGGCGACGGGCCTTGCAGCCGGCGCGGCCGGGCTCGCGGCGCTTGGATGCAACCGAGGCTCGAAAGAGCCCCAGGGTGGCACGCCGACCCCATCGGCCACCAGCGACCGACAACCGACGCGGACCCCGGAGACTTCCACCGCCACGCCGCCGAGCGGAAAGCACGGGGAAACGTTGCGCTACACCGGCTATGTGCAGCGTGATGGCTTCGCCGACCCGCACCGCACCCAGGCGGGGCCGTTCTACGGGCAGCAGGCGCTGGTGTTCAGCCGGCTGCTTTCCTACGCGGACCAGTCGCAGGGGACGATCGTGACCGACCTGGCGGAGCGGTTACCCGAGATGCCGGACGGCCAGACGCTCGTGTTTCGGCTAAACCCAGACGCACGCTGGCAGGACCTGCCCCCGCTCAACGGACGGGCGGTGACGGCCGAGGATGTGAAGCATTCGATCGAGCGGCAGATGAGCGGCGATACGACGTTCGTGCGGGCGCCCCAGTGGGCTGGCATCGACACGATAGAGGTGAGCGACCCGGGGACGATCACGTTCAAGTTGAAGACTCCGCTGGCGACCATGCAGCACCGGTTCGCGGATGTGAACTCGTTCATCGTGGCCCCGGAATTGAGCGAAGGGAAAGGTCAAATTGGCCTCGACCGGCAGATTGGGAGCGGTCCGTTCCAGTGGGTGGAGTGGAGTGACGAGAAATTTGCGAGCGTGCGCCGGAACCCGGCATGGTTCGGGGGCGACCGCCGCCCGTACCTGGATGGGATGTCGCTGATCCAGCCTGCGACGACGGGGGAGGTGGAGGCAGGGCTCCGGACAAAGGACATCGACCTTGCGTTCGTGAACCGGTCACTCGCCGACAGGCTGAAGCGCTCGTTGCCGGAGCTGGTGGAGAACACGGTAGGCCATTCGCTGTTCTTCGGTGTCCGGTACTCGCTGGTGAACGCGCCGTACAACGACCTGCGGTTCCGGTCGGCGCTGACGATTGCGCTGGACCGGCGCGGAATGATCGACCGGTTCTTCGGCGGAGCGGGGGGCGTGAATCCCTGGATCAGCTGGCCGGTGTCACGCTGGACGCTGCCGGAGAGCGAGCTAACGTCGGTGGCGGGTTACCGGCCAGGCGCGGGAGGCCGGGCAGAGGACCTGCGCGAGGCGAAAGCGCTGCTCGATGCGTTCCTCGCGGAGAAGACACTGCCAGAGGACGGGCTGCCGTTGCTGGTGCTCGACTCAGCCGAAACGGCAACCGGGATGGGGACCGTGATCTCCGAACAGCTCGCGCTCGGGCTGGGGCTGAAGGTTAATGTGGTCCCGGTGGACCTGGCGACGCTCGCGGGGATGTTGCTTTCCGCGGATGCGCCCTTCGCGGCCGGCCCAGATACGGGCTGGATTGACCTGGACGACTGGGTGTACCCGTATTTCCACAGCGCGGGGACGAAGAACAGCTTCCCACTGGTCGACAAGGAACTGGACGTGCTGATCGAGGCACAGCGGATGGAGTTCGACGCGGCCCGGCGCCAGCAGACGGGGTACGAGATCCAGCGAAAGCTGCTAGCGCTGAACGCGGGCGTGAACCTGGTCAGCGAGCGCGTGATGACATTGGGCTGGCCCTACGTAAAGGGCTTCCCGCTGGATACGACGGACGGATACCAGGACCGGCTCGCCAACTGCTGGATCGACCGGTCAGACCCCACCTTCCGCGGGCACTAAACTCAACTGGCGATTCTTACTTCGAACCGGTATCCCGAGCCGCGCACCGTGCGGACGGAGCGGGATGCGGCCGTGCGTTCGAGCTTGCGCCGGATGTTGGAGACGTGGCGGCGCAGGATCTGGAGGTAACGGGCGTTGGCCTCGGTGCCCCAACCCCGTTCGATGATCTCGGCGGCCGAAATGGTGCGGTTCGGTTGTGCCAGGAGGATGGCTAGGATCTCGGTTTCGCGCTCGGTCAGGCCGATTTCGAGGTCGGGAAGGCGGAACACCGATCGGACGGGGTCGAGTTCGAACGGGCCGGCCACGACGAGATCGGCTTCGGCGATGCCGTCCCGCGCCATGGCGAGGATGCGCCGTTGGACCTCGGGGGTATCGAGGCCGCCCCTGACGATGCCATCCATCTCCGGGCGAAACGTGCCGGGGATGGCCATGCCCGGCATGCTCGGGTCAAGCGCGTAGAGGACGGGCACAAGCCTCCATCGGCGATGGGCGTGGAACGCGGAGACAACATCTTGCTGCTCGTCGACGTCCATGCCGCAAAGGACGAGGAGATCGAAGACGCGCGTTGTAGCGACGGCAAGGGGGGGCGCCGGGTCGTTCGCGATTTCGAGGGTGATGTGCTCGGCAAGGATTGCCCGGCCTGCAACCACGTCAGGAGTGCCGGGGGAAATTGCCAGTACCTTGGGCATTGGGGGACTCTCCAGGAGACGCCAGTTCAACGGTGCCTGTGGGGCCCCAGGATCCCCTTCCCCACATCCAACCGCCAATGGATAGGGTAGAGACGGGGGCATAGCCCGGGTAATCAGGGCATTCCCGCGTTGGGTGCCGAGGAACGCCGAGGAGCGGGCCCCAAGACAGCTAGAAACCGCGCTCGACGAGTTTCCTGGCGATCTCCGCGGGGTCGGGGTTGTAGGTGCCGTTCTGTATCTGCTCCCGGAGGGCGCGGACACGTTCGGCGCGGACTTCGCTGGCTTCTTCGACAGCCTCGATTGCACGCGCACGGGCACGCGCCTGGGGCGTGATGCCCGCAGTGTCGGCGCGGTCGCCCCCAGCCGGAGGTGCCACACGCTGGCGTGCACCCGCCAGATCGTAGACGACTCCGGGGGCAGCACCGGTGCCGGATGTCTTCCTCACACCAGCCATAAGTTCCATTCCTCCAGGACGTGCAGGTTCATGCTAGGCATCGTCCTTCGTGTTTTCAATGGTCGTCAGCGTGCCAACAACCACGAGACGGTCGTTCAAGTCACGGGTGCAGGTAATGAGCGTGACCGCCGCGACGCTGTCTGACCTGAGCAGGTGGACGGCATCGGGGGGCACGACGAGCACGCGTTCGACGGTGTAGAGGTAGCGGGCGCCGCCCGAGTAGACCTCGATGGAATCGCCCGGCACAACTGCGTCGAGCGCCGAGAAAGCAGCGAGATTCCGGCGGTCAGCCACCGAGACGTGGCCCGTGATGACCATGTTGCCCGGTTGGCCGGGGAGCGCGGAGTCGATGTGGTGGCCCGCGGCTCGCCAGGCGGTCTCCCAGACAGGGACACCGTCACTCAGGACCACGCCAACTTCGGCAATCGGCACATCGACGCCGGCAGCCGGGATGACGATGCGCGTAGGCAGGCTGCCGCGGGAGATGGACGGATAGACCGCATCGGCCCCGGACCGGGGCGGGAGCGTGCCAGCCATGGTGGTGGCGGGAGAGCCGCCGGGACCGCCCGGGTGTGCGGCAGTCCCGGCCCAGGCGAACGCACCGGCGGCGACGACGCACAGGCCCGCGACGAGCGACGAGCGTGAAAGCCTGAACGGAGCATTCCGGGCCATTGCTTCCTTCTCCGTGACAGCTGCGGCGTTGGCGGTCTGTCCTGCCGTGAGTGTCGGCATCGATGGAGTGATCTTGACCGCCCGATCAGGCGCGGTGCGATGGCCAAACGGTGACAAATCGAGTGTGGGTGAAGGAGTTTACGGAGGTGGCTGTGTGCGGCAACGGAGCGTTTACGCGAAGCGGCTGGAGGCCGCGTAGGCAGCATTCGTGCGGCCCCCGCGCCGGAGGGCAGCCATGCGCCCGGCGGTGTCGTCGAGGACCTCGGTGATGGCGCTCGCGACACGCAGATCGAGGGCGATCAGTTCGTCGAGCGCCTGGCGATCGGCGGGCGGGGCATCCGCTGAGAGCCCGGTAAGCCCCTGGCAGGCTGCTTCATGTTCGCGCCAGAGTTCTTCGAAGGCACCGGTGTCGCCCGCGGTGAGAGCGGCGAGTGCCCGCCGCGCGGATTGCAGGGCGATTTCGAGGTGCTGGCTGGCCATCTAGGCTGCGGCCTCGGCGCCGGTGCGGCCCGGAGCGCGCGACGCCCGGAGCTCGGCCGTCGCTACACGCCACGCCTCGGCGATCGTGGCGATATGCCGCTCCACCTCGGTGAGCTTTTGCATGTCGCCGACGGAAGATTCGATGATGAGGCGAAGGCAGTACGCGTAGAGGGCAGCCAGGTTCTCGCTGAGCTCGCCCCGACTCATATCGAGGGTGGAGCGGAGCTCGCCGATGATGAGGTAGGCGCGGTTGGTCTCGTCGTTGAAGCCCCTGGCGTTCCCATCCTCGTGGTGGAGACGCGCCTTCTTAAGTGCCTTCACGGCGCCGTCGTAGAGCATGGTTGTAAGCGTCACCGGGTCAGCGGTGGTTGCTTCGACAGTGCGGTAGGCGGCATAGGGGTTGCTCGACATGGGCTCGCGTGGCTCCTGGGGGTTGCTCGCTGTAGAGATCGGCTCGCGCCAGCGGCTCGCGCAGTGGGGAGATCCCGCAGGCTATTTCTGGCCGCTGTTGGCGTTCATCTGAGCGGACATTTGTTGAAGCGAGGAGAGGACGCCCTGGGCACGGGCCTGGGCCTGTTCCATTGCGGCGAACTTCTTTCGGAGCACTTCCATCTCCTTCTCGATGCGTTCCTCCATCACCGCGATACGGTCGGCGATGTCCTTGGTGACGGAGGTGTACGAGTCCTGGCGCTTTTGGAGGACGCCGCCGGTACCGGCCTGGTTTTCCGCGTACTGCTTGAGGCGCTGGATGACGCTCTGCGTGGTGGCCGTGACGGTGACGGTGTGGGTACCCGCCTGGAGGACACCAGCGATGCTGAGCGCCATCCCGGGGATCAGACTCGTGTTGGCGCCCCCAGCGAGAACCATGGCCGTCGTCGTCGTCGTTGGGCCGCCATTGGCCGGTGTGAACTCGGCGGTGAGGTTCCCGGCCCCATCATCCGTGATGACATACTTCCCGGGAGCGGTTCCTGTGTAGGTCCCCGTCAGGCCGGTGATGGAGCCGGTGCCAGCAGGCTCGAGCGACCCCGTGAGGGTGAGGGCGCTGAGCACTGACTGGACGGCCGTGGGGTCGGCGGCGAGGGCGCTCGCGAACTTCGCTTCATCGAACTGGAGCGTGTTGGTGGTGCCGATGGCGGAGCCCACGGCGCCGAACGAGACACCGAGCTGCGCAAGCGTGGTGTACTGGCCCGGAAGGTTGAGCCCGGGGCCGGTGACAATGCCTCGGAGGTCGGACTTCAGCTGGCGCAGGCTCGCATCGCCGCTGAGGGGACCGGAAGTATTGTTCGTCTTCGAGCCGTCCGCCTTCGTTACCGTGTCAATCGCCTTCATCACGTTGTTGAACTCGGCCACGAAGTCTTTTACCGCGTTTGCAGCTGCTGCTGTGTCCTGGCTCACGGTGACGGTGACCGGTGAGCCCGAGGTGAGCGAGTTCAAGGTGAGGCTGGTGCCGTTGTAGCCGATGGAGTTGGTGGCGGCACTCTGGGGCGGGCCGCCATCGATGGAGTACTCGGCGTTTTCCCCCGTGGTGGTGGTCGCACCGATGAGCCCGAGCCTGGCCGCCAGGTCGCCCCCGGCGCCATCGTCCTCCACGGTGAGCGAGAGCGCGCCGGTGGCCTTGTTCTGGAGCTTGATGGTGTCGGTCAGCGAGTCGTACTTGGCGGTGACGTTGGCCGTGCTCGCATTGATGCGGTTGATGAGGTCGGTCAAGGAGTCGTTGGCGGCGTTGTAGGCAACTTCGACGCCATTGAGCTTGATGAAGTGGTCGCCCGGGGCCGGAGCGCCGCCGTTGAGCGTCGTCTGGTCGAGCTTTTCCGAGAGGCTGAGCCGCGCTATCGAGGAGGAGGACGAGCGAGTGGCCCCGGACGCGGAGGTGAGTAACCCCGTGGCATTGAGGAAGTTCGAGGTGTCGGCGCCGTTGCCGAAGCTGATGTTGCCCTGGCTGGACGTGACGGTAACAATGCCCGGCCGCCCGTAGATGTCGTTCGTGATGGTGGCCGTGACGCCGATGGCACTGGCGTTGATGTCGGCGAGGGTGTCACTGAGGGACATCTGCTTCGTGAAGGCGGCCGTGCTCGTCCTGGTGGTGGTACCGCCCGCAGCCAGGAGGTTCGTGGCGGAAAGGAAGTTCGACGAATCAGTACCGCTGCCGAGGGTGATGTTGCCCAGGGTGGAGGTGAGAGAGAGCTGGTTGAGCCGCCCGTTTGCGTCGGCCGTGATCGAGGCGGTAACACCTATCCCGGAGGTGTTGACGGCGTTCACGATGTTATCGAGCGATTGGGTCGCAACATCGACGACAATGGCCGCGGAGCCGCCGGTCTCGGTAGCCACGGTGAAGGTGCCGCTGGTGACAGCCATGTCAAAGTTGGCTGCATCAAGCATCGCGGCGCTCTGAACTGCGGCACCGCCAACGGAGAAGGTCTGGGCGCCGCCGGTGGCTGTGGCAATGGTGAAGGTGCCGTTGGTGGGAACGGTGCCGAAGTTTGACTCGCGCATGGACGTGACGGCATCGATACCACCGGAGATGGGCGTGCCCGCGACGCTCGTCGCGCTCGCCAGCTTCGTGACATCCACAGTGAACGAGCCAAGGGTGGTACTCGGCGTAGTCGAGGCGCTGACGGCTGTCCCGGAGGCGACGGCAAGCCTGCCTCCCACGGAGTTCAGGCCGGAGAGCGCGTTGAGTTTGGAGAGGAGATTGCCGACCGTAGACTGGACCGCGGCGAGCGCGCTCTTCCGGGACGATGCCTGGACGCTCTTGAGTTCGAGCCGGGTGACGGCCCGCATGCGGGCCTGGGTCAGCTGGGCGATGACGGACTCTGTATCGAACGATGAGAAGAAGCCACCGATTCGGATCGGGTCGGACATGTATCAGCCCCTGCGCTCGACGAGCAGGCCACCGGCAGCTTCATCGCCGGCCAGGCGCCACAGATCGTCGGCTTTGATGCGGGCAATGACTTCGCCGGTCGCGACATCGCGGACGAGGATCGCGACCATGATCCCGCTGGCATCGACGACGTAGTCCACTTCGCAAGCCTCCGGGACGCGAGAAGGCGCCAACATGGCGACCAGCCTTTCCCGCGCGGATTTCTGGCGCCGTGGCTGTTGCTGGTCCCGGCCACGACGGTCGCGCTGGCCCCAGGCCACGGCCTCGGTTGAGGTGTGGACGGGGTCGATTGCAGCCAGTCTAAGGTCGGCCATGGCGGCAGTTCCCTTCAGGAGACTACCTAATCATCGGGTGTGGAGGCCGGATCTTGAGTGGATGTCGGGAGGCGACGGGAGCTACAGATTGATCAGTGTGGGCAGGTTGTGGATGCGGAGGATGAGTGAGATTTCGCTGCCATGATGCGCTTCATGGGCCATGAGCCGCTGGATAACCCACGCCGGGCTGACGGTGGTTGGCTGTCCCCAGAAGTTGTTCTTCGTGGACTCCACCGTGAGGTCACGGAGCCCCCAGCGGTCGAGACTGGATTCGACGACGGCCCAGGTCTTCCCGAACGCTTCCACGAGTTGGTCTGCCGTGCGGGGGTGATCGGGTTCGTCCTCCCAGCCGATCCACTCCGGGCCGACCCCGTGGTCGTCCTCTCCGAGCATGTAGCACAGCCAGTACATGCGGCCGCCAACCATGTTGGAGGCGAGTTGCCAGATGGCCCACTCGGCCGGGGCGGCGCGAAGTTGCATTTGTTCGGAGGTCAGGGGCCGGAGGGTCTCGACGATGCGGCGGTGCTGTTCGGCCCACCCCCCGTAGAACGCTTGCATTTCCTTCGGCCTGGCCACACCGGGAGTCTATGCGTGTCATGGCCGCGGGGTCGAGGTTGGTGACGCGAAACGGCCCCCACCGGAATCCGGTGGGGGCCGCGGGAACTCCTGCGCGAGCGGTGACTAGCCGCGGAGGAGGGTAAGGACGCTCTGGCTCGCCTGGTTTGCCTGGGCGAGGACGGCGGTACCGGCCTGCTGCAGGATCTGGTTGCTGGCCATCTGGCTGGAGAGGGCGGCGACATCGGCGTCGCGGATGCGGCTCTCGCTGGCCGTCAGGTTCTCAACCGCGACGCCGAGGCTGTTCACGGTGTGCTCGAGGCGGTTCTGGGCCGCGCCGAGGTCGCTCCGGCGGGTGTTCAGCGTCGTGATGGCCGCATCTATTTGGTTGATGAACGATTGGGCGGCCGTGTTCGATGCCACGATGGTGCCGGAGTTCGTCCAGTCGACGCCGCCGCCCGTGAGCAGGTTGAGGCCGGTGGCCTGGGTGGCCCGTGTGTCGTTGAACGATACGTTCATGGTGTCGTACGCGGACGTGTTCGCCCCCACCTGGAGTGCGGCCGCACCCGACCCGGTCACGACGATGGTGTCGTCCGCGCCAGCAACGAAGCCGGCACCGATGGTGTCCGGGTCCGCGATCGCCGCAGAGGTGTTCAGCGTGATCTTGATCCCGTGCTGGTTGAAGTCGAGCACCTGGGTCCCGTTCGCGCCCATCGCGGCAAGGCTCACGCTCTGGCCGATGCCAGCGGAGTTCGTCAGGGTCAGTGTGTCGCTGCCGGCGGCGTACGTGAAGGTGTAAGTGCCGGCCTTCGCGCCCGCGACCTCGATCGATGTCGCCAGGGCGCCGCCCACCGAGTCATTGACGACCAGGTCGGTGAGCGTTGCACCGCCAAGAAGGCCGGTCAGGCTGCCGGTGAGCAGGTTCTGCCCGTTGAAGCTGGTGGCGTTGGAGATGCGGTCGATCTCGGAGCGGAGCTGCATGAGCTCGGTGCCGATGGAGGTCCGGGCGGCGGAGTCGTAGGTGTCGTTCGCGGCCTGGACGCCCAGCTCGCGCATACGCTGGAGGATGCTGTGGACTTCGTCCATAGCGCCTTCAGCGGTCTGGATCATCGAGATGCCGTCCTGGGCGTTCCGGATCGCCTGGCTGTTGCCCCGGATCTGGGCGCGCATCTTTTCCGAAATGCCGAGGCCCGCGGCGTCATCCGCGGCCCGGTTGATGCGGTAGCCGCTGGAGAGCTTCTCCAGCACCTTCCCCATCTTCATGTTGGTGTTGTTGAGGTTGCGATTGCCGTTGAGGGCGGCGACGTTGGTGACGATCGACGACATTGTTGCTAGTCCCCTTGTACCAGTCTCGGCCCTCAGTCCCGGGGCCGGTTCCACGTTTGGTGGAAGTGGTGACAGGGTGGTTATCGCGCGGTGGACGGCGGGAAAAGGGTGCCGGAAGGGGGACAACCGGGAACGATCCGGTGAACCCGGTGGCGGGCCGGGGGACAGACAGTGGACAGAGGGTGGACGAGGAGAGGGAAGAGCAAAGAGGAAGCCGGAAAGCGGAGAGTCCGGGCCGGAAACGCGAACGCCCCCTCCAGGCGGAGGGGGCGCGCGCGGGACTGGGAGCCTCGCGGTGATTACCGGAGGAGGCTCAGGACTGCCTGGGAGCTCTGGTTGGCCTGCGAGAGGACGGCGGTGCCGGCCTGCTGCAGGATCTGGTTGCTGACCATCTGGGTCGAGAGGGCGGCGACGTCGGCGTCGCGGATCCGGCTCTCGCTGGCCGTCAGGTTCTCAACTGCGACGCCGAGGCTGTTCACGGTGTGCTCGAGGCGGTTCTGGGCCGCGCCGAGGTCGCTCCGGCGGGTGTTCAGCGTCGTGATGGCGGTATCGATCTGGTTGATGAACGCCTGCGAGGCCGTGTTCGAGGCCACGATGGTGCCGGAGTTCGTCCAGTCGACGCCGCCGCCCGTGAGCAGGTTCAGGCCGCCAGCCTGCGTGGCGCGTACGTCGTTGAACGAGATGTTCATGGAGTCGTAGGCGGAGGTGTTCGCCCCCACCTGGAGTGCGGCCGCACCCGACCCGGTCACAACGATGGTGTCGTCCGCGCCAGCAACGAATCCGGCGCCGATGGTGTCCGGGTCCGCGATCGCCGCAGAGGTGTTCAGCGTGATCTTGATCCCGTGCTGGTTGAAGTCGAGCACCTGGGTCCCGTTCGCGCCCATCGCGGCAAGGCTCACGCTCTGGCCGATGCCAGCGGAGTTCGTCAGGGTCAGCGTGTCGCTGCCGGCGGCGTACGTGAAGGTGTAAGTGCCGGCCTTCGCGCCGGCGACCTCGACCGACGTCGCCAGGGCGCCGCCGACCGAGTCGTTCGTGACCAGGTCGGTGAGCGTTGCACCACCCAGCGCGCCCGTCAGGCTGCCGGTGAGGAGGTTCTGCCCGTTGAAGCTGGTGGCGTTGGCGATGCGGTCGATCTCGGAGCGGAGCTGAACGAGCTCGGTGCCGATGGAGGTCCGGGCCGCGCTGTCGTAGGTGTCGTTGGCGGCCTGGACGCCCAGCTCGCGCATACGCTGGAGGATGCTGTGGACTTCGTCCATGGCGCCTTCAGCGGTCTGGATCATCGAGATGCCGTCCTGGGCGTTCCGGATCGCCTGGCTGTTGCCCCGGATCTGGGCGCGCATCTTTTCCGAAATGCCGAGGCCCGCCGCGTCGTCCGCGGCCCGGTTGATGCGGTAGCCGCTGGAGAGCTTCTCCAGCACCTTGCCCATCTTCATGCCGGTGAGGCTGAGGTTGCGCTGTCCGTTGAGGGCAGCAACGTTCGTAACGATCGATGACATGTTTTGTCTTCCCCTTACACGATTGGGCCGTGGATGCGGCCCTCCTGCCCCTCTGGGATTAGGCAGGTGTGACGCCTTGGTTATCGCGGGATCAGTTGTCCATTAGGGGTGCAGGAAGGGGTACGCAAGGGTTCAACGAGTGACAAAACAGGGTGTGATGGTTGCAGGCCAGTGGTTGAGCTGGGCAACGGCGTCCTGGCGGCACACGAGGAAACGGGGAGGTCCGGGTGGACCTCCCCGTTTCAAGGAGAGCGGCGTCGATCGGGCCGGCGGATTATCTCTGGAGGAGTTGGAGGACCGCCTGCGGGGTCTGGTTCGCCTGGGCGAGGACGGAGACGCCGGCGGACTGGAGGATGTTGGCAGCGACGAGGTCGCTCGAGAGCTCGGCGATGTCGGAGTCGCGGATGCGGCTTTCGCTGGCGGTGAGGTTCTCGACAGCGACGCCGAGACTGTTGATGGTGTGTTCGAGGCGGTTCTGGGCGGCACCGAGGGTGCCGCGAAGGCTGTTGAGGGTCTGGATGGCGCCATCGAGGGCACTCATCAGGTTGTGCGAGTTCTGGATGGTGGCGACAGCGGCGGAAGGTGAGCCGGAAAGCAGGCCGCCGGCTCCGCCGAGTTGAAAGGCCGAATTGCCAAGTTGATCTGACGCCAGGCTGACAAAGTCGAGGGTGAGCGTATCGGGCACGTTCGCCCCCACCTGGAGGGTTGACTGGGAGCCAGTTCCTTCCACGGTGATGGCTCCAGCTGCGATGACGCCAGCAATGACGTTGGCAATGGTCTGCGTGCCAGGCCCATTCGAGAGCGAGATCGAAATGCCGAGCTGGTTGAAGTCCAGCACTCGGGTCTCGTTGGCCGCAAGGGCTGTGAGCCCGGAGATGGTCTGCGCCGTACCGTCGGCCCCGGTGAGGGTCAGTGAGCCGGCAGCGCTCGAGCTGAAGGTGTAGTCCTGAGGCCGCGAGTTGGTCGACTGGAGCGCCGAGACACTCGTACCGGAAATGACCATGGTGTCGTTTGCCGGAAGGACGATGTCGGTGAGGAAGTTGGCGGCGGTGTAGGGCGTCCCACCTCCGATGGCGTTGGCAACGTTGACGGTGAAGCCGTTGGAAAAGACCACGTTCGCGTTGGCGCCATCGGCAATCGAGGCTGGCGGAGTGGCCGTCGCCACGACGCTGTTCGCCGCATTGCGCATCTCGACGGTTCCGCCATTCACGGTAAACGAGTAGCTGCCTGCCGGCGGGAGGGTGCCGAAGGTCGCCGTGACACCTGCCCGGAGCGTGTCGCCGGAGACGAGGTCGGTGCCAGCCACGCCTGCGTTGGCGGTGGCGATGATGGCGGTGCCGACGTTCAGCGCGGAAGCCGTGCCAACCTGGCTCGAAAGGGCACCCGTGAGGACCTTCTGGCCATTGAACTCGGTGCTGAAGGCGATCCGGTCGATTTCCGTCCGGAGCTGGACCAGCTCCTCGCCGATGCTGGTGCGCTCGGGGCCGTTATCGGCGTAGGTGCCGTTGGCGGCCTGGACGGCGAGTTCGCGCATGCGCTGGAGGATGGCGTGGACTTCGTCCATGGCGCCTTCAGCGGTCTGGAGCATGGAGATGCCGTCCTGGGCGTTGCGGAGAGCCTGCTTGTTGCCACGGATCTGGGCGCGCATCTTCTCGCTAATCGCGAGGCCGGCGGCGTCATCGGCGGCGCGGTTGATACGGTAACCGCTGGCGAGCTTTTCGAGCGTTTTGCCCATTTTCAGGCCAGTACGGGCAAGGTTGCGCTGGCCATTGATGGCGCTCACGTTGGTCATGATTCGGGTCATTGTTGTCTCCCTTTGGCCGCTGCCCGGCCTGGTGGTCCTGACCCTCCGGTGAGAGTGCCGCTCTCCCGCAGGGTGTCTCTGTGGTGACTATCGGGTGACAACAGTGGAGCTTGAGTGACAAACCGGTGGATGCGCGCAGAATCGGGGAAACCCCTGATGTCGCGGCGTCAGCGGAAATTGGGTTCGCGCTTTTCGAGGAGGGCGGCGACACCTTCGCGGAAGTCGGGCGAGGTGGTCATCTGGTCGAGGAGCATCTCCGACTCGGCGACAGAGGAACCGATGTCGCGATGGAGGTCTGTGTACACCTGGCGGCGCGTGGCGTGCAGCGAGGAAGGGGCGATCACCCGCGAGAGCATGTGCGCGTAGGAGTAGACGCCGGGCATGAGGTCTTCGGCCGGGAAGACCTGGTGGACCAGGCCCAGGGCGTGGGCTTCCTCCGCGAGAAACACACGGCTCGAGAGCAGGAGCTCCTGTGCCCGGGAGAGGCCGATCAGCCGGGGAAGGAGCCAAGAGAGTCCGTACTCCGCGGGGAGCCCGAGCCTGCCGTGGGCGGTGGTGAGCTTGGCGCCCACGGCTGCGAAGCGAATGTCGGCGAAACACGCGAGGACGAGGCCCACTCCCGCGGCCGGTCCATTGATGGCGGCGATGACCGGCCTGGTCAGGCCGAAGTGGAAGGCGAAATTGTGGTCGAACTCAGGACGGACGCCGTAGCCGGGGTTGGCCAGCTCCCCGCGGATGCCCGAGTCGTAACCGCCCTTCTCGACATGGCCCTCGAGGGCCTGCGAATCGGCGCCGGCGCAGAACCCGCGACCGGCGCCCGTGACCACAATGGCGCGAACGGCCGGATCGGACTCGGCCTGTTCGATGCACCAGCGGTACTCGGTGTGCATGCGCCCGGTCCAGGCATTGAGACGGTGCGGGCGATTGAGGGTGACCGTCGCGACCGGGCCGTCGACGGCGTAGGTGGTGGCCTTGAGTTCCATGGCGGGAATTGTAAGCGGGCTCGTGAGGGCCCGCCCCGATAAGATACGAACGTGATCGTCCGCAGTTCTGTTCTTCGAATGGTCCGGGAGGCAGCAGCGTGAGCGGTCTCGGGGCGAGCGCCCAGTACTGGGCGTGGCGGACGGTTTCTGCCACGGTGGGGCGGCTACCCATCCGCGCGAGTTACGGACTGGCAACGGCGGCCGGAACTGCCGGGTACTACCTGTGGCCGCGGGGGCGGCGGGCTACGCATGCGAACTTCCGGCGGGTGCTTCCTGGCGCATCGCAGGAAGAGGTGCGGCGTGTGGCGCGACGGTCACTGGTGAACTACTGCCGGTACCTGGCTGATTTCGTGCGATTTCCACGGCTCGGGCCCGGAGCGGTTGTCACCCTGGTCGATGGCGGCACGGAGTTCGCGTCTCTCGATAAGGTGCTGGAAGGCGGCAGAGGTGCGGTCATTGTGTGCATGCACTTCGGGAACTGGGACCTGGGGGCGGCAGCCACGGCAGCAAGGGGATACCACCCGACGGTGGTGGCCGACACCTTCGCGGATCCAAGGCTCGATGCGATGGTGCTTGGCGCCCGCGAGCGGTTGGGGATGCGCGTTGTGAAGGTGGAACAGGTGGGTCCGTCGTTGCTGCGCGCGCTGAAGCGGAATGGGCTGGTTGCGTTGCTGATCGACCAGCCACGGGACGGCGATGGGGTGCGCGTGCGGTTCTTTGGAGGGGAGATTGCGGTACCGGCCGGGCCGGCGCGGGTTGCGTTGCGCAGCGGAGCCAAGGTCATCCCCACGGCTTTCGCGCGGGTTGAGCCCGGCAAGCCGAACGTGGTGACGCTCTGTGACTTCGGTGTGGAGCTACCTCACAGCGGAGACCGGGAACAGGACATCCAGGCATTGACGCAGGCGATCGTGGCGTCGCATGAGGCGTTCATTCGGCGTTACCCCGACCAGTGGTACATGTTCCGGCCGATGTTCGTCGCGAGCGGCGGAGAGGTGGCCGCGTGATCAACCGCCTGTGGTGGATGCGCGCGACTCACCCCCTGGCGAGCCGGTATCCCGGGGCGTTCTATCGGGTGGCATCGGCGGCCGCCGCCGTCGCGTGGGTCGTGCGGCGTGACCTTCGCCGGAACCTCGTACGGAATATGCTGCCGCTCTGCGACGGCGACCTCGCGCAGGCGAAGCGAGCGAGCAAAAAGGCCATGAAGCACGCTGCACAATATTATGTAGACCTGGCATCCCTGTCGCGGCGGGATATCTCGAGGTTCGAGGAAAGCCACCTGGAGATCTTCCACGCCGAACGGCTGGAGATTCTCGCGGCACAAGGGCCGCTCGTCATCGTGAGCGCCCACACTGGCAATGCGGAACTGGCAATTCAGGTACTGACGTACCGGGGCAGGCCCTTTGTGGCGCTGGTCGAAGCGCTCGAGCCGCGCGAACTTGCGGAGTACATGCTGAGCCTGCGGTCGTCGGCGGGGGGCACGTTCCACGAGGCAACGTTTGGTGGTGTACGGGCGATGATGGCGGCGCTGAAGAATGGCCAGATCGCCGGCGTGATGGGGGACCGGGACATCCAGGACACCGGGGTCTGCGTGACGTTCTGCGGCCGCCATGTCAAGGTGCCGCGAGGGCCATGGGAACTCGCGAGGCGGTTCGACGCGCCGGTGCTCCCGGTCTTCTCCGCGCGCAAGCATGGAGACCAATTCCGGATCGACGTGGGGGAGGTGTTCCGCGTGGCCCGGACGGGTGACCTCGAATGCGACATCCGCCGCGCCGCGGAACGGTACGTCCGGCTGCTGGAGGCCCAACTGCGGCGCGATCCCGGTCAATGGACCGTACTCGAGGACTTCTGGAAGGTGCATGGCTGTGGGAATCGCTGACCTGCACTTGCACACGCGCGTCTCGGACGGACTCGCCAGCGTCGAGGAGGTGCTGAAGTTCGTTGAACACCGGACTGACCTCGACGTGATTGCGATCACCGACCACGAGGACGTGACGGGCGGGCTGCGAGCGCAGGAGCTGGCGGCGAAGCGCGCGTACAGGTTCGACGTTGTGCCCGGGAGCGAAGTCACGACTCGCCACGGGCATGTGCTGGCCCTATTCGCCGAACGGGATGTCCCGAGTTTTCGGAGCGTGGAGGCGACGCTGGAGCGAATCCACGAGCAAGACGGGCTGGCAATTGCACCCCACCCGCTGAGCTGGCTGACACGGTCGATCAGTGAACGCACATTGGACCGCATCTGCGGACGGAACGAGGCGGGGGTGACCTTCGACGCGATCGAGCTGGCCAACCCGAGCCCCGCCGGGTTGCGGACGCGTGCCCGGGCTCTGCGGCTGAACGCGGAGCGCTGGCGCCTGCCCGCCAGCGGAGGATCGGACGCGCACCATCTGCTCCACATCGGGACGGGGTGGACCACCTTCGAGGGCAGAACGGCGGCCGACCTGAGGGCCGCGCTGGCAGCCGGGAAAACCGGGGGCGAGCTATCGCGGTATCCTCACGCTGCCGAAGTAGGATACCGTCGCATTGCGATGGGGCTGGCCTGGGGCTACATGGCGACACCGCGCAAGATATTGCGAGGAAAGTGGAGGTCCGGGTGAGGATCGCGATGGTTTCGCCCTATGACTGGTGCGTGGAAGGTGGCGTGAAGTCGCATATCACACACCTGGCGGAGTACTTCCGCAGCTGGGGACACGAGGTGACGATCTTCGCGCCGGCCTCGGCGCCGGAGAAGGCGCGCGACCAGGTGGTGGTGATGGGCAAGCCGTTTTCGATGCGCGTGAGCGGCTCGGTAGCGCGGATCACGTTTGCCTGGAAGTCCCCGGAGGTGAAGCGCGTCTTCCAGGAGTACCAGTTCGACGTGGTGCACCTGCACGAACCGTTGATGCCGCTGTTGCCGTACCACTTCCTGCGGTACTCGAACGTTGCGACCGTGGGGACGTTCCACGCGGCGAAGGAAGGGGGGAACCGCTTCTACGGCTACACCACACCCTTCACACGCCGCTGGTTCCGGAAGCTCGAAGGCAAAATCGCTGTCTCACCGGCAGCAGTGAACCTGGTGAGCCGGTACTTCGCGGGGTACTTCAACATCATCCCGAACGGTATCGACTACGAGCATTTCGCCGCCCCCTGCGAACCATTCCCCGAGTTCCGGGATGGAAAGCACAACATCCTCTTTGTTGGACGCCCGGAGAAGCGAAAGGGGCTGAAGTACCTCCTGCGGGCGTACCTGCGACTGCGCGAACAGATACCGAACACGCGGCTGATCGTGGTCGGCGCGGGAGACTTTTCGCGCTACCAGCGGCTGTTCGCCCAGTTCGAGGATGTGGTGTTCCGGCCGGACGTGCCCTACGCCGACCTGCCCCGCTACTATCGGAGCGCAACGGTGTTTTGTTGTCCGAACACGGGCAATGAAAGCCAGGGCTACGTGCTGTTGGAGGCGCTGGCAGCGGGCGCCGCAGTGGTGGCCAGCAACATCGAAGGGTTCGCGGGGGTGATGACGCACGAGGAGGAAGGACTGCTCGTGAAGCCCCGGGATGCGGTCTCGATCGCGGCCGGGATCAGCCGATTGATCAAGGACCCGAAGCTCCGGAAGCAACTCAGCGCCAAGGGCACGGCGCTGGCACGGCACTACAGCTGGGACAACGTGGCGCACCGCGTCCTGTCGTACTACGAGCGGCTGCTCTACGAGCACCAGCAGGTGGCAGAAACGAAGGCCCGCCGGCGGCCCACCCTGGCCGGGGAGCGCTGAGGGTGCCCATCAACCTGCTGCCAACGCGGCTGCCGAAGAACGTCCAGGACGGGATCGGCCGGTCGGTCGGCGGGGTGGGAATCACCCCGAATATGATCTCGCTGTTCGGATTCGGCGGGAACCTCGGCGCGGCGTGGCTGATCGCTCAGGACGAGCTCCTGTGGGCGGGGCTGGTGTACCTGTTCTTCTCAGCACTGGACCTGGTGGATGGCGCCGTGGCACGCGCGACAGGGCTGGCGAGCCCATTCGGTGGGGTGTTCGATGCGGTGCTGGACCGTTCGAGTGAAGCCATCGTGCTGGCGGCGTGCGCGTGGTACTTCGCCGAGCGGGGCGAGCAGATCCAGGTGGCCATGACCTCGGCGGCGATTTTCGGGAGCATCGCCGTGAGCTACATGCGCGCGCGGGCCGAGGTGGTTGGCCTTTCGATGCGCGAAGGGCTCTTCCGGCGGCAGGAGCGGGTGGCGCTGCTGACGATCGGCCTGTTGTTCAACGGGCTGACCGTGATCGTCGGCCTGCTGGCTGTGCTGGCGAACATCACGGCGCTGCAACGGTTCTGGATGCTGCGGAGCGGGCTGCGCGATTAGCCACCGAAGGGGCCATCGTTTTGCGGTGGGCGCCAATCGTCATCGTTGCGGGGAGGGGGCGCGGCACGCTGGGCGGCCTGGAGGCGGGAGTTCGCCGCCATCAGGGCAAGCAGGTAGGCAAAGACAGCCGCGAGCGCGAAGAGCACCGCGACGCCCACGATGATGAACGTGCCACGGCCGAGGCTGCGGTCATCGTCTGTGGCCGAACTGACCCCGGTGGAAGGCGGGGCGGTCGGGGCAACGGTGGGCTGGGACTGCTGCGGGCGCTGAGTCGGTGCCGCGGTGGGACCGGCCAGGGGTGCGAGGTTGAACGACGCCCGGAACTCGTCTTCGAAGGCTGAAAGATCGGCGAAACTGTAGACGCTCTTGAGGGCATCATCGAAGCGGGAGCCGCGCTTGATGGTGGACATGAATTCGCCGAAGGTGGCCTCGCCTTTGTTCTCGATGAGATAGTTCACCATTGAGTAGCTCTGCCCGTAGAAGACGCCCACCTGGCTGGCGGTGGTGGCCGGATTGCCCATCTGGTTGAACGGGATAAGGCGGTTGGCGCGGACGGCCGCCTCGAACGCGGCCTGGTAGTCGCCCGGAGAAGATTGCGCGTAGACGGCGGCGCCCTCATCGAGCCACGAAGGGAGTTTACCGAGGGCGCCTTCGCCCGCGGTCTCGTTCAGGATGTGGCCCAGTTCGTGACGGAGGGTATCGGTGCGGTCGGTGGAGCCGCAGGGGACCGGGATGAGCAGGAGGATGTCGTTGGTGACCTTGGTTCCGCAGGTAGTCACGGCCGCATCGAAGCTGCCACCGGTGCCGGGGCGGGCCAGGTCGCTCTCCTGCTCGTTGGCGAAGAGGATGACCTTCACCGGGAGGGTAGTGAGGGTGACGTTGTAGAGGCCTTTCCCGATGCGCTCGTACGTTTCTTCGCCAGCTTTCAGGTAGGCGCTGGCGAGCGTGGCACGGTCGCCGTGGTAGTAGACGGTCATGAAGTCGTTGGAGACCGATTGCCAGTCCTTATCGGGGGGCAAATAGAAAAACTGCTGGTCCGGGCTGGTGTAGGTTTTGCCGTCGGTGGTTTCAATCTTCCAGCGGAAGGTGAACTCAGAGCCGACGGGGATGTAGGCCTGACCGGAGTTGGCCTGGAGCTCCACCTCGGTTGAGAGGTTACGGGCAGGAGTGAGTTCCTTCGGCTTGCCGAGAGCGCTCGTGCCGCGGCCCTTGATGGAGTACTCGAGGGTGACGTCGGTGATATCTGAGTCGGCGCGGGCCGTGAGCTTGAACGTGAGGGTCTTCGGGTAGCCATTCTCCACCGTGGAGGACTCGACCACGGTTTGGGCGCTCGCGTGACCCGGGAACGGCGCAATGGACAGGACGGCAACGAATGCCACGAAGAGAGGGCCGGCCAGCTTTCGGATCATTCCTCGTCTTCACCCACGCGGGACTTGAGGTACGCCTCGATGAAGTCATCGATTTCGCCATCGAGGACAGCGGTGGTATCGCTGGTCTCGTAGCCGGTGCGGACGTCCTTGACCATCTTATAGGGGTGGAGGACGTAGTTACGGATCTGGCTGCCGAAGGAGACATCCATGTGCTGGCCCTTTAACCGCGCCTTTTCTTCTTCCTTGCGGTTGAGTTCGACTTCGAGAAGGCGGGCTTCGAGAACCTTCATGGCGCTGTCGCGGTTACGGCCCTGGGAGCGTTCATTCTGACAGGTGACGACAATGCCGGAGGGGAAGTGGGTGATACGGACAGCGGTGGAGTTCTTCTGGACGTTCTGGCCGCCGGCGCCGCTGGAACGGAAGACGTCGATCCGGATGTCATCAGGGTTCACTTCGATCTCGCCGACCTGGTCGACTTCGGGCATGACTTCGACCTTGGCGAAGCTCGTCTGGCGGGTAGCCGCGGCGTTGAAGGGCGACTGGCGGACGAGGCGGTGCACGCCGCGTTCGCTCTGGAGGTAGCCGAAGGCGTAGGGACCGGTAATCTCGACAGTTGCGCTCTTGATGCCTGCTTCTTCTCCCTCAGTAATGTCGAGGATGTCCGTGGAGTAGCCGTGCCGTTCAGCCCAGCGGAGGTACATCCGGAGGAGTATGTCGGCCCAGTCCTGGGAGTCGGTGCCGCCGGCGCCGGCGTGGACGGCGAGGATGGCGCTGCGCTGGTCGTAGGGGCCGGAAAGCTGGAGCTGGAACTCGAGAGCTTCGAGTTGCTTCTCCGCAGCAGCGATGTCGCTGGCGGCGGACTCTGCCGCGGACTCGTCGCCTTCGGCCATGGCGAGCTCGATGAGGTCGGCCGCATCCTGGACGTGGCGCTGCAGGCCGCGCCAGGTTTCCACCCGGTCGCGGACGGCCGCGAGTTGCTGCATCTTCGTGCGGGCGGCTTCGGCGTCGTCCCAGAAGCCGGGAGCGGCGGACTGGTCTTCTAGCTGAGCGAGGCGGGCTTCATCGTTGGCGAGGTCAAAGTCGCACCATGAAGTCGGAGATGCGGCGGGAAAGCTCGTTGGCGCGGGCGAGGAGGTCACTCATGGGTCAATCGTCTCACGGGGACAGGTGAAATGCGAGGAATCGAATGAGATGGCAGTTGACATGCACATGCATGCATGCATGATGGACTGATGAGGACGACCATCGAGATCAGCGACGACACCCTGCGGAAGCTGCGGGAGCTCGCGGCCAGGCGAGGGGAGAAGGGATACTCGCGCATTATTGAGGAGGCGCTGGGGGATTACTTCGGAGCCAGCAGGCCAGATGCAGGAGACAGCCGCACGCGCGAGGAGCGAATCCGGGCCCTCGAAGGCAGCATCTCCGAGGAAGAAGCGGAGGAGTGGAAGGCGAAGATCCGGGAATCGAGGAGACATTGGCGGACGCCCTCATAGATTCCGATGTGCTCATCGACGTTCTTAAGACGTCTGGTCGCACAGCTGCCTGGCTCGCCGAGTATGCGAAAGGGCACGCGCTGGTCACGTCGGCAGTCAACGTGTTCGAGGTCGCCCGAGGGTTGAACTCAGAGCGCGCCCTCGATGCCGGAATGAGGCTCCTACAGGAGTTCTCCATCCTGCCGCTGGATTCGTCAGCTGCACTCGAAGCCGGGTCCATCGATCTGGAGTTGCGGCGTTCCGGAACGCCGCTGGACGCCGGCGACCTGCTGATTGCCGGTATCGCTCGGGCCAACAATCTCGCGGTCATCACCCGGAACGTGCGGCACTTCGAGCGGGTCGGCGGCCTTGTAGTCCTGGACCCGGCTGTTACCTGACCGAGCGTTCGGCGGCCTTCACCGTGTTCACCAGCAGCATTGCGACGGTCATCGGGCCGACGCCGCCGGTGTAGGGCGTGACCCGGGAGGCAACTTCGCGGACGTCTATCGAGGCGTCGCCAACGAGGCGGTAGCCGCTGGGGCGGTTGGGAGCATCGACGCGGTTCACGCCGACATCGATGACCACAGCGCCGGGCCGGATCATCTCCTTCGTAAGGGTATTCGCGCGCCCGGCGGCCATGACGACGATGTCGGCCTGGCGGGTGTGGACGGCGATGTCGGGGGTGGCGGTATGGCAGATGGTGACCGTGGCGTTGCCGCCCTTCGCCTTGTTGGAAAGCAGGACCGCGAGGGGCCTCCCAACCAGGGTGCTCCGGCCGACCACCACGACGTGCTTGCCCGAGGGGTCGTTGCCGGTGCGCAAGAGCAGCTCGACGACGCCGTTTGGGGTGCAGGGGATGGCTCCGGCGAGCTCCCCGCGGAGCAGGCGCCCAAGGTTGTTCGGGTGAAGGCCGTCGGCATCCTTCGCGGGGTCCATGGCGTCGATCACCGCGAGCTCGTCGATCTGCTTCGGGAGGGGGAGCTGAGGGAGGATGGCGTGGAAGCGGGCGTCCGCATTGATGCGCCGAACCAACGCGACCAGTTCTTCCTGGGTGGTGGACTCAGGGAGGCGGAAGGTCTCGGAAAAGATGCCCGCTTCTGCGCAGGCGGCGGTCTTCATGGCGACGTAGCTGATGGAGCCGGCGTTGTCGCCAACGATGATGGCAGCGAGCCCCGGAGTGACACCTTTCGCCTTGAGCGCAGCGGTGTCCCGCGCGACCTCGGCCCGGATTTCTGAAGCGATGGCAGTGCCGTCGATGAGTTGTGCGGCCATGCAACGAGGATAAGAGGAAAGGGGAAAGGGGAAAGCGACGGGGATTGTCGCGAACGTGTCGCAAAGTCGGGTCATGGCAACGTTTGCAAAACTGACCGGAACCTCGTTCACAGGCAAGCGATGGGAATTCGAAACGAAGTGGCCCGCAAGCTGCTTCTACGAGGACCCTCGCATGCGGCGCACTGACATCGGCTGGCTCGACTACCTGGGGGCAATGACCGCGGATGAACTCTGGGCGTTCCGGGATGAGCATGACTTGAAGGGCCGCGACCCGGATCTCGACCGCATTCTCAACAGCGGCTGGACCCCAAAGGTCCTCATCCAGTGCCTCGAGTGGGAAGGCTAAAACTAAGTCCGAGAGCGGGAGGGTGCTCTGGGACGCACGAAGACAGGTGGTCGCGTAGGATCGGCGGTCTATGGTGACCAAGTTTGCCCATGGCATCGACATCGTGGAGATCGACCGGGTCGCGGATGTGATCGCGCGGCATGGGGAGCGGTTCCTGAACCGGGTGTACACGCCGGACGAGATCGCGCACTGCCGCGGACGGGTCCCTGAACTGGCGGCCCGGTTCGCCGCCAAGGAAGCCGTGATGAAGGCGCTGGGAACGGGCGTGCGGGGCGTCGGCTGGAAGGACATTGAGGTCCTGCCGAACCGTCGGGGAAAACCGCTGGTCTTCCTCTACGGGCGCGGGGCGAAACGGGCTGAGGACATCCAGTTGCGCGGTCTTGAGATTTCCATGACGCACTCCCGCGACTTCGCGATGGCCTCGGTGGTCGGCGAGCGGGCGATGACCGAGATCGAGGACACGCCGCGCCGGGGCGAAAACGCGCTCCGCCTTATCAAGGAAAAGGGACTGCGATGAAGCTCGTGACGGCTGCGCAGATGCGCGAACTCGAAGCGGCCGCGGTCGCGGCGGGGAGTTCCGAGGCCCAGCTGATGGAGGAGGCGGGGCTGGCCGTGGCCCAGGAGGCCTGGATGCTCCTGGGGTCGCTCGAAGGGCGGAAAATCGTGGTGCTGGCCGGGCCGGGCAACAACGGCGGCGACGGCCTGGTGGCCGCCCGCCACCTGTTCGACTGGGGCGCGGAGCTGCTGGTCTACCTGCCCCGCTGGCATCGCGTCGAGGAGCGCTTCGAGGAGTTGCGGCAGCGCGAGATCCCGCTCCTCGATGGGCAGGAGGACCACGGCCTCGGGCAGCTGGAAGCGGTGCTCGGCGCGGCCGACCTGGTCATCGACGCGCTCATCGGGATTGGACAACAGCGGCCGCTGGATGATGGAGAGCCGATTGCAGGCGTCCTGGAGAAACTGAGGGTCGCCCGCCAGGGATTCCAAGCGCCCAAGCTGGTGGCCGTGGACCTGCCGACGGGCATGCACGCGGATTCGGGCGCCATCGACCCGCGGACGGTCACCCCGGACATCACGGTGACCTTTGGGCTGCCAAAGGTGGGGATGTACCAGGCCCCGGCGAGCAGCCACCTCGGGAAGGTGCAGGTCATCGACATCGGCATCCCCAGGGCTGCGATGGATGCGGTTGGGCTCGAACTGCTCACCACCCGCTGGGTGCGGGCCCACCTGCCGAAGAGGCCCGAAGACGCGAATAAGGGGACGTTCGGCAAGGTGCTGGTCGTGGGAGGTTGCAGCCGGTACATCGGCGCGGTGCAACTCGCGGCGACGGCCGCCTACCGGGCCGGGGCGGGGCTCGTGACGATCGCCTGTCCAGAGACGATCGTTGCGGCGGTGGCGCCGGCCATCGCGGAGGCAACCTGGCTGCCCCAGCCGGCCGCAGACGATGGCGGGCTCAGCGACCAGGCGGCAATCGGCCTGCGGAACACCTGGCCGGAGTATAGCGCGGTGGTCTTCGGGCCGGGCCTGGGAGACACAGAGAACACACGCGCACTGACGTGGGCGGCGCTGCCCGATCTCGCGGAGGCGGAACAGGGCGCGGTGATCGACGCAGACGCGCTGAACGCCATCGCCACGCTGGACGACGGACCAGAACGGGTGCCCGCCAATGCAGTGCTGACGCCACACCCGGGTGAGATGGCGCGACTGCTGGGGACGACGGTGGCAGACGTGCAAGCGCGCCGGCTGGAGATCGCGAAGGAAGCCGCAGCGAAGTACGGCTGCACGGTCGTGCTCAAGGGCGCCCACTCGGTGATAGCGGCGCCCGGCGGGCAGGCGTGTCTCAGCCCGTTCGCGCACCCGCTGCTGGCCACGGCAGGGAGCGGCGACGTGCTTTCGGGGATGATTGCTGCGTACCTGGCGCAGGGACTCGCGCCCTTCGATGCCGCCTGCATGGGCGTTTATCTGCACGGCGCGGCAGGAGAAGCGCTCAAGGACGAGTACGGCGAAGCGGGCCTGCTGGCGGGCGAAATCGCGGGGCGGTTGCCACGGGTGGTGAAGGACGTTTCCCTCCCGTGATGTACACTGGCGCCCAGCCGTGACGATGAACACGTACCTTTCCGGCCGCCGCGTGGTTGTCACCGGGGTCGGCATGATTACCGCCCTGGGACATAATGCCTGCGACAACTGGACCGAACTGGTCGAGGGGCGCTCGGGCATTCGCCGCATCAGCCTGTTCGACCCGGCGGGGTATGGATCGCAGGTGGCGGGTGAGGTCCCGGAGTTCGACCCGGCGCAGTACATGGACCGCAAGGAAGCGCGCCGCGCGGACCGGGTGACCCAGTTCGCGTTCGTCGCCGCGGACGAAGCGCTGAAGCAGGCACGGTACGACGTTGCAGACAACGGCACCGACATGGCCGTGATCATCGGGACCGCGATTGGCGGCATCACGACGCTGTCGCAGGAGTACGAAACGCTGATGGCGAAGGGGCCCGGGCGCGTCAGCCCGTTCCTGATGCCGATGATGCTTTCGGACATGACGAGCGGGCAGTTGAGCATCAAGCTCGGGGCGAAGGGCGTGAACTACGCGCTCATTTCCGCCTGCGCGAGCGGCGCGGACAGCATCGGCGAAGCCGCGAACATCATCCGCCGGGGCGATGCGGAGATCGCGTTGGCAGGAGGCACCGAGGCCGCTATCACGCCGATCTGCATGGCCGGGTTCTCGGCAGCAAAAGCCCTGACCACCAACAACGATGACCCTGCGCGCTCGTCGCGGCCGTTCGACAAGACCCGCGATGGGTTCGTGATGGCAGAGGGTGCCGGCGTGCTGGTCATCGAATCGGAGGAGCATGCGCTGAAGCGCGGCGCAACCATCCTCGCGGAGTTGGCCGGCTATGGCGCGACCAGCGACGCGTTCCACATCACGCAGCCGGCCGAGGACGGCGCCGGTGCGGTGCGGGCGATGCGGAAAGCGCTGGCGGAGGCGCGCCTGCAGCCGGACGACATCGACTACATGAACGCCCACGGGACCTCCACCCCAATGAACGACAAGCTCGAGACGCTGGCGATCAAGAAGGTCTTCGCGGAGTACGCCTACGAGCTGCCGGTGAGCTCGACCAAGTCGATGACCGGGCACCTTCTGGGGGCCGCTGGCGCGGTGGAAGCGGGCATTTGCGTGATGGCGTTACAACACCAGGTGATCCCACCGACGGCGAACTACGTGACGCCGGACCCTGAGTGCGACCTGGACTACGTGCCGAACACGGCGCGCTCAGCGCAGCTCGAGGCAGTGATGACCAACTCGCTCGGGTTCGGGGGGCACAACGCAAGCCTGGTTTTCCGTAAGTACAGGCCGGCGCAATGACGCAAGTGGCGGGGCTGCCGAAGCCACGCTGGCGCCTCAGGGACCCCTACGCCCACCAGAACGGCATCCCCAACTTCCCGCCCATCGTGGCGACGGTGCTGGCGGCGCGGGGGATAACGACACGGGCGCAGGCCGACCTCTTCTACAAGCCGCACCTCGCCGAAGACTACGACCCGCTGGAACTCCCCGGCATGCTGGAGGCTATCACGCGTGTGCGCCAGGCGATCGCGGACGGCGAAACGATCGCCCTCTACGGTGACTTCGACGTCGACGGCGTGACCTCGGTGGCGGTGCTGCACGAAGGCCTGAAGCCGCTCGGCGCGCGCTGCATCAACTACATCCCTGACCGGTTCGCGGAAGGCTACGGGCTGAACTTCGGCGCGGTCCAGCGGTTGCGCGAACAGGGCGCCCACCTGCTGGTGACGGCCGACTGCGGGATCTCGTCGGTCGCGGAAGTGGCGTTCGCGAACGAGCTGGGGCTGGACGTCATCATCCTCGACCACCACACGGTGCCGGACGTGCTGCCACCCGCGCTGGCGGCGGTGAACCCGAAGAGGACTGACTCGCCCTACCCCTTCGACGAACTGGCCGCGGTGGGGGTGGCCTACCGGTTCCTGCAGGTGCTGTACGAAGCCAGCGGCCGGACGCTCGACGACAGCGCGTTCATCGACCTGGCGGCGCTGGGGACCGTTGTCGACGTGGCGCCGCTCTTCGACGAGAACCGCCGGATCGTAACGGAAGGTATCGCCCAGATGCGGCAGGGCCTGCGGCCGGGACTGGAGGCGCTGGCGAAGGTCTCCGGGACGGCGGCGGAACGCTTCACGGCCGAGACGCTGGGGTTCGCCATCGGGCCGCGGATGAATGCAGCGGGGCGGCTGGCGCACGCGAACATCGCGCTGGACCTGATGCTGGCGCAGAACAGCATGCTCGCCGGGGGGCTGGCGGCCCAGCTCGACGCGCTCAACCGCGAGCGGCAGCGGCAGACCGAGGAGGCCATGGCCATCGCCGAGGAGATGCTGGGGGCGAGCGACGACCCGCTCATCATGGTGGCGAGCGAGCATATTTCGCCGGGCATCGTGGGGCTCGTGGCCTCGCGGCTGGCCGAGCGGCGGAACCGGCCAGCCATCGTGCTTTCGAAGGGTCCCGAGGAGAGCCGCGCGAGCGCCCGGAGCGTGCCCGGGTTCGACATCGTCGGCGCCATCCGCAAGGAGAAGCCGCTGCTGGTGCGCCACGGCGGGCACCGGGCGGCGGCCGGGTTCACCGTGCGAAACGAGGACCTGGAGATCTTGCGAGATCGGCTGGTGAACACGGCGGCCGAACAGCTCGGGTGGGAACCTCCGCGGAGGCTCATCGAGATCGACGCGGAGGCCTCGCTGGCGGACCTGACCGGGCTCGAGGTGAAAGGGCTGATGCGGTTCGAGCCGTGCGGGCAGGGGAACCGGAAGCCGGTGCTGCTCAGCCGCGGGGTGCAACTGAAAGACGCGAAGCCCGTGGGTTCGGACCAGGCGCACCTTCGGCTGATGGTGAAAGACGGGCCGGTGACATGGCGGGGGATCGCCTTCCGGCAGGCTGAGGCGGAGCTCGACCGCGAAGTGGACATCGTCTACTCACTGCAACGCGACTGGCGGGGCGACGGGGTGGAGATCGAGGTGCTGGACATCGCGCCGAGCGGGGAGGGTAGGCCGCTGGAGCGCGGGGTGTGAGTTGGCCGTTGGAGAAGGGAACGGGCTGAGTCGTGCCCAGTCAAGCGGCATGGTGGACCACCGGCGAGCGCAGAACTTGTCGGTGTGACCCGGGAATGCGAGAGCGAGCTGATCTGGTTTGTGGGAGAACCGTCACCCGCGAGGTGATGCCGGCGCTCCGGTGGCGTTGACGGCACGGCACCCGAAAGCGACGATGGCCGCACTTTCCGAAGCCTGTTCGGCTTCGAACCCGAGGCGGTACCCATGAGTGAGCGCAAGCAGGCGCCCGATATCACGCTGAAGTCGGTGGTCTCGAACAGGCAGGTGAACCTGCGCACGCCCGGCGCGGTGCTGGTGCTGGTGATGCCCACCCAGGCGACCACGGAGGCGGTGAACCCGCTGCGGGCCGCGCTGCGCGAACGCTACCCGGACCCGGCGAAGGTGGTCATCGCGAGCGTGGTGGACCTGCGACAGGTGCCGCGGCTGATGCGGAAGATGGGCGAAAGTGCGCTGGCGAAGCGGTACGAGGAGGTCGTTGCCGGCCTGCAACCCGGCCAGGACCCGGCCCAGTACGTGGTGATGTGCCCCGACTGGAACGGAGAGGTGCCCGGCAAGCTCGGGCTCGGCGACCTGGGGTCTGAGCTTGGCGTGGCGGTCATCGCGGCGGACGGCACGATCGCGGGCACATACCGCGGGATGGAGCCGCTGGAGACCACAATGGAAGTGGTGGCGGGCCTGGCGACAAGCGATTAGCACGAAGAAGGCGCTTTACCGGTCCGGCCCGAAGGTTCGTTGACAGCCTTTCGCGTGGGGCGAACAATACTCGGGCATCGCCCCGGCCCGGGGCTCGTTTCCGTGCTCCCGGCCGAGGGACTTGCCACTTGAAAGGGGGTTTCGCTTGGCTGAAGCGACCGCGGTGGCGCCCGAACTGCGCCCACTCGTCCCACACCTGACCCTTGGGGCCACACGGGAAGAGGATTATCTGAACGGGTCCGTCTGCAAGAACTGCGGCACCAAGTACGTCGGCCCAAGGCTTTTCTGCGGGAAATGCAGCAGCGCCGGCCCATTCGAGACCGTGAAGCTCGCTTCGACGGGTGAGCTCCACGTCTTCACGATCATCCACCAGGCGACGCCGTACGTTGAGGCGCCCTACATCGCGGCGATCGTCGACCTTGATGGTGGCGGCAGCGTCAACACCAACATCGTCGGGATCGAGCCAAAGCCCGAGAACCTGAAATTCGGGATGAAGCTCAAGATGTTCACGGAGAAGGTTTCCGAGGACAAAGAGGGCAACTCGTACGTCGCATACCGGTTCACCCCGGCCTGAGCCACACGGGCCTCTCCGCTGGATACGGGTGAGGCCGATTCACACGAAGGAGGAAGCCAGTGCGTGAAGTAGCGATTATTGGCGTTTCGATGATCAAGTTCGGGCGGTATGCGGACCGGGACTTCTCCCAGCTCGCCGCCCAGGCGGGCCTGGAGGCGTTGAAGGACGCCGGTGTCGAGATGAAGCAGATCGAGGCGCTGTACAGCGGCAACCTGTACGCCACCTCGGGCTCGGGCCAGCGCATCCTGCAGCAGATGGGACAAACCGGGATCCCGGTCGTCAACGTTTCGAATGCGTGCGCGACAGGATCGACGGCATTCCGCGAGGCATATTTTGCGGTCGCCTCGGGTGCGTATGACATCGCCATGGCTGTCGGCTCGGAGCAGATGGGCAAACAGGGACTGCTGGGCTCGCGCGGCGATCCAGCGACCAGCCTTGAGGGACGCGTTGGCTCGTACATGATGCCCGCGGTGTTCGGCATGGCCGGGATGGAGCATTCGCGCCAATACGGCACGAAGCAAGAACATTTCGCACTCGCGAGCGTGAAGAACCACTTCCACAGCACGCAAAACCCGCTGGCGCAGTACCAGAAGGAATCGCCGCTGGACGAAGTGATGAACGCGCGGGTCATTTCCTACCCGAACACGCTGCTCATGTGCTGCCCGACTGGCGACGGCGCGGCAGCCGCGATCCTGTGCTCGATGGAGAAGGCCCGCCAGTTCACCGCCCAGCCGTTGAAGGTTGCAGCCAGCGTGCTGACCAGCGACCCCTACACCGACCGGACTCTTACACTTCCGGACATCAACACCCTGACCCGGAACGCGGCGAAGATCGCATACGAGCAGGCGGGCATCGGCCCGCAGGACCTGAGCCAGGTCGAGCTGCACGACTGCTTCGCAACGGCCGAGTTGCTGCACTACGAGAACCTGGGCCTTTGTGGCGACGGGGAAGCGGCCGCCCATGTGGCAAGCGGTGCCCCGTGGATCGGGAACAAGATCCCGACGAAGTACCAGGAAGATGTGGCGCCGTTCCAGGACAAGACCTACCAGCCGAAGACGACGGCAGTGGTGAACGCCAGCGGTGGCCTGCTCTCGAAGGGGCATCCGCTCGGCGCCACCGGTGTCGCCAACATCGCCGAGATTGTGTTCCACCTGCGCGGACAGGCAGGCGGACGGCAAGTCGAAGGCTCGAAGATCGGGCTTGCGCACGTCATCGGGCTTGGCTCTGCCTGCACGATCAACATCATCCAGAAATAGGGTCTCGCCCTCTTTTCGCCCCCTCCCCGTCGTCCGATGGGGAGGGGGCTTCTTGTTGGGCGTGGATGAGGCTTTCCTTTTCCGGCGGCGGGAGCGAAGGTGTCCGTGTGGCGCAAGAGATCGGCGAACAAGTCCCCGAGGAGATTCTCCAAGCGTTCGGGCTGGCAGGCGCGAACCAGCGGATGTTCGCGGACGGGAATGTGAACCGGCACTGGCGCGTGGACGCGGCGGACCGGACGGTGGTCGTGCGGCGGTATGGGGTGCCGCGCGGTCTCGCTTCCATCGCGTGGGAGCACCAGTTGATGGCGTTTGCGGCGGCCAAAGGATGGCCCGCACCAGTCGCGGAGCCGCCTGCTACCGTGGCAACCGCGTTGGGATTCGAGGCGGGAGCGTGGACGTGCCACCGCTTCCTCGAAGGTGAGGCGGCACCGCGAGACACACCGGCGTCGCGGCACATCATGGGCCGGCTGCTGGGGCGGCTCCACAAGGACCTGGCGGGGTTCGAGGTGAGCGGGCAGCGCCCCGGGTTTGGCAAGACGTGGGAACTGGACCTGATGGTTGAGCCGGCCGGGGCGGGCAGCTTCAACGGACTGGTGGCGGCGTTCGGGCGAGAGTATCCGGAGCTCGCGGCGGCGATTCGGCGGCAGCGATACCGCAACCTGCGGGAGCTATCGCGGCTCCACTACCCGGACCTGGCGGCCCACCCGATACACGGGGACTTCTCGCCGCGGAACCTGCTGTTTCAGGATGGGCAACTGACCGGATTGCTGGACTTCGACTTTGCCCGGCAGGACGCGCGGCTCTGCGACCTGGCGCCGCTGCTGATGCCGTTCCAACCGCTTGAACCGCGGCTGGCCGCTGCCCTGTTCGATGGGTACCAATCGGTACGCCGGCTTTCGGAGGCGGAGTGGGACCTGCTCCCGGCGCTGGTGCGGGCGTCGCTGCTGTGGTGGGTGGCCCTGCTGCTGGTCCGGTGGCGCATCACCGGGGAGGTTCCCGCGGGGATCGGCCGGACCATCAACCAGCGCTTCCCTGCATTCGACGCGTTCGAGCCGGAAGTTCGTGCCCTCGCTCAGCGCGCGACAGCCTGAAGGCGGATCAGTCAGTCGCGACGACGCGGAGTCCGGCAAGCTGGGTCACGGGAGCGTTCGCCGAACCGGTGCCGGGACAGCGCCAGTTGCGGCCGGTGGTGTTGCGGCAACTGAGCCACGGGCCGCCCGGCCAGAGTTGCGCACGGACCGTCTGGGCGGGGGCATCGAGCCGGAACACGACGGCGTTGAGGATGCCCGGGTTGGCCGGGCGCAGCCGGTAGCGGACCCGATCGATGTTGTAGCCCGAAATGGTGCCGGTCCCGTCGCCGGCCTGTGAGGCGCCAACCGTGTTGCTGGCGGCGAAGCCCAGGCTCGATGCAGCCAGGACTGCGATCGCTGCGAGTGCGACCAGGCGCCGCGGACGTGCGATACCCATGATGCGACCTCTCCCCGCCGGGAGCGCAGGCGGCTCCCAACGGCTGAAGGTTCGGCGCCCGGCCCGGCGAGGGAAAGGCTCGCACACGGGGAAGTCACGCGCTGTCCACCGAAGTGGTACTGCGCCCGGCGCCTGGACTACGGGCGGAGGGCGATCTTGAGGACTCCGCCTTCCCGCTTGCGGAAGAGGTCGTAGGCGGCTGGTGTCTCGCTGATCTTCATCGAGTGGGTGATGAGCGGAGTGAGATCGACCTTGCCGCCGGAGACCATTGCCATGAGGCGCTCGAGCCGGGCGGTGCCAACCGGGCAGAACGTGGTGACCAGCTTGCGGTGGATGAAGGAGCCGCTGGTCGGCATCGTCAGTTCTGGGAATGCACCGTATACGCCAACGGAGCTGACCGTGCCTCCGAGCCGGACGACGCGGCAGGCGTTTTCGAAGGTTACCTGGTGGCCGAGGGCCTCGACGGCGATGTCGACACCTCTGTTGCCGGTGAGTTCCATGATTTTCGCAACGGCATCGGCCGGGTCGAGAACGATGTCGGCGCCGAAGCGTTTCGCCATGGCAACGCGCTCCGGGATGGACTCGACGGCAATGATGGTGCCGGCGCCAAGGGCGCGGGCGCCGGCGGTGGCGCAAAGGCCCACGGGCCCCTGGGCGAAGATGGCGACGACATCGCCAGCCTTGATCTCGGCGCGCTCGATGGCCCCGAAGCCAGTCGACATGATGTCGGTGACGAAGAGCACCTGTTCATCCGCGAGCGAATCGGGGACCTTCGCCATGCTGGTCTGGGCGCCGTTGACGAGGAAGAACTCACCCTGGGCGCCGAACAGCAAGTTACCGGGCGCGTTGTAGGTTTCGCAGACCTGGTGATCGCCTTCGAGGCATCGGCGGCAAGTGCCGCAGCAGATGAGGCAACCGGTGACCACACGGTCCCCCGGCTTCACCCCGGTCACGCCGGCGCCGACGGCCTCGACGACACCGATGGCTTCATGGCCCATGGGCACGCCGGGTGGCAGGGGCATTTCATCGACGATGTGGATGTCGCTGCCGCAGACGGTGCTGAGTGTGGTCCGGATGAGCGCCTGGCCGGGGCCGGGCTCATCGGGATAGGGGATCGTCGCCATGGCGACGGTACCCTGGCCGGTTTTTACACAGGTGTTGGATGCAGGCATACAGGTTCCTTAGGAGTGTGGGTTGGCCGGATTGTAAGGCGAACCCCCACAAGGGACGCGACCGGGCGGGTCGCCCGTTATGCTCCCGATCAGGTTCGCCCGCTATCCGGTTTCCATTGGCAGGGAAGGATCGGCGGCCCACTCGGAGAGCGATGCATCGTAGACGGCAACATCGGTGTAGCCGGCCATGACCGCGGCAAAGGCCGCGCTGCTGGCCGCGATGCCCCCGCCGCAGTAGGTGATGAGGCGTTCTCCGGGCCTCGCCCCGGCAGCTTCGAAGCGGCCGCGGATCTCATCGAGCGGATGGTAGAGCTGGGTTTGCGGGTCAACGATGCCGGCAGATCCCATGGCAGGTACGTTGACGCTTCGAGCGATGCGCCCCGGCCGGCCGTACGGCGCCACCTCGCCCCGGTACTGGGCGGCGTTGAGCGCGTTGACGATGCAGGCCTGCCCGGATGTCATCGCTTCCAAGACATCTTGCTTCGTCGCGATGAGCCCCGGCCGAGGACTGGCCGTGAATTGCGCGGGGGCGGGGGCGGGATCCTCGTTCGAGATTGGCCGCCCTTCACTCGTCCATTTCGTCCAGCCGCCGTCGAGTAGGCGGGCGTTGTCGAAGCCGAAGGCACGGAGCATCCACCAGATGCGCGCTGCCCACATGTTTCCTGCGCGGTCATAAAGCACGACCCGGGAGGTGTCGCTCACGCCATAGCGGCCCATGGCTTCGGCGAACTGCTCCGGGGGAGGCATCATGAAGCGGAGTGCTTGCGCCCGGTCGCTCAAGTCGTGGTGGAGGTCCGCGAACACCGCCCCCGGAATGTGGCCCGCCGCCCATTCTTCATGCCCGGGTACGACAAGGAAGCCAGGGCCCCCATCCTCACGGGGGCGAAGAAAGACCGTGCATTCGAGCACGCGGAGATCCGGACTGGCGAGGTTCTCGGCAAGCCATTCGGTGGTTGCGAGGTAATGGGGCTGGTCGGGCATTTACCGGGTCCTTGAAGTCGGATTAGCGCAGGTTGAGGCGGGCGGCGAGGGGCAGCCGGCGGTCCCGGCCAAAGGCGCGGGCGGTGATTTTGACGCCGGGCGGCGCCTGCCGGCGCTTGTACTCGTTGCGGTCCACCATGGCGACGACGCGGCTCACTGTCTCCAGGTCGAACCCGGCCGCGACGATTTCATCGACGGTCCGATCGTCTTCGACGTAGGCCTCGAGGATTGGGTCGAGGACTTCGTAGGGAGGCAGCGTGTCCTGGTCGAGCTGGTTTGGTTTGAGTTCGGCGCTGGGCGGCTTGATGAGCACGTTCGCGGGGATGAGGTCGTGCCCGGCCTTTTCGTTTCGCCAGCGGGCGAGGCGGAAGACGAGCGTCTTGGGGACGTCTTTGATGACGGCGAGGCCACCAGCCATATCGCCATACAGGGTGGCATAGCCGACGGCGAGTTCGCTCTTGTTTCCAGTGGTCAGCGTGATGAAACCGAAAGCGTTCGAGAGAGTCATGAGGACGTTGCCGCGCTGGCGGGCCTGGATATTCTCTTCGGCCGTGCCGGGATCGCGGCCCTCAAAGGCATCGGCGAGCATCTCGAGCATGGCGGCATGGGCCGGCTCGATGGGGATCACCAGGTAACGGATGCCCAGGTTTTCGGCGAGAGCGCATGCGTCATCGCGGCTGTGCTGGCTCGAGTAGCGGCTCGGCATGGAGACACCCACGACGTTCTCGGCGCCAATGGCGTCCACAGCAATGGCGGCGACCACGCTGGAGTCGATCCCGCCCGAGAGACCAACGGCCGCTTGCTTGAAGCCGGTCTTGGCAAGGTAGTCACGTGTGCCGAGGACGAGCGCTTCCCAGACCTCCTCCTCGTCGCGAAGGTGGGGAGCGACGGCCCCGGGAACGGGCTGACGGGTCGAGACGGGAGCGGGCCATCCGAGGTCGACAGGCTCGGTGCGGGTCTCTCCGCCGCGATCTCGCAATTCGACGCGGCGGCGGGGATCGTGGAGGCGGCGCTGGATCACCGCATCCAGGTCGAACTCCACCGTGAGCAGGGTTTCGCGGAACTGGGGGCCGCGCGCCAGTACCTGGCCTTCGGCATCGACCGCGAGGGAAGCGCCGTCGAAGACGAGTTCGTCCTGGCCGGCGACGGCGTTGAGGTAGGCGATGGCGATCAGGTTGTCCGAGGCGCGGGTGGCGATCATCTTTTCGCGGCCCTGGGCTTTGCCGCGGTGGTAGGGCGAGGCGTTGATGTTGATGCAGAGCTCGGCGCCGCCGAGGGCAAGGGCATCGAGCGGCGCGCCGGGGTACCAGATGTCCTCGCAGATGCTGACGCCAAATGTGACCTCGCCGGCGGTATACATGGGGATGCGGTTGCCTGCGGCGAAGTAGCGCTCTTCGTCGAAGACGCCGTAGTTGGGGAGCCGGCGCTTGTGGTAGGTATCGACCCAGCGACCGTTGGCGATGATCGCGGCGGCGTTGTAGGCATCGCCGTTGAACCAATCGACGAAGCCAACGATGGCGATGATGTCGCGGACCGACGGGGCAAGAGCCGCGACAGCCTCGTGGGATGCTTCGCAGAAGGCGCGGCGAAGGAGGAGGTCCTCGGGCGGGTAGCCGGTGACGGCGAGTTCGGGGAAGGCAACGATGGCGCAGCCGGCTTCGCACGCTTCAGCGATGCGTCCCGAGATGGTGGCGATGTTTCCCCGGATGTCACCGACGGTGGTATCGATCTGGGCAAGGCCGATGCGGAGGGTCCTCATGGCTGGAGTATACGTCGCCACCGGGGTTGGGCTTCATGCGGGAATCAGGGATTCCCGTAGGCAGGTCCCCGGATTTACAGGGGATGGCGGCCATGCGACGCTGCTGGCGGTGGCGCTTTGAGGTAGGGAGATGTCTCGAAGCCAAAGTCCAGTTCATAGTCCATGCCCGCTGTGTGGGCGGGTGACCCGGGCGCATTCGCGGATCGTGGTTGCCGATGTCGAACCTGCCGGGACGCGGCGGAGCCGTTACGCAACCGTGATTTGTCGAGATTGCGCGTTTGCGATGGTGCTCCGATCGGAGGCGGCAGCGTTACGGGCGGCCTGTTAGTCCCATCAAAGGGGGACCGTCCATCAGTTACGGTGGGCGGTCCTTCCTGCGTAGAATAGCCTCACTGAACCGTGGCCAGGGGGCTGAGCATGAACAACGTCCTCGCGATGATCCTCGCCGGTGGCCAGGGTGACCGCCTCTCCATCCTCTCCGAGCAGCGCGCGAAACCTGCCGTGGTGTTCGGCGGGCAGTACCGGATTGTCGATTTCGTGTTGAGCAATTGTGGGAATAGCAGCATCACCAAGCTGGCGATCCTGACGCAATACCGGCCACGATCGTTGTTCAACCACATCGGCGCCGGGCGTGCCTGGGGCTTCGACACGCCGGAGGGCGGTATCCAGATCCTCCAGCCGTATCTTGGGCGGGCTGACGCCGACTGGTACCAGGGGACGGCCGATGCGGTCTACCAAAACCTGTATGTGATCGAAGAGTCCCGGGCCCGGGAGGTGCTGATCCTCGCGGGAGACCACATCTATCTAACGTCCTACCGCAACATGGTTGCCTACCACCGGAGCCAGGCGGCGGATGCGACGGTTGCTGTGTACCAGCTGCCGCGCGAGGAGGCCCACCGCTTCGGCGTGCTGGACCTGGATGGAAACGGCCGGGTGACGGACTTCCAGGAGAAGCCATCGGACCCTCGCGGGTCCTGGGCATCGATGGGCGTGTACGTCTTCAACAAGGACGTACTGGTCGAGCAGTTGCAGGCTGACGCGGATATGGGCGAGGGGAGTGCACACGACTTCGGGCGCGACATCATCCCGCGGATGTACCAGTCGCACCGGGTGTTCGGCTACCAGTACCAGGGCTACTGGCGGGATGTCGGCACGGTGGAGAGCTACTGGGGGGCACACATGGACCTCCTGAGCCCCAATCCCCCGCTCAACCTCGAGGACCCCGACCTGCGGTTGCGGACCTCGGGGACGTTGCTGCCACCGGCGCGATTCGGAGTGCGGGCGTCGGTGCGCGAGTCGCTGATCTCGCCAGCTGCCTACGTGAATGGGGAGGTGACGCGGTCCGTGATTTCTCCGGGGGTTGTCATCGAGGAAGGGGCCACGGTGCGCGATTCGGTGATCCAGCATCGCTGCGTGATCCGGGCCGGGGCCGTCGTCGACCGCGCCATTCTCGACAAAGAAGTGACGATTGGGCGCGACAGCGTGGTCGGGGAAGGGCCAGCAGACATCCCGAACTTCGACCGGCCGGACATCGTGAACACCGGCATCACCATCGTCGGCAAACGCGTAACGGTACCCTCGGGCTTGCGGGTGGGCCGGAACGTCGTGATCGGGCCCGGCGTTCACGATGAACTGATGGACCGTGCGGTCCTGGAGAGCGGGTCGACAGTGCATCCGACGCAGATGCCACTCCACCTGTTTGTCTGAGCCGGTGAAGCTGTACTCGGTGGAGGAAGCGCAGGCAGCGCTGCCGGAGATCATCCCGGTCCTGGAGGGTATTAGCGCGGCGTATGTGGAGTTGCGGGCGCTGCAAGCGAGCCTTTCGGCAGAGGTGCGGGGCGCAAGCGGCGATGGACATCTGCTGGCTAACCCGTGGCAGGAAGGTGGCAAGAACAGGGTAGAGGAGTTGAACCGCGAGCTGCGGCGGGGAGCCGCCGAACTCGACCGGCGGGGCGTCGAGTTGAAGGACCCGGAGAAGGGTCTCAGCGACTTCTTCCACGACCGCCACGGGCGGATCGTGTTCCTCTGCTTTCAACTGGGGGAGGCGCGAATCCAGTACTGGCACGAGCTGCGGGCGGGGTTCGCGGGACGGCAGCCTCTGTGGGTGACGTAGGGCGGGATTGGCGCGGGGGTGGCGATCGGGTGTGCGGTGGCTACAATTCGCCCACCACTGAGTGAGGGCAGCCATGGCTACCGTCTTCCCGATACGCGATATCTTCGTCGAGGCGAACGGCCTGAGGCACCACCTGCTCGCCCGGGGAACACCCGGTTCGCCGGTCGTCATGATGATCCATGGTCTTGCGGGGCAGGCACACACGTTCGATGCGGTCGCGAACCTGCTGGCGGCGAACCATCACGTGTACGCGCTCGATGTGCGGGGGCGAGGGGAGAGCGAGTGGGGGCCGCCCGAGCAGTACGCGATCGACACCTACGTGGCAGACCTGGAGGCGATCCGGGCAGCGCTCGGGCTGCAGCGCTTCTCCCTGGTGGGAACCTCGATGGGTGGATTGATTGCGATGCAATACGCGCCCAGGTACCCGGAGCGGGTGGCCCGGGCGGTGCTAAACGATATCGGCCCGGAGATCGACCCGGCCGGGCTGCAGCGCATCCTTTCGTACGTGGGCAACGCGCCGGAGATGTTCGCGGATATGAAGGCGGTGGTGAAGTACTACCGCGAGCACTACGCACCGATGGTGGAGCACCTGGCGGACGACCAGCTGGTGGAGTTTGCCCGGTACAACGTGCGGCGGAGCGACAGCGGGGTGTATGTCTGGAAGATGGACCCGGCGGTGCGGACCACGGTGGCGCCGCCGCCGTCGGTCGAGCCCTGGGCTGCGCTCAAGGGTATGCGGTGCCCGGTGCTGATCCTCCGGGGGGGCCAGAGCGATGTGCTGAGCGCGGATATCGCCGCGCGGATGGTGGAAGCGCTGCCCGGTGCGAAGCTGGTGGAGGTGCCCGGTGTAGGGCACGCGCCGGTACTGACTGAACCGGCGGCGGTGAGAGCGCTGGAGGAGTTCCTGGCGGGGTAGGCGGCCGAACGGAGTTTGCGGTGACTGGCGAACCAATGTTTCCTGAGCGCGGCCCGTGGAGCGACGGCGCGAGCTATGAGCGGTACATGGGGCGCTGGAGCCGCCGGGTGGCGCGCGAGTTCATCGCGTGGCTCGGCCAGCCGGCGGGCCTTAGCTGGCTGGACGTGGGCTGTGGGACGGGTGCGCTCACGGCCACGATCTGTGCGGAGTGCGCACCCGGGGCGATCGTGGCGGTCGACCCATCCGGGCCGTTCATCGACTACGCACGGGGTACCTTGCGCGACAACAGGGTCCGGTTCGAGGTGGCGAGCGCCAGCGCGCTCCCGGTTGGCGACCGTTCCATCGACGTCGTCGCTTCTGGCCTTGCGCTGAACTTCTTCGCCGACCGGCCGGCAGCGTTTGCAGAAATGCAGCGTGTCGCGAAGCCGAATGCAACGATTGCGTTCTACGTCTGGGATTACCCCGGAGGAGGCATGGGCTTCATGGATGCCTTCTGGGAAGCCGCGATGGCAGTGGCGCCAGGCGCGGCATCCGCCGGGGAACGGTCACGATTTCCGTTCTGCACGCCGGGCGGGCTGCTCGATGAGCTGCGGGCCGCCGGTTTCGCCCAGGCAGAAGCTCGCCCTATCGAGGTAACGGCCGAGTTTGCGGACTTCGATGACCTCTGGGCGCCATTCACGCAGGGGACGGGGCCCGCCCCGGCGTACTACCAACGTCTCGACGGGGAGACCCGGCTGGCTCTGAAGCGGACACTCGAATCGAGAGTCGCTGGCCGCCGGCCGATCCAGTTCCCGGCCCGGGCCTGGGCCCTGCGCGGCCGGCCCGGCTGAGTGATACGCGGCGGTGTTGGCCCGGATTATTGACAAGCCCCGTCCCCACCCATACCTTGATGGCGCAAATCGAAGATGTAGCGTCGATCGGGAAGAGTAGCCGTCAGGCGAGCCTCCAGAGAGCCGGGGACAGGTGCGAGCCCGGTGGCAGCGCGGCAGGTGAATGGACCCGGGAGCTCCGCAGCCGAACCCGACGGAAGTAGGTTGCGGCGGAGTGGCACCGTTATCACAGCCAGGGCCCTCGCGGCGAATGCCGCGGCGGCTGACAAGTGCCCGGGCGGCGTGATCCGCGCGGGAACAAAGGTGGCACCGCGAGAACCCCTCGTCCTTTGACGGCGAGGGGTTTTGTGTTCTCTGTGCCGCAAGGCGAATCCACCGCGGAGACACGACGGCTCGAAGGCGCATGGGGGTGGCTTCGAGACCGGCCCGGCAACTGGTGGAAACAACCTAGTTAGAGGGACAGCACAACAATGGCAACGCGGAAATTCAACCTGGAAGAGTCGGAGCTCCCGACGCACTGGTACAACATCGCGGCGGACCTGAAGAACCCGCCCGCACCCCCACTGCACCCGGCGACGCATGAGCCGATCGGTCCGGAGGCGCTGGCGCCGCTCTTCCCGATGGAGCTGATCAAGCAGGAAGTCAGCACCGAACGGTACATCGCGATCCCGGACGAGGTGCGGGAGATCCTGAAGATCTGGCGGCCGGCGCCGCTCATCAGGGCGACGTTCCTGGAGAAGGCGCTCGATACGCCGGCACATATCTATTACAAGTACGAGGGCGGCTCGCCAAGCGGCTCGCACAAGCCAAACACGGCGGTCGCGCAGGCGTACTACAACAAGCAGGAAGGCGTGAAGCGGATTGCGACCGAGACTGGCGCCGGGCAGTGGGGCTCATCGCTGGCATTCGCCTGCCAGATGTTCGGCATCGAGAGCAAGGTGTACATGGTGAAGGTCTCCTACGACCAGAAGCCATACCGGCGTTCGATGATGCGAGTGTGGGGCGGCTCGGTGGTCGCCAGCCCGAGCGACGAGACGAATGCGGGCCGGGGCATCCTGGCAGAGGACCCGGAGAGCCAGGGTTCGCTTGGCATCGCCATCAGCGAGGCTGTTGAAGACGCGGCGATGCGCGAAGACACGCGCTATTCGCTTGGGAGCGTGCTGAACCACGTGCTCCTGCACCAGACCGTCATCGGCCAGGAGGCGATGAAGCAGATGGAGATGGCCGGGGAGTACCCGGATGTCGTCATCGGCTGTGCGGGCGGTGGTTCGAATGCGGCCGGTCTGCTGTTCCCGTTCATGAAGGACCGGATAGAGGGCAAGACGAAGACGCGTTTCATGGCCGTCGAGCCGGCGTCGTGCCCGAGCCTGACCAAGGGTGAGTACCGCTACGACTTCGGCGATGTGGCGGGGCTCACGCCGCTGATGAAGATGTACACGCTCGGCCACACGTTTATGCCGCCCGGGATCCACGCGGGCGGGCTGCGGTACCACGCGATGGCGCCGCTGCTGTGCCACGTCTACGACGAAGGCTACATCGAGGCCAGGGCCTACCCGCAGAACCCGTGCTTCGAGGCGGCAACGCTGTTCGCGCAGACGGAGGGCATCATCCCGGCGCCGGAAAGCTCCCACGCGATCCGGGGGGCGATAGACGAGGCACTGGCAGCGAAGGAAGAGGGCAAGTCGCGCGTCATCCTCTTCAATCTCAGCGGCCATGGGCTGCTGGACCTCCAGGCTTACGATGACTACATGGCCGGCAAGCTCGTCGACGACCACTATCCGGCGGAGAAGGTGCGCGAAGCAATGACGCACCTGCCGGTCATCTAGTTCCACTGTCACGGAGGGGGATGAGCGGTCCCCCGACAAGGAGAAACGACCATGACCACGCTCAGCGCCAGCACTGACCTCGAGCGGCGCATCAAGGCAATCCTGGAAGAGAAGCCGATGCTGAAGCATCCGTTCTACGTGGAGTGGGCCCAGGGAACGCTACCACTGGCGAAACTGCGGCAGTTCGCACGCCAGTTCTACCCGTTCGAGCAGGCGTTCCCGCGTTACCTGAGCGCGATTCACACCCGGACGGAATCGCCGGCCATCCGCCAGCTGTTGCTCGACAACCTCTGGGACGAAGAGCACGGGGAGCGGAACCACCCGGTGCTCTGGCTTGAGTTTGCGGCCGCCCTGGGGCTGCGGGCCGACGACGTCCGGATGGCCGAGCTTCGGCCGGAGACGAAGTCGCTGGTGGAGCACTTCCGGAAGACGGCCCGCGAGGCGCCCCTGGCAGATGCGCTGGGGACGTTATTCGCGTTCGAGGGGCAGGTACCGGCGATGTCGTGGCAGGTCATCAAAGGCCTGACCGAACACTATGGGTTCGAGCCCCGGCAATTCGAGTTCTTTTCGGTGCACCTGGTGGCCGACATCGCCCACGCGGGCGCTGAAATGCAGGCGATCGCCGAAGCTTGTTCAGACGAGGATTCGCTGGTCGAGGCAGTCGAAGTGGCGTGCGATCTGCTGCTGTCGTTCCTCGACGGATGTTACGCGGAGGCGGCCTGATGGCAGTCGGGGAACAGACGATTGAAGCGTGGAACACAGCAATCCGGCTGGCGGCGGCCATCGGGCGGCTGAAAATTGGGTCGAACCTGCGCGCGGCAGCCGACGCACAGGCGAAGGCGTTCGAACTGGCGGGCATCGCCGGCGGCCTGATCGCCGAGGCCGGGACGCGTGAAGGACCCGCACAGATCGGCCTGTTGAGGGACGCCCGGGGCGCGCTGGCGCAGTGCCGGTCGTGGATCAGCGTCCTTGCAGCGGTGACGAACGAGCAGGAGTCGGTGTTCGGGAACGAGCTCGACCTGGTGGAGCAGGCCTCGCGCCAGGTGAACGCCTACGCGCGTTCGCTCGATCGCGGAGGTCCTCCGGCGGGCGGGCCGCGGCCACCAATGCGCCCGGGCGGCGGTCCACGGCCGGGCGGTCCGCCGCGCTCCGGGGGCGGGCCTCGATGAGCGAACGCAAGCGCATCCTGACCGGCATTCGGCCAACCGGGGCACTGCACCTGGGCCACTATGCGGGCGCGCTTGAGAACTGGGTGCGGCTTCAGCACGAGTACGAGGCGTACTTCCTCATCGCGGACTACCAGGTGTCGGACTATGCGGACGACATCCAGCGGGTGCGCGACGCGGTCTGGGAGGTGGCGCTCGACTGGCTGGCGGTCGGGCTGGATCCGGAGACCAGCTCATACGTAATCGAGAGCCTGGTACCGGAGCATGCGGAACTATCGACGTTGCTGGGGTGGTTCCTGCCGGTCTCGATGCTGGAGCGCAACCCGACGCTCAAGGCAGAGATGGCCGCGATGGAGGAGCCCGAGGATGGCTCGCAGGAGCGGAAATCGGTGCCGGTAGCTTTCTACACCTACCCGGTGATGCAGGTGGCGAACATCCTGATGCCGCGGGCGCACCTGGTGCCGGTGGGCGAAGACCAGCTGCCCCACATCGAGCTTACGCGCGAAACTGCCCGCCGCTTCAACCGGCGGTTCAAGGACGTGTTCCCCGAGCCTGAGGCACTGGTCGGCAGGGTGCCGCGGCTGGTCGGCACCGATGGCAACGCGAAGATGAGCAAGTCGCGGGGGAACACAATCGACCTGAAGGACTCGGCCGAGACGGTGACGAAGAAGGTGAAGGCGATGTATGCCGGGCCTCCCCGCGGCGCGACCGAACCCGGCAAGGCCGAGGAGAACCCGGTCTTCCTTTACCTGGACGCGTTCGACCCCGAGACGGCGCTCGTCGCACAAATGAAGGAGGAGTACGAGACCGCGGGGATCCCGAATAAGGTGTTGAAGGACCGCCTGACGCTCGTACTGAACGAGTTGCTCGACCCCTTCCGGGAGCGGCGGGCGCACTACGAAGCGAACATGAAGCTGGTGCGCGAGGCACTGGAACACGGGACGAAGCGCGGCCGGGCCATCGCCCGGGAGACGATGGAGATGGTGCGGGATGCGCTCGACCTGAACTACCTGGAGAAGTACTAGTGCTCCACCCGACGCTCGACGAGGTGAAGGAACTCGCCCGGCGGGGTGCGGGGAACCTGGTGCCAGTCTACCGGGAGGTGACGGCCGACCTGGAGACCCCGGTCTCGGCGTTCCTGAAGGTACAGACCGGCAGGTATTCGTTCCTGCTGGAGTCGGTCGAAGGCGGCGAGCGGATGGCGCGCTACTCGTTCATTGGGACGCAGCCATACCGGGTGCTGCGGACGGGCCCGGGGGAGGAGTGGCAAGGCGACCCGCTGGTGCCGCTGGAACAGGAGATCTCACGCTTCAAGGAGATCGCGGTCGCGGGCGTGCCGGCGTTCACGGGCGGGGCGATCGGCTACGTGGCGTATGACGCGGTGCGCCACTTCGAGCCCCGCGTGGTGCCGCCCGAGAAGGACGACCTCGGCATCCCGGAGGCCATCTTCCTCTTCTGTGACTCGATGGTGGTGTTCGACCACATCCGCCACACGATCAAGGTTGTGGCGCATTGCCGGCTGGATGGGGACATCGACTCCTCGTACCGCCAGGCGGCGTTCCGGATCGACGAGATCGTGGAGAAACTGAACAACCCGACGATCCATCTCCCCCCTGAAGAAGTCGGGGCGGTGTTGCGGACGAACGGCCAGGCGGAGTCGAACGTGGGCCGCGAGGGCTATGAACTCATGGTCGAGCGGATCAAGGAGTACGTGGTTGCCGGGGACGTAATCCAGACGGTGCCGTCGCAGCGGCTGGCGCGGAAAATTGCGGTCCACCCGTTCAACATCTACCGGCAGCTGCGGATCGTGAACCCCTCGCCGTACATGTTCTATCTGGACATGGGCGACTTCCAGATTGTTGGGGCTTCGCCGGAGCTGCTCGTTCGGGTGGAGGACGGCGTGGTCATCAACCATCCCATCGCAGGGACTCGGCCACGCGGTGCGACGCCGGAGGAAGACGAGCGCCTGGCGGCGGACCTCCTCTCCGACGAGAAGGAGTTGGCCGAACACATCATGCTGGTCGACCTCGGCCGGAACGACGTCGGGCGGGTCTCGACGCCGGGGACGGTCCACGTCGACAAGCTGATGGAGATCGAGAAGTACTCCCACGTGATGCACATCGTCTCCAACGTTTCGGGGAGGCTGGCCGAGGGGAAGACGCAGTTCGACGCGTTCCGCGCCGTGTTCCCGGCGGGGACGGTGAGCGGGGCGCCGAAGGTGCGGGCGATGGAGATCATCGCGGAACTCGAGCCTTCGAAGCGGGGGATCTACGCGGGAGCCGTGGGCTATGCGAGCTTCTCGGGCAGCCTGGATACCTGCATCGCGATCCGGACGATGCTGGTGAAAGACGGCGTGGCGTTTCTGCAGGCAGGCGGGGGGATCGTGTACGACTCGGTGCCGGAGACGGAGTACATCGAGACGGTGAACAAGATGCGGGCGCTGATGCGCGCCATCGACCAGGCGGAAATCGCCTCCGCCGAGATGAAGACTGGCAGCCTGGGCTATGGGTAAGGGCTGCGACCGGGGTGCGCGATGAGCGACCGGCGGCCGGACTGCGTGTACGGCATCCTGGTGAAGGACGATAGGGTGTTCGTGCGTTCGTTCGGTGACGAAGCCGGGCTGCCGGGCGGCGTGTTTCGCCCGCTGGCCGAGGACCGCAAAGTGGAGCTCCGCGCGCACCTGTGGGATCAGCTCGGGATCGAGACCCGGGCGATCTGGGCGCAAGGCGCGTTCGCCTACCGCAATCCGGACGAGAGGGCCGAGCGGTTCAGCGGGTTCTACTCGGTGTGGGAGTGGGAGCCGGACGTCCCGGGTGGGGCAGGCCGCTGGCTTACAAGCGACGAAGTCGGGGCGAGCACACTGCCGGCTCCAGTGCGCATACTCTTACTGAGCGTGCTGGCCACGCTGGCGATGAAGACAACATGAAACAGCACATACGTATGGCGGCGATCCTGGAGCGCGAGGGGCGGCTCTTCCTGGTGCGGCCGCGGCCTGACGCGCCGTGGGAGCTGCCCGGCGGGCCGCTCCCCGAGCACGCGGACGACGTGGACCGCGAGATGGATGACATCCTCGGCCAGCTGGGCGTGTGTGCGCCGGCAATCGAAGAGGACTTCCTCCAGACGCACTTCTTCCCGGCGGATGAGGGACAGGTGGTGTTCAACCTGTACGCCGCAACCGAGTGGACCGGCGACCCGGTGGTTCCCGCCGGGCATGGTGCAGGCTGGTTCGCTTTCGACGAGATCGAAGCGATCGAGATGGATGAACTGACCCGGAATGCCCTGCTGGAGGCGCTGGGCATCCGGACACCCGTGGACCGGACGGCCGACATCCTGTCGGCGCTCGGAGGCGAGCTTGGCGCGCCGGAGCGGCCCGTGGCGGCGGCTCCCGTGGGAGAACGGCATCACCCTCCTGGCCGGGAGGCAGGACTGGACGTGCTCCGCACGCTCACCGGGGCCGACCCGGAACGGGTGGCGGAGATGATCGCCCGCCAACAACCCGAACTGGCGAACGACCAGATTGACTTCGTCCTGGGGCAGGTGTGGGCCAACGCCGCCCTGGACCGGCGCACGCGAAGCCTGCTGGTGGTGGCGATGCTCGCTACGACCGGACGGACCGGCTCGTCGCTGCGGTCACACATCAACGGAGCCCTGAACCACGGGGCCACACCGGCTCAAGTGGTCGAGACATTGCGCATGGTGGCAGCCTACGCCGGCTTCCCGGCGGCGATCGAGGCGTGGCCGGCGATGGAGGACGTGTTCGAGCAGCGCGGAGTTCCGCGGCCGGGGAGGGCTGAGTGAGCGTCATCCTCTGGGACCTTGACGACACGCTGCTGGATACCCTCAGCGGCCGCATGCACGCACTCTCGCATGCGCACGAAACGCTGCTGGGGAAGAAGGTGGACCCGGAGGCGCTCTGGCGTTCGCACCGGGGCGGCACGCTGGAGGACCTGGGCCGGCGGCTGCTCGGCGACGACTACCTGAAGTTCGCGACGGTGTACCGGGAACGGTATTACAGCCTGGTGCGCGAGGTCCGGCCGTACCCGGGCATCGAACCGGTGCTACGGTCGTTCCACGAGGCCGGGTTTGAGATGGGCGTTGTGACCTCGAAGCTGTCCTGGGGCGCGACTGAGGAGCTGACCATGGCTGGCATCCTGCACTACTTCCACACGATCGTCGGGTCGGACGACACAGACGCGCATAAGCCGGATCCGGAGCCGATCCATGCGGCCCTCGACCGGATGCTGGCGGACGAACCGTCAGCGGCTGTGTTCATCGGGGATAGCCCCGCGGACGTGTGGGCGGCGCGAAACGCGGGGATCCGTTCGATCGCGGCGCTCTGGGGGACGCTGGACTCGGAGCTGCTTCTCGATGCGACGCCCGACTTTACGGCCAGGACCCCGGGCGAGGTACTGGCGGTCCTTGGCGAGATGGGGTTCGGCCAGTGACGGCGGCGCTGGAGAAGCATGTCGCCCATGTGGGTGTGCGGTTTTACCGGACGGAGGGCGTGGAGCTGGTGCTGGTGCCGCTCCTCAAGGAATCGGCGAGCTTTACGCGGTCGGCCGGAGATGGCTACTTCCTGGTGATGCTGATGGGGGAACCGGGGACGGCGTATCCGCTGAACCTGCGGACGCCGGGGGCGTACGACCCGGACTACCTGGGGAAGAAGTTCCGGCTGGACCGCCGGGGCTATGGGTACACGCCGGACGAACTGGCCGCGGCACTGCGGCAGATCCGCGAAGACCTCCAGAAGGAAGAGGGGATGGACCGATGACCACGTTGCTGATCGACAACTACGACAGCTTCACCTACAACCTCTACCAATACCTGGCGGAACTTGGCGCGGACGTGAAGGTGTTCCGTAACGACCAGGTGACGCTCGCCGAGTGCAAGGCGCTCAACCCGGACCACGTGGTCATCTCACCGGGGCCCGGTGACCCGGACGACGCGGGCATTTCGCGCGATGTGATCCGGGAGTTTGCGGGGAAGGTGCCGGTGCTGGGGGTCTGCCTGGGACACCAGTGCATCTACGACGTGTACGGGGGCACGGTCGCGGGGGCGGGTGAGATCAAGCACGGGAAGACCTCGACCATCAGCCATGACGGCAAAGGCGTGTTCGCGCGCCTCCCGGACAAGTTCAAGGCTGTCCGATACCACTCGCTCGCGGGCACGCCGGAGACCGCGCCGGCCGAACTCGAGGTCACGGCCCACTCGGAAAGCGGCGTCATCATGGGTGTCCGCCACAAGGAGCTGACTGTGGAAGGTGTGCAGTTCCACCCGGAGTCGATCGCAACCGAACACGGGAAAGAGCTGCTGAGGAACTTCCTCGAACTGGAGGGCGGACGATGGTGATACAGGAGGCCATCCGGGTGCTGGTCGATGGGGACGGCATCGAAGGCTCGCTCGCGGCCGGCGCCCTGGAGGAGATCATGACGGGCACGGCGACCCCGGCCCAGATCGGCGCGTTCCTCGCGGCGTTGCGCGTGCGGGGAGAAACGCCGGAGACCATCGCGGCGTGCCTTGGCGTGATGCAGGCGCACGCCGAACCGGTGAAGGCGCCGAACGTCATCGACATCTGTGGTACCGGGGGAGACGGAGCGGACACGATCAACGTCTCGACCGCCGCCGGGTTCGTGGTTGCGGCAGCCGGCGTCCGCGTGGCCAAGCATGGCAACAGGGCGGCTTCATCGAAGTGCGGGAGCGCTGACGTGCTGGAGGCACTGGGCGCGCGGATCGACCTCGGGGGCGAACAGATAGCCCGGGTGATCGACGGTTGTGGATTCTGTTTCCTCTTCGCGCAGCGGGTCCACCCCGCGATGCGGCATGTGGGAGGGCCTCGGCGCGAAATGGGCGTGCGGACCGTGTTCAACATCCTCGGTCCGCTTTCGAACCCGGCCGAACCGAAGCGGCAGCTCGTGGGCGTGGGCAACCGGGCCCTTGGGCCGCTCGTGGCAGAGGCGCTCGCGCTACGCGGGGTCGAACGGGCGATGATCGTCCACTCCGAGGATGGGCTCGACGAGATCAGTCCCGAGGTACCAACCCATGCGTGGATCGTTGGCGACGGCGCCGTCGCCGAACGCGACCTCAGCCCGGAGGACTTCGGACTGCCTCGGCATGCGCTGGCGGATGTGGCCGGGGGCGATGCCCACCAAAACGCCGGCGACATCCTGGCAGTGCTCGATGGCGCGGATGGCGCCAAGACCGACTTCGTCGTGATGAATGCCGCGGCGGCGCTCTGGATCGCGGGCCGGGTCGAGGATTTCGCGGGAGGCGTGGCCATGGCGCGGGAGGCGATCGCCTCGGGCCGGGCACGCGAAGTGCTCGACCTGTATGTCTCGATGTCCCAAGAGGCCGCGGATGGGTGAGCCGACGATCCTCGAGACCATCGTCGCGAAACGCAGGGAGGACGTGCGTGCCGCGAAGGCGGCGGTCCCGGCGAGTGGGCTCGAGCAGCGGATGGCATCGGCACCGCCGGCGGTGGCGTTCGAAGCCCGGCTGCGCCGCGACGCGCCGATGGCGGTGATAGCCGAGGTGAAACGGGCATCTCCGAGCAAGGGGGATATTGCGCCCGGCATGGACGCGGCCGCCCAGGCGATCAAGTACGCGCACGGCGGGGCAGCGGGGATTTCCGTGTTGACCGAGCCGGCGTGGTTCAAGGGAGCGCTCGAGGATATGGCCTCGGTCCGCGACGCCGTGGAATCGCTCGGCCCCGCGCGGCCGGCGATCCTGCGCAAGGACTTCATCGTCGATGAGTACCAGGTGTTGGAGGCGCGCGTGCACGGGGCGGACTCGGTGCTGCTCATCGTGGCCTCGCTGGATGATGCGACGCTGACGCAGCTAATGGCGCGATCGCGTGCGCTAGGGATGGAGCCGCTGGTCGAGGTGAACAACGCCGAAGAGATGGAGCGGGCACTTCGCGCCCGGGCGCGGGTGATAGGCATCAACAACCGTGACCTTCGGAGCTTTCATGTCGACCTCGAGACGACCGGCCGGCTGGCCGGGCTGGCCCCGGCAGACGTGCTCCTCGCTGCCCTGAGCGGCATCAGCACGCGAGAGGATGTCGAGCGATTCGCAGGGGCCGGGGCAGGTGCTGTGCTCGTTGGGGAGTCGCTGATGGTGGCGGCGGACCCGGCGGCGAAGATCCGGGAGTTGCGCGGCGTCCACGACCCGGCGGCGGCTCCCCGATGACGCTGGTGAAGATCTGTGGGCTGCGCGATGCGGAGACGGCGATCGAGACGGCGAAGGCCGGCGCCGACTTCATCGGGTTGGTGTTCGCAGAATCGAAGCGGCGCGTGACACCGCAGGAGTGCTACGACATCGTCGAGGCCATCAAAGGTGGCCGTGCGCAGGGTCGCGAGGCGAGCTTCGACGGGCCGGTGCGGGGCGAGGTCTCGGCGCGCAGCTGGTTCGGGGCATGGGCGGACACTATCGAGCAATCGGCGGCCCGCTGGCGGCCGCTGATCGTGGGCGTCTTCGCGGGGATGACCCCCGGCGAAGTGAACGACATCGCCGATGCGGCGGGGCTGGACCTGGTCCAGCTTTCCGGCGGTGAGGATGATGATTTCGTTCGGCAAGTGGCCAGGCCCGTGATCCGGGTCGTTCACGTGCACGAGGGCATGGCGGCCGGGGATGCCGAAGAACGGTTCGCACCGGGCGTCCCCGCCGGGCTGATGCTCGACGCCGGTTCGAAGGGCGCGCTTGGCGGCACGGGGCAGTCCTTCGACTGGAGCGTGGCGGCGGAAGTTGCGCCGCGGACGCCGTTCCTGCTGGCGGGCGGGCTGACGCCAGAAAACGTTGCCGAAGCGATAACGACATGCGAGCCATGGGGCGTCGACGTTTCGAGCGGGGTCGAGACGAACGGCGCCAAGGATATCGACAAGATCCGCGCATTCATCCGCGCGGCGAAGGGGGTACGGATTGGGCGCTGAGACAGCACTTTCGCCGCGATTCGGCGAGTTCGGCGGGCGGTACATCCCAGAGACGCTCGTTGGAGCCCACGAAGACCTCGATCGGGCATACGGCGAGGCGCGGAACGACCCGTCGTTCCAGGCCGAACTCGATGATCTGCTGAAGCATTATGTTGGGCGGGCAACGCCCCTGTACTTCGCGGAGCACCTGACCCGTGAGTGCGGCGGGGCGCGCATCTGGCTGAAGCGGGAAGACCTGGCCCACACGGGCGCGCACAAGATCAACAACGCCCTCGGCCAGGCGCTCCTGGCGAAGCGGCTCGGGAAGCCGCGGATCATCGCCGAAACGGGCGCGGGCCAGCACGGGGTCGCGACCGCGACCGTCTGCGCGATGCTCGACCTCGAGTGTGTGGTCTACATGGGCAGCGAGGACATCAAGCGGCAATCGTTGAACGCATTCCGGATGAAGATGCTCGGGGCGGAACTGGTCCCGGTGGAATCGGGGAGCAAGACACTGAAGGATGCGATCAACGAGGCGATGCGCGACTGGGTAACGAATGTGGAGACCACGCACTACATCATCGGTTCGGCGATTGGCCCGCACCCGTTCCCGACAATCGTGCGCGACTTCCAGTCGGTGATTGGCAAGGAAGCGCGGGCGCAGATGCTGGAGCAGGCTGGGAAGCTGGCCGATGTCGCGATCGCGTGCGTCGGCGGCGGGAGCAACGCGATCGGGCTCTTCCACCCGCTGCTGGACGACCCGACACGGCTCATCGGCGTGGAGGCGGGAGGCGACGGCGTCGGCACGGGCAAACATTCGGCGACGCTGGTGGCCGGAAGGCCGGGCGTCCTCCACGGGACGAAGACCTACCTGCTCCAGGACGCCGATGGCCAGATCCTGGAGACGCACAGCATCTCGGCCGGGCTCGACTACCCGGGCGTCGGGCCGGAGCATTCGTGGCTGAAGACCAGCGAGCGGGCCGAGTACGTGGCAGTCGACGACAAGCAGGCCCTCGAGGGGTTCAAGGCGCTGACCCGGACCGAGGGGATCATCCCCGCGTTGGAGCCGTCGCACGCGATCTTCCACGCGATGCGAGTCGCGCGAGAGCTCGGGCCGGACAAGGACATCCTGATCGGGCTGAGCGGCCGCGGCGACAAGGACATGCACACCGTTGCGGCGGCGCTCGGGGTGACGCTCTGACGGAGGCTGCCGGTCCACGGTTATGCCCCTGGGGCCCGCGCGAGGTGCTGGTGGGCGTCGGGGGCTTCCTCGGCGTGCTCATCGCGGTGAACGTGGTGATTGTGGTCGTGATGCTCGCGCGGGGCGAGGACTTCGTCCCAAGGGATGTGGGCGACACGTTCGAGAAGGCTGCCGAGGTCGCTCGCTACGCCGACGAACGCCTGGAGGCGGCGGCAAACGGTATGGCGCTCCCCGACCCGCCACGGATCCTCGCGGACCAGGGCAGTCTCCAGGTAAGCCTGATCGCAACGCTGATTTCCCAGGGGGCGCTGTTCGCCATCGTCGGAATCGCCTCGAAGCAGACGTTTCGCGGGCTGGTGGAGGCGCTCGGACTGAACCGGATCGGCTGGGCGGGGATGTGGCTACCCATGGTGATGATGGCCGTTGCGTACCTGGGAGTGATTTTGTGGAGTATCGTCGCGGACGCCTCCGGCATCTCATGGCTGAGACCAACCAGCACCGTCCCAATTGAGATCACCCGCGACGACCTGACCCTGAGCATCGCGGCGGTGGTGACGGTTGTTGGTGCGCCGCTCTCGGAGGAGCTGTTCTTCCGCGGGCTCGTGTTCAGCGGACTGTTGAAGTGGGGGTTCTGGCCGGCCGCGACGGCGTCGGGACTCATGTTCGCCGCAGTGCACTTCGACCCGGGCAGCATCGTCCCCTTCTTCATGATTGGCGTGACATTGAGCTGGGTGTATTACCGGCGGCGGTCATTATGGGACGCGATCGTTCTCCACCTACTGTTCAACATGACAAGCCTAGTGTTCATGCTGGTCGTCTTGCGATGAAAGCGGAAAGTCGGACGTGGCCTTGGGGCGAACTCCACGTGGTGGCCGGGATCTGGCTGGGGATCGCGGCGTATGCTGGCCCGCTGCTGTTGATCAGCGTGACAGCGTCTGCGCTCGGCGCCGGGAGCGGTGCGTTCACGGACGTAGGGGACATTTTCGAGAAGGCCGGGGTAGTCGCGCGGTTCGCGGACGAACGGCTCGCGCGTGCGGCAGCCGGGAATGCGCTGCCGGAACCTCCCCGCATCCTCGGGAGTGTGGTGGCGGCACGGGTCGCGTGGACGTATGCCATCGTCTCGGCGGGGCTGTTCGCGGGGGCGGCGGTGGTGGCGGCGCGGCAGCGGCCCGGTGCATTCGCGCGGGCGACGGGGCTGGGACGGTTCGATGTCGACCGGCTGTGGCTGCCCGGCGCAGCGGTCGCGGTGTTGTACCTGGCGGCCGGGCTCTATGCGCAGGGAGTCGAGGCGGCAGGTATCGACGCGCTCATTCCCGATGCGACACGGCTCGATGCGACCCTCCGAGACACGCCGGCACTGGTGTTGTACGGGCTGACGACGGTGGTCGCCGCGCCCATCGGCGAGGAGCTGTTCTACCGCGGGCTGGTGTTCAGCGGGCTGGCGGCGTGGGGTTTCGTACCGGCGGCGGTGGTTTCGAGCACGCTTTTCGCGCTGTCGCACCTGGATGGGGGCTCGATCATCCCGTTCACCGCCCTGGGGATGACCATGGCGTGGCTGTACTGGCGGAGCGGTTCACTGTGGGATGCGATCGCGTTCCACGTACTCTTCAACCTCCTGAGCTTCATACTCCTGATTGCGAGGACGTAGAAATGTCGAAACGGCTCCGAGACCTGTTCGCGAGCGCGCGCACCGACGGGCGGAAGCTCTTCATGCCCTACCTGACAGCGGGGTACCCGCGGCGGGAAGATACCGTGCTCCTGCTGTTGGCGATGGAAGCCGGGGGGGCCGACGTGATCGAGATCGGCGTACCGTTTTCGGACCCGATGGCCGACGGCGCGACCATCCAGCACGCGAACCAGGTGGCCCTGGAGCAGCATGTTTCGCTGGGCGACTGTTTCACCTACGTACGGGAGGCGCGGGCGCAGGGGCTGAAGGCGCCGATCATCCTCATGGGGTACTACAACCCGATCCTGGCGCGGGGCGAGGAGCGGACGGTGCGCGAGGCAAAGGAGTCAGGCGCGGACGGCTTCATCGTGGTGGACCTGCCACCCGAGGAGGCGGGCGCCTTCCTCGCAGCCTGCCGAACGTACGACATGAGCTTCGTACCGATGGTAGCGCCCACCTCGGCGGATGGGCGGATCAGGCTCCTCGCGGAGACCGGCGACGCGTTCCTGTACTGCGTGAGCATGACCGGGACGACAGGCAAGGGGAACGTGCCGCTCGACAACCTGCCGTTCTTCATCGAGCGGATCCGGAAGCAGACGGACTTGCCGCTGGCAGTGGGCTTCGGGATCAACACGCGGGCACAGGCCGAGCGGGTGCGGGAGGTCGCGGATGCGGCTGTGGTGGGCTCTGCTATAATCGCGACGATTGACGCCGCGGAGGAAGACCACCGCGCGCAGAGCGTCAGGGAGTTTGTGGAGGATGTCTCCGGTCGATAGCGGACAGGTGAATGCGGCCCACACGTGGGAGAACGAGCGCCGGTGGGCGTGGCGTTGGCCCCTCGTGGGCCGCGCTTATGGGTGTCCGCAGGCCGGAGTCTTTGGGCTCCCGGTTCGCTAAGGGCACAAACTCACACCCGATCGAACCCCCTGGAGGAGGACCTGCGCGTATGCCGGTTCGCGGCGTCCGTGGTGCAACAACCGTCACCCGGAACCAGAAAGAAGAGATCCTCGACGTTACCAAAGAGCTATTGGCAGCAATGCTCGAGGTGAACGAGATCAGTACCGAGGAGATCGCTTCGGCCTGGATCACGACGACGCCCGACCTGTACGCCGAGTTCCCGGCGGTTGCCGCGCGGCAGATGGGCTGGACGCAGGTCCCGCTCATGCAGAGCCACGAAATGTCGGTCCCCGGCATGCTCCCGCTCTGCATCCGCATCCTTCTCCACTGGAATACGGAGAAGACCCAGAGTGACATCCGGCACGTGTACCTGCGCGAGGCAGCACGCCTCCGCCCCGACCTTAGCTCGAGCACGCACTCAACCGCGCGTTAGTGGAGATGAACCCCCAGTGATTATTGTGGTATCCCCGGAGGCAACTCCGGATGACATCGACGTTATCGTCGCCCGGATCGAAGAAACCGGGCGGCAGGCCCACCTCTCGGTGGGAACCGAGCGGAGCATCATCGGCGTGATTGGCCCGGACGATCCGTCGCTGCAGGACATCTTCGAAAGCCTGCCGCACGTGGAGTCGGTCCACCGCGTCACCAAGCCGTACAAACTTGTGAGCCGAGAGTTCCACCCGGGCGCCAGCGTTATCGATGTCGGTCACGGTGTCAGCATCGGGGGACCGGAGCTGGCGGTGATGGCCGGGCCGTGCTCGATCGAGAACGAGAAGCACATGGTCGAAACCGCGATTGCGGTGAAGGCGGCCGGCGCGAACATCCTCAGGGGCGGGGCGTTCAAGCCGCGCAGTTCGCCTTACGCATTCCGGGGGCTCGGCAACGATGGGCTTCGCCACCTTGCCACCGCCAGCCGCGAAACCGGCATGCCGGTCGTGACCGAGTTAATGAGCGTGCGCGACATCGACGCGGTGTGCGAGCACTCCGACATCATCCAGATCGGCGCGCGGAACATGCAGAACTTCATCCTCCTCGACGAAGTGGGGATGGCGAAGAAGCCGGTGTTGCTGAAGCGGGCGCTGAGCGGACAGATCGAGGAGTGGCTCCTGGCGGCGGAGTACATCATGGCGCAGGGCAACCCGCATGTGATCCTGTGCGAGCGCGGCATCCGCACCTTCGAGACGGCGTACCGCAACACGTTCGATGTGAACGCCATCCCGCTGGTGAAGGAGTTGAGCCACCTCCCGGTCATCGCGGACCCGAGCCACGGGACGGGCAAACTGAGCCTCGTGACGCCGGTCGCGATGGCCGGCATCGCCGCCGGGGCCGACGGGTTGATGATCGAGGTGCACAACAACCCGGAGCACGCACTCAGCGATGGGCCCCAATCGTTGACATATGAGCGGTTCGCTTCGATGATGCGGTCGGTCGCCGGTATCGCGTCCGCGGTCGAGCGGACGCTCCCAGGGGTGTGGGCGCCTGCAGCGGCGCGATAACGGAGAGGGTCGTAAGACCGTGACGGGTGCGCCCCAGCGGGGGGGCGTTGGCTCGTCGGGAGTCATGGCTGAGATAACCCTGCCCGTTTTCCAGGGTCCCCTGGACTTGCTCCTGCACCTCATCGAGCGGGACGACCTTGATATCACGGCCGTCTCGCTCGTCACGGTTACCGACCAGTACCTCCGGGCCATACGAACGAGCGAGGGCTTCGACGCTGGAGCCCTCGCTGAGTTTGTTGCGGTGGGCGCCAAGCTGATCTACCTGAAGTCGAAAGCGCTGCTGCCGAAGGCGCCGCAGGAAGATGCCGTTGTGCTCGACGACGACGACGTGGGCCGCGAACTGATCGAATTGCTGCGCGAGTACAAGCGGTTCGCGGAGATCGCGAGTGTGCTCGAGGAGCGGCAGGACACCGGGTTCCGGATCTACACCCGTCTGGCCCCGCCGCCCGCCCCTCCCGAAGGGACGGGGCTTTCGGCCGTCACGATGGAGCGATTGCGGGCGATCATGATCGAGGTGCTGAACAAGAAGCCGGTGGAGGCGAAGCCCCGGGCGATCCTCCAACGGGACACGGCGATGACGCTGACTGACCGGATCGGCGAGTTTCGTGACCGGCTACGGCGGCGTGGGAAGTTCTCGTTCCGGCGCGCGATCATGGAGTGCACAACCCGCCTTGAGGTGGTGGTCTCGTTCCTGGCGATCCTCGAACTGCTGAAGTCCGGTGAAGCCGACGCGCGACAGGCCGAGGCATGGGGCGACATCGAGGTGGTGGCGCTTGAGACGAGCGTATTGGCTTAAGGCGCGGCGGACTGCCCCGGCGATTCGACCGTGAGGCCGCTACTCCTCGCGGCGGTCTGCAGCCGTAAGTCATAGGTCAACATCCCGTCGCACGCGTCACCCAGATCAAGCGCTGTGGCCAGTTGAATGGCGTCGAGGGTTCGCAACGATGGGGGCAGCAGTTTTCGCGCCTCGGCCAGAAGGTCCGATGTGACCGGAACGAAATCTACACGGTCGATGAGCTCTTCCAGTTTCTCCTCGCCAGCCTGGCCATGCCACAGGAGCGCCCGGCCGACCTCGGTGAGCGAAAGTTCGCTCGTGATGAGGACACGCCCTAGAACGGCGCTTTGAATCGCGGGTGTCTCATCTTCAGATACCAGCAGTTTGAGCAGCGCGGAGCTATCGCAATACCAGGCCACCTAGAGCCGTTCCTCGCGAAGCTCTTCGAGAATTTCGGCGGAAGACTCCGTTCCGGGCATCGCAGGCAAAGGCAGTAGCGTGGACCAGTCCTGGGTCCCCGGAATTAGCTTTCCTTCCGCGATGAGCTGTTCCCGGGGAGTCTTCGCGCGGTCGGCTGGCAAAGGCGTGAGCAGGGCGACCGGTATTCCGCGTTCAGTCACTTTGATCGTTTCGCCCGATTTGACGAGGTGTATGTAGCGGCTGGCGTTCTGGCGGAGTTCGCGGATGCCGATGCGCCGCATGTGCTACACAGTAGCACATTGGGTCTTCATCGTCGCGGCTCGGCTGGACGACGGAGCCGAAGAGCGGCGACGCGCAGCCCGACCCCAATAGCTGCGCCGAATGCATCGAAGGCTACATCGAGCGCACTGGCGTGGCGGTTCGCCACAAACGACTGGTGGAACTCGTCGGAGAGACCGTAGAGGACGGCGAACGTCCAGGCGGCAAGCGCCACGCCCCACACCGGTGCTCCCGGGCGAAGTGCCGCGAAGAGGCGGGCGGCCAGGTAGCCGAAGACGGCGTATTCGATGGTGTGGGCGAGGTAGGACTGCCACTCGGGACCGCGGGGGCCCGGTGGGTTGGGAAGGCTGGAGAGCAGGAAGATGATACCGGCCCATGCGATGAGGGCCGTGAGCCAGGGGCGCATCAGGCCAGTTTCAGGCGGCTCCGGCTGAGGCGCGAGCAGCGCGGAAGGCGTGCTTGATATGCAAGCGGGCACTTGCCTATCATCGAGCCGTGGGAGCCGAGCTCTACAAGGCGCTCGATGACGCGACGCGGCGAGCCATCCTCGACGAAGTGGCCGAGCGGGACGGTCAGACGCTCTTCGAGATTTGCGGACGGCTGGCGATGAAGCACGGACTGAATTCGACCCGCCAGGCCATCTCGCAACATCTCGCGGTCCTCGAGGGTGCAGGGCTCATCACCACGCGGCGGGAGGGCAGATACAAGTACCACCATCTCGACACGAGCCCGCTGGCAGCTATCCAGCGCCGGTGGCCGATTCCAAATGCAAACAGGAGCAACGACCAATGAGGATCGAACTGACCAGCATTTTTGTCGATGACCAGCGGAAGGCTTTGGCCTTCTACACAGATGTCCTGGGATTCCAGAAGCATCGTGATGTCCCGCTTGGCGAAGATTCTTGGTTGACCGTCACGTCGCCCGCTCAGCCTGACGGGCCTGAATTGCTGCTCGAACCGGCGAGCCATCCGGCGGTCAAACCCTACCGCGACGCGCTGGTCGCCGATGGGATCCCGCTTGCGCAATTCGCCGTTGACGATCTCCAGACCGAATATGAACGGCTTCGCGGCGCAGGCGTGGTGTTCACCCAGGCTCCGACTGACTTCGGCACCGTTTTGGTGGCGGTGTTCGATGACACCTGCGGAAACCTGATCCAGATTGTGCAGCCGACGGCTGTGCCACAAGCGGAAGCTGGCTAGGACTTTCAGAACACCATCTGCGTTTGCGTGACCTGCGCGAGGAGTTTGCCTTCGGGGGAGCGGATGCTGGTCTGCCAGGTCTGGGTGCGGCGGCCGCGATGGAGCGGGAGACATTCAGCGGTGATGGTGGTGCCAGCGACTCCCGGGCCGAAGAAATTGGTCTTGGATTCGATCGTCGTGGTGCCGGCATCGCCCGGAATGTTGAGCACGGTACCGACCGCGCCGAGTGTGTCGGCTAAGGCCATGAGGGCGCCGCCGTGGCAGATGCCGGGGACCGTGCAGAGCTCATCCCGGACCAACAGTTCCGCGGTGACGCGTTCCGTGGTTGCGGATGTGAGGCGGACCCCGAGGGTGCCAGGAAAGAAGGGGGCGATGCGCTCCTGCAGGCTGGTTATGATGTCCATGATCAGCTCCGGTGGCCGGCAGCGGCCGTGGTGTCGTAGTAGCCTGCCCCGACGGTGGCCGGGCGGGGCAGAACCACCTCCTGAGCATATGCACAGACCAACCCGCGTTGGTAGGCTGTGGACAAGCAGATGAGCATCCCGACATTCACCCGGGCACAGTTGACGGCCGGGGCCCCGGGGCCCGAAACGGCGTTGACGATCGGCGTGCTCGATGGGGTACACCTGGGGCACCAGGCGCTGCTCGGGCGGTTGCGGCAGGAGGCAAGGAAGCGGGCGCTTTCGCCCGGGGTGGTTACGCTCCATCCGCACCCGATCACCGTGCTCCGGCCCGAGGTAGCACCGAGCTACCTGACCTCACTCGAGGACCGGATAGAACTCATGCGGGACGCGGGGGCCGACTGGGTCATCCCGTTGACGTTCACGGGCGAAGTCTCGGAAGTGACCGCGGAGGAGCTCGCAGGGGCGTTCCACCGGTACCTCCGGATGCGGTTGATGGTGCTCGGGCCGGACGCGGCGTTCGGGCGCGGGGCCCCGAAAGACACGTTCGAGCGCATGCAATCGCTCGGAGCGGACCTCGGCTTCGGCGTCATACAGGTCGAGCCGCTGATGCACGACCACGAGCGGTACAGTTCGACCGCGGTACGGAAAGCACTGGCCGATGGCGACATGGATCGGGTGACGGCACTCCTGGGACGGAACTACCGGATCTCCGGGCCGGTGGTGAAGGGCTTCGAGCGGGGCCGCACGATTGGCATCCCGACGGCGAACATCTCCATCGCAGTGGACCGGGCGTTGCCGGCACTCGGGGTGTACGCGACCCGCGTGCACGTCGCCGGGCACACGCTCCTGGGCGGGACGAATATCGGCCGGCGCCCGACCTTCGACGCGGGACACGTCTCCATCGAAACACACCTGCTGGACTTCGAGGGTGACATCTACGGCGAGCGAATGGACCTCGAAGTTGTTGCGCGCATCCGCGGTGAGATGAGGTTTGAGAACGTCGAGACGTTGAAGGCGCAGATCCGTAACGATATCGCGCGGGTGCGGGAGATCCTCCGCTGAGCGCCCAACTGCTTCCCACTCCCTGCCAGGACATGACATGACACGGAAGATGGCACCCGTCGATGAGCAACTGGCTGTCCTGATGAGCGGCGTGGACTACGGTGACGCGCTGCTGAAACGCCAGATGGAACGCGAGCTGCGGGCGCTGCTCGAACAGGACCGGCCGCTGCGTGTGTACCTGGGGATCGACCCGACGGCGACTTCGCTGACGCTGGGACACACGGTGCCGTTGCGGAAGCTGCGGCAATTCCAGCAGTTCGGGCATGACTGCGTGTTCCTCATCGGCGACTACACGGCGCTGATCGGCGACCCGAGCGACAAGAACAAGCTGCGGCCCATGCTCACGCAGGAGGACATCGCCCTGAACGAGGCGACGTACTTCGAGCAGGCGGCGCGAATTCTCGACCCGGCAAGAACGGAGTTGCGGCACAACTCGGAGTGGCTGGGGAAGCTGACCTTCCCGGACATCATCAGCCTGATGTCCAAGTTCACGGCGGCGGAGATGCTGCGGCGGGAGAACTTCCGGACACGCTGGGAGGACGGCGACGCCGTCTACCTGCACGAGTTTCTTTATGCGCTGATGCAGGGCTACGACGCGTATGCGCTGGCGTGCGACGTGCAGGTTGGGGGGACGGAGCAGCTTTTCAACCTGATGGCGGGCCGGAAGATCCAGGAGGACGAGGGGCAGAAGCCGCACGTGCCGGTGACCATGCCCATCCTGGTGGGGCTCGACGGCAAGGAGCGGATGTCGAAGTCGAAGGGCAACCACATCGGGGTGGGGGACCCACCGGAGGAACAATTCGGCAGGGCGATGTCGATCCCGGACGAGGTCCTGGAGAACTTTTTTACGCTGGCGACGAACCTCCACCCGGACGACGTGAAAGCGATCATGGTCGCGTTGAGGGACGGCGAACGGAGCCCGATGGACACAAAGAAACTGCTGGCGCGGACGATCGTCAGCGAGTTCTGGGGGGAAGCTGCAGCGCAGGCTGCGCAGGAACACTTCGAGCGGACGGTGCAGCGCAAAGAGGTCCCCGACGAAATCCCAGAATACCGGGTGAAGCAGGGAGACCTGCTGCTCGATGTGGTCGTCTCCATGGGAGCAGCGCCTTCGAAGCGGGAGGCGCGCCGGCTGTTCGAACAGCGGGCGGTGACGATGGACGGGCTCGTTCTGGAGCCGACGACACCCGCGCGGGCCGGGACTACCGTCCAGGTGGGCAAGCGGCGCTGGATTCGGCTGGTATAGAGCTTCGGCGTGAGGCGACGGAAGGCAGCGTTGCGGCGTTCATCCTGGGGCGGGTATCCTGCGGGCCTGGCTTACCGGCCGGGAAACACAGGAGGAACAGAGCATGGCAGACCTGAAGGAAACCCAGGCACGGCACGCACAGGACGTGGTATCCGGGAACATGGCGAACCTGATGGGCGATTTCACGCCGAACGCGATGACGAAGGTAATGGCACTGGCGGCCAACCCCATCTCGGCCACTTCGTACGAGGTGAAGGACCTTGGTAACAACGAAGTCGAGATCAGCTACATCGGCGCCAGCACGCGAAAGATCTGGAGCAAGTGGATCGACAGCGGCGGCAAGTGGCAGATCGACGACCTGAAGGACCTGGGCTGAGATGACGCAGCCGGCGACCGCCCGCGAGGCAGTCGAGCGGAACGCGCAGGCGGTGATGTCGGGGAACCTGACGCAAATCATGGCCGACATCACGCCAGAAGCACTGGCCCAGATGATGCAGATGGGCGCCCAGGCGGGCGGCCTTTCGCCGGCGCAAATGCCCAACATCGAAGGCTACGAGGTAGCCGAGAAAGGCGCGGAGGGTGACGCGGAGGTTTTCCACGTCACCTTCCGGTCATCTGCCGGGACAGCGACCCTGGGGACCACGTGGAAGCAGATCATGGGGCAGTGGAAACTCACGGCGGTCGAACTCGTCTCGGCGGAACCTGCGAGCGGCTGATCGCGGCCACTGGAGGTGGGCGATGGAGATTTGCCTGGTCCGGCACGCGATCGCGGTCGAGCGGGGTTCGCCCGGGAATGAAGACGACTTCAAGCGACAGCTAACGCCACAGGGCCGCACCCGCATGGAAGAGGCGGCGGCGGGGCTCAAGAGGCTGTTCACGCCGCAGGTGGTGCTGACATCCCCGCTGGTCCGAGCTTCGCAGACAGCGGAGATCCTGCGCAAAGCGTACGGGCTGGGAAATCCACGCGAGTGTGAGGCCCTGGCCACCGGCGACCACGATGGGATGCTGGCCGCGCTCGAGGAAGCGGATGCGGGTTCGGTCGTCCTCGTGGGCCACGAGCCCTGGATGAGCGAGCTGCTCTCGTACCTGTTGACCGGCGAACGCGCGGGGATGGCGGCGGTGTTCAAGAAGGGGGCGGCGGCCCTGGTGCGCAGCGCAGCAGACCCGGCTCCCGGCAATTGCTGGCTTGAATGGCTGGTGCAGCCTGGCGCCCTCCGGAGGCTGGGTCAGGCGGGCGGCTGAGCGCGGACCGCGAAGGTGACCGGCACTTTCAACACCGTTTCGAGCCGCCGTTGTTGGCGTTCGAGCTCGTAGAGCTCCGCCTCGAGGTGGGCCTGGCTGTGGAGGCGGACAGTCAGGCGATCCTTAGTCAAGCGGGCGCTGACATCGAGGACGGGGGAAGGGTGACGGCGGCGGATCGCCCGGGCTGTCCCCAGCATGGCGGCGAGGATCGCCGCTTTTCGGGAGTCATCGGATGTGACAATTGAGCGGTATGGGCCAAGGTCCGGGGTCCCGGCGTTGGCCCAGCGGACGAGTGCCGCCAGGAGGACGATTTCACGATGGCTGAAGCCGTGGAGGTCGCCGCTGTGGACAAGGTACTCGGCGTGCCGGTCGCGGTTGTAGTAGTCGATATGCATGCCGATGCCGGCGAGCCGTGCTGCCGAGAGGAGCAGCTCGAGCTCGGGAAGGTCCAGGCCGTGGATTTCGCGAGTGGCCTCGAAGAGGGTGGCGGCAGCGTGGACGACGGGCTCGGCCGAGAGCTCGTCGACCCCGTTGGCGCGGGCGAGCCCCGCGATGGACGCGCCCCGGACATCGGGCAGGATAGCGCCTTCGCCGCGGAGTTCCTGCCAGACCAGGCCCTCACGGAGACCCTGTCCCGCAACCTGCAACGAGGCGGCGCCGGTCATTTCCATTACTTCGTCGATGACGATGGCGGCGGCGTGGAGCATATCCGCGCGGTTGGAGCCAACGCCGGGCAGGCGGCGGCGCTCCTCGGAGGACACGCGGGAGAGGGCAGTCGCGAGCCGATGGACCTCGCGCCGGGAAAGTTCGATGCCGTGCAGGCGCCGAAGCGGGTAGGAGCGGCGGAGCCGGGCGATGCGGGCAAGGTTGCGGACGGCGCCACCAGTCCCGAAAAGTACGGGGTGAGGGTCGCCCGCGGACAGGTTCTGGCGGACCGCCTTTCGCAAGGCCCGGACTTCTCGAGGCACCGCCGGATCAGACTTGAGGTAGCGTTCGCGGGCGTAGATGGCGCCGAGAGGTACCGATTGGACATCGACAAGGCGGCGCCCGGCGACGCGCATGAGTTCGAGAGAGCCACCACCGATATCGAGGAGGCGGCCGTCTCGCAACGAGGTGCTGTTCACGACCCCAAGGAAACCGCAGAACGCCTCGTCGTAGCCGGAGAGGATCCTGACGCGGACCCCGGTTTGTTCGCGAACGCGTTCGATGAACTCGTGGGCGTTGGGGGAGCGGCGGAGCGCTTCGGTGCCGACGGCGATGGTCACGGTGGGGCTGAAGGAGGCGGCAACCTGCGCCATGATGGCGAGGGCGCGGAGCCCCCGGTCGATGCCCCCGGGAGTGAGGTTGCCGCCCTCCTGGCCCTCGCCCAGGCGCGCATCGAAGCGCTCCTCATCGATGACCTCGAATGCCAGCGGAGAGAGGGCTCGGGCGACCAGGAGGCGAATGGAGTTCGAGCCGACATCGATGACGGCGACTGTCCCGGGGTGGCTCACACAGACCTCCGCATCGAGCCATTATGATCCTTCGGTGAGCGAGCGTTAACCGAAGTTGAATTACAGCGGGGAAACATGGCAAGCATCCGGGATTGACACGGTACGTGTAGAATATGCGGGAACGATCAGGAAGGAGGCTGGCGCATGAGGCGGAAGATGCTTGGGGCACTGTTGCTTCCCGTTCCGTTTGCGGCGCTGCCCATTGCGGCAGTGTTTTTCAGTTCGGCCCCGGCGGCCACCGAGGGGCTCGTTGTGCAGACGCCAATGCCGCTGGAACAGCGCGCGGCGGGCGCCGTGGCGCCAGTGGACGCCACCGGCGACGCTACGCTCGCGTATGGCATTGGGGGCCCAACCGTGAGCGAGTGCGGCGACTACCAGCCGGCGGTTGAGGGCTAGCCACGGCCACCCGGCCAAGGCTGCGCGGAGACCACTTGGCGCGGGCGCGGTGCCGTAAGATGAGTGCGGACAATCAACGCGTCCTGGAGGGGTGTGAGTGACCACGGCGGGCACCCGGAAGAAGCGTTCCGAACGGACAATTGACGAGTACCTCCTTAGCGAGCAACAGCTCGAAGACATGTACTATCACATGCTGCTGGCACGGCGGCTCAACGAGCGGATGCTCGCGCTCAACCGGCAGGGGCGGGCGGCATTCGTGATTGCGGGCGTAGGGCAGGAGGCGGCGCAGGTTGGCGCGGCCATGGCGCTGAAGCTGGGAACCGACTACCTGGCCCCGTACTACCGGGACCTTGGCATGAACCTGGTGTTCGGGATGACGGCGCGCGAGGCGATGCTGAACCTGTTGGCGAAGCGTGACGACCCGAACAGCTATGGCCGCCAGATGCCATCGCACTGGGGGAACACGGAACGCAGGATCGTGACGCAATCGAGCGTGGTAGCAACGCAGCTCCTGCACGCTACCGGGATAGGGCTGGGCGCCAAGATGCGCAAGGACCCGCTCGTGGTGCTGACCTGCTGCGGCGAGGGGAGCACCAGCCGGGGCGACTTCCACGAAGCGCTGAACTTCTCGGCGATCCACCGGCTACCGGTGATCTTCTACGTACAGAACAACGGCTACGCCATCTCGATGCGGAACGAGAAGGAGATGCCGGTGCCGAACGTGGCGGACCGGGCGCGGGCCTACAACATGAACAGCGCCATGGTGGATGGGATGGACGCGATTGCGGTGTACCAGACGGTCCGGCCGGCGGTCGACCAGGCGCGCAATGGAGGCGGCCCCTTCCTGATCGAGGCGAAGTGTTACCGGCTCTGGCCCCATTCGAGCGACGACGATGACTCGCGCTACCGGCCGAAAAAGGAACTTGAGGAGTGGACCAAGAAGGACCCGGTCAGTTCGTTCAGGACGCGGGTGGAGACGGACGGCATCTTTCCGAAAGCGGACCTCGATGAGATCGAGGAGCGCGTTGCAGAGGAAGTGCGAGAAGCCACCCAGTGGGCGCTGATGCAGCCAGATCCCGAGCCAGAAGACGCGCTCGGGTACGTGTACAAGGAGCTTTGAGATGGCTTCGATGACCGTGATTGAGGCGGTCCGGTCCACGCTCGACGAGGCGCTTGGCAAGGACGACCGCGTCTTCGTGCTGGGCGAGGACGTGGAGGCGGGGGGTGTGTTCCGGGCGACCGAAGGCCTGGCGGCGAAGCACCCGGGGCGGATAATCGACTCCCCGCTGGCAGAGTCTTCGATCATCGGTATCTCCATCGGGGCGGCGCACTATGGGATGCGGCCGGTGGCGGAAATCCAGTTTGCGGACTTCATCCATGCGGGGTTCGACCAGCTCTGCAGCGAGGCATCGCGCTGGTGTTACCGGACCCGGGGGGATGCCTACCTGCCGATGGTTGTGCGGACGCCGTGGGGCGGCGGCGTACACGGGGGCCAGCACCACTCGCAGAGCATCGAGGCCTATTACGCTCACATGCCGGGCATCAAGGTCGTGGCACCGGCGTTTCCTGCTGACTACCGGAGCCTGTTGCGCGCCGCGATCGAAGACCCGAACCCGGTGCTGTTCCTGGAGCACAAGCGAACGTACCGGCTGATCCGGCAAGAGGTAGAAGGCGCGCCAGCGGAGACGGTGATCGGGCGGGCGAGGGTAACACGCAAGGGTCCCGACCTGACGATCATCGCGTACGGGCTGATGTTGCATGAATCGCTGGCAGCGGCGGAAACGCTCTCCAGCGAGGGCATCGAGCCGACGGTGGTCGACCTGCTAACGCTCAATCCGATCGACCGGGAAACGATCCTTGAGACAGCGAAGGCGACGGGCAAAGTACTGATCGTGCACGAAGACACGCTGACCGGGGGCCTTGGCGGAGAGATCGCGGCGATCATCGCCGAGCACGCGTTCGAGTACCTCGATGCGCCGATCCGGCGCGTGGCCGGCCCAGACATCCCGCCCATGCCGTTCCATCACGCGATGGAGGATTTCTTCATGCCGAACCGCGAGAAGATCGCCGCGGCGGCGCGGGAACTGGCGGCGTACTGAAATGATTCACGATTCACAGTTCACGGTTCACGGATCGGGTGCGTCATGACGGTGGTGAAGATGCCACAGCTCGGGGAAAGCGTGACCGAAGGGACCATCCTGAAGTGGATGAAGGAGCCCGGCGAGGCGGTGCGCCTCGACGATCCGCTCTGCGAAATCGAGACGGAGAAGGTGACGGCCGAGCTCCCTTCGCCATTTGAGGGAACGATGGGGCAGATCCTGGTGCCCCAGGGCGAGACGGTCGAGGTCGGGACGCCACTGTGCGAGGTGGTGGAGGCAGCCGTTGCGCCCGGTCAGCCAGCGAGCGGCAGCGGAGACGGGAAGTGGCTTGGCGGCCCCATGGCAATCCCGCCGGACGAACCACCGGCTGCAGACCCGGCGCCAGCGCCGGTTGTGGCCCGGGCACCCGCGGCAGCCCCGCAGGCAGCGTCACGGACCAAACCAGACGAGCGCGAACGGTTCTATTCGCCGGCGGTAATGCGGCTGGCGCGAGAACACGCGGTTGACCTCTCGCAGGTGACCGGGAGCGGCATTGGCGGACGGGTCACGCGGCGCGATGTGGAGCGCTACATGGCAACCGGGCCTGTGCCCTTGCCACCAGGCGCTGCGGGCCCTGAGACGGCGCCTACCGCCCCCGAGGCCGCGTACGAGACGGTGGTGCTGTCTCCGACGCGGCGGACGATTGCCGAGCACCTGGTGCGTTCGAACGTCGAGGCGCCGCAGGCGTGGACAATGGTCGAGTGCGACGTGACGCGGCTGGTTGCGCTGCGGGAGCGGGAGAAGGAACGATTCCGGGAACAGGAAGGCGTGGACCTGACGCTGCTGCCGTACTTCACGGCAGCGGTGTGCGAGGCGTTGCGGGCGTTTCCCATGATGAACGCACGCTGGGAGGGGGAGGAACTCCGGCGCTACCATGCTGCGAATGTGGCGATTGCCGTGGCGACCGAGCACGGGCTGGTCACCCCAGTGGTGCACGACGCCGGGGACCTGAGCGTGGCGGGCCTGGCAAAGCGGATCGCCGACCTGGTGCAGCGTGCGCACGCGCGGAAGCTGCGTCTCGATGACATCGAGGGTGGCACCTTCACGGTTAACAACACGGGGTCGTTCGGTTCGGTGGCCTCGAAGCCGATCGTGAACACGCCGCAAGTTGCGATCGTGACGATGGAACGCGTGGTGAAGCGCCCGGTCGTTGTTGAAGGCGACGCGATCGCGGTGCGATCGATGGTGAACGTCTGCCTGAGCTTCGACCACCGGGCACTGGACGGGTACGAGGCCGGGGGCTTCCTGGCCGACCTGAAGCGGCGGCTGGAAGCTACCGGCTAGCACGGGTGCAGGCGCCCGGGGCGAGCGCAAGGTGCCCGGCATGGCCAACAGCACGGGCCGGAGGAAATTCACCTTGTACTCGATGGTCGGGGAGCGGGAGGAGCCGGGTAGTGCTGGCCCAGGGAGCGTAGTACTATCGGGACCATGGTACTACGAGGGCTTACGCGCATCACCCGTAAGGGTCAGATCACCGTCCCGGCTGAGATTCGAGCAGCGCTTGGCCTCAAGGAAGGCGATCGAATCCAACTGAGTTATGACGAGCACACCCATGTCGTCACACTTGAGACTCCCTCGTCGGTGGTAACGCGGACGGCGGGCATGCTCAAGCGGCCCGGACAACCGCCGGCCTCCACCGCCGATGCGAGGCAATCCGCGCGGCGCGCCTGGGCGCAGGCCGCCGTCGAGCGGGACGAGCGCTCGCAGCGTGGCAACTGAAGTCCTGCTCGACACGAACGTGTTCCTGCGGCACCTGCTGCAGGACCATCCCGAGCAGTCGCCCGCATCAACCGCCCTGCTGGAACGGATCGAGTCTGGCGTGCTCGCCGGGTGGGTCACCCCGATGGCGGTCGCCGAGATGGTGTGGGTGCTCTCCGGCTCTACTTACGGGCTGACCCGCGACGACATCCGCGACGGACTCTCGGCACTGTTGGAGTTACCCGGTCTGCGCGTCGTCGACAACCGGGCGCTGCGACGGGCGCTCGAACTGTACGCCTCACTGAGCATCGATTTCATCGACGCATACCATGGGGCCCTGGCGGAAGCGGCGGGGGGCGTCGTGTATAGCTTCGACCGGGACTTCGACCGGATCCCGGGCGTGACCCGACTCACGCCGGAGGCTGGGGCGGGCTGAACTATCCCGGTGAGGAGATCGGCTAGCCCTTCTTTGGCAGCGCTTCCAGCGCCCGGCCGATGACCATCCGCTGGATCTGGTTGGTGCCTTCGAAGATCTGGAAGATCTTGGCGTCGCGGACCCATTTCTCGACCGGGTGATCGCGCATGTAGCCCTGGCCTCCAAGGACCTGGACGGCATCGACAGTGACCTTCATGGCCATATCGCTGGCGAAGCACTTGGCCATCGAACCTTCGGCCTGGAGGTAAGGGACGTTGGCGCCGGCCATCCAGGCGGCGCGCCAGACCATGAGCCTGGCGGATTCAACGGCCATGGCCATGTCGGCGAGCATGAAGCTGACGCCCTGGTTCTTGATGATCGCCCGTCCGAACTGGACGCGGTCCTTGGAGTAGTCGAGGGCGTATTCGTAGGCCGCGCGGCCGATGCCAAGGGCGTAGGCGCCGACAACGGGGCGGGTTCGTTCGAGGGTCATTAGCGCGCCGAGGGCGCCCGGGCCAGAGCCTCCGCCGGCCGCCGACTGCGCACCGAGCTTGTAGTCGGCGGGGATGCGGCATTCGTTGAAGACAACGTTGGCGGTGTGTGAGGCGCGAATGCCCATCTTCTTCCAGGTGGTGCCCTCTTCGAGGCCGGGGGTGCCACGGGGAACCACATAGGCGCCAATGCCACCCCAGCCTTTCGAGCGGTCTTCGGTCGCGAACACCACGTGGACGTCGGCGATGTTGCCGTTGGTGATGAATTGCTTTTCGCCGTTGAGGATGTAGTCGTCGCCGTCGCGCGTCGCGGTCGTCTGGATGTTGGCGACATCGGAGCCGGCATCCGGCTCGGTGAGGCACATCGCGCCAAGGTGGACTTCATCGGCGTCAGAGGAGATGGCCGCGAGCCATTTCTCGCGCTGCTCCGGCGACCCGGTAGAGGCGATGGCGGCCCCGGCGAGGCCCGAGCTGTTGATGGCCAGGGCGATGCCGGCGCAACCCCACGAGAGCTCTTCGGCGAGGATCGCCGGGATGAGCGAGGAGCCGGCGCCATCGAGGAGGCTGCCTTGCTTCGAGATCCCGAAGCCGATCGCGGCGGCCTTCTTGATGATGTCGTAGGGCACTTCCTCGCGCTCGTCGTAGTAGGCGGCAACGGGCCGGATTTCTTTCTTCGCGAACTCGTGAGCGACCTGCTGGACCATCTTTTCTTCTTCTGAGAGCTCGAGCGAGACCATGGAGGGCGCCTCCGAAGGGCATGACTTGAAGGCAGCTTACCATCCGGTAGGCAGCGCGGAAGAGGATCACGGCGGGCGGGCGGCGGACCGGCGCCTGTGCTTGGACCTCACACTTGCTGATCTGGCCCGGGGGACGATAACGGAATCGTCACACAGTCATCCCACCGGGGGCTGGATCAGAGGGCGGTTATGGGGCTACCGTACGGTTATGACATGTGCCTTCGGCTGAGCCACGCCGGCGCTGCCATGCGACTGCGTCATGTTTCAGGCGTGTTGCAGGCGGCACCGGATCTTCACAAAGAATCCCGGGATTTCCATGGACAGGCCCGGAAGCGGCTGACTATCATGGCGCCGCCCCTGGCACCTACGACGGCAAGCATTCGAGGTAAAGCGACGTTATGGACGAGCGCATAGGCCACTTTTTGAATTTCCTCGCAGTGGAGAAGAACGCATCGAGCAACACCATCGCCGCTTACCGGAACGACCTCTCTCAGTTCACCGTGTTCCTGGTGGCCGCTTCTCCCGGGAAGGCGCTCAATGGCACCTCGCAGGAGATGGTCGTCCGTTACGTCGAACATCTCCGTGATGTGCAGAACTACAAAGAGGCGACGGTCGCCCGCAAAGTCGCCGCGGTGAAGTCGTTCTACGGCTTCCTCGCGGCTGAGGGCCTGGTGGACCACGACCCCACGGAGCATCTGAAATCGCCCCAGGTCGGGAAGACGCTCCCCCGCGCGCTCACAGTCGCCGAAGTCGATGAGCTGCTGGAACAGCCCGCCCGCCGCAACACTCCGGAGGCCCGGCGCGATAAGGCCATGCTCGAACTTCTGTACGCCACCGGCCTGCGCGTGACGGAGCTGGTCTCGCTGGACCTGAACGACATTGCGCTGGAGAGCGACCCGGTAACGGTGCGCTGTGTCGGCAAGGGTGAGCGCGAGCGGGTGCTGCCACTGCACCAGCGTCCGGTGGACGAACTGCGGCAGTACATCTTTCATGTGCGGCCAAAGCTGGTCCGCAACCGCCGCGAGACGGCCCTGTTCGTGAACCGCCGCGGGGAGCGGCTGACGCGCCAGGGGTTCTGGCTGATTCTGAAGAACTATGCAAGGGAAGCGAATCTCGACAGGACCATCACGCCACACACGCTTCGGCACACGTACGCGACACACATGCTCAGCGGCGGTATGCCTCTTCGTAATGTCCAGGACGCCCTGGGGCACGCGAGCATCTCGACGACCCAGATCTACACACACCTGACCGACGACCAGAAGCGGCGCGAATACGACAAGGCGCACCCACGGGCCTGAGGATCTCCAGGGCTGACGGCACACTACGTACAGGCGCGCCCGGCGGCGCGCCTGTAGTCTTTTCGGCATGAGCCATTACCAGCTGGTTGAGGCACTGATGGCAGGACGGGCGGCCGAGGCGCTCCGGGAATTGGATGCGACCGGAAAGCTCACGGCGGCGATCCCCGAGCTGGAGGCCGGGCGCGGCTTCGCCCAGCCCGAACTGCATTACTACGACGTCCTCGAACACAACCTGGCGGCAGTGGCGGCGGTTGATGCGGTCCTCGGGAGCGGCGAAGACAACCTGGAACTACGCGAGGCGATCGCCTGGATCGATGTCGAGGCATCGCTGGACCGGGAGATCGGGGGTGTCCCGCTGGCAGCGCTGGTGCGGCTGGCGGCCCTTTTGCACGACGTAGCCAAGCCGGCCACGGCGGTCTTCGAAGGCGGCCGCCTCCGGTTCCCAAGGCATGGGCCGCGCGGGGCGGAGTTGATGGGGGAGCGGCTGCCGGCGCTGGGCTTCGCACCCGAGGCGACCGACCTGGTAACCCGGCTGATCCGGTATCACCTCCGGCCGCGAGAGCTCATCCGGGACGGAGCTGCGACCGACCGGGCGGTACGGAGATTTGTCGCGGACCTGGACGGGCACGTGTTGCCGCTGATGCTGGTGAACCTGGCTGACGGGATGGCGACGCGGGGACCCGGGTACACGAGGGAGAACTATCGCCGGCACTGCACATTCGTGAACTACGTGGCGGCGCGGGCCTGGGCAGTGGCGGATGAAGGCGAAGTCCCGCTGGTAACGGGCGACGACCTGATCGCTGAGCTTGACCTTGCCGGTGGACGCTTGTTGGGGGCTGTCCTAACATCGGTTCGCCGAGCCCAACTCGAAGGTGCCGTGACAACGAGGCACGAGGCCCTCGCGCTGGCACGCTCGGTCCTGGAGACCCTGAAAGCCGCAGAGTAGCCGGCCGGGTCCGGCCGAGCAGGAGAATCCCAATATGGCCGCAATGTGGAGTGTGATCTTCTACACCGGGCTGACGGTGGTGGCCTTCTATTTCTTCCTCTTGCGCCCCGTGTTGCAGAACCAGAAACAGCAGAAAAAAGCGGTTCAGCAGCTGAAAATCGGGGATGAGGTGGTGACGAGCGGCGGGCTTATCGGCGAAGTGAAGGATGTCGTGGTGCCCGTGGACGGGCCGACAGAGATCATCCTGGAGCTGGCGCCGGGCGTGCGGGTGCGCGCACTCACGGACGCGATCCAGCGCAGGCTGAGCACACTGGAGCCATCAACCAACGAAGCATCAACGGCCGAGGTCAATCCCGGCGAGGTTTCTCACAACAGTGCGTAGTACCACCACCGTCCTCCTGTTCCTGTTCGTCGCGGCGCTGACCACGTTCAGCGTCATTGTCGTTTGGCCGAGTTCGCCGGGCCGTTATCTGCCCGGAGACTTCTGGCCGGCGGGCAAAGGCATCAAGATCGGCGACTGGGAGCGGGAAACCATGCGGCTCGGGCTGGATCTGCGCGGTGGTTCGTACCTGGTTCTCCAGGCGAACCCGCCGGCGGACTACCAGGGCGACCTTGACCAGGCGATGGACGGGGCCAAGGACGTGGTCGAACGGCGCGTCAACGAGTTCGGTGTGAGCGAAGCTGAAATCCAGAAGACGAGCGGCAACCGGCTGACGGTGCAGGTCCCGGGGCTCTCGCTGAACGACGCCCAGAACCTGATCGGCAAGACGGCGGCGCTGCAATTCATGACTTACAACGACAACACCGAACTTGTGCCGGCAACGGGTGTCATCGATGGCCAGACGATCGCGATGACGGGCGCGCACCTGAAGAACAACACCTTCGCCGAACGATCGGGGACAACCTATGCGGTGGTGTTCGAGACCACGGGACTGGGTTCGCGGCTGCTGGAACAGATAACCACGCGGGCGGTCCAGTATCCCTCGTCCGACGCCCGCAACTTCCTGGTGGTCATGCTCGACGGCGAAGTGCTGTCGGAAGCGGCGGTGCAGGCAGTGATCACCGACCAGGGCCGGATCACGGGGCAGTCATCGTTCTCGGCCGCAAACAACCTCTCAAAGCAGCTGAACGCGGGCGCCTTGCCGATCCCACTGGAAATCATCCAGGCGAAAGAGGTGAGCGCCACGCTGGGTGAGGACTCGGTGCTGGACTCCGTGAAGGCGGGTGAGGTCGGCCTGCTTGCCGTGATGCTCTTCATGATCCTGTTTTACCGGCTTCCCGGGGTGCTGGCCTCGGCGGCGCTGCTGGTCTACACCTCCGTGACGTTGATGGTGTTCAAGGTGTGGCCCGTCACGCTGACACTCTCGGGTATCGCGGCGTTCGTACTGTCCATCGGCATCGCGGTGGATGCGAACGTGCTCATCTTCGAGCGCATGAAAGAGGAGCTGCGCAGGGGCCGCACACTGAGCGCGGCGATCGACATCGGGTTCGCGCGGGCATGGTCGTCGATCCGGGATTCGAACGTCTCGACGCTGATCACGTGTCTCATCCTGTACTGGTTTGGGAGCCAGTTCGGCGCATCGCTGGTGCAGGGTTTTGCGCTCACGCTGGCGATTGGTGTCGGGATCAGCATGTTCTCGGCGATCACGGTGACGCGGACGTTCCTGAAGATGGTGCTGGGCACGCCGCTGGCGAAGAGCCATTTCCTGTTCAACGCAGAAGAAGTGAAACGGACCAAACCGGCCGGGCGGGCAGCCAGGGCGACGGGGGAATAGCTGCATGCTGGATTTCGCTGGAAAGCGATGGTGGTATCTTTCGGTCTCGATCGTCCTGTTCCTTGCCTCGGCCGGGGCCCTGGGCCTATGGGGCCTGAAAGCGGGCATCGAGTTCACCTCCGGCTCGTCGTTCACGCTGGAGTTCACTGAGCAAACGGTGTCGCAGTCCGACCTGCGGCAGGCGATGCACGACCTGGACCACCCGGAAGCCCGAATCCAGGGCGCCGGGTCCAACACCTACATCATCCGGACATCGGAGCTGGAGAACGCGCCCAGCCTGGACAGCGCCGCGGGGCCGACCCCGCCCGGCGAAATCGACGCGATCGAGGCGGCGCTCCGGGCGCGCTTCGGTGAGTTCACGCGGGAAGACTTCTCGACGGTTTCGGGGACGGTATCGAGCGAGATTGCACGGTATGCGACATTCGCCGTATTCGCCGCGGCCGTCGCCATCCTGCTCTATGTGTGGGTGATGTTCCGGCAGCTGCCGAAGCCCTGGCGCTACGGAACCTGCGCGATCGTAGCGCTCGTCCACGACTCGTTCATCATCCTCGGGCTGTTCGCGGTACTCGGCGAGTTCCGCAACACCGAGGTGGACACGGCATTCATCACCGCGATCCTGACCGTCATCGGTTTCTCCGTGCACGACACGATCGTGGTGTTCGACCGCATCCGCGAGACGGTCTCGAACGACCCGTACGTGCCCTTCGAGGAAGCGGTGAACGCAAGCATGACCGAGACCCTGGCGCGGTCGATCAACACCTCGCTGGTGGTGGTGTTCACCGTGCTGGCGATGATGCTGATCGGCGGAGAGACCATCCGCAACTTCCTGCTGGTGCTGCTGGTCGGCATCGTGGCGGGGACGTATTCGAGCATCGGCGTGGCATCGCAGTTGCTGGTGGTCTGGGAAAACGGCGACATCGGCAAGTTCTGGCGGCGGCTGCGCGGCGCGGCCCAGGAACAGGACGTGGCGGCCGAGGCCGTCTAGCACCTGGCCACTCAAATCAAGCGCCGGGGCGCGGACACTCGTCCGGCCCCGGCGTTCTGCGCGTTCGCGAATCACCAGAGTATTAGCGAAGCGTACGAGCATCACCGCTGCGCCGGGTGATGTGGAGGGCATCGAGGTGTTCGAGGAAGGCCTGCGCGTACTTGCGGCTGGTGGCGAAGAGGTCGCGGACCTCGGCCAGGGAAATGGCGCCAGTGGCGGAAATGTGTCTCCGCGTGCGCTCCAGCATGTCCGCGAAGACGGCGGCATCGAAGACGACGCCTGCACCGGTATCGACGACGAGGCCGCGGTCAGCCAGGTAGGCCAGCAGCGGCGGAGGCGGGAGCCGGTCGGTGGGGGGACTGGCTCCGCCCTCGCGGATGCCAGCCAGGAAGGCTTCGGCCTCCCGATGCTGTACGGGCGTTAAGACAGGCTCATAGCCCGGGGGAGCGAGACCCGCACGGGCTTCCGAAAGCGTGCCAGAAGCGACCGCATGGGATACCACGAGGTCGAACGATGACGGATCGAGGCGCAGACTGCCGCGCACGTGTTCGCGGGGGGCGGCGAGGCGGAGCGGGTTGGCCTGGAGGTACTCGCTAACGGCGCCCGCCAGGCGGCCTGCCTGTGCCGAGAGCCAGGCAGCCGCGACCGCCTTCCCGCCGGCGAGCACGACCGTACCTGAGGCGAGGAGGGACTCCAGCGCGGTGGAAACGACATGGGCGTCGTCGCCTGCGTGCGGGGCGAGGTCGGCCGGCGCTGCGGGACCGGCGAGCAAGCGATCGAGAATGCGGTCCGCTGGCGAGCCATGGAGCAGGCGATCGAGGGCCTTCATCGTCGGGGCGTGGTTGCGCCGGCGCCGCTTCGCGTTGACGGCGACAATTACGCCACCGGCCACGGTATCGTTCGGCGTGCGGACGATGCAGTGATCACCCGGGAGGGCAGGCATTGGCTGATCGAGGACCAGCTGCGCCCAGGCCGCTTCGCCCGCCAGGAGGGCGTCGCTATCGAGGAGGCGGAGGCGGGCCTCGGATTCGGCAGTCGCGCTGAGGACGGTGACGCCCGCGTCGTGGCCGAGGGGATGCGCGAGCATGGGCGTTGCACGGAGGCGGACATCGAGCACGCGCGCCGGGGTGACCGACCCGGGAGCAGCGACAACCATGCCCCGCCGGATGTCCTCGATGTGGAGGCCGCTGAGGTTCACCGCGGCGCGGGTCCCCGGGTCGAGGCGGTCGACCTTCGTCCGGTGGCGCTGAAGCCCGCGAATCCGGGCGCGCAGGCCGCCGGGCTGGAGTTCCACTTCCTGGCCGGCGGAGAGCGCGCCATGGACGAGGGTGCCGGTAACGACGACGCCGAAGCCCTGGATGGTGAACGCGCGATCGATGGGCAGGCGTGGGCGGCCGAGGTCGCGCTTGGGCGGAGTCACGTCGAGTGCGGCATCGATGGCGAGCTTGAGGGCCTCGATCCCCTCGCCCGAGGTGGCGCAGACACGGAGGATTGGCGCGCCCTCGAGGCGGGAGCCGGCGAGAACATCTTCGAGTTCAGCTTCGACGAGGTCGACATATTCGCTTTCGACCAGGTCGGTCCTGGTGAGAACCACGATGCCGGCCGGTACATCGAGCAGGTCGAGGATGGCCAGGTGCTCACGGGTCTGAGGCATGGGCCCCTCGTCGGCTGCGACAACCAGGAGCGCGAGGTCGACGCCTCCGGCACCGGCGAGCATGTTCTTGATGAACCGCTCATGGCCGGGCACATCGACGATGCTGACTTCACGGCCTGACGGAAGCTCGATCCAGGCGAAACCGAGGTCGATGGTGAGGCCGCGTTCCTTCTCTTCGCGAAGGCGGTCGGGGTCGATGCCGGTCAGGGCTTTCACGAGGGTGCTCTTGCCGTGGTCGACATGGCCGGCTGTGCCGATGACGTGCATTGGATTGAGTCTAGCCGGTTGCGGCGAGGGTGTTCTGGAGGCGGGCAAGGAAGCGGGCGCTGACTTCGCCGTGGAGGAGGCGGCCCGCACGGGTGAGCCGGACACCGGGGGCGAGTTCGAGCACGCCGGCGGAGGCGCAGTCGTCAAGCACCACGCCGCCCACCTTCCGGAGCGGCAGACCGAAACGGGCTTCGAACTCTGGTTCATGAAACCCTTCGAGGAGGCGCAAGCGGAGGGAAAACCAGTCGGCCATGGCCGTCACGGCGCCGGGGCGGTAGGCGGATTCGCGACCAGGGTGGGGAGCCGGAGCGCGTTCTTCGACTGCGGCGATGTAGGCGCGGGGGTGGGCGATGTTCTGGTAACGCTCACCGCCCAGGTAGCCGTGTGCGCCTGCGCCGATGGCAAGGTATTCGCCATCGGTCCAGTAGACCATGTTGTGGCGGGAGTGGTGGCCGGGCCGCGCCCAGTTCGAGAGTTCGTACTGAAGGTAGCCAGCCGCGGCCAGGCGGTCCGTGGCGGCTTCGTAGAGGTCCGCGACCGCATCGGGGTCGAGCGGGGTCACCTCGCCCTTACGGACGCGGCGGGCCAGCGGCGTGCCATCTTCGACGGTGAGGGCGTAAATGGAGATATGGTCGGGAGCTAGCCCGATAGCAGTGCCAAGCGATCCGATCCAGGCGTCGAGCGCCTGGCCCGGAAGGCCGTAGATGAGGTCGAGGCCGATGCTTTCGAAGCCGGCCTTCCGGGCGAGGCCGACAGCGGCAGCAGTGGCCTGGGGGGAGTGGATGCGGTCGAGGAAGCGAAGCTCGTCGGCATGGAAGCTCTGGGCGCCGATCGAGAGCCGTGTGACGCCGGCGGCGCGGAGGGCTTCGAGCTGGGGCCGGTCGAGGGTACCCGGGTTGGCCTCGAGGGTGACTTCGGCAGCCGGGTCGAGCCGGGCGTGTTGGCCGATAGCGGCGACGACTGCACCGATGTGAGCGGCGGGAACCTCGCCAGGAGTGCCGCCACCAAAGCCGATGGAAGCAATGGTCCTGCCTGAGAGGAGGGACGCATTGGCATGTACCTCGGCCACGAGCGCGGCGCCATAGGCCTCCTTCAGGTTATCCATACCCGAGTAGGCGTTGAAATCGCAGTAGCCGCACTTCACGGTGCAGAAAGGGATATGGACGTAGACGGCCAGGGGCTGCATCAGCTGCGCCCGAACTCTTCGTGCATCTCGGCGACGCGGTGGGTGGTGATGCCGTGGACGCCCCAGTCCACGAGCTGGCGCGCCCGCTCGGTGTCGTCCACCGTCCAGGCCACGACCAGCAGACCACGACTCTGGAGCGCCTGGACGATGGGCTCAGTAAGGAGGGTGTGGCGGCAAGAAACACCGCGTGGCCGCACATCGCGGTCGGACACGGAGATGAAGAGGTCGAGCTTGGCGCGGACATCGATGGAATAAAACGTGTCGACCTGGGGAAGCTGCTCGGCGACGGCACGGAGGGCACGCCATTGCTGGGACGAGGCGACGATGCGCGGCGTGATGTCGGCCTCGGCTATCACCTGGGAGATGGCGCCGGCGGCCTCCGCTCCACCATTTTTGAGGTCGAGGAAGAGGCCGGCGGAGCTGCCCGCGGCGGCTTCGAGGAGTTCGGCCAGACCGTAGTGCGCGCTGGGCACGCGGCGCAGGTACCACTTTTCGAAGAGGAGGGGGAGCATGCGCACGCGGCGCTCATGGCGGGCCTCGAAGCGGCCACGGTGGATCCAGAGGTCGACCTCGAGATAGTCGGCGCCGGCCGCTACATAGTCGCGGACGCGGTCCACGGAGTTCCCGCCGCCGTGGGCGATGATGGCTGGCCCGCTGCGGCCGGGGACTAAGTGCTCGAAGGTGGAGGCGGACAGCGCCATTACCCCACCATGGTACTGGCCTGCGGATTCACCGGATGGCGGGGCGAAACGGGGAGATCGCCATTGGCGATGTCGTCGAGCAGGTCTTCATCGGTGATCCGATAGCCATCGGCAACCGGTGTGATCGCGCCGAGGGTGACGAAGCGGCTGAGCAGCGCGGTCACGGTCTCGCGGCTGGTGCCGATGGTCTGGGCGAGCTCCTGGTGGGTGAGGCCCAGGTAGACAAAGCCCTCTTCCTGGCGGCTGATGAGCGTATCGGCGAGGCGCGCCGAGACGGGCTTGGAGACGATGTTCATGAACGTGCGCTGCATGCCGGCCAGGCGGTGGGCCATGAGTTCCATCATGGCGAACCCGAGGCGAGGAGATTGCTGGAGGAGGTGGGCGAAGTCCTCCCAGGAGATGCTGACGGCCATTGTGTCGTCGATTGCCTGGGCGCAGGCGGTGCGCTCACCGTCCTCGACGATGGCCATATCACCGACAACGCCCCCCTTGCCGACAACGTCGAGGATGATCTCCTTGCCGTTCTCGGCGACCTGGTAGATCTTCACGCGGCCCTTGAGGATGAGGTAGACACGTTCGGCGGGGTCGCCAGCGGTGAAGAGGACCTGGCGGGGCTTGAACTGGCGCTCGGTGAGCAGGGGGATGAGGCGGCTGAGCTCTTCATCGCTGAGGACGTTGAGGACGCGGCTGAGCTGGCGCAGGTACCAGGCGATGGAGCGCTGGAGGGCCTGGCGGCCGCGGGCGGGTACGTTGCGGGCTTCGGACAGGGTGGTCATCGCGGTTCCCCAGTGCCCCCATAACGGAGGCGTAGTTGATCGAGCAAGCGGATGGCGCCGGTGCTGGTCTCGAGCCGATCGCCGCTTGCGACGTAAGCCTCGAGGTCGTGGAAGGCCTGGTCGGCACGGCCAAGGCGGTAGTGCAGCATCCCGCGTTCGCCAACCAGAGCGGCGTTCCACGGTTCGAGGCGGAGTTGAAGTTCGAGGACGGCGTACCAGCGGTCGAGGTCGCGCCGGTCGCGGAAAATGGTGTGGAGGTTGTTCAACATGCGTTGGAGGACCTGGCGGCGGGTGACGGCGGCGAGGAACGTCTCCGGGTTGGCGGTGCCAATGTCGAGCGAGCGGAGCCTGGCGAGCAGCTCGGCGCGGTCTATGCGGGCGCCCTGCTGGAACGGGTCGACGTAGGTGGGGTGCTCGGGGCCGCCGTAGCGGACGATGAAGTGGCCCGGGTAGCCGATGCCGTCGCACTGGAGCCCGATACGCTGAGCGACCTCCATGTAGACCAGCGAAAGGGTGATGGGGAGGCCGGCGCGTCGTTGAACGACACGGTCGAGGTAGCTGTTCTCCGGATCGGCGTAGTCTTCGGTGTTCCCGTGGAAACCATGGACGCTGAAGAGCTGGTGGTCGATGGCATGCGAGAGCGCATCGGGTGAGGCGCCCTCGCCGGCATGTTCGCGGGCGGCTTCGGCGAGATTGTCGAGTTGGGCAGCCGTGCGATTGGGGTCGACGGTGTGCCCACCAAGGCGGGCGATGACCATGGCTGCGCCGTAGAGGTCGACTTCGTGGTCGGCACCCTTGATGGCCTGAGCGAAAGCTTCGAAGTCCTGGTGGAGCACGCTACCCAGTATACGTGTGGACGTGTGAATTCCGTCACTCAACGCCGAGAAAAGTCAGGGTTGTTCGAGGCCGTGTGACTCCAGGAGGGCGGCGTCAGCGAGGATTGCGTCCGTGGCGCCGTCGGCGACTAGGCAGCCGTCATCGACGATGATCGTCCGCGGGAAGATCTCGGATACGAGTTTCATGTCGTGGGTGCTCACCAGCATGGTCTGTTCGAGACCCCGGAGGAGATTGATGAGCTCGCGCCGGCCACGGGGATCGAGGCCCGCGGAGGGCTCGTCGAGAACGAGCACGCTGGGCGCCATGGAGAGCACCGTGGCGAGGGCAGCCCGTTTGCGCTGACCGATGGAGAGATGGAACGGCTGGCGGCGTTCGAATCCTGGCAGGCCGACAGCAGCAAGTGCGGCCGTGACTCGGGCGTCAACTTCGGCTTTCGGCAGGCCCATGTGGATGGGTCCGAAGGCGACGTCGTCGTAGACCGTCGGGCTGAAAAGCTGGTCATCGGGGTCCTGGAAGACAAGGCCGACGGCGGCCCGGATACGGCCGATGTTCTGGCGGGTGACGGGAAGGCCGGCGATGGCAACTGTCCCCGAGGCGGGCTCGTTGATGCCGTTGAGATGGAGCATGAGGGTGCTCTTGCCGGCGCCGTTCGGCCCGATGAGAGCCACTTTTTCGCCCTGGGCGATGGTCAGGGAAATGCCCTTGAGCGCCTCGAAGCCATCGGGATAGGTGAACTTCAGTTCGCGGACATCCACGGAGAGGGTGGATGGGCTGGAGGCGGAGTGGGGCGGGGCGGGTTCGAGTGTCATGCGCGGGGCAACCAGGCGTGGGCAGTCAGTTCGAATGCCGCCAGGAGCGCCAGCGCCGCCAGGAGCACGAACCACTGGTTACGCGGGAACGGGCGGTCGTGGAGGTGACGGATGTGACCACTGTAGCCGCGGGACTGCATGGCGAGATAGACGCGCTCGCTGCGTTCGTAGGAGCGGATGAAGAGCGAACCGACCATGTTCCCGACCACGCGGGCCTGCCAGATGGTGGAGGGGCGGGGGGCACCGGGGAGAGAGGCGGCACGCGAGGCACGGGCACGCATCATGCGGGAGGCTTCGCCCGTGAGGACGGCCAGGTACCGGTACATGAGCGAGATGATGGCAACCATGAGCTTCGGCAGCCGAAGGCGCTCAAGGCCTTCGAGGAGGTCGTGGAAGGGAGTGGAGAACACGAGCAGGGTGGCGGCCTGCACGCTGATCCAGCTCTTGAGCATGATCGTCAGGACGATGCGGAGGCCCTCGCCACTGAGGGTGAGGTCGAAGAGCCAGAGGTCGACCGTGCCGATGGGGTCGCCCTTCCTGGTGAAGAGCAGGGGGAGGGCAGCGAGGATGAATGGGAGCGCAACGAACGAGCCGCGGACCATGCGAACGGGGCCGAGGCGAGCAATGAACGAGACCGCGACGAGGACGAGCCACGCGATACCCAGGGCGGCGAAGGAACCGACCGGGAGCAGGCTCACCGAGAGGATGAAGCCAACGACCAGGACGAACTTCAGCCGGGCGTCAGCCCGGTGGACCGGGCTTTCGCGCGCGACATAGCGATCGAGGTTCAGGTCTGGTTGCTCCTGCGGGACTGCTGGCGGACGTAGGCGCCGAACGCCATGGTCAGTACGAAGACGATGGCGACGCCGATCAGTCCGGAGACGATCACCGTGGCGCGGTCGTCGTCGATCCCGGGGACCGAGTAGTCGGGGAGGAACGAGTAGGGGTGGTCCTTTCCTTGCTCGGCGAAGCCCTTGTCTTCCGACACCCGGTCGAGGCCATCAGGGTCGGATGAGGCGAGCGGGGCAAGGATGATGACGACGAGGACGGTGATGAGAAGCCCGGCGATCGCCCAGCGGTAGCGGCGGAAGAACGACGGTTCGGATTGCACTGCGTTCGACATATCTGGTCCTTACGCCTGGGCCATCCGGCCATCGCGGAGGCGGAGAAGGTCGGCGCGGCTCGCGGCGATGAAGGCGAGGGCGCCAACGGTGATGACCGCTTCGCCGACACCGATGATGACGTGCCAGCCGACCATCGCCACAAGGGCAGTCGGAAGGGACGTGGTGTCGGAGATGGCCAGCTGGAAGGCGACGAGGACGGCGGCAGCCACGACGGAACACCAGGCGGCCACCGCGGCGGCGGGGAGCCGGCCCTTCTGCTCGCCACCGAGAACGGCGGCGACGGTGCGGTAAAGCCAGTAGCCGCCGAACGTCCCGATGATGCCCATGTTAAAGATGTTGGCACCGAGGACGAGAAGACCGCCGTCCTGGAAGACCAGCGCCTGCACGGAAATGACGCAGGCCATGACGATGGTGCCGGCATAGGGGCCGAGCAGGATGGCCGCGAGGACACCCCCGAGGAGGTGCCCGGATGTGCCACCGGGAATCTGGAAGTTGAACATCTGGGCGGCGAAGATGAAGGCGGCCATCACACCCATGAGGGGGACCGCCCGCTCATCGAGCTGGGCCCCGGCGCGGCGCAGCGAAATCGCAAGCGCAGCGACGGTGATCACCCAGAAGGCAAGCGCCACCGGAGTGGAGAAAAACCCATCCGGAGCATGGAGCAGAAAGAGCGGAGCGGACATCGGTCTCCCCCAAGACGTCAGGAATCCGGCGATAACAACGCGGCTTACCCAGTTTGCCTGAAACGGGGTTCGTCTTGCAACCAGTTGCAACTGCCAACACCGGCCGGATGCGTGGCGCGTTGCCCCTGAGCGGTGCGCACCCGTATCGTCGGCAGTCGTGGAAGCCCCAGTACGATACCGGATCGGCGACATCGACATTGCCGTGATCAGCGACGGGTACATCAAGCTTGACGCGGGCGCGGTGATGGGGCTGATCCCTCGGCTGATGTGGGAGCCGATCCTCGGCAAGGAGAACATCGACGCCGAGCACCGGATGAAACTTTCGCTGAATTGCATCGTGGCGCGCAGCGGCGACCAGGTGCTGCTGGTGGACACGGGGATGGGCACCAAGGTGAGCGGCGCGGTGCGGGAGCGCGGGTTCCCCGGGGAATACGGGCTGCTTCTCGACGGGCTCAAGGCGCTGGGCCTCGGGCCGGAGGACATCACGGTGGTGGCGAACACCCACCTGCACGCGGACCACTGCGGCTGGAACACGACCTTCGCCGCCGATGGCAGCGTGGTGCCGACGTTTCCCAACGCCCGGTATTACGTGCAGGCAGGGGAGTACGAGGTCGCCCGCCACCCGAATGAACGGACACGCGGCACGTATTTCGCCGAGAACTTCGAACCGCTTGAGGCGGCAGGCCAGCTCGAACTGGTGGAAGGCGAGACGGAACTCATCCCGGGAGTGAAGTACTGGCCGACGCCCGGACACACGGCCGACCACGCCTCGATCGCGCTCAGCTCGAAGGGCGAGACGGCGATCTACACCGGCGACCTTGTGCACCACGCGGTGCAAGTCGAGCGCCCGGCGTGGATCGCGGCGTTCGACATCCTGCCGCTGGTCTCGCTGGAGACGAAGAAGCGGTTGGCGGAGCGGGCACTGAAGGAGAACGCATTGCTGATCTGTGTGCATAACCCGTTCCCGGGCGTGGGGCGGTTGACCGAGCGCGACGGACGCCGGACATTCGTGGCGGAATGAGCCGTCCTGAACCCGTCTACCACCTGGCGCTGCGGGAGCTTCACGCGGCGGAAGGCGCGGTCTTCAACGTCGCGGCAGGCTGGGCGGTGCCCATGCGTTACAGGGACCCCGGCGCCGAACTCGCGACCCTGCGCCAGCACGCCACGGTCTTCGACCGTTCCTCGCGAAGCCGGCTGCTGGTCAGCGGGACAGATGCGCTGGAGGTGTTGAAAGCGGTCTTCGCGGGGCACGTCGAGGACCTGGAGGAAGGCCGGGCGATGCGGACGGTCGCCCTGGGGGCGGATGGGACGATCCATGACCTGGCGCTCATCGCCCGGACCGGGGGAATCGCGTACATGGTGAGCGGTGAGCCCGGGCAGCGGGCGGAGACGCTCGCCCGCCTGCGGGCGGCAGTCGAGCAAGACTTCGACGTCCGGATAGACGACCGGACGGAGACCACCTGTCTCATCGGGCTGGCGGGGCCGGAGGCGGGGCAAGCGGCGAATGAACACCTCTCCGAGGCACTGCCGGCGCGCCTGCAGGCGCTTCATTGCCTGGCGTTCGAGTTCCATGGTTTCCGGGGACTGGCCATCCGGACCAGCGACACGGGAGAAGACGGGTTCGAGTTCATGCTCGCGCCGGCGGTGGCCCAACATCTCATCGAGACGCTGCGTGAAGCCGGGATTCCGCTGGCAGGGCATGAGGCGCTGGAGGTTGCGAGGGTGGAGGCATGCATTCCGTCGTTCGAGCTGGATTTGGAGTCTGGCCTTTCGCCAGCAGAAGCGGACGTTGATGTGCTGCTCGGGGTGCCGGGCGGGGCGCAGGGACGCATCCTCGCGGCGCTGCTGTTCGACACCGTGGGCGTTCCGGTGGCCGGGACGCCGCTGACCGCGGGAGGCGAGCGCGTGGGTGAATTGCGTTCGTGCGTCCGCTCGCTATCGTTGAACGCGACGATAGGACTTGGCATCATCGAGAGCCGCCACGCGCTGCCCGGCCGCGAATTGTGGGCGGGACCGGACCGGGCAACGGTTGTGGCGAAGCCATTTCACCGACGGAGGACCTAGCGATGGGCGTCGACTTGATGAACCTGCCGGCGTACGAACCCCGATGGCCGGGCGCGATCGAACTGAACCTCCAGGACCAGTGGCGTGCCCGCTGGGTGGATGAGCAGGAGCTGCCAGAGAACGCGCCGGTGTCCTGGGCCTATGCCATGGTATGCATGGGCGACAACGGCTATGCGACCCGCACGAGGGGTGGCACACGGTGGGAGATGATCGAAGGCCCGACCGGCGACCAACAGCCGGAGGCGTTCGTGAAGCAGGCTGCTATCGAACGGATGGGTGCGGCCGCCGGGCGCCTGGAACTGATCGGCTTTTTCGAATGCAAAGCGACACGACACAACACCGAGGTGAAGCAGGGGACGATCACGGTCAGGCCGTTCTACCTGGTGGTCGCGAAGAAGGTGACTGACCTGCCCGAAGGATCGGCGTACGAGCGGCGGCGGATGCGGATGGCCGAGTTCATGGTCGCAATGCGGGCGAGGTACCCCGAGTTCGAGGACTACATCGGCAAATCCGCCTCGCGGTACGCCATCCTGAGGGCGAAGGGCGAAGCCTGACGTTTCTGGCGGACCGGCTCACTCCGGCGCGGCGGAGCGCGTGTTCGGAGGCGGGCCGGCTACGCTGCGTTTCCTCCGCGCGAGCGATCGGGGAACCGTCGTTCCAGGAAGAAGAGCACGATCCCGACCCCAACGCCGCCGGCGAGCCCGACCAGGAGGCCGACCAGCACCTTGTCCGTGTCGAAGCGGAGGAAGAGATAGACCGCGAACGTGACGATGAATCCCGACAGGACGTAGAGCGCCTGCTTCTTGATGAACCCCAGCATCTGCCTCTCCCCGCGTGCTCGTGTGTCGCGGACGGTGTCACGAACCCCATCCAGTGTCAAGATGATGTGACTCGACGGGCCGGCGCCTGGACGGCTCAGTCACCATAGACGCGGGCGAGGAGTTCGTAGATAGCCGGGTCGTACTGTTGGAGCCAGGCGCGGCCGCGGCCGCTGCGGGGATCGGTATCCAGGAAGTAGGACTGGGTGGCCTCGGCGAAGTACTCGTTGGCGTTGGTTGAGGCGTAGTCGCCTTCATACTTGCCGGCGTTGCGGGCGTCCTGGAAGAACTGGCGGACATCGAAGTAGTCGGCCTGGGGGAGCGTCCACCCCTGGACCAGGTGGCCGAGCTCGTGGAAGAGGATGTTGAGCCCACGGCAGGGCCCGGACCGGTCGCCCAGGAGGTCGAGTTCATTGACCGTGACGACCGGGTAGTCAGCCCGGTCAGCGACACCGCAGACGTGGCTGAAGTAGTCCTGGCTGCGGGCATTTTCGAGGCAGCGGAACTCGGGGAGGTCGAGGACCCCCTGATCCGGGGCTGCCACGATGACGTAGGCGCCTTCCTCCGCGAGGGACATCTCAAGGTCGTTGTTCAGGAAGACGCGTTCTATCGTTTGGCGGGCGATCTCGAGGGCTTCGTCACTCACGTCCTGGTTCGCCACGATGGCCAGTCCAGCCACGTCGAGGCGCTTTGTGTATTCGGGGGCAAAGACGCGGGGTGCGGAGGGGTCGGGGCGGCGGAGCAATCCCTGGCAGACGTTGCCCTCGGGCGCCAGCCGGGGGAGTGAGCCGGGCGGCTCCGGTGTGCTTGCAGCGGCCTCGCCTGGGGTGCCCGTCCCGGAACTGGAATCGAGGAGGACAACGGCAAGGGCCATACCCCCGACCAGCGCGAGGGCGCCAGCCGGCAGGAGGGCCGCGAGCAAGAATTTCCGCATGGGAGTCTAGCTTCGGACTCCGGAGGCCGTGACGTAAAGGCGGGGCTTAACCACGGCTTTCAGCATCCCGCGAACGAAGCCTACGTCCGGCCGTCCTCGTAGAGCTTTGAGAGGGAGACCGGCTGCATCCCGCGTGCCCGGATCTCCCGGATGATATCGGGAAGCACCGAACAGGTGCCCGGGCGAAAGTGCATGAGGATGATCGAGCCCCAGGCGCCGCGGTACGAAACCTGACCATCCACAACTTCCGTCCTCCGGTCGATCTGGCGCAGGTAGTGTTCGACCAGTTGGCCTGGCGCCAGGGTCCCGGCATCGCCGGAGATGGTCCAGAGGATGGTCCGGTAACCGAGCCCCGCGGCGACCTGCACAACCCGCTCGGACTTGGCCCCACCGGGGGGCCGCATGAAGGGTGCGCTCGAAGCGCCGTGAACGGTATCGGCGAGCATGGTCTCGAAACGCGTCAGCTCTTCGCGGATGCGGTCGTCGCCAAGGGAGGAGAGATCGCTGTGATTCCAGGTGTGGTTCGCGATCTCGATGCCGGGAGTCTCGAGCGCCTGCTGGAGGAAGTCCTTGCGCCTGTCGAGGTACTTACCGGTGAGGAAGAAGGTGGCTCCCGCCCCCTCGTCGCGGATGACCTTGAGGGTTTCGTCCAGAGCGGCTGCACCGTCGTCGATGGTCAGCGCCACCATGGGCCTGTCCTGCGGCCCCATGGAAACGAACGTATTGAGCACTGAGGGGTCCCAGACGGGTTTGGTGAGCCCCGGGGGACTGGTCGTGAGGAGGTCAGCAGGGACGCCGCGAAGGTAGTACTCCATGTCCGGGGGCCGCGGCCCCTGGGCGTTGAGCAGGGCTGCCATGCGCTCCTCGGCAACGTGCCGGGCTTGCTGATCACTGGCGTATTTCGAGAGAAACGGGTCGCGCGGGACGGCGGCCGGTGGCATGCGCCCCGGCCGCAACGAAGGCGCCGCTTCCGCCAGCGCTCCCGCAGCAATGGCGGCGGCGCCAAGCAAGACCGACCTGCGTGAGAGACTTTCCTTCGCCAACTGGACCACGACCCCGGGAGAACAGCGCAGTGTGAGTCACCTGTTATGTCGCGCCTGATTCGCGCGCCTGTCAGCTCTCGCGTTGACCTCCGGGGACGTCGTTGGGCGCGAAATCTACGCTTGTGTGGGGCACCGTCAAGGTGAGGGCGGCGAGGCGGGATGGTCAGGGCTCGATGGCGAAGCGGATGGCCACGCTGGCAGAGATCGTGGTCTCACCGGGCTGGATTGGCGTCGCGCTGTCGAAGGAGCCGCCGGTGGCGGGAGCGCGGAGGATTGGCCCCGTGGAACTGGACGACTCTGAGATGGACAGGATCACACCGGCCTTCACGCCGGCGGCTGCCGCATAGGTTTCGGCGCGGGATTTCGCATCCGCGATGGCTTTCTCGCGAGCTTCCTTCAGGAAGGGGTCCGGATCATCGATGCCGAACGAAATGCCCTGGAGGCGGGCCGCATCGCCGCCGGCGGCTACACCGTCGTCGATCACCTTGCCAGCCTTGTCCAGGTCCCGGACGGTGACGGCCAACTGGTTGTTCGCGATGTAGCCGGTGATGCGGGGCGGGTCGTTCTGTGAGTAGAAGTACTGGGGATAGATGTTGACCGAGGTGGTGAGGATGTCCCTGTCCTCGACTCCGTTGGCCTTGACCGAGGCGATCAGCCCGTTGGCAGCCTCGGCGGCGCTGTCACGGGCCTCCTGGACGGTGGCGCCCGAGGCTTCGATGCCGATGTTGATGATGGCGATATCGGGCTCGGTGCGGACTTCCCCGAGGCCGGAGACAGAGATGCCGCCGGTCACGGTGGAGTCCTGGGGTGGCACATTCACGGTGGTGTTTCCTTCGCAGGCAGTGGCGATGAAGGCGAGGGCCAGGATGGGGACGAGCAGGTAGCGCATTAGTGCCTCCGGCGGCGGACTTCCATGATGGTGAGGGCGCCGAGGGCGGCAACAGCGAGCGCCCCCAGGCCTGCAAGCCAGGGTGTGTAGCCGGTGTCTTCGTCGGGCGCCGCGCCATACCCAAGGGTGAAGGCGTTCGCTGGCGGCTCTTCGCCACCCGCGGCCGTTGCCGTCTCGCTACCGGCGGCGATGTTGAGTCCGGGGCCAGGGGTGGGTTCGGCGCCAGTAGCGGGCGCGACAGGGGACTCGACACCCGCACCCGAGACGCCTCCGCTTGCGGGCGGAGAGGCCGCACCAGGCTGGCTCTGCGTGTCCTGTGTGGCGGACCCGTCGTCGCCGATCGCTTCCGTACCAGCGCTCTTCAACTCGGCTCCTTCGGGAGCGGATGCGTCGGCGGCAATGGTCTGATCGCCAGTGCCGCCGGTGCTGGAGAAGTTAAGTGTGGCGACGACCGCGAACGCAGCAACGCTGGCGGCGGCCGCGACGCGCGCGAGCATGAGCAAGCCCGGTGTGGCGGCCTTCGCCGGCATCGGGGCCTCTGTTGCAACCATGGCCGGGGTGAGACGGAACGAGCGGGGAACCGCCACCTCTGGCAGGGCAGCGACGGACGCCTTCATCACCCGCGCAGCAGCGACGGCGGCCCGGCACTCGGCGCACGCGGCGAGATGGGCATCCATGCGCGCTGCGTCGGCCGGGGCGAGCTCTGCGTCGGCGCAAGCATCGACAAGCGCGCGGTAGCGCTCATGGCGGCGGAAGAAGGAAGTCAGTGCCATTTTCTCCTCACTCCTCCAGACGCCCGTGGAGCCCGAAAAGTTCCGGTTGGGCGGACAAAATGGAACGCAGGCGCTCGCGGCCACGGTGAATGCGTGACTTTACGGTGCCGACGGACGAGCCAGCGATGCGGGCGATCTCCTCGTAATGGTAGCCATGGAGGTCCGACAGGAGCACGGCCTGGCGCTGCTCGAATGGGAGCTTGAGAAGGGCCTGTTGGATGCCCGCACCGACCGCCATACGCTCTACGTATTGGTCGGCGGACTCGCTGGAGTCGGGGAGGTCGATCGGCGCGTCGTCGGGGTCGGTGGAAGAGAGCGAGTCGTGTGGTCCGCGACGTATCCTGCGGCGGAGTTCGTCTTTGCTCTGGTTGGCGGCGATGCGGAAGAGCCAACTGCGCAGATTGCCGCCCTCGAAGCGCTGAATCGAGCGGTAGGCAGACAGGAACGCTTCCTGCGTGGCGTCTTCGGCGGCAGCCGGATCGCCGATGAGGCGAAGGCACAAGTTGTAGACCGCAGCCTGATATCGCTCAACGAGACTGTTGAATGCGTCGAGACTGCCGTCCTTTGATAAAGAGACCAGGTGCTCGTCCAGTGGTTCGAGCGCATCGGTCATGCCGGCCGAGGTTAGGTCAATCGGCTGTAAAGGGCGACCGGCGCGACTCCTGAGGCGCAGCGGGGAGGCTATGGTACTCTGATGACGATGGAAAATGGCGAGGGACGTCCGCTGGACGAGGAAGAAGCGGGCGGCGAAGACCCGCAGGGTTGGTACTTCGACCTTCCGGGGGGGGCCTGGGAGCGGCAGGAGGAGAAGAACCGGACGCTGCGGCAGCGCGTGCTCGGGAACATCTCCGAAGACGCTGAGAAGGCAAAGAGCGACCCCTTCACACGCCGGACACCGGAGCCGGAAGCCCCTGCGAGGGGCGGGCTCTTCGGTTTCGGACGGAAAAAGAAGCAGGCCGAACCGCCGCGAGAGAGCGCGGGGGGCACCTGGACCCTCAGCGGCAGCCAGGGCTCCGAGGAGAACCCGAATGGGGCCGAGCCGGAAGAGGCCGACGACTGGTCGACCGAGATCCCGCTCAACCTTGAGCCCCCGAAAGACCTGACGTTGCACCGCCGCCCGGAAGCCGAACATGGCGAGCCGTGGGCGGCTGCGGATGCCGGATGGTCCATCGGCGCTGAAGATCGCGATGGCGAAGGCGAGGCCGATACGGCCTCCATCCGCGACGACGCCCAGGATTTCCGCGACCGGATGCAGTTCTGGGCGCGCGGCGGCCAGGCCGAGCCCGGGCCGGAAATGGACGAGACCGCCGGCGAACTTGAAGACATTCCGGCTCCTGCCGACGTGCCCCTTGCTGGCGCCGTGGAAGCGCCGCGCACAGACGGCTTTGCAGTTGATGAAGCCGTCACCATCGAGGAGACCCCTCCAACTGACGAGGACTTCATTTCCGGCATGCGGTCGTGGGCCAACGATTCGCCCGGCAGCGCAGTGGAAGAAGATGGGGAAGATGTGCCAACCCCGGCACGGAATGACGTGCTGCAATTGCGGCCGCGCACCAGCGAGCCCGGCGAGAAGCGGCTCGACTGGGGCTTCCAGGCTGCCGGGTGGAGCCAGCCAGCCGACCACAACAACGACTCGAGCGCCGCGGCGGGCGATGAGCCGGCCCGCTTCTCCGGGGGGCCGGATGAACCGGATGAGCCGGCAGACCTCCTCGGCAGCATGCGCCGTTGGGCCGAGCACGCGAAGGAGAGCGAACACCCGCACTTTGCCTTGCAGCACCACGGTGACGACGAAGTCGCGGGCGGCGAGCCGCCTGTCATCCCGCTGCGGCCGCGCAACCACGAGGACGATGCGGACGAGCACGCACCGTCCGACGAGACGCCTGAAACCGCGGAGCCGGACCAGCCACGGACAATTCCCATCGTCCTCCGATCGCGGACGGAACCGCAGCCGGAAACGGTAAATCGCGACGCGGATGAGGCGCCGACGCGGTGGGATGAATTCTTTGGGCTGGACCAGCCGGACCAGGGTGACGACGACAGCGAGACCAGCGACACGCCCGGCGAAGGGCTGGCGGCAATGCGCGACTGGGCGATGAAGCGGCCTGAAACTGAGACTGAGCACGAGATCCCCGAGGAGTTCTTGAAGCCGTTCGACTGGGAGCTTGGAGACGACGATTCGACGGATACGGCTGGCCAGGTCATCGCGGACGCGGCCGAGCTATCGGAGTGGGAAGCCGAGGACGAACCTGTGCTCGCGGCTTTCGCGGTGGAAACTGCCGAGGAAGCCCAGGACGAACCCCCCGATACCCAAAGTGATTGGATCGCTGGCGCAGCGGCTCTCGAAAACCAGCCCGAAACTGTGGCCCCTACGGCACTGGTATCCGGAGACACAGGGGAAGTCGACGAAGACCCGCTCGCCGGGTTGTTTGACCACCCCGCAGTACCCGCCGCGCCGGAGAAGAAGCGTGGCGGCATGTTCGGACGTTTATTCGGGCGGAAGAAGCAAGAGCCCGACCCAGCGCCAGCACCAGCGAGCGTCGACCACGAGCCCGGCGACTGGATCCTTCCGGAGGATGACAGCGACGTTCGGACCGTGGCGGCCGAGGGCTCGCCGGCGTGGGTGGCCGCGGAAGTAGAGGACCAGCCCGGTGTGCCGTCGCCTCACGGCGTCGTTGTGGACAGCCTGAACGCCCGGGAGGCAGAAGTTTCGCCCGCCGAGGACGATGGTTTCGACGACGGGTGGGTTGAGGTAGATGAGCCTTCGCCGGGAGCTGTGCCGGAGGAGATGGTGACCGCTCTCGGGAGCCCTGCCGTCTCGGAAGTGGCGGAAGCGCCGGTTGCGGAGAGTGGCTGGGCGCCCGAGGAAGCATCGGAAGCCGTCCCGCAGGGTGAGCAGGCGGCTGAGCCGGCGACCTTCGACGTGGGCGATGCGAGCCAGGAGGAGGCCGACGAGTTCGCGTGGGAGCCCGAACCGGTCACCTATGAGGAGCCCGCGGCAAGCACCGCGGAACCTGGCGGCGAGGAGCCGGAAGACGCCACCCCGCTCATCGCGGCCTTCCAGCTGTCGCTGGGCGCGCTGGGAGGGTCGGATGGCGCAGCCGAGCCGGTGGTCGAAGAGCCTGACACCGGGGGAAAGCCCTGGTGGGAGCAGCCCGCCGCCGAGGAAGAGGCACCTGCTGAGGCTGTCGCTTCCGTAGAGCCGGTGGCCGAAGAGTCGGTAGCCGACGAGAAGCCCTGGTGGGAGCAGGCTGCCGTCGAGGAAGAGGCACCTGCTGAGGCCGTCGCTTCCGTAGAGCCCGTCACGGAAGAGCCCGTGGCTGGGGAGAAGCCCTGGTGGGAGCAGGCTGCCGTTGAGGAAGAGGCACCTGCTGAGGCTGTCGCTTCGGTCGAGCCCGTCGCGGAAGAGCCGGTAGCCGACGAGAAGCCCTGGTGGGAGCAGCCCGC
>PQAO01000009.1 GCA_003104995.1 Dehalococcoidia bacterium
CCCCCTCGCCAAACTCTCACGGACTAAATTGTATGGGCACTAGGTCTGCCGGTAGGCCCGGTGCCGCATCACGATGCTCTGCAGGATCCCCAGCGAAACGAAGAGGCTCACGAGCGACGAGCCACCCTGGCTCACGAACGGCAGCGGGATCCCGGTCACCGGAAAGAGGCTCACGTTTACCGCGATGTTGATGTACGCCTGCATCAGAATCAACATAACGATCCCTACGGCAACAAGCTGACCGGCCGTATCCCCGGCGAGCTGCGCTGCGCGTATCCCCCGCATCAATAGCAGGATGAACAGCGCGAACATCACCATTGCCCCCACGAACCCGAACTCTTCCCCCATCAGGCTGAAGATGAAGTCCTTCGTCGCGACTTTCAGGTATTCCAGCTGGGTCTGGTCGCCGTTCGTGAACCCCTTCCCCAGCACCTGGCCCGAACCCAGGGCAATCTGCGACTGAATTACGTTGTAACCGGCATCCAGCGGGTCCCGCTCCGGGTCGACCAGCACCGAAACACGCTCCACCTGGTAGTCCGCGATAGCGAACGTCCACACGAACGGGAGCGCCGCGACAAAGATCGCGCCCATCACCATCAGGTGGCTGCGGCTCACCCCCGCCACCACGACCACGCCAAGCCAGATTGCGAAGAACACGACGGTTGTCCCCAGGTCGGGCTCAACGAACACCAGCCCGGCCACCGGCGCCACGATCGCCAGCGAAGTCAACAACGTCCGCAGGTCGCGCGCATCGCCGCCGTGCTCGCTGAAGAACCGGGCCAGCGCCAGGATGGTCGCGAGCTTTGCAAATTCCGAAGGCTGCACCTGGACCGGCCCCAGGTCGAACCAACGCGTCGATCCGTACGCCGTTTGCCCGATCAAGAGGATCGCGATGAGCGACACAATCCCGATGCCATAGAGCACCCACGCGTAGTGCGTGAAGTAGTGGTAGTCGATTTTCGACACCACCAGCATCGCCGCAATCCCGATGCTTGCGAAAATCACTTGCTTCGCCACCGGGTTCGCGAAACTTGCCACGGGCCCGTCGTACCAGGGCAGCGAGCCGCTGTAGATCAGGAGCAGGCCGTAGGTCACCAGCGCCAGCGCCGCGGCCACCATGATGTAGTCGAAGCGGTCCCACCCGCGCCACACGCTGTTCGGCGCGCGAACGCGGCCACCGTAGCCGCCGTACGTGATGCTGCTCACCGGTCCACGTTCTCCATGAAGTACTGGAGGATCTTCGCCGCCACCGGCGCCGCCTTATCACCGCCGACGCCGATGTCGAAGTAGACCGTCACCACCACTTCCGGGTTCTCATACGGCGCGAACCCGGTGAACCAGGCGTGCTGAGACTTCGTCCCGTCTTTCTTGAAGAACTCCGCGGTACCTGTCTTCCCCGCCACGGACGCCGCGGCGATGGCCCCCCGGGCACCCGCGCCGTACTGCACGGAGCCAAGCATCCCCTCGCGGATGACCTGGATGTACTCCTCCGAGACGCCCACCTCTTCTAACTTGGGCGTGATGGTCCGGACCGTCGTCCCATCAGGGGCAACCACCCGGTTCACGATGTGCGGCGTCACGAGCTTGCCGCCGTTGGCCACCGCCGCCGTCATCCGCGCAATCTGCAACGGTGTCGCCAGCACGTCTCCCTGCCCGATCGCCATGTTGTACGTGTCACCCAGGAACCATTCGTTTTCGCCCGGGTTGAAGCCTTCACCGACGTAAGTCCGGCGCTTCCAGCCCGGGTCGGGGATGCGCCCGGGATCCTCACCGTAAAGGTCGATGCCCGTTACCTGCCCGAACCCAAAGCGCCGCGCCCAGCTTGCCAGGACCGTGGCCGAAGTCTCCACATCCTTGCCCAGGCCCTTCACCCGCTCGAGGTCGCCCCCGGCCGTCAGCCACATGAAGATGTTCGACGACCAAGCGATACCCGCCCGCACGTCCATCGTCTGGTCATGGCAGCGCCAGTCCGGGTACTCGTACAGGATGTCGTTTTCGCCCTTCACCTCAAGCCTGCAGCCGATGTAGTAGCTCGTGCCTGGGGTGATACTCCCCTCCATCAGCCCCGCTGCCGAAGTCACCAGCTTGAACGTCGAGCCCGGCGCGGCCGGCGATAACGCCTTGTTCAGGAAGGGGTAGGTGTTGCTGTTGGTCGCGAGCGCTTCCAGTTCCGCAGCCCGGTTCCGCGAGTCGGCAAAGATGTTGTTGTCGAACGTCGGGATAGAAACCAGCGAGTACACCTCGCCAGTATTCGGGTTCATCACCACGGCCGAAGCAATGGTGGCTGGCCCCCAGACCCCGGTCGTATCCGCCATCGAGTCCTCGAGCAGTTCCGCCACGTATTTCTGCAGTTCCATATCGATGGCGAGTTCCAGGGTGTTCCCCGGTACCGGGTCCTTTGTCCCAATCTGGGTGATCAGCCTGCCCTGGGCGTCCTGCTCGGCGGCGTTGTAGCCGATCTGCCCGCGAAGGTCGTCCTCATAGCGTGCCTCGATCCCGTCTTTCCCCACCGGCTCGTCGAGCTGGTACCCGGCCTTGCGGAGCACGCGGGCTTCCTCGGCCGTTTGCGGCCCGATGTAGCCCAGGATGTGCGAGAACTCCGGTCCAGCCACGTAGTCCCGCCCCGGTGTCACCGCCAGGGTCACGCCCCGCATGTCGACCGATGCCTCTTCGAGTGCCAGCGCCTGGTCCTTCGAGAGGTTGGTCGCGACTGTGATGTCGATGTACCCGCGTCCCGCGGCCTCCGCCTCGTCGACTCGCGCCTGCACCTCCAGCGGAGAAACGCCGATCAGGTCCTGGAGCTTGAGGTAGATCCGGTAACGCGCGTCCCTCGACTCGGGCAGCACTTCCGGCAGGATCTTGGCCGAGTACACTCCCACGTTCTGGACCAGTGCCTCGCCGTTCCGGTCGAGGATCAGCCCGCGCGTCGGCAGGATGTTCTTCTGGATGATGTGGTTCTCCTGCGACCTCCGCGCAAACTCCGCCCCGTTGATGATCTGCATGTCGACCAGGCGGATCGCGAGCAATGCGAATATCCCGAGCACGGCCAGCCGCAACACCGCCAGGTTCCCGTGAGGGCGGCTGCGGCTCGGTCCACCAGGTGCTCGGAATCCCTCGTCAAGTATGCTCATCGGCTAGTAATACCTGCTCCGCTGTAGCGTCATCCCTCGCCCGCTCCATCCTGCGAGTCGCATTGGAATGTAAACCACCGTCAGTAACGCCGCGTCAAGAAGCAGCCCCGGTACCAGCACGTCCGATACCAGCAGCGAAAACGCGGGCGTGGCGCCGTTCGCCATCGCCCCGAGCGCAAGCAGCGTGCGGAGCCACACCCCGGTCACCACCATCATCGCTAATGTCCGCACGTAATGGTTCAGCGGCACCGTCGACTCCTCCAGCGCGAAGCCCAGGGGTAGCAACGGCAAATATGCCAGCAACAGGAGCCCCGGCGAACGGTCCGAGAGAAACGCCAGGGCCACCGCGACCAGCGGCGTGACCACCATCACCGGCGACGGGCTGCTGAAAGCAGCAAGCAACACCAACCCCAGCAGGACGAACTCGGGCACCGAACCCGCGACCGGGAACAGCGGCGCGACCGTGACCTGCGCGATCGCCGCCAGCAACATAGCAGCCCCGATGACGGTGCCTTTCATCAGTCCTCCAGGATCAGCCGCTCGGGGATGAAGCTGATGTTCACGAGCACCGTCGTCGCCGTGCCAAGCCGGACCAGCGGCTGGATCGTCACTTTCTTGTACAAGTCCTGGCTCGTGCCAGAGACCTCGCTCACGAGGCCGATAGGGATCCCCTTCGGGTAGTTTCCACCCAACCCTGCCGTCACCACCGCGTCGCCGACCTTGATGTCGCCCTGTGCCAGCTCGAGGACCAGTCCCCGGTCCGGCGTCCCCCTCACGATGCCGTCCGCCGCCGTCCCCGCCACCTCCGCCCGTACCTTGCTGCGCGTGTCGGTGATCAATCGGACGAACGAGGTTTCACTCGTCACCTTCGTAACCGTGCCCATCAACGAACCCTGGGACGAGAGCACCACCATCCCCACGTGGATTCCTGCCGAAGAACCCCGGTCGATACTCACCTCTTGCTGGAACGGCGTACTTGCGCGGTGAACGATGTTTGCGACGACGCGCGTCTCGTCGGCCCCCCCTTCGGTGATTTGCAGCAGGCTCTCAAGCTCTTTCACGCGTTGAGCGTCTTGCTGCAGCCCCGCGATCTGGTTGCGAAGGTCCTCGTTCTCCAGACGGAGCCGGTTGTTCTCATCCTGCAGCGTCCCCAGTTCGTCGAAGTCCGAAAGGAGCGAGGCCACAGGCCGAAAGACCGCGGTCAACACGTGCTCTACGGGAGATGTGGCGCGCAGGAACAGCCCCTGGAATGGGTTCAGCAATCCGGTCTGGCCCAGGATCGCCAGCAGGAACGCCAGGCCTATCATCGAAGCCACCCACCATGAGTACCGGGAAAACATCAACATGGGATCACCAGGGGGCGCGCTTCGATGCTACCGGCCCGGCCTGCGTGAGGCCAACTGCGATTGGACTTTGGTCAACAGCGCGGCTTCCTCCAACACCTCGCCCGCCCCTCGGACCACGCAGAGCAGCGGATCTTCGGCGACGTACACCGGGAATCGCGTCTCCTGGCTCAGCCGCCGATCCAGCCCGCGGAGCATCGCGCCGCCCCCGGCCAGGGCGATGCCATGCGCCATCAGGTCGCTCACCAGCTCCGGCGGCGTGACTTCGATCGATGAACGCACGGCTTCAACGATCGCGCTGATCGAACCCGCCAGCGCGTCGCGGATTTCGACCGTGCTGACTTCGACCGACTTCGGCAGCCCCGTCGCCAGGTCGCGGCCCCGGATGTCGATGGTTTCCTCCGGCTCCAGCGGCGCCGCCGAGCCAGCCATCTTCTTGATCTCCTCGGCCGTCCGCTCGCCGATCAAGAGGTTATGCACCTGCCGCGCGTAAGCGATGATGTCCTGGTCCATCTCGTCGCCCGCCACGCGCACGGATGTGCTCACCACCATGCCACCCAGCGAGATGATCGCCACCTCGGTCGTGCCACCGCCGATGTCGACGATCATGCAGCCGGCAGCCTCCATCACCGGAAGCCCGGCTCCGATCGCGGCCGCCATCGGCTCTTCGATCAGGTAACAGCTCCGCGCGCCCGCGTTGAGGGCAGCGTCGTGCACCGCCCGCTTCTCCACCTCCGTCACCCCGCTCGGAATGCCGACTACCACCCGCGGTTGGGCAAGGAAGCTCCGGTCGTGCACCGCCCGGATGAAGTAGCTGAGCATCTTCTCCGTCACTTCGAAATCCGAGATGACTCCGTCTCGCAGCGGCCGTACCGCCACGATGTTTGCAGGCGTCCGTCCCACCATGCGTTTCGCCTCGGCGCCGATAGCGAGGATCTTCTTCGTCGTCCGGTCGATCGCCACCACTGAGGGCTCGTCGATCACGATACCGCGCCCCTTGACCATCACAAGGGTGTTTGCCGTGCCCAGGTCGATCGCAATGTCGTGCGAAAGAAAACCAAAGAGGCTACTGAGAGGATTGAAGAAGGCCAAGGAGTGCGACCTGTCGTTGGTCTGAGCCGCGAAAACCCGCGGAGATGTGGCCTGTTTATTATACGCGCCATAACCCCCCGCGCGAATCTCTGCTAATTGGCGCTTAAGAAATGCCTACAATCTTTTTCTAAGCCTGAAGATCAAGCACGACAGGCTCCTCCTCACCTGCGACCAGCCTGCGAAACGCCTCCTCATCCAGGACGCGCGTCCCGAGCTGCTGCGCCTTCGCCAGCTTCGAGCCGGCGTCCGCGCCGGCTACCAGGAAGCTCGTCCCCTTCGTCACTGCGCTCCCCACCTTGCCGCCACCCGCCCGGATCAGGTCTTCAGCTTCCCCCCGGGACATCGTCTCAAGGCGCCCGGTCACCACGATGGTCAAGCCCTCCAGCGGCCCGCCGTTCGCCGAAACGTCCCGGGCGGCATAGGTGGGGTTCACCCCGCGTTCCACGAGCCGCCGCACGATGTCACGGTTCTCCGCGCGCTCCGTCCAGTGGGCGATGCTCGCCGCCACCACCGGCCCTATGCCCCCGATCTCCTGGAGCTTCTCGGCATCCACCTCCAGCAGCGCTTCCAGGCTTCCCAGGTGCTCCGCAAGCAGCCGCGCGGTCTCGAATCCCACGTGCCGGATGCCCAGTGCGAAGAGCACGTTCGGCAGCGGCCGCTGCTTGCTCGCTTCGATCCCCCGGATCAGGTTCGCCGAACCCTTCTCCTTGATGCCCGGCAGTGACATCAGGTTGTCTGCCGTCAGGTCGTAAATGGCCGCGACATCCGTCGCAAGCCCGGCATCGAACAGGGCCTGGGCCATCCGCTCGCCAAGCCCCTCGATATCCATCGCCCCCCGGCTCGCGAAGTGCTCGATCATCCGGATCTGCTGCGCCGGGCAGCTTCCGTTGGGACAGTAGTAGGCCGCCTCGTTCTCTTCCCGAGAGACCGCTGTGCCGCACGCCGGGCACTCAGCCGGCATCGTCCACTCCCGCTCCTGCCCAGTGCGCAGACTCAGCACCGGCCCCACCACCTGCGGGATCACCTCGCCGGCGCGTTGCACGATCACGGTGTCGCCCTCGCGGATGTCCTTCCGGCGGATGTCCCCTTCGTTGTGCAGCGTCGCCATCGAGACTGTCGCTCCACCCACCACGACCGGTTCGAGAACCGCGAACGGGGTCAGCACACCAGTTCGGCCAACGTTGACCTCGATCCTGCGCAGCCTCGTCGTCCGCTGTTGCGGTGGGAACTTGAACGCCGTCGCCCACCGCGGTTCGCGCCCGGCATATCCAAGGCGGTCCCACTCTCGCGTGTCGTCGAGCTTCAGCACTACCCCGTCGATGTCGTAGTCGAGGCGTTCCCGCTGCTGCCCCCACCAGGCGATCCGGGCGTGAGCCTCCTCCAGACCCGCGTGGAGCCGCATCTCCGGGTTCACCGCGAAGCCCATCGCCGCCAGCCACTGGAGCGTCTCGTGGTGGCTCTCCGGCCGCGGGCCATCGCACCACCCGAGCTGGTAGATGTACATGGCCAGGGGCCGCCCGGCCGTAACCGATGGGTCCTTTTGCCGCACCGACCCCGCCGCGGCGTTGCGAGGGTTCGCGTAGAGGGGCAGCGGCCTCCTCCCCTGCCGGTCGCGTTCGAGGTTCTGCTCCCCGATGCCCGCATTCATCTGCTCAAAGCCGCTCTTGCTCATGTACACCTCGCCGCGCACTTCGAACCGCTCGGGGAACTCGCCCGTTAGCGTCTTCGGGATGGTCGCGATGGTGCGCAGGTTCTCCGTCACGTTCTCGCCCCGGAACCCATCTCCCCGTGTGGCGCCCTGCACGAACCGGCCCTTCTCGTAGACGAGCGCAATCGCCAGTCCGTCGATCTTGGGCTCGGTCGTGATCGGGAAGCTGTCTACACCAACCCGCTCCGCCGCCCGCCGGTGCCAGGCCTCCAACTCCGCCCCCGTGAAGCAGTTCGAGAGGCTCAACAGCGGCACGCGGTGTTCCACCACGTCGAAGGTCGTCAGGGGAGCCGCCCCGGTCCGCTGAGTCGGTGAATCCGGCGTGATCAGCTCCGGGAACCGCCCCTCGATCGCCCGCAGCTCGTTCAGCAGCTCGTCGTACACCGGGTCCGGGATCTCCGGCCGGTCCAGTTCGTAATACAGGCGGTTGTGGTAGTTGATCACCGAGCGCAGTTCCTCGCTCCGGAGGCGCGCTTCATACTGGGTTATGGCTGAGGCGTCGGCCATCCGCAGAGTATACGGTCGCTGCCCGTCCGAGACCTCCCGGATCGAGCACGCTTGCGTGCTACACTCAGGTTCCTATGGCCTCCGACCGGGTTATCGTCGTCGACTACGATGCGGGCAACCTCCGCAGCGTCGCCCGCGCCCTCGAACACGTGGGTGCCGCACCCGTTGTGTCGGCCGATCCCGCCGACATCGATGCCGCGGGCGCCATCGTGCTGCCGGGCGTGGGGGCCGCCGAGGACACCATGTTCAAGCTCCGCGAGCGCAACCTGGTGGAACCGTTGACCGAATACATCGCCTCCGGGCGGCCCTTCCTGGGCGTGTGCATGGGCCTCCACGCCCTCCTCGAGCGTTCGGACGAAGGCGGCGGCCAGGATTGCCTCGGCATCCTCCCGGGAGAGGCCCGCCGCTTCATCCCCCAACCCGGGCTCAAAGTCCCCCACATGGGCTGGAACACCGTCGAATGGCTGCGCGAACACCCGGTGACCGAGGGCATCCCCACCGGCAGCTACTTCTACTTCGTCCACAGTTACTACCCGACCGTGTCCGACCCCGCGCTCGCCCTTGGCGAGACTGCGTACGCGGTGACCTTCCCGAGCGTCCTCGCAAGTGGCTACCTTGTGGCCACGCAGTTCCATCCCGAGAAGTCCAGCCGCCACGGGCTTCGGCTGTACGAAAACTTCGTCCGCTGGGCGCGCTCCGGCGAGCCTGTACCTGCCCCGTCCGCTGCCGTCGCGCGATGAGCTTTGAAGTCATCCCCGCCATCGACCTGCGCGGCGGGCGCTGCGTGCGCCTCCTCCAGGGCGACTACGACCGCGAGACGGCCTACTCCGGCGACCCCGTTGCGGTTGCTGAGCGTTGGGCCGCACTCGGTGCTCCTCGCCTCCATGTCGTCGATCTCGACGGCGCGAAGGAGGGTGCTCCCCGGAACCAGGAAGTCATGGCGGCGATCTGCCAGGCAGTTGCCATCCCGGTCGAGGTCTCCGGGGGCATTCGCTCCATTGGCGCGATTGCGGCCGCACTCGCCTACGGGGCCACCCGCGTCCAGCTGGGGAGCGTCGCCATCAAGGACCCCGCGCTCACCCGCCAGGCGATCGCCCGCTTTGGTGAGGCCATCGTCATCGCCATCGACGCCAAGGATGGCGAGGTCCGCACCGATGGGTGGCTACAGGGTAGTAACGTCCGAGCCATCGACCTCGCCCGCGAACTCGCCGCCGCCGGCGTCGCGCGTCTCATGTTCACCGACATCGGCCGCGACGGGATGCTCACCGAACCGAACTTCGGCGCGTATCGCGAGTTGCTCGCCGCCGTCAACTGCCCGGTGGTTGCCTCAGGCGGCGTCTCGAAGGTGGACCACCTGGTCCGCCTCGCCGAGATCGGCTGCGAGGGCGCCATTGTCGGCAAGTCCCTGTACGAAGCCGCGTTCACCCTTCCAGAAGCTCTCCAGGCTGTGGCTACTCAGTAGCTACACGTTCGGAGATCGACATTCGGCGACCCAGACTCGACAATCAATCCGTGCTCACCCGCCGCATCATCCCCTGCTTCGACGTCGACCGCGGCCGCGTGGTCAAGGGCGTCTCCTTCGTCGAACTGAGGGACGCTGGCGATCCGGTGGAGCTTGCCAAACTCTACGAGGCCGAGGGCGCCGATGAGCTGGTCTTCCTCGACATCACAGCATCCGCCGATGACCGCGCCACTACCTACGACATGGTCGCGGCAACCGCGGACCAGGTCTTCATCCCCTTCACCGTGGGGGGCGGTATCCGCAATCCCGTCGACATGAAGGTGATGCTCGAGCTCGGCGCCGAGAAGGTCAGTATCAACACGGCGGCCATCCAGAACCCGGACCTCATAAGTGAAGGCGCCTACCGCTTCGGCAGCCAGTGCATCGTTGTGGCGATCGATGCCCGTCGCATCCCGGGGGAACCGGGCCGCTGGGAAGTTTTCACCCATGGCGGCCGCAACCCGACCGGGCTCGACGCCCTCGAGTGGGCCATCGAGGCCGCCTCCCGCGGCGCCGGGGAGCTGCTCGTCACGAGCATGGACACCGACGGCCACCAGAAGGGCTACGACAATGCCATGCTCCGCGCGATCAGCGACGCAGTCACCGTGCCCGTGATTGCCTCCGGGGGTGCCGGGGGACCCGAGCACATGGCCGATGCGCTCACCGCCGGCGGCGCCGATGCAGTCCTCGCCGCCAGCATCTTTCACTTCGGCACGTACAAGATCGCCGAGGTGAAGTCCTACCTCGCCGGGAAGGGCATCCCCATCCGGCCCGTCGAGCCACTTACCGACTGATCCCCGCCTCCGGGCGGGCAGCGAGGCCAACTCCATGACCGAGTCCACCATCCTCACGTTCGATGCCGACGGCCTCATTCCCACCGTCGTCCAGGACGCGGAGACCCGTGAAGTCCTCGTCCTCGCCTGGATGAATCGCGCGGCGCTCGCCCAGACCTACCGGTCCGGCCGTGTCACCTTTTGGAGCCGAAGCCGCGGTGAGCTCTGGGAAAAGGGCGCCACCAGCGGCAACGTCCTTCGTCTCGAGAGCATCTACAAGAACTGCGACGCGAACTCGCTCCTGGTCCTCGCCCGCCCCACGGGCCCCACCTGCCACACCGGGAACACGAGTTGCTACTACCGCGAGCTTGAGCCCGCCCACGACATCCCGGAGGCCTGATACCGCGTGGAGCTCTTTCCGGTCGAAGGTCCCTGGCCCGGCCGCCTCGCCGTCTGTCTGCGGCCGCGCAGCGGCACCTGGCTCGAAGACGACATCCTCGCCCTCCGAGCGGCGGGCCATGACGTACTCGTCTCGGCCCTCACCCCCGAAGAGATCGTCTCGCTCGAGCTGGGGCCCGTGCCCGATGCCTGTTCGCGCCACGGACTGGAGTTCGTGAACGTACCCGTGGGCAACCTCCAGGTGCCCAACCCGGCCGTGGTCCTTCCACACCTTCAGTCATGGCACGGGCACCTGTCCGCAGGCCGCGGCGTCGCGATTCACTGCTGGGCAAGCGTCGGCCGCTCGCCCACGCTCGTTGCCGCTACCCTCGCGTTTGGCGGGATCCCCGTCGAGGAGGCCTGGAACCGCATCGAGCTCTCCCGCGGGCGCCAGGTCCCCGACACCCTCGAACAACGCCGCTGGGTCGAACAGTTCTTTGCCCGCGGTTGAGTATTGCCAGGCGCTGTCGACACGCCACCCCGGCCTTGCCACAATCGAATGTGCCGCCGCGATTCGCCCCGAATCGTGAATCATCCACGGTGAATCGCAAATTGCCCACGCCCGGCTACACCTCCCTTGACCTCCCCCCGCCCCCGCTCCACCGCCCGTATGTCCTGGTCAACATGGTCATGTCAGCCGACGGCAAGGTTGTCGTCGATGGCACTGAACAGGGCATCGGTTCGAAGGCCGACCAGGCGCTGATGCGCGAACTGCGCGTCAACGCCGATATCATCCTCAACGGCGCCAGCACGCTCCGTGCCAGCGGCTCTTCGTCGCGCCTGGGTAACCTCGCCCTCGAAGATCTGCGGCTTGCGCGGGGCAAACCCAGGCTCCCGATCGCCGCGACCATCTCGGCCTCCGGCAATCTCCCGCTCGACCGCATCTTCTTCACCGCGACCGACTTCGAGGCGGTCGTCTACCTCGCCCGCTCGGCGCCCCAGGAACGACGTGAGGGTATCGAAGCGACCGGTCGGCGTGTGGTCTTGCTCCCTCCCGAGAGTTCCATCGAGGCGATGCTGCGCCACATGCGGCACGACCTCGGTGCGGACGTGCTGCTCTGCGAAGGCGGACCCTCCCTGAACGCCCAGATGTTCAGGGCCGACGCGGTTGACGAGTATTTCGTCACCATCGGCCCGGTCGTCGTCGGGGGCAAAGAGACCCTCACGCCCGTTGAGGGTGAGCCGTACACGCGGGAAACCCTCAGGCACCTGGAACTCGTCTCGGCTTTTCCCAACCCCGAGACCAGCGAGGTCTACTGCCGCTACCGCGTTCGCAGGTAGCCCCCAAGAACGAGCGTCTCCGCGCGCGACACGCGTCCATGTGCGGGAGGCAGCCCCGGGTTGGGGTTGCCAATTCCCCCGTTTACCAGCACGCTCCGGGGCACATTCTCTTCTGGAGCACCCATGGGATACCGCGCCATCGTCGTCGACAAACAGGATGAGGAGTTCTCCGTCGCCGTCAAGGAACTCTCTGAAGCCGAACTGCCCGCTGGCGACATTACCATCAACGTCGAGTGGAGTTCCATCAACTATAAGGACGGGCTCGCGCTCACCCCCACGGGCCGCGTGGTTCGCAGCTATCCGATGGTGCCAGGCGTGGACCTTGCCGGCACCGTCCGCGAGTCCACAGACGCTCGCTTCAGCCCCGGGGACAAGGTCGTCGTCACCGGTTACGACGTCGGCGTCGCTCACCCCGGCGGATTCGCAGAGCTCGCCCGCATCCCGGCCGACTGGGTGATGCCGCTCCCGAAAGGGCTGACCACTAAGGAAGCCATGGCGCTCGGCACCGCCGGCATGACCGCCGCAATGTCGGTCATGGCCCTCGAACACCAGGGCCTGCGGCCGGACCAGGGCCCGGTCATCGTCACCGGCTCCACTGGCGGCGTCGGAAGTACCGCCGTGAACATGCTCGCGCAGATCGGGTACACCGTCGCCGCCAGCACCGGGAAGGAAAGCGAGCACGCCTTTCTGCGCGACCTCGGCGCCACGGAGATCCTCTCCCGCGAGGATGTGAGTGCCGAGAGCACCCGCCCCATGGAGGGCGAGCGCTGGGCTGCTGCCGTCGACCCCGTGGGCGGGGCCACTACCGCCTACCTCATTCGAACGATGAAATACGGCGGCAGCATCGCCCTGAGCGGGCTGACCGGCGGCGGCACCGTGAACACCACCGTATTCCCGTTCATCCTCCGCGGCGTGTCCCTGCTCGGCATCGATTCGGTGTTTTGCCCGATGCCGAAGCGCATCGCGGTCTGGGAGCGCCTGGCATCCGACTTGAAGCCCCACGGCCTGATGGAGTCGATCGCTGTCGAGACCGACCTGGATGGGGTGCGCGCGGTCTGCACCGAGATCCTGGGCGGCAAGGTGCGCGGCCGGACGCTGGTCCGGCTCCGGTGACACTCGATGAGCGATGACCTGCGGCCGGACCGGTACCGGATCGAGCACGCGAGCCCGCGCGGCTTTCGCCAGGCTTTCGTGCACGAGGGCGCCGGCGGGACACCCCTCCTGCTGGTCCACGGCTGGCCCGAGACCAGGCGCATATGGTGGCGCAACATCGACGTTCTCGCCGCAGCCGGGTTCGAAGTCATCGCGCCGGACCTGCGCGGCTTCGGCGACTCAGACGTCGGCCCCGATGGCTTCCACGACGTTCCGTCCCACGCGCGGGACCTCCACGCCCTCGTTCACGGCCACCTCGGGCACGAACGCGTGATCGCCGTCGCGGGTGACCTCGGCGGCCCGGTCATCCAGGACCTCTCACTCCGGTTCCCTGGGTTCGTCGAGCGGATGGTGTTGTTCAACTCGCCGTTGCCGTTCGATGCCGGGAAGATGGCCGGGATGCGCACACGCCCACCGCGCGAGTCGTCCGATTATTTCGCCCGCCAGGGCCGCGAGCCGGACGCACTGGCAGCCGAACTTGCTACCGAAGGTGAGCGCCGCCGGTATATCTCCACCTTCTACACCTCCAGGTTCTGGGGCCACCCGGGAGCGTTCGACCCGGCCGCGGTGGACTTCATGACCGAACCTTTCGCGGACGGCGCCAGGCTGCGGGCCAGCTTTGGCGGGTACGAAAGCGTGTTCAACCCGGCCGCCCGGTCCGAGCCTTCCGCCATGACCTCGCCAAACGCCACGCCCACGATGATCCTCTTCGGCCCGAGCGACCACGTGCTCTACCCCGACTTCGACCGCATGGCCGCAGTGGTGTTCCCGAACCACGTCGGCCCGTTCTTGCTCCGGGACTGCGGCCACTTCGTCCAGTGGGAGGCGGCGCACGCGCTGAACAGCGCCATCATTGCGTGGTGCGGATAGCCCGCCCGCAAGCCGCTTGACCTAATCAGCCCGGGCGGCGTCTCGTGCCTCGCGGGTCTCCCGGAGGTCCCGCTCGCTCGCGGTCTCCTTGCGCGGGCTCTCGGCCTGGCGCCGGCGCTTTGCGGCAGCCTTCGTTTCGGGCCGTACCGGTTCCGGCGTCGCTTCCCGGGTGATCCGTGAGTCGATTCGGTCGGCCGCGGCAGCAGCCTTTGCCTCGTTTCCGGCAGCGCCCGAACCCGCCACCGGGGTGCTGGCGCGCTTCGCCCGCCCGTTGGACGACGGTGGTGCGCTCGCGGACGCGGCGGATGCCACGAGGGCAGCGTCCCTCTGCTTCCCCGGCGTGATGGCAATGCCGTCCACCTCAACCCTGGCCGGAGCCCGGTGGGCCGCCCCGGAGCGTAGAGGCGCTCCGCTGTCGGCGGCCAGCGTGCCGGCCGCCTGCAAGATGGGCCGCAGATACTGGCCTGTGTAGCTCTCGGGTACCAGCGCCAGCTCTTCGGGAGTCCCCGTCGCCACAAGCTCACCTCCCCGGTCTCCGCCCAGGGGACCGAGGTCGATGACGTGGTCGGCCGCCTTGATGACATCGAGGTGGTGCTCGATCACCAGTACCGTGTTGCCCGCGTCCGCCAGCCGCTGGAGCACGTTCAGCAGGTGCGCCACGTCCTGGAAGCTCAGGCCCGTCGTCGGCTCATCCAGGATGTAGAGCGTCCGCCCCGTGGAACGCCGCGAGAGCTCGCTCGCGAGCTTGATCCGCTGCGCCTCCCCGCCCGAGAGCGTGGTCGCCGGCTGCCCGAGGTGGATGTACCCGAGCCCGGTCGCCTCCAGTGTGTCCATGATTCGCTTGACTCGTGGGAAGCGCTCGAAGAACTCGGCCGCTTCCGACACGGTCATGTCGAGCACGTCGGCGATGTTCTTGCCGCGGAACAGGATCTCGAGCGCCTCCCGGTTGTAGCGCTTGCCGTGGCAGACCTCGCAGGGGACCGTCACATCTGGAAGAAACTGCATTTCGACGACTTTGTAGCCGTCGCCCGTGCACTCCTCGCAGCGGCCGCCCTTCACATTGAAGCTGAACCGGCCGGCCTTGTAGCCGCGTGCCTTCGATTCGGGCACCGATGCGAACATGTCGCGGATGATGCCGAAGGCCCCCGTATACGTCGCCGGGTTCGAGCGCGGTGTCCGCCCAATCGGCGACTGGTCGATGTCCACGATCTTGTCGATATGCTCCAGGCCCTCGACGGCATCGTGCAGCCCGGGGCGTTGCCTGGCTCCGTGCAGCACGTTCGCGGCGCGCCGAACCAGGATGTCGGTGATGAGCGAAGACTTGCCCGAGCCCGAAACGCCCGTGACCGCGACGAACTTCCCCAGCGGGATCTCGACATCGATGTTTCGCAGGTTGTTCTCCCGCGCCCCACGGATGTGAATCACCTTCCCGTTGCCCGGGCGCCGCTGCGCTGGCACGGGGATTTCACGCCGCCCCGCGAGGTAGGCGCCTGTGATGCTTTCTTCGCAGGCTTTGATCGCCTCGATGTCGCCCTCGGCGACCACGTGCCCACCGTGGATGCCCGCGCCAGGGCCCATATCGATGATCCAGTCGGCCGCCCGCATCATGGCCTCGTCGTGTTCGACGATGAGGACCGTGTTTCCCAGGTCGCGCAGCCGCTCCAGCGTACGGATGAGCCGGTCGCCGTCGACCGGGTGGAGACCGATCGACGGTTCATCGCAAATGTAGAGGACGCCCATCAGTGCCGAGCCGATCTGCGTTGCCAGGCGGATGCGCTGCGACTCCCCGCCCGAGAGCGTGCCCGAAACCCGGTTCAAGGTGAGGTACTCGAGCCCCACGTCCACCAGGAACTCCAGCCGCGAGCGGATTTCCTTGAGAATCTGGTAGGCGATCGTCTGTTCGCGCTGGTTCAGGGGCGTGTCGGGCCCGGCCAGCCGGTCGAACCACTGCCGCGCGGCCGTGATACTCAGGTTCGTTACCTCGACGATGGGCCTGCCGTCGATGAGGACGCTGCGTGCTTCCTTCCGCAGCCGAAGCCCCTTGCATTCCGGGCAGGGGATCGCTCCCATGTACTTCTCGATGTCCGTCCGGATGTAGTCGGAGTCCGTTTCCTTGTAGCGGCGCTGGAGGTTCTTCACCACGCCTTCGAACTTCGTGTCGTAGGTCTGCGTGCGGCCGTACTGGTTGGTAAACCGCAGCCGCAGCAGGCGGTCCCCCGTGCCGTACAGGACAGCGTGCAGCTGCTCGTCGCTCAGCTCGCTGATGGGCTGGCTGGAGCTGAACCCCTGGTCCTCGGCCACGGCTTCGATCTGGCGCATGTACCAGCCCGCCACGCTCGGGGACTTCGACCACGGCTCGATGGCGCCCCCGGCCAGCGACTTGGTCCGGTCCGGGATGACCAGCGCGGGGTCGATCTGCATCTCCACGCCGAGCCCCGTGCACTTTGGGCAGGCGCCGTGCGGGCTGTTGAAGCTGAACGTCCGCGGTTCGATTTCGCCGATCGAGGTCCCGTCGTACGCGCACGAGAAGTGCTCCGAAAAAATGCGCTCCGCCTCGGGTTCGGGCCCGCCGTCCTGCGCTCCGCCCGCATAGGCCACGAGCATCACGCCCTGACCAACCTTTAGCGCCTGCTCCACCGAGTCGGCGATCCGGCTCGTGGCCGTCGAGTCTGAACCGGGCTCGGGGACCACAAGGCGGTCCACCACCACGTCGAGGTCGTGGCGCTTCTTCTTGTCGAGCGCGATGTCTTCGTCCAGGTCGCGGACTTCGCCGTTGACGCGCACCCGGACGAATCCCGCGCGCCTGGCCTCCTCGAAGATCCCCGCGTGCTCGCCCTTCTTCGCCCGGGCAACGGGGGCAAGGAGCAATAGCCGCGCGCCCGCCGGGTAGGCGAGGGTGGCGTCCACAATCTGCTGCACCGTCTGCCGCTCGATGGGACGCCCGCACGTGGGGCAATGGGGCCGCCCCGCCCGCGCCCACAGCAGGCGCATGTAGTCATAGATCTCGGTGACCGTCCCCACCGTCGACCGCGGGTTGTTCGACGTGGACTTCTGGTCGATCGAGATGGCCGGCGAGAGCCCGTCGATGTGGTCGACATCCGGCTTCTCCATCAGCCCTAGGAACTGGCGAGCGTACGCCGAGAGCGACTCGACGTAGCGCCGCTGCCCCTCCGCGTAGATGGTGTCGAAGGCGAGTGACGACTTCCCCGAACCAGAGAGGCCTGTGATGACGACCAGCTGGTCCCGCGGGATGCGGACGTCGATGTTCTTGAGGTTATGCTCGCGGGCGCCGCGGACGAGGATGTGGTCGAGGGGCATGGCGGTGGCCGATTCCGTGGGTCTTTTCCGGTGAGACGGACTTCTGAGTGTAGCCGGGATTCCGGCCAGCGGCAGTGAGCATAGCAGAAGTAGAACGATTGTTCTAGATGGCGTCCCGGGCTCAGACCCCGGTGCTGACGCCGATGAGCTTGCCGATCCCGAACGTAATCGCCGCCGCCGCCAGGCCAAAGCCCAGCATCCGCATCCCTGAGAACAGCACGCCTTTGCCCGTATAGAGGGTGATGGCCGCGCCAACCAGGAACAGCCCGGCGCCGCTGGCGGCCGCACTCACAGCAATGCCGGTGGTGCCCGAGAGCACGAGCCACGGCAGCACCGGCAGGACGGCGCCAACACTAAAGGTGAGGAACGAGGTGATCGCAGCAACCCAGGCGCTCCCGGACTCTTCCCCGCTCATCCCCAGTTCTTCGCGCGCCAGCGTTGCGAGCGCGATCTCGGGGTCGGAGATGATCCGTTTCGCGGTAGCGCGGGCATCGGCCTCGGTGAGCCCCTTCGCCTGGTAGATCAGCGTCAGTTCCGCTTCTTCTTCTTCCGGCATGTTCTCGAGCTCGTCCTTCTCGATCGCGAGCTGGCGTTCCAGCGCCTCCGTCGAACTGCGGACGCTGATCCATTCGCCCAGCGCCATGCTGAGCGAACCGGCAAGCAGCCCGGCAACGCCCGAAAGCAGGACAACATCGCGCCCGGGGTCGGCTCCCGCGACGCCCATCACGAGGCTGAGGTTCGAGACCAGCCCATCGTTTGCTCCGAGGACCGCCGCGCGCAGTGCGTTGCCGCTGGCACCCCGGTGGCGCCCTTCAATGTGTGCGATGTCGACCGATCCGCGCGGCCCGCGCTTGCCTGAGCTGATCTCCCGGAAGAGGCGCGCATGCGAGCGTTCGTCCGCCGGCAGGTGTTCCTCGACGGCCTCGGGCTGGTCGTCGTACATGCCCGTTGCCGCCACCTCCATGCGCGTAACAATCGGGCTCACCGCAGCGGTCCCAAATCGTCGCGCCAGCCAGCCGATGGCCTTCACCCGGAACGAGGGCTTAAACACCGGGACTTCGGCGCCAGCCTCCCGCAGCTTCCGCGCCCAGAGGTCGAGGTGCCGGTCCTCACTCACCGCGAGACGCTCGTATACCGTCTTGAGGTGCGGGTTCTTCTCCGCCTGGGCGAGGAGCCGGTAAAGGGCGGCCCCGTCGACCTCTTCCTTCAGGTTCGAACGGTAGCGCTTGATATCCGCCGCACGGTCGGGTTTGGGTCCGGTGGTCACACCGAAAGTGTATGCCACCCGCGGCGCAGGGACTGCAAGCGAGGACCGGTCATTGGTGGCCCCTCACTAACCCGGCCCAGGTACCCGGATGTTCGACGGGCGGCGGGCGATGACCCAGTAGGCCGCTCCGGGTTCGAGCACCTCCAGATCGCTGAGGTAGCCGGGCAGTCCCGGGAAGTACTTCCGCCACGCGCCCGTGGCTTCGTCCCAGAGGTAGACGGCAGCGACTCCGCCGGCGTCCCCGAACACTTCCTCGACCGGGGCGGGGCCGCCGGGCCACGCCACGAGGTTGGCCCCCGGGAGGACGGCCAGGACCGGGACCGACGCACTGGGCTCGCCGCCCGTGACAGACGGCAGGGTTGTGCAATCCAGGCAGACATCGACCTTCACGCTGACGAATGCCAGCCGCGACACCTCGCCGGGGCCGGTTGGGGTGGCCGTCTTCGAGGGCATGATGGTTGCCCAGCCCGGACGCGCCGTGACGGCTACGGTGTATTCGCAGCCGGCTGCGGGCGGCAGGTTGCTGAACGTGACCTCCCCGGTGGCCTGCGTTTCCAGCGTTCGAGTCATGCCGCACCCGGTGAGGCTAAACGACCAGCCTTCGCCAGGCGCCCCGCCGGGGTTTGCGAGCGAAATCTCGGACATCGATGCGGAGACGGCCACCCGCGGCTGGTTGAAGAAGGTAACGTGGCCCGTCTCGCCGAGGCCGGCCGTCACCGCCATTTCCAGCGGGGCGGTGGCGAGCCACCCTGCGGCCTCTGCCTCGCGGACGAGGTACGAGCCGCCTGTGACCACGATGTAATGCGCCATGCCCTGGGAGTCGGTGACAAGGTCTGCTTCGCCATCCGGCCCCGAGACCGCGATCGGCCAACCGGCGACGCCCTCCTCGTCCGGGTCGCGAACGCCGTCGCCGTCGATGTCGTTGACGACTTCGATAGTGATCGCGCCCGTTTCGAGGACGGTGCCGCAGCCGGGATTGTCGAAGCGGATGTAGGTGGTCTGTCCTTTGAGGACCGCGAACTCCAGAGCCACGGCGCCAACCACTCCCGACGTTTCGTTGTCGGAGGGCGGAGAGCCAGTCTTCGCTGCCGCTCGGGTCTCGAAGTCGAGGGCGGGCGCGCCGGGCAGACAGGCGGTGCGGCCACTCGTCTGGCTGATGGCGTAGTCACCCGCCGGGACGAGCGCGAAGGACTGTTGGCCGGTCACCGGCGCCGGACCTGGGGGCGGATTGGCTGCAGTCACGACTGCAGGGGCACCGAGCGCCGGCGAAGTGGTCGTGAAGGTCCACCACTCCGGGCCCTCCGTGGCGTGGGTTTCATTGACAACCAGCACCACGCTGCCGACAGCGACGCTCACGAAGCACACATCTACGACATCGCCCGGAGCAACGCCGGGGAGTGTCGTCGTGGCCGTTGGCCCGGGCAACGGAGCCACGGGACCGTCGTACGAATCGCAGCTGCCTTCGAAGGCTGCGGCTCGCGCCCAGCCGGCCGGGAGCGCTGACACAACCTCCACCGTCGAGCCGGCGCCGGCGACCCCGATGGTCTTCTCCCAGCGGTCCACGGGCGTCCCGCCGGTCTGCCACGGGGCGGCGTCCGGGACGCCGTCCACAGTGATGGAGACCTCGGGCGGGTCCCCCGGGGCGTTGAGGTAGACCTGGTGGACGACAACGGTTGCCACCAGCCGCTCAAGCGAGAAGGCGACGACGCAGTCACCACCCGGCGGAGTGTCGAACGCGGCGGTCGATGCGCCAGGCGACGGTTCAGCGCCCCAGCTGCAGCCCTCGCCGGTAAGCTCCGGCACGCCCGTGAGTTGCCAGCGCGCCGGGTCGATGAGCAGGGCCACATCGTGAGTGAGCAGCGGGCTCGCGCTGAGCGGCCCCCACGAGGCCTCCGGAGTGGTGGCTGGCTCGTTCGGCGCGACCGAGAGCCCGTCGACAGCCACCGGCGGGATGTCCTGGTCCGTGAGCGGGACGCCGTGCTCCAGGAACCGGGCGAGGACGGTGACGGCGCCCATGCGGTAGGCACACGCCCGGCTGTAGGCGCCGGGTTCCACGTCGAGGTTGCCGGGGCAGGGGCCGTCGGCCCAGGCGTCCTGCGCGCCCTGCTGGGCCGTCCCCTCCCAGTCGGCGGGGACGACGCATGCCCAGGTGGTGCTCCCACCGTGCGGTGAGTCGATAGCACTGCACTCGGGGAGCACCGCGGGGCTGGAGAAGGTGAGGGTGGGCCGGACAACCGGGATTGTTGGCGGGAAGTAGTGCCGGACGATGGAGATAGCCTTTGTGCGCGGGAGCGGGCGATTGCAGAAAGTGACTGACAATTCTGATTCCGCCAGCGGGACAGTCTCGGTTTGTGGTGCCGTCTCGCAGGAAGACGCTCCAGCGAACGCCCTCGGGAACCCTGCTGCGTCGCCGCTCCAGGCCCCGGAGAGACCGTTCGAACCGGGGCGATCGCCTGTCTCGGCGGCGTACTGGAACACAGACACCGGTGAGGCCGGGACCACCATCTCCCCGCATGCACTTCCGCCCTCAACCGCATCCAGCAGCAGGGTCCTGGAGTTGCCGCTGTTGCCGAAGCGGAATTCGCCGCCGTCAGGTGTCGTCGCGCCATCGGCATTGTCCTCGACCACGAGGCAGACCTGGATCGTCCGCGTGCAGAGGGACACATCGCCAGTCAGCTCGATCGCCGGGCCCGGCAGTTCGACCCACTCGCCATCGAGAGCGAGGCGGTAGTGGGCGGTGTTCTCGAACGTTTGCGAAGCGCAGGCGCGCTCGATGTCAATGGAGGGGGCGACGGTCCATTGGGCACTTACTCCCACCGGGAGATCGCAGGCCGCTCCTTCCTCGGAAGCGACGTCACCAGTGCAATAGCCGTCACCCGACGAGTAGACGGGGCCCTCGGCGACGGCCATGTCTTCGTCGCGGATCCAGGTGTCCACTCCATCCAGTCCCCCTGCGGGGTTCGATATGGTCAGTTGCCATGCCACGGCGGCCGGGTCAGTCGTCACCGCCTCGCCTGCCGAGACCAGCGTCTTGCTTAGAGAAGGCGGGGCACAGGCTGAAGTGTCTTGGACAGGGTAGAGAACCGGGGATCCCGAGGCGCCTTCGGTGATGGTCAGTGGAGTACCGTCGCTGAGCACCGCGCCCGCGAGGTTCTCGGCGATGGTCCCGCCATTACAGAGGGAGCCAGTTGCCAGGTTCTCCTCCGTGACGGCCCGGCGCACAGTCAGCACCACATCGTCGCCTGTGGGCGCCTGGCAGGTGAATGCGGCGCCGGCAGGCGCGCACGAGGCCGGCGGTTGTTGACCCTCGATTCCGGCCTCGTGAGCGAGGGACAGCGTCACCGTCCGCGTGATGCCGCCGGCCTCCGGCTGGTCGATCACGATGTCCCACAACGCGTAGCCGCTCGCCAGCGGTGGATCATGTGCAACCAGCCGGACCGTGGGCAGCGGGCACGCGGAGACATCCGGAGGGACCGGGATATCGATGGGTGAGGTGGAGTCGCCAGCCGTGACCTCCAGGGGCGTCAGGTCGCTCAGGGTCGCGGACGCAACGAAGTTAGGCAGGGTGCCGCCGCTGCAGGCATCGGCCAGCGCCGAACGCGGCCGCGAGACGCGGAGCAATGTCGTTCCCTCAGCTGATACATCGCAGGTCCAGGGCGATGTCGTCCCGATTTCGCCCGGACACGCGCCAACGGGCGTAACCGATTCCAGAACAGCATCTGGGAAGCCATCGGTCACCACGATCCCGTCCCGATCGACCGCTCCGGCCGCCGTGTTGTCGATGGTGACATCCCAGTAGGCGTGTCCGGCGTCCATGAAAGAAGCGCCCGCGGACTTGGCGACCGTTGGGAGTGGTGGGGGCGGGGGAGGTTCATCGTCCTCGTAGTAGATGGTCGCGCGGATTGAGCAGATGCGGACAGCCTTGTTGTCGTCAGACTTGACGGCGCCGATTTCAAGCGCTGTTGCGTCCGATTTGTCGACCAGTGGATGGATCGAAATCGACTGGAACGACTCCACGCAGCCAGTCGAGCTTGTCGCACTCAGAAGGGTTCCGTCATGGAGGACGCCGTCGAGCCGAACGAACGGCGAAAAGCCCGACCCCAAGGTGGACGCTCCTCCGACCCTATGACAGACTGCCACGTCTACTCGGGAGATCCGCTTGCCGTTGTTCGCGGAATCCAGCGCCAATCGAGCGGAGAAGCGGTACCCGGCACTGCTAGCGGTCAGGTACGTCGAGTCATCGAAGGTGCATGATGGTTCATTGACTGCCGTGTACTGCGCGGCGCCCGAGGAGATGCCGCCGCGGTTCCACTGGGTGTAAACGCCGGTCGACACCGGACTCAGCGACCCCTCGGCGGTAGAGGCAGCAGACGATGCAGGCGCGCCACGGATCGCCAGTATCGTGGCTACGGCGAGTAGTCCCAGCAGGGCAATGCGCCCTCGACCGTGATGCTTGATTGCCAACCGAGACCCTCCGCAGCGCCCGCTCGACCTGCTGGTCTGGGCGTTGTTCGCGGCCCCTGCCTTTCAACAGTTCCGGCCGCGGGCGGACTCTACGAGGTGGCGGTGAGCATTTCAACCACGCCTGCCAAACACGACAGGGATGCGCGACCCCGCGCCAACACGGGGTCCGAGCCTAGATCGCAATCTCCAGGGTCAGGCGCCGGTCAGTCGTCCGGATGGAGGTCAGCCGGTATTCCAGCCCGCCCGCGAGATCCTCGAGGCGGGCCTGGATCGGTTGTTCGATCAGGTCGGCGATGACGCCGGGGGCCGCTATCTCCCCCAGGGCGGCCTCCACCACGTCGAGCTTTAGGCGGCCGTCGACGATGTTGGGGTCCAGCGTGATCGACGAACGCAGGCCAACGCCGAGCGTGCCGAGCGTCATCTCCACCTTGATAATCCCCGCCGTCCCTACCGTGACTTCCACCTGCGGCTTCTCGCCGAAGGCCGGTACCTGGGGCAGTTGCTCGGCGATGAGGATCGCGAGCGCGCGCTCGTTGAGTACCAGGGTGACGTTGCCACCGCCCGCGCCATCCGACTCGTTCGCCCGGAAGGTCGGGTCGATTGTGAAGAACAGGACAGTAATCAGGACGCCACAGACGCCGCCCAGCGCCAGGAGGAGTAGCGATTTCATGAGCGTGGAAACCATGCATCCATGGGCGATTGCGGGCAACCAACGGCACTTGCGCGTATCCCGCCGTCCTTGGCATACTGGGGACTCTGGTGGCTAGAGCGAGGTGGTCCCACCCGTTCCCATCCCGAACACGGAAGTGAAACGCCTCAGCGCTGACGATACTGCCCGGGCAACTGGGTGGGAAAATAGGCCGCCGCCGGTCAACTACAGAAGAGCCGCCGCAGGGCGGTTTTTTCCTTTGTAGCAGGCTGTACGGTAACTTGCCGGCCCGTTCGAACGTTTCTTCCTCAGAGGAGACTCACCCCGGCGGACAGTCCCAGGGCAGCGCCACGCGGGCCCTTGCTTTCTCCAAGGATCACCCGCTGCTACAATCGATTTCGAGACCCCTCAATTCACCCTGGCCGCGTCCCCTATTTCAGTAGAGGTCGTTTTGCCCCAGACGGAGCCGCACTTGTCAGCAGATACCGCCCAAACAACCCCCGCCGAACCTGAAGCCGAAGAAATGGTCATGGATATGGGGGCACTCCTCGAGATGGAGGATGCCCAGCCCGGCCAGCTTCGCCGTGGCGAAATCGTCGAGGGGATGGTCATGGGCGCTTCTCCCGATGGCCTCATCGTCGATGTCGGAACGAAGACCGAGGCCGTCATACCCCAGAACGAGATGCTCTCCCTCGGTGTCGACGGTGCAGCCAAGCTCAAGGCCGGCGACACGGTCAGGGTCATGGTCCTTCAGCCCTCCAGCTCCGAAGGCCACGCCATCGTCTCGCTCGACCGCGCCCGCGGCGAAGAGGGCTGGGACACCCTGGCCGTCCGCCACGAGTCCGGCGAGATCTTCGAGGCCCAGGTCACTGGCCACAACCGTGGTGGCGTCCTCGTTAATGTCGATGGCGTGAACGCATTCGTGCCGCTCTCCCAGATCGACAGCGTGCGCCGCGATGATCCCGATGCCGCCAACCAGCTCGCCAACCTCGTTGGCAAGCCAATCCGCCTGAAGGTCATCGAACTCAACCGCAAGCGCAACCGCGTCATTCTCTCCGAACGTGCCGCCATGGCCGAGGTCCGCAAGGGTCAAAAGGATCGCGTCCTCGAAGAACTCGAGGAAGGCCAGATCCGCGTGGGCCGCGTCTCTTCCATCACCGACTTCGGCGTCTTTGTCGACCTCGGTGGCGCGGACGGCCTCGCTCACATGACCGAACTGACCTGGGAGCGCGGCAAGAAGGCCAAGGACCTCTTTACCGTCGGCGACGAAGTCCAGGCCTACATCCTTAAGATCGACCGCGAGAACAAGAAGATTTCGCTCTCGCTGAAGCGCGCACAGCCCGAAAAGTGGGACAGCACCGTCAACCGCTTCGTCGTCGGCCAGATCCTCATCGGCCGCGTCACCAAGCTGATGGCCTTTGGCGCATTCGTTCGGCTCGATGGGCCGGTCGAGGGCCTTATCCACATCTCGGAGCTTTCGAACCGTCGCATCCAGCACCCGAAGGATGTTGTGAAGGAAGGCGACGTCGTACCGGTGAAGCTGGTGCGCATCGAAAAAGACCGTCACCGGCTCGGGCTCAGCCTCCGCCAGGCCCGCAGCGATGCCGAGGCCATGGGCTTCCAGTTTGACGCCAATGGCGCCGTCATCGACTACCCGGACGACATCCGCGAGCAGTTCCAGCTGCCTCCGCGCGACACCTCGCTCCCGCCGCCGCGTCGCGAACCTCGTACCGCCCAGGAGGCGATCGAGCAGGCCGTCTCGCGCGATGCCGAGCCCATCTCAGCCTTCGCCCACGCGTTCCAGCAGGCGCTTGAGAAGGAAGAGGTCGGGGGCGTCATCGAAGAGGCCACGGCGGAAGCAGGGGACTCCACCCCTGAGAGCAAGGTAAATGCCGGGGCGACGGACGAGGCTCCGGTAGTGGAAGATGGATCTGGAGAGCAGGCCGAGGCTGAAGCTCCGGCCGTCGCCGGGGTCGAAACCGAAGCCGACACCCAGGCTTCCGTCGAGGCCGAGACTCCGGCCGTTGCCGAGGTCGAAGCTGAAACCCGGGTTGCTGTCGAGGCAGAGGCTCCGGCCATTGCCCAGGCCGAAGCCGAAGTGAAAAAGGTCGCTGAAGTAGCAGATGAACCCGGAGAGGCCTCCGGGGACGTAGCAACAGCAGAATCGACTGAGGAGGCACCTGCTGACGACTCGTAGTCGTTCTTTGGGCGTACCCAGAGGGTTGGAGAAGGAACATGGCCGATAGGTTCGACAAGTTCACCGAGCGCGCACGTCGCGTGCTGACGCTCGCACAGGAAGAAGCGCACCGCTTCAACCACAATTATATCGGCACCGAGCACATCCTCCTCGGACTGGTGCGCGAAGGCGATGGTGTCGCAGCCAAGGTGCTCGCCAACCTCGGCGTCGAACTCAATAAGGTCCGCTCCGCGGTCGAGTTCATCATCGGTCGTGGCGACCGCACCGTGCTCGGCGAGATCGGCCTGACGCCACGTGCCAAGAAGGTCATCGAGCTCGCCGTCGATGAAGCCCGGCGCCTTAACCACAGCTACATCGGCACCGAGCACCTGCTTCTCGGCCTCGTCCGCGAAGGCGAGGGCATCGCTGCCGGCGTCCTCGAAAGCCTCGGCGTCAACCTCGAACGCGTCCGCGCCGAGACGACGCGCATCCTTAGCCAGTCGGCCCCCCAGGCCGCCAGCTCCGGCGCTGGCGCACGCCAGGCTACCCGCACGCCTACCGTCGACCAGCTTGGCATCGACCTCACCGCAGCGGCCCGGAACGGCCAGCTCGATCCGGTCATCGGCCGCTCGAACGAACTGGAGCGCGTCGTCCAGATCCTCTCCCGGCGGACCAAGAACAACCCGGTGCTCATCGGTGAGCCCGGCGTGGGCAAGACCGCCATCGCCGAACTCCTGGCCCAGCGCATCGTCTCTGGCGACGTCCCCGAGACGCTCCAGGGGAAGCGCCTGCTCACGCTCGACATCGGTTCGCTCGTCGCCGGCACCAAGTACCGGGGCGAGTTCGAAGAGCGCCTGAAGAAGGTCATTGAGGAGATCAAGGGTTCGGGCAACTGCATCCTCTTCATCGATGAGCTGCACATGCTCGTCGGTGCCGGCGCGGCGGAAGGCGCGGTGGATGCCGCCAATATCCTGAAACCGTCCCTTGCCCGCGGTGAGCTCCAGTGCATCGGCGCCACCACCCTCGACGAGTACCGCAAGCACATCGAGCGCGACGCTGCCCTCGAACGGCGCTTCCAGCCGGTCATGGTCGAACAGCCGACCGTCGAGGAGACCATCGAGATCCTCCGGGGCATCCGTCCCCGCTACGAAGAGCACCACAAGCTCAAGATCAGTGATTCCGCCCTGACCGGCGCCGCCGAACTCTCGGCCCGCTACGTCAGTGACCGCTTCCTGCCCGACAAGGCCATCGACCTCATCGACGAGGCCTCCAGCCGCGTTCGTATCCGCCGTGCCGCCACGCCCCCGTCCCTCAAAGAAGCGATGAAGGGCCTCGAAAGCCTCCGCCGCGAGAAGGACCAGGCCATTTCGTCGCAACAGTACGAATACGCCGCCGAACTCCGCGACCGCGAACTCAAGCTCCAGGACAAGATCAAGGAGATGGGCGAGTGGGAAGAGGGCGAGGAAGGCATCGCCACCCCCGTCGTCACAGAGGAGGACGTCTCCGAGGTCGTCTCCATGTGGACCGGCATCCCTGTCGCCCGCATCGCGAGCGAGGAAAGTGCCCGCCTCCTCAAGATGGAAGAGCAGCTCAGGGGCCGCGTCATCGGGCAGGACGAGGCGATCGAGACCATCGCACGCGCGGTCCGTCGTGCCCGCGCCGGCCTCAAGGACCCCCGCCGCCCGATCGGCGTGTTCCTCTTCTGCGGTCCCACCGGTGTCGGTAAGACCGAGCTTGCCCGCGCTCTCGCCGAGTTCATGTTCGACTCCCAGGACAACATGATTAAGCTCGACATGAGCGAATTCAGCGAGAAGCACACCGTCTCGCGCCTCGTCGGGGCCCCTCCCGGCTACGTCGGCTACGATGACGGGGGCCAGCTCACCGATACGGTGCGGCGCAAGTCCTATTGCCTCATCCTCCTCGACGAAATCGAGAAGGCGCACCCGGAAGTCTTCAACCTCCTGCTCCAGATCTTCGACGAAGGCCGCCTGGCCGACGCGAAGGGCCGCAAGGTCGACTTCCGCAACACCATCATCATCATGACCTCCAACGTCGGGTCCGACCTCATCAAAAAGGACTCCGGCCTCGGCTTCGCCACCAGCACCGAGGATGTGAAGAACTTCGAGGACCGCTACCAGCGCATGAAGGACAAGGTCCTCACCGAGTTGAAGAACGTCTTCAAGCCTGAGTTCCTGAACCGCATTGATAGCACCGTCGTCTTCCGCTCGCTTTCGAAGGAAGACATCCGCCGGATCGTCGACCTTGAACTCCGGAAGGTTGAAAAGACCCTCCTCCAGAAGGGCGTGCGGCTGGAAGTCACCGACGAAGGTAAGGACTGGCTTGGCGAAAAGGGCTTCGACCAGGTGTTCGGGGCGCGGCCACTGCGCCGCGTCATCCAGGACGTCATCGAGGACAAGCTCAGCGAAATGCTGCTCTCGGGCGAGTTTGGCCAGGGCGACCTCGTGAAGGTCGATGTCGGCCCGGATGGGCTGGTAATCGAGCCGGTTCGGGAACCCGCCCCGGTCGGGTAGGCCCGAGCCTTCGCCATCGGCCCGGCATCGAGTCCTCTTCCGCCGCTTTCCCGGACCCGGGAAAGCGGCGGATTCGCTTTGGCGCGACTCCTGACGCCAGTCCGGCCGTGCCGCGTTGCCCCCTTGGCCATCTGCAAGCGTCAGGCCGACGAGATGACCACGATCATAATCAGACCGGTCACCTACTGTAATGTGTGCAGTGTGACCCGCTCCCTGGGCTGCGAGCCGCCTGGCTCACAACCGGAAGGGGGCACGGCTAAAGACGAGGTGCGCGATGCCGAAACTCAAAGCACTCGAACAGGTGGCGATGTGGAGGGAACGCTACCCGGCCCCCTGCCAGGCCGCCTGCCCGGTTCACACTGATGTCCGCTCGTACGTCACGCTCACTGCCCAGCGGAAATTCGGCGACGCCTACCTGGCCGCACGCGGACCCAATCCCCTCCCGGCAATCTGCGGACGGGTCTGTAGTGCCCCCTGCGAGGACGTCTGCACACGCCGGGAATTCGACCGGCCGCTTCCGATCAGGCGCTTAAAGCGCTTCCTGAGCGATCGCTACCACGTGCCCCCTTCGCTGATGCCAGCGATCCAATCGACCGGCTGCACGATCGGTGTCGTCGGGGCCGGGCCCACGGGGCTTGCGGCCGCACACGACCTGGCGCTGCTCGGCCACCAGGTCACGGTCTACGAGGCTGCTCCAGAATCCGGGGGGATGGCCATCCTGGGCGTACCCCGCTTCCGCCTCGCCCATGAAGCTATCCGCGCTGACGTCCGTGATATCGAGGCACTTGGGGTGGTCATCCGGAATGGCATCCGTGTAGGCCGCGACATCTCCATCGAGGCGCTCCAGACGGACCACGATGCGGTGCTCGTTGCAGCTGGAGCCATGCGGCCGAACCAGCTTGACGTTCCCGCGGTTGACCTACCCGGTGTTGTCCAGGCGCTTGCCTTCCTTGAAGAAGCGAATCTCGGTGGCCGTCCGGCGTGCGGGAAGCGGGTGGCCGTCATCGGCGGCGGCTACACGGCAATGGACGCTGCACGAACGGCGTTACGCCTCGGCGCGGAGGTAACGATCCTCTACCGCCGAACCCGAAGCGAATCGGAGGTCCACGACGACGAACTGGAAGAAACCCTTCACGAGGGCGTTCGCATCGAATACCTCGTATCACCCGTCCGCGTCGTGGACGACGGCCATGGCCGGGCTGGCGGCGTGGAGTTCATTCGAAACGCCCTCGGCGAACCAGATTCGTCGGGCCGGCCCCGTCCGGTGCCCGTTCCCGGCAGCGAATTCGTCCAACCCTGCGATATGGTGATCCTCGCCCTTGGCCAGTCGCCTGACCCCCAGGCGCTCGACCCTGAACTCGCGGACATCCTTCGGAACGTGGACCGGGCTACGCTCATGACTGCGATCCCCGGCACCTTCGCAGCCGGTGACTTCGTGACCGGACCAAGCACCATCATCGAAGCGATCGCTGACGGAAGGACAGCCGCGGCGGCAATGCACCGGTACTTGGCTGAACTGCGGTCGCCTATCCATCCATGGCCGGAAGTCCCCGAGGTATGGCCACTCGCGCCCGTCGCGGTTCCTCCCCCCGGTACAGCCATGCACCGGGAAACCGCGGACGCGCGGGACGAGCTTTCGCTCGTCGCCGAGGTAGAGGACCCGCCCGAGGTTGCCTGGGCAGTGAGTGATAGCCTCCGTTGCCTCTATTGCGGCCTCGTGCCGTACGTAGTTTTCGATCATTGCACGGCCTGCCAGGAGTGCACGCTTGTCTGCCCCGTCGAATGCATCGCCCGGGTCGCGCTCAACCCCGACAACACCACCCGGCCGATCGAAAGCCCGAACGATATCGTGGTGTACGAGATCGCTGGCGATGAGTGCATCCGTTGCGGACGCTGTTTCGGCGCATGTCCAACGGGTGCCATCGTGGTCGATGGGTTCAGCTGGCAGTGACCGTGAGTGCATCCAGGAGAGGGACGCTCCAGTTCCCGGGATGCGGGGCCATCGAACCGGCAACTCCGCGCGGGCTTTCGGAGGCGCACGCGAATTTCTACTAGACAAAACGCCGAGGACGCGGCATCCTCTGAGCGACTGAACGCTAAGTGAGCCCCCCGCAGCTACGCTCCGCTGTGGGTAGGGGGCCTGTTTCTGTCGTCACCCCTCGCCCATTGACGCCGCTCCCGTCTGCCGGTACGCTAGTAGACGGCTCGCCATGCCCATCGTTTCCCCAAGCATTGTTGGCCTACGGCAGATCGCTTCTCTGCGCCATTCGCCCCATTAGTCCTGAAGGAGTTGCCACAGGATGACCACTACGCGTGACGTGGTGCGAGGGGGGGGCTTTACCCCTCTCGAAGTCAAGACCTACGGACAGATCCCAAACGTCCTCGACCTTCCAAACCTCATCAAGATCCAGATTGACGCCTTCGAATGGTTCAAGAGGGAAGGTCTCCGGGAACTCCTCAACGAGATCTCCCCGATCCAGGACTTCACCGGTTCGAAGATGGACCTCATCTTCGGTGAGTACGAATTCCGCGATCCCAAGCACCCCATGGATGAGTGCCGCGAGCGCGACGTGACCTACGCCGCGCCCCTCTTCGTTGACGTCGAACTCCGCATCAAGGAGTCCGGCGAAATCAAGGAACAGCGCCTCTTCTTCGGCGACTTCCCCCTCATGACCGACCGCGGCACCTTCATCATCAATGGCGCCGAGCGCGTCGTCGTGAGCCAGCTCGTCCGCTCCCCGGGCGTCTACTACACGATCGAGACCGACGCGGCCACCGGGAAGCGCCTCTGCCACGCCAAGCTGATCCCCAACCGTGGCGCCTGGCTCGAATTCGAAACCTCGAACCGCGATGTCCTCTACGTTAAGGTCGATCGCAAGCGCAAGATCCCCGTCACCACGCTCATCCGCGCCATCGATGTCCCTGGCCTGCTGCCCGGTGACCGCGATAACCCGCGCTTCGCCAAGTACTGGACCGCCTTCGATGCGGGCGAGGATCGCGCCCGCGACGCCGCCGCGCGCGAACTCGAAACCGAACTCGGCACCGATGAGCGCCTTATCGCCATGTTCGAGGCCGTCGATACCGGCGACATCCACCAGTTCCTTCCCGCGACCATCGCCAAGGAGCCCCGCGAGCCCCTGGTGAAGGACAAGCACGACGCGCTCCTCGAGTTCTACCGCAAGATCCGCCCCGGCGACCCGCCAACCCACGACAATGCGCGCAACCTGCTCAAGACGCTCTTCTTCGAGCCGCGCCGCTACGACCTCGGCCGCGTGGGACGCCACAAGCTCAACACCCGCCTCGAACTCGACGAGCCGACTCAGCAGCGCTGGCTGCGCCCCTACGACCTCGTCAGCATCATCCGCGAGCAGGTCAACATCAACTATGGCCGCGGCCATAACGATGATATCGACCACCTGGGCAACCGCCGCGTGCGGGCCGTGGGCGAACTCATCCAGCAGCAGTTCCGCGTCGGCCTTCTCCGCATGGAACGCGTTGTCCGCGAACGCATGACCATCACCGACCCGGAAGAGGCGACGCCCAGCGCGCTCATCAACATCCGGCCCGTCGTGGCGGCCATGAAGGAGTTCTTCGGCGGCAGCCAGCTCTCCCAGTTCATGGACCAGACCAACCCGCTCTCCGAGTTGAATCACAAGCGCCGCCTGAGCGCCCTCGGCCCCGGGGGCCTCTCACGCGACCGCGCCGGCTTCGACGTGCGCGACGTGCACCACAGCCACTACGGCCGCATCTGCCCCATCGAGACGCCGGAAGGTCCGAACATCGGCCTTATCGGCTCGCTCGCGACCTATGCCCGCCTTAACGAATTCGGCTTCATCGAGACCCCCTATCGCCGCGTCGTCCGCGAAATGGTCTCCGATGACTCGAACCTGGTTGGCCGCTTCCTCCGCGAAGATGCCGTCGACGATAAGGACAAGGTCATCGCCAAAGCGGGTGAGCGCATCGATGAGGCGCTTGCGAAGAAGCTTGGCGCCGCCGGTCGGACTGTTCGCATCCGCCCGTGGGTCACCAACGATATCGTCTACCTGACGGCGGACCAGGAAGACAAGTGGAAGGTCGGGCAGGCCAACACGCTTCTCGATGAGGACAACCACTTTGTCAGCGAGCGTGTCGAGATCCGCGTCTACGAGAAGTTCCGGACCGTGCCCCCGGTGGAGGTCGACTTCATCGACGTCTCCCCTAAGCAAATGGTGTCCGTCGCGACTGCCCTCATCCCCTTCCTGGAACACGACGATGCCAACCGTGCCCTCATGGGCGCGAACATGCAGCGCCAGGCGGTCCCTCTCGTAAGGCCCGAAGTGCCGCTCGTCGGCACCGGAATGGAACGCAGGACAGCGGTCGATAGCGGCCATGTCAAGACCGCCGTGGGTGATGGCGAAGTCATCGAGGCTACCGGTAACCGGATCGTCATTCGTTACGACGATCCGGATATTGGCGAGATTGCCTACCCGCTGATCAAATTCACCCGCTCGAACCAGGGCACCTGCCTGAACCACCGGCCCATCGTCGTTCGCGGTGAACGCGTCACGAAGGACCAGCCCATCGCCGACAGCTCCAGCACGCAGGGTGGCGACCTGGCACTCGGCCAGAACGTCCTCGTCGCCTTCATGATCTGGGAGGGTTACAACTTCGAGGATGCCATCATCCTTTCCCAGGACCTGATCCGCGAGGACAAGTTCACCTCGATTCATATCGAGAAGCACGAGGTGGAGGCCCGCCAGACCAAGCTCGGCGATGAGGAGATTACCCGCGACATCCCCAACGTCGGCGAAGAAAGCCTCAGCCAGCTCGACGAGGACGGAATCATCCGGATCGGGGCTGAAGTCCGCGAAGGCGACATCCTCGTCGGCAAGATCACGCCCAAGGGCGAGACCGAACTGACCGCCGAGGAGAAGCTCCTCCGCGCCATCTTTGGCGAGAAGGCCCGCGAAGTGAAGGACACCAGTCTCCGCGTCCCTCACGGCGAAAAGGGCAAAGTCATCGATGTCAAAGTCTTCGACCGGAACAACCACGAAGGCCTGCCCGCGGGCGTGAACAAGCTCGTCCGCGTCGGCATCGCCCAGCGCCGCAAGCTCTCCGAGGGCGACAAGATGGCCGGCCGGCACGGCAACAAGGGCGTCATCAGCCGCATCCTGCCGCGCGAAGACATGCCCTACCTGGAAGATGGCACCCCCATCGACATCATCCTCAACCCGATCGGTGTCCCGAGCCGCATGAACATCGGCCAGGTGCTCGAAACGCACCTCGGCTGGGCCGCCAACGTCCTCGGTTTTCGCGCCATCACTCCTGTTTTCGATGGCGCCCGCGACCACGAAATCAACGATGCCCTGGCCCGCGCCTGGATGGCCCAGGAGTCGGGTGCGGTCTATTACGTTGATCCCCGCGACCGCGGGTTCGATATCGATGTCTGCGCGGCCTGGCTGCGCGAAAAAGGCTACGACCCGGCCGCTATTCTTCACGCACCCGAAGACGGCGCCGCAAGCCGTGCCTGTCTTGAAATCTGGCTCAGCGAAAAACGTGCCGCCGACGGACAGGCAGCCCTTCCGAAGGGCAAGCACTCCCGCGACGACCTGGACGCCATGGCTCTGGCTGTCTACAAGGAGACCAACGTCCCGCCGCCGCTCTTCGGCAAAATGAAGCTGCGCGATGGCCGCACCGGCGAGCCCTTCGATCAGCCGCTCACCGTCGGCTACATCTACATGCTCAAGCTCATCCACCTGGTCGAGGACAAGATCCACGCTCGAAGCACCGGCCCCTACAGCCTCATCACCCAGCAGCCGCTCGGTGGCAAGGCCCAGTTCGGCGGCCAGCGCTTCGGCGAAATGGAGGTGTGGGCGCTCGAAGCCTATGGGGCCGCGCACATCCTCCAGGAACTCCTGACCGTCAAGTCCGACGATGTCGTCGGTCGCGTCAAGACTTACGAAGCCATCGTCAAAGGCGAGGACGTCCTCGAACCGGGCGTGCCCGAATCGTTCAAGGTTCTCGTCAAGGAACTCCAGAGCCTCGGCCTCTCGGTCGAAGTCTCCAACGACGAAGGAGGCAGTGTCTCCTTCATCGAAGACACAACGAGCGACATGCCGGAGCTGGGGATCAACCTCTCCGGTTTCGAAGCGGAGGACCTGTTCAATGCTCGAAGTCAATGATTTCAACCAGGTGCGGATCGCCCTTGCCAGCCCGGAGCAGATCCGCTCCTGGTCCTACGGCGAAGTCACCAAGCCAGAGACCATCAACTACCGCACCCTGAAGCCCGAAAAGGACGGACTCTTCTGCGAGAAGATCTTCGGCCCCACCAAGGACTTCGAGTGCTACTGCGGCAAGTACAAGCGCGTCCGCTACAAGGGCATCATCTGCGACAAGTGCGGCGTCGAAGTCGCCCGCGCGAAGGTCCGCCGCGAGCGCATGGGCCACGTCGAACTCGCCAGCCCTGTCAGCCACATCTGGTTCGTCAAGGGAACCCCGAGCAAGCTGGGGCTGCTTCTCGACATGTCCCCGCGCAACCTCGAGCGCGTCCTCTACTTCGCCCAGTACATGATCATCGAAGTTGATGAAGAGGCCCGGAACCGCGAGCTCGAACACCTCCGCTCCGAGATGATCAACGTTGTCGACGAGCGCGTCGCCGACGTTCGCCCCAAGCGCGAGAAGCTCGAAGCCCAGCTCGAACAGGCAAACGTCGAGCTCCAGGCCAAAGTCGTCGAGCGCCAGGACCAGATCGAGGCCGAGCGCCTGATCTCACGTGAGGCGCTCCAGGCGGCCATTACCCGTGCGGTCGAGCAGGCGGAGGCGTCTCGCGGCAACCCGCTCGAAAGCGAGATCTCGCTCCTCGGCGATGTCATCCTCGAAGCCGGTGTCAAGGTCACCCAGACCGCCTTCGCCCGCGTTGGCCGCGAAGGCGCCAAGAAACTCACCGCCTTCGACAAGGAGACCGCCAAGCTCAAGGACTCCGAAGGCCTGCTCGCCGATACCGCCCTCGACGATGCCAAGGCGGCCCTTTACGACGAGCTCCACCCGCTCCAGCAGAAGGAAAAGCAGCTTCGCGATGAAGTCGAAGAGCAGTACCGCGAGCGTCTGCGCGACCTCGAAGAGCTCGCCGACCCCATCCGCGACGACCGCGTTGTGCTCCTGAGCGAGACCCGCTACCGCGAGCTCTCCGACCTCTTCGGCCACGTCTTCAAGGCTGGCATGGGGGCCGAGGCGGTCCTCCAGGTCCTCCAGCGCGTCCAGCTCGACGAGATGCGCGCCCGCCTGAAGCAGGAGATCTTCGCCGCCAGCGGCATGCGCCGCAAGAAGGCTACCAAGCGCCTCAACGTCGTCGAATCCCTCAAGGATTCCGGCAACAAGCCCGAGTGGATGATCTTCCAGGTCCTCCCGGTGCTTCCTCCCGACCTGCGGCCCATGGTGCAGCTCGATGGCGGCCGCTTCGCCACCAGCGACCTGAACGACCTTTACCGCCGCGTCATCAACCGCAACAACCGCCTCAAGCGCCTGCTCGACCTCGGCGCCCCGGAGATCATCATCCGGAACGAGAAGCGCATGCTGCAGGAAGCCGTCGACTCGCTCATCGACAACGGCCGCCGCGGCCGCGCCGTGAGCGGCAGCGGCAACCATAAGCTCAAGAGCCTCAGCGACATGCTCAAGGGCAAGCAGGGCCGCTTCCGTCAGAACCTCCTCGGCAAGCGCGTCGACTACTCGGGCCGCTCGGTCATCGTGGTCGGACCCGAACTCAAGCTCTCCCAGTGCGGTCTCCCCAAGCGCATGGCGCTCGAGCTCTTCAAGCCGTTCGTCATGCACTCGCTCGTCGCCAAGGGCCTCGCACACAACATCAAGAGCGCCAAGCGCATCGTCGAACGCGCTCGCCCCGAAGTCTGGGACGTCCTCGACGAGGTCATTCGCGACCGGCCGGTGCTCCTCAACCGGGCTCCCACCCTCCACCGCCTGGGCATCCAGGCGTTCCAGCCCGTCCTCATCGAAGGCTCTGCGATCCAGCTTCACCCGCTCGTCTGCGCCGCCTTCAACGCTGACTTCGACGGTGACCAGATGGCGGTCCACGTCCCGCTGAGCCGCGAGGCCGTCGCCGAGGCCAAGCAGATCCTCATGTCCACCCACAACCTGCTCTCGCCCGCGAGCGGCGACCCGATCGTGGCCCCCTCGCTCGACATGGTGCTCGGTTGCTACTACATGACCGATATCGATGCGAGTGCTCGCGGTTCCTACCGCGAGGCGAACGGCCGGCCCGTCGAAGGCCACTTCGGCTCGTTCGAAGATGCTAAGCTCGCGTTCGACCTCGGCGTCGTCGACCTGCGCGCGCCCATCCGGGTGCGCACCACCAAGGCCGTCATGGACGAAGGTGGGACCATCACCGAGCCCGAAGCCGCGCCCAACGGCAACCCGCGGACGCACACCATCGACACGACCGTGGGCCGGATCATCTTCAACGAGATCATCCCCGTCGAGCTGCCCTTCCAGAACCTCATCATGGACCGGCCAAACCTGCGCAAGGTGGTCGCCACCTGCTACCGCACCCTCGGTGGTGAAGCAACCGGCGAGGTGGTCGACCGCATCAAAGCGACCGGCTTCCACTACGCCACCCGCAGCGGCACCACCATCGCCATCCACGAAATCCAGGTGCCGAAGAACAAGCCCCAGCTCCTCGAAGCAGCCGACAAGAAGGTCGACGAACTCGTTGAGCAGTACCAAATGGGCCTGATCACCGAGGACGAGCGCTACCAGGGCACCGTCGAGGTTTGGGCCGATACCACCAGCCAGGTCGAAAAGGCCATCAAGGACCGCATGCCCGAATATGGCTCGCTCAACTACATGGCGAGCTCCGGGACCAAGGGCAACATCACCCAGATCCGTCAGATGGCCGGTATGCGCGGGCTCATGGCCGACCCCAACGGCAAGGTCATCGAGCTGCCCATCCGCGGCTCCTTCCGCGAAGGCCTCTCGGTGCTCGAATACTTCATCTCCACCCACGGCGCCCGCAAGGGTCTCGCTGATACCGCACTCCGCACCGCCGACTCCGGCTACCTCACGCGCCGTCTCATCGATGTCGCGCAGGATGTCATAATCCTGGAAGAAGACTGCGGCACCACCTCGGGCCTCTGGATCGAGCGCGACACCAGTGTGGATGCCACCGAGACGCTTCGCAGCCGGATTCTCGGACGTCATGCCGCGATGCCCGTCGTCGATGAGGCCACCGGCGAGGTCGTCTGCGACCGCGACCAGGAGTTCACCGAGGCGATCGCCGATGACATCGACGCTCGCAGCATCCAGCGTGTCTTCGTCCGCACTCCGATGTCCTGCGAAGCCGCGCGCGGCCTGTGCCAGCTCTGCTACGGACGCGACCTCGCCCGCGGCGAGCTGGTGAAACTCCGGACTGCCGCCGGCATTATCGCGGCACAATCCATCGGTGAGCCCGGCACGCAGCTCACCATGCGCACCTTCCACACCGGTGGTGTCGCGTCTCAGACCGACATCACCAGCGGTCTTCCCCGCGTCGAAGAGCTCTTCGAGGCCCGCGCCCCGAAGGGCGAGGCCATCATCAGCGAGACAGACGGCGTCGTGGATGTCGTCCAGGAAAACGAGCGCCGCATCGTCCGCGTGACGAACGTCGACACCCTCGTCGAGGAGTACCAGGTCCCTGCGAAGGGCGAAGCGCTCGTCGCCGACGGCGAACGCATCGTTGCCGGGACCGCCATCGCCCGGGGACCGGAAGACAAGAAGGACACCACGGCCGTGGCCGAACAGGTCGTTTCTCGTATCTCCGGCGTCGTCCGCGTCTCGGGCAAGGGCAAGCTCCAGGTGGTGTACGAAGAGCGCGAAGAGCGTGAGTACGCTATTCCTGCGGCCGCTCGCCTGCTCGTCGAAAATGGCCAGATGGTCTACGCCGGCGACCAGCTCACTGAAGGCGCCAAGAACCCGCAGCACATCCTCCACATCCAGGGCCGCGACGCCGTCCGAAAGTACATGGTCGACGAGGTCCAGAAGGTCTACAAGTCCCAGGGTGTGAATATCAATGATAAGCACATCGAGGTTATCACCCGCCAGATGCTCCGCCGCGTGAAGGTCGACCACCCGGGCGATACCGGCCTCTTGCCGGGCGACCTGGAAGACCGCCGCGGGTTTGAAGAACTCAACAACCGCGTCATCGCCGAGGGCGGCGAGCCGGCCACCGCTCAGCCTGTCCTCCTCGGCGTCACCAAGGCGTCCCTCAACACCGATTCATGGCTCGCCGCCGCCTCCTTCCAGGAGACGACGCGCGTCCTTACGAACGCCTCCATCGATGGCTCGACCGACAAGCTCCTTGGCCTCAAGGAGAACGTCATCATCGGCAAGCTCATCCCCGCCCGCAGCGAAATCGAGGTTCCGAAGCGCGAGCACTACGCCGAGCTCGACGTGCCCGAATCGCTCCTCCTCGAGGAAGAGTCCGAACTCGAGCGCATGCTCGCCGAACGTGAAGCAGGCGGCTACCGCCGCCCGGGTGCCGTTGGTCTCCTCGACGACGACGAGATTGGTGTCATCGAGGACGATGACGACGACCCGATCATCGGCGGCGACGAGGACGACGAGTAGGGCCTCACCAGCCACGCACATAGTGAAACGGGCCTCCCGCAAGGGAGGCCCGTTTCAATCCAGGCAGTTACTCTTCAAGGATCCCGGAAGATCCCGGAAGATCCCGGAAGATCCCGTGAGTCCCGATCCGGCGCCAGATAATGTGGCGTCCCTTTCCCGGGACAGGCTCCCCGTACTCAAACACCGCCCGCCCGTCCTTGTCCCACGTCATTTCCCAGAGTCGGTCTGTTCCTTGAATGCGTTTGACGCGGAGCGCTGGCGGCAGTGCGCCGGTGTCAACGTATTGCACAAACTGAGACAGCGCAGAGAGGAAGAGATGCCGTGCTCGCGGGCTCAGCGTGGCGTATTCACGCATGAAACGAGCGAGTTCTTCGTGGGTGGGCAGCGCCTATACGGCCCCACCCTCGAGCTCGCTCAGGATCCGCATGAACTCCGCGCTGCTTCGGGCAACTTGCGGCCTATCCCCCTGGAGTTCGCCCTCGGCGTCACGCTCGCCCTCTTGCCAGGAGTCCGTCCAGAACCACCATTGATCGGGATCGCGGCCCTCCACAATCGGGCGCACGGTCAGGCCGTCCATGGACAGTTCAAGCTGCACTTCGGAGCCGTCGCTAAGTCCCATCAGGGCCACGGCCCATGCAGGTAGTGCCAGCCTTCCGCCCGCTTCGATCCGTGCGGTAGCGAGCTTGCTCGGTGCCGGTAGTTGTTCTTCACGGCCACCGGTGTCCCGGTTCCGTGAGTCGGGCGCGGCGGGCTTCGGCTTGCGTATCGCCATCAGCCCATTCTACACCACACCACTTGGCCAGCCGGCCGCTCCCTACACCAGCTCCAGCGCTTCGCCGTCGTACTTCCGCGCCTCCCGGCGCATCTCTGCAAGCTTTCCAAGCTTCACCACGCAGTCGGCCACACCCGGCGTCCCGCTGAGCGCATCGAAGCTCTGCATGCCGCACACGTTGCACGTGCCGTGGTGGCAGTCGGCCACGGTCTCGAACGACTGAACGTCACGCCACTGGCCACGCAGGTAGCTCTTGGTCACGCCACAGTCGATGTGGTCCCACGGCAGGGGCTCATGCGTGTCCCACTCGCGGTGCGCGTACCACTCCGCGTCGATCCCGTTCGCCGCGAACGCCTCGTGCCAGTGCTCGGCCTTGAAGTACTCCCCCCAGGCGTCGAACTTGGCGCCCCTCCGCCATGCTTCGTGGATGGCGGGCCCAACCCGACGGTCGCCCCGGCTCAGGACCACCTCGATGAAGCTATCGCGCGGGTCGTTCCAGCTAAACTCGACGCCGGCGGTCCGGCACCCATCCTTCAGGAGGAGGTGTTTCTCCGCGAGCTCTTCCGCTGTGTCCTGGCGCGCCCATTGGAACGGCGTGTGCGGCTTCGGCACCAGGTTGCTCGTGCTCACGCGGACCTTCGCCCGCCCACCCGCATGCTTCCTCCCGATGGCCTTCACCTTCGCGCCCATTTCGATGATCCCGGCCACGTCGTCCATCGTCTCAGTGGGTAGCCCGACCATGAAGTACAGCTTGACCCCGGTCCAGCCGCGCTGGAATGCGTTCTCGGCTGCCCCCAGCAGGTCTTCTTCGCTCACCAGCTTGTTGATCGCGTTGCGCAGCCGCTGACTCCCGGCCTCCGGCGCCAGTGTCAGTGTGTGCTTCTTACCCTTCGCCACCGCATTCGCAACCTCCACCGAGAAGCTGTCGACCCGCGTGCTCGGAATGCCCACCTTCAGTGTTTCGAAGGTGCTCGTCAGCTGGTTCACCATCGGCACGATCTGGCTGTGGTCGGTCGTGCTCAGCGAAAGAAGCGAGAGCTCGTCATACCCGGTGTTCGCCATGAGTTCGCGCGCCGCCTGCACCACCTCCTCGGGGCTCCGTTCGCGTGTCGGCCGGTAGATCATGCCCGCCTGGCAGAAGCGGCAACCCTGGGTGCAACCGCGCTGGATCTCCACCGCGGCCCGGTCGTGGATGGTCTGGAGGAACGGCACAATCGGTTTGACGAGCGCTGGCGGCAACTGCTCCATGATCCGCCGGCGAATGACTCGCGGCGCGTCCGGTACCGTCGGTTCGAGCGCAGCGAAGTGGCCCGCTTCGTCGTACTGCGCCTCATAGAACGCCGGAACGTAGACACCGGGCATCTGGAGCAGTTCCCGCAGCCGGTCCTGGCGCACCGTCCCGCAGCGTTTCCATTCGCGCACACGGTCGGCCAGCTCAATCACGGCATCCTCGCCTTCACCGAGGAAGAAGGCGTCCACGAACGGCGAGAGCGGCTCGGGGTTGAACGCCCCGCTGCCCCCGCAGATGACCAGTGGGTGTTCGTCCGTCCGCTCGCGGGCCCAGACCGGTATGCCGGCCAGGTCGAGCATGTTGAGCACGTTGGTGTACGTCATTTCGTACTGCAGCGTGAATCCGAGCACGTCGAAGTCACGGATGGGGTTCCGGGTTTCGAGGCTCCAGAGCGGCACGCCAGCCGACCGCATCTCCGCCTCCATGTCCTCCCAGGGCGCGAACACCCGCTCGCAGGCAACATCCTCCACCTTGTTCAGGATGTCGTAGAGGATGCCCAGGCCCATATTCGACATCCCGATGTCGTAGGCATCCGGGTACGCGAGCGCAATGCGAACGTTGGCGCCGTGCCAGTCCTTCGTGATGCTGTTCCACTCGCCGCCGGTGTAGCGGGCGGGCTTCGAGACGCGCGTGAGCAGCTGGTCGATAGTGGTCGTCATGGGATTCCTCCTGGCCGGCGGGTGAGAGCTCCGGCGGGGCGAACATCCATCGTAGCAGGCGAATCCGAAGTATCGAACTACAGCGCAATTCCGCCTGGTGGTAGCGTGCCTTCATGGACTTCGACGCTGTCATCGTCGCCGCCGGCTCGTCCTCGCGTTTCGGCGCAACCGACAAGCTCTCCGCCGACCTCTTTGGCCGTCCCGTCCTTGCCTGGTCGCTGGCGCTGTTCGAGTCCCTCCCCGGTCTCGGCTGCCTGGTTATCGTCGCCGCACCAGGACGCGTCGCCGAAGTGACCACCATGGCGGAGACCTGGTGCTCAAAGACTTGCTTTCGAGTGGTCCCCGGGGGCGAACGCCGGCGCGATAGCGTGGAGGCCGGTCTCCGCCAGTGCACCGCTCGCTACGTCGCGATCCACGATGGTGCCCGCCCGTTGACCACCACCGATCTCGTCCAGCGCACCCTCGCCGCCGCCGAAGGGCGCCCCGGGGCCATCGCCGCCATCCCCGTCACCGACACTATCAAGGTCGTCCGCGACGGTGTGGTCGCCGGCCACCCCGACCGCGCCAGTCTTTGGGCCGCCCAGACGCCCCAGGTCGTGCTCCGGACTGCCTGGCTCGATGCCGCCCGCATGAGCGACAACGACGAGACCGATGACGCTGCCATGCTCAGCCGCCTCGGGCTCGAGTGCGCCGTAGCCGAAGGCAGCCCCGAAAACATGAAGATCACCCGCGCACATGACCTGGAGGTCGCCGCGGCGATCCTCCGGGCCCGTGGGGTCGTCTCATGATGCGCGCCGGCATCGGCGAAGACCTCCACCGCGTCGATGACGCCCGCCCGCTCGTCCTTGGCGGCGTCATCATCGAAGAGGGCCCCGGCCTGAGCGGCCACAGCGACGCTGACGTGCTGCTCCACGCCATCACCGACGCGGTCCTCGGTGCGGCTGCGCTCGGAGACATTGGCCACTACTTTCCCCCGAACGATCCTCGCTACGCCCACGCCGATAGCGCGGACTTCCTGCGCAAGGCGCTCGAACTCGCAAGAGCCGGAGGTTGGGAGGTCGCGAACATCGACGCCACCGTGAAGACCGAGCGCCCGAAGCTCGCCCCCTACATCGCCCACATCCGCGAGCGCATCGCCGAAATCGCCGCCCTCGAACCAGGGCAGGTGAGCGTGAAAGCCAAGACCGCCGAGGGTCTCGATGCTGTCGGCCGGGGAGAGGCGATGGCTGCCATCGCCGTCGTGCTCCTCGAAACCTGAGGCACTACGGTTCCGGAGTCCGGTAGATCCGGGCCTCCCCGGCTCCGGCCACCTCAAGGTGCCCTGATTCGGCCAGGTGCTCCAGCAGCGCCCCGGCCTCCTCCACCGTCAAGGACGAGCGCAAGGCCAGCGTCTCGGCCGTCAGCACCCCCTGCGATCGGAGGGCCAGGAAGAGCTCGCGCTCCCGGCGCCGCGCCGTGGTCTCCCCGATGCGGCGCCAGCCAGGCCCACCCAGGAGCAAGACCAGCAACATGGCTGGCGCCACGAAGCCGCCGGCGACTGCCAGCGCGCTCAGGATCGGTCCGCCACCCCGCTCCGGTACAACGAACACCGCCAGCGACATAACGGCCATCGCCCAGAAGAACACGGCAATGCCGATGACGAGCCCGGCCCACAATCTTTCCACCCCTGAAACCTACCACGGCGCCAGCCCATCCGGGGCCCCCGAAAGTTGCCGCAGCGCCCTCGAAAAACGTTCAGCCATCTTCGCCATAGCGCCCCGGCCCGCTACCCTCGTTCCGTGTCCAAGCGCATCATGGACGTCGCACTGACGCTCGTAACCGCCCCGATTTGGCTGGCCCTGATGCTGGTCACCGCCGCCGTGCTCGCAGCCGAACTGCGGGGTAACCCGTTCTTTCTCCAGCGACGCATTGGGCTCCACGGCCGGCCGTTCACCATGGTCAAGCTCCGGACGATGCGCCACCCGCTCCCGGGCGAGGAAGATCACTACCATGTCGAGGACTTCAAAACGTTCGTCTTCGCCCCGCCGGACGAGCCCAACCCCCGTATCACCCGCATCGGTGCCTTTGCCCGCAAGACTTCCCTCGACGAGCTACCGAACCTTTTCAATGTCCTGAGGGGCGACATGTCGCTCGTCGGCCCCCGCCCGGAGATCCCGGAGATCGTCGTCCAATACCCGCCCGAGTACCATCGGCGGCACGATGTCCGCCCTGGTATCGCTGGCCTGGCCCAGGTCAACGGCCGTTCGGATTTGACCTATGACGAAACCGCTACCTACGATCTTCGCTACGTGGATAACCATTCGGTGCTGACCGACCTCAGCATTCTCCTCCGCACGATCTTCCGGGTCGCGATGGGCAGTGGCGCCCGATGACTGCCCGGCACCCCTCCCTCGCCGGCCGGCTCTTCAGCGGAGACAACGCGCGCACCGCCGGCGCCATGGTCCTGGACGTCCTGGTCATCGCGCTCGCCTACGCGGCGGCATTGATGCTTCGCTTCGACGCTGAGGTCCCCCACCGAAACCTCGAATTCGTCCTCAGGGTCTTCCCACTTCTCGCCCTCGTCTACATCACCGCCAACGTCGTTTTCGGCGTCTACCGGACGGTGTGGACCTACGGCAGCCTCGGCGACATCCTGAACCTCTTCATGCCCGTCCTCATCTCGACGGCCCTCATCTTCGGCGTGAACTTCTGGGTGAAGGAACGCGATCTGCCGCTCTCCGTCATCCTCATCGCTGGCGAGCTCATCTTCCCAGGCATGGCCTTCGTCAAGATGCGCGGCCGCTTGCTCACGCGGCTCCCCAGGGCGGCAGTCGCCTCCCAGCGCCTTCTCATCATCGGCGCCGGGCACACCGGCCAGGCCCTCGCGCGCCAACTCCAAAACAGCCCGGGCCTCAACTATCAGCCGATCGGGTACCTCGACGACGATCCCCGCAAGCAGAATCGCCGCATGCACGGCCTGCGCGTCTTCGGCCCCGTCAGCGAACTCGAACTGCGGATCAGCGAGCACGCCGTCGGCGCTGTCGCGATCGCCATCCCGCGGGCTTCTGGGCCGGTCATCCGTTCCATTGTCGGCATCTGCCAGTCGAACGCAGTCCCGGTCCGCATCGTCCCCGGGGTCGAACGCTGGATCTCCAGTGGCCACACCAACGACGCCCTCCGCGAAGTCACCCTCGACGACCTCCTGGGCCGCGAGCCCGTCGAAGTCGACTACATGGCATGCAGCCAGTCGGTGAAAGACCGCGTCGTACTGGTAACCGGCGCGGCCGGCTCCATCGGTTCCGAGCTCTCCCGCCAGGTAGCCACCTTCGAACCCCTCGAGCTGCATCTCCTCGACAACAACGAAAGCGGACTGTTCGACCTTGCCGCCGAACTCCGTAGCGTTTCGCACCAGACCACCATCAAGCTCTGGCCTGCAAACATCGCCGATGGCCGGAAGATCGAGGATGTCTTCAACCAGGTCCGTCCTCACCTTGTCTATCACGCCGCCGCCTACAAACACGTTCCGATGCTCGAGTCCAACCCGGACGAAGCCTTCCGCGCCAACGTGCTCGGCACCCTCAACGTGGCCTCTGCCGCCCGCAAGTTCCAAACCGGCACCTTCGTCCTCATCTCGACTGACAAAGCGGTGCGCCCAACCAGCATCATGGGTGCGACCAAGCGGATCGCCGAACTGCTCGTGCTCGCGCTTTCCCGCCACAGCGAGCGCACCAGGTTCGTGGCCGTCCGCTTCGGCAACGTCATGGGTAGCCGCGGCTCAGCCCCGCTCACCTTCCTGAAGCAGATCGAGCGCGGGGGCCCTGTCACGATTACTCACCCCGACATGATGCGCTACTTCATCAGCATCCCCGAGGCCGTCAGCCTCGTCATCCAGGCTGGCACCTTCGGCGGCCGGGGCAACATCTATATGCTCGACATGGGCCAGGAAATCAATATGCTCGAGCTCGCCGAGCGCATGATCCGCCTGCGTGGCCTCCGGCCTGGCGATGACATCGAGGTCATTTTCACCGGGACGCGACCCGGTGAAAAACTGCGAGAGGAACTCGTGGCGGACTTCGAAATGGTCGAGCCGACTGAACACCCGAAGGTCATGCGCCTCAACGCCTCGGCCGAAGTCAGCGAGGCCGAGATTCTCCGTCTCATCGCCGAGGTCGAAACCGTCCTTCGCCAGGACCCGGAAGAGTTGCGCCGCCGCATCCACCTGGTCGCGCGCAAGTACTCGAACAATGCCGAAGGTGTCCCCGCCGGGGAGATGGAAGCTGATCCCGCCGGGGAGCCCGCGAGCACATGAGCGACTTTCGCGTCCACCCCACAGCCGAGGTCAGTGGCCAGGCCTCTATCGGCGACGGCGCCAGCATCTGGCACCAGGCCCAGGTGCGCGAGCGCGCCACCATCGGTCCCGGCTGCATCATCGGCAAGGGCGTCTACATCGGCGCTGATGTCTCCCTCGGCGCCAACTGCAAGGTCCAGAACTACTCCTGCGTCTACGAAGGGAACATCCTCGAAGACGGCGTCTTCGTTGGCCCCGAAGTTGTGTTTACCAACGACCGCTACCCCCGCGCCATCAACCCCGACGGCACCCTGAAGGTTGCGAGCGACTGGGAACTCCAGGGCTCCGTCGCGAAGTTCGGCGCCGCCATCGGGTCGCGTTCGGTCATCCTCCCCGGACTCACCATCGGCCGCTGGGCGCTCGTCGCCGCGGGCTCCGTCGTCACAAAGGACGTCCCCGACCACGCCCTGGTCGCCGGGAATCCGGCCCGCCAGCGCGGCTGGGTCTGCATGTGCGCCCACCCGCTCTCCGTGGATCTCACTTGCCCCCAATGCGGCCGCCGTTACCAGCGCAAAGGCGCCGGCCTTGATACGCTCGAATCCTAAGCGCCCCCGCTAAGGAGCACCCATGACCACCATCGACCGCCAGTTCATCCCGGTAGCGAAACCACTCATTGGAGACGCCGAAAAGCGCGCCGTCATGGATGTGCTTGATAGCGGCCAACTGGCCATGGGCAGCCGTACCGAAGCGTTCGAGAAGGCCTTCGCCGAATACGTCGGCGCGAAGCACGCCATCGGCGTGAACAGCGGGACTGCCGCCCTGATCGTCGCCCTCCAGGCCCATGGGGTCGGCCCCGGTGATGAGGTCATCACCACGCCCTTCAGCTTCATCGCGACCGCCACCAGCATCATTGCCTGTGGCGCCACCCCGGTCTTCGTCGATATCGACCCGTTCGACCTGAACCTCGACCCCAATCAGGTTGAGGACGCGATCACGGACCAGACAAAGGCGGTCATGCCGGTCCACCTCTACGGCCACCCCGCACGCATCGACGAGATCCAGGAACTCTGCGAGGACAACGGCCTGGCACTGGTCGAGGATGCCGCCCAGGCACACGGCGCCGAGCACGCCGGCCGCCGGGTCGGCACGTTCGGCACCGGCTGCTTCAGCTTCTACCCAACGAAAAACATGACCACCGGCGAAGGCGGCATCATCACCACCAACGACGACGAGGTCGCCCGCCTCTGCCGCATTATCCGCAGCCATGGCCAGGAAGTGCGCTACAAGCACGACTACTTTGGCCTCAACTGGCGCATGCAGGACATGAACGCCGCTATCGGCCTCGTCCAGATGGACTACATCGAGGACTGGAACACGGCCCGCATCGCGAACGCGGAGAAGCTGGCAAGCCTCATCCGAACGGTCGAGACGCCCCGCGTGCGTGACGGCGACCGGCATGTCTTCCACCAGTTCACCGTCCGCGTCCCCCGCGACCGTGACGGCGTCCAGAAGCAACTGCAGGACGCCGGGATCGGCAGTGCCGTGCACTATCCGATCCCGATCCACCAGCAGCCGATCATACGCCAGATGGGCTTCGGCGAAGGCTCATTTCCCGTGGCCGAAGCCGCCGCCGGGCACGTGCTCTCCCTGCCGGTTCATCCATCGCTCGGCCCCGAAGACGTTGAGTACATCGCCGCCGCCCTGAACCGCATCTGCGGCTAACTGGCGGGACCGGGGACTCACTCGTCTCGCTGCCATGCCTGGAACTCCCGGTCTTCGCGCTTCCCGCGGTAGACGCGCATGTCGATCGCGCGCGTGACCTCTGGTTCGAGACGGAACAGCAGTCGTGGTTCGGTCTGCATGTTCGCGAAGAACGAGTCGACCGCCGCTGCGTTCGCCGGGTCGCCCCGCCCGACGTACTTCTCGGCCAGCTCACGCGAGGTGGGCCAGATGTCGAAATCTGGCCGCTCGAACGCGGTACAGCGCCCGTCGAACTCCACATGCCCCACCAGCGGAGGCCCCGATTCGATGCAGAGCGACGCGCGTGGGTCGTGCATCAACTGCTTGCACCACACCCGGTTGTACGTGCCCGTGATCCAGATGCCATCCGGTTTCCATAGCCACCACACCGGAACGGTGTACGGCATCCCGTCGCGGCGTAACGTTGCGATCACCCCAACGGTCGGCAGCTGAAGGAACTCCTCCAGGACATCAGGCTTCATCCTCGGCATCGGCAATCTCCATGGCAGGGTCGGTCTCCATGGCGCCAGGGTCCTCTCTTCCCTCCGCCGGGGGATCGCGCAGGATGCCCATGTAGACCAGGTCATCGTACCTGCCATCCAGCCACACGTGCCTCTTCAGCCGCCCCTCCTCCACGAACCCTGCCGCGGCAAACGCTTTCTGCGCCCGCTCATTGCTCCCGTTCGTGGTCAGCCACACTTTCTGCATGTTGCGCAACCGGAACGCGTACTTCACCAGCAGTTGCACCACATCCCGCCCGTAACCCCGGTCCAGGTGGTCCCTGTCGCCGATCGTGACTCCAAGCTCACACGTGCGCGCCGCGTAATCGAAGTTGTGCAACAGGCACTGGCCGATGAACTTGCCGCCCTGCACTTCGATCCCGAACCAGCTGATCTCGCTCCGCGGCCGCGCCAGGTGCGCCTCGAACATCGCCACCAGGCGCTCGTACTCCATCGGCATCGGCGCTTCCCCGCTCGAAAGCAGTTCGAGTTCCACCTCGTTCCGGTACTCGAAGTACTTCTCCAGGTACTCACGGCGCATGGGCCGCAGGATCACGTTGTCGCCCTTGAGCATCAGCCTGTCCCCCCGGTACCACTGCAGTCACCGCCCGTGGCCCCAGTATGAGTTGTCGGCCGCTCCGTGTCCGTCCGCCAGTCCGAAAGCGCCGGCCGCGTTACGATATCCGCCGATGCCCGCCCACTCCGCCCTCTCCGCTGGAAGGCTCCGCGCCGATATCTTCCGGGAAGGACGGCCCGACCTCCGCTTTCGCCTTCTCCTTTGGTTCTCGGCGATGATTGCCACGTTTGGCCTCATTGCTGATTCCACGGCTGTGGTCATCGGCGCCATGCTCGTGGCTCCCCTCCTCGGGCCCCTGATGGCCATCGGCGAAGCGAGCCTTGGCGGCCGCAACCGGCAGGGGCTCATCGCCGTCCGGGCCCTCGCTGAAGGGGTCGTCACCGCCATCGTCATCTCATTTGTGCTCGCTGAAGTGACGATGCTCTCGTCGTTCGACGTACTCCAGGCGCTCCCGGCCGAGGTCCAGGCCCGTACCCGCCCAAACCCGCTCGACCTCGGCATCGCGCTCGCCGGCGGCGCGATCGGCGCCTACGCCGTTGCCCGGATGCGCGATTCAGCCGCCCTCCCCGGTGTCGCCATCGCCACCGCCCTCATGCCACCCCTCTGCACCGTCGGAATCGGACTCGCCATCGAGGACCGAGGCGTCTGGGGGGGCGCCCTCTTGCTCTTCGCCACCAACCTCGCCGCGATCGTCTTCACTGCCGGCATGGTCTTCTGGGCACTCGGCCTGGGCCCCCGCCGCCGCAACGGCTTCCCCGTCCAACAGATCGCGGTCGGGCTGCTGCCCATCTTCTTCCTCGGGTTCACACTCTTCGGGTTGAGCGCTCGCGCCATCGGCGAAGCGCGCGAGTCCGAGTCGCTCTGGGCTGCCTCGGAGGCGGCCCTTGCCCAGGTCCTTCCCGGAAGCGAGCTCACCGACCTGAAACGGTCCAACGGTCCGGATGGCGCCGTGAACCTCCACCTCACTGTCCGCACGGAGATCGAGCCGACTCTCGCTGACGCCGAGGCCATCCAGGCACTCATCGGCCAGCGCCGCCAGAAGAAGGTCGCGCTGGTCCTCGTGAGCATCCCCGCAATCGTCCTCGACCCGGCGCGCCCGCCCGCCCGGGATGTCACGGTCGCGATTCCGACCCGCGCGACCACGCCCGGCTCCACCCAAATACCGACCCAGACCCCAACCCCCACGCCGTCGCCGCCAGCCACGCTGACCCCGTCGCCAACGCCAACCCCGTCGCCTACCTCGATACCGCCCGCCGTCGGCAACTCGCCCCGCGATTAGCGGGCAGCGTCCCTGGCCGTGCCTATAAGCTCGAAGCGCGGCGGCTCCGCCCACTCGGCTGTCGGGGGATTCTCCTGCATGCGTATCTCCGCGCGGCGCCTCTCCGACTCGAACTTCTTCGCCTGCTTGATGACGAGGTCCCGCTGGCGGACGTGTTCCACGTCCCGCTGGACCGCACTGGCGCTCCGCGGCCGCCGCGGCTTCCCCGGATAGACCTTGATGCGTCCTTCGTCGGTCAGTTGTTTCAAATGCGACCGCACGTTGTTGTCGGCCGCCCGGCGCAGCCGCGTATCAATCTCCGGGTAAAGCTGCAGCATGATGTCCCAACTGCTAACGGCCCCGCCGCCTTCGAGCACGCCGAGGATCTGCCGCTCCCGCATGTCACGGTGCTTCACATACATCTCCAGGCGCTCGCGCGGGTCGTTCACGATTGTCCCATGCCCCGGACAAATCACCTTCAGATTCGGCAACTCCAGCAGCCGCTTCAACGACCGCCGGTAGGGCGCCAGGTCCGACACCGTCGTCGTCGACGAACCCAGCAACGTGTCACCCGTGAACAGCACGCCCTCCTCCTCGATGTAGAAGCAGAGCGAATCGACGCTGTGGCCCGGTGTGCCCAGCACCTGCACCCGCACGCCCCCGTCCAACTCGATCACGTCCCCGTCTTTCAGCGTGTCGACCTTGGCCGGGATGCGCCCCTTCAGCAGCGCCCGCCCGTTCCAGGGGATCGCGATGTCGGCCTTCAGGAACTCCTTGGCCCACTTCAGGTTGCCCGAGTGGTCGGAGTGGTGGTGCGTGATCGTCGCGATCGCGATCTCGGCTATCTCCACCGCCGCCAGGTAGCCGCGCAGGAACCACTGGTAGCGGTCGATCGCCTCGCCGGAGTCGATCGTGAGCGACTGCTGGCCCTCGGCCCCCACCAGGTAGATGGAGGTGAAGTCGGGGTGCATCGGGTTCTCATCAGGCACCATGGCCGCGCGGACAGACGGGGAAATACGCATGCCCGGAGTCTACCCCGGGACCGGTGCGGTGTCAGGGCGGGGAATTTGGCGCCCCCGGCAGGATTCGAACCTGCGGCCAGACGCTTAGAAGGCGCCTGCTCTATCCCCTGAGCTACGGGGGCGTACACCAATTGTATCGCCCTCTCCCTACCGCCCCATACAACTGTGCCGGCAGCCGCCACGGACAACTCCCCGGCGCCACGTATGGGACCGTCCTGCACAGCGGCGCCGCAGGACTCCTCGATGGGGTGCTTCTGTGCCGCCGGATCACGGCCATCGGCAGCCGGCCGGCCAGGGCCCCGGTACGCAAAGCGCGGGTCTGGTCTATACCGCAATTCAAAACACTTTGTGATACGCGAGTCTCGCCCCGGGCCGCGTTCTAGCCCATATCAGATTCGCTGGATCCGGTTGTCGCCGCACGGTGTTCGATCGGGTCAAACGGTCCCGTCATGTTGGGGCGAATGGCCGCATGGCGCACCAAAGGCAGGAGGTAGGGTTAGCTCACCAAAGCAGTTGTGGGGGAAACCATATCGAGAGCAACGGTGACAAGACTGGATAATCGCCCGCACCCCGCCACCACCAGGAAGCACCCCGCGGTGGACACGAACCACAGAACACTTTCGGAGGAAGTACATGAAACGCAGAACTCTTGATTTCATCTTCTCGGGAGGCGGTCTCCTGCTGGCGATCCTGCTTCTCATCCTTGGCTTCGTCATGGCCGACCAGGCCTCATTCGCAGAGGACTACGTCAAGGAACAGCTCAGCGAACAGCGGATCACCTTCGCCGAAGCCGACAAGCTCACCGAGGAAGAGACGAGCTGGAAGGAAGGCTCGAAGTGCCTGACTGAATACGCCGGCAAGCTCATGACCACCGGCAAACAGGCGGAGTGCTACGGCAACTTCTACATCGCCATGCACATGCGCCGCTCAGCGGCCAACGCGGCGGTCGATGGCGAAAAGATGGGCTGGGACGACGAGACCTACGCGACGATGGGCGGCATCCGCAGCGCAGCTCAGGCTGAACTGGCCGCCGCCAAGGAAAAGGGCGACAAAGAAGCTGAAGCTCTCGCCCAGAAGAAAGTCGACGCGGCGACCTCGCTTCGCAGTACCTTCCAGACCGGCGAGACCCTCCGTGGCCTCCTCCTCACCAGCTACGGCTTCAGCATCTTCGGCGAGAAGGCCGCCCTGGCCGCCACCGTCTGCTACATCATCGGCGGCCTGCTCATCATCCTCTCCGTGGCAGGATTCATCCACGCCTTCATGACTCCGCCCGACAAGGTAGTCCTCGGCGGCAACGGCGGTTAGCCACCCACGCACCAGGCGGGCCCGTCCCGCTCCACCGATCAGGTTCCCCCTCTGGAAGGGCCGGCCAACGCGCCGGCCCTTCCGTTTGCCTGGCCTGTGCTCAGCCGGTCAAGCCCCCCTCGATCCATTCGATGTGCTCGTCGAAGTGGCCGAAGGTATTGCCAACCACCCATCCCACGACCGGGTTTGCGTTGTGTGGCGCATCGCCGGGCTGGTAGTGGGAATAGGGCAGCAGCAAGTCGGCCTCGGTCATCCCCATGAGCACGCCGACGACGCGCGCATGCGTCTGTTCCATCCGCTCCCTGCTCGCTGCTGCCGTCACGCCCATCGCACGTTCCGCCATGAACTGGTTTATCGCGTCGGTGTCGTGGCGTTCCCACAACTCCTCGGGAATCCCCATCGCTCCCGGCCGCGATCCCTTCTCCAGCAATCCCAGCAGCGATTCCTCCCAGTCGGCCAGGTGCGCCACGTGCACCTTCACGGGCCAACCGTCGCCCAGCGGGCGCTCCCAGTCAGCCGGGACGAGAGCTGCGAGCAGGTCTTGCAGCTTCTGCCAGCGAACCTCGATGCGGCGGAGGAGCTCCTCCTTCGAAAAGTCCGGCGGGATGCCCTCTGCCATGTTCGTGCCCTCCTGTATTGCCCAGGCTCAACGCGGTCCCCGGGCGCCGGTAACGCGCAAAGGCCGCCCCCGGAGGGCGGCCCCTGAATGCGCTGTTGCCTGTCCCGGTTTAGGCCCGCGGCAGGCCGAGGCCCCGGGTTGCGATGATGTTCCGCTGGATTTCGCTCGTCCCACCCTCGATCGTGTTCGCGATGGAGCGGAGGTACATGTACTTCACCCGGCCCTTCATCGGCGGGGTTGGTCCGTCGGTCTTCGCATCGAGCTGCCCGTACAGACCAAGCACCTTCATGCCTGTCCGCTGGATGCGCTGGTTCAGCTCGGTGCCGTATAGCTTGGCGACGCTTGCCTCGTGGCCAGGGGCAACGCCCTCCTTTGCCTGGATGGAGACGATCTTGAAACTCATCATCTGGGCCACGCCGGCCTCGATGTAACGCTCCACCAGTTCGTTCCGCACCGCGTCGTTGTGGCCAAGGGTGCTCAAACCCTGGTCCTTATTGTCCCGCGCGAACTTGATCAGGTCTTCCACTGTCTGCCGCGCTCCGACGGCGCCGCCGATGTTCGAGCGTTCGAAGCTCAGCGTTGTCTGCGCCAGGTACCAGCCCCGGTTCTCTTCGCCGATGATGTTCTCCTTCGGGATGCGTACATCCTCGAAAAACACCTCATTGAACTCGTGGGTGTAGGCGGCGTTGATCAGCGGCCGGACGGTCACGCCCGGCGCCTTCATATCGGCAATGAAGTACGTGATGCCCCGGTGCTTTGGCGCGTCCGGGTCCGTCCGCGCGAGCAGGATCATCCACTTCGCGTTGTGCCCGCCCGAGGTCCAGATCTTCTGGCCGTTGATCACGTAGTCGTCGCCGTCGCGCACGGCACGGGTCTGTATGGCCGCCAGGTCCGAGCCTGCGCCCGGCTCGCTATACCCCTGGCACCACGTCACTTCGCCCGCCAGCATCTCCGGCAGGTACTTCTTCTTCTGCTCTTCCGTACCATGAACGATCAGTGTGGGGCCGGCAAATCCTATCCCAATGCCGCCCCCCGGACGCGGCAGACGTGCTTCGGCCAGCTCCGAGTTGAAGACGAATTGCTCCATCACCGAGAGGCCCGCGCCGCCGACTTCCTTGGGCCACGCCGGTGCGATCCAGTTGCGTGATGCCAGCGCCTTCGTCCACTCCTTGCTGCCGCCGTAGAAGCCCTCGGCATCCTCGCGCCCCGACCGGGCCTTCGGCCCCTCAGTCGCGATGAAGCTCCGCACTTCCTCGCGAAATGCGGCTTCTTCCGTTGTGTCGCGGAAGTCCATGGTTGTACCTCAGATCTCTAATTTCGGTGGCCCCATTGTCCGCTCGCCGCGGATGAATGTCGACAGCGTGTACTGGTTCAAGATGTCCGTGACAAGGGAGCCGAGGGCCTGGTGAGGGCGGATGTGGTTGTCGGTCTGTTCCCGGGCGAGGAGGTCGGCTTCAAAGCCGGCGACAGTGGGAGTGGCGGTGGAGGATGCCCTTCTGTTGGCAGGCAGCTTCGAATTCGGCATTCATTCGAGCCCCGACCTGGATAGCACGGGTGGGGAAGGGGCGGCGCGCGATGATGGCCTCGAGTGCTTTCCTGGCGAGGTTGGCAGTCGCATTGGAGCCGATGGCCGGGGCTGACCAGTGGCGGACAACCTTGACGGCAAGATGCGGGCCAGTTGATGAACGTACATGACCGGGATCATACGGGCGGGTGATGCCGCACCTTAGTGTCCGTGAAAGCCACCGGGCCCCGGGCCCGCTGCTATAGCTGCCATAAACAGAAGGGATCTCACCATGTTTGCACCATCGATCAATGTCGACCTCGAGAAGCTTCAGCAGTCATCTGAAGAGACACCCGCTCCCCGCAAGACCGCCGGCCGGGGCCGTGCCGCCGCGGGCCGCAAGGCCGCTGCCGCCAAATCCGAATCCGAAAAGAAGGGATCCTAGGCCCGGGAGGCCGATCCATGGCCACCGTTGCTGCACCGCCCGCGCCGCTTAAGCGCCTGGCGCCACTCGATGCTGGCGCAAGGCTCGATGACCTGCTTTCCCGTCCCTACGAATACCGCTCGTGGGAGGATGTCTACCGCGATCAGTGGACCTGGGATCGCGTGGTCAAGGTCACCCACACCCGCACCAACTGCATTTCCGCCTGCTCGCTCGATGCCTACGTCAAAGATGGCATTGTCTGGCGGGAAGAGCAGAACGCCACCTTCGAGCAGTCGTTCGCTGACGTCCCGGACTTCAATCCGCGCGGCTGCCCGGCGGGCTGCGTCTACAGCTCGGTGATGTACGACCCCACCCGCATCAAGTACCCGATGAAACGGGCGGGCAAACGGGGCGAAGGCAAGTGGGAGCGGGTCTCGTGGGACCAGGCCCTCACCGAAATCGCCGACAGGCTCATCGACGTTGTCGAGACCGACGGCTCCGACTGTGTCGTCTACGACAACGGCAGCACCAACGTGGACATGGGCATCGGCTCCCCCATGGAGACACACCTCTTCACCACAGGCGTTGGGAGCACCGTCATCGACTCTTTCGCCGGGGTGGGAGACCTCCCGGTGGGCCTCATCCAGGCGTGGGGCCTCTACATGTCCGAAGGCACCGCGGACGACTGGTTCCTCTCGGACTACATCCTCATCTGGATAGGCAACCCTTCATACACACGGGTGCCCGAAGTCCACTTCATGTGGGAAGCGCGCTACCGGGGCGCGAAAGTCGTCAGCATCGCCCCCGACTACAACGCCTCGACCATGCACGCCGACCGCTGGCTCAACGTGCGCTTGGGCACTGACGCTGCCCTGGCACTCGGCATGGTCAACGTCGTCCTCTCGGAGAACCTCCACGACGAGGCCTACATCAAGGAACAGACCGACCTGCCCTTCCTCGTCCGGGAGGATACCGGCCAGTACCTGCGCGAATCCGATGTCTACGAGGACGGCTCCGACAGTGTCTTCTTCGTCTGGAACACGTATACCGGGCGCAAGGAAAGCCCGACCGGTTCATGGGGCTCAACTTACGCCACGATCGCGGCCGATGAAGACCTGGATCCCGCGCTCGAAGGCGCCCACCGCGTGCGTCTCCTCGATGGCCGGCGCGTCACGGTGCGCCCGGTGTTCGAACTGCTGAAGAAGCGTGCCGCGGAGTACAGCCCGGAGAAGGTTGAAGAAATCACGGGGGTTGCCGCGAACAACATCCGTGTCGTCGCCCGTGAGTTCGCGGCTGCGAAGTCGGCGATGATCTACGCGTCGTGGGGCGCCTCCAAGCACTACCACTCCGACCTCTTCCAGCGCGGCATGGTCTACCTCTGTGCCCTCACTGGCAACTCGGGCGGCAAGCCTGGTTCCGGGATAAAAGTCTCCACCTGGTGGCCGACCCCAAGTGCCGCACTCACCAGTCGCGGGCTCCGCCTTAACACCGAGCCGGTGCCCGAACTCCCGGTCGACCGCGTCTCGATCCAGGAGCTTTCGAAAGCCGCGTTCAAGACAGGCCGCCTCGGCAACGCGACGCCGCTGATTCCCTGGCTCTACGGCCACGACAAAAAGTGGGCGGAGATGGCGAGCAAGCAGGAGTACAACGACCCCTCGCTGCCCCGCCCCGCGCGGGAGTACATAGACGAGGCACTCGCGGCCGGTTGGCAGCCCATCTCGCCACGCCCGCCGAAGCGGCCCCGCTTCTACTACTACTCCGGGCCCAACCCGCTCAGACGGTGGCCCAACCCGCACATCATCCGGGACAGCCTCTGGGCGAGCATCGACACGATCGTGACGTGCGACTTCCGGATGTCGACTTCCGGGCTCTGGTCGGACTACATCCTGCCGGGGTGTGGCTACTACGAGAAGCCGGGGGTCAAGTACACCAGCACCTACGTCCCGTACGTAATCGTCGGCGACCGGGCGGTCCCGCCGCTGTACGAGTCGAAGCATGAGTGGGATGTCGCTCTCCTCCTGGCGGAGAAGATCCAGGAGCGGGCGAAAGCCCGGGGCATCGAGCCGTATGCCGACTCGCGTGGCCTACAGCACGATCTCACGACGCTCTACGACGACATGAGTGCCGACGGCGCCTACACGCCTGACCCCGCCGGCGAAGAGCGGGCGCTGGACTTCATCCTCCAGTACTCAGCCATCACCCGGAACAGCGGCCTCGGTGAAGGCGCCTGGGCGAAGGCCGCCGAAAAAGGCATGGTCAAGATCAAGTCCATGCAACCGTCGGCCATGGCCCTCATGCTCAATTCCGTGTACAGCGACTACACCGAGGACCGGCCGATGTACTCGAACGGCTGGTTCATCGAGCGGAAGAACCCCTGGCCAACCCTCACGGGACGCCAGCAGTTCTACATCGACCACCAGTGGTTCCTCGAAGCGGGCGAAGAATTGCTCGTCCACAAGGAACCTGTCGCCGCGGGTGGCAAGTACCCGCTCCGGATGACCGGTGGGCACACCCGCTGGAGCATGCACAGCATCTGGCGGGCGAGCGAGGAACTCCTGCGCCTCCAGCGCGGTGAGCCAGTCGCCTACATCTCGGTGGCCGACGCCCGCAGCCGTGGAATCAGCGACCACGACAATATCCGTGTGCACAACGACGTGGGCACGTTCCAGCTGCGCGCGAAGGTCTCCCCGACGGTCCAGCCGGGCACCATCATCGTCTACCACGCCTGGGAGGGTTACCAGTTCAAGGACTGGGCAACCCAGAACGACGTGACCTCGAGCCCCATCAAGCCGACGAACCTCGTTGGCGACTACGGTCACCTTCACTACCGGGGCGCCTACTACAGTATGAACCACGTCCCCAAGGAAGT
>PQAO01000010.1 GCA_003104995.1 Dehalococcoidia bacterium
GCGTGAACGCGCCGCCCGGCTCCTGGGCGAAGACGCAAAGAACCTCCACATGGGCACTTTTCACAGCATGTGCGCTCGCTGGCTGCGCATCGATGGCGCCGCTATCGGGCTCTCGCCCGACTTCGTCATTTACGACGACGCCGACCAGATCGCCCTCATGAAGCGCGTGCTCGAAGAACTCCATGTCGATCCGCGCCGGTACTCACCCCGGGGCGTCCTTTCCCAGATATCGAACGCTAAGAGCGAGATGATTGTTCCCGAGCAGATGGCTGCCACCGTCCGGAGCTACAGCGACGAGGTGGTGGCCCGCGCCTACGCCCGCTACGAAGCGTCCCTCAAGGCCGCCTCGGCCCTCGACTTCGACGACCTCCTCTTCTACGCACTCCGCCTCTTCCAGAAGCCTGACATGCTGGAGAAGTACGCCGGCCGCTATCTCCATGTCCTCGTCGACGAATTCCAGGACACCAACCCGGTGCAGTATGCACTCGCGCGTCAGCTGGCCTCGGTCCACGGCAACATCACCGTCGTCGGCGACCCGGACCAGAGCATCTACTCCTGGCGAAGCGCCGATGTGCGAAACGTCCAGTACTTCCAGCGTGACTTCCCGGGCTGCACCATCTACCTGCTCGAACAGAATTACCGCTCCACGCCGGCCATCCTCCAGGCTGCCGACTGCGTCATCGGCAAGAACCCGGACCGGCATCCGCGCCAGCTGTGGACCGAACGCGAGGGCGGCGACCTCATCACCACCTACGAGGCCTACAGCGACGAAGAGGAGGGCGAATTCACCGCCACCGAAGTCGCCCGGCTTGTCGCCGCTGGCCGCACCTATGGCGACATCGCCGTCATGTACCGGACCAACGCCCAGTCCCGTGCAGTCGAAGAGGCGCTTGTGCGTCACCGCATCCCGTACCGCCTCATTGGGGGCGTCCGCTTCTACCAGCGCCGCGAAATCAAGGACCTGGTGGCCTACCTGCGTCTCGTCCACAACCCCTTCGATGAGGCGAGTCTGTTGCGCGTCATCAACGTGCCTGGACGGGGCATTGGCGACCGCACCGTCGAACGGCTCCGGGAGCACGCCACGCGGACCGGTACCACCCCCTGGGACGCCACAGTCGAGGTCGCAAAAGGCATGGGCGTGGCCGGAGTCACCGGCCGTTCGGCGGCTGCGGTGCAATCCTTCGTCGCAACGATCGAGGCACTCCAGGCCCAGCGTTCGCTCCCCCTCCCCGACCTCCTCGACCAGGTGCTCTCGCTGACCGGTTACGCGAAGTACCTCCAGGATGGTGACGAGTCATCCGAGGAGCGCGTCGAGAACGTGCTCGAACTCCGCTCGGTCATGAGCGAATACGAAGAGGCCGCAGGCGAAGGCGGTGACCTCGCGACGTTCCTCCAGGATGTCGCCCTGGTCGCAGACGTGGATGAGCTCCGCAAAGGCTCGTCGGCGGTGACCTTGATCACCCTTCATGCCGCCAAGGGTCTCGAGTTCCCGGTCGTGTTCCTGATTGGGCTCGAAGAGGGAGTCCTGCCCCACATCCGCTCGTTCGATGATCCCCGCCAGATGGAAGAAGAGCGGCGCCTCTGCTACGTGGGCATCACCCGGGCGATGGATCTGCTCTATCTCACGCGCTCCTACCGCCGGTTCTCGTTCGGGACGCATGCAGCGAACCCCCCGTCGCGGTTTCTCGCGGACATCCCGGCGCACCTGAAGCGGCCCTACGGGAGCACGCCGCGGTCTTATGCCGACGCCGTCGTCGCTCCGTCATTGTTCGAAAACATCGAACCGGCTGACGACTCTATGTGGTCCTCAGGGGACCGGGTCGCTCACCCGAAATTCGGCCCCGGCGTCATCGTCAGCGCCCAGAAGAACGGCAGCGACATCGAGTACGTTGTCGATTTCGACACGGCTGGCACGCGCCGGCTCCTCCAGAGTTACGCAAAGTTGGTACCGGCATGATCCTCGAACTCGCACCAGCACTCCCGGCAACCGTGTGGGATTGGTTCGATTGGATAGGGCGCACCGGCGCCAATGTCATCGGCATCGTCGTGCTGCTCCTTTTCCTGCGATTCCTTGGCGTGCGCGTGGTCTCCCGGGTCATTCGGGGCGCCGCAAGGCGAGCGGGCCGTGCCCGGCTCGAAGACGAAGACCTCGTGGACCGCCGGGTCGATACCCTGCTTTCGACCCTGCGCTGGAGCTTCACCCTTATCCTGGGACTGCTTGGTTCCGCGCTCATTCTCGAACAGTTCAACGTCGAGATTTCAGCGCTGCTGGCTGGCGTCGGCGTGGTCGGTCTAACGATTGGCCTTGGGTCGCAGGCGCTCATCCGCGATGTCATCAATGGGATGTTCATTCTCACTGAGGGCCAATATGCAGTCGGAGACATCGTCCGGGTTGCGGGCGTGGGCGGCCAGGTCGTTGAGATCACTCCCCGCCGTACCGTCCTGCGAGACATCGATGGGAACGTTCATGTGATTCCGAATGGCGAGATCAAGGTCGCTACGAACATGACCCAGGGTTTCAGTCGCATCAACCTCGATATCGGAGTCGCCTACGAGGAGAACCTGGACCACGTCATCAAGGTCATTAACGAGGTTTGTGAACAACTCGCCGCTGATCGCCGGGATGACTTCGTAACGACCCCGAAAGTGGTGCGCGTGAATGGGCTCGGCGACAACTCAGTCGACATAAAGATTGTGGGGGATGTCAAGGTTTATACCCAGTGGGAGCTCACGGGTGAGCTTCGAAAACGCCTCAAGGATCGGTTTGATGTTGACGGCATCGAGATCCCGTACCGCCGCGAGGTCCAGGTCCCGTTTTCCCGCTCCAGGAATCCGAAGCCGAACGGGGCGCCATCGCGAGCGGATGACCCAACCGGGAAAGACGAGTAGGCGCGCTTCGTGGCCACGCGGAGCGCCCGGCCGATCTTCAGAAACGCAGCTCGACCTGGTCGATGCACACCTTGTCGCCTTCGCCGCCATCGATGCGTCCCGCTGCAGGTACAACCAGCCGGCCGAGAATGCGCTCGCCCTCGCGCCAGAAGCGCGTCTCCGTCGGCTCGGGCGGATAGTGCGGAGCTGGCAAGCTGCCGATGGTGATCTCCTTGAGCCGGTCAACCCGGCCTCCCGCGAAGACCCGGCAGCCGTCCTGGATCACCAGGCCCATGTTCCGTGGTCCGTGCGTCAGGGGCGCTGGATTCCCTGCCTGCTGGACGAAGTGGGTCGTGTTCCAGTCGCCTGACGGCACGGCCCAATCGAACGTCACATTTACATCGGTGTCGTGGGCCACCACCTCGTCAGCCTCCTGGCCGGGCATCGCAATACGAGGCGGGGTTATCGCTCCGGCCCCTTCGGGCGCGCAGCCGAGCAGGAACATCAGCATCCAGCCTTCAAGCAGCGGGCTGCCATCGGCTGCGTCGTTGACTTCGAAGTTGAAGCGCACGAGGGCATGGCCCTTCGATGTGCCACCGAGCTCTGAGATACGCGATGACACTCGCCCCCTGCCGGATTGCGGGACCGGCTTGAACCACTTCGCCCCGCCCGACCCCCAGCGCCCCACCTGCTGCCAGTTCGCATAGCCGCCGATCAGTTGATCCATCACTTCGTCGCGATTCCGCGCCAGCAGCGCGCCGTTGAACGGCACCATGGGGTGGCCCGCCCCATCCGATGCGTTCATGAGGCATGGCAAGTCCCGCTCCTCCCGGATTGAGCAGCCGGTCGCCCGCGACAGCAATTGCGATGTCTGCCAGCTCCAGGTGAACTCAAAATCAGAGAAGGCTGTACCGGCGATATCCAGGGGGACTTTGAGGTCGGTCATGAGGCTGACTCCTTGAACAACGGAACGGGAGCGTCCGGGCGGACGGCACCCTAGATCGGGTAGTCCTTCACGATGCCGCGCGCGATCACCGTCTTCTGAATGTCGCTTGTGCCTTCAGCGATGACCATCAGTGGCGCATCGCGGTAATAGCGTTCGATCGGCAGTTCCTTGCTGTAGCCCACACCACCATGGATGCGCATCGCATCAAGGACGCACTCCTGCGCGATCTCGGTCGCGTAAAGCTTGGCGATACCCGCATCCAGGTCGCTCCGCACGCCCGAGTCCTTCTTCCGTGCGGCATCCAGCGTGAGCAGGCGGGCCGCCCGGATTTTCGTGATCATCTCGGCCAGCCGGAGCTGCTGGGCCTGGTGCTCGAAGATCGGCTTGCCGAACGCCTCGCGCTTCTGCGCATAGCGGATCGAGTCATCGAACGCGGCCTGCGCCACACCGACGCCGCGGGCCGCCACGTTGATCCGCCCGACCTCGAGCGCGCTCATGATGTGCTGGAAGCCCCGGCCCTCGCTCCCGCCGAGCACCTGCGTGGCCGGTACACGGCAGTCGTCGAAGGTCAGTTCGGTGGTCTCGACGCCCTTGTAACCCAGCTTCTCCAGCCGCCGGCCGGCCGCGAACCCGGGTGTACCCGCGTCGACCAGGAAGGCGGTGATGCCCTTATGCCTCGGGTTCGCCGTGGTGTCGGTCTTGGTCATCGCCAGGTAGACGCCCGCGCGCTGGCCGTTGGTCACCCACATCTTCTGGCCGTTGATGATGTAGTCGTCGCCATCGCGGACCGCGGTCGTTTTGATCGCCTGGGCGTCCGAGCCCGCGTCCGGCTCCGTGATCGTCAGGGCGCAGCGGATCTCGGGCTCGACGAGCTTCGGCAGGTACTTCTGCTTCTGTTCCTCTGTCCCGTATTCACTGATGGCATATCCCACGAGCACGTGGGTGTTGATGATGCCCGCGAGGCTCATCCAGCCGCGCGCCAGCTCCATGCAGACGCCCGCGTAGCATTCGAAGCTCAAGTCGAGGCCGCCATACGCCTCCGGGATCTTGATCCCGAAGAGGCCCATCTCCGACATCCCCTTCACCAGCGGATCCGGGAACTGGTCGGCGTGTTCGTATTCCATGGCGACCGGTTTGACCTCCCGGTCTACCCAGACGCCCACGTTCGAAACGATTTCCTGGGCAATCGGGTCGGTGATATCAGCGGCGTAATCTCGTGCCATTGGCGGTTCCTGCAGATCCGGTATTCGTGCCGTTCAGTATGGGCCAACCGACAAGTACTGACGACGAGAACGAGCCCGGCCGGATTGTGCAGGCATACGCCGGACGGCCTCGGAGCGCGGGAAGAGGGTAGCTGCTAGAATCCGGCGATGGTCGAGAAACCGAATCTCGTTCGGAGTTGCCGTCCAGGCCAGACAAGGACTCCCGCGTGAGCGAAATGCGCCCGTTTCCGGGTGGCGGGCCGCCGGGGATGGCCTCAAGCAAGCCCTCGTTCAGGGCGGCGCTTTCGGTCTTTGAGAACCGCAACTACCGCTTTCTTTGGACGTCGTCGCTCTTCTCCTTCACGGGCATGCAGATGCAGATGGTGGCCAGGGCGCTCCTCGCCTGGGAGCTGACCCAGTCCTTCGGCTCTGTGGGGCTCATTTCCCTCTCCTTCGGCCTCCCCATGCTGCTCTTCTCGCTGGTCGGAGGCTCCCTCGCCGACCGATTCGACAAGCGCAATCTCACGCTCATATCGATGGTGGCGACTGGCCTGCTCGCCCTGGTCAACGCGCTCATGCTGGTGACCGGGACAATCACCATCGGCTGGTTGTTCGTGCTGGGCCTCGCCGGCGGCACGTCGATGGCCCTGGGGATGCCTGCCCGCATGCCGCTGATGGCGCATGTGGTCGGCCCCCAAAACCTCATGGCTGCGATGGCGATGTCCAACTCCGCGATGAATGCGACGCGCCTCTTCGGCCCGGCCCTGGCTGGCGCCATGGTGGCGGCGTGGAACCTGGAGTCGGTCTACTTCCTCCAGACGGCCCTCTACGCCTTCTCCGTCCTCACCATGCTGGCTGTCCCCGCAGGCATCGGGCGGATACCCCTGGGTATGCGCCGCCAGAGCATGTGGCGCGAAATCGGCGACGGCCTCTCCTACGTCATCCGGGACCGGCAGTTGCGCATGCTGAACCTGATGATGTTCATGGTCGCGTTCTTCGTGATGCCGTACGTGATGCTTCTTGCCGGCTTCGTCCAGGAAGACCTCGGGAAGGGCGAGCGCGAGTACGGGCTGCTGCAGTCCGTCTCCGGGGCCGGTGCACTCATCGCATCCCTCGCGATTGCCAGCCTGACCGCCTACGACCGTAAAGCGCTGCTCCAGTGGGGGGCGGGCATCCTTGGCGGCCTTAGTCTCATCGGGCTGGCCCTGGGCTCGGAGGCGTTCGGGTTCGTGGGCGCGCTGGGCGCAACGCTCGTGCTCGGCCTCGCCCTGACCGTGTACCAGACCGTGAACAGCACCCTGACCATGGACGCGGCGAGGCCCGAGATGTACGGGCGCGTCATGAGCATCAGTATGCTGAGCTTCAGCGCGATGCCACTCATGGCCTGGCCGCTCGGCCAGCTCGCCGACGGGATCGGTGTCACCAACATGTTCATGGGCCAGGGACTGCTGGTCATCGGGTTCCTGCTGGTGATGGGGATTGCCCGGCCCGCCTACACCTTCGGCCGGACGCCACCGGCAGCCCAACCGGTCGAGCATTCCCAATGGGGTGCGAGGCCGCCCCAGCGCGACGAAGATGAACGGGCCTTACCCGCCAGCGGAGGACGATAGCCAGACCGCCTGGGCCGCTACTGGACTTTGGTGACTCTGCTTTCGAGAATCTCCTCCGACTCAAACACCTCTTCGTGGCCGTCCTTGAAGACAAGGATCAACGACGAGGAAACGACGAACCCGGCCTCCTCCTGCACGAGCCAGACACTTCTGACGTCCATCACGTCCTGGAAGTCCTCCGGGCGGCCATCCGAGCCCTGGATCAAGCTCCCTCGAACGATGGCGTCCACCGGCCCCGTCGACTCGTAGCGGCTGACGCGCTCGCCCTCGTATTCAGTACTGCCCGTCCGGGCTGCGCCGAATTTCGAGAGCATGGCACCCCAACCCCCGGCCGGACCCGCGTATTCCTTGCCGCACTCAATCGCATCAAGTCCGGGCCCCGGTGCAGCCGGGAGCTCCCGGAACCGGTTCTCGTCCGTGACCATGATTCCCGGACGCGGGAAGAACTCCAGCACGTTCTCATCGCGCGTGGTCCGGGTCTCGTACCACGGGATGCCCGTGGCGTTGTCAGTCACGGTCGTCGTGGCCGAAGGCTCGCAGTTCGCGTCGACGCTGATCACGATCGTGCGGAGGGCGTCGATCGGCGGCAGCGTCGAAATCTCCCCGCCGGCGGCCTGGGCCGGTGGGGTGGGACCGCGTTTGACGTGCCGGATCACCACCCGGTAGGAACTGGAAGGCGTAACCGGGTTCCAGGATTCGAACCTGCCGGGTTCACCGTTGTTCGCTGGCGCCGCACTGTCGCGCATCAGGAAGAACGCGATGCCGACCGCGGCCACAACCAGCCCGGTGAGTAAGACCACCACGGTCCGGGATCGGAATTGCCACATCGCCGCCCTCCTGCTCGTTTTGACGTGCAAAGCGGCGACCGCCCGGCACGCCTAGCGGATCGTCTTCATGCCCTCGCGCGGTGCGCCCACGAGGATGGCCATATTCCCGTCCGGGTGGCGGTTCTCGTACATGAGCTGGTGGCACTCGCCCGTCTGGTCGAACGAGAACGTGCGCGAGAGCGCCGGTTGAACCTTGCCTTCGATAACAAGTTTGTTGAACGCATACGCCTGGTCGTCGTTGGCGAAGTGCGAGCCCTGGAGGCGCTTCTGGCGCATCCACAGGTAACGCAGGTCCACGTCGGCGTTGTACCCGGTCGTGCCCGCGCAGATGACCACCATGCCGCCCGTATCGCACACGAATTGCGAAGTGGGAATGGTGTCCTGCCCGGGGTGTTCGAACACGATCCGCGGGCTGCGGCGCTCACCAAGGACATCCCAGATCGCCTTGCCGAAGGCGCGGGCGCCGACCGTGAACTTGTTCATCTCGTCGCTCTCCCAGTGCGGCAACCGGCCCCAGTGGTCGAAGTTCTTGCGGTTCACGCAGCCGACCGCGCCGAGCTTCGTGCAGAACTCGAACTTCGATTCGTTCGAGACGACCGCGACGGGCCTGGCCCCGGCCTGGGCCGCCAGTTGGATGGCCATCGAGCCAAGCCCCCCGGCGCCGCCCCAGACGAGCACTACGTCGCCTTCGCGAACGTTGTGCGGCGGCCACCCGAAGAGCATCCGGTACGCGGTCGCGCCGACGAGGGTGGGCGCCGCAGCCTCCTCCCAGGTCAGGTGCTTTGCCTTGGGCATGCACTGGTGTGCCTGGACCTTCGTGAACTGCGCGAACGACCCCCAGCTGGTCTCGTATCCCCAGATCCTGAAGCTCGGGCTGAACATCGGGTCTTCGCCGGAGGTCACCTCGGGCGCGTGGATGTCCCAGGAGCCGCAGTGGATGACGACCTCGTCCCCAACCTTCACGTTGGTGACTGCCGAGCCGGTTTTCCACACGATGCCCGAGGCATCAGACCCGCCGATGTGGTGGTCTCCAGGGTCGCCGCCCTTTTGCCGCGCAGCGATAACGTCCACCGGGCTACCGAGGCCCGCCCAGACGTTGTTGTAGTTCACGCCGGCCGCCATCACGTACACGAGGACGTCGTCCGGGCCGATTCCGGGCGTTTCGATCACTTCGGTCTGGAACGCCTGGTTTGGCTGCCCGTAACGGGACTGGCGGATCACCTGGGCGTGCATCTTCTCCGGCACATGGCCCAGCGGGGGGGCTTCGCCGATAGGGTAGAGGTCCTTCAGGGTGTCGGTGGTCATCGCGTCAATGCTCCTCGGGCGCCGGCTTGCGCAGCTTCCCTTCGCGCGGTGCGGAAGGCCGCTTGTGTCCGCCGATGATACCGCAGCCCTATCGACCGGTAAACGCGATCAACGCCCAGCCATAGTCTGCGACTATACCTCCGCCACCCCGAACTCCTGGCCCTCCCGGGCGCTCCGGTAGCAGGCCTCCACTACCTCGTGCGCCGCGAGCGCGGTCCGAAAGTCCGGGAACGCCGGGCGGCCCTCTTCCACGCACCGGAGGAACGCGTAGTCCTCGTACATCCCCGCCCGCGCCAGGTCTACCTCACCTCCTTCGAGGCCGGCAATCTCGACGTAACGATCGAAAACCTGCTCGGTGGGCATCTCCTCCACCGGTCCCGTACGCCCCTGGTAGCGGATCGGCCCGAGGAAGTCGTGGTCGGTGGCGAAGTACCCGCCTTCGAAGAACACCTCCAGGTGTCGCGTCGACGGCCGGTCGTCGAGCGCATGCCAGACCGACGACAGCGAGGTCTGGTGTCCGCCGGCGTGCTGGAAGGTCGCGATGGCCACGTCTTCCACCCCGTCGTGGCCGGTCGTGTGGCGCGTGTGGCACCGTACTCGCGTGATATCCCCGAACAACCAGCGGAACAGGTCCACGTCGTGGATGGAATGCTCGATGAGCGTCCCGCCGCCGGCCCGTTCGAAGCTGCCGCGCCAGCTGCTCGCGTAATGTCCCCGGATCGGGAAAAACTGGTCGTCCCGCAGGTGCGCGGTCAGCAGCGGCCCGAGCCCCGGCTCCGACATCATCTCTTTCATCACGGTAAAGACGGGCGAATAGCGCAGCACCAGCCCGACCTGGTTCACCACCCCGGCGGCCTCGACCGCCTCCACCATCCGCCGCACCTCGCCCAGGGTCTTCGCAAGCGGCTTTTCGCAGAACACGTGAAGCCCGAGCTCTGCCGCCCTGACGACGAGGTCCGGATGTTCGGCGGTCTCGGTGCAGATGTAGACCGTGTTCAGCCCGGGTAGTCCGAACACCTCTGTTGGGTCATCGGTGACCATCCGGGAGCCCGTAATGGCTGCGAACGAACCGGCCCGGTCAAGGTCCCGGTCGCAGACGGCCGCGTACTCGCCGGGGACGAGTTCTGAACGGAAGGAGCCGCGGATGTTGCGGGAGTGGAAGCGGCCGATGTGGCCGCAGCCGATGAGGCCGACGACGGGGACTGGCACGGGACCTCGCGGAAGGGCGAATTTGCGCGCATTTTACGCGGCGCTTGCGCCATCTTGGCGAACGAGCCCTCCGCCCGGGTAACACTCTGTCTCGGCCGCCGGCGGAAGGAATCACCTGGGGGCGCAAGTGACCTTCCGCTGGCGGTCGTTTTGCTACCCGGAAAACCTGTGCCCGTCGCTCTCTTTTCCCTCTCTGGCGCTTTGTCCGCTTTCGGGGCCCGTGCTATAGTCGGCCCCGTCCCTTAAGGACGAATTTCACAAACGGCTCCGGCGTGCTCTACGAATACGGTCACATCGGCATCCTCGTCCTCATCGCGCTGATCTTCCCGATTGGTGCGCTGGCTACTTCGTGGGCGCTCCAGTTCGTGAATATTCGCCCCACGAGCAAGCCCGATGTGGTCCGCGACGACATTTACGAATGCGGCCTCCGCACCGAGGGCCCCAGCCGCGTTCAGTTCAACTTCCGCTTCTATTACATCGCCCTCCTGTTCGTGTTGCTCGACGTGGAAATCGTCTTCCTTTTCCCCTGGGCGCTCGTCTTTGACGACGTCGGCTGGGTCGGCTACGGGAAGGGCATGCTCTTCATTGGCACCTTCGTAATCGGCGGCGTTTATGCATGGCGGAAGCGCGCACTGGAGTGGCGGCTGTGACGCGCCAGCTCAGCGGTCCTGAAGCCGCCGGCCTTGCCGAAACCGCCGCGCCCGGGTCTGTCGACCGGACAACCGAAACGGCTTGCTATCTCAAGCCCGAGCACCTCGTTTCGGCTCTCGAGGCACTGAAGACAGACCCTGATGCGGACCTTGTCCACCTGACGAACCTCTGCGGCGTTGACTTCTGGGACCATTTCGAAGTCGTCTACCACATCCAGTCGTTCGACAAGAACCAGATAGCGCTCTTCAAGGTCGACGTGTTGAACCGCGAAGATCCGGTCGTGCCGAGCGTGGTCCCGGTCTTCCACGGCGCCTGGATGCAGGAAAACGAGACCTACGACCTCTTCGGCATCAAGTTCGAAGGACACCCGAACCTCTACCGGATTCTGCTCTGGGAAGGCTACCCGGGCTGGCCGCTCCGGAAAGACTTCCTTGCGATGCCCGGCGGCCTCCAGCCAGGCCTGGGCGAGTTCGCCGGTGTCAGCCGCCGCCAGGAGCCGCCAATGAAGGTGCTCGAATGACCGGTGTCATCAAGAGTGAGCCGTTCGTCATCAACATCGGGCCCCAGCACCCCTCCACCCACGGCGTCTTCCGGATCCGCGCTACGGTCGATGGTGAAAAGGTGGTCGATGCCGAGATGGTCATGGGCTATCTCCATCGTTCGATGGAAAAGCTCGCCGAAGAGCGCACCTACACCCAGAACATCCCGTTCACCGACCGGACCGACTACCTGAGCAGCATGTCGAACAACCTCGGCTACTGCCTGGCGGCGGAAAAACTCGCCGGCATTGAGGTCCCGGCTCGCGGCGACGCCATCCGCGTCATCATGGCCGAACTCCAGCGCCTCGCCAGCCACTGCATGGCCGTTGGCGCCTTCGCCAACGACACTGGCGCCTGGCAAACGCCCGTCATGTGGTGCTTCCGCGAACGCGAGAAGATCCTGGACATCTTCGAGGTCACCTCGGGCGCGCGCCTCACCTGCAATTACATGCGCATCGGTGGTGTCGCCTTCGACCTCCGTCCCGCCTTTGAGCCGATGGTCCGCAAGGTCCTGGCCGACCTCCCCCCGTTCATCGAAGAGATGGAACAACTGCTCACCGGGAACGAGATCTTCGTCAGCCGCACGCGGGGTATCGGTGTGCTCAGCCCCGAGCTCGCGACGAACGCCAGCTTGAGCGGCCCCATGCTTCGCGGAAGCGGCATCGCCTGGGACCTCCGCAAGGCCGACCCATATTGCGGCTACGAGCAGTACGACTTCGACATCCCCATCGGCTACCAGGGTGACAGCTACGACCGCTTTATCGTGCGCCTCGAAGAGATGCGCCAGAGTGTGAAGATCATCCAGCAGGCGCTCGATGGCCTCCCCTCGGGCCCGTTCCGCACCGAGGTGCCGCTCGCGCTGCGCCCGCAAAAAGGTGAGGCCTACGCCCGCATCGAGAGCCCCCGCGGCGAGCTCGGTTATTACCTGGTCAGCGACGAAGGGCCCGCGCCCTACCGCTTCCACATCCGGCCGCCGTCGTTCATCAACCTCTCCGCCTTGAAAGAGATGACCGTCGGTGGCACGGTCGCCGACGCGATCGTGGTCCTCGGTTCGATAGACATCGTCGTGGGGGAGATCGACCGATGACGACCTTCCTCGCCACCGATAACTGGTACGACCTGCGCGACCTCGCCAACCTCTCCCGCGAAATCCTCGAAGCGGCCGACAAGATCCTGCCGTTCGGCGTGGTCTACGTGTTGGCGGCTGTCATCGGTTTCGTCGCAAGCTTTCTCATCTTCGTCCTGCCGTCGCAGTTGTTCGTCGGCGTCTACGGCGAACGGAAGCTCATCGGCCGCATCCAATCGCGCTACGGCCCGAACCGGGTTGGCCCGTTCGGCCTCCTGCAGCCAATCGCCGACGCAATCAAGCTGATGCAGAAGGAGGCGCTCACCCCGACGCGCTCCGACCGGCTGGTGATGTACGTCGCGCCGATCTTCTTCGTGGCGCCCGCGGTGCTCTTGTTCGCCGTCATCCCCTTCGGGCCGAACATGGTCTTCGCCGACATCCCCGTGAGCCTGATGTACTTCCTCGCGATCTCCTCGCTGCCCGTGCTGGCGAACTTCATGGCGGGCTGGAGCGCGAACAACAAGTACAGCCTCTTCGGCGCCATCCGCATCGTCGCGATGACCATCTCCTACGAGACGCCCCTGGTCATGTCGCTCCTCGGCGCGGTGGTCATCAGCAGCACGCTCAGCCTCCAGGGCATGGTGCTCTGGGCCGACGAGTACAAGATCTGGCTCGGTTTGGTCCAGCCGCTCGCGCTGGTCATCTACTTCATCTGCGTCAGCGCCGAACTGAACCGCACCCCGACCGACATCGCCGAGGCGGAGTCCGAAATCGTTGCCGGCTACCTCACCGAGTACTCCGGCATGAAGTGGGGCCTCTTCTATGGCATGGACATCGGCTACGCGCTTGCGGCCTCGGCGTTCGCGGCAACGGTGTTCCTCGGCGGCTGGACGCTCTTCGGCCTCGAGAAGTGGGTCCCACCGTGGATCATCTTCATCGGCAAGACACACCTCTTCTACGCGCTCTTCATCTGGACCCGCGGCACCCTTCCCCGCCTCCGCTCGGACCAGCTGATGGCTTTCGCCTGGAAGTTCCTCCTGCCGCTCGCGCTTTTCAACCTCTTCATCGTGGTGACCGAGCGGATGATCTGGTCCGAGGAAGGCTACGACAAGGCCTACATCTACCTGTTTGCCATCTTCAACATCCTGGTCTCCGGCCTGCTGGTCTTCGCCTGGGCGCGTTTCAACGGCTACCGGCCGGATGACGTGCCTACGCGCCCGCGGTTGGTCAAGGAAGCGCGCGGCTACGTTCCCCTCGGGGAGAACGAGTGATGGACGGATTCGGCGTCACCGTTGCCTTCTGGATCCTCGCCGCGGTCACTCTGGTGGCAGGCGGCGGCGTCATGGTTTCGCGCAACCTGCTGCACGCGGTGCTCTTCCTCATCCTCTCGTTTATCGGGGTCGCGGGCTTCTTCGTCCTGCTCTCCGCCGAGTTCATCGCGATGGCGCAGGTCATCATCTACGTTGGGGCCATCACGGTGCTTATCCTGTTCGCCGTGCTTCTCACCCCTCGCGCCAGCCGCGACAACAGCGAAACCGTGTGGGCGTTGCCCGGGATGCTGCTCGCCGTCTGCCTGGCTGCCATCTTCCTCTTCGTGGTGCACGACACCCAGTGGAAGACGGTGACCGACGCTCCGCTGCTCACCACCCAGGACCTCGGCCACGCACTCCTCGGCACCTGGGTGCTGCCCTTCGAAATTGCGAGCGTCCTCCTGACGGCCGCCCTCGTTGGGGCCATCATGCTCACGCGCTCAGCCGAGGAAGAAGCGGAGGATGCGCTCGCATGAGTGTCGGCATCGAACACTTCCTGACCGTTGGGGCTCTCCTGTTTTGCCTGGGTCTGGCCATCGCGCTCAGCAAACGCAACGCCATCGGCGTGCTCATGGGCGTCGAGCTCATGTTGAACGCGGTCAACCTCACGCTTATCACATTCTCGCGATTCGCGGTGAGCGAACGGCCCATCACGGGCCAGGCGTTCGCCGTCTTTATCATCACGGTGGCGGCTGCGGAAGCAGCGGTCGCCCTTGCCCTCGCCGTCTCGGTCTATCGCAACCGCGAGACCGTCGACGTCGACCAGTTGAATCTCCTCAGGTCGTGATTGCCGATGTGGGTTGAGTTCATGACCGTACGCAACGGCTATGTGGCTGAGACGTGGAGCGAGCTGTTCGCTGCCGAGGGGCTCTCCGTGCGCATCATCCCGCCCATCGGGTACGGCGAAAAAGCTTCCATGCGCGATGAGCGCACGCTCTATGTACCCTCCGGGAAGGCCCACGTCGCCCGGGAAATCCTGAGGAAGATCTAGCCGATGCTGTTCCTCGAAGCCGCACCAGCCTCCGCGCCCACCATCGACGAAGCGATCCTCTGGGCGATCATGCTCTGCCCGCTCGTTGCCTGGGGGCTCATCGCGATCTACGTACGGAAAATCCCTGTCGCGGCGGGCTACCTGGCGATCCTCGGTGTTGGAGCGGCCTGCGTACTCAGCTACGTCACCCTTTTCAACGTGATGGACGCCGATGGCGGCATCGCGATCCACAGCCACGAGTGGTTCTCGGCCGGTGACCTGGTTGTAAACCTCGGTGTCCGGGTCGATGGGCTCACCGCCGTCATGCTCGTCGTGGTCACAACCGTTGCGTTCCTCGTCCAGGTGTACTCCACCGGCTACATGCAGGGAGACGCCGGCTACGGCCGCTACTTCGCCCATATGTGCCTGTTCACGGTCTCGATGCTCGGGCTCGTGCTGGCCGACAACCTCTTCCAGATGTTCATCTTCTGGGAGCTCGTTGGCCTTTGCTCCTACTTGCTCATCGGTTTCTGGTTCCACAAGCCCAGCGCCGCGGCCGCCGCCAAGAAGGCGTTCATCGTTACCCGCATCGGCGACCTCGGCCTGCTTGCGGCGCTCCTGCTGGTCTGGACGCGCGCCGGCACCTTCGACGTGACCGCCATCCAGGAGTGGGCAACCAGCGGCGAACCCGAAGGCTACATCGTCACGCTGTTCGCCCTCGGGCTGTTCGCGGGTGCCGCCGGCAAGTCTGCCCAGTTCCCGCTGCACGTCTGGCTCCCCGACGCGATGGAAGGCCCGACCCCGGTGTCCGCCCTCATCCATGCCGCGACAATGGTCGCCGCCGGCGTTTACCTGGTCGCCCGCTTCTTCCCGGTCTTCGAAGCTTCCCACGACGCGGCCCAGTTCGTCGCCTGGATCGGCGCCATCACCGCGCTTGTCGCGGCGACCATCGCCCTGGTGCAGACCGACGTTAAGCGAGTCCTCGCCTATTCAACCATCAGCCAGCTCGGCTACATGATGCTCGCGCTCGGTACGTTCGGATACGTGGCCGCCATTTTCCACCTGTTCACCCACGCGTTCTTCAAGGCGCTCCTTTTCCTCGGGAGCGGCTCGGTCAACCACGCGACCAACACCTTCGACATGCGCCAGATGGGCGGCCTGAAGAAGTACATGCCCGTCACCTACTGGACCTTCATCATCGGGTCGCTCAGCCTCGCGGGCATCTTCCCGCTGGCCGGGTTCTGGTCCAAGGACGAAATCCTCCTCGATGCCTGGCGCCACGACCGCGCGCTCTGGGCTATCGGCCTGAGCGTTGCCTTCATGACCGCGTTCTACATGTTCCGGGCCATCTTCCTCACCTTCCACGGCGAGTACAAAGGCGGACAGCCGGTCGACCACCACGACGAGGACTCGCACTTTCACGGCGACCCGGCCCACCCGCATGAGTCGCCCTGGGCAATGAAGGGCCCCCTGATCGTGCTCTCCGTTCCCGCAATCGCGGCAGGGTGGCTTGCCTACGACCACCTGTTCAAGGACTTCATCGAAGCCGCCCTGCCCCACGCCGAATCGCACGGGAGCACCTTCGAGATCGGCATCGCCATCAGTTCCTCGGTGGTGGCCGTGGCGGGCATTGGTGCTGCCTGGGCTGTCTACATGAAGCGCTGGGTCACCTCAGAGTCCATCCGCGCGACCTTTGCGCCGTTCGCGATCATCTTCGAAAACAAGTACTACCTCGACCGTATCTACGAAGACCTCTTTGTCCGCACCATCTTCCACCGGGGCTGGAACGCCCTGCTCCAGGCCAACGACCGCTACGTAGTCGATGGCATCGTGAACGGCTCAGGCCGCCTCGCCCGGGAGGCGAGCAGCCGCCTCAGGGTTATCCAGACCGGCCAGGTCCAGAGCTACGGGCTCGGGATCGTCGCCGGAGTCATCATCATCGCCGTCGCCGTCATCACGGCGAACCCGCTTTAGGAGGCGGCCGTGGAACTCTCTCTCCTCGTCTTCCTCCCCGCCGCCGCGGCCGGCGTCATCCTTCTGCTCCCCCGGAGCATGGAACAGCACTCCCGCTGGGTCGCCCTGGGTGTCTCCGTCGCGATGCTGGCGCTCTCGATCCAGATGTTCTTCGCGTTCGATCTGAACAAGGACGGCTACCAGTACGTCGTCGATAAGAAGTGGGTCGAAATCGGCCAGTTCGAACTCCGCTACATCCTCGGCGTCGATGGGCTGAGCATGCCGCTCCTGCTGCTGACGACCTGCCTGACGGTGGTGTCGGTCCTGGTCTCGTTCAGCATCACCCTGCGGCCCCGCGCCTACTTCGCCTCGCTGCTCATCCTGGCCAGCTCAGTCGTCGGCGTCTTCGTCGCGCTCGACTTCATGCTCTTCTTCCTGTTCTGGGAACTCGAGCTGTTCCCGATGTACCTGCTCATCTCGGTCTGGGGCTCGGGGCGCAAAGAGTATTCGGCCATGAAGTTCGTGCTGTACACGATCGCCGGCTCGGCCTTCATGCTGATCGGCATCCTCGTGCTCGCCTTCGCCGGCGACACGTTCGATATCCGCCTCCTGAGCGCCGAGGGCCGTATCGCCGACCCGCTGATACCCCTCGGATGGGTGTTCTTCTTCCTTTTCGTGGGATTCGCGGTGAAGCTGCCGATCGTCCCGCTCCACACCTGGCTGCCCGATGCCCACGGCGACGCTCCCACCGCGGTCTCGGTCATGCTCGCGGGCGTGCTGCTGAAGATGGGCGGTTACGGGCTCATTCGGATGTGCGTCACGATGATGCCCGATGTCGCCCAGGACTGGGACGTCTGGTTCGCGGCGATCGGCGCCATCAGCGTGCTCTACGGCGCCTTCCTTACCCTCCGCCAGACTGACTTGAAGCGGCTTATCGCGTATTCATCCGTGAGCCACATGGGCCTCGTGCTCCTCGGTATCGGTGCGCTGGGGAACACCGGGCTGGTCGGCGCCACCTACCAGATGCTCGCCCACGGCCTTGTTACCGGCCTCATGTTTGTGATGGTCGGCCTCCTGTACGAACGGACCCACACGCGCGAGATCGCGCGGCTCGGCGGCCTCGCTCGCCAGATGCCGCTGATTGCGAGCGGCATGGTGTTCGCCGGGTTCGCCAGCCTCGGCCTCCCCGCACTCGCCGGGTTCATCGGCGAGATCACCGTTTTCCTTGGGACCTTCCAGAAGTACGAGTGGGCCGTCCTCATGTCGATCTTCGGCGTCGTCCTGTCAGCCGGCTACATCCTCTGGATGCTTCAGCGCGTCGTCTTCGGGCCAGTCAAGCACGAATGGGATGGCGTCACCGACCAGCGGCATTGGTGGGAGCACACAGTGGTCATCGGGCTGGTCGCGCTGGTCGTGCTCCTGGGGGTCTACCCCGACCTCATGACCGAGATGATCGAACCGGCGATCGATTCCATCGTGCTGAGGATTGAAGCGTGAACAGTCTGGATGTCGTTGGTCCTCAGCTAGCCGTCCTCGTCGCAGCCGGACTGGTGCTGCTCCTGGACTCCCTGGTCCCGCAGCAACGCCGTCTGCTTCCCGTGGTGGCCCTGCTCGGCCTCATCGTGTCCGCTCTCTGGACCACCTCCTGGGTCGGCCGGGGTGATTACCAGTTTCTTTTCGACGGCACGCTGGCCCTCGATAAGTACTCGGTCTTCTTCTACTACGTCTTCGCCGGTATCACGGCCACCGTCGTGCTCGCGTCCATCGATTGGGTGAACCGCGAAGGACGCGGCCAAGGCGAGTACTACGCCCTGGTGCTCACGGTCTGCAGCGGGCTCATGTTCCTCGCCGCCTCCCGGGACCTCATTACCATCTTCCTCGCGCTCGAACTCTCCTCCATCCCGCAGTACATCCTGGCGGGCTGGGGCAAGGATTCGAAGTCCAGTGAGGCCGGCCTCAAGTACCTCCTCCTCGGTGCAATAGCCTCGTCGCTCCTCCTGTACGGCATGGCACTCATCTACGGCATCACGGGCACGACCTTGTTGCCCGAGATTGCGGCCGCGATCAAAGCCGATGGCGAGACCTACCGGGGACTGCTCATCGTCGCAACCATCCTGCTCATCGCCGGGTTCGGCTTCAAAATGGCGGTCGTCCCGTTCCAGATGTGGGTCCCGGATGTCTACCAGGGTGCCCCCACTCCGGTGGCCGCCTTCCTCTCTGTAGGTTCCAAAGCGGCAGCTTTCGCGGTCGTCATCCGCATCTTCTTCGAAGGCCTGGACGCCGACTTCCTCAGCGACGACTGGTCGATGATCTTCGCGGTCCTTGCCGCTGCCTCCATGACGCTTGGGAACGTCATGGCGATCGTCCAGACAGATATCAAGCGGATGCTCGGATACTCCTCGGTCGCCCAGGCCGGGAACTTCATGATCGGGCTGGCCGCCATCAGCGTGGCCGGAAATGAGTTCACGCTGGGCGCCAGTGCAATCCTGCTCTTCGTGGCCGCCTATGCATTCACCAACCTGGGCGCCTTCGTCGGCGTCATCGCGATCTCCCAGCGTATCGGCAGCGACCAGATCAAGGACTACGCAGGCATGTGGAAGCGCTCTCCGGTGCTCGCCCTGGCGGTGGCCTTCTGCCTGATCTCGCTCACCGGAATCCCACCCACCGTCGGATTCTGGGCGAAGCTCTATATCTTCAACGCCGGCATCCGGGCCGATCTCGTCTGGCTGGTCCTGATCGGCGTGCTCAACAGCGTCGTGGCCGGCTATTACTACCTCTCGGTCGCTCGCCAGATGTTCATGGGCGATGCCGAGGAGGACAAGAAGTTCCGCGCCTCCCCGTCCATCACGATGGCCCTCGGCGCTGCGACGATTGGCGTGATCGTGTTCGGTATCATCCCCATGCCGTTGATGTCGGCCGCCCAGGACGCGGCCGAGATCTTCGCACGCTAACGTGTACGACGACCTGCCCTACGACATCGCGATCGAAGTTGCCATCGAAGCTCCTGCGCTCGATGTCGAGGCTCTCCACCACCTCGCCGTCCGCGTAATGGCGGGCGAAAACGTCGAGGCAGGTACCGCGCTCGCTGTCCTGCTTACCGGCGACGACGAGATCCGCCAGCTCAACAACCAGTTCCTGGGGATCGACGAGCCGACCGATGTCCTCTCGTTCCCTGATGAGTCGGACGATTTCGTCCAGGCGCTCTCGGAGGAGAAGCTTCTCGGGGATATCGCCATTTCCCTGCCGACTGCCCGTCGCCAGGCGGACGCGGTCAGTCACTCGCTCGACGCGGAGCTTGCCCACCTGCTCACCCACGGCATCCTCCACCTCTGCGGCTATGACCACGTCAACAGCGATGAAGAAGAGGCAACGATGCGCGCCCGCGAGGAGCACTACCTCGGGGACCTCCACCTGGTCCACGACCACTAGCCGTAGTGTCTCCAATGCTTGCTTGGCTGACGACTCCGTGCTGAGTTCGGACAAGGGGCACACCTCCGCACGGCCAGCATCGGGCTCGCTCGAAAAGGGCGAAAGCAGGTGGTGGCAGAATGCCCCCGACGACGCCCGGCCATGACGCGCACCTTAGCCGGGCTTTCAGCTATAGTAGTGTCCGATTTCACAAACGAGAGGTCCCGGTCGATGACCGCTGAACCCGGTGTGCAGGAGCTCCGAGAGCTTGTAGCCGAATTCGAGCCAGGACGCGGGCATATTATGCCAGCGCTCCACAAAGTCCAGGATACGTATGGCTACATAACGCGTACCGCCATCGAAGTGGTCGCCCGCCAGCTCAACACCACCCCTGCCCTTATTTACGGGACTGTCTCTTTCTATTCAGACTTCCGCACCCACCCCCCGGCCGAGACCGAAGTCGCCTGGTGCTGCGGCCCCGCCTGCCGGGTCATGGGGGGCGACCGCATCCGCGAAGCGCTCCAGCAGGAGTTCGAACTCCCCCTCAACGGTCAGACCCCCGACCACCGCATCGGCCTCCACATCGGCCAGTGCAACGGCACCTGCAGCGAAGCTCCACAGGTCTGGGTCAACGGCGAGGTGGTCGGCAATCTCACCGTCACGAAGGCTATCCGCCTCGCGCGCGAACTGAAGGCCGGCGAATGAACGCCCGCCTCGAAGCCCTCATCTCGTCCGCGAAGCAGTCCTGGGCTTCCGAGCAGGCCTCGGGCCGTGTCCGCATCAACGTCACGCTCGACACGTCTTCGCAGGCGAAGGGCGCCGCCACGGTCATCGAGAAGCTCCAGGCCGCCGTCGCTGCGAAGAAGCTCGTCGCCGATGTCGGCATCACCGGTTCCTGGGGATTCTGCTGGATGGAGCCGTGCGTCACCGTGCGCACCGCAGCCGGCACCCAGACGGTGCTCTACGGAAACGTCACGCCCGAGCGCGTGGATGAGCTGATCGAAAAGGTTGCCGCCGGGCAAGATATGCCCGAGCTCGCCCTCGGCGTGGTCGAAGGTAACCCGACCGCAGATATACCCCTCCTGAGCGACCACCCGTTCATGCAGGGCCAGGTCCGCCGCCTGATGGCCAACCTGGGCATCACCGACCCCGAGAACATCGACCACTACCTCGCCCATGGCGGGTACGAAGGATTCGGCAAGTCGCTCGAGCTGGATGCCGAGGCCATCGTGAAAGAGGTGCTCGACTCCGGCCTCGGCGGCCGCGCCGGCGGCGGCTTCCCTGCCGGCCGCAAGTGGGACTTCCTGCGCACGGCCACCACCTCGCCGCGCTACCTGGTTTGTAATGCCGATGAGGGTGACCCCGGTGCGTGGGTGAACCGCGTTCTCATGGAGGGCGATCCCCACCTCATCGTCGAAGGCATGCTCATCGCTGCCCTCGCCGGACACGCCGACGCAGGCTACATCTACATTCGCTACGAATACCCGCTCGCCTTCGCCCGCATGCAGAAGGCCGTCGAACAGGCCTATGCAAAGGGTCTCCTCGGAAAGGACATCCTCGGCAGCGGCAAGGACTTCGAGATCGTGGTCTTCCTCGGCGCCGGCTCCTACGTTTGCGGCGAGGAAACCGGCCTCATCAACTCCATCGACAGCTACCGCGGCATGCCCCGCATCAAGCCACCGTTCCCTGCCCAGGCTGGCCTCTGGAACAAGCCGACGAACGTCAACAACGTCGAGTCCTATGCCAACGCCCCCATGATCATGCGCAACGGCGCCCACTGGTGGAGTTCGGTCAGCGACGCCAAGGAGAAGGGCACCAAGATGTTCACCTTCTCCGGCTCGGTGAACTGGGCCGGCTGCGTCGAAATCCCGTTCGGACCCACCATCGGCGAAGTCATCGACCGCTGGTGCGGCGGTATGCGCCCAGGCCTCGAACTCAAGGGCTTCCAGCCTGGCGGCCCGCTCTCTGGCATCGCCACCGCGAACCGCGACCTCACCCTCACCCTCGACCCCTACCGAGAGCTCGGCATGTTTCTCGGTGGCGGCGGCATCGTCTTTTTCGACCAGCACACCTGCACCGTTGACCTGTGCAGCTACTTCCTGGGCTTCTGCGAAGACGAGAGCTGCGGCCGCTGCACCACCTGCCACGGCGGCACCCAGCGCGCCGTCGAAATCCTTCGCCGGATCCAGGCCGGCGGCGGCCGCGACGTCGATTTCCAGAACTTCCAGAACCTTGTGACCACCCTCGTCTGGTCCAACTGCTTCCACGGCCAGTTCGCGATGACCACCGTGAAGACCGCCGTCAAGGCTTTCGAAGATGAGTGGCGCGAGCACATCTTCGACAAGCGCTGCCGCGCGGGCGTCTGCCAGGGGCTCATCGATTACCGCGTGCGCGCGCCCGGCGACCCGGCCCTCGTCGAGGCGGCTGATGTGTGCCCGACCGGCGCCATCGTCCCGGATCGCTCGGGCTACACCATCGACGACCCGCGCTGCATCCGGTGCGGCGCCTGCAAGGAGATTGCCCCGAACGCCATCGAGGTGGCCGACCGCTTCGCCGTGAGCGTCGCCGAAGGGGCAGCGGCGGGCGGCTAAACGCCCCCCATGGTGCCGCGGGAAGCACATCCGTTCGCCTGCCGGTAGAATGGCGTATCCCGCCCGGCCGGAGTCGCGCTGCGTGTCCACCCCCATCAGGCTCCAATACCTCGAGCTGAAGCAGCGCTACCCGGACACGATCCTGTTCTTCCGTCTCGGCGACTTCTACGAAACCTTCGATGACGACGCGAAGCTCGTCGCGGGCGAGCTCCAGATCACCCTGACGTCCAAGCCGATGGGGAAGGACCTGCGCGTCCCCCTCGCAGGCGTGCCCTATCACAGCATCGATGGTCATGTCGCGAAGCTCGTCGGCCGGGGCTACCGGGTCGCCATTTGCGAGCAGATGGCCGACCCCTCCGAAGTGAAAGGCCTCGTGCCCCGCGATGTTGTCCGCGTGGTCACCGCTGGCACCGTCACCGCTGACTCCTCGCTGGATGCCGCCGCGCCCAACTACCTTGGCGCGCTCGCCCGGCGCAAGGGTGTCGTGGCACTGGCGCTGGCCGACATCACCACCGGCGAAGTCCGGTTGGCGTCCGGTCCCGAGGCGGAGGCCGAGCTCTTCCGCAGCGCTCCTTCCGAACTGCTCGTCGAAGACCTTACCGACCAGCCGGACGGGTTCGCGGGCGTTGTTGTGACACGTCCGCAGCTGAGCGACATGGCCGCCGAAGCCGAACTCGCCCGCCAGTTTGGCGACCATGCTTCGGAGAACCTGGTCGGCGCCCCGGCGGAGGCCGCCGCGCTGGCGCACCTGCTCCTCTACCTGCGCGAGACCTACGCCGCCGCCCTCGGGACGCTCCAGCGCGTGCGCCACATCGCCCCGGCCGGCGTCCTCACCATCGACCAGCGGACCCTCCGCAACCTGGACGTACTTCCCCAGCCGGGCCGCCAGTCGTCGCTCCTCGCGGTGCTGGATCACTCACGGTCGGCCATGGGCAGCCGCCTCCTCCGCCAGTGGCTTACCCATCCCCTGCGTGAGGGCGATGCCATCTCCGCGCGCCACGACGCGGTCGCCTGGGCGGTTGGCCATCCGCTGGAGCGGGAGCGTTGCCAGCTCGTCCTGCGGGGCATGGCCGATTTGGGCCGAATCCTGGGGAAAGTCGGCGCCCGCTCTGCATCGCCCCGTGACCTGGCGGCCCTCCGGGACGGCCTCCGCGCCACCCTCGACCTCGGCGCGAGGCTTCCCCGGGAAGGACTGCCTCCACTCCTCGCCGAGTCGCTCCACGGCCTGGCGGCCGCGAGCGAGGCCCTGGTAACCCTCGACGCGGCCCTCGATGACGACCCGCCCGCCGCCTTCGACGAGGGCGGCGTCATCCGCCCGGGCTTCAGCCCGGAGATCGACTCGCTTCGGGCTCTCACTCGCGATGCGCGGGGGTTCCTCCTCGGCCTCGAACGCCTCGAGCGCGAGCGCACCGGCATCAAGACGCTCAAAGTCGGCCACAACAAGGTCTTCGGCTATTACATCGAAGTCTCTGCCGCCAACGCCGCCCTGGCCCCGGACCATTACCAGCGCCGCCAGACCCTGGTCGGCGCCGAACGGTACGTCACCGAAGAGCTGAAGGAGCACGAGTCGCGGCTGGTTGGTGCCCGCGACCGCCTGGTAGAACTCGAGAAGCAGGCTTTTTCGCAGCTCGCCGAATCGCTCGCGGCGAACCTCGCCGCGCTCCAGCTTGTCGCCGAGGCCATCGCCCTGATCGACCTCGTCCTCGGCCTGGGGGAGGTCGCAGCCGAGCGTGGCTACGTGCGTCCCAGCCTCGGTGCTGACGCGCTCCACATCGCCGGCGGACGTCACCCCGTGGTGGAAGCAGCGCTCGGCGCCGGGCGCTTCGTGCCCAACGACTGCACCCTCGACGCCGATTGCCAGGTGCTCATCCTCACCGGGCCCAACATGAGCGGGAAGTCGACCTTCCTCCGCCAGGTCGCGCTCATCGCGCTGATGGCACAGGCTGGTTCGTTCGTCCCGGCGGCCGAGGCCCGCCTCCCATTGTTCGACCGCATCTTCACGCGCATCGGCGCCCAGGACGACCTTGCCGCCGGCCAGTCGACCTTCATGGTCGAGATGGTTGAGACCGCGCAGATCCTCCACCAGGCGACTCCGCAGTCGCTCGTCATCCTCGATGAAGTGGGCCGCGGCACCAGCACGTTCGACGGCATGGCGATCGCGCGCTCGGTCGTGGAGTTCCTCCACAACCGGAAGGAGGTCGCCGCCCGCACGCTCTTCGCCACCCACTACCACGAGCTGACAGTGCTCGAGGATGTGCTCCCGCGCGTTCGTAACGCGCACGTGGCTGTGCACGAAGAGGGCAGCGAGGTCGTCTTCGAACATCGGATCGTTTCCGGCCCGAGCGACCGCAGCTATGGCATCCACGTCGCCCGCCTGGCGGGCCTGCCTGGCGCGGTCGTTTCCCGGGCCGAGCACCTGCTGCGCGAACTGGAGGCAGCCCGCGGCGCCCCCCGCTCTCTCGCGCCAAACGGCCACGTCCCGGCGCAGCCGCCGCTCTTTGGCGGGCCGTCGCCCGTCGAGGAGGCGCTCGCCCGCCTCGATGTGGATGGTATGACGCCGATCGAGGCAATCCAGAAACTCTATGAGCTGCGGGCGGCTGTCTGCGCCAGACCCGGGGAACCCCGCCGGTGACGACCGCCGAGGAGGCGCGCCCGGATCGCGCCATTCGCATCCTCCCCCCAGAGGTTGCCGCCCGCATCGCTGCCGGGGAGGTCGTCGAACGCCCCGTTTCCGTCGTCCGCGAGTTGCTCGATAACGCCATCGACGCAGGGGCGTCGCGCATTACGCTGGAGATCGCCGACGGCGGCGTCTCCCTTATCCGCGTCACCGACGATGGCCGCGGGATCAGGCCGGAGGATATCGAGCTCGCCTTCGAACGCCACGCAACTTCCAAGATCGCCGCGCTCGGCGACCTGGAACGGGTGCACACGCTCGGTTTCCGGGGCGAGGCGCTGCCGTCGATAGCCGCGGCGGCCGACATCGAGGTGCTCACCCGCGCCAGCAGCGAACCGGTCGCGGTGTTCGTTGCAATGGCCAGCGGCCGCGTCGTACGGCGCCTGTCGCGCCCAGCACCGGTCGGCACGAGCATGACGATCCGCGATCTCTTCGGACGTGTCCCGGCGCGCAGAAAGTTTCTTGGCACCCCCGCTTCCGAGTCGCGCGCGGTGGTTGTCCTCGCCACCCACTACGCCCTTGCCTATCCTGGTGTCGCCTTTCAGGTGGTTTCGAACGGCCGTCGCGTGCTCACCACCAGCGGTGATGGCGACATCCGCCACGCCTTTGCCGCCGTCTACGGCGCCGAAACCGCGGCCGCCATGCTCGATGTCGAGTACCGCGAAGACGCGATCGCGGTCTCCGGCCTTGCCGGCCCGTCGCCGGTCCATCGCGGCAACCGCAGCGCGATCTCGGTGTTCGTGAACGGCCGCTGGGTGCAGAGCCGCCCGCTCGCCTTCGCGGTGGTCGACGCATACCAGTCACAGCTCCCCATCGGCCGTTTCCCGGTCGCCGCCGTCCATATCGCCCTGCCCGACGACGAAGTCGACGTGAATGTCCACCCCGCCAAGGCCGAGGTGCGCTTCCGCGATGAACGCGCCGTCGGCCGCGCTGTCCGGCATGCCATCCAGCGCGCGCTCGAAGCTTCCCGGCCGGTCGCCTGGGGACCCCCCGCGGCTACGTCGGCCGTCCGCGTGCTCGCCCACGCCGGCCAATCCCCGCCGGCCCTCGCGCTCCGCGGCCCCCAGCCCGTGCAGGCGTCGCTCGAACTGACCCGCCGGACGCTCGAAGCGGCTGGCACGGCGCCCCCCGCGGAACACACCCAACGCGGTCTCCTGCCGCTGCTCCGCGTTGTGGGGCAGATGGGAGCGACCTACGTCGTCGCCGAAGGCCCCGACGGCATGTACCTCATCGACCAGCACGCCGCCCACGAACGCGTTGTCTACGACCGCCTCGTTGCGAAGCCAGGAGCCGGCGCGTCTGGTGCGACCCAGCCACTTCTCGAGCCCGTCCTGCTCGACCTGGAGGCTCCCCTCATCGCCGTACTCGACGAACACCGGGACTCGCTGCACCGGCTTGGGCTCGAAACCGAGGCCTTCGGCGAGCGTAGCGTGCTCATTCGCGCGGTCCCCGCCGGCCTGGGTGCGGTCGACCTCTCCGTGGAGGTCACGAGCCTCCTGGAGAAACTGCAGTCTGAGACCCGCCTCCCGGATGCATTCGGCCGCGCCGCGGCCACAGTCGCGTGCCACAGCAGCGTCCGCGCCGGCATGGCCCTCGCCATGGACGAGATGCGCAGACTTGTGGAAGACCTGGAGCGCACGACTGCGCCGCGTACATGCCCCCACGGCCGCCCCACGCTCATTCACATGGGCACGGAGGCCATCGAACGCCAGTTCGGCCGGCGCTAACCCCCGAGCGGCTGCACCACCGGAGTAGGGCGGCTGCTGGTGCGGTACTGCTTCTTCCCGGCCTCGAGCAGGTCGTTTCCCCGGCAGTCGTTCACCACAATCGCGGGGAAGCCCTCGACCTCCAGCCGCCGGATGGCCTCAGTGCCGAGGTCTTCGAACGCGACCACCTCGGCCTTCTTGATGTGCCGGTTGAGCAGCGCCCCCGTGCCGCCCACGGCGATGCAGTAGACCGCGTGGTGCTGCTTGATCGCCTCACGGATGGCCGGACCCCGGCCACCCTTCCCGATGATGCCTTTGAGCCCGAGTTCCAGCATTGCGACCGTGTATGGGTCGAGGCGCATCGAGGTGGTCGGCCCCGCCGAACCGATGACAGCACCCGGCCGCGGCGGTGTCGGCCCAACGTAGTAGATGACCTGGCCACGCAGGTCGACTGGCAGCGGTTCGCCCGTCGTCACCAGCTCGATGAGGCGCTTGTGGGCGGCGTCCCTCGCCGTGTAGATGACGCCGCTGAACGTGACGTGCGCGCCGATTGTCAGTCCATCGATGACGTCGTCGGCCAGGGGCGTGGTTAGAGCGATGCTGTCAGCCATGCGATTCCTCCTGCCGGGCCTGCCCGGCCAGGCTCTCAGTCTTCAAGGTTTTCGACATAATGATGAAGTGGGCCGGGCGGCTCAGTTGGTGGAGAGCGTCCTCGGGCCACGGGGCCTGCCCGGTCTCGGCGTAACCAAGCTTCGCGTACCAGGGCGGGAGTTCCTCGCGAAGGTTCACCACCCAGAGGTCCATCTCAGTGCACCCTCGCTCGGCACAGTATTGCTCCGCCGCGTCCACCAGCTTCCGCCCCAGCCCGTTGCCCTGGTACGCCGGTGCCACGGAGAGCATGCCGAAGTACCCGCGCCCTTCCTTGATCGCCACGTACACGCACCCCGCAGCCCCACCGTCCGGCTCCTCTGCCACGAGGAACAGGTCGTTCTGTAAGAGAGCGGCGATTTCGCTGGCATCAGTCCGGTCGCCCACCTTGAAGAAGTCCTCGACCCGGTAGGCCTGGTTCACGATCGTCGCAATGACATCGGCCTCGCGTGCGTCAGCCGTGCGGATGCGGTGGCTCACAGGTCCTTCACCATCTCGCAGTAGCGATGGTCCACGACGAAATCCCAGTGGCCGGCCGCGTAGGCCTCTTCGTGGACCACGTGGTAGTCGAACCGCTGGTAGTACTCGACGAGCCCGAACTCGCGCACGGTCCCGAGCGCCACGCGCCTGATCCCGTCCGCGGCAGCCATACGCTCCGCGTGTTCGACCATGAGCCGCCCGAAGCCGCGGTTCATTACATCGGGTTCCACCCCGGCGAGCCCGAAGTACAGCGCCCCGGCCCACGGATGGCTCTCCGCAGGCGGCGCATCACGGTCAAGCTGCCGTTCCATACCGGCCGGCCCGAGCAGTCCGGGCTCGATGAATCGCTCGGCGCTGGTCACCATCGAAGTCGCCAGCAGCCGGCCGTCCTCTTCCACCAGGATCACACGTGCCTGGGCGCCAGCCTCATCGGCGTATTCGGAAGGAGATGTCCGGAGCCCCCTGAAGATGTGGGCATACCTCCCGAAGGCGCGGTTCACCACCCCGGCAACCGCTTCCAGGTCCGCCTCCATCAGCGACACCACACGCAACGCGGCCACTAGATGACGGCCTGCTTGGTGCGGGCGCTGTGGCACTGCACGTTCACGGCCACCGGCAAGGCGGTGATGTGCGTCGGGTAGGTCTCGACGAACACGTCGAGCGCGGTTGTGCTGCCGCCCACCGCCTGGGGGCCCACGCCGAGTGCATTCACCGCATCGAGCAGCTCGGCTTCGAGCTGCGCCACTTCGTCATCCGCGTTGCGATCCCCGATCTTGCGGAAGAGCGAGTGCTTCGCCATCGTCATCGCCTTCTCGGCTGTCCCGCCGATGCCCACGCCGATGACCAGCGGCGGGCATGGGTTTCCGCCAGAGATGTCGACCGTCTCGCAGACGAAGTCGATCACCGCCTGCTTGCCCATGCCAGGGAGGAAGTTCTGGTAGCGCGACATGTTCTCGCATCCGCCGCCCTTCGGCATGAACGAAATGTGGATCGTGTCGCCGGGGACAATGTCGGTGTGGATGACGCCCGGGGTGTTGTCGCCCGTGTTGGTGCGGGCGCTGAACGGCCGCGCGGCCATCGACTTGCGCAGATAGCCTTCGCCGTAGCCGCGGCGGATGCCTTCGTTGATGGCGTCGATGAGGTAGGCGCCGGTGATGTGCACATCCTGGCCAACTTCGACCATGACGACCGCGGTCCCGGTGTCCTGGCAGAGCGGCAGCATCCGTGTCCGCGCTATCTCGGCGTTCTCCAGGATCTCGTCAATGATCTGGACGCCAAGCGGGTTGCGTTCCTTCTGGCGCGCCTCGCGAATGGCTCCTTCGACGTCCTCCGGGAGGAAGTGGGTCGCTTCGACAGCCAGCCGTGCGACGGTCTCGGTGATCTGGTCAGCGTTGATCTCTCGCATGTGCCTTCCAGTAGCGATTTTGCACTGGAGAGCGTACCAGCCGCCGCGGCAGTGGTCTCGACTCAGGCCCCGGCGTTCAGCCTTTGGCCCACGTTCGGGCCGAGCAAGCGCACCGTCTCTTTCGCCATATCGTTCGATACCTTTACGGCCTTTGCTGCAGCCACGAAAGCGATGCGTCCCGCGATGCCCGCGACGGGATCAACCGGGACACTGGTGGGCGCCAGCGCACTCAGGAGATTCATAGCGCCATCGTGCGCCGGTTCCCTGTTGCGATACGAGCAGCGATCGGGTGACAGGCCGGTTGCGATGCCGTCAGCCGCTCGCCCGCACTCCCCGCGGCCACCGCACCGCATCGCACCGCGAGCCGCTACCATTACCGGATGAAGAACGTCCGCGTCATGGCCGTATACGGCCACCCCGATGATGAAGGCCAGGTCACTGGCACGCTCGCGAGCTTTGCCGCGCGCGGCGCCCAGGTCACCCTCGTCTGCGCCACGCGCGGCGAGGTCGGCGAGATCAGCGACCCGTCGCTGGCCACGCCGGAAACCCTTGGCTACGTCCGGGAACTGGAGCTTCGCGCCGCCATGGCCCAGGCCGGCGTATTCGATGTCCGTTTCCTCCCGTTCCGCGATAGCGGCATGGCCGGAACGCCCGAAAACGAGGATCCGCGCTGCCTCCATGCGCAGCAGCCGGACGTCGTCGTGGGCCACCTGGTCGAACTCATGCGCGAACTTCGTCCTCATGTCGTGTTCACGTGGGACCCGACGGGTGGGTACGGCCACCCGGACCACGTCGCGGTCCATCGCTACACGCTGGCAGCCTTCGACGCCGCGGATGATCCGGCTCGCTTCCGCGAAACGGGCATCCCCTGGGCGCCAGGCCGCCTCTACTGGGGCGCGTTCACGATGAAGCGTTTTGCCGGCATGTACCTCGAGCTTGAACGCCGCGGGCTGCTCCCGGAGCCGCTCGATCCCGAGCGGCGGGCGCGCTTCGAACAGGCGATGGCCGCCCCCGATACCACCGTCAGCCATGTCGTGGACGTCCATGGTTTCGTCGACCAGAAGAGGGCTGCGGCGGGGATGCATCGCAGCCAGTTCGGCGAGAACAGCCTGTTCGCGCGCATCCCCGAAGACATGCGCATGAGCTTCTACGCCGAAGAGCGATTCCTCCAGGCGCGGCCTGTGCCAACCGGTGAGGTGGGTGTCGCTGCCGGGCTCGAGGCGCTTCTTCCTCCTGCTCTCGGGTAGCCCCGGTGGTCTGAGTGTCCGCTCGCCAGTATGCTGCGCACCAGCGCAAACCACCTTCGCCGGCGAGTGAGAAACCATGGAATACGGCACCCTGCGGGTTGCGACGCCCGATGGCCAGATCCGCGAGTACCCAATCACCGAACCATCGGTTGTGATCGGTCGCGCCGACGGGAACCAGGTGGTCATCGACCACGTCTCCGTATCGCGGCGCCACGCCCAGATGGTGATCGAATCCGGACGTGTCACCATCTCCGACCTTGGCTCGGGGACGGGTACCTTCGTCGGTGGCCAGCGCCTGCCCGCGAACACCCCCACAATCGTCGAAAGCGGCCAGACGATGCGCTACGGCGATGTGGAGGCCCGCTTCGTCCTGGCCGAGGCGCTTCGTGGCGACCAGGCGCCTGCCGCCCGCAGCGCTGCCTCTGCGTCTGATTCTGAGCAGACCATCGGCGTCACCCTCACTTCCCCCAGCGCTCCACTGGCGGCGGGTTCACCCACCACCGCAACCGTGCTGGTGCAGAACCGGGGCAACGTGGTCGACGAACTCTCGATCGCCATCGTCGACCTCCCCGAAGGCTGGGCAAAGGTGAGCCGGCCGACCATCTCGCTCGTGCCCGGTGCCCGGGACGAAATCACCGTGGTACTCCAGACGCCCAGGGACTCGACCGCCACCGCTGGCGAGCACACCTTCTCGGTCGCCGTCACCTCGAAAGTCCGCGGCCGCGAGGTGCGGGCCCTCGGCAAGCTGACCATCCTCCCGTTCGAAGGTTTCAAGCTCGCGCTCCAGCCGCCGAAGGCCAGGCGTGATTTCAAGGTGGTTGCGAGCAACACCGGCAACACGCCCATCACCGTCGCCATCTCCGCGGCTGACGAGGCGAACGAGCTCACCTATCAGATCGAAACGGAACAGGTAGAGCTTCAGCCCGGCGAAGAGCGCGCCATCCCGGTTGCCGTCCAGCCGAAGTCGAAGAAGCTGTTTGGGCCAGCCTTCGCACGCGCGTTTCGTATTGAAGGCCGGCCCACCGGCGCGTCGGCTGCAAGCACGGCGGACGGACAGATCTCGGTGCGGCCACCGCTCGAGGTCTACAAATGGCCCATCGTGGGGCTGCTGGTGCTTGGGCTGTTGGGTGGCGGCGCCTATGGATACGCCTCTAACTGCAAAGACAACGGCTGGCCGGGCTGTTCGAGTGACAAGAAGCCCGCCACCAGCGACGAGACCCCGACTCCGGGCGCCTCGCCAACCACCGCCCAGGCCACACCGACGCCAACCGGCCTCCACGTCGGTGGCAACGCCGTCATCATGAATTCGGACCCTGTGCCGAACAACACCAACTGCCTTGCGGTGCGCTCGGGCGAGACACCGCGCATTGCGCCCGACAACGTCCTCGGCCGGTTGTGCACGGGTACGAAGGTCGCCATCAAGGGTGGCCCTGCTTCCGACGGCACGCTGACCTGGTGGCAGATCGAAGGTGGCGGGTTCACCGGGTGGGCCGCCGAAAAGAGCGCCGACGGCGTTGTCTGGATCGCGCCCTCACCCTGACCTCAGCGCTCGATCCACTCCAGGCTGCATGCAGCGAAAGCCGGTTTTTCGGTCTCGATGATGGTTTCCACGAGCTGGCGGCTCAACTCAGACTGCGGGCCCACCCGGAGGCGCACCGTGAACCGGTATGCCCGGTTGCGGTCGTTGGCGATGTCGCGCAACGAAGGCTCGATGATCTCCGGTTCGAGCCCGGTGTAGAGGCGGAGGAAGTGGGCGAGTCCCCGCCGCGTCCCTCGCCAGCGGAACAGCTCGGGGGCGGCTTTGACAACGTCGCGGCGCCGGTCGTCGGGCCAGCGCGCGTCGAGCACCAGCCCGAGCCAGGACCCGAGCCACGTCACCACATCCGGCGGTGCGAGTTCCGGGTCGAAATAATCCGGGATGTTCTCGATCGTCCGGTCGATGGGCGAAAGGATGTGCTCGAAAATCAGCAGGAAGCGGCCGAGGAAGTCGCTGTCGTGGTAGATCCCCGGCAGGTACTCCAGGTAGGTGCTGCGGTGGGCGGGTACGCCAGGTGGAGCTGCCTCGAACTTGCCCGCCGGCGCATACGCGCCCGCCGGCGGCTCGCCGCCGGCGCCGTTGAGGCTGACCCCCTGGCTGGTTGGTGTCATCGCCATGGGTTACCGCTGCGCCACAGTGACAACATGCTCGTACGAAAGCAGCAGAACGTCGTCGGCTACCGTGATGCTCTGTCCCGCCGCCCGGGACTGCCCGGTCTGGATGTCGACCTGGTAGAGCGTCACGTCCTGCGCGTATTCGACCCCCGGCACTGACTGGACCACCGACTGCATCTCGGAGAGGTACAGGTCACGCCCGAACGGCCAGCCAGTGCCGTGCGGGCCCCCGAACAGCGGGTCCAGGTACTCCCGGATGCGCTCGGCAACGGCCGCGCGGACATCGTCGGCCCGGCGGTGCCGCTGTACGAGGATCGTCGCCTCGACGGTCACGCCGACGTACGCGGGGCCATCGACCACGAGCTGCGTGCCCAGGAGCCGCCGTTCATCCAGGAACTGGCGAACCTCTTCAATGAGTTCGGGCGCGGGCTGCAACGACTCGACCGTCCGCGGATAGTCGGGCGGCAGGAGTGGCACAATGAGCAGCTCCACCGTCCCGGGCGGGACCGAACTGCCCGCACCGTCCATGCGGACCTGGATGCAGCGCGCGCGGGCCACCCGGCGCGAAGCCTCGCGGGCCAGGAACTCATAGTCTGTGGCGGTGATCGCCCGGTCCCTCGTCTTCACTGCTTCGGGCACGCGCAGTCGCGCCGCGTCGAGCGATTCCGGGTCCAGGCCGCCGGACGCCGGGATTCGGTTCGTGACCTCCGCGATATAGGGAATGGAAGATCGCAGGACGGTGAGGGTGTTCGCCCCCACGTTCCCGACAATGCCCCCGCCATAGCGGTAGCGGCTGAATCGGAGCGCCGACCCGCGGGCGGGCGTCCGCCCATGGGCCTGCTCGCGTCCATCCTGTTCGCGGATCGTGGGCCCAAAACGGACGGTGCCGGTCACGCCATCGATGATGTAGTGGCGGTCGTCCGGCCCCGAGTCGCGGAACGACGCAACCTCCGTCCAGCGCGCCCACTCGTCGTCCGGCTCGAATACATCGAGGTACTCGTCTTCGTTGCGCGGCAGGATGAGCGAATTCTGGAGCTGGAAGCTCTCCCCCGGGACCCCTGAAGTCTGGCCCACCTGTTCGCTGATCACCAGCGTCGAATGGGTCGCCTGGATCGTGCCGCCAATCGAGGATGGCTCGACCGTGTTGATGCGGGGCGATGCCGAATACGTCGGCTGGCGGGGCCGCGGCTGCACCACGCGCACCCGCAACCAGTGCAGCTGCAACCGCTGGAGGACTCGCGCTTCCATCCCCGCGGCCATGTGTAACACCACCGCGCCGTCGCTGTTCAGCCCGCCCGTTTCGTCGCGCTCGACCATGCACCGCACCCATCCACGCGTATCGCCGCACCAGACCTCCCACGCCAGCGGCGGGTCGCGCGGGTCGACTCCGATGCCCTCCACGTTGCAGTCGATCGTGAGTTGGAGCAGATGGTGGCTGAGGTTTTCGGCGAAGCCGAAGTACAGCGCGTCGCCGGGCAGGGGGACGCGCTGGAATGCGTCGAAGAACTCGCCATCGAGGCCCAGCCGGCCCGTATAGTCGGCGTAGTTCACGTCGTCCGATGAGAACAGGCATTGGCGCATGGTCGGTGGCACGATCGCCAGGTCGTGGTCGGTCGTAAAGGTGATCGCTGGCTGGTCGCCCGCCTGCAACGTCGATACTTCCGTGCCGCGCGGGATGGTGACCGGGCCCGGCTGCGCGGCGGACAGGTGCAGGGTCACGGGGACGGTCGCCGGGACGGCGTCTTTTAACGTGATCCCCAGCAGGTCCATGAACCGCAGATAGCTCTTTTCGGGCACCCGGTTGAGCCGGAAGAGCATGAGGTCGGTCATCCACGCGAACAGCTCGATGAGCGTGACGCCCGGGTCCGATACGTTGTGGTCTGTCCACTCCGGCGTATACCGGGGGATCAGCATCTTGGCCTCGTTGACCAGGTCCTGGAAGCGCCGGTCGTCAAGTTGGGGATCAGGCAGGGGCATGCAAGTCTCCTGAAGGCGTGATTGTAGCGGCTCTCGCCGGAGCCGGGGTTGTTCCGCGCACCGTCATTCGGGCTCTATCAGGTAGAACGGGTAGACCAGCGACCGCCTGTCCTTCGTACTCCGGATCGTGTAGGTCACGGTGATGTTCATCCGGGCGTTGTCACGGTCTGCCGAATCGGCCGAGACGTCGATGCTCTCGACAGTCACCCGTGGTTCCCACATTCCGAGAGCTTCTTCGACATACCGCCGGGCAAGGCCCACGGTCTCGGGGCTGTTGGGCGCGAACACGAGTTCGTGGATCCTGCACCCGAAATTCGGGCGCATGACCCGCTCACCGGGGCTCGTGCCGATGATGATTGCGATGGCCTCCTCGATCTCCTGGTGGTGCGACGAGATGCCGATACCGCCCGTCGCATCCACCCCGACAGGAAAACGCCAGCCGCGCCCGATAAGGATGTCGTCGTTCGTACTCAATTGATTTGCACCATGGGAGCGCTGATTTTCACCTGGGCGTTGCCTGCAATAGAAATCTGGGCAGCCTTCAATTCGAGCTTTGCCTGTGCCTGCACCGAGATGTTCGGCGCCGTCACCTTCGCCTCGCTCTTGGCATCGACATTGATCTTGCCGGTCGCCGTGATGTTGATATCGCCGCTCGACGCGATCTCGATCTTCTTGGATTGCGTGTCGATGACGATCTTGTTTCCGCCGGACTTGTCGATGAGCTCGATCTTGGCGCTGCTGCTTGAGTCGTCGAACGTGAGGACATGGCCGGCCGTGGTCTTGAACTGGCGCCGGACCACCTTGCCGTTCTCAACGAGCTTGGCCGTTTGAAGCGGCATCTTATCCTTCCCGTTCCACGTCGATCCCAGCACATACGGCGAGTTGAAGTCACCGTCGAGGAACCCGACGACCACCTCGTCGTTGACTTCCGGGAGGATGATCAGGCCGCGATCGGGGCCGGCCATCGGCGAGACCAGGGGCGCCCATGCGCTCTCGAGATCCTCGGAAAGCCACGGGAACTTCACCTTCACGCGGCCCCCGCCGTCCTTGTCGTTGTTGTTTGTCACGATCGCCACGGCGAGGTGCCAGGGCGAGGCGGCAGTAGCCTGCCTGCCGTTCGTTCGCGGGTCAGAGAGGAGCAGCGCGGAAAGCGTTCCCGAGCTCATGCCGCCGACGCTAAACTCCGTGATGTACCCATCCTCAGGCGTATAGGTGTGGCGCGCGCTCGTTACGTAGTAGGTCCCGCTGAAACGGGTACCAAGGCCCTGGATGGTGAGCTTGCAGCCTGGTTTCACGTTCGCATCGCCGACGCAGGCGCCGTCGCCGCTCAGGTCAACCGACGAGACGGCATTCAGGGCGGCGCCGGCCAGCGCCTGGGCCAGGCCGGCATTCGCGACGGCCTGTTCAGTCACCACGAGCTTTGCCGCCGAGGAGAACCCCGATTGCCCGGCGGAACGCCCATTCGGGAGGCCGGTCGCAGTCGGAGACCACGACGGATTGGTCACGGTCGCCACCGTTGGCCGCTTCCCTACCGGGTCCCAGCCCCGCACTTCGACGGAGTTGACCTGTGGCGTTGCCGCATGGCGCGGGTGGAACTCCAGGAGCGAGGTCCCCAGCTTGAGCGTCACTGTACCCGCGGAGATAGCCTCCGGCTTCTCGAACTTCAACTTGCCGTCATCGAATCGCAGGACCAGGCCGTTCCGGTGCGCCCGGTCTCGGAGGAAGTCCCAGTCCGTGGTGTTGGCCTGGAAAACGTGCTCGTGCTGCACCGAGGTCGATGTCGCCTGGATCGAAAGCCCGCATTCGCCGGCCACGCTTTGTGCGATCTGTGAGTCGGTCTGGTTCAGGAAAGCGCGGGTCTTCGTGCCACGGTGGAGGCGATGCGACTTGTCGTATCCCCGGACCACCAGGATGGGAGCTGCCACCCTCTCGATGTCCAGCTCGAGCGAGGTGATCTCCCCGTCGACCAGCTGAACTTCGGTTGTGCCTTGTTTCACCAGGATCGTGACTGCCTTCCCGACCGAGAAGCGGGCATCGTCGGCCCACGCCCACGACGGCGAGACGTTGAAATGTTCCACAATTCGCAAGGTGAACATGGCCGGCATATGGAGGCTCTGGTCCACCTGAAGCTCGGCCAGCACGTTGAACAGTTCCTGCGGCGCATCGGAACCCTGCAGCTTCACGCGGAAAAGGACAAGGTCCGGCCGTTCCGGGCTGCTCACCGGGCGGGCTCATCGAGCGGGGGGAGCGTCAGCCGCATCCCCGGGCGGAGCCGCAGCGGGTTGGCAATCCCGTTTGCCTCGGCGATGTGGCGCCAGTGCCGCGATTCTCCATACTCCTCTGCCGCGATCAGGTCGAGCGTCTCGCGCTGCTGCACCACCCGCGTCCGGTGCCCCGCAACCCCTCCAGATGTCGGGTTCTGGGCCGGGAACCGCCCGGGGTCGTGCACCTGCTTCAGCGTGATGTCGACTGTGGCGCGGGTGGGCGTGCCATCCTCCAGGAACAGCGTGAACCGCTGCGTCAGGCTCGTTACCACGGCCTCGAACGACCATGCGTTCCCCCACTCGAACATGCACCGCGGCGGGCGCCCTTTGCTGGTCTTTGAGTCGAGCTTCGCGTCGTTCACCAGTGCGAGGTCCCACAGGTCGTTCGTGTACTTCGCTCGGACGTCCTCGCCGCTGTCGTTCGTATCGAAGAAGAGGCTCAGCGTAAGCGCCGCCGGCTTCCCGCCGACGAACTCCAGCGTCGGAATGTTCGACCCGCGATCCGGAGCCTCGGCCCAGCCCACCTCCTTCGAGAAGGCGTACTCCGTGGGGTTAAAGAGGCACGAAACGGCCTTGTTCGTGTCCAGGTTGCGGATGGTTGCCTTCACCAGCGTCATATGCAGCTTTCCTTATACCAGACATGGCGGCTCTTACGGCATTCCACGTTCGCGCTCCCGTTCGACCCGCAGGTCGCGTTTGATCTTCTTCCACACCCGGTCGGCGATCCGGTCGATGTCCATCGCCTCCCCGGGTGTTTCAGCCGGTGCTTCCACGCTGGTGATCGTTCCGGACGCTTCGTGCGTTTCGCGTTGGACGTTCGCCCGCTGCACGGGCGGTAGAGGCATGTCTGCTACCCGTGGGAGCGACGGCGCGGGTGACACCTGTCGCTGCAGCGCCGCCTGTGGGCTCTCTGGTGAGGCGACCGTGCCCGGCGCCCGTGACGGGGCGGGCGCCGGAGGTCCGATAGTCGATGGCGGTATGGCGGCGACGCGCTGGACCGACACCGGGCGGGGTCCAGCCCCGGCCTGGGCCGGTCCCCCGCGCCCGGCGGGAGCCGGAGGGGCCGTTTGCACGGGGAGGGACATGGCTGGGCGTGAGACGATCGGTTGCGGGTCTGGCGCGGGTGCAGGCGCCTCTACCCGTGGGCGCGTACCGCTCGCCGGTGTGGGCGCAGCTGTGGTGGGCACGGCCCGTCGAGGCTGCACCGGCGTGCGCTGCACCGCGGGTGTCGTCTCCTGGCCCGTGGCCGGCGCGACCGGAGACGCAGCCTCGGGCGCAGCCATCGCGGGTGTTTGCCCCGCGACGCGCCTTTCGGGCCCGGGCGCAGATTCTGGCGCTGCCGGCGAACCCACCGGGCCGGGCGGGCGCGGGTGGACCTCCCTGGCTGGCATCCGCTGCAAGATCGGCGCGCTCACGGCCAGCGGCCGAGGGGAAGCGGAGGGGGCCGTATCCGCCGGCGATGTGGCGGCAGCTGCCTCAGCCCGTGCCATCCGCCGCTGGGCAAGCGGGAACGGGAACTCGCCTGGCACCGGCCCGCCGGCGCCAGGCGCGACCTCGGTCCGCGGCGCAGCTGGGAGGGGGGCCGGTTCGCCAGGGCGAGGCGCGGCGGCGGTGGGCGTCAGGCGCGATCCTTGGTGCGCGGTTGCCGCGTCGGGGGCGTTGTCGGGCACTTCTGGCCCGGCTGGAATCCGGCCTGCCGGGGGGCTGCCGGGGTCGGTGATCCGGGACGCAGACGGTGCTGACCCGTCGCGGACGGCTGCCGCCGGACTGGTCTCCGGTGCGGCGGTGCGGCGGATCGGGGGCGACAGCGGCATCGGGGCCGGCGTGGTCTCGCCTGATGTGTCCCGCGCGACAGTGCGTTGGTCGCCCATGTCCGGGAGGTCCGTGGCCGGGGGGAGCTCTGGAGGTGACGGTGCACGCAGCTCAGGTGAGGCGGCCGCTGCTGAGGCCGCGTCGTCCCCCTGTGCGGCGGACTCGGCGACCGGGGAGGGTAAACCGCCCTGGAGTCCCCCGCGCCGCTGAAGCGGCACTGCTCCGGCCGGCGACGACGCAGGAGGGACGGGCACGCTTTCCCTGAGGGAACTCTCAGGGGTAATTCCGGGCGATGCCAGCGCCGGCCCTGCGTGCTCGATTTCATCCGGCTGCGGTGAGGCAGCGGGTGTCCCCGCCGGCCGCGTAGCAGACAACTCATACGGGGTTGTCCCGGCCGAAACGGGGCCCGCCGGGACCGCCGGCCCTGGCGGCCCTTGCGGGGTGGTGGCCTCCGGCGGTTGGGGTTGCGTTCCTTCCGCTGTGGGCGGTGTTGTCTCCGCGTGCCGTTGTACCCGCGGTTGCTGCCGCGCTCGTACCGGGCCCGGTGGCGCGGCTTCCGTGGGGAGCGGCGTTGCCGCTGGGGGCGCCGCTCCCCCCACCCTTCGGGCGTCTGGACCAGCCGCCGGGCCCCCGGCAGGGGTCACAGCTCCCCGCGGTTCCGCGCGAGGACGCTGCTCTTCGGCGGCGGCTGGTGGCGAGGGCCCTTCGACTGCCCGTTGAGCAGGCGCCGTCTCCGCGGCCATGGAGGGTGGGCTGTCGATCGTGACGGGCGGGGTCGCCGGGGCTGCTTCTTCGCTCACCGGGCCGGGGGGCGGCTGGACAGCGGCCGCTGCATCCGGGGCCGGGCCTGGCAAAGGCCAACCCGGCGGCTCCGGGGCACCGTCGTCGGCAAGCGGCTCCAACGCGGGACTTACCTGCTTGGGAGAAGCCGGCGCCGCCGCGCTCGTCGATTCACCCGTGCGTGGTTCGACGATGTGCCGTTCCACGCGGGGCTCGCGCGGGGAAGGCGCGGGCGGAGATGTGGCACTGCCCGTGGGCCCGGGTTCAACCCTGCGACGTAGCACCCCGCCGGGTTGGCCTGCGGCGCCTGTTGGCTCGGAGGGAGCTCCGGATGGAGCAACTCGACGGTGGGCCGTGACGGGAGCAGGAGGCGCGCCGGCCGCTTCGGGAGCCCGAGAAGATGCGGGAGTCGCTGGAGGCGGCGCTGTTGGCCCGGACCGCCCCGGTTCGCCGGGTTGGCCCGGGGATGGAGGCGTGCCTGGCGCATCCGGCACCACGTTTGGCGCCGAGCGAGCGACCTCGCTGGTGACGGGTCGGCCTGGAGGTGCGCTCGATGGCGCGTCAACCCGGGGGCGATCATCGGTCGAGCCGCTCGCGGCGGGTCCCGGGGATGGCGGCAAAGGTGGCTCGGTCTGACGCTGGACCCCGACCCCTGTCTGGGCGGGAGGAGTCGTCGCCTTGGTGGCGCCACCCATACGGTCGCCGGATGGCGGGGAAGCGGCCTGGCCCTGGCCTCCCGCTGGCTCCGGTGCCGCCCTAGCGCCGGGGCTCGCCGGACTTGTCGATGGCGCGGCGCCGCGCTGGGTCGGCGGCATTGCAGCCGAAGGACTACCAGGCGTTGGGGAAGGGGATACCGGGTCGGCGGTCCTCCGGCCCACGGTGGGTTCCGGCGTGCCCGGCACCGGTGCCTGGGGCGTGGGCCGGGAGCCAGTCGACTGCGGCGCCTCCACGACGGGGAGCGGCGCGGTCGGGGGGCTGGCCTGCGCGTCCGGAGTCAGCGCGGCTCCTCCGCCCGGGGGTGGGCTTGCCTGTGGGCTCACGGGCTCACTCCGGGTGCGGCCGCGCGGTGCAGGCCGCCCGGCCTCCGCAGGCGGGCTCCCGTCCACTGCCCCTGTTTGCCGGACGGGTTCGCTCCTCCGCTGGATGGGGGCGGGCTGGGCCGGCGAGTGGGGTGCGGCGGGTGGCGGACTGCCTTCGGGAGCGGGGGTGCGCTGGATCGGCGTGGGTGCCGTGCCCGGGTTCGATGGTCCGCCGGTTGGCGGCGCGGAGCCTGCGGGTGGTTCGCCGGGGCTCCCGGTTGCCGCCGCGGGCCGCCCGGCAGGGATGGAAACCGGCCCCGGCGCCTCCTGGATCCGCGTGCGCCGGCCGGTGCCTCGCTGGGGAGGTGGTTCCGCGGCAGGTTCTACTGGCATCCCGATCGATTCGAGGTCCGGCGCCGTGTCGCGCTCCAGGGTCTGCGCCTGGAGGATGTCCCAGGCCGACTCCAGGCGGCGGACCCACGAGCCCGGCCCGTCGTCCGTGGCGGTCTCCGGCGGTGGCTCCGGAGCAGGTTCAGGCTCGACTTCCCGGACCTCACCGGCGGCTGGCTGGAGCGGCGGCGCGCTGGCGGCTCGTGCCGTGGGCGTCTGCGCTCCCCCCGCTGGCCCGGCCTCGCGATACGTCAGCAAGCTCTGAAGCGAGCCAGCGAAGGAGTCGGATTGGCGTGCCAGGGCCGCGCTGCCGGCGCCTGGTCTCCTTCCACCCACCAGGGTGTCGTTAACCCCGGCGTTCGCCCCGAGGATGCCTTCGCCGTAGCCCTTCGCGCGCGCGAAGATGGCGCTCGAGAGGTCCTCTTCCGGGATCTCGACCGAACTCGCGGGGGGCACCGCATCGTCCTGCATCGCTACCTGCTATCCCTGGACAATCGTGAACTCCTGGAACGCCAGTTCGAGGGTTTCGACCAGTACGGCCGACTGTCCGGTCTGCATCGTCGGGCCGGTCCACTTCACCGGATAGGCGTTGATGAGATTCCAACGGAAGACCTCGGTGCCCTTCTTGTCATACAGCACGATCGAGATGTTTTTCTTCTCGCTGCTCTTGGCAGACTTCGTGGCCAGGCGGTGCAGCCACTGCCAGAGGTGCGTCGAGGAAGTCACCCCGCGCTTGAGCGTCACGTTCGAGAAGCTGCGCCGCCCGGGCAGCTTGTGGATGAAGTCGTTCACTCCACCTTCCTGGTATTCGAAGACATCAACTTTCGCTTCGAGCCCGGAGCAGTCCGTGAACTTCGCTTCCTGCACGCCTTCGATTTCGACCGTGAAGTGGAAGCCGATCCAGGGGTCGGTGGTCGATCCAAGCTCAACCATCAGTGCGCCTCCTGGGCCGCATCGGCCAGTCTCCTGTTAATGTCGGCCACCTGGTCCACCCAGAGCCGCCTGTCCCGGTGTTCCAATTCCATCAGAGTTCCTGGCGGCCAATGGAAGTGGTAGGCGAGATAGGCTACCTCCTCGTTGAGCCGTTCGAGGGGGTAGCCAACTATCCCCCCAGGCGTGAAATGTCCACATCGATGGGGGTTGAGCATTCCGGGCAGACCACCGGTACCAGCGTCGTCCCTTGCTCGTTAATTTGCCGGTACAGCCGCTGCAGGAACGCCAGGTCACCCGTGAACAGGTTCTCGATTTCGTGGGGCGTGATCTGCGGCAGCGAACCGAGCCTGGTGATAACCCGTGAGAGCAGGATGATGACCAGGTAGGCCTGGTTTTCCCGCACGCGCGGGTCTCGCAGCGGGGCGATTTCGTCCATGGCGGTGGCGAGACGCATCCGCCCCTCGCGGTGGAGCGTGCCCCCCGAGTCCACATACCCCTGGGGAAGCGTGAACTCAAACTCGGTTTGCAGTGCGTTCATTACCTACGCCATCGAGACTGGAAGAGGCAGGAGCCGCATCGACCCCTGCCTCAGAATATGTTTCCAGAGGCCGTGGGAGCCCCCGAACCTACATCTTGACCCGCTTCATGTCCTCGAACACCAGCGTCATCTCTTCGATGCCGTACGCCGTCGAGTCCGACTGCATCTGGGGCCCACTGATCTTCGATGGCCAGACGTTGATGAGTTCCCAGCTGGCCACGGGCGTAAGGCTCTGGTCGAACATGGTGATGCTGGCGTTCGTCCGGGCACCGACAATGTCACCATCCTCAACCTTCTTGCGCCAATCCCACATGTCGACGGTCTTGGTGACGCCGCGCTTGAGGGTGACGTCGGTGAACTTCAAGCGCCCGGGGATCTTCTGGACCAGGTCCCGGCCCGAAGGGTCAACGACCTTGTGTTCAACCACTTCGGTCTCGGAACCGAGACCGGAGATCTCCGTGAAGAATCCCTGGACCTTTCCCCCGGCATCGAGGGAGAACATAAAACCTGTTAGCGGATCTGATTCGCGAGCGGGCATGGCGCGTCTTTTCCTTTCGTATCAATCGAATGCTGTGGCGGCTAGGCCTCGGGCGCGTACTGGCTGATGCGGAAGATGACGAATTCAGCCGGCTTCACCGGGGCAATGCCGATATCGACGATCAGCTGACCAAGGTCGCGCGTCTCCTGGGGATTGTTCTCGGCGTCGCACTTGACGAAGAACGCCTGTTCGGGCGTGGCGCCAAAGAGCGCACCCGAGCGCCACACAACCCTCAGGAATGCGCCGATGTCGCGGCGCATCTTCGCCCACAGCATCGCATCGTTCGGCTCGAACACGGCCCACTGGGTGCCGCCTTCGATCGACTTCTCCACGAAGTTGAACAACCGGCGGACGTTCAGATAGCGCCACGATGGGTCGCTCGAGAGCGTGCGTGCGCCCCAGACGCGGATGCCGCGCCCGGCGAACACGCGCAGGCAGTTCACGCCGTTCGGGTTGAGCACGCTCTGCTCAGCACCCGTCAGGTTGATCGGCAGGGAAATCACGCCACGGATGACTTCGTTCGCCGGCGCCTTGTGCACCCCCCGTTCGTTGTCATTCCGCGCCCAGATCCCGGCGATATGCCCCGACGGTGGGAGCGTGATCGTCGTGCTCTTTGCATTCGGTGTCGCGTCGGCAACCGTCACCCATGGGTAGTACATGGCGGCGTATTTCGAATCGTATCCGGCGGTGTTCATCCGCCATTCCTTCACTTGCTGCGCGTTCAGGTCGGGTGGCGTGTCGATGATGGCTACCCGATCGCCCATGCGCTCGCAGTGCGCGATCATCGCGAGCTGTACGGCTTTCACGCCGTCCATATCGAGCACGCCGGCCTGGTACGCGGCCATGATGTCGGGCGCGAGCACCATGGTGATTTCCTCGACGGCCTCCAGGCCATCGATGCCGCTGCGCTCAGTCACGTCGCCCTGGTACTGGGACGGGGTCACCGGCACCACCGCCGTGGTCGTCGCCGAGGGCAGCGCCAGGGGGTAGGTCCCCGGGGCCGGTGCCCGGTCCGCCAGGCTCAGGCCGGCCACCTTCACTTCTTCGAGCTGGACCAGCGTGGATTGCTTGTTCACCACGTCGAAGGCGTTCTTGGCGCCTTTGCCAAGCGTCAGGCCTTCGAACTTCTCCTCGACTCCGCCGAAGCCCTTCACCGAGATCGTGAAGCTGTCGTCGTCGCCGGCCGTCACTTCGACGGTAAGCCCGTCGGTGTTGACGTCCGGCTTGGGGAGGGCCCGGATGGTGGCAGACCCCTGAGCGCCTTTCGCACTGATTTCGGCGATCGGCTGCGGCGCCGCAACGCCCGCGGTATCTTCTCCCCCGATGCGGACCACGTAGCAGAGGCCGCCGCCGTTGTTGAAGTAGCCGAAGACCGCGTGCGCCAGGTACGCGCCGGGGATGAATCCCCCGAACACGTCAACGAATTGCGTCCAGTTGGCAATCATGGTCGCCTTACCGACCGGCCCCTTCTCGGCTATTCCCAGGAAGGCGGCTACGGCCGTGCCGACGCCTTCGATGGGCTTTGTCCCCCGGTCCACTTCTTCGACGTAGACGCCGGGCGTTAGGTACGACGTAGCCATCATGGCTCCTCAGGTGCGGATTGACGGGCGGGTGCCCGTGGGCGCGGCAATATTAGCAGCAACCACCACCGCCTGTGCAACCATTTAGCAAGATAATCGCCGGGTCAAGCACCAAAACTGTGCAAAGGGCTACAGTTCGATGTCGTACGAAGCCGAGGGCACGAACACGCTCTGTGTCCGTTCCTCTCCCTCGGCAGTCACGATGGCCAATGTGTGCTCACCCGCGAGCACTCCGGCGAACGTGAACTTCCCATCCGTCCCGGTCACCGCCGTGTGGGCCGTGCCAACCACCGAGACGCGGACTCCTGCCATGACTGCCAGCGGATCGCCCTTCCGATGGACCAGGCCGGCGACCTGGATCCACCGCTCCCGTGATTCCTCGCCCGTCTCGCCGAAACCGAGCTCCACCGTGCGCACCAGCGGGCCTTCGACCGGAGCAAAAACCTGCAGTGGTGCCGTCACCACCCAGGTCAGGGAAGTCCGCAGTTCGTTATCCATCACGCCCCAGAGGTCAGCCGGCTTGATGATGTGGTCAGGTGGCGCGACGCGTCCGAGCAGCGGGTACTCCGAGTCGCGAAGTTCCCCCTGGAAGTGGCGCGGTGGGATCTCTGTTGCCCGGTAAAGCGAGCCCAGCACCCGACCCAGGATCCGGTGCTCGTCCTCGGGCTCCCGGGCCCAGGCCGTGACCATATAGCTCAGGTCCACCCGGCGGGGCGGCAGCTGCTGGGCGATGAGCCCCTGCGCCGTCCGTTGCTTCGCTGCGGTCTCGTCCCGGAAACCGGACCGCTCGCGGATGTCGAACATGAAGAGGCTGAGGGTCGGCTTGGAGAGCCGCCCGGACCACTCCCGCGTCGGACGCTCGAAGGACACGTCAACTTCGCCGCGTTCGATCGGTACGTCGGCAATCAGGTACTGCTTCAGCGTTTCGTCGACGTCGTTGAGCACGGTTACACGTCCCTGGGCGGCCTAGGCCCGGGCTTCCTGTTCCAGTTCACGCTGCACGCCGCCGGAAAGCACTTCCGACGCCACCCGGTCGGCCTCGTGCTCCTGCGGGTCGTTGGCCGGGCCAGCGGTCATCCCCCCTCCGGATGGCGCGCCACCCGAGCGCTGCTGGACGACGTGGGTCAATTCGTGCGCCATCAGGTGGCTGTCGCCGGTGGATGCGTCCGAGCGAAGGAAGATGTCGTTGCCCGTGGTGAAGGCCTTCGCCGTCAGCTGCCGGTTCAAGGTATCGGCCTGCGCGCCCTGGTGGATGCGAACATCCCCGAAATCCGCGCCGAATGCGCCCTCCATCTGGGAGCGGAACCCGGAGGCGAGGCCCGCGCCGCTACCCCGCTGCGAGTCGATCTGCGACGCGATGTCCTGTCCGACGGGACCTCCTTCGAGGCCTACCCGCGGGGTCGCGTCGTGCTTCATCTGGAGCTCCTCTTCCTCCTCACCCTCGCGCTGGATGGAGGAGTCGTGCTTCATCTGCAGTTCCTCTTCCTCACCCTCGCGCTGGATGGAGGGGTCGTGCTTCATCTGGAGCTCCTCTTCCTCCTCGCCCTCGCGCTGGATGGAAGGGTCGTGCTTCATCTGCAGCTCCTCTTCCTCCTCGCCCTCGCGCTGGATGGAAGGGTCGTGCTTCATCTGCAGTTCTTCCTCTTCAGCCGCACGCTGCACCATTCGCGCGACAGCCTGGTTGCCAGCGCGTGCCTGCAGGGCGACGAGCGGGTGCGCGTGATGCGCTGGTTCCTTCCGGGGTGCGGCTGCGGCGGCTTCGGAATGCTGCCGGTGGAGCGCGCGTTCTGCGTCGGCGGGCTGATAGTCAGACATGCTCTGCGGACCTCCCGGCGCACATGATAGCCGCTATTGTCCCGCCTGCCAGCAGGAAACGGTGTGGGAAGCTAACGAAGATAGGCGATGTGGTCACCGAATTCGGCCTCGGTCACCATCCGGCCGAGCTTCTGGAACTCGCGCCGCGTGGCTCGAATGAGGTGACGCATTCCCATCGGCCCGCCATCTTCGGCCGCCAGGAACGCCGCTGCCAGCACGATGTTCCGGATGTTGCCGCCGCTGATTTTGAATTGCCGGGCCAGGAACCCGAGGTCGATCCCGGGATCCAGCGGCAGTTCCGGCGGTATCGTCGACTTCCAGATCCGCAGCCGGTACGGCTCTTCCGGCATCGGGAAGTCGATCACAAAGTGCATGCGGCGCAGGAAGGCCTCGTCGAGGTTCATCTTCAGGTTCGTCGAAAGGATCACGGCGCCCGAGTACTCCTCCATCCGCTGGAGGAGGTAGGCCGTCTCAATGTTCGCGTAACGGTCGTGGGCGTCCCGCACTTCGGATCGCTTCCCGAACAATGCGTCCGCCTCGTCGAAGAACAGGATCGCGTTTGAGGACTCGGCGTCCCGGAAGATCGCCCCGATGTTCTTCTCGGTCTCGCCGATGTATTTGCTGACCACGCCCGAGAGGTCGATCTTGTAAAGCTCCAGGCCGAGCTGACCCGCAATCACGTCGGCAGCCATCGTCTTGCCAGTGCCCGACTGTCCGGCGAAGAGGGCGATGACGCCCTTTCCCATCGCCAGCTTCCGGTCGAACCCCCACGTGTCGTACACCAGGTGGCGGTGTTCGATCATCCCGCAGAACTCGCGGAGCTGTTCCAGCGGGTCGTTCTCGAGCACGATGTCGTCCCAGACATAATGTGGAGCGATCTTCGAGGCGAGCGTGCCCAGGATGGGCGCCGACTGTGCCCTCGCGCCGGCGTACAGGTCCTGACGGCCGATCGACGGCCGGCCGGGGTCGCGCGCCACTGCCCGGCCGTGGGCTGTCCGCACCGCCGCGGTAATCGCGTCCTTGCCGAGCCGGAACTTCCCGGCCAGGGCTGCGATTTCGTCCGCCCCGGCATCGCTTTCCATGTCCGAAAGCGACTCGTTCCAGAGTTCCAGGCGTGACTCGTAGTCAAGTCCCGGCACATGGAGCAGTGGGCCCGGGAAAGCCGCTTCGGCTTCGCTCGCGAGCAGCGTCAATGGCGCTGCCGACCGCTCCGCCGCCGCGATGAGCTGGTCCCGCGCCGCGGCTTCCAGCGCATCGACCCCGGTGACCAGCAGGGCGCCGTGCTGAAGCGCCGCCTCCCTCCCGGCGCGCGCAAGCGCGTCGTCGGCCCCGGCCGTCCCCTCCCGCGCCCGTGTCGCGTCGAACTCGACCAGGCACCCCAGGCTGCTCGCAGAGGCGATGTACAGGGCCGTGTCGCGGATCCGCCCCGGGTCCGGTCCCCAGAGGGCCACGACCGGCGGCGTGAGCACGGTTGCCGGGTGACGCGCCACCAGGTCGACCTCCGGTGTGGCTGCGTGGAGCGGCCCGGGCGCGGGGTGCAGGCGCGTCCAGGCGGCGATGGCCGCATCGATGCCGTCGCCGCCAAGGAGGAAGCGCAGCACCCGGTCGTCGAGCACAAGCGTCTTCGATGGCAGCGGAGTCGCCGGCTGGCCAGGGTCGTCGAGGAGTTCCACCAGCCGGTGGCGGCGCAGGGGCATCTGCTCGTCGAAAGCGCCAAGCGCCGCGAGCGGGTCGTCCGCGAGCAAGCGGAGCGCCAGTTCGACCCGCGGTCTCCGCCGGGAAACGTCGTCCTGGGCGTAGGCGATCAGCCGTTCGATGCCGGGACGGGTTTCGGCTGCCAGGCAGAGCCGGACGATCCCCTCCTCGAGCCCCGAGAGGCCGCAGGCGGCCGACAAAGCGGCGACCCGCTCCTCCGCCGTGTCCTCAGTCTCTTCGCCCAGCAGGCGGTCCGCCTCCGCGTCAGGGATGTAGAGCCCGCGCAGCTCGTCCTCGCCGACAGGCACTCCGGCCGCGCGCATGCGTTCAATCTCGGCTGCGAGCAGGGCCAGGATGGGGCGATCGGATCGTAATGTACCCATCGGCACGCCAACCAGTGTCATGGATTGCAGTTAGAAACGCTGCTCGCGAAACCCACCGTCGGCGAACTTGCGGGGCTCCAAGTGCTGTCGCCACTGTACGTGGCGTAGATCGAGTGGTCGCCGTCGCCGGGGAGCGTT
>PQAO01000011.1:0-1415 GCA_003104995.1 Dehalococcoidia bacterium
CTAGAGACAGACGAGCAGGGAACGCTGCGGGGGGCAAGCGCCGCCCGCAGCGCCGGGCTATGCCGTTGGCGCTGCTCCGTCGCGTTCAGCGAGGAAACGCGCCCACGCTTCGTCTCGCTTGCGCGCTCCCTTGCGATAGCCGACCTGGCCGAAGAGCAGCGGGCCGAAGAACTGGGCGAGGAAGTAGCCTCCGAGCAGGAGTTCGGCGAAGGCGAACGCGGGGTGGCCGAGCAGGCCGGGCCCCCAGGTGACCATCCAGACGAAGATCAGCGAGGCGATGATCATGCCGGTGAAGGCACCGGTGTGGACCCAGCGCGCCTCGGTCGATTGCCTCAGCTTGTAGGCGCGCAGCACGTCCTGGGGGATTTCGCCGACGGTCGCGCGCTCGCTGGTCGGGGTGGCGCAGAAGGGGCAGCGGGTATCCTCGTTGCGGAGGCGGGCGTAGCAGAAGCCGCAGAAGCGCCCAGCGGCGGGGACGCGGTGCTCGATCCGCTCTTCCATCTTCTCCTGCAGGCGGTCGAGGTAGGGGTAGGGGGTGACGTAGCCGGCGATCCCTTCGACCTTCGGCGTGGTGGTTGCTGGCTCGCTGCTCACGCTGTTAGCGAACCATCGCACGGGGCGAGTGGCAAGTGAGCGAACGGGAACCGCAAGCGGGACGCCGGTGTAGTACGGGTATGAAAGTGTTACTGATCGTCGCTGGGGTGCTGGTGGCCGGCGGGGCGTTCCTTATGGGAGGGTGGCTGGTTCGATCGGGAGACGCTGACGGCACGGACGGGGCCCAGGCGCCGGACGCAAGCGCCACCCTCGCGACGGCAATTGACCCCGAGTACGCACGTTGGGAGTTCCTTCGGCGGCCGCTGGTGGTTCCGCGCGATGTCACCGGCGGGGCATGCCCTGCGGGTGCGGGATCGCTCGCGGGCGAAGGACTCGATCACTGGACCGGCGGTGAACACGTCTACATCGCTTCAGGCCGGGAGGGGCGGATGAGCTACGTGACGCGCGCGGGCGATTGGGCCGTGATTGGCGGGCAGAAGGCAGCGTTCCTGGTGGCGCCGGGGGTAGCGGGAGAGGCGCTGGTGCGGGGGATCTCTGCGAGCGGCGGGCACCCGGTTCGGTTCGGAGACGGGCCGTCGCCGGCGGAGGAGTTCCGGTTGGGGCTGGAGGCGACGGAGTGGGCGGAGGGGCTCCCGGAGGGATCGCGGCTGTACGTGACGTTCATCCGGTTCGAGGCGCCGGGGTGTTACGTGATCCAGGTGGACGGGCTGGAGTTCCAGGATGTGATTGTGATCGAGGTGAGCAAGGAGCAATAGGGAGGTGCATTTCTTGCGGTGGGCGCGGTGGCTGCCGCGACGCCTGATCGCTCGTGGACGATCCGCTCCCTTCCGGGTCGCGGTTCCAGTCCGGGGTGAGCGTGG
>PQAO01000011.1:1487-21761 GCA_003104995.1 Dehalococcoidia bacterium
AGTCGCGGATGGCGGCGCTGAAGCGGTGGCTGCCGCGACGCCTGATCGCTCGTGGACGATCCGCTCCCTTCCCGGTCGCGGTTCCAGTCCGGGGTGAGCGTGGTGGGCTGCCGCGGGGTGGGGGCATCGCCGCGCTTGCTGACGCGCGCGCCTATGCGCGCCTATGACAGGGGGTAGATCCGCTGCCCCGATGGGCAGGTTACTCCTGGAGGAAGTCGCGGATGGCGGCGCTGAAGGCTTCGGGCTGGTGGAGCGGGACCTGGTGGCCGGCATCGGGGATCTCGGCCAGGCGGGCGTTGGGGAGGCGTTCGACCATCTGCCCGGCGATCTCGCGCGAGAGCACCTTGCTCTTCTCGGCGCGGATCACGAGGGTGGGACAGGTGATGTGTTCGAGGGATTCCCAGAGGTAGGGGATTTCGGCGATGGCGCCGCGGCCGGTGGCCTGGTGGATGGAGGGGTCGAAACGGAAGATGAGGTTGCCTGTGGCTTCGTCGAGGATGAGCGAGGCGGCCATCTGGCGTTCGAGAAACTCACCGGGGCGGCCCGGGTAGAGGCCGGCATAGTACTCCAGCGCTTCGGCCCTGGTGGCGAATCCCGGGGCTTTCTGGGCGTCGCCCGTGGTGCGGCGGATGCCGCGGGCGCCCTGGTCGGCCATCTGGGGGCCCATGTCGGCGAGGACGAGGTGCTTGAGGCGATGGCTGTGGTCGCGGGCGTAGGACATGGCCACGCGGCTGCCGATGCTGTGGGCGACGAGGTCGAAGGCTTCGAAGTCCATCTCCTGGACGAAGCCGCGGAGGTCCATGGCGAAGGCCCAGACGAGGTAGCCGCCCGGGGCGTGTTCGCTTTCGCCGTGGCCGCGCAAGTCGGGGGCGTAGACGGACCACTTGTCGATGAAGTGCTCGGCGATGGGTTCCCAGTAGCGGGCGTTGTTCATGAGCCCGTGGAGGAAGACGACGGGGTCGTTCGACACCTCGCCCCAGCGGATGTAGTGGTGGCGGAGCCCGTGGATGGTGAGGTAGCCGTGTTCGCCGGTCATCATGCTGTCTTGTTCCTCGCCGGGCCCATTTTCAGGGGGCGGGGTGCGGTTGTCGAACGCGGCGGGCGGGCTGCCAGAAGAAGCGGCGGAGGCTCGCCGAGTTGAATCGGCGAGCCTCCGGGTGTGGGCGGGAATCCAACTTCAGCGGCTGGCAGTGGCAGCGGGGATCCCGCGGGTGATCGTCGAAAGCGCTTCCAGGACATCGAACTGTTCGAGCCGGAAGTCCGAGAAGGCGGGGTTGCTCATGATGGCGGCCACGATCGGTCCAGCTGCATAGCCGTCGAGGCTGGCCTGGTCGCGGAACGTGTAGATGCCGCCGAAGTGGTCGCCGTCGTGGATCCAGGTCTTGGAGAGGAGGCCGGGTACGGTGGCGATTTCGAGCGCCACGTCGCGCCAGGGGGCTTCGAGGTCCTTCAAGGCCAGAGTGGACTTGAACCGGACACTGAGGACTCGCATGTGATTCTCCTTCGGAACGTTGTGCGGGCGTTGCCGCTCGGCGAAGCCGCCGGTGTGGTGGTGCGGGAGGTGGGCTACCGGTCCCGCGGGGAGCGCCTGGCGGCCGATAGCACGAGCGCGGAGGCGCCGAGGAGCATGAGGGCGAGGCCGGCAGCGGGGATGGCCGCTGTGGTACCGCGTTCGGCGGGTGCGGGGGCGTTGCCGGTGTTGGGCGGGGCGGGCGCGGTAGTGGCAGGGGCCGCCTTGGTCAGCGGCTTGCCAGGGGTTCCCACCCAGGTCCAGGCCATGGACGACGGAACCGGCCCCTGGTTGGACATCCAGCCCGGGCGGCCCTCGTACATGACAGCCTGGGAACCTGGCCCGTAGGCCTCTGCGCCGCCATCGAGGTAGACGTAACCGGTCGTCCCGGCGAGGTGAACCATCAGGTGGAACTCGTTCATGACGTGGTTGGGGGTCCGGTATCCGACATCGTATGCTGCAGCCATCTGGATAACATCAACGACGGCGGGGGCGTTGGACATGGTCCGGCGCGCCGTTGCGAACACCTTGACTCCCGCGGCCGAGAGGAGATGGACATCGGTGACGGCACCGATTTCGACGAGCGTGGAGGCGAACAACCGGGCGGTTGCGGAGGTGCCCGCGTTGCTGAGGGTGAGCTTGGCTCCGGCCGGGACGGCACTACCCTTCCCCGCGGCAAGCACCTGGGCTTCACCGTCGATGGTCACGGTCAGTTCGCCGGAGAGGACCGAGAGGTAGTGGGGCGCCCCGACCGAGATAACGTGGGAGGTCGCCCCCGGGTTGAAGTCGATGATGCTCTGGACGAGGTCGAAGGTGGAGGCCGGTGCGGCGACACCTTTGAACGGCACGTTGAGGAGTGATTTGGCAGCGGGGGCCTGGGCAGCCGCCGTCCCCAGGGGGAGGGCGGCGGCGAGCAGGACGAGTGCGAGCAGGGGGAGCCATCGCTTCAGGAGCGAGGGGCGAGGTTGGGTTGCCATGTGGATCTCCTTTGCGGGATGTCCCTCCCGCGGGTTGGGTGAGCTACGGTGAGGCGCGGGGGCGGACGGTGGTGAACTGCCAGGGGCAGCGGGGTCCGTGTCGCCGCGCCCTACCGCTTCGGTTGGCGGTTAGCCGACGCAGGCGGTGGCCGAGGTTTCCGGGACCACGGGCCCGCCAGCCGGCACGTTGAACGTCATCACGATGAGCGCGTTGACGGTGCCACCCTTGCTGATCAGGTTCATCCTGACCCTATCGGTGTAGGGGGTCATGGAGGGCCATGCCGCATGCTCCATGTGCTGTTGGGTGTTGAGGATGTACTCGGTTCCATCCGCGTCCGTGCCAGTCAGATGACCCTGGATGTTCATCTTGAGCGTGCCCTGGGGGGTCGTGTACCAGACGTGGTGGAACGTGCCGCTGAGGGCGATCGGGGAGATGCCGGGCTCGCAGGCGTTCTCGGTGGCACGGACGGCAGGCACGCGGACGTTCAGGGTGACCCCTGCGGAGGCCGACTTGCTGCCAACCCCGAGGGTTGTGAGGCCGAGGACGAGCGCGAACAATGCGCCAACCAGTAATTTGCGAAGCATTTCCCTTCTCCTTGCGGGATGTCCCTCCCGCGGGGGACTGGCCCGGGCGATTGTGGCCGTAGCGGTGGCTGCGGCCCGTCGATGGCCGCCGGTTGGCGCTCAGCTGCCGCGGAGGTCCGCGACGTTTTCCTGGGGCTCGCCGAGCGTTGCGAGGATGCGGTTGCCGTCAGCGATGGCATCCAGGGCGGCGGCCGCCTCGGCGTCCGAACTCACGACCAGCACCGAGTCGAGCAAGAGCGGTTCGCCGACTGCCAGCCGGATGGTGTTCGCATCGACGATGCCGGTTTTCACGGCGGCCGCCTGTTCGGCGCTGGCAACGATGTAGGTGGTGCGGACGGTGCGTTCGGAATGGCGCGAGGCCGGGCTGCCGGACAGCGAACCAGCAGGGAACTGGGCCGCCGTGCCGTCGATCAGCGCATCGTGCTGGGCTTGCGCGGCTACCAGGTTCGCTGCGTTGGTGGTGGCTGCGGAGGAGTCGCCTCCCGGCGACGGGCGTAGAGCGACGGCGGCCACTACCGCCGCGGCGACGACCGCGGAGCCGACGGCGAGGAGGATGATGCGCCCGGCACCGTGCTTGAAGGTGCCGGACAGGACCTGGGTGGATACGGCGTGAGCGTTCATCAGAATCTCCTTTCTGCGCTGGCCGGGTGACCCGCCGGGCGCCTCTGGCCCTGGGCGGTCGGGCGTCCGGCGAGTCCGCCGGCGCAGCCCATCCTCGGCTCGCGCAGATGCCGCCGCTTCCGTGGAATTGCGTAAGTTCTGCATGTCGCGAAAGTGGCGCGTTGTCGCGAATGGCACGGACTACGCAGGTTTCCGGGGGCGCGCGAAGCCATGGCGCGTCCCGGGAGGCTGATTGGGTTGGGGAGGGTGTTAGCGGGTCAGCGGGCCGAGGTCGTGAGAGAGGGCGTAGGCGGTCGCCTGGGCGCGGCCGTGGGTGCCGGTCTTGGTGTAGAGGTTGGCGATGTGCCGTTCGACGGTGCGGACGCTGAGGACGAGTGCCTCGCCGATTTCCTTGCTGCTCAGGCCTGTGGCGAGAAGCCGGAGGACTTCAACCTCACGCTCGGTGAGGCCGTCGGGGCGGGAGTCCGGCCGGGACGCGGTACCCAGGGCCCCCTTCTTGTCGGCCTCGACACGATCGATGAATCGCCGACCGGCGCCGTGGCGGCGGTAGAGGTCGATGGCAGCGTCCAGCTTCTCGAGAGCAGCCCCGCGCCTCCTTGCGCGGAGGAGTGCGCGCCCCCAGAGATGGAGGGCCTCGGCCTCATCCCAGGGCAGAGAGTACCGGCGGAAGGAGTCAATCGCGGTCTGGAAGTGCGCTTCGGCCTCCCCCAGAGCGCCGGTATCCACGCGGGTGCGCGCACCCGGCGCCGCGGCCGTGGCCTCCGCCAGTGCGACGCGGCCAGCCAGGCCGCGCCAGTCCTCGCCGTTAGAGATGAGCTGGAGGCAGCGAGCAACGTGCCCCGCGGCGGCTTCCGCGTGGCCGGTCTCGACGCAAAGGAGAGCGAGGTCCACCCGCGTGGCTACCTCCAGGGGCACGTGCCGCGCCGAGGCGACGAATCCCAGGGCACGGGCAAGAACTTCATGGGCGTCTTCATATCTGCCCGAAACGCGGTAGACCTGGCCTCGCCACCAGCAGCAACGCCATTCGTTCCACCGGTCGCCCCTTCGTCGAAACTTCTCTTCTTCATCCGCAAACCGGGCCGCTGCGAGGTCCCAGTCCCCCTTTGATTCGATCAAGGCGTCGAGTGGCCAGTCAGGGTTGGCATCGGGGAGCACGAGCCGGGCTTCGGCGAGCCGGCCCGACGCAACCAGGGCCGAGCCCAGCTCGGCGAGCGCAACTTGCCGCTGACGCGGCGCGTGGGCCAGGCGTGGGCTTGCCAGCTCCCTGCGCATATGCCCTTCGAAGTCCCCCGGGTCTCCAAGGATCAGCCCTATCGGGTCGCGGGACCAGGCGGCGAAAAACGCTGAGGTGTGGTTCAGCCCGTCAGCTATTTGGTACGCCCGGTTCATCAGTGACACGCCACCACCCAGCTCTCCGTTGGCGATCATGTGCCAGCCATAAACGGGGGCCACGGTCATCCAGAACCCCTCGTTGCCCAGCCGTTCCGCGATCTCCATGGCTCGCCGCGAGGCGGTCAGACCATCCTCAGTGCGAATCGAGAACATAGCTGCGGTGGCAAGGCCGCTGTAGACGTAGCCCAGAGCAGGCTGGCCCTGGCCCTCACTCAGGGCAGCCTCGGCAGCCCGATAGTGTTCCAGCGAACGGTCGATATCCATGGTTTGCCCGAACATGGAGAGGCTGCGGCCCAGCTTCGAGTGCAACCGAGCCACATCCTCCATATGGCCCATCTCCGCAAAGGCTTTCAGCGCTTGCTCCAGGTAGTCAACGCCGTTGTGCCAATCCGCGACGAATACCAGGTCGCCGAGGTGTTCCAGGAGGCGCGCGCGGCGTCCCGGCGCATCCGCCGATGTCGCGCCTGACGAACGTTGCCCGGTGAGGTCGAGAGCGGCTTCCCAGTGGACCTGGGCCTCTTCGTAGGCAAATGCCTTCCGCGCCGCTTCGCCGGCCCGTATCGAGTAGTCGATGGCCTTTTCGCCATCAGCGAACGGGCCGGCGAGGCGGCAGTGGACGGCGATGGCCGAGAGGCGAGGCTCCAGGTTCCGCGCATACGCGTCTTCCATGGCGCAAGCCGCGCTGAGATGAAGACGCTGCCGCCGGGGGAGGGGCAGCTCGTCCAGCAGGGCATCGCGGATGAGGGCGTGGGCGAACCGGTAGCTCTGGCCGTCCGCGCGGAGCATGCCCGCGCTCACGGCTTCCTCAACCGTCTCTGCGAGGGTCGAAACCTCGACATCGAGCATGCGGGCGATGACCGGGAACATCTGGCCGAACTCGTCGCCAAGGATAGCGGCGGCCTGGAGGAGCCGGCGGTCTTCGTGGCTGAGGCGGGCGATGCGGCTGCCGATGACCTGGCGAACGCCTTCGGGCATGCCCCACTTGCCCGAGACCAGCTCGGGGTCATCGAGGTCTCGGCCTTCGCCCTGGAGGTGCCGGACGACCTCCTCGATGAAGAACGGGTTGCCCTTCGTTCGGTCGTAGATCGACTCGATGAGCGGCGGGGAAACTGTCTTCCGGCTGGCCAGCGTGGTTACGAGTGTGGCCGTCTCTTCCGGGGAGAGGGGTGCGAGGCTGATAGCTTCGTAGAGGCGCTCGCGCGTGAGGTCGGCGAGGATGGGGAACAGGGAGTGGCCGGCGTCGACACCGACGGTGCGGTAGGTCCCAACGAGGCAGAGGCGGGCGGCCACCATATTCCGGGCGAGGTGCTGGAACAGCAGGAGGGTGGAGCGATCGGCCCAGTGGAGGTCGTCGAGGCAGATGAGCAGCCCGCGGGCCTCGGTTGAATTGGCAGCATGGAGGAAGAACTCTGAGACGGCCTGGAAGAGGGCGTAGCGTTCGGACTCCGGGTCAAGACGCCGCGGCGAGACCGGGCCGAGGCGGCCGGCAATCTCGGGGAGGAGCATGGCGATTTCCGGCGCGGCGGAGACGATCGGCTGGAGCTCCTCGTCGGAAGAGGCGTGGACGTACTGGCGGAGGACGTCGACGAAGGGCAGGTACGGGGGCATGCCCTCGGTGTCGTAGGCCCGTCCGGAGAGCACGAGCCAGCCGTCGGCGAGCGCCCGGGCAGAGAATTCCCGCAAGAGGCGGGACTTGCCGATACCGGGCTCGCCGCTCAAGAGGACTACGCTTGATTCGCCGCGTTCCGCCGCCTGCATTCGTTCGGCGAGGGCCGCGAGTTCGGGCTCACGGCCGACGAAGCGGGTGCCGCGCGCGCGGACCCGCGCCGGGAGGCCTGGGCGATCCGTCGAGCCAGCGGGACCGGCTGCAACCCTGGTGGGGCGCATTGCCATCGTGAACCCGGACTTTCTCGCGCGACCGGACCGTCCAGCACGCTCGCGACGCTTGCCTGATTCTACGCCGTGATGCAAGGGATTGGGGCTACTTTGCGGTCGCTGGCTCCTCGAAGAGCTGGAAGAGGACGCCGCCGCTGTCTTTCGGGTGGAGGAAGGTGTGCTTCTTCCAGCCTTCGTCGACGATGCCGCCGAAGGGCTCGATACCGTTGGCGCGGAGGCCCTCGCAGGCTTCTTCGACCGAGGCGACCTCGCAGCAGATGTGGTGCATGCCGGCGCGGCGGGTGTCGATGAACTTCTGGACGAAGCTATCGGGGCGCGCCGGCTGGATCATTTCGAACTTGAGGAGGCTGCCGGGGATGGACATGATGGCGCCGTGGTAGCCGAGCCACTCCTCGGTCCAGCAGCCCTCAACTTCGCCGCCGAAGACGCGCTGTTGCCACTCGACCTGGCGTTCGAGGTCGGGGACGGCCATGGAGACGTGGTCGACCCGCTGGAGGTTGACGGCGCCGCCGCCGGCGCTGCGGTCGAACTCGCCGGGGGAGCGATGGGGCTCGAAGAGCTGCCAGAGGATGCCGCCGCTGTCCTTGGGGTGGATGTAGGTGAGGTGCCAGAGGCCGTCATCGACGATGCCGCCGAACGGTTTCATGCCGAGGCGTTCGAGTTCGGCAGCGGCTTCGTGGATGCTGTGGACCTCGACGGTGATGTGGTGGAGGCCGGGGCCCTGCTGGTCGAGGAACTTCTGGACGAAGGAGTCCGGTCCGGAGGGAGAAATGATCTCGAACTCGATTTCGGTGCCACGGACCTGGGAGACGGAGCCGCCGAAATCGGAGTTGGGGCCGGCCTCCCACGAGTGGAGGAACTTGAAACCGAGCAGGCGTTCCAGCTTTTCAGCCTGCGCCTTCCAGCCCGGCGCGGCCATGCTGATGTGGTCGACGCGTTTGATGGGAAGCAAAGAGGACTCCGGGGGAGAATGTAGGGGTATGGTACGTTTGGCTCGAAGGGGCCCGCAATGACACGTCTGCGCCGCGGGACGGTGCTGGTGAACCTCGCCGCTCGCGGCGTCACGAAAGACTTCGACGGCACGCGGATCACGCGCTACCTCGCCCGGAAGGGCGTCGCGGCGGGCCTGGTGCTGCCATCTTCGGGAGCAGATGCGACGGTGAAGGCGCGCGAGGCGGCGGAGCGCGGCGATGACATCCTGTTCGTGGTTGGCGGCGACGGGTCGGTGCGAGACACTGCCCTGGGCCTTGCCGGTTCGGAGACCGCCCTGGCGGCAGTGCCCGCGGGCACGGTGAACATCTGGGCGCGGGAGGCGGGCATCCCAACGGGGATCCGGGCAGCGATCGACGCGCATCTCGACGGCCAGAGCGTTCACATGGACCTTGGGCGGGCGGGCGAACACTGTTTCCTGCTGATGGCCGGGGTGGGCTGGGATGCGGAGATCACCTCGCGCGTGAAGCCCGGGCTGAAGCGTGCGAAGGGCGACATCGCCTACATGCTGCAGGCTGCCTGGATGGCGCCCGGGCTGCGGCCGAGGCGCGCGCGCTGGACGACGCCGGGGGCGTCGTTCGAGGACGAGCTCGCGTGGATGGTGCTCGGGAACACGCGGCTCTACGGGGGCAGGGTGCACCTGACGCCGGGCGCGGTCATCGACGACGGCCAGCTGGATGTCATCGCCTTCTGCCCGCAGGGGCTCGGGGAGACGCTGCGGCTGGTGCGAAAGGTGGTACTGGGCAAGCGCGAGGACCCGAGGATCGTGCACCTGCGGACGCCCGAACTCACGATCGAGACGGCCGGCCTGGCGGTGCAGCTGGACGGCGACTACGTGGGCACGACCCCGATGACGTTCTCGGTGGACCCGGGGGCGCTGCTGGTGAGCGTGCCGCGGGGGCCGCTGGCGCCGATCTTCGCGCGGGAGCACGTGGACCGGCGCACCGGGTGAGCGCGGTCAGGCGTCGCGGGGCGGGCGGATGCGGAAGATGGTGGTATGGCGCATGCGGGCGAGCTCCTTGCCACCTTCCGCGAGGAGGACGCCGTCGAGCTCGGCGTACTGGTGGCCCTTTTCTTCGTAGGCCTGGATGAAGTGGCCGGCCACGGTGAACGCCTGGCCAGCCGGCGCCGGGGCGAGGTGCTGGATCTGGCTGCGGGTGTGGATGGAAGGGCCGTAGTCGAACGAGTGGTGGAGGAGGGGCGTCATGCGGGCGGCTATCCAGCCGGGGTGCACGAGGGCGGATTCGGCGGTCCAGCGTTCGGGGCCATCGCGCTGCTTCTCCAGTGCCCAGGCGCGGGCGTCATCGAGGCTCCAGGGGACGAGCATCGGGCGGAGGTCTTTGCCGGCGGGCGCGGTCTCCATCGTGAGGTGGGGAAGTTCGGCCGGGCGGGCCTCGGCTGTGCGGCGGGTGGGGCTGTGAAAGCCGGGGGCCCAGGCGGCGGTACCGCTGCCGGCCTCGCCCTCGATGCAGGCGACGCCTTCCGCGTTGACCATCGCGACGCGGACGGCACCATCGGCGCTGGCCTCGCAGCGGGCGGTGAGGGCATCGCCGGGGTAGACGGGCTTGCGGAAGCGGACATCGGCCCAGCCATCGGTCAGCCAGCGTTCACCGAGGACTTCGAGGATGACGGGCGTGAGCCAGCCATAGACCGTGACGCCGCCAACGAGGGCGGCGCGGAAGCCGTACTGCGCGGCGACGGCGGTCGAGTGGATGGGGTTGGGGATGTCGGGGCTGTCTTCGCCATCGAGGAAGGCGGTGAGGGGCCGTTGGGCCAGCTGGAGCGTCATAGGGTGCCCTCCCAGGCCATCTGGTAATGGGTTTTGGTCTCGCCGGTCTGGCGGAACCCGAGGCGTTCGTAGAGGCGCCGGGCAGGGTTCACCTTGAGCACCTGGAGGTCGACGGGCTGGTTGTTCAGGGCAGCACGCTGCTGGACCGCAACCAGGATAGCGGTGCCGATCCCGCGGCCCTGCTGGGCCGGCGCCAGCGCAAGGTTTTCGACACGGATGCGCTCGGGGGATTCATCGAGGTCGAGGAAACCCGCGAGATCGCCATCAACGTCGATCGCGAGGCGGAGGTCGGGCCAGTGGTCCGCGAAGAAGTCGCGCTGGAAGTCATCGTCCCACGAGCCCCAGGTCTGGCTGACGTAGCTCTCCAGCGCAGACCGGTGGATGGCATAGAGGGTGTCGAGTTCGTCTTTCTGGGCGGGCCGGATGGCGTAGCGTGGTCCCATGGGTCCTCCGGGCGCGGGGCGTGCCCCTCGGGTACGCTACCGCCAAACACTACGAGGTGCACGGTATGCCAGTTCCAGAGTTCCGCGTGATTGCGACCGATGAAGGCGAAGGGGTGACCTACACCTGCGGGTGTCCCTGCGTGCCGACAGCCCGGCCCGGGGCCGATGGGGCGCCGGGGTTCGAGCACTGCTGCTGCGGCAAAGTGCACTTCGTGGGCGACGGGGCGCAGGCCGCGCTGACCGGCTACCTGGCCGAGCGGAAGGCGACGAAGAAGCGCGAGCCGGACTACGAGACCGGGGCAGTCCGGCTGGTCGTCGGGGGGGCGGAGCGAGAGGTAGCCTGGGCGTTCCCGCGGGAGTGAGCCGGGGCCGTTGCGGATGCAGCCACCGCGAGCTCAGGGGATGTGCAACACCGGGCGCGGGTGGCGGCGGCGGATGGACACCTGGAGCGTGAGACGTTCGGCATCGCGCGATGAGGCGACCACTTCGGCGGGGCCAATGACGTCGAAGCCGTCTTCGACGAGGTGCCTCTCGAGATGTTCGAGGAGCAAGCGAGGATCGGACTCGCGCGGGTCGAACTCGATGGACTTCACCCAGCCGGCCGGAAGCCGGTAGATGGTGATTTCCGGGACGAGGATCCTTCGGCCAAGGGCGGAATCGTCGAGGTGGAGCCGGACGGCCACGGCCTCCCCGGCGGGACGGGGCACCCAGGACCAATCACCCGGGAGATCGATACCGAGCGTGACGGCCCAACTGCGAAGGCGCTCGGCGGTCGCTCCCAGATCCTCGCCGTCCGGGTCGAGGGTCTCAGCGACGACGCGGGACTTGATACGCCGGGTGGTGATGGCGAACTCGTTCATGAGGTGGTTTCCTTCTCCCGGGCTTCTGTCGCCCATCAAACCGTCATAGAGAATGGGATAGAGAACGAGCGGGCGTAGCCGGAGCAATCAGCGCTACACTGCGCCACCTGAACGAGGAGGAGTGGCAATGACGCCAGGCGGACCGCTACCCGAACCGATCCTCGTTCCGCTCGACGGGTCGTCGAATGCGGAACGGGCACTCCGGCCGGCGAAGGTACTGGCGGATGCGTTTGGCTGCCCGCTGCGGGTGGTCCACGTGCTCAGCGGCGAGGCGGCGGCGAACCCGGAGGAGAAGGCGCGGGCGACGAGCGTCTTCACAACCTATGTGCGGCGGCTGGCGGCCCGCCGCCACCTGGACGAGAACAGCATCCAGGTGGGTGTGCTGGGTGGGGCGCCCGCGGATGCGATCCTCGAGGAGGCGCACCGGGCGCGCATGATCGTGCTGGCGAGCCATGGGCGGGGAGGCTTCCGGGCGGCGATCCTCGGATCCATTGCCGACCGGGTGGTGAGAGGCGCGGAGAAGCCAGTGCTGCTGGTGCGGGGGACGCGAGCAGAACACGGGCCCGTTGCCATCCGGCGGGCGGTCGTCTGCCTCGACGGTTCGGAGCAGGCCGAGCGCGGATTGGAGTTCGCGCGGGAGCTGACGGCGCGCGCAGGTGTGAGCCTGGTGTTGCTGCGGACGTTCAGTGCGCCGAGGCAGGTGACGGGGGAGGACTTCCTGTACTACCGCCCGAAGGCGCTGACACCACAACTTGAAGAGGCGGCCCGTACCTACCTTCAGACGCACGCACGGCCGGGTGAGACGGTAGAGGCGGTGGAAGGCGCCCCCGCGGAGACCATCGCGCAGGTCGCGAAGGACCAGCAAGCAGATGCGATTATCGTCACGACGCGCGGGATGGGGCTCGCGCGGCGGCTGATCCTGGGGAGCGTCACGGACAAGGTAATCCGGTCGGCGAAGCTGCCGGTGTTCATCATCCCGGCGGCGGCCGAAGAGGCGTGACGGGAGCTCAGAGCGGCCAGACGATGAGGAGCATGGGGACGGCAACGGCAATGACGATGAGCTGGAGGGGAAGGCCAAGGCGCCAGTAGTCGCCGAAACGGTAGCCGCCCGGGCCGAAGACCAGGGTGTTCGACTGGTGGCCGATCGGCGTGAGGAAGGGGCTGGACGCGCCGATTGCGACGGCCATGAGGAGCGGGTCGGCGGAGACGCCGAGTTCGTGCGCGAGTCCAATGCCGATGGGCGCCATGAGCACCGCCGCGGCGGCATTGTTGAGGACGTTCGAGAGCAGCATGGTGACCACCATGAGCACGATCACGGAGTACACATCGGGCAGGTCTCGGGAGACGCTCAGGATGGCATCGGCAACACGGGTGGCGCTCCCGCTCGTTTCGAAGGCGGTGCCCACCGGGAGCATCGCACCGAGGAGGACGATGATGGGCCAATCGATCGATTCGTAGACCTCGACCGGCCGGATGACGCGGGCGAAGACCATACCGAGGGCGGCGGCGCTGAGGGAGACCTGGGCTGCGAGGAGGCCGGTCGCCGTAAGCACCAGGGCCGTCCCAAAAATGAGGGATGCGACGAGCACGCGCCGGCCAGTTTGTTCGGGGAGTTCCGGTTCGCCGCGGAGAGGTGCGCAGGCGAGCGCGCGCAGCACTTCGGCCCAGGAGCTCCTGGGCGCCTGGAGGAGCACGATGTCGCCGGCCACCAGGCGGATGCCGCTGAGGCGGCCGGCAGCCGGCGCGCCAGTCCGGGCAACGGCGAGCAGGTTAACGCCATAGGATGTGCGGAGCGCGATCCCGTGTGGGGTGCGGCCAACAAGGGGAGAACGCGGGAGGATGACGGCGTCCATCAGCCCGAGTTGTTCGGGGGAAATGCCGGCGTCTCCGACAGAACCCGTGAACTCCAGGCCGAATTTCCGGATGATTTCGCGGAGGGTGTCGGGGTCCGCTTCAATGCTGAGGACATCTCCCGCCCGGACGACTTCGAAGGCCGGTGGCGCAACGAACTGGTGGCCGGCGCGGAGGATCCCGGCGATGACGGTGTAGGACTCCTCGACGCTCTCGATATCGCGGATAAGGGCGCCATCGGCGCGGCTGCCGGAGGGGACCGTGACTTCGGAGAGGTAGCGGTCTATCTCGAAGATGTCCTTCTCTGATGCAGTCGAAACGCGCCTGGGCACAAGACGCCAGCCGGCGAGCCCGATGAAGGCGAGACCGGCGACGGCCACGGTGGCTCCGACCGGGGCGAAGTCGAACATGCGGAAGGGGTCGCCGGTCTCTGATTCGCGGAAGCCGGCGATGATGATGTTCGGCGGCGTGCCGATGAGGGTGGTGAGGCCGCCAAGGAGCGAGGCAAAGGCAAGGGGCATGAGGAGCACGGACGGAGGAAAGCCGCCCCGCGTGGCCATGCGGATGGCGACCGGCATCATGAGGGCGAGTGCCCCGACGTTGTTCATGAAGGCCGAAAGGACGGCGACGACGACCGAAAGCACGAAGACATTGATGGCGATCCGGGTACCCAGCCGGGCGAGCCCGCTCGCAAGCAGGTCAACCAGTCCCGCTTCCTGAAGCGCAGCGCTGATGACCAGCACGGCGGCAACGGTGATGACAGCGGGGTGGCCAAAACCGGCGAAGGCCTCGCCCGCCGGGATGACGCCAGTAACCGTGACGGCGAACAGAGCAAGCAGTGCGACGGCGTCGTAGCGGAACGGGCCGCGGATGAAGAGCACGAGGGCGATGCCGAGGACGGCGAAGACGACACCCTGGTCGAACGTCAGGTCACCCACGGTAGCGGGCTCGCCAAGTATCGGATTCGATAGTAGACAGCCCGGGCGTCACACGCTGGATTGTAGCGGGGCAGTCATGGTTGCGGCAGCAGAGGGCAGATGCCCTGTCACTTGCCCATTGAGTGGGGAAATGTTGACCACTCAGTGGGCAATTAGCGGGTGGCTCCCCGGCGCCAGAGGGCGTCGACGGGCATCGGCCAGATTCGATCCCCTGCGGGCAGCACCTGCTCGCCGGTATAGAGGACCACGCCCCGGACAACGAGCACTGCCGCCCGGCGGCGGCGCCGGGCAGGCCATCCACTGCTTGCGGCGCACAACCCGTGACGGTGGACGGGGCACCGGCGACAATCGGCGCATGCATCCGTTTTCACTCGAAGGGAAGACCGCCATCGTGACGGGTGGGTCGCGCGGGATCGGCTATGGCATCGCTCGGGGGCTCATCGATGCCGGCGCGCGCGTCATCATCACGGCCCGGGGCGAACGGCCGCTGAACGAGGCCGCCGCTTCGCTGGGGGCGAACTGCATCGCGCGGACGTGCGACAACGCTGACCCGGCCGCCATCGCGGCGATGGTCGAAAGCGCATGGCAGCTCGGCCCGGTCGACATCCTGGTGAACAACGCGGGCATCAGCCCCTACTACAAGCGGGTCGAGCACGTGACGGTCGAAGAGTGGGATTCCGTCGTCGATGTGAACCTGCGCGGGACGTATTTCGCCAGCGTTGAGTTCGCGAAGCGCGCCTTCGACGCCGGGACGTCCGCCAGCATCATCAACGTGAGCAGCGTCTCGGGGGTCGTCCCACTGGCGCGGCTGGGCGTGTACGCGGCAACCAAGGCAGGCGTCCAGCAGCTCACGAAGGTGATGGCGCTCGAGTGGGCGGACCGGAACGTGCGAGTGAACGCCATCGCACCCGGCTGGGTGGAGACCGATTTCACCGGCGACCTGTTCGCGAGCCGGCATGGCGAAAGCCTCCGCGCCGACGTCCCGATGGGGAGGCTGGCCACGCCGGAGGACATCGCCGGGGCGGCGGTCTGGCTGGCGAGCGACGCGGCGAGCTACGTGACCGGCAGCATCGTGGTCATCGATGGCGGGCGGCAGCTGCGGTGAGCCCCACACCGCCCCCGGAGGAGCTGCTCGCGCTCGCGACCGACATCGCCTCGCAGGCGGCCCAGCTCATCGCGCGGTTCGCGACCACCGGGTTTGGCGTCGATACGAAGTCGACGCGGACGGACATGGTGACGGACGCGGACCAGGGTTCACAGTCGCTGATCGAACGGCTCATCCGCGAGGCACGGCCGGACGACGGGTGGCTCGGGGAAGAGGGGGCGGCGCGGCCGGGCACGTCCGGTGTGCGCTGGGTGTTCGACCCGCTGGATGGCACGACGAACTTCGTCTACCGCATCCCGGCATTCGCCGTATCGATCGGGATCGAAGTCAACGGGAAGGTGGTGGCCGGGGTGGTGCACGACGTCGCCCACGGCCAGACCTTCACGGCATCTCTGGGCAAGGGCGCCCGCCTGAACGGGGCATCAATAGCGATCAGCGGGAAGGTCGACCTGGGGACGGCGCTGCTGGCCACCGGGTTCGGATACGACCCGTCGCGGAGGGCGGAGCAGGGGGCGATGCTCGCGCGGGTGCTGCCCAACATCCGGGACATCCGCCGGGGCGGTTCGGCCGCGCTGGACCTCTGCCACGTGGCCTCAGGGCAGCTCGACGGCTACTTCGAGTACCGGCTGAACCCGTGGGACATCGCCGCGGGCGGCATCATCGCGCGCGAAGCGGGCGCGGCGACAGGCGGGTTCGGCGGGCACACCTTCGAGGACGGCTACGTCATTGCCTGCGCGCCGGGACTGCTGCCGGAGGCGACCGCGCTGGTGGAGCGCGCCTATGCGGAGGCGCGGGGCCTGTAGACTCGGGCGCATCCCCTGAACGGAGACCCTCCCATGGAGATTGCGAACAAGGCTGCGTTTGTCACCGGCGGCTCGGGCGATATCGGCGCGGCCATCTGCACGTCGCTCGCCGCGGCAGGCTGCGACATCGCCGTCGGGTACACCGGCAACCGCGAAGGCGCCGAAACGACGGCCGCGGCGGTGGAGACAGCGGGGCGGCGCGCCGCCATGGTCCAGCTCGACCAGAGCGACCCCGCCCAGTGCGAGGCAGCGGTGGCGGAGGCGGCCGCCGCGTTCGGGCGGCTCGACATCCTGGTGAACAATGCCGCCTGGAACATCGGCATCCCGTTCCCGCAGCTGGACGATCTGACGATCGACATCTGGGACCGCATCTACGACACGAACGTGCGCGGTCCGTTCGCACTCTCGCGAGCGGCGGGCAAGGAGATGCGGAAGCAGGGGGGCGGGCGGATCGTGAACATCGCCTCGGTGGCGGGGCTTTCGCCAGGAGGCAGCTCGATCGCCTATGCCACCAGCAAGGCGGCGCTGATCCACCTGACGCGCTGCCTGGCGGTCGCGCTGGCCCCGGAGATCACGGTGAACTGCGTGGCGCCGGGGCTCGTGGAGAACACACGGATGGCGCTCCGGCTGCCTCCGGCGGTGGCCGAGGGCGCTCGCCAGCGGGCCATCCTCAAGCGCGCGAGCAGCGCCGGGGACATCGCCGAACAGACCGTGATGTTCTGCCGGGCGGACTCGATCACCGGCCAGACGCTCATCATCGATGGCGGCATCTTCTTCCACTGAGGTGTGCAGAATCGGTCTGGGCTGGCAGCGGGATGAAGGTCAACCGTTCGTTCCCGTTCCTTCGCGCCGACTACGACCGTAGCGGCCGCTCAGGTCGAGGGGCCCGGCAAGGAAGGCGGGGTCCGGGTTGAGCGCGTACTCGCGCAGGCAGGCCTCGGTGAACTTGATGGCGTGCTCGTCGCCGGAGAACACGGCCCGGTCAATCAGGTCTTCCGGGCCGGGCAACCTGGCGGGCGTCGAGACCTCGTGTGGGAAGTGCCCGCGGGCATGGATGGCGGCAGCGGCCTGCCACGCATACCGGGCGGCGGTGGCAGCCGTTTCGGGAGACACGTGCGGCGCGATCATCCGCAGGGCACTCGGTGCGGTAACGGTGTGAACATAGGAAATGCTCGCGCGGCCGGAGTTCTGGAGGTAGAAGCGGGCCATTGTCAGGGTGAGGTCGGAGAGGAAGGCCGACAGGTCGTCGCCCGGCGCCGCGAGGTTAATCACCCGGGCGAAGGGAGGGAAATGGTCCAGCTCGGCCACGGCGCTGAAGATGTTCGAGGGGCGGGGGTTGCGCAGGTGCGCCGGCATGATTTCCAGGTCGGTGATGGCCTCTGAGGGGAGGCGCGGGGGCACGGGCGCCAGTGCCCCCGGCATCGGCTGGTACCGTGCAGCCCAATACGCCAGCCCGGAGATGAGCTCGGCGCGGCGGCCGGGCGCCTTGTCGTCGTCCGCGAGGCTCCGCACGGCGTGGGCGGTGCGGATGAGCCCGTGGGTCGCGCCCGCCATGATTCCCGGGGCGAGCCTGGGCACCCAGCGATCGAGCACCTCGCGCCACGGAGCGGCTTCGAACTCGGCATGAAAGAACTCTTCCCAATCCGAAACGCGGTCGAGCTGCCCGAGGGCCTGTCTCCACGAACGCGCATCGATCGGCTCCACCCGCGGCGGGCGAGCATCGAGACGCTTCCGGTACCGCTCCACCCATGCCTCGACTTCGCGAGAGCGGCCCATCCTGGCGAGCGCCTCGGCTGCCATGGGGCCGTGGTTCGAAAGGCCGTTATCGCCGAATTCCGGGCCGCAGCCGCCGAGCATGTCCAAAGCCTGGTCGATAGCGTCCATGATGAGATCCTAGCACCCGTGCCGCACCGGCCGAGCAGCGGGAGGCCAGGCGGCCGCAACGAAAGGCCGCGGAGAACGCGATACAATCCGCCCCATGGAATTTCACTTCCCAGCCGATACCGAGCAGTGGCGCGCCCAGTTGCGCGCCTTCCTGAAGGCCGAGCTCCCGCCCGGGTTCGAAGGCGACGACGACTTCTTCGACAACGAAGAGCAGATGGCGTTCGCGCGGGAGTTCACAAAGAAGCTCGGGGCAAAGCGCTGGTTCGCACCGGCCTGGCCGGAGCGTTACGGCGGCATGGGGAAGACCCAGCTCGAGCAGATGATCCTGAACGAGGAGCTGGCGTATCACCGGGCGCCCTCCGGCGGCCGGTTGTTCACCATCGGGATCACCGGGCCGACGATGCTCGTCCACGGGAACGATGAACAGAAGCAGCGGTATCTCCCGGAGATGGCTTCGGGCGAGACGTGGTATTGCCAGGGCTTCAGCGAACCGGGGAGCGGCTCGGACCTGGCGAGCATGGAGACGAAGGCGGTCCGCGACGGCGACGACTACGTCATCAACGGGCAAAAGATCTGGACGTCGAACGGGCACATCGCGGACCGGATGCTGCTGCTGGCGCGGACGAACCAGGACGTGCCGAAGCACAAGGGCATCAGCGCGTTCGTGGTCGATATGAAGGCGCCGGGGATCTCGGTGCAGGGCATCCCGAACATCGCCTACCGGCGGGACTTCAACCAGGTGTTCTTCGAGGACGTGCGGGTACCGGCGAAGGACCTGATGGGCGGCGTGGATAACGGCTGGTACGTGGCGACGACGACGCTCGACTTCGAACGGTCGAATATCGCGGCGATTTCGGGCGCGCGGCGGACAGTGCATGACCTGGTGCGCTGGGCAAAGTCGAAGCACCCGGGCGGGCGGCCCTGGGACAAGGCATCGGTGCGGCACAAGCTGGCGGACCTGGTGATCGAAGTAGAAGTTGGGCGGCTGGTGGCCTACCGGACAGCCTGGCTGCAATCGAAGGGCGACGTGCCGAACTACGAGGCGAGCATGGGCAAGGTGTGGATGGCGCTGCTCGGCATCAAGGTGGCGAACACGGGCGTGAACCTGCTCGGGTCGTACGGCCAGCTCGGGCCGGGCTCGCCGTGGGCGCAGCTGCACGGGCGGTTGCAGACCGCCTACCTGCTGGCGATGTCCGGGCCAATCGGCGGCGGGACGAGCGAGATCCAGAAGAACATCATCGCTCAGCGGGGCCTCGGACTGCCGCGGGGGTAGGCGGGCGGTCCTTCGCACCCACAGGCAATTCGGAGCGCGGCAGCGCCCGGGCGGACTCCGGGCCGGCGCCCACTTGCCGATGATCAGGGTGTGAACAAAGCACTCTGGGGGCTGCTGCTCCTCTCGTTGCTTGGCACGGCGCGGTGCGCGAACGCCGATTTCGCGGCGGCGATTGGCGGCATGCCCTTCGTGGGGCCGATGGTCGTCCCCCAGCCGACCACACCGGCATACCTGGAGGCCATCGGTACGCCGGCGCCGGCCGCGCTCCCGGAGGTGGACTTCGCGGTCTGGTTCGCGGAGGACCCGGCGCCGAACGCAGCCGCCAGCGAGACCTGGCAGCAAATGGACCTGGTGGCCGTTGCTGGAGCGACAGAGAGCGGCTGGGCCGAGGTCTGCAAGAAGGCGGGCGCCGCAGCCGGGGCCGACCGGGCTGCGGCGCCGCTACCGGGCGCGCTGGCGTGTAGCTCCGATGCGACGGTGACCCAGATGCAGCGGTTCGCGCTCGAACTGCTGGGGTTGCGCGCGGCCGTGGGGCTCTGGATGCGGGGAGACCGGCCGATCGCGGCGATCCAGGCGCGGCAGGGGCAGGTCCGCATCACATGCTCGGCGCACGTGATAGCACGGCAGGGGCCGGGCGAGAACCCCTGGACGCAGGCCTGCGCACTGGCGCTCGACGGCTCGTACCTGGCGGGTGACGGCCCGGCAACGCTGGACGCCGTGATCGCGGCGTATGTGGCTGCAGCCGGTGAGATAGCGCGGCTGGACCCGGAGGTCGATGCGGAGCCGGGGTACTTCGGGGCGGCAGCGCCGTAGCGTCAGGCCCTGGGCCAGAGGATCATCTGGGTGCAGCGGAAGAGGGCGATGGTCTTGCCGGTCTGCTCGTGGACGACGGGGGCGTCCCAGACCTGGGTGGTCCGGCCACCGTGGGCCATGGTGGCGCGACACGTAAGTGAGCCTTCGGTGGCAGTGCCGAGGAAGTTGCTCTTGATTTCGATGGTAGTGAAGCCGCTGGCGCCCTCAGGGAGGTTCGCCACGCAGGCGTAGCCGCAGAGGGTATCGGCGAGAGCGACGACGGTGGCGGCGTGGAGGAAGCCGTTGGGGGCCCGGAGCTCGGGGCGTATTTCGAGGCGGCCTTCGGCCCAGCCCTCACCGAAGGCCGTGGGCTCGACGCCAACGAGGCCTGGGAGGCGGCCCTGGGAACGTTGCCGCCAGTACTCGGGCGACGACCGTTCGTTTGCAGGATCAAACATGGGGACCTCCGTGTGCGGGGGAGGGTGGCACAGTCGGTTGCATGGTGCAACTCAGGTGTGGGGCTGCGGCGTTCGGGGAAGGGTCAGCGCAGCGCGCCATCCCTGGC
>PQAO01000011.1:21827-35393 GCA_003104995.1 Dehalococcoidia bacterium
GCGCGCCATTCCTGGCGCGCCTCGGATTGGGTGGGGGAGTGGGGGGCTGCGGCGTTCGGGGGAGGGGCAGCGCAGCGCGCCATCCCTGGCGCGACCCGGATTGGGTGGGAGTGTGGGGGCTGCGGGGTGTTGCCGCGGTTGCTCACGTTCGCGCCCGGGACGTGGGGTTTTCGTGTGGAGTCAGGCGAGGGCTTTGAGCCAGGTGGCCATGTCGAAGTAGTCGCGCCAGGCGGCTATCTTGCCGTCGCGGAGTTCAAAGACGCCGGCGACGGGAAGTTCGACGCTTTTGTCGCCTTTGACGAAGCGGTCGATGCGCTCGTTGATCACGATGTTGCCGGACGAGACCTGGGACAGGACTTCCCAGCCGCGCGGCTCGACCTGCGAAATGATGCCGGCGAACGTCTGCTGGATGGCGGCCCGGCCAGTGACGGGAGCGGTAGGCATGTTGTGGTAGACGGCGTCATCGGTGAAGTAGGAAGCAAGGTGGGCGACGTCGGGTTGGGGGGTGCTCCACTCGGCGATGAAGGCGGAGACGATATCGTTGTTGGTCATGGTGTCCTCCTCTGCGGGAGGGGAAGTCTACGTCATACGGAGGCGGCTGGTCAGTGGATCTCGTGTTCTTCACGGCCGCCATCCATGGGGGTGCGGGCAAGGCGGGCGGGGATCCAGTCGCTCAGGAGCGCGTCGATCGCGTCTTTCGCCTGGATGAGCGAGTGGCCGGCCTCGGCGAAGAGGACGATGCGCTTGGGTTCGAGGGCGCGCCGGTAGATATCCTCGCTGGCCTCGTGGTCGAGGATGGTGTCGGCCATGCCGTGGACAAGGAGGAGCGGCTTGCCGAGGTTTTCGACCTCGCGGGTGCCGTGGAGCTGGGGAGACATGGAGACGATTCCGGTGACAGCGTCGTGGAGTTCGCCGGCCTTGATGACGACCGCGCCGCCGAAGCTGTGGCCGACCAGGGCGAGCTCGGACGCGCCGATGCCGCGGAGGAAGGAACATCCGGCGAGCACATCGAGGACGCACTCCTCCAGGTTGTTGGGGTGGCGGTACTCCATCCTGAGGACGGTCACACCGTGGGGGGCGAGCAGGCCCGGCAGGCGCGCGTAGAGGTTATCGGCGGGGCCGTCGATGCCACCCATGGCGCCACCGACGCAAATAACGGCGCCGGTCCCGCCTTCAACGGGATGGAGGACAGCGTCGATGTTGCCGCGGGTTGTCTCAAGGCGAAGGCGGAGGGCGGCGCCGGCCGGGTCGAGGGGAGCGGCGGCCACGCGGAGGACGCGAAGGTCCAGCTCGGCGGGTGGTTCTTCGGGCTCGTCCCACATGTTTCCTGGCACGGGGCAACTATACTTCGGGCGGCCGCCGGGCGGGTGGTGACGAGAAGCACGTAAGTTCGAGCGGAAATAAGCGGCATTAGCTGGTAACCTGAGCGATTGCACGGAAGTGAAGGGCCTTCGGCTTTGGTGAGCGGGCGGCCGTAGCCCCGGAATCACATCAGAACATTGAGAGGAATCAAAGACATGGCGATTTCATTCGAAGGCCAGGTTGCCCTGGTCACCGGCGCGGGCGCCGGACTCGGCCGCGCCTACGCGCTCGACCTCGCGAGCCGGGGCGCGAAGGTAGTGGTGAACGACCTGGGCGGCGACCCGCACGGCGAGGGCGCTGACGCGGCTCCCGCCCGCAAGGTCTGTGACGAAATCAAGGCGGCCGGCGGCGAGGCCACACCGAACTTCGACAGCGTTTCGAGCTACGACGGCGGCTTCAACATGGTGAAGACCGCAATCGACACGTATGGGCGGCTCGACGTGGTGATCTGCAACGCGGGCATCCTCCGCGACATCGCCTTCCACAACATGAGCGAGGCGGACTGGGACGCGGTCTTCGCGGTCCACATCAAGGGTTCGTTCACGGTGCTGCGGGCGGCGTGGCCGGTGTTCCGCCAGCAGTCGTACGGCCGGGTGGTACTGACGACCTCGTCGTCGGGCATCTACGGGCAGTTCGGGCAGGCGAACTATGGTTCGGCGAAGACCGCGATGATCGGCCTGATGAACGTGCTGAAGCAGGAAGGCGCGAAGTACAACGTCAACGTGAACACGGTCGCCCCGGTGGCCGGCACGCGCCTGACGCAGACGGTGATGCCGCAGGAAATGGTCGAGAAGCTGAAGCCGGAGCTGGTGGTGCCCGCGGTGACGTGGATGGTCTCGAAGGAGTGCCAGGACAGCGGCATCATCATCGAAGCGGGAGCGGGCAACTTCAACCGCGCGTCGATCGTGAAGGGCGCGGGCGTCCAGCCGGGCATGGATCAGCTCAAGGACGCCGAGTGGATCCAGGCGAACTGGGACAAGATCATGAGCCTCGAAGGCGCCGAGCCGATGTGGCGGACGGGCCAGACGTTGAAGGACTACCTCGCCTCGAAGGCTTCCCAGGGCTAGCCCTGAACAGCCCAGCGAGACCGAACCTCGAAGAGGGGGACACCGGTGGTGTCCCCCTCTTGCTTTCCGGAGGCGAGCTGGGCCGCAGGCCAGAAGATTCCCGGGTGTGAAGTAGGCTATATCCAGCTCTGCCGCAGAGGTGCAGGATCGGGGTGCGGCGAAGGCCGCCAAATGAGGAGGAGAACAACCGTGACAGCCACCACAGCCGAACTGAGCCGGGTACCGATCTTCGCGGACCTTCCGCGGAAGGCACTCGAACGCCTGAACAAAATTACGCGGGAGCGGAACTTCGCGGATGGCGATGCGATCTTCCGCGAGGGGGACGAAGGGGTGGGCTTCTTCCTCGTCAAGGAGGGGACCGTCGCCGTGACGCGTGGGGGCGCTCAGCTCACGACGCTCGGCCCGGGGGACTTCTTCGGCGAGATGGCGCTGCTCGACCATCACCGCCGCAGCGCGACCGTTACGGCCAGGGGGCCGGTGAAGACGTTCGCGATCCTCCGGTCGGACTTCGTGGCGGAGCTGGAGTCGAGTGCGGAACTGGCGATCCACATGCTGGCCGTCATGAGCCGGCGGTTGCGGGAGACGGACCAGCGCCTGGCCGAGCACGAGCGCTAGCGGCTCGATGGGCCTGGACCGCTGAAGGAGCGATCGCAGCGCCACGCGTGCCTCCAGGCGGGCGCGGTTCGCCCCGAGACAGACCTGAAGCCGCGAAGCAATGGTAGTGGCTGCGCGGGAGCAGCTACCATTCGCGGATGGCCGGGTACGGTGGGGAAGTGAACGTGCCGCTGGTGGGTGTGACAGCGGCGACGGCTTTCGACAGCCGGGGATTCGAGCGGGCGAGCCTGAACCTGAGCTACCTGCGCGCGCTCGAGGTGGCCGGGGCGGTGCCCCTGGTGCTCACCCCCGGGATGGGGCGGGAACAACTCGAGGCGGCTCTTGGCCGGTGTTCAGGGTTGGTCTTGAGCGGCGGGGGCGATGTGGAGCCCGGGCGTTACGGTCAGCCTCCGCACGAGAGCATCATCGGCGTTTCGGAGGCACGCGATGAGCTGGAGTTCGCAGCGATCGAAACAGCGGAGCGGGCCGGGCTGCCGGTGCTCGCGCTCTGCCGGGGGATGCAGGTGTTGAACGTGGCGCTCGGCGGCACACTCGTGCAGGACATCCCTTCGATGGTCGAGGGGGCGCTGACGCATTCGGTGCAGGAGCCGCGTCACGGTCCGGCACACGGGGTGGAGGTAGCGGCGGGGAGCCGGCTGGCGGGGATTGTGGGCGGCGGACGGGTGGAGGTGAACTCGCGGCACCACCAGGCGGTCGGCCGGCTCGGGGAGGGGCTGGTGGTGACAGCGCGAACGGCGGACGGGATCATCGAGGCAATCGAAGCGCCGGGGGCCCGGTTCGTGGTGGGGGTGCAGTGGCACCCCGAGGACATGGCCGGCCACCCGGGCATCGGCGAGAGCGCGGACCGGCTGTTCGCGGCGTTCGTGGACGCCGCCCGCTCCAACGGATAGGGCAGGCCTCAGGCCGTGGCTGTCTCCGGGAGAGCGGGAGCCGGGAGCGAGCGGCGGCCGGTGGAGCGCCAGCGATCGACTTCGACCACGGCGAACGCCACAACCATCACCAGGGCGAGGACGCCAAGGGTGGGGCGCGCGCCAGCGAAGGTGGTGCCGACACCCATCAGGAGCAATGGGAGGGCGATGAACGACTCGGTGAGGGTGAGCTGCACCGCGAAAACGCGTGCCTGCTGGCCCATCGGGGCAGTCTCGGTGAGCGCGACCCGGGCGGCGATGAGGACGCCGCTGAGGCAGAGACCGAGGAGGAACGCAACCGGGATGGCGACCGCGAAGGTAGTGTTCATCTGCGCTTCGAGACGGATGACCGGGGGCACGTGGCTGAGCTGGGCGACCGCGGTAATGCCGTAGTCGAGGGCCGCGAGCGCTGCGACGGAAACGACAAGGCCAAGAATGGCGAGGCGCATCACGTCGTTGGCGCGATCGAGCGTCAGCGAGCGGCCGCACCAGAGGAGCCCCGCAACGACGCCGATGACGCCGGGGACCATGAGGTAGGCGAGGCCGCCGAGGCCGAGGCCCAGGTCGCGTTCAAGGTAGAACGGGAGGGCGACGACGATACCTTTGGCGACGACCATCTTCAGGCCGAGGGCAGTAAGCGCGTAGCGGGCACGGTACTCGCTGCGGAAGAAGCGGATGGTTTCGCCGAAGCGCATGGCACTGGCGACGGACTTCGGGGCCTTCACGGCCACCGGGGCGAGGCGCCAGGCGAGCAGCGCGGTGATGGCAGTTAGGACGAGGAAGCCGGTCGCGGCGCCGGCGAGCATGAGGCGGGGCCCGCCGAGGAAGTAGAGCGCAGGCGCCAGGACAAGCATACCCATGCCCTGGCCGCCGTACTGGAGAGCGACGAGCCAGGAATGGACTCGCCCGGCCTGTGCATGCTGCAGCGGCTTCACGAGGGCCATCTCGGCGGGGGTGAAGACCTGGGAGCCGGTGGAGTAGGCGAAGGCGAAGATCCAGGCGCTGGTGCCGCCATCGAGGAAGAAGAGGGCGGCGGCAATCGGGAGGAAGCGAAGGACCGCGCCGGCCGCAAAGCCGCGGGCCGGGCCGAGGCGGTCGGCAATGGCCCCGCCGGGAAGGCCGAGGAGGATAGAGGGAAGAAGGGTGGCGAGGAAGAGACTGCTGAGGCCGAGCGCGGGACTGCTGCCGGTGCCTGCGATGAGGAAGAGCGAAGCGAGCCAGAGGTTCTGGGAGGTTTGCGCGAGGAATTTCGCGCAGTAATAGATACCCCGTTCGATTCCGAAGGTGCGAGAAGACGTGCCAGCCACGCGGCCACTCCACAACAACACCCAGACCACCGGCGAAGGCGGCCTGGCGATTGCGTTCGAGAGACCTGGGCGGTGAAGCTACGGTCTCTCCCAAAAGCCTACGAGGTTAGCTGACGGGTTCGGCATTGGGAGTTGCCTACGCGCTCTTGCGCGATACACCCCTACAGTTGGGTCCCCCGCTTCCCGTGCAACGGGAACTCGGCTTGCACTCAGTATACGCCAAAAGAGGGGGTGGCGGTTTTCTTTATGTTCAGTCGAAGCGCGGGCGCGGGGCGCATTTGGCGCTGAGCGCGCGGGGAGCCTACGATTCGGCCCTCGCAAATCCGTCACGGAGGGAGTTCGCAGCATGATCGATTGGCCGGCCATCCACCGGGAGGCGCTCGACATCTTCGTGCGCTACCTGCAGATCGACACGTCGAACCCGCCGGGGAACGAGAAGCCGGCCGCGCGGTTCCTCGGAGCCCTCTGCGAGGCTGAAGGCATCGCGGTGGAGTATATCGAGACGGCGCCGGACCGGGAGGTGCTTGTGGCGCGGCTCAGCGGGGATGGCTCGAAGCGGCCGATCATGCTCTGCAACCACACGGATGTCGTGCCGGTGGAGGCTGAGTACTGGACGATGCCGGCATTCGAGGGGCTCGTGACGGATGGCCGCGTCTACGGGCGCGGGGCAGTGGACATGAAGGGCTGCGGGGTGATGCAGCTGATCGCGTTCGTGCTATTGAAGCGCCAGGGAGTACCACTGAAGCGGGATGTCGTGTTCTGCGCGGTGCCGGACGAAGAGGCGGGGAGCGACTGGGGCATGGTGTGGCTGTGCGAGCACCGGCCCGACGTGGTGGACGTGGAGTTCGAACTGAGCGAGGGCGGGGGTGGCACGACACGGTTCGGGCGCGAGGAGACGAAGCTCTTCAGCATCGCGACGAACGAGAAAGACATCTGCTGGCTGAAACTCACCTCGATTGGGCGGCCAGGGCACGGGAGCGTGCCGCACGCCGACAATTCGGCGGTGTACCTGGTGCAGGCGCTCAACCGGCTGGTGGAGTGGGAACGCCCGCTGACCTTCACTCCGGATACGGAGGCCTACGTGGAGCGTCTGGCCGAGGCGGGGCTGCTGCCGCGCGACCGGGCGGAGGTGGAAGAGCGCATCCGGCAGTCGCCGGAGATGCAGGCGATGTTCGTGAACACGCTGAACCTGACGATGCTGGACGCGGGCATCAAGGCGAACGTGATCCCGGCGAAGAGCGAGGCGGTCATCGACTGCCGGCTGCTGCCGGGGCAGACCAAAGACGACTGGATCCGGCAGGTGCGTGAGCGGATCGCGGACGAGCGCATCGAGGTGGAGTTGTATTCGCCGGACCAGGGCGAGCCGGAGCGGGTGCCGTGGGACACCGAGCTTTTCCGGGCGATCAACGACGTGGTGAAGGAGGCGATGGAGGATGCGGTGGTGGTGCCGGGGATGACCATCGGCGGGACCGACAACCGGTTCCTTCGGGCGATGGGGATCCCGGCGTATGGGTTCATCCCGTGCTTGTTGAGCCCGGAGGAGCGCCGGGGATTCCACGGGAACGACGAGTTCATGACCGTGGAGAACTTCCAGATGGGGTGCGAGCTGATGTACGAGATCGTGCGGCGGATGGTGGCGTAGGCAGGACGGTCCGGGCGGCCGGTCCTGCCAAGGAGGCGCGGAGGGTTTGGACGGGTGGGCGACCGGCCGCGTGGTGGGCCGACATCCCCGCGCTCGCTGACGCGCGCGCCTATGACTTCCTCGGTTGCACTGGGATCTCTGGCTTCGCGGGGCGGGCCGGCGGAGTTGCGGCCGACAGGCACGCGGGGTCTTACCGGGGACAGGGGTGGGGCTGGAGCCGGGGCGGGGTTGGGCCACGGTCAAGGGCGGCGGCGACAGCATCCATGAGCTGGCCGCCGTCGATGAGCATCGGGAGGTAGGCGCTGGCGCCAGAACTGGTGTAGAGCTGGCGCTCACGATCCCGGGGCACCGGGGTGAGAATGATGACGCGGGCGCCCCGCTGGACCATCTCCAGGCATTCTTCCGCGGGACAGTCGGCGGCCGTGGTGATGACAACATCATCGAGACCGGCGCCATCGAGGACAGGCTCGCCGACCGTAGCGAGCGCAAACCGCCCCGACCGTTCGATCTGGCCGACTAATGCGTTGCGCAAAGCAGGATCCGCCGTGATGACTCGGATGGACTGAGGACTCACGGGACTAAGTGTCGACCCCGGGCGGGAAGCGCACGATGGCCAAATGGGACCGGATTGCGGGGGTCCATGGGCCAGAGATGCGAACGTGGGCAATTAGCGGTTAGTATTTGTTGCAATGGCGACACGAAAAGAGGTTTCCGGGGCGGATCCGGAGGTTCTTCAACAACTGGGCGAGATGGCCATTACAAGCGAGATACTGGTCGGAAGCGAGGACCTGGCCGAGATCCTCCACCGGCTTGCCCAGCGCGCCCAGGAGGTCACCGGGGCGGAGTTCGCCGCGATATCGACCCTGGATGAGAAGGGGACGCTCACCCGGTTTATCTACACGGGCATCAGCGAGGAACAGGCACGGAGGCTGGGAGAACCTCCGACTGGCCGAGGGCTCCTTGGCGAGCTGGCCCGGCAGGACCGCCCAATGCGGATGGACAACATCTGCGACCACCCGAAGTACTCGGGGTGGCCGGAGGGTCACCCGGACATGGGTGCCTTCCTGGGGGTGCCCGTCCGGGCAGGCGGGCGGGCGATCGGGGCGCTGTACATGACGCGTGAGGCGGGGCAGCCACCGTTCTCGGAAGTTGACGAAGCGGCAGCCTCGGTGCTGGCGTTGCAGGCGGGAGTGAGCGTTTCGTATGCGCTGGCACGGGAGCGGAGTGGACGCGTCTACCTGCTGGAGGAGCGGGCCCGGATCGCGCATGACCTGCACGACGGGACGATTCAATCGCTGTACGCGCTGGGGCTGGAGTTCGACGCCCTGTCGAGCCGCGCGGAGCTCCCGGCGGAGGTGCGAGGGCCGCTGAAGACCGGCGTCGAGCGGATCAACGAGCTGATTGCGGACATTCGCACCTATATCACGATGCTCGAGGCTTCGACGCCGATCGAACAACCGAACCTGACGCGGGACCTCGCGTTCATCATCCGGCAGATCGTGCCCCCATCGATCGCGTCGGTGGTGAACATCTCGGCGGCGGCGCTGCAGGAGCTGACGGCGCGGGAATCGGAAGACCTTCTCTACATCGCGCGCGAGGCACTGAGCAACTCTGTGCGGCACGGGGCGCCGACCAAGATCGCGATCGACCTGCGGCAAACCCGGGACGCCACAGTGCTGACGGTGCAGGACAACGGGGTGGGGTTCGAAGAGGCATCGACGCGGCGAGGGCTGGGAACGGTTACGATGCGGACGCGGTGCGAGCGGCTTGGGGCCGAACTCACGATAATCCCCATCCCGGGGATGGGGACGACGGTACGCATCGCGATTCCTCGCCGATACGACGAGGACGAGGAAGAAACTGATGACTGACACGATCCATGTCCTGCTGGCGGACGACCACGACCTGGTGCGCTCCGGGCTCAAGGCGGCGCTCCGGGGCTATGAGGAGTTCAGCGTGGTGGCGGAAGCGCGGGACGGGAATGAGGCGGTGCGCGAGGCGAAGCGGACGAACCCGGAACTGGTTGTCCTCGACGTTCGGATGCCGAAGCGCAACGGCATCGAAGCCTGCCGGGACATCCGATCGGCGCTGCCAAACACCAACGTGCTGATGCTGACGTCGTACGCGGACGAACAGGCGGTGATGGCCTCAATCGTGGCGGGCGCCAGCGGTTTCGTGCTGAAGGACGTGCAGACAGCCGACCTGATCGAAGCGATGCGGGTGGTAGGACGCGGCGGGAAGACCCTCGACGCGTCAAGCTCGGCGGCCGTGATTGAACAGATCCGGCGAGGCAACATCGTGAGCGAAGAGGATCGCGTGGCACAACAGCTGAGCGAGCGTGAGCTGCGAATCCTGGACCTGATCGCTGAAGGGATGACCAACCGGGAGATTGGCGAGCAGCTCTACCTCTCCGAAAAGACGGTCAAGCACCACGTGAGCGACATCCTGAGCAAGCTCGGGTTAACGCGGCGCGTGGAGGCAGCGGGCTTCGCGATCCGCAGGGCGGCGAAGCGCCCGCCCGACTGACCCGGCCGCAGCAAAGTCAACGCGGCAGGTCGCCCCAGTGGCCGCCATACTGCTCCAGGTACTCAGTGCGGGTCATGCCGAAGAGGTAGCTGTCCCAGTAGCGGCCGTCGGTGAAGTGCGACTCGCGGACGGTGCCTTCGAGGACCATGCCGAACTTGCGATGCATGGCGGCGGAACGCTCGTTGAAGGCATACACCCACGCCTGGACCTTGTGGTAGCGGAGCTCGCCGAACATGTAGCGGAGCAGCAGTGCGATGGCCTCTTCGCCGTAGCCGTTGCCCCAGTGCTCGCGGGCGAGGGCGATCCCATATTCGAACGAGCCGCGGCGCTGGTCGGCGCCGTGGACGTTGAGCGACCCGGCGGGCGCGCCGTCGAGCGTTTCGATGACCAAGCGGAACTCATCCCGGTCCGGGCGCTTTGCGGACTCCTGGCGGGCGAAGTCCCGCGCGGCCTCGGTGCCAAGTGGGGGCCAGACGTTCCAGCCGTAGCGCTGGGCGTCGTTGTCGAGGTCCCACTGGAGGAAGTGCTCCCAGTCCTCGGGGCGGACGCCGCGGAGGCGGACCTTCTGGCCTTCGAACATGTTGGTGCTCATGGGGCACGATGGTAGGGCGGGCGGCCCGTAGAGTCCGGGCGCGTCATCGCCCCGCGCGGACACGGAGCAGGCGTTCGATGAGCGTAACGTGCGAACGCAGGTGCTTGAGGTTCCTCGTGAGGGCCTTGCGGACCTCTTCGGTGTCGCGGCCGGCAAGTTCGCGCGTGGAAGCGTGCGCAACGCTCCAGGCGTCGAACACGTCCTCGATTGACGGCGCGGCGCTGGCCATGGCGCGGAAGCGTTCCTGGCGCTGCATGCCGGTTGGCGGGAGGCCGAGGGTGCTCCATTGCGGGCCGCCCGGCAAGAGCCGGCCCAGGTGCGCCTGCTCCGCGAACAGCAGGTGGCGGACATTCTCGGCCACGGACCACTTGCCGGCCGGCGTGCGCCCGGCCAGCAGTGACGGGTCCCTACCGGTGAGCAACCCGCGCAGGCGCCGCTGCTCGGCACCAATCTGTTCCAGCAAGGACGCGACGCTATCGGCCTCCGTCATGGCGCAAACCCTAGCAGGTCCGGGCGCAGGCCCGCCAGGAGATAGGTAGACTGCGCGGTATGAAACGAACAACCGTTGGACACGTCGAAATCACCGCTCTGGTGGACACGATCGAGGCATATCCGGCCACGACGGTCTACCCGAAGGCGGACCTTTCACCCTATGCGCGGCACCTCGACGCCGAGGGGCGCGTGCCGTTGAACTTCGGGTCGTTCCTGGTCCGGGATGGGGCGACGCTGCTGCTGGTGGACACCGGGTGGGGTCCCGAGCACGGGGGACGGCTGATGGCGGAGCTGGCGGAAGCCGGGGTGAAGCCGGCGCAGGTGACGCACATCCTCTTCACGCACCTGCACGGCGACCACACCGGCTGGAACTTCGACCGTGGGAGCGGGCGCGTGCTCTTCCCGGAGGCGAAGTTCCTGGTGCCGAAGCTGGACTGGGAACACTACACGGCAAACCCGAACGAGTCGTTCGAGCGGGATGTGCGGCCGCTTGAGGCGCTGGGCGTGATGGAGCTGGTAGAGGGCGAACGGACGGTCTCGGCGTCGCTGACGGCGATCCCGACTCCGGGCCACACGCCCGGGCACACGAGCGTGGTCGTGACCTCCGGGCAGGAGCGAGGATTCATCCTCGGCGACGTAGTGATCACTGCCATCGATGCCGAGGACCCGGAGATCGACTCGATATTCGACTGGGACAGCGGGATTGCCCGGGAAACGCGGAAGAAGACGGTGGAACGGCTGATTGCGGATGGGTCGCTGGTGGGCGCGAGTCACCTCCCGGCGCCAGGGCTGGGGCGGTTCGTGCGCGAGGGCGGGCGGCAGTGGTGGCAGGCGCTGTAGAAGGCCTGGGGCCGCCCTTTTCGGCTTCGATAACTGGCTTCGGAACCCTTGTTCTGATAAACTGTGAAGGTAAGCGAACGAATTGCCCCCGATCTCCCAAATCCGGGGGCGAAGCGCGCCAGGGATAGCTCTTTCGACTATGACCACACAGGCAACGTCGTCTTCCTATACCGCTGAAAACATCCAGGTCCTCGAAGGCCTCCAGGCGGTCCGGCGCCGGCCGGGCATGTACATCGGTACCACCGATAAGTCCGGTCTCCACCATCTGATCAAGGAACTGGTCGACAACGCCGTCGATGAAGCGATGGCGGGCTACTGCGATCGGGTGGAAGTGATCCTCCACGCGAACGGGTGGTGCACGGTCATCGACAACGGCCGGGGCATCCCCGTCGACATCCAGAAGCAGACGGGCAAGACCGCTGTCGAAACGGTGATGACCGTGCTGCACGCGGGCGGGAAGTTCGGCGGAGGCGGATACAAGGTTTCAGGCGGCCTGCACGGTGTCGGCGCGAGCGTGGTGAACGCGCTGTCCGAGCACATGTGGGTCGAAGTTGTGCCCGATCCCGAGGTACAGGGCGCGGATAAAGCCGGCAAGGTGTACCGGCAGGACTACGCCAAGGGCGCCCCGATGAACGAGCTCACCGCGCGGAAGCTGAGCGAGCCGCGGAAAACGGGAACGACAGTCTCGTTCAAGCCCGACACGTCGATCTTTGAGAACGTCGACTTCGACTTCGATATCGAGGCCGAGCGGCTGAGGCTGTACGCGTACCTGACCAAGAAGGTGTGGTTCCACCTGTTCGATGAGCGGACCGGGCGGGAAGTGAACTACTACTTCGAGGGCGGGATCAAGAGCTTTGTGCGCCACGTGAACCGCGAGCGCGAGGCAATCAACTTCGAGCCGGTATACGTCGAGCGCGAGGTCGATGGCAACGTCATTGAGTGCGCAATCCAGTACAACGACGGCTTCAACGAGGCGGTCTTCACGTTCGCGAACTCGATTAACACGATCGACGGCGGATCGCACCTGACGGGCTTCCGCCAGTCGCTGACGCGCGTGCTGAACGACTACGCGCGCAAGAGCAAGATCTTGAAGGACAACGACCCGAACCTGACGGGCGAGGACGTGCGCGAGGGCCTGGTGGCGGTGGTCTCGGTGAAGCTGCCGGAGCCGCAGTTCGAGGGCCAGACGAAGACGCGCCTGGGCAACCCGGAAGTGGCGGGGCAGGTGCAGACGGTGGTCGGCGAAGCGCTGGCCCAGTACCTGGACGAGAACCCCTCGGACGGGAAGCGCATCATCGAGAAGTGCCTGGTGGCGAGCCGGGCGCGGGAAGCGGCGCGGAAAGCGCGCGACCTGGTGCAGCGCAAGAGTGCGCTCGAAAGCGGGACCCTGCCGGGGAAGCTGGCCGACTGTTCGAGCCGGGACCCGGAAGAATCAGAGCTGTTCATCGTCGAGGGCGACTCGGCGGGCGGTTCGGCGAAGCAGGGGCGCGACCGGAAGTTCCAGGCCATCCTCCCGCTCTTCGGCAAGATTTTGAACGTGGAAAAGGCGCGGCCGGACAAGATGCTGGGCCACGAAGCCATCCGGCTGGTGATTTCAGCGCTGGGCACGGGCATCCGCGAGACGTTCGACGTGGCGCGGTTGCGCTACCACAAGGTCATCATCATGACGGACGCGGACGTCGACGGCGCCCATATCCGGACGCTGCTGCTGACGTTCTTCTTCCGGAACATGCCGGAGCTCATCGACGGCGGGTACCTGTACATCGCGCAGCCGCCGCTGTACCGGGCGGCAGCGGGCAAGGACGTGCGGTACTTCTACAACGATGCGGAGCTCGAAGAGTATAAGAAGCAGAGCAAGCGTGCGAACTTGAACGTGCAGCGCTTCAAGGGTCTTGGCGAAATGAACGCCGAGCAACTGTGGGAGACCACGATGAGGCCGGACACGCGGATGCTGCTGCAGGTGGGCGTGAAGGACGCGGCGGCGGCGGACGTGCTGTTCTACGAGCTGATGGGCGACGAAGTGAGTCACCGGCGGCGGTTCATCCAGGCGAACGCGAGCCAGGTGAAGAACCTCGACATCTAGCGGATTGCCCAAGGCGGGCCGCCAGGGCGCCAGGCGCGCCAGGGGGCACGCCAGGAAGATGGCCGAGGGGCCTCTCGCGAGGGGCAGTGCGGTGAGCGACGGACATCGCCGCGCTTGCTCACTTTCTCTAGC
>PQAO01000012.1 GCA_003104995.1 Dehalococcoidia bacterium
TTCGCCTTCGCCATTGTGGTGGTTCCTTTCTCGGTGGAGCCGTGTAGGTGGTAGTTAGGCCGTTGCCTGCTTGGTGAGCGTGGCAGCGATGTTCTTGGGGACTTCTTCGTAGTGGTCGAACTCCATGCTGTAGCTCGCGCGGCCCTGGGTGAGGGAGCGGAGTTCAGTGGAGTAACCGAAGGTTTCGGCCAGTGGGACCATGGCGTGGACGATTTGGGTCTTGCCCGTCGAGTCGCTACCCAGGATCATCCCGCGGCGCGAGTTGAGGTCGCCGACAACCGACCCGAAGTAATCCTCGGGACAACGGACTTCGACCTTCATGATTGGTTCGAGGATGACGATGCCAGCCCTGCGGGCGGCTTCTTTCACCCCGATCGAACCGGCGTTCTTGAACGCCATTTCTGACGAGTCGACGGCGTGGTACGAGCCATCGACGAGGCTCACTTTGACATCGAGCACCGGGTAGCCGGCGAGGATGCCGCCCTGGAGGGCTTCTTTGGCGCCCTGGCCGACTGCCGGGATGTACTCCTTGGGCACGGAGCCGCCAACGATCTTGTTTTCGAAGACGAAGCCCTGGCCGCGCTCGAGCGGTTCGACTTCGAGTTCGACGACGCCATACTGGCCGCGGCCACCCGACTGGCGGACAAAGCGGCCTTCGGCCTTCGCCGGCTTTGTGATCGCCTCGCGGTAGGACACCTGCGGGCGTCCGACGTTGGCTTCCACTTTGTGTTCGCGCTTCATCCGGTCGACGATGACTTCGAGGTGGAGTTCGCCCATGCCGGAGATGAGCGTCTGGCCGGCTTCTTCGTCGAAAGTCCAGTGGAAGGTGGGGTCCTCTTCCGACATCTTGGCAAGGGAGTTGGCCAGTTTATCCTGGTCTTCCTTGCTCTTGGGCTCGAGCGCGACACGGATGACGGGCTCGGGGAAGGTGATGTTTTCGAGGATGATCGGGTCTTCCTGCGAACAGAGGGTGTCACCCGTGAAGGTCCGCTTGAGGCCAACGGCGGCGGCGATGCCGCCCGCGCCCATGTGCTGGATCTCTTCCCGCTGGTTGGCGTGCATCAGGAGGAGGCGGCCAACCCGTTCGCGCTCGTCCTTGGTGGAGTTGTAGAGCGATTCGCCGGATTTGAGGATGCCGCTGTAGACGCGGATGTAGGCGAGGCGGCCGACATAGGGGTCGGTGACGATCTTGAACGCGATCGCGCTAAGTGGCGCTTCGTCGGTTGGCGGGCGTTCGACTTCGCCGCCGTGCTTGGGATCGACACCCTTCACTGGTGGGATATCGGCCGGGCTGGGGAGGTAGTCGACGACGGCATCGAGCATGAGCTGGACGCCCTTGTTCTTGAGGGCCGAGCCGCAGAGGACGGGGTGGGCGAGGTTTGCGAGGGTGGCACGCCGGATCGCCATTTTGAGTTCGTGGGTGCCGATCTCACGACCTTCGAGGTAGCTAATGGCGATCTGGTCATCGACGTTGCCGATGCCTTCGACGAGCTTCTCGCGCCCGGCCACTGCGTCCTGGACGAGGTGCTCGGGGATGTCGCGGCGCTCGGGCTTATCGCCTTTTTCGCCGCCAAACCACCACCAGCACTGCTCGACGAGGTCGATGCAGCCATCAAACTCGGACTCAGCGCCGACCGGGATCTGGAGCGGCACAGGGTTGGCGCCGAGACGATCGGCCATCATGTCGACGGTGCGCCGGAAGTCCGCGCCGGTGCGGTCCATCTTGTTGACGAAAGCCAGGCGGGGGACGCCGTAGCGATCGGCCTGGCGCCAGACAGTCTCGGACTGGGGCTCGACGCCGGCGACGGCATCGAAGACCACGCACCCGCCGTCGAGGACGCGGAGGCTACGTTCGACTTCAGCGGTGAAATCGACGTGGCCGGGCGTATCGATGAGGTTGAAGTGGTGGTCGTTCCACTCACAGGAGGTGGCGGCGGAAGTGATGGTGATGCCGCGCTCGCGCTCCTGTTCCATCCAGTCCATGACGGCTGCGCCTTCATGGGTCTCGCCGATCTTGTAGGTTTTCCCGGTGTAAAACAGGACGCGCTCGGACACGGTGGTCTTGCCCGCGTCGATGTGGGCAATGATCCCGATGTTCCGGATGCGTTCGATTTCAGCAGTGCGGGGCATGGATCTCCTGCGGCTTTCGATTTACCAGCGATAGTGGACGAAGGCGCGGTTCGCCTCGGCCATGCGGTGGGTGTCGTCTTTGCGCTTAATGGCGGCGCCGGTGCCATTGGCGGCATCGAGCAGCTCACTGGCGAGCTTTTCGCTCATGGAACGGCCGTTGCGGCTGCGGGCAGCGTTGAGCAGCCAGCGCATGGAGAGCGCGAGCCGCCGGTCCGGGCGGATTTCGACGGGGACCTGGTAGGTGGCGCCGCCGACGCGGCGGGGCTTGACTTCGAGTACCGGGGTAGTCTGGCGAACAGCCTGCTGGAAGACATCGAGCGGGTCGCGGCCGGTCTGGTCCTGGATTCGGCTAAAGGCGCCATACACCACGCGCTCCGCGGTGCTCTTCTTCCCGCGGGTCATCACCTTGTTGATGAGGACTTGGACCGTGGGGTTGTTGTAGCGCGCATCGGGCGGCGTGGGTCGCCGTTCGGGTCGGTTGCGTCGGGCCATGGCTCAGGACTCCGGGTATCGAATGGTCTGTGGCCGATTACTTGCGGCCGGCGGTCTGGGCATTCTTGCGAGTGCCGTACTTGCTGCGTCCCTGCTTGCGGTTGTTCACGCCGGTGGCGTCGAGAGCGCCGCGCACGATGTGGTAGCGAACGCCGGGGAGGTCTTTCACACGGCCGCCGCGCACGAGCACGACGGAGTGTTCCTGGAGGCTGTGGCCCTCACCGGGGATGTAAGCAGTGACTTCGATGCCGTTGACGAGGCGGACGCGGGCCACCTTGCGGAGGGCCGAGTTCGGCTTTTTCGGCGTCTGGGTGCGCACCTGGGTACACACACCGCGCTTCTGGGGGTTGCCCTTCAGGGTCGCCTTGCGGAGGCGGCCGGTGTGCGAGTTGAAGCTAAAGAGGAGGGCAGGAGCACCCGGCTTCTTGGGCTTCGGAGAGCGTCCCTTGCGGACGAGCTGGTTGATGGTCGGCATTACTGCTTCCCCTGCTTTTCAGCGGTTTCGTGCGCCCCACACGGGGAAGGACGCGGGTGCCGGGCCAATGGCCTTCGGATTCTGGGCACGAAAACAGGCCGAAAAGCCTGTTCGTGAACAGCGCCCCGAGCGTTCTTGGCTCTCGAGGCCGTCTTCAAGCACTCAGCTTCGCGACCTGGGCAAACTCACACAGTCCGCCAGTCAATAAGCGCCGAAGCAAAAGAGTAGCACAGCCCAAGGTGCTGTCAACTTCGCCGGGGCATGGTGAAAGGCCTGTTATGACGCATTCCAGCTTCCCCGGGTCCGCATGATCAAAGAGTATCGCACAGCGGCCTTTCGTGCCGGGGCGGTGAAGCTCCTTTCGGGGCCGGTATGACGGGACGGTACGACAGGCAATCCGCGATTCCCCAAACCGCCACCGAACCGTCCATGGGCCAACCCTGCGATGGAGCGCCAGGCCAACCGTTACTTGGTGTAGGCGGCCTCCTGACCAAAGGGCGCCAGGCGACATTGTCCTCCCCGTCGCACGGGGGCGTCCGCGCAAGCGGCGCCCCCACCCCTTCTCTGAGAGGCAATGCGGAAGGTCGCTGTTTCCTGTTCCCGATCCCCTGTTACCATGACGAGCGGTGGTGGAGGATCTCCTGGGACAGGAGTGCGTGTGACGCAGGAAGAATTCTCGGCGGTATGCCCATATCTCGGGCTGGCGGACGACGCCGATTCGCATGCGACTTACGCCACCGAGGCACATCGCTGTTACCGGCTGGCCAACCCTACGCGCATCGCTGCGCCCCACCAGGAAAGCTACTGCCTGGGTGCCAACCATGTGACCTGCCCGGTCTACCTGGGCGAAGGCGTGCCCGGAGCTGAGCAGCGGGCCCCGCGCCAGCAGGCGGCCGTGCCGCCTCCGGTTGCCCCGACTGTGCGCGGTCCGAAAACGGGGGGCAGGCAGCCCTTTGGCGGCGGACGCGCGCCTGCGGGGGCTGCAGCCGGCGGCGGGGCTCCACGTCCTCCGCGGCGTCAGCCGAATGCGGGAACGCTCGGGCCGCGGCCGCGCGCCGGCGGCGTGAGCATGCCGGTCGCCACGATTGGCCTGTTCGCGCTGGCGGTGGTGGTGATCGTGCTGGCCTTTGCCATCCAGCAGATGGTCGGCGACAGCGGCGGCGACAGCCAGGCTCCAGCGGACGCAGTCGCCACGCGCGACGCCCTCAACCGAACGCGCACCGCCCAGGCGGGCGGCGAGACGACGCCAACCACTCCCACCACCCAAACGCCCGGCAACCAGACCACGGGCACGCCCGCGAACGGCACGACGACACCAACCACGCGAACGCCTTCGCCGGGGGCGACCAGCGGCGCGGGCACGACCTACACCGTGCAGGACGGCGACAGCTGCTTCGCGATCGCGGTCGACCACGACATTACGCTGCAAGAGCTGCTGGACGCGAACAACCTGACCGAGGACGACTGCACGCGACTGAACGTCGGCGACAAGCTGGTTATCCCGTAGCCAGGTCGAAGTCGGCGGTCCGGGCGGGCAGTGCCAGTTCGCGGTGATGCTCTTCGACCCACTGGGTGCGGGCGCCCCAGTGGTCCGGGTGGGTCAGCCAGCCGTGCTCTCGCTCATCCACCCACTTCCAATCGGCCCAGCAGAGCAGCGCCAAATCGAGGTCGCGCCAGGCGAGGCGCCGGATCTCGCGCATTACCGGCGTCCGCTTCCTCTTGCGTTCCTCGAACTTGTCAGCGAGCAGGATAACCCTGGCGATCATGGACATGTCGCGGCTGCCAAGAGTGTGGTCGCGGACCGCGGCGAGGGCTTCATCATCGAGCACGCCAAAGCGGTCTCGCAGGACGAATGCGGCGATCGGGCCATGCAATAAGACGGGGTCGGCGCGGTCGGCCTCGACGATCGGGAGGCCGGCTTCGATGGCGAGGCGGAGCTGTTCGGCGGGGGGGAACGAGCGGAAGAGGTCGTGGCCCCAGGTGGCCAGTTCGACACGCTCAGGATCGAGGTCCCAGCGGGCGGCCAGGTCGAGCGCTTCGACCAGGACGCGCTGGACATGACGGACGAGACCTGCGGGGCGGGTTTCGAGTTCGGCGCGGACGGCCGCGATCTGGGCCGCGATGTGTTGCATTAGCCTTCGGGGCCGAGCGTGCGGCCGCCCAGCAGGTGGAGGTGCAGGTGGTGGACGGTCATGCCGGCGGCATCGCCGACGTTGAAAGCGAGCCGGTAGCCGCTCTCCCAGACGCCTTCGACACGGGCCACGTCCTTCGCGAGCATGAACAGCCCGGCAAGCAGCTCCGCGTGGTTCCACTCGATTTCGCGGGCGTTATCGACGTGCACCTTCGGAATAACCAGGCAGTGGGTGGGCGCGCGCGGGTTGATATCGCGGATGGCGAAGGCGTGCTCGTTCTGGGCGATCTTCTCGACGGGGATCTCGCCGCGATTCATCCGGCAAAAGAGGCAGTCCTGCACTTGCATGTGGGGATTGTGGGGCGGGCAACGTGGTGTGTCGATCGCGCGTAGGGGTATGGGCGGCCGCCAGGCCTCTTACGCGAATAGGACGTGCGTGCGCAGGAACGCCTCGACCGACTTGTAGAAGGCGTCGATGGTCTCGCTCTTGCGCCAGCCGTGGCCCTCGCCTTCGTAGACGTGGTATTCGTGGGGTACGCCGCGGGCCCTCAGCGATGCAACGATGCTGTCGCTTTGCTCACGAGGCACCACCCGGTCGATCTCGCCCTGGAACACCGCGATCGGGTCCTTGATCTTGTCCGCGTGGAAGATGGGCGAGCGTTCACGGTAGACGGAAGCCGCTTCGGGCAGAGGCCCGAGCATCGAATCGAGGTAGCGCGCTTCGAACTTGTGGGTGTCGGCGGCGAGGGTGAACTGGTTGGCCACGCCGAACATGCAGATGGCCGCCTTGTAGAAGCCAGGAATCTCGACGAGCGACTGGAGCACGGTGAAGCCGCCGGCGCTGCCGCCCATGATGACGAGGCGCGAGGGGTCGGCGAGACCGCGCCGGGCGAGGTCCTCTGCGCCGGACTTCGCATCCTGGACGTCGTAGATGCCCCAGCTTTCGCGGAGCTTCAGCATGTACTCGCGGCCGTAGCCCGTGCTGCCGCGGTAGTTCGGCATCAGGACCGCATAGCCGCGGGTGGCGAAGAACTGCGCGTTTGGCGCCCATCCTGCGATGACCTGGCTGGTAGGGCCGCCATGGACGAGGACGATGAGCGGCGGTGCACCGGTGCCCTCGAACCGTTCACTCGCGGGGGGATAGTAGAGGCCGTGCGCCTGCTCGCCATCGAACGACGTCCAGGAGACCGGTTCAGGGGCGGAGAGGGCCTCCCGGGAGACGGCCTCAGCATCGCTCCGGCGGCGGACCGAGCCACGAACCCCCGGCTCGGCGAGGTCGAAGACGACCACCCTGGGCGGTTGCTTCCCGCCCGCCGCGACCACAGCCACTTTCTCGTTGCCCGGGGCGCCCGCGGGGTTCGAGAACGCCGAGTAACCGGTTTGGCTGTCCGCGAGACTGGTCACCCCGCCGTCGGGCGAAATAGCGATCAGTTCGTGGAAGCCGGCCCGCTGGCGGACGGAGACGATCCGTCCCGACTGGGTGAAGGTGAAGGTCCGCATGCCCTGCCCCCACGCTGGTGTGCCGTGTTCGAATTCCCCGCCGGTCAGCTGGCTGACGGCGCCGGATTCCAGGTCGCGGCGGTAGAGGTGGCCCCACCCTGACTCGTCGGAGATATAGACGAGCGAGCGGCCGTCGGGTGCGAAGGTGCCCTGGAAGACGGATGTCTCGGGGCCACCGGCTACCACCTCGGCGCCGGCGAGCACGGGCAGGCCGCCCTCGGGGAAGCCCAGGCGCGCGACCTTTAGCTCGGTGCCATCCCAGGGCATCTGGGGGTGGTCCCACTCCACCCAGGCCAGCCGGTCCCCGGCAGGGTGCCAGGCTGGCTGCATGTAGAAGTCGCGTCCTTCGCCAAGGCGCCGGGGCCAGTGCTTTCCCTGCGAGTCGACCACGGCGATGCAGTCGATGTCCTCGTACGTGTGGACGTAGGCGACCCAGCGGCCATCGGGCGACACAGCGGGCGTCGAGGCGGCTCCGAACGCTGGCGTGATCGGCCGCGCGGCGCCACCCGCGAGTTCCTGGCGGTAGATGCGCTGGTCGGCCTGGCCGACGAAGAACGCCGCCCCATGGGCGAGCGTGAAGTCCCCGCCGCCGTAGCCCACAAAAGCGCGGACAGAGATGTCAGAGGTGAGGTCGCGGGTGGCGCGCTCATCGAGCCCCTGGGTAACGATGACGCCGCGGTCCGAGCGGCCCTCAACCCAGGCGAGCGCCTGGCCATCGGTGTCCCAGCAGGGCTCGCCGAGGCGGAGGCCGGCGGCAAGGGCGGCCGGGGTGACGGGGCTGGACCAGAGGCCGAACATGCGGGGTTCGCGGGTCATGGGGTGAGGCTCCGGGGATGGGGTTCGGAGATTGTGGCAGGGATGGGGGGCCAAGGCCATCGGCCAAGATGCAGGTATGCTAGTATGCGCGTATGAAACGAACGACGATTACGCTCCCGGAAGAGACTGTCGCGGCGGTCGAACACGCAGCCCGGCGTCGTGGCCAGTCCGTGAGCGCGACGATCCGCCAGCTCATCGAGAAGCAATTGGCGGCAGAGCGTGCCGTTTCGCCATTCGAGGCCATGATCGGCATTGTCAGCAAGGATCTGCCTTACGGGGCGGCTGCCATGGAGGAGGAGCTCCAGAAGTCCGTGGCCGACGCTATCGAGGCTGACCGCGGGTGACCGTCGCCGTCTGCGGCAGCGGCCCGCTTCTTGCGCTGGCCAACGTTCGTGACCCCGATCACAACCGGGTAGTCGAGTTCTTCCGGGGGACGCGCCACACGATTGTTGTGCCCACACTCTGTATCGGCGAGGTGGCATTCCTCCTGGCCCGGGACTTTGGCCCGGAAGGGGAGGCGCTGTTCCTGGAATCATGCCGTTCGTTGGAGCTCATGCAGCCATCGGAGGCCGGTCTCGCCCGCATGGCCGAACTGGTCCGGATAAACGGGGACTTCCCTCTCGGGGCTGTTGATGCCTCGGTCGCGGCCCTGGCAGAGGAGCTGGGAACGCCATTCGTTGTGACGCTCGACCACCGGCACTTCCGGGCGATGCGGCCGCGCCACGTCGCGTCGTTCACACTCCTCCCGTGAGGGACCCGGGCGATCGAGCAGGGCTGTACTGGCTCGGCGGCAACGAAAAACCCCCTCCCGAGTTCACGGGAGGGGGCTCCGATTCTGTATGGCGTCAGCTACTGGGCGGTGGCCACCTTCAGCGATTGACGGGCCTGGGAGAGGCGCTCCTTCAACTCGTCAATCTCCCGGTGCTTGTGCCATTCGCGGCGGTATCGCACTCCGGGCGACTCCAACCACGACTGCCTTTCTCGTTCGCCGATGAACGCGAAATCCTGTGGAAACATTGCAATTCTCCTCGGCTAGAGCGGCGGACATCCAGATCTCCAAATGTGGGCTGTGGACAGACACCCGAGCACTCGTAGCACAACTGAAGAGGGGAACCACGCATCCCTGGTGATGGGGGCTGCGGGCACTCGCCTCGGATCGAGATTGCTCCAACGCCGACGGGGTTAGCTACTGGCTGCGACTGGAGTTGCCGCTTCGCGCCTCATGCGCGAACTCGCCTGAATTGGTATCCCCCGCTCCGCCCGCTCGTGCGGATTAAGCGACATTCACTGATCAAAGTAATGCACGCCAACGGGCGCTAGTCAATCAGCCACCTTAAGCATCCTTGACGTTGCAACTTCCGTTGCGGGGACCGCCAGCGGGCAGCCGCCGCTACGTCTTCCGGGCGATCACGTCGCGGGCAGCCTGCGCGATCCGTTGCGGTGTGAGGCCGAAATACCCCAGGAGTTCATCCCACTTGCCGCTCGTCCCGTAGCGGTCGACCCCGACGAAGCCGATCGGGGTGGGCAGCTCTTCAGCGAGGACGCGAGCGACCTGGGTGCCGAGGCCACCGTGGGTCTGATGCTCCTCAGCGGTCACGATGGCGCCCGTTTCGCGGGCAGCGGCGAGGACCGCGTCGCGGTCGACTGGCTTGATGGTAGCCATGTCGAGGACGCGAGCCGAGACGCCCTCCGAGGCGAGCACTTCCGCCGCCTGGAGCGCGACACCGACCATGATCCCGCAGGCAATGAGTGTGACATCGGTCCCGGCGCGCAGCGTGTTGGCCTTGCCGAGCTCGAACCGGTAGGAGGAGTCATAGATGGGATCGACCTTCGGGCGGCCGGTGCGCACGTACGCCGGGCCGCTGGTCTTGCCCACGGCGACGATCGCCTGGCGAGCAGACTCGAAGTCCGCAGGGACGACGACATCGAACGGGATGAGCGAGGTAACGAGCGCGAGGTCCTCGATGGCCTGGGCGCTCATGCCGTCTTCACCGACAGTGACGCCGCCGTGGCTGGCAACGCACTTCACGCTCAGGCCACCGCGGGGCTGGGCGACGGAGGTGCGGAGCTGGTCGAAGCAGCGGCCGGGGACGAAGGCGGCAAAGCTCGCGATGAAGGCGGTCTTGCCGGTTGCCGCGAACCCGGCAGCGATGCCGACCATGTTCTGTTCGGCGACGCCGACAGTGAGCCAGCGTTCGGGATACTTCTCGCCGAACTTGTAGCCCATCGTCGAGACGGAAAGGTCCGCGTCGATTGCGACCACGTCGACGCCCTGTTCGACGAGGTCGATAAGGCCAGCCGGATAGGCCTCGCGGGTGGCGGCTGCGACGGGTGCGCTGGTCATGAGAGGCCTCCCTGTATTTCAGCGAGCGCCTGTTCGAGCTGCTCTTTGGTCGGGGCCTTGCCGTGGAAGCCGGGGTTATTCTCCATAAAACTGACCCCCTTGCCCTTGACGGTGTGGGCGACGACGAGGCGGGGCCGGTCGTGCGGCTTTTCCGCCTCGGCGAGCGCCTGGTCAACAGCAGCCATGTCGTGGCCGTCGCACTCGATGACATGCCAACCGAACCCGGTCCACATCTCCACCGGGTTGGTCTTCATGATGGTGTCGGCAAACCCGTCGTTCTGGATGCCGTTGCGGTCGACCATGGCGATGATGCGGTCGCCCAGGCCGAAGTGGGGAACGGCCATGGCGGCTTCCCACACCTGGCCCTCGTTCAACTCACCGTCGCCCATCAGCACCCAGCAGCGGTAGTCGCGCTTATCTAGCCGGGCCGCGAGTGACTGGCCAATGGCGAAGGAGAGACCCTGGCCAAGTGAGCCGCCGGACATCTCAATGCCGGGGGCCGCGGACATGGAGGGGTGGCCCTGGAGGGGGCTGCCCAGGCTTCGGAAGCCGCTCAGGAGCGCGGTGCTGAAGAAGCCGCGCTCGGCCAGGATGCTGTAGTAGAACGGGGTCGCGTGGCCTTTGGAGAGGATGAAGCGGTCGCGTCCGGGCCAGGTTGGGTTGGCAGGGTCGCAGCGCAGATGGTTCCAGAACAGCGAAACACCGAGTTCGACCGCGGAGAGCGAACCACCCGGGTGGCCGCTCTGGGCCTGGTACACCATGGTGACGATGTCCGTGCGGACGCGTTTCGCGATATCGCGCAGTTCGTCGATTGAGACGGGAGCAAGTGAGGTCGGCATCGGCGGAAAGGATACGGCCCCGCCGGGTTGCGTGGTAATCAGTGGGTCTGGAAGCAGGCCTGGATGGAGGAAGCGGTCTCCTCCGAGCCGTGGAGCTCGCCGACGTCCGCAGCAGTGGACTCGCCGCGGATGAACTTGAAGAAGCCTTCGGTATTGGTCTTCAGAAAGACATCGACATCGGGGCTGCCGTTGCGGCGAGGGTGAAGGCGGCCGTCGCTGATGTCGAAAGTCCAGGTGTTGCAGCTCGCGCAGTCGGAGATCTCGATCACCATGCGGGCGTTGAGGTCTTCGGCGCGGCCGGGCTGGAACGAGAATGCCGGGATGACACGGAGAGCGAAATCATGGCTGACCTCGTTGCCGACCATTTCCTCGGTCAGGGAATCGACGTAGTGGCGGCCCCACTCGAGCAGGGACAGCAGGACGGGGCGCACGGCCCATCCCTTCTCGGTCAGGGTGTATTCGACGCGTGGCGGCAGTTCCTTGTAATAGTCGCGATGGACGAGGCCCTCGGCCTCCAACCGTTTCAGGCGGTCGGAAAGGACGTTGGGGGACATACCGGCGCAGCTTTCGAGGATGTCGTTGTAACGCTGGAGGCCGGTCATCAGGTCGCGAAGGATGAGGAGGGTCCAACGGTCGCCGAAAATATCCAGCGTCTGGGCAATCACACAGGGGTGGTTGTAGGACTTCCGGGCCGGGTCGCTCTCAGAACGTTGGACCATGCGTAGGACTCCTGGTTTCGCCAAAGTAAAGAGGGTGGTGCGCGGGTAGGCCCGTAGCTATTGACACGATAGCGCCGGATGGTATTATTCCGGTACGAACGTCACTATTGTTTCGCTAGTACCAGCGGTCACCTAAAATAAGCGTAGCGATCGCCGCGAGGCGAGTCAACAGAAAGGACTGGTCCACCATGGCGCATGCCACCGTCGATTCACCCAAGGCGAGCATCTCGGACCACTTCCACCGGTGGCGGATTGAAGAGCCGAACGGCCCCGTGAGCCGTGGCGTCTGCAAAGTCTGCGGCACCGAGAAGCAGTTCAAGAACTGGCTCCAGGATGGTGACTTCATCACCAACGAAGAGCACCGCGTCGCCAACGCCGCCTGATTCAACCTTCTTTGCCCCTTCCCCGGGTGCGACCTCTCCCGCGCCGGGGAAACAGAACGGCCGTCACACCCCACCAGGTGACGGCCGTTCTGTTTGTGCGCGGCATCGCCCAACCCGCCGCCGCATTCTTCGGCCGGGCCGGGTCGGTCCAGGGACCGGTACGTCGTGTAATCAGGGCCGTTACGCCGAGGATGTCGAAGGGCTGACCACCAGCGAGGTGGATAGCCAGTCCCGCGCGTTCCTCACCAGCCTCAGGTTCGAACCGGAATGACACGCCGGCTCACACCCGGCGGCTAGAGGACGCCCGCTGCCCTAAGCCGGCCATACTCATCTTCCGCGAGCCCCAGCAGCCCCAGGTAGACCTCTTCGTTGTGCTCTCCCAGGAGGGGCGCGCGGCCGCGCACCTGGCCGGGTGTCTCCGTCAGGATCGGCACGACGCCCGGCTGGAGGAGCTGGCCATGGTCGGTGCTTTCGACGCTGATGACCTGCTGGCGGGCGGCGAAGTGGGGGTCGCCGACGATGTCGCTGGTGTTGTAGACCTTGGTCGCCGGGACCCCGAAGCGGTCGAGTATCTCCTGGCATTCCGCGAGCGCCCGGGAAGCGACCCACTCGCCGACGATGGCATGGATGGCGGCGTGGTTTTCGAGGAGGTGCTTGCGCGGGGTAAACCGCGGGTCCTGGACCAACTCGGGCTGGCCTATCGCCTGGCACAGCTTCTCGAACGATCGCTGGGTGGTCGCGTTGACGACCAGGAACTGGCCGTCGCTGGTCTCGAACTGCTCGGCCGGGACGACGCCGGGGAAGTAGTTGCCCGAGCGTTCGCGGTCCTTGCCACTGAGGCCGTAGTTGGCCGCGTGGGTGCCGCTCATCCGCCAGACGGCTTCGTAAAGGGCCATGTCCACGTCCTGGCCACGGCCTGAGAGCTCCCGGGCGCGGAGGGCGGCAAGCGCGCCAAAGGCAGCAAAGATGCCCGCGCCGTAGTCCGCGACAAAGTAGCCGGGACGGACCGGCGGCAGGCCTGGATAGCCCGTGAGCGCGGTAATCCCCGCGAAGGCCAGGGCGACCCGGTCGAAGCCGGCGCGGTCGCGGTAGGGGCCGGTCTGGCCGTAGCCGCTAATGCGCACAACCACGAGCCCGGGATTCGACTCGCGGAGGGTCTCGGGCGCGAGGCCCCACTTCTCCAGTGCCCCCGGCCGGTTGTTCTCCACGAGGATGTCGGAGACATCGCAGAGTCGGCGGAAGAGCGCGGCGCCTTCGGGGCGGGTGACATCGAGCGTGACCGATTTCTGCCCCCGGTTGTCCTGCGCAAACGAGACACTACCCCGGTTGGCGTCGCCGGTCCCCGGCGGTTCGACCTTGATGACGTCGGCGCCAAACTCACCAAGCAGGGTGGAGCAGAACGGCGCGGCGAGGATCTGGCCGGCATCGACGACACGAATCCCGGAGAGCGGTGCGGTTTCGGATGGGGTTTGCATGGTGAGTGCGGATAATACGGCCAGTGACAGGAGAACGCGCCACCAGCCGTAAGACGTTTTATGACCGCGTTTACGAGTTCGTCCGGCAAGTACCGGCGGGGCAGGTGGTGACCTATGGGCAGGTTGCGGTCGAACTCGGGTCGCCTGCGGCTGCGCGAGCCGTGGGGTACGCGCTCCACTTCCTGCCGGGGAATAGCGACGTGCCGTGGTGGCGCGTGGTGAATGCGGGCGGCGGCATCAGCCTGCGGGGCCGGGGCGAGGCGGCCGAGGTGCAGCGGCGCCTTCTCGAAGGGGAGGCCGTGGAGTTCCAGCACGAAGGCAGGATTGACCTGCGGCGCTACCGGTGGATCCCGGAGAGCCCGGGTTAGTGGCTCGCAGCCTCGGCCTTCTCGTCCGCCGCCCGGTCGCGACCGCAGAGGGTGATGAGCTCCTCGTGGTATTCGAACCAGGCGGTGTGGTAGCTGTCCTTCAGGGGTGCCGCCAGCATGGTGCGGTCGCCGGCGCGCATGGACTCGAGCGCGGCGTGGAAGCGGGACCGGTAGCTGCGCAGGCGCGGCACCTGTCCGCAGGCGTCATCGAGCAGCGGCTGCAGGCCATCGTGCACCTCGGCGACGCGCTCCACGAGCGCCTCCCAGGCGTGGTCCGGAGGGCCGTCGGCCTGGGCGAGCTGCCACTCGCTTACCAGCGCTTTGAAGGTGTGATTCAGTTCCATAAAGCGGGCGTAGCAGGCGGCCATTGCGGCCTCGTCCAGGGCCGCCCGTTCGGCCTGGAGCTGCTCGGACACCCAGGAGCGGCCGTCGGGGGTGAGCATCATGCCGCGGGGTGTCGCCCGGAAGAGCGACTCGTTGCCGTGGATGATCTGCTCGATGCGGGCAAGAGCCGCCGAGAGCGCGGCAGCTGCCCGTTCCGGCGTGCAGAGCCCTTTCAGCTGCACCGTCCGCGCGATTTCGAGGAGACTCACATCGGCGTCCCGGCCGGGCTCGGCGGGGGCCGGGGCTGTCCCCGGCTCCGCGCCCAGTTCGGCCGCCCACGACCGGAGCGTGCGCACTTCCGGGATGTCAGATGCTCCGTCGGCGACACAATCACCCGCGTAGAGGGAGCCGGCGGTGCCATCGACGGTCACGACTTCGCCCTCGGCGATGAACGCACCGGCGATGCGGAGGCCGGTCGCCAGCACCTGCGTATTCGTGAGGCCGGTGATCGCGGGGATGGCCCAGCTGCGGGCAACCACGGCGGCGTGGCTCGCGACTCCCCCGAGCGTGGTGACGAGGCCCACCGCGCCAACCATCCCGTGGACATCGGAGGGCGAGGTCTCTTCGCGAGCGAGGACGACGGCGATCCCTCGCGCGGCCAGGTCGGCGGCACGGTCCGGATCACAGCAGAGCACCCCGGCAGTCACCCCAGGGGAGGCGGCGAGCCCGGCCGCGAGCGGCTTCGCGGCGGGGTCGATCGTGCGCAAGGACGCAAGTTGTTGGAGGACACCGGTATCGACCCGAGCCACCGCCTCGGGGCGGCTCAGCGGGAACGACTCGTCCTCCGCCATGGCGACGGCGATGCGGACTGCCGCGAGCGGGCTGCGGCGGCCAATGCGGGTCTGAAGGATGTAGAGCTTTCCCTCGCTGACGGTAAATTCGACATCGCACATGTCGCGGTAGTGGCGTTCCAGCCGGTCGAGCACCTGGAGGAGTTCGGCGTACACGCCGGGAAGGTGGTCACGGAGCGTTTCGAGCCCGCCGACGGCATGCGTACCGGCGACCACATCCTCGCCCTGGGCGCGGGCCAGGTAGTCCCCAAACGGGCCCGGCGCGCCGGTGGCCGGGTCGCGCGTGAAGACAACGCCGGTGCCAGAGTGATCGTCCAGGTTGCCGAAAACCATTGCCTGGACAGTGACCGCGGTGCCCAGGTCCCCGGAAATGTTTTCGCGGGCCCGGAAGACGCGGGCGCGCTCGGAGTCCCACGAGCGGAAGACGGCGGCGGCAGCGGCCCGCACCTGGCCGACGGGGGCTTCGGGGATGCCCGAGCCATCGGCGGCCCGGGCGGCCGCCCGCACCCGAGCCGCGGCTGCGAGCAGCCCTTCCGGGCTGCCGTCATTGGCTGACGCCTCGGCCAGTGCATCCGGAGCCGCTCCACAGACGATCTCCGCGTACATTTTGTTGAAGCGCAGCCAGGTGTCGGCGGCGAAGTGCGCGTTCCCGGTCGTTTCCGCCAGGCGGTCTCTGATGGCGGGCGTCATGCCAACGTTCAGGAGGGTGTCCATCATGCCGGGCATGGACACGGGCGCGCCGGAGCGGACGGAGACCAGCAACGGGCGGACCGGGTCGCCGAGGCGGCGGCCCATACGCTCACCGAGGCGGGCGAGGTGCTCGTCGATGGCCGCATCGAGCCCGGCCGGCCAGCCGCCGGTACGGTACCGGCGGCAGACATCTGTCGTTATGACAAACCCCGGCGGGACCGGGAGGCTGAGGGCGCGGGTCATCTCGGCGAGGCTGGCGCCCTTTCCCCCGAGAAGCGACTCCGGGATCGTCCCGTGCGGAAGTTCGGCATCGAAGGCGTAGATCGGCTGCATGGCTGGCTGCCCCGCACTCACGGGAGCGCGACGATGGTGACGGTGCCCGCATCGCCGTTGACCAGCACCGTTGCGCCGTCGGGGATGCGGCGAGTGGCATCGGTGACACTGGGGACGCAGGGGATACCGAGCTCGCGGCTGACGATCATCGCGTGGCTCTGGGCCGCCCCGACATCCACAATCACGCCGCCTGCGGCGACAAACAGCGGCGTCCACGAGGGGTCGGTCATCGGCGCGACCAGGATCTCGCCGGGGCCGCACGCCGTCGGGTCGATGGGATCGAGGACGACCCGCGCCGTGCCGGTGACCTGGCCCGGACAGCCCTGGAACCCCTGGAGCACGTCGCCCACCTTCACCGCGTCGACGGCGGTCGTGCCCTTTGCCGGCCAGGTCGAAGGATCGGGCTGGGTGCCCCAGAAGACGAATGGCTCCTGGATTGCCGCGTACTGCTCGTAGAGCGCCTTGCGCTCGCGGATGGTGTCCCGGAACGGGGTGGGGTTGGCGAGCCAGCGCTCTATCTCATCGGCCTTCAGGAAGGCGAAGTCCCCAACGTCGTCGCAGGCTCCAGCAGCGACCATGCGGCGCCCGATCGTGTGCATGGCCATCCGGGCTTCCTGGCCCAGTTTGATGGCGTTGGTCTTGGTGCGCTCGCGGCCTGCCTGGAAAAGGACGGCCGAACGTGCCGAGGCGAGGAACATGCCCTGCGTCTCGGCGTCGCCCTCGAGCATCGCGCTGATCTCGGCAACGATGCGTTCGCGGTCGGCGGCCATGGTGCGGTTGCGACTGGTGGGATCAGCCTCCGGCCCGGCCAGCCGCATGCGGTCGATTGCGGCGAGCGCAAGCTCGGGGCGCGTCTCCCAGGTGTGGTTGCGTACCTCCCACTCCTTCGGGCCGCGGGCGCCGTACTTGCGCAGGAACGCATCGAACTCGGCCTTGAACGCCTGGCCCGAGGGGCCCGCCGCGTCAATCCGGTCGAGCAAACCCTCGACGCCGCCATCGAACGCGGCCGAGAGCGCCGGGTCGGCCGCGACCCTGCGTCCGAGTTGCCACATCGCCAGCGAGGGCGCGGCCGACTCCACATCGCCAACGCCGGAGATGATCCGCATCGCGTCATCCGGGCGGCCCACCGCGGCACAGATCTGCGAGAGCGCACCGACCGGCACCGTGCTCAGGAAGGTGACAAAGATGTGTTCGCTGAAGAACCGGCGGAAGTGGGTGAGCAGGAGGTCACGGGCATAGGCCCAGAGATCCTCGTTCGACATCGCCTCCAGGTTGGGGCGGTTGGCGCGGAAGCCATCGGCCACCTTTTCGCCCTCGGTGGGGATGTCGAGACGGTCGAGTGTGATCGCCCACTGGAAGCGCTCGCCCAGGGCAGCGGTGCGTTCCTCGTTCTCGTCGCCCGGGGCGGCCTCGTATGGCGGGATGCCCGGCTGAGCACCGAAGAGGTCGTCCATGGCCTGGGCGGAGAGCCCGGGCGCCCGCTCGCCCATGATCCGGGTGACCGAAGCGTTGAGGTAGCAGTACGAGCCGAAGATGCCGAGCGTTTCCATCTCGCCCGGCTTGAACTCGTCGTGGGTGAAGGCCCCCATCTTCACGAGGGCGTCGCGCCACGCCCCCTCGGTGTGCTCCTCCATGAGCAGGCTGAACGTTAGCGGCATGACCGGGTCGGGGAAGACCTCCCCAACATTCGCGCGAGTCCAGAGCGGGAATCGCTCACTGGGGCGGCTGCCCACGATCCAAGGCTCCATTTCAGTCCCTCCAAGAAGTGCGGCGTCCCTTCCGCAGGCGGGGAGGGTACATCGAGACTCGACGGAAATCCAAGGTCTGGTCCCAGCTCCCTGCCCGAAGCTGAACACTGCCAGCCGCAAGCCCGCACCGATGCTACGCTGCGAACGTGCCAACTCCCGACTCTGCCCGCAGCGCTTTCGCCGAGGCTTTCGGCGTGCCCGCGACCGTGGTCGGACGGGCGCCAGGGCGGGTGAACCTCGCCGGCGAGCACACCGACTACTCCGGGCTGCCGGTGCTGCCGATCGCGATCGATCGCTCGCTGCTGGTGGCCGCCGCGCCGAACGAGAGCGGCCTGGTGGAGGTGCATTCGGAGGCATTCGAAGGCACGGCCCGGCTTTCGCGAACTACCCCGGACGAAGGCGTTGCCGCGCAGTGGCATGGATACCTGGCCGGTGCGCTGGCCGAACTCACGGCTGTGGCGCCGGGCAGTGGCGCGCGGGTACTGGTGACCGGCGACCTGCCGGCCGGGGGCGGGCTGAGCTCCTCCAGCGCGCTCACGGTAGGGGTGATCGCCGCGCTGGCGGCAGCCTGGAGCGTGGATCTCCCGCCCGAAGAGGTGGCGCGCCTCGCGACGACCGCAGAACGCCACGTCGGCGTGGAGACCGGCGGCATGGATCAGCAGGTGATCGCTCTCGCCCGGGCGGGCCACGCGCTCCGGATCGACTTCCTTCCGCCGGCGGTCCGCAACGTGCCCATCCCGGCAGGGCTGAGCTTCGTCGTGGCGTTCTCGGGCCAGGAAGCGCCGAAGGGCGGCGCCGCCCGCGACGCATACAACGAGCGAGTCGTCGGCACGCGGGCGGCAGCCGTGCTGCTGGCGCACCAGATGGGGTTCGAGATCGAGGCCGACCCGCCGCTCCTGGCCCACGTTGCCGACGTGGATGTCGTGGACGTGCTGGCCGAGGAACTCCCCGAGAAGGCCGCCGCCCGCGACGCTGCGCGCACGGCCGGGATCGATGTCGCTCGGCTCACGGCGCTGACCAACGCGGAGTTCGATCCCGCGCTCAAAATCTCGATCCGCCGGGTAGCACGACACGTGCTGAGCGAGGCCGCCCGCGTCGATGCCGCCGAGGCAGCCCTCGCGGCGGGTAACCTGAAGGCCTTCGGCGCCATTTTGAACGAATCTCACGCCAGCCTGCGGGACGACCTGCGCTGCAGCACGCAGGCGCTGGACAAGGTCTGCGCGGCGATGCGGAAGGCCGGCGCGCTCGGCGCGCGCCTTACCGGAGCCGGGTTCGGCGGGTATGCCGTCGCGGCCGTGCCAGCCGGGAACGAGGATGCGGTGATCGCGGCCGCCATCGGCGCCACGGGCGGACCCGCGTTCACGGTCGTGCCCTCCGACGGCCTGCGGCTGCTGTGAGCGCGGACGTCGAGCAGGCTTTACTGCTCGCGGCCGGCCGGGGCGTCCGCCTGGGCAACCTCACCCGCGACACCCCGAAGCCGCTCCTGGATGTCGGCGGCCAGCCAATCATCTTCCGCATCCTCGAAGGGCTCGCCGAAGCCGGCGTGCGAGACGTCACCGTTGTCACCGGGCACCTGGCTGAGGGTCTCGAAGCGGCGCTCGGCGACGGGAGCCGCTGGGGCGTTTCCTTGCGGTGTGTGCGCCAGGAACAGCTCGACGGTACGGCCCGGGCGGCCGAACTGGCGCGACCTTTCCTCTCGGGCGCCCCGTTCTTCGTCGGCTGGGGCGATATCGTGGTCGAAGGAGTGAACTACGCGGGGGTCATCGAGGGCTCCCGCGAGACCGGCGCGGCCATCGCCGTCAACGAGGTCGAGGACCCGTGGGCCGGGGCAGCCGTGTACGTCGACGGGGCCATGCGCGTGTTGCGGATGGTCGAGAAGCCAGCAAAGGGGACTTCGACGACTCATTGGAACAACGCGGGCCTCGCCGTCTTGCCGGCGGCCATCTGGGACGAGGTAGATCGGCTCGAACCGTCGGAGCGCGGAGAGTATGAACTGCCGCAGGCGATCGCCGCATTGGTCGCTTCCGGGCACCCGGTTGTCGCCGTGCCGATCGAGGGCCCGTGGTTCGACATCGGGACACCGGAGAGCCTCGAAGCAGCCCGCCGGTACTTCGGAAGTTGAGGCAGATGTAAGGTGGCGGGACGAATATGCTGAATCTCCCCTGGGACCTCTGGCTCAACCCGCGTGACCTCCCCGAGGGCCTCGACCTGGAGATGGCGTACGACCCCGCCACCTCCCGCCTGCAGCTGACGCTGACGAACACCGGCGCCGGGCCCGCCCGCCCGGGGGATATCCGCGTCGTGGCCGAGCTGGACTCGCCGGCAGCCGGCGGGTGGCTCTGGCTGCACGGCCGTTACATGCAGGCCGACGCGATCGTGCGCAACCTCGGCACACCCGTCGTGGAGGGTTACGACGGCCGCTACGTCCGGGCGCGCGAAGGCGGCAGCAGCTATGTCAGCCGCGAAGTCGCGACCATCACCCTGCTGGCGAAGGCGTCGCCGGTGTTGCTGGTGGGGTGCCTCGCGATGGACCGCTACTTCGTCGACATCGAAATCGACGTCGACGCGGACGAGTCCCGGGCGGAGCAGCTCTCGCTGGTGTTCGACCTCGACGGCGTGGTGCTTGCCCCGGGCGAGCGGCTCGAACTGCCGCCCGTCCTCCTGGTCGAGGGGCACGACGCGCTCGACCTTATCGAACAATACGCCGACGAGGTCGCGGTCGAGATGGGCGCGCGGGTGCCGGAGCACGTGCCCACCGGCTGGTGCAGCTGGTACTACTTCTACAACCGCGTCAGCGAAGTCGACATCATCGCGAACCTGGAGGCGATGGTCCGGGACGGGCACCCCGCCGAGTACCTCCAGATCGACGACGGCTACCAGGCCCACACCGGTGACTGGCTGACACCCAACGCCAAGTTCCCCTCCGGCATGCAGGCGCTCGCCGGCTGGATCCGCGAAGCCGGGTACCGGCCGGGGCTCTGGCTCGCCCCGTTCGTGCTCAACGAGGAGTCCGCGGCGCTGCGGGAGCACCCCGACACGGTGCTGAAGACGCCGGCCGGCGAGACCGTCTTCGTGCAGACCTGGCTGGGGCGTTGCGCCATCCTCGATTGCACGAATCCGGAAGCCGAGGCATGGCTCCGGGAGGTGGTGGGCACGGTCGTGCGCGAGTGGGGGTACGAGTACCTGAAGCTGGACGCCTGCGGCTACGCCGCCAGCCCGGCATCCCGCGTGAACTACCACGCGCCGGGGACGACCGCGGTCATGAATCTGCGGCGCGGGTTGGAGATCATCCGCGAGGAAGCGGGAGACAACACCTTCATCCTCGGGTGTACCTGCCACTTCGGCCCGGCCGTGGGCCTGGTCGACGCCATGCGCGTGGGCCCCGACGTGAAGGAAACGTGGGCAGCCGGCCCCAACCCCTCGGTCAAGCACGCCATGCGGCTCACGCTGCAGCGCAACTGGATGCACAACCGCTGGTGGGCGAACGACCCCGACTGCCTCATCGTGCGCGAAACGGATACCGAACTGAACGAGGCAGAGACGCGCTTCCTCGCGACGGGCATCGCGCTCAGCGGCGGCATGGTGGTGGCCAGCGACGACCTGCCAAAGCTGTCGCCGGAACGCCAGGAGATGGCGCTCGCGTTGTTCCCACCGCCGGGCGTGGCGGCGAGCCCGGTCGAGCCTTCCGACGGCCCGGTCCCCCGCGCGTGGCGGGCGGACCTCGGCGAAGGGCGGGCGCTCATCGGCATCCTGAACTGGGACGACACGCCGGTCTGGGTGCCGTGGGGCGAACTGCTCGAACCCGGCGAGGTGGCCTTCGACGTCTGGAACCGGCGGATGCTGCCGATGGGCGACGTCTATCTCCGCCCGCACGAAGGGGCGCTCTGGCAGGTGACCGGCGGCGGGAAGACGCCACGAGTGGTGGGCGACTCGGGGAGCCTTGCGTACCAGGGGCTCTACCAGCGGCAGGTCAGCGGGCGGCTACAGGTGCGGAACGACGGGCGGCGGATGCGCACAATCGCCATCCAGCACCGGGGCCAGGCATGGGAAGTGGACCTGGCGCCCGGCGAGATGCGCTGGTTCGATTAGCCGCCGTACTTCACGCCGAGTTCGTCGAGTGTTAGCACCTTCGATTCGCGCTTCAGCACCGCATGGGTGACTTCGCCGACCACGCAGCTGTGGTCGCCCAGGTCGACCTCGCCGACCAATTTGCCCTCGACGAACGCCGGTGCGGCGCTGATGACCGGGGCGCCGGTCTGGTGGCGCTCGATGGCCTGGCCGTTGATGGTGTCGCCTTCAACCGTCGTGGGCTTGAAGAAGGCGTACCCGATGTCGCCCTGACCTGATTCGAGGAAGGAGAGCGCGAACTGGCCGCTCTCCTTCAGAAGGGCGTAGGCGCCGCTGTCCTTCTTCACGCCCATCACGATGAGCGGCGGGGTGAACGAGGTCTGGGTCACCCAGTTGATCGCGGCGGCTGAGACCTCCTCGCCCTTCTGCACGCCGAGCACGTACAGGCCGTAGGGGATCATGCGGAGGATCGTCTTCTTCGCGGCGGCGGTTTGTTCGTCCATGGGGCACCTCGTTGAGTTCGTTTGAGGGCGATTCTACCGAAGGGCCGGGTGGGGGCGCAGAGGAAGGGTTAATGACGAAGTGCGAAGTGCGAAGATCGCCGGGGCGCCTTCGTCCCTTGCACTTCCAGTAGACTCCGGGCAGCACACCACCGGGGGCAGGCATGGCGAACTTCGTGCGTTTCGAACGGCAGGACGGGAGCATTGCCACGGGCATGCTCGAGGACGGCACCATCCGGGTGGTCGCCGAGCCCATCTGGGACGGCCCGAAACCGACCGGCGAGACCATCGCGCTCGACTCGGTACGGCTCCTGCCGCCATGCGAGCCGCGTTCCATCGTCTGCGTGGGCCTGAATTACTCGAGCCACCTGCAGGGCCGGCCCGCGCCAGACCCGCCGACCCTGTTCTTCAAACCGCTGTCGAGCATTTCCGGGCCCGAGGATACCATCGTGCTCCCGGAGGGCTGCGGTCGCGTCGACCCCGAGGGCGAAATCGTCATCGTCATCGGCCGCAAGCTGAAGAACGCCAGCCGCGCCGAGGCCCAGGCCGGCATCTTCGGCTACACCGCCGGCAACGACGTCTCCGCGCGCGAGTGGCAACAGAAGGACGGCCAGTGGTGGCGGGCGAAGGGCAGCGACACCTTCGGCGTGTTCGGCCCCACCATCGCCACCACCATGCCCTACGACGCGCTCGAAGTCGTCACCCGCGTGAACGGCGCCGAGGTGCAGCGCGGCCACTCGACCGAGCTCATCCGCGACATCCCCGAGATTGTGCGTTATGTCAGCGCAGTAATGACGCTGCTGCCGGGCGACCTCATCTACACCGGCACCCCCGGGTCGCCCCCCGCGGTCAAGAGCGGCGACATCATCGAGATCGAGGTCACGGGCGTCGGCGTGCTGAGGAACCAGGTCGCGTAGATTTCCGATTTGCGATTTCCGATTTGCGATTGGGTGGCGCGCCAGCTACGGACGTCACTCGCGGCGCACTTCGAACTTCGCACTTCGTCCTTGTCAGGCCCAGTCGAGGTAGGCGGCGGAGACCCAGCCCCAGCCGTACTCCGGTGACCGCACGGAGAGCCACGTACCCTCAGTGCCCACGAACGCCCCGCGCTGGCCAGCGGGCCTCTTGAGGTCCTCCTCGAGTTCCACAATTGTACCGTCGGGAACGACCGTAATCGGCTGAGTGGTGGTGGCCGGCCCGGTGCGGAGGTTCAGGCCGTCGCCGGTGCGGGCGACCACGAAACGGAAGTCCGGGTCCGCGGCCCCGTCGACCCGCTTCGGCGTGAGGAGGATGGGTGGGGAGGCGCCGCCGTGCCCGCCGTGGGGCAGCGCGAACACCGTCTGCCCGGGGCCGGCGGCCCAGGGGTCGAGGTGGTCGGGGCCAGCCTGGCTGGTGATGTGGGCCGCCAGCCACTCGCCGGTGCGGCGGTTGTAGAGCTCGAGCCGCCCGAACGCGATGAGGTCCACGTCGTAGGGGCAGGGCGCGGGCGAGCGCATGGAGTTCACCCGGAACCACTCAAGATCGGCCACCGGCGGGAGCGGGATGCGCGTGATCGTCCTGCCGTCGGTTGAGATGACCGCGTACTCGAAGGCGTCCCAGGGGCGGTCAGGCGGCTCGGGGCCGCGGACCATGGCCACGAAGCCTGAGCTGTCTGCAAGCCAGGGATTCGCCGTGACGCGGTCGCCGTATCCGATGGACGCGGACAGCACGGACCAGTCAGCACCGCCCGTGCCTCCACTCTCGACGACGACCGCCGGCCAGTACTCGCGCGGGGCTTCAGCTCCTCCGCCGTTCACCTCCCGCAGTGGGACTTCGGAGGCAAGGTTCTGTCCGTCGGGAGAGTAACGACCGGTCAGGTTGATTGGCCGGGGACCATCCAACCCATTCTGAACCCATGCGCTCGACCATCCGAACATCTGGCGCTCGAAGGCTGCTCCATTGGCGGAGTATGACCACGTAGCGAGGAACCCGCCGTCGAGCGAATCGAGCCGCACCGGCTGAGCGACCACGCCGTCCCGAGGCTCAATCTTGTGGCTGCTCTGGACAATTCGGCCGGTCGCCAACTCAATTTGGTGGAGTTGCGGGTCAGATTCGTGAGTCCCAGACCAGAGCACAAGCTGGCTGCCGTCGGGCGACCACAGCGGCGGCATTCCAAATCCCGTTGGTGGCAGCTCGAAGGAAGACTGAAGCTCAAGATCCTGACCTGGAGCGGCGGACAACACACGGTGTCTCCCGGTGCCCTGACGGCTCGCCAGCTCCTCGAACACGACCCCTGTACCGCGAGATGCGGTCCCGGCCGTCACAAGCCGGAGATCCTCGATCGGCCACGACCAGCTCCGCTCTGTGTTGAGAACATCGACCAGATAGGCGCGCCCGTCCCCGTGCATCGCCCATACGAACCTCCCACCCGGGCCCGTTTTGTACAGGACGAAGCCTGATTGCCCGCTGCGCGGGGGCTCGGTTTCGATGAAGCGAAGCCCCTGCACATCTCCGGTGTTCGGGAACATGCGGAACAGCCCGTGCTCCCAGTCGATCGGCGCGCCCTTCGCCCAGGTGCGCGTCTCGAAGCGCTGGTTCAGCCCGCCTTCGACCTGGATCGGGAGTCCGCCGAAGTCGGGAACGGGCGGAGTTGGCGATGACTCCGGCGTAGGCGTCTCGGTTGGGCCAGTACTGGCCGGGGAGCCGCCGCCGCGCCGCGACAGCGCGACCGCCGCCGCCCCGCCGAACAGCGCAAGCGCCGTGGCACCTCCGGCGAGCACCGCCCGGCGGGAGTGCTTCGGCGGTTCGGGTTCGACATCGGGGATGGCGAAGTCGAGGCCGATGACTGGACCGTCGTCTGGGTCCGGCTGGCTGACCGCCGTCCCCGCGCCCGCCCGGAGAGCCGCCCGGTCGGCCACGCCCAGCCGGGCGCAGACGCGCTGGATGCGCTCGTCGGCCTGTGGCACGGGCACACCCATGCGGACCGCGATCTCGGCGAGGGGGATCGATTGCACGGCGAGGTCGTAGACGCGGCGGTCGAGCTCGTCGAGGTCGTCGGGCGTGCGTGGGTGGGCCATGTCCGCTCGCTCCTATCGGGGGGCGTCATCAGTGTAACGCCGCGGAGGGGCGAAAGGTTCCCGAGGGGAAGTTCGAAGGACGAAGTTCGAAGGGCACCGGGTGAACCTGATTCACGATTCACGATTCACGATTCACGATTCACGATTCACGAGGGAATGCTCGATCGCGGGAAAACTCGCGCACGGTCACGGATTGGACACGCAAAAGCGGCGAGTTCCTCATCCGTGAGGTCCTCGCCGCGGCAGATCTTTGGAGCGCAGTGGGCGCCAAACGCCCGGCGGTTAATCCCAGCGGGCCGGGAGCTTGAGGTGGGTCAGGTTGTCTTCGCCCACTTCCCGGACGATAACGTCCCAGGCGTCGAGGTCCCATTCGCCGACGAAGGTGTACGAGGATCCGCGCCGCCCGGCACGCGCGGTGCGTCCAATGCGGTGGATGTACTCCTCGGCGTTCTGGGGCACGTCGTAGTTGATGACGTGCTCGATGTCGGGGATGTCGAGGCCGCGGGCGGCAACATTGGTAGCGACCAGGAAGTCGAGCGCACCGGAGCGGAAGTCGGCCATCACACGGTCGCGCTGGCCCTGGCGGAGGTCGCCGTGGATGGCCTGTGCGGGGACACCGGCAACCTGCAGCTGGGCCGTCAGCCGGTCCACGCCGATCTTCGTGTTGCGGAAGATGAGCGACCGGCCAAGCCCGTGCTCCTCGTAGATAAAACGGAGGGCGGCGAACTTGTCGCGCTCCGAGACCTCGCAGTAGAGCTGATCGACCCCTTCGGCGGTGCGCTGCTCGGGGTCGACAGCGACCCGTTCCGCCCGGCGCATGTGGCGGTAGACCAGGCGGCCGATGCTCTCGGGCATGGTGGCGCTGAAGAGGGCCGTCTGGCGGTCCTTGGGGACGGTGCGAAGGATGTAGTCGATGTCGCGTGCGAAGCCGATATCGAGCATCTGGTCGGCCTCGTCGAGGACGACGAAGTGGACACTACCGAGCTTGAGGGTGCCGCGCTTCAGGTGGTCGATGACGCGTCCGGGCGTGCCGACCACGACGTGGGCGCCGCGCTGGAGGTGGTCGATATCGGTGTTGACGCGGCTGCCGCCGACGAGGCCGACGGTGATGAAGCCGTAGAACTCGCCGAGGTGGATCATCACGTCGCGCACCTGGTTGGCGAGTTCGCGGGTCGGCACCATGACGATGGCCTGCACGTCGCGGCTGGTGGGGTCGATCGTGCGAGCGAGGGGAAGGCCGAAGGCGATGGTCTTGCCGGTGCCGGTCTGGGCGAGGCCGACTACGTCGGCTCCGTCGAGGAGTCTCGGGAGGGCTTCCTGCTGGATCGGCGTGGGTTCGATATAGCCAAGCGCAGCGATGGCCGCGAGGGCGGTTTCATCGAGGCCGAGGGCGCGGAACGACTCGGAGATCGGAGCGGTCGGAGGCGGGAGGTCGCGGGAGCGGGGAGCAGCCGGAGCGTCTCCTTCGCCGGCGCCCCCGCGTTTGCGGCCGCCACGGGAGCGGCGGCGGCGGGGCGCTTCTTCGGTCGCAATTGCGCTATCACGGTGGGGCTGGACTGCCGGGGGGGTTGGTGGCGGCGCGGGCCGTGCTTCGCGGAGGGCCGTGGGGGCCTGCACCGCGGAAACGGATTCGCCTGGGGCCGGGGCCTCGCGGCGCCGGAAGGGACGGGAAAGGGCCGAGATGAGCGGAGTCAGAATCACTTCCTGGTTATCGCCGGCAAAATTGGGGCATGGCGCCCGGCGGCGAAACAGACGGGCCGGGTAAGCGTGGAACCAGGGCGGTACTCAATCGCGCTCTGCGGCGCGAGGGCTGACCTGCGGGGGCGCACAATCACCATGACCTTCAGGTACTCAGCGTATCACAAGCGGCCGATTGAGGCTCAGCCCCGGGCTTACGGCTTCACCTGCGCGATCAGGGCGAGGGTGTTGCCCTCAGGGTCGGTGAAGAACGACATCCATTCCTCGGTGCCGTCCTCATGACGATGGATGAGGTGGGGTTCGCCCTGGAAGGCGACGCCCTTCGCGCGGAGGGCAGCCGTGGCGGCATGGATGTCCGGGACCGTGAAGTACAGGACCGAGTGGCCCATGCCCTGCGCCTCGGGGAGCGCGTCGACGAACAGGCGGGTCCCATCGCAATCGAAAAAGGCGAGCTGACCGAACGTGTACAGGTGCTTGAGGCCGAGGGTGTCGCGGAAGAAGGCGACGGCCTTTTCGATGTCCTTCACGGCGTGGGAGACCTGGCCGATATGGCCCAGGGCAACGGTCGCTGCGGAGTTCGCCGGCACTGGATTCCTCCTGTGGTTGAGGTGGCGGGGCAGGCCGTCCCACTGGCGCATCGCGTGACGGGTGGGGAGCCCCAGTTTTTCGCGGATGTTCTCGAGATGGAACTTGACCGCATCGAGGGTGGTGCGCCGGAGGGCGGCGATCCGCCTGTTGGTCATGCCGTGGCGGACCATGTGGAGGACCTCCCACTCGGCGGGGGTGAGGACATCACCGGAAGGTGGCCGTCCGGGGCCGCGCGGCATGACGGCATGATAGTCCGGGGATGCAAGGAATTACCCTCCCCCGGGGGTACGCCGATGCCGGACGGTGGCTACAATGCCCGCGCACTGGAGGAGGCCCGATGAACGAACTGCGCACAGTCCTTTATGAAGTTGACCGTGGCCGAGCAGGTTCCGAGAACGGGCGGCTGGTATGACGATCAAGGCGACGTCGTTGCTCTCCATCCTGGCGATCTGGGTCGCGAGCATCGCCGCGGTGGTGGCGAACGGCGACAGCTGGTGGCTGCTCATCTTCGCCGTCCTGGCCACGGGAGCGGTTGGAGCCTCGGCGTGGCGCCGCCTGGGCATTTCGCGCCTCACCGGGATTGCCGGGACGTGGGCTGCAACGGGCGTGGCGGCTGCGAGCGACGCGGATGCCACCTGGGTCAGCATCTTCGCCTTCCTGACGACCGGGGCGGTTGTTTACAGCACGATGAAGCGAGATGCCTGGATGCAGGGCCTCGGGATCGCGGTGGCCTGGGGAGCGGTGGCGCTGGCGGTTGTCGAACATGGGAGCGGGCCCGCCTGGATGTGCATCTTCGCCTTCCTCACGGCTGGGGCCGTGTCGAATAGCCATGGCCAAATGGGCCGCGGGGTGGCAGCGATGGCCTGGTGGGGCGCCACGGGAGCCATCGTGTTCCTCGCGGGTGGGGGCTGGGCCTGGCTCAGCGTCATCGCCTTCCTCCTGACGAGCGCCTCGCTTGGGTTCGGGAGCTTCTCGTTCCCGAAGGGGCTGGAGTGGGACCTGTTCGACCGCGACGACGACGATGAGCGCGTGAAGGTTGTGCGCTAACATCGGAGGCGTGGATGCGACACCCGAACGCGACGGCGGCGACGACCTGGGGCCAGACCTCGGGCCGGATGAGCGCGACCTCGACCTGCTGGACGGGAGCTGGGAGCATGAGTACTACTCGGGCCGCCAGAAAACGCGTGACTGGAACGCCGTGCTGATCGGCTTCGCGATCCTGGTGGTGGCCGCGATGGTGGTGCCGATGCTGCTGGTGTTCGCGCGATGACGGCGGAGCTCGAGGGCCGGGTGATTGCGCTGGTGTGCCGTGGGAGCGAGGCGGACCGGGCGATCGCGGTCGCGCTGGCCGAGGCCGGGGCGAACCTCGCCCTGGGCACGGTGACGCGGACGCAGGACGAGGAGTTCTCGACGGCGTCGATCGCGAACGAAGTGTGGGCGATGGGGCGGGAGCAGTTCAACCGTGTGATCGATGCGGCCGACCCGGCGGAGGCGGCGGCGTTCGCGGCGGAAGTGTGCGACCGGCTCGGGCGCTGCGACGCCATGGTGCTGGCCCCGGGACCGATCCCGGAGATCCCCTTCGATGAGCTTTCGCGGGACGAGTGGGACCCGCTCCTCACGCGGACGTTGACCGCGTGGCTGTTTTCCGCGCAGGCCTTCGGACGGGTGATCGAGCGCGGTGGCGGCGGCGTGATGGTGATCGCGATCGACCCGGGCGACCAGAGTCCTTCGAGCCAGGCACTGGATGCGGCGCTGGCGGGGGCGACGGCGGGGTTGCGAGTGGGGTACGCGCCGCGGGGCGTGCATGTGATGGGGTGCGCGCCGGGGGCGGTCGCCGGGCGGATCGCCGCCGTCCTTCCTTCCTGAAGCTTGTTGAATTCGAGGCACGTAGCGGGCGGAGACGGTCCCGCGCGGGGTGCAGATAAGCCAGCGCGGGGAGTTTCTAAGTCTCGTCTTAATTTTCTTAAGTTTAGTATTGACTTTCCTGAGACGATGGCCGATATTAACCGAGTCAGACATGACGGGCCTTGATTTGGGCCCGCAAGGAGAGAACGCATGGACCTCAACACGCACTTCCTGATCGACTATCCAGAGCAGTACATCGCGAGCCGGCTGGCATCGGCCGGGACGTACCGGTTCGGGACTGGCTCGGCAGCGGTCGTTATGATCGCCGCGTTGGCGGCGGGCGTCCGGCGCGTTTCGGCACGCATCGAAACGTGGGCTCAGGGGACCACCCCGAACGATGCCGCGGAGCGCGGTCTGCCCCGCGCGCACTCGGTTCGATAAGGAGACAGAGCATGGCCCGGTTTGTAGGAGCATGCCCCAGCTGTGACAGCCCGATGGTCGTGCGGCGGCTGGAATGCCCCACGTGTGGGGTCGGGGTGGATGGCCGGTTCGATGCGGGCCCGCTGGCGCGGCTCAGCCGGGAACAGCTTTCGTTCGTGGAAACCTTTCTGCGGGCGCGCGGGAAGATCAAGGATGTCGAGGAAGAGCTCGGCATCTCGTATCCGACGGTGGTCGCGCGGCTGAACGACGTGCTGGTCGCGCTTGGCTTTGAAGTAGGGGAAGACCCGCGGGAAGCGGAGCGGCGGCAGCGGGTGCTAGACGAGCTGGCGGCGGGCCGCCTGAGCGCGGCCGAGGCGGCGGAACAGTTGCGCGCCCTGGGGGCCCGCGATGGCTAACTCACCAGAGGAGGTCCAGCGGGCCCTGGATGAGGCGCAACGCGCACGTGAGGACGCCGAACGGCTGCGGGAAGACGCCCGCCGGGCGCGGGACGAGGCGAAACGACTTCGCGACGAGGCCCGGAACGCGTCGCGCAGCGCCCGCCAGAGCATCCGCGATGAGCGGCGGGGAAGGCTACACGACGCGCGCCTGGCCAGTGAAGGCGCGGACGAACCCGGCGGCATCCGCTCGGAGCACTTGTTCAGCCTGGAGGGCATTCGCCAGGTGGTGGTCGACACGACGGCGGGGAAGGTGACAGTCCGGCGGTGCACACCGGAAGAGACGCCGGGCGTCGTCTCGGCCGGGAGCAAGAGTTCACCGACGCTCGAGGTAAAGCGGGAGGGCGACCGCCTGACGATAGAGGTGAAGCTCATCAAGGGTTGGCTGTTCCGCCGCCGGCAAGGGGCGACCACGGTGGTACGGCTGGACGACACGCAGCTCGAAAGCCTGCGCCTGCAGAATGGGTACGGGGAGACTGAACTCAACGGGGTGGGCGCATCTGACATCCGCGTGAACGTGGGCGCCGGGAGCGTGCAGTGCATCCAGACGCGCGGCTCGCTGGATGTGAACATTGGTGCGGGGAAGATCGCGATCCTGGCGCACGCGGGCCTGGCGCGGGCGGACAGCGGAACGGGCGACGTGCTGCTGGACATCGCGGAGGTTGCCCCCGGCGAATACCGGGTGGATGTTGGGCTCGGGCGGGCCGAAGTGCGGCTGCCCGCCGGGGAACGGGTGAACATCCGCGCGTCGAGCGGCATCGGCAAGACGCGGAGCGAGTATCCTTCGGCGGGCGATGACGCTCCCACGCGACTAAAGCTGAACAGTGGCATCGGTGAGGTCATCGTGAAGGCACGCGACGCGTCCGCACAGGCGGCGCCGGGCGCGACACCCGCGGGACAGCCGCGACCGCAGCGCGGAGCGCGGGCAGCCGCTGAGCGGCGGCGCGAATCGGAAGAGCTGCGCGTGCTGCAGATGCTGGAGCAAGGGAAGATCACGCCTCAGGACGCGGCCGACTTGATAGCGGCCCTGCGCGGATCGACGGTGCCAGACTTCACTGACGAGGGCGACAACGAGGATTAACTAGTGCTCGTGGTGGCCCAGGTAGCCGAGGCGGACGGCGGCACGTTCGAGATCGTCCCGGAACTTCGGGTGGGCGATCTCGATGAGCATCGTGGCGCGGTCGCGGATGGTGCGGCCGTGGAGGTTGCGCGCACCGTATTCGGTCACGACCCAGTGCACGTCGCCGCGGGTAGTGACCACGCCGGAACCGGCGAGAAGTTCGGGGCAGATGCGCGACACCTCCCCGTTCTTCGCGGTCGACGGGAGCGCGATGATCGGGACACCACCCTTCGAACGAGCCGAGCCCCGGATGAAATCCACCTGGCCGCCGATGCCGCTGTAGAAGCGGGGACCGATAGAGTCGGCGACCACCTGGCCCGTGAGGTCGACGCTGAGGGCGGAGTTGATGGCGACCATGTTGTCGTGGGCAGCGATGACGTCGACGTTGTTCGTGTGGTCGACGGGGTGGAACTCGATATCCGGGTTGTCGCCGACGAAGTCATAGAGCGCGTTTGAGCCGACCGCGAACGCGGTGACCACCTTGCCGGGGTGCATGGTCTTGCGGGATCCGTTCACGACGCCCGCGTGAAGGAGGGTGAGGAGGCCATCGGTGAACATCTCGGTGTGAACGCCGAGGTCGCGATGATTCTTCAGCTCCCGGAGGACCGCGTTGGGGATGGCGCCGATGCCCATCTGGAGGGTTGCCCCGTCTTTGATCAGCGCGGCGACGTGGCGGCCGACTTCGGTTGCTTCGGGACCAGGGAGTTGGTGGACGGCGATGGGCAGCTCATGGTCGACCTCAATGGCGAGATCGATGAGCGACACGGGGATGCTGGCCCCGAAAGTGCGAGGCATCCTGAGGTTGACCTGGGCGACGACCATGCGCGCATTCGTTGCAGCGGAGAGCGCGCAATCGACGGAGACACCAAGCGAGCAGTTGCCGTCGGCGTCGGGCGGAGTCACATGGATGAAGGCGACATCGAGGGGCAGCGAGCCGCCGGGTTCGAAGAGCGCGGGGATCTCCGAGAGGAAGACCGGGGTGTAGTCGGCGCGGCCTTCCTGGACGGCCTGGCGGGTGTTCGGGCCGATGAACAGGGCGTTGTGGCGGAAGCGATGTTCCATGCCGAGTTCGGTGTAGGGGGCGGGGCCATCGGTGTGCATGTGCACGATCTCCACATCGCGAAGGTCGTGGCGGAGTTCGACCAGGCCGGCGATGAGGCCATGGGGGGTGGCAGCCCCGGCGTGGATGTAGAGGCGATCGCTGGACTTCACCACGGCGACGGCCTCATCGAGCGAAACAAAGCGCATTGGGACAGGATGGACGCTGGACGGGGGGCGGGGCAACCCGGGCGAACGGCCGGGGCGGCTTGCAGGCGCGCCTGAGCCGGAAGAGCGCTAGTTGATCTGTTCGATAGCCAGGCTTGCGAGGCCGAGGAAGAAGATGAAGCCCATCACGTCGGTAATCGTGGTGACGAAGATGTTGGCGGCCAGGGCGGGGTCGACTTTCATGGCTTTCAGGCCGAGCGGGATGAGGACGCCGGCCATGGTGGCAGCGCAGGTGTTGAGGAAGAGGGCGGCGGCGATGACGATGCTCAGGGCTTCGTTTTGCTTCCAGAGGTAGGCGCCCAGGCCCGCTGTCAGCCCGATGGCGAGGCCGTTCGCCATCGCGACCATGATTTCCTTGCGGCACGCGCGGAAGACATCGGAAACATCCAGGTCGCCAAGGGCGATGCTGCGGACGGCGATGGTGGCCGTCTGGGTGCCGGCGTTTCCGCCCATGCCCGCGACGACCGGCATGAAGAGCGCCAGGACGGCGGCCCTGGCAATGGTCTCATCGAAGAGGCCGACCGTTGCGGCGGCGACGAAAGCGGTAATCAGGTTGACCAGCATCCAGGGGAGGCGGCGGCGCACGCTGGTGCGGACCGGGCTGAACACGCGCTCGTCCTCATCGAGGCCGACCATGCGGTACATGTCCTCGGTGGCTTCTTCCTGGAGGACGTCGATGAGGTCATCGGCGGTCATGACGCCTTCGAGGACACCTTCCTCATTGACGACCGGGACGGCGAGCAGGTTGTATTTTTGCAGGGTCCGGGCCGCCTCTTCCTGGTCAGTGGCGGTGGTGACGGCGTGGACATCGCGCCGGGTGATCTCGGCGAGGGGTGTGCGGGGCGCCGAGACGATGAGGTCTCGGATGGAGACGGTGCCCTGGAGGCGGCCGTCGACATCGATGATGTAGAGATAGTAGGCGCGGTCGGATGGTGGGCGAAGGACGCGGAGGTAGTCGATCGCCTGCTGGACGCTGATGTCCTGGTTGAGGGTGACGAATCCGCGGGACATGAGGCCGCCCGCGGATTCCTCGCGATACTGCAGAAGCTCGGCGACATCGTCGCCCCGGTCGAGCTGGGCAAGCGTCTCGGCCTGCTGCTCGGGTTCAAGCTGCTGGATGACGTCAGCAACGACGTCGTCTTCGACCTCCTCGAGGACGGCTGGAAGCTCGTCGACACCCACGCCGCGGATGAGGTCGCGCAGTTCGTCGTCTTCGACGAATTCGAAGAGCTGGCCGACGACATCGGTGGGGAGGTGAGCGAGGAGTTCGCGGCGGTTGGATTCGCCGAGGTCGAGGACGAGTTCGGCGAGGTCGGCCGGGTGGAGGGAGGTTACGAGGGAGACAAGCTTCGCCCACTCGCCGGCGTGTGCCAGTGAGCGCGCGTCTTCGAGGACTTCGCGGGCAGCAGCATCATCGGGCACTGCTCGGTCCTTCGTTGAGGAGGTTCCGGGTACGCGAGGGTGCGCACGTTCTGGAACGTACGCCCGGGGTTTTTCAGGGTCAATCGGTGCTTGTCAGTGAATTCAGGACAAAAATGAGTAAAGGCTTGATCAGGTGATCTATACTGCAATCGCCCGAAGCGGGCAGGAGGTGTACGTATGCGTCGGAAACGGTTCCTCGTAATGGTCGCGGCCGCGCTTGGCGTGGTTGCGCTGATCCCGGTGGCAACAGCCCTCGGGGATGATGCAGGCGGCGATGACGGACGCGCGATTGAGGCAGCGACCGCTCTGTCCACGGCGTTCACGTACCAGGGGCGGCTGACCGACGGAGGCAGCCCGGCGAACGGCGTGTATGACCTGCGGTTCATCCTCTGGGACACGGAAACCGGTGGGGCCCAGGTGGGGAGCATCGTGGCCAAGGAAGACGTCACGGTCACGAACGGGCTGTTCTCGGTTGAGCTGGACTTCGGTGGTTCGGCGTTCACCGGGGACGCCCGCTGGCTGGAGATCGCCGTGCGGCCCGGGTCGGGCACCGGAGCGACCGGGTACACGATCCTGTCGCCACGGCAGCCGGTGAGCCCATCGCCGTACGCGCTGTTCGCCAAGGCTGCCGGCGGCGTGGCGGTGCCGTTCACAGCGGCCGGGACCACGGCCGGAGCACCATCGACGCCTGCCGGGTTGATCACCGTGAACCAGGCGGGGACTGGCCTCGCGATCGCGGGCAACCGGACATCGACGGATGCGGCGCAATACCCGGCGGTGCTCGGCACCAACGCAGGTGGTGGTGCTGGGGTACAGGGTGAATCGACATTCGCGACGGGAGTCGCCGTCCAGGGATTCGCCCAGGGCGCCAGTGGATTCGGGGCCTACTTCTCCGGACCGACGGGCGTTAAGGCTGTCAGCTCAACACCCGGTGGGGCCGCGTTGGATATCGATGGGCCGATCAAGGTGTCGGGGCTCAACCCGGCGGCGTACGTGCACACGGTGGTTACGAGCGGGCCGAGCAAGAACACGTGCACGGGAGATGTGAGCCACGATCCCGACGCTGCAACGTTCCTCACGGTCACGGACTCGAACGCAATCGTGTTGATCACGCCGGTGAACGTTTTGGTCGGAACGGCGCTCAGCTACTACCCCGCATCGGCGCCAGCATGGTGCCCCGGGGTCACAAACCGGTGGGTCATCTTCTCGACGGACGGGTCTGCGATTCCGAACGGGGCGAAGTTCAACATCCTGGTGATTAACCAGTGAGCCGGCAACGGAGGCGCCGGGCGCTGGTGACCGCGACGGCCGGAATTGCGGGGTTAGCAGTGGTAGCCGCGGTGGTGGCACAGTCGGCCAGCGGGACGTACGACCTGTCGTGGCGGGCGCTGGCCGGGGGCGGCGGCAGCAGCGGCGGGAACTACGGGACCCAGGGCGTCATCGGCCAGACGTTCGCGTGGTCATCGACCGGGGGCGGCTACACGGTCGACGGGGGATTCCTCGGTGGATCGCAAGTGAAGTTCAACCGCATTTTGCCCATGCTGGCGAAAGACGGGACGAACTAACCCCCATCCGTGAACAGGAGAAGGGCGTCGCCTTTGGGAGGGGCGGCGCCCTTTGACGTTCCAGGGAGTCGGGGTTTGGGGCGAGCGGAGGGATTTGAACCCTCGATCTTCTGAGCCACAATCAGACGCGTTAACCACTACGCTACGCCCGCCACGGCGAAGAAAGACATCGTACCAAAAAATGCTCTAGGTGATAGCGGCGGGAGGGGCGCCGCCTCGTCGCGGTCAGTATTTCGAGACGTTGAGTTCGTCCATGTGGCCGGTGGCCGTGTAAACGACCCGCTCACAGATGTTGGTGCAGCGGTCGGCGATGCGTTCGAGGTTGTGGGCGGCCCAGAGGAGGTAGGTGTTGCGCTGGATGGTCGTGGGGTCGGTGATCATGGCCTGGAAGCACTCGTCGTAGACGCTGTCCTGGAGGCGGTCCACTTCGTCGTCGGCATCGCAGATCTGGCGGGCGGCATCGACGTCATGGTCGATGTAGGCCTTAAGGCTGTTGCGGAGCATGGCAATGGCGCGGTCGGCCATGGCGGGGATGTAGCTGAGCTTCCGGGGGAGGGGCTCGTCGCCCATCATCAGGTTGATGCGGGCGATGCCTTCGGCGTGGTCGGCCATGCGTTCGAGGTCGGTGATGATGTAGAGAACGCTGATCAGGGCGCGGAGGTCGGTGGCCATGGGCTGCTGGGAAGCGATGACGAAGATGCAGCGGTCCTCGATTTCGAAGCGCTTCCTATTGATGCGCGCATCGTCGAGGATGATCCTGCGGGACCATTCGGCGTCGCCGTCGCGGAGGGCCTCAACGGAATCGAGGATGGCCTTTTCGGCCATGGAGCCCAGAGCGAGGACATCATTCTGGAGTTGTCGCAGCTCGGAATTGAAGAGATCGCGAGTCACGGTTAGATGCCTTTCTCCCGGGGCTTAGCCGAAGCGCCCGCTGATGTAGTCCTCGGTGCGCTTGTCTTTCGGCGTGGTGAAGAGCTCCTGAGTGGGGCCGTATTCTATCAACTGCCCGGAGATGCGCTCGTCGGTGAGCATGAAGGCGGTGTAATCGGAAACGCGGGCCGCCTGTTGCATGTTGTGGGTGACGATAACGATGGTGTAATCCTTGACGAGCTCGCGCATGAGGTCTTCGATCTTGAGGGTGGCGATGGGATCGAGGGCGGAGCAGGGTTCATCCATGAGGATGACGTCGGGTTGGTTGGCGATGGCGCGGGCGATGCAGAGGCGCTGTTGCTGGCCGCCGGAAAGGGCGAGGCCCGACTTCTTGAGGTTGTCCTTCACCTCGTCCCAGAGAGCGGCGCGGCGGAGGGAATCCTCGGCGAGAGCCCTGAAGTCGCCCTTGTAGCCATTGACTTTCGCACCAAAGACGACGTTATCGAAGATGGACTTGGGAAAGGGATTGGGCTTTTGGAAGACCATGCCGATGCGGCGGCGGACCTCGACGGGGTCGATGGCCGGGCCGTAGAGGTCGACGCCGTGGTAGCGGATAGCACCCTGGATGCGGACGTTGGGGATGAGGTCGTTCATGCGGTTGATGCAGCGGAGGAGGGTGCTCTTGCCGCAACCGGATGGGCCGATGAGGGCGGTCACCCGGTTGACCGGGATGTTCATCGAGACGTTGGTGAGGGCCTGCTTGGGGCCGTACCAGAGGGAGATGTCCTCGATGGCGATGGCGGTGTCCTCGGTGGGGGTGACGATGGCCCCCGGGTGGCGCTCGCGAGCGGCGCGGCCGCTGAAGGTATCTTCAGTTGCGCGCTGGCCCATCTGGGAAGGACGGAGGTCGACAGTGTTGGCCATAAAGGGGTCTCCGGTCAGGTGCGGCGGAACCGCTCGCGAATGAGGACGGCGATGAGGTTGAGGCCCACGATCAGCACCATCAGGACGATGATGCCCGCGGCGGCGTTCTTTCGGAAGTCTTCCTGGGGCAGGGTGGTCCAGTTGTAGATCTGGATCGGGACAGTGGTGAAGCTCTGGTTGAGGGCGGTGTTGTCAAATGCGATGAAGGCGAAAGCGCCGATCATGATGAGGGCGGCGGTCTCGCCGGCGGCGCGGGCGACCGCCAGGATGATGCCAGTCATGATGCCGGGAGTGGCGCCAGGGAGGACGTGAAACCAGACGGTCTGCCAGCGGGTGGCTCCGAGGGCGAGCGAACCATCGCGAATGCTGGGGGGCACCTGGCGGATGGCTTCGACGGAGGCAATGACGGTCATGGGAAGGATCATGAGTGTCAGGGTGAGGGCTCCGGCGAGGATGGTGGGACCGAGCGCAGGGATGATCGTGACGCCCCAGATGTCGAACCCGCGGACAAACACTGCCAGGCCCAGGATGCCGTAGATGATGCTCGGGACGCCGGCCAGGTTGGCGATGTTGAGCCGGACGAGGGAGGTCACCCAGTTCCTGGGTGCAAACTCCTCGATGAAGATGGCGGTGCCTACGGCGAGCGGGATGGCCATGGCGATGACCGCACCCATCAGCCAGAGCCAGCCGAGCAGCGACGAACGAAGTCCGGCCTGGAGTGGGTGGCGCGAGGGGTAGTTGGTGAAGAAGTCGAGGGTGATGCGCGACCAGCCGGTTTGAATAACATCGTAGGCGAGGTAGACGAGCACGGCGACGGCAAAGAGCGTCGCGGAGAGGAGGACGTAGCGGGAGAAACGGGAGAGCGCCTGCCGGCGGGCGACCTGGCCGGTGGCTTTGAGGGAGAATTCGGCGCCAGCGGCTGGAGGAGCGGCCATTATTCGTACGCCTCGCGGAAGCGGTTGATGATGACGGTGGCCGCAACGTTGGTGATGAAGGTGAAAATGAAGAGCATGGAGGCAACGGCGAAGAGCGAGGTGTACTGGATGGTCCCGCGCCCGGCGTCGCCGAGGCCCACCTGGAGCATGTAGCCGGTCATCGTCTGGATGCTGGCGAGGGGATTGAGGGTGAGGGCGGGTGTAGAGCCTGCGGCGACGGCCACGATCATGGTCTCGCCGATGACGCGGGCGATGGCCAACAGTACCGCGGCGATCACACCGGAGAGGGCAGCCGGGAAGACGACCCGGGCCGCAACCTCGAGACGGGTGGAGCCGAGGCCGTAGGCTGCTTCCCGCAGGTCTCGAGGGACGTTGGACATCGCGTCTTCGGAAACCGAAGCGATGGTCGGCAGAATCATGATGGCCATGACGATGCTGGCACTGAGCGAATTGAAGATGGGGACGCGGTCCTGGCCGAGGAGTGGGCGGAGGACATCGGTGGTGATGACGGTGAGGGCAAAGAAGGCGTAGACGACGGTAGGGACGCCAGCAAGGGCCTCGAGGACGGGCTTAAGGATGGCCCTGGTGCGGGGGTGGGCGTACTCGCTGAGGTAGACGGCCGCGGCAAGGCCGAGAGGGAGGGCGATGAGGAGCGACCAGAAGAGGACGTTGAAGGTCCCGGAGACGAGTTCCCAGATGCCGAACTCCTCTGGCTCGAAAAGCGGCTGCCAGTTGGCGGTGAAGAGGAACTCGACGATTGAGACTTCTCGGAAGAATTCGATGGTCTCGGCAAAGAGCGTTTCGATGATGAGGAGGGTGGTGATGAGGGAGACGATGCCACACAGCCAGAGCCCGCCAACGATGACTTTCTCGAAGGGATGGCGGGTGAACGATCGGCGCATCTGAACTTCAAGTTCGGCCCCGTAGAGGGCAGGGCGGATGCGCCGGGCGGGGAGTTGTGCCATGAGGACCGTGCTCCGTCAGGGTTCTGGATGCTCGCCGAAGAGGGTACGCCGCGGGGCGTTCCGGGAGTAGTTCGCGTGGCCGCCGGCGGCCGGACCAATAGTCGCGGGCGGAGTCCCGCGGCCACGCAGAATCTACGAGATGTCAGGGAAGGAAGGGCTCAATCTTCTCCTTCTGGGCAGTCAGGAGGTCTTCCGGGAGGCTTATGTAGCCGACCTCTTCGGCGAGGGCATTCATGTTGTCGACGTAGAACTTGACGAAGCCGAGGACGTCGTCGCGGTCGTCGAGCAGGGTCGTGGTGGTGTAGATGAGAAGGGGTCGGCTGAGTGGGATGTACTCGCCCTTGAGGGCCGCCTCAAACGAGGGGGCGACGCAGCCGTTGCCGCCGTCGATTTCGGCGGCGGTGAGCTTCTTTCCGGCCTCTTCGTAGTAGGCGAAACCGAAGTAACCGAGCGCGTTCTTATCACCTTCGATGCCCTGGACGAGGACGTTATCGTCCTCGGAGGCGACACCGTCGGAGCGATGGGCTGGTTCGTTGCTGGCTTTGCCACGCAGGCCGGTGGCTTCCTTGAAGTAGTCGAAGGTGCCGGAGTCGGCGCCAGGGTGGTAGAACTTGATGGTGTCGCTGGGCCAGGACGGGTCGAGGTCGCTCCACTTCGTGGCACCGCCGTTCTTGAAGGCGAGCTGGAGTTGCCCGGTGGTCAGGCATTTCGCCCAGGTGTTCTGGGGGTTGACGACGACGGTGAGGGCGTCGATGGCAACCTGGATTTCGACGATGTCGTCGTTGAGGATGCCGTTGGCGGCGCAGGCGTCCTTTTCTTTCTGGTTGATGGGGCGAGAAGCATCTGAGACCTGGATATCCTTGCGGCAGAACTTCTCAAACCCGCCGCCAGTACCGGAGAGGGCAACGTTGGCGCGGACATCCCTCGCGACCTTGCTGAACTCCTCGGCAACGGCCTGGGAGATGGGAAACACGGTGGAGGAGCCATCGACGCGGACCTCGCCGGAAAGACCCCTGTAATCGAACCCGGTGGTGTCCGGGGTGGGGAAGACGCCATCGCTGCCGACATCGGCCCGGCAGGCGGCCCCGACGAGTGCCATGAGAGCGGCGAGAGCGGCGAGAGCGGGCAGGAAGTACGCCGACTTCCGTTCATGAGGCATGTGGTGAGTCCTACCCCTGTGCTGAAGTTCCAGCTAGTTTCATACGCAGGCTATGGCCGCACCGTTAACCACGGATTAACGGAACAGAACGCATTCGAGGAAGGTTTTACAGGGAGTTTGCAGAGGTGGCATGTGCGCCTTACGCGGAGCGCCGAACATTCGAAGAGAAGCGGGGAGGACGACGGCCCCGACCCGCTTGCAACCCTCTGGTTGTCGAGGGCTCCAGGCTTGCCAGCCCCGTCCCGGGAATCTCCCGGGTGGCAGGCCCGGAGCCCTCGGCGCATACTGGAAAGAAGGCGTCCGCCGCTTCATCGGACCGGACCGGGAGCCCCCACTTGGCGCAGAAGATCCTGCTGGTCGATGACGAAAGCAACATCCGCGACCTGAACGCGCTCTACCTGGAAAAAGAAGGCTACGCGGTCGAACACGCCACGAACGGGACGGAGGCGCTGGCGCGGTTTGCGCAGTCCGAGCCGGCGATGGTTGTGCTGGACGTGATGATGCCGGGGATGGACGGGTTCGAAGTGCTGCGCGAACTCCGGCGCGAACACGACACGCCAGTGCTGATGCTGACGGCGCGGAGCGAGGACATCGACAAGATCGTAGGCCTGGAATTGGGCGCCGACGACTACATGTCGAAGCCGTTCAACCCTCGGGAGCTGGTGGCGCGAGTGAAGCGCATCCTGCACCGGGTTGAAGGCGGGCGGAAGCCCCAGAACGCCATCAGCGTGGCGAACCTCTCGGTGGACAAGGCGCGGCGCGAGGCGAAGGTGGATGACAACATGCTCCAGCTGCGGACGAAGGAGTTCGACCTGCTGGTGGCGTTCGTGGAGAACCCGGGGATCGCGTTGACGCGCGACCAACTGCTCGGTTCGGTATGGGGATACGACTTCGCGGGAGAGACGCGGACGGTGGATGTCCACGTGCAGCACCTGCGCTCGAAGCTGAACCGTGCGAAGGTACAGATAGAAACCCTGCGAGGCGTCGGGTACAAGCTGGTCGAAACCCCGGCCTGACCTTGCGGGGCGGAGGTGCCGCACCCGGTGGCGCAGCGGAGGACAGGTAGCGGGCAACCGATGGGCAGGCCGCGGCCGATGGCGGGGCCAGGCCCCGGCGTGGGGGCAAGCCGTGGGTAGTCTCCAGGTCCGGCTGCTGCTGACGTACCTCGCAATCATCATGGTGACGCTGATGCTGGCGGCGCTCAGCCTGTTCCTGCAGATGGGCGAGTACCGCGAGCAGATCTCGTACGGGAACCTGGAAGACCTCGGACGGCTGGTCAATTCACAGGCCACCACGGAGATCCAGCGTGCCATCGATGAGGGGGACCCGGCGGAGGGGGGCGAGGTACTGCTGGCGGTACGGCAGTTCTTGACTGCTGGCCGGGTGGCGTCGGACACGTCGCTGGCAATTGTGGACCGGCAGGGCCGCGTGATTTCCGGGCTGACTTCCCGGCCGCCAGACCAGACGCTGGATGGTGCGGTAGTGCGGGACCTCAAGGAGCAGCCCGCGACCGAGGGGAGCGCAGACCCCGCAGCGGAGCCGCGACGCTGCAGGCTCGATATCCCGGAGCGGCCAGCGATCCTGTGCGTGAGTATGGCGTTGGGCCCGGCAATCCTGGAGGCGCTCAACGAGACTGATGCATCGGCGATCATCGTGGCGCGGCCGGCGGCGAGCCTCGGGGAGATCGTGGGGGACCTGATGCCCCGGCTGCTGTTCTCGGGACTCATCGGGGTGGCGGCCGCGCTGGTGCTGGGATTCGCGTTCAGCCAGAGCGTGGCGGCGCCGCTGCGGGGGATTGCGCGGGCGGCACGAAGCGTGGCTCGGGGGAACTACCGGCAACGGGTGCCGGCGACGGGCCCGCGCGAGGTACGCGACCTGGCGGCGAACTTCAACCGGATGACCGAAGAGGTTCAGCGGTCGCAGCAGACGTTGCGGGACTTCCTGGCGAATATCTCGCACGAGCTGAAGACGCCGCTGACATCGATCCGGGGGTTCAGCGAGGCGATGCTCGACGGGACGATCGACGACCGCGAAGGGGTCGAGCGGTCGGCCCGGATCATCAGCGACGAGTCGAATCGCGTGCTGCGGCTGGTGCAGGAATTGCTGGACCTTTCGCGCATCGAAAGCGGCCAGGTTTCGATGCAGCAAGAAGAAGTGGACCTGCGCGAGCTATTCGGCCACGTTGGCGAGGTGTTCGCGCTTCGGGCGGAAGAGGCCGGGGTTGAAATGGACGTGACGGTATCCGGAGGAGCGCGGATCCTGGGGGACTTCGACCGGCTGGAACAGGTGCTCAACAACCTGCTGGACAACGCGTTGCGGTACACGCCCGCGGGGGGCACCGTTCGCGTTACCTGCCGCGACCTGCAGCCGGGGACGCTCCAGGTGACCGTTGGCGACTCGGGTCCAGGGATCCCGCCGGTCGACCTGCCGCATCTGTTCGAGCGCTTTTACCGGAGCACGGCGAACCAGGGGAACAGCCACCGCAAGGGCCACGGCCTTGGCCTGGCCATTTCGCGGGAGATCGTGCGGGCGCACGGCGGAGAGATCTGGGCGACAAGCGAGCAAGATCACGGCACGACGTTCGTGTTCACGCTTCCCACCGCGGGCCGAACAACACCGCGAGCCGCCGCGCGATAGCATCCATGCTGTAGCCGCTGGCAGTGCTGCCGAAGCGGCCCGCCCAGCCGGCGGTAACGATTGCCATGCGGTAAAGCCCGAACGCTTCGTAGTAGTCCAGGTTGTTCTGGGGCTGACCTGTCACCGCTTCGTAGGCATCGGAGAGGAGGCTGCGGCCGGCGGATCCAGACATGCCTCCGAAGACGGTGTGCAGGGCGGCGTAGAACCCGAGGTCGGAGCGGGGGTCGCCGATTGCCGCGAGCTCCCAATCAAGCACTGCAACCACGGAATCGCCGGAGAACAGGTAGTTGCCGGGGTTGGGGTCGCCGTGGAGGAGGGCGAAACGGGCATCGGTGGGCTCGTTGGCGCGCAGCCACTCGCCCAGGGTGACCACCAGCGGTGCTCGCGAGATGCGGAGGCGCTCGGCGCGGGCGCGCCAGGTACCGGCCTCGGCAGCGAGCGGGGAAACGGGTTCGGGCTCGGCGCTCAGGAACCCGAGGTCCAGCGCGCGCCAGTCGACGGAGTGGACGGAAGCGAGCATGGCGGCGGCGGCGGTGAGGCGGGGGCTGTTGGCGTACCAGAAGAGGGGGAGCGTTTCGCCGCGGACACGGGACATGAGGAAGAAGGGAGCACCGAGGATGGACGGATCGGGTTCGTACCAGGCGACGGCGGGCACGGGGACCGCGGTCGCCTGGAGGGCCCGCATGACGCGAAATTGCCGGTGCACGTCGTAGGGGGCGAGGATGCCGTCCGCGCGTTCGGGGCGGAGGACAACCTCCACATCGAACGTGGCGCCGTCACTGGTGACGCGGAGGTCGATGGCGACGGTGTCGTTGCTGGCGCCAGCAGGCATGCCGCGGAGGTTGACGATTTCGACCGCGGAGGCGGAGGGTAGCCGCTCGGAGAGGTAGGTGGCGAGGCGGGCTCGCCAGTCCATCAGGAGAGCTCGGCGAGGGACTGGTGGAGGAGGATGGCGAGGTGTTCCCAGGTGTACCAGGGCTCGGAGCCCCCGTTGAACAGCCGCCAGCCGTGGTAGATGACTCCGAGCTGGAAGAGCCAGAACGCCCTGAAGAAGGCGAGCCCCGTGAGCGGCGTTCCGGACGCGGCTGCATAGGCCCGGGCAAAGGGCATGGCATCGGTCGGCCCGAACGGCGCGCCCTTCAGGTGGGAGAGTGCGAGCAGCTGACCGATATCGGAGCGGGGATCGGAGAGGCGCGCTTGCTCCCAGTCGACGACGGAGACGACCGCGCCGTGGCGGAAGAGGTAGTTGAAGACGTTGATGTCGCCCTGGCAGAGGGCGATTCGGCCGTCGGCCGGGACGGCGTTCCGGAGGGTGTCGAGGGCTTCGGTGAGAAGCGGCTGGGTGTCGCAGTTGAAGCCGGGCATGCGGGCGGCGACGGTGTCGATCTCGCTGTGGATCGCGGCCGCAACGGTTTTGGGAACACCGAGGAAGCCAAGGCCGACCGAGCGCCAGTTGAGGGCGTGGATGCGCACGACCATCTCCGTAAAGGCGGCGAAGCTGGCGTCGGGGGCGACACCCATGTGCGGAGCATTCACCCAGGCCATGACGATGAACGGAGCGCCCAGGGGATCGCGGGATGGTTCGGAGGCGAGTAGCTGGGGGACCGGGATCTCCGAGCGGGCGAGCGACTGCAGGACCCGGCCTTCGCGGACAACATCGTAAGGCTCGAAGATGCCGCGTTCGCGCTGGAGGCGGAGGCAGATGTGGCGGGCGCCGCTGGACAGCAGTTCGACGCGGCAGGTGATGTTCGAGGCGCCGCCATCCACCGGGACGATGGAGCCAACGCGTGCGTCTTCGAAGCCGGGGAGCCGGTTGAGCCAGGGTTCGAAGTCAGCCGGGAGCGGGATCACGCCAAGATTGTCGATTGGCGATGGGAGATTGTCGATCAGCGGCCGGAGAAGAGGAGCTCGATGGCCCTGCGGACGCCGTCCGTGCCGAAGCCGGAGATGACTCCCCGGCAGGCGGCGGCCACCGGCGAGCCGGACTCGCCGTCCCAGGCGGCGGCACGAACCTCAATGCAAGAGGCAGGGTGGGCGGCGATGGCGGCGGCGAGCGGGGGAAGGTCTTCGGGGGCGAGGCCATCGGTGCTGATAACAGCCGGGAGGGTCGTCGCTTTCAACGCAACCACGGCATCGACGACGGTCTCGTAGGGGACCAGTACCGAGCCCGGGGGCTGCGCACCGGGGTGGAGGCTGCGGTGAACCAGGACGAGGACGTCAGTCACAACGCTGGCCCCGCTGCATAGATGGGGTGATCGCCGGTGATGCCCTGTTCGTAGAGGGCTGCAACTTCCGCTTCGGAGAGCCCGGCGACAGTGGAGAACACGGTGGCATTGTGCTCGCCAAAGGTGGGGGCCGCCATGCGGATCGAGGCGGGGGTCTTGTCGAAGCGCCAGGCGTGGCCGGGGAAGTGGTGGGTGCCGGCAACCCTGTGGCGGACTGGCACGAAGTAGCCGCGGTCGTTCAGGTGGTTATCGGTGAAGAGTTCCCAGTTCATCATCACGGGGGCGGCGGGGATGCCTGCGCGTTGGAGTTCCCCGGCAGCGGAGAGATGATTGCGGGTCTTCAGCCACTCGCAGAGCGCGCCGTCCGTGGGTTCGCCCGCGATTGCAGCGAGGCGATCGAGGTCGGCCTCGTCGCGGCAGGTGACGGCCAGCCAGCAATCGCTTCCCGCGGTTGGATAGACACCCTGGAGGACCCATCCGTGGCCCCATTGCGAGCCGGCAGGGACCGGCACCTCGCCCGTTACGGTGTACTGGAGGAAGTGCTGGGAGAGAAACGGTTCGACGGCTTCGAGGAGGGCCATTTCGATCCATTGGCCGCGGCCTGTCCGGCGGCGGGCGTGGAGGGCTGCCAGCATGGCGACCGTGCCGTGATTCCCGGTCACGGGGTCGGCGTAGAAGCTGCCGGTGCCGAAGAACCGGGTGTCGTCGTAGCCGAGGAGGCTGGCGAGGCCGCTCGCGGTTTCGATGTTGCTGCCGTAGGCAGAGTAGTTACGCTCCGGGCCGGAGGAGCCGTAACCGGACATGGAGCACATCACGATGCCAGGGTTCGCCTCGGCGAGCACCGGATAATCGAGGCCCAGGTTGGCCATGACGCGAGCGGCGTTGTTTTCGAGGACGGCATCGGCGTTGCGGACCAGTTCGAGGAAGACCTCGCGGCCGCGGGGTTTCGCGAGGTCGAGGGCGATGCCGCGCTTGTTGCGGTTGAGCTTGTTGAAGTAGCCGCTGCGGTGGAAGAAGTCCGGCCAGACATCATCGACCGGGTAGATGAGGGCGCGGGTAGCGGGCTTGGTCTGGAGCTCGACCTTAATGACGTCGGCGCCGAGGTCGCCGAAGTGGCGGCCGGCGATGGGCCCGGCCCAGTTCGCCGTCATTTCGATAAGGCGGAGGCCGGCGAGGGGGCCCTGGTTGCGGGTTGCGGGGTGCGAGTTACGGGTTTCGAGAGGCGCGCTGCGCGGCGGGAGCCCTGAGATTCGGGGGGCGAGTTGTGATTCGGAGGTGGGAGCGGTGGGCCACGGGTAGGTGGGGGAGAGCACGATGGCGGTGTGCTCACCGAGCTTCGGTGCGGGATGCCGGGTGGCACAGGGGGTGGCGGTGAGCCGGTAAGGGAAGCCCGGCGCGACGAACGTCCGGCCCCCGGCGTCGACGGTACCGAACCAGTCGCGAGCGGCGAGCTGTTCACTCGCGGCAACGTCGGCCATGGTGTTGACGGGAGAGACGGCGATCCGGAGTTCCTGGCAGGCGTGGTAGACCTCCTGCTTCGTGCGGGTTGCGCACCAATCGCCAAAGGCGCCGAAGACCTCCATGAAGCGGGCCGCCCAGTTGCGCGGCATGAAGAACGACTCGTCCTCGAGGAGGTCGAAGCGCTCCATGAGGACGAAAAGGTCGGGGTAGGCGGCGAGGTTGAACATGTAAACCCAGCCATCGCTGCAGCGGGCGTAAAGACTGCCGGTGCGCTTCTGGACGTGGCCGGCGTGGGTCCACATGGTGGTGAGCCAGGCGTGGTCGTTGAGGCAGGCTTCCTGGTGGGAAAGCTCGACGCGCTGCCCTTCGCCGGTCTCGCGGGCATGCCAGAGTCCGGCGAGGGCAGCGACACCAGCGTGGAGCCCGGCGTGAAACTCGGCCTGGAAACCGGGGAGGGAGAGGGGTTCACGGGCCGGGTCGCCGGCGAAGTAGAAGAAGCCGCTGGTGGCCCATTCGGTGAAGGGGGTCGCCAGCCAGCCGGCCTTTTCGCCGGAGCGGCCGTACGGCGAAACCGAGAGGATGACCGCCCGAGGAGCGAGTGCTACGGCCCGGGCTTCGAACTCGTCGGCTTCGGCTCCGCGGAGTGAATGGATGACGATGTCAGCGTGGTGCAGGAGGCGGCCGAACTCGGGTGAGCCGGGCTCGGCCTGGACGCCGAGCTTGTTTGCGTTGAGGTAGTTGAAGAAAACGCTCTCGCCGTTGAAGACGGGGGGCGCGGCGCGGAGGGGGTCGCCGGCGCGAGGCTCGAACTTGATCACACGGGCGCCGAGATCGGCGAGAAGCTTGCCGCAGTAGGGACCGGCGACGCCGGTCGCGAATTCAAGGACGACGACATCGTCGAGCGCGGAGAGGGGCACATCGGGGCCGGAGGACATGGGGAGCATCGTACCGTCGGAGGAGTTGTGTGACCACGGGAGGCCGGGTTTGACCGGCGGGAGCACTGACTGCAGGATGCGTGGACACCACGCCCCGCAGGTCCCGTGTCCGAACCTGACCAACCCCGGCATGACCCGCTGGCCGCGCTCCGCCAGCCGAACTACGCGCTGTTCGCGGGGGGGCGGCTTTCGTCGGCGATCGCGATGACGCTGCTGAACGCGGCGATCGCATGGCAGGTGTACGAGATTTCGGGTTCGGCGTTCCAACTGGGGATGCTGGGCCTGGCGCGGTTCTTTCCTTCGCTGGGGATGAGCCTCGTGGGCGGGGCAGTGGCCGATAGCCACGACCGCAAGAAGATCGTGCTGCTCGCCCAGTTCGTGCCGCTGGCGTGCTCGGCAACGTTGTACTTCGCAACGACCCGGGACCTTACCGAACTCCCGTTGTTCTACGGCCTGGTGTTGATGCTCGCGCTGGCGGCGGCGTTCGAGAACCCGGCCCGGCAGGCACTGGTACCGCAGGTCGTCTCGCGCGAGGCCTTCCCGAACGCGATCGTCGTGAACTCGACGATCCAGTCGCTGGGGTTCGTCACCGGGCCAGCGCTAGGCGGGCTGCTCATCGGCTTTTCGGGGGTGGATACGGCGTACCTCGCGCATATGACGCTGATGGCGGCGTCGATCGCCGCGGTAGCGCTGCTCCGGCCGCGAGCGGTGGAAGGGGCGCGGCGGGCGGTGAGCTTCGACGCGATCAAGGAGGGGGTGTCGTTCGTCCGCCACCGGCAGGTGCTGCTCGGGGCGATGACGCTGGACATGTTCGCGGTGATCTTCGGCGGTGCGCAGGCGCTGCTGCCGATCTACGCGAAGGACATCCTGGAGGTCGGGCCAAAGGGGTACGGGGTGCTTTCAGCGTCGCTGGAGGCAGGGGCGTTGGTGATGGCCGTAGCGCTGGTGGTGCTGCCGCCGGTGCGCCGGGCGGGGCGGGCGTTGCTGGTGACGGTGGCACTGTTCGGGATTGGGACGATCGTGTTCGGGCTATCGCGGAACTTCTACCTTTCGGTGGCCGTGTACATGTTCATCGGGATGGCGGACCAGGTGAGCGTGGTGCTGCGGCAAACGACCGTGCAGCTGAGCACGCCGGACGAGTTACGGGGCCGGGTGAGCAGCGTGAACATGCTCTTCATCGGGGCATCGAACCAGCTTGGGGCGGTGGAGTCGGGGCTGGTGGCGGCCGTGACCAGCGCAACGTTCGCGGTGGTGACCGGCGGCATGGGCTGCCTGGCGGTAGTGGGGATGGTGTGGGCGAAGCTGCCGGAGCTGCGGCGCTACGAAGTACGGGCAGTGGCAATCGCGAGCGGAGAGAAACCGGCGGCGGAGGTCCCGGCGGCCGGGGGATCGTAGAACGCACCGGTGCCCGCAGGGCGGACCGGGGCGCACAATAAGCGGGATGGACGAGATCGACGGCATTCTCGCGCGGTATGAGCAGGAGTTGCTGTACTTCGAGTACACGAAAGACGAGCTTGAGCCCCTGATGGAGGACCTGTTGGGCGCGCTGGACGCCTATTTCAGCAACCGGGACGACCCGCAGGTGCTGGAAGGTGCGAAGACATTGCGGCTCCAATACGTGATGCGGCTGGCGGAGCTTCGGCCGCTGGTCGAGGCGTGGGCGAGTATTCGCGGGTCGAACGACCTGGCGTGGGAGGCGGCGGACGCCATGAACGACACCCAGGCCGCGCGGTTACAGGCGCTGGCCAGACGGGAAGCCGCACTCGGCGCGGGGAGAGACCGGTTCGACGAACTGCAGGACCGGACCCGATCGCTCCTGCTGGTTTTCGAGGAAGCAACGGAGTGAGCGCCTACGTGCCGGTGTAGCGGGCGGGGCGCTTTTCGATAAAGGCCGAACGCTGTTCGCGGGCGTCGTTGGCGGCCTTGCGGCAAATCTCGATGGAGCGGATTTCGTAGCGGAGCTGGTCTTCGAAGCCGTTATCGAGGCTGCGCTGGATTGCTCGTTTCGACATCATGGCGGCGAGGGGCGGATGGGCGGCGATCTGGGCGGCTGTTTCCTGGGCTGAGGCCACGAGACCGGAGTGTGAGACGACGCGCTGGAGCAGGCCCATGCGGAGGGCTTCTTCAGCCTCGACGTTGCGGCTGGTGAGGATCATGTCCAGGGCATTGCCTGTGCCGACGATGCGGGGGAGAAAGTAGGTCATGCCCGCATCGGGCGACAGGTTGCGTTCGATGAAGACGGTCCGGAAGCGGGTGTTCTCGCTCCCGATGCGGATATCGCAGGCGAGCGCGAGGGACATGCCTGCGCCGGCGGCCACACCGTTGACGGCGGCGATGCTCGGCTTGTCGATGCCGTAGACGGCGCGGGCCTGGCGGCCGACCCAGCTGTCCTCGTCCATGCGTTGCTGCCAGGTGGGCGGTGCCACATCGGTGGGGACGGGCCCGCCGACGTCGGCGCCGGAGCAGAAGCCGCGACCGGCGCCGGTCCAGACAATGGCGCGAATGCCATCGTTGTGCTTGACCTCGTGGCAGACGTCGAGGATCTCCTGCTGGAGGTTGCGATTGAGGGCGTTGAGTTTCTCTGGGCGGTTGAGGGTGACGGTGGCCACCTCCCCGGTAACGTCGAAGAGCAGGTCGGAATAGGACATGGCGGCACTCCTGCGCGTGGTTGGTGGCGGAAGTCAACACGACTCGGCGGGCGTTGTCCAATGCGGACGCCTATACTGTCCGGAATGAGCAGCATTGAACCGATCGAGGGGACTGTTTCCCTGCTGGTGATTTCCGACTTCGTCTGACCGTGGTGTTATGTCGGCCTCGTTGAGGTCGAACGGCTGCGGAAGGAGTACGACGTAGAGGTGCGGCACGCGCCGTACTTGCTCGACGCCTCGACCCCGCCCGAGGGCAAGGCGCGGCGGCCGATGACGCGGCCCGAGGACCCGCCGACGGAGATGGAGCTGCGGGCGGAGAGTCTCGGGATCAAGTTCACGCGGGGGCGGACGTGGACTTCGAACACGTTGCTGGCCCACCAGGGCGGCGAATTCGCCTTCGAGCACGGCCGGGACTGGGAGTACACGAAGGCGATGTTCAAGGCGTACTTCGAGGACCTGGAGGACATCGGGACGGTCGACGCGGTGGTGGCGGTTGGCGAATCGGCCGGGCTCAACCCGGTGGAACTCCGGGAGGCCCTGGAACAAGGCACGTACCGCGAGCGCGTCACCGAAGGGATCCAGTGGACGCGAGAGATCGGAGTCAGCGGCGTGCCAACGTATGTGTTCGCGGAGAAGTACGCGATCGTGGGCGCCCAGGACTACAACGTCTTCGAGTCGATCATCCAGCGGCTGGGAAAGACGCCCAGGGTCTGAACGCCGGCCGCGGCAGCTACTCGAACTCAGGGGTCTTGTAGAACGGGAAGAGGTCGGGGAGCTCCGTGCTGACGCTCCCCGCGAATCTCGGGGCGCGCTTTTCGAGGAAGGCGGCGACACCCTCTTTGACGTCGGCGGTGCCGCCCATGACGAGGATGCCGCGCGAATCGGCCATGTGCGCGTGCATCGGGTGGTCCGCGACGAGGCCGCGCCACATCAGCTGGCGGCAGAGGGCAACGGAGACGGGCGCCGTGTTGTCGGCGATCTCGCGGGCGAGGGCGTTCGCGGCCGGGAGAAGGTCGTCGTGCGCGTGGACGCTGCGGACGAGGCCCCCCGCCAGGGCCTCCTGGGCGGTGAAGACGCGGCCGGTCGAGACCCACTCCATGGCCTGGGAAATGCCGACGACGCGGGGGAGAAACCACGAGCTGCATGCCTCCGGGACGATCCCTCGGCGGGCGAAGACGAAGCCCATGCGGGCGTTTTCACTGGCGAGGCGGACATCCATGGCGAGGGTCATGGTGATGCCAACGCCGACTGCAGGGCCATTGATCGCCGCGATGATGGGTTTCTTCAGTTCGAAGAAGCGGAGGGTTACCATGCCGCCGCCATCGCGGTAGTCGCGGATGTCAGTCGAGCGGCCACGGGAGGTGGCATCGAAGGTGGCAGGTCCGCCCGAGAGGTCGGCGCCGGCGCAGAAGCCACGCCCACGGCCGGTGACGATGATGACACGAACGTTGTCGTCAGCGTCGGCGCGGTCGCAGGCGTCGATGAGCTCATTTTGCATGGTGGCGGTGAAGGCGTTGAGCTGTTCGGGGCGGTCGAGGGTGATGGTGAGGACGCCGTCGGCAACGTCGTAGCTGATCTGTTCGTAGGCCATGCGGCGGATTGTCGATGGCCGTGGGGCGCTTGTCGAACCCTCCTGGCGACGGGCGGGGCGCGTGGTATGGTTCGCATAACACCCACTGGTCGCGGAGGGCAACCTTGAGCAGCTTCATCCCGACGCATGAAGTCCGGGAACCAACGGACTTCGGCGACCGCGAGTACCGCGGCGCGCTCGTAAACGTGACGAACGTGTGCAATCTTTCGTGCACCCACTGCTTCGTGTTCCGGGCCGACAACCCCAACCGTCCGAAGGACAAGATGGACGACGCGACGATGCTTTCGCAGCTGGAGACGCTACGGGATCGGCATGGCATCCGCTCGATGCTGTTCATGGGTGGGGAACCGATGATCCGGCGGGAGCTGGTGATGAAGGCGATGCCGCTGTTCGAGCACTCATCGATTGTGACGAACGGGACGTACGGCATCCCCTCGGTGCCGGGGCACCTGGTGACGGTCTCGCTGGACGGGCCCAAGGAGCTGAACGACCCGATCCGGGGCGAGGGCGTCTACGACAAGGTGAAGAAAGCGGTGTTCGAACGGGACCCGAATGACGGGACCACGGTGATGCTGCAGATGACCGTCACCCGGCAGAACGAGGCGGGCATCGAGGCGTTCGTGGAAGAGGTGAAGGACTGGCCGGTGACCGGCATCGCATTCACGTTCTATGTGCCCTCGGTAGACGACCAGACGGCGCTGGGATGGGACGACCTGCACGAGCGCGACGCGGTCATCGAGCGGGTGATGGCGGTGAAGCGAAAGTACCCCGAGCGGGTGAAGGCGAACCTGGGCGCGCTCGAGCTGATGAAGTCGGACCGGTGCCTGGAGGTGACGGGCGAGCACGGCGAGACGTGCGGGCTGCGCCAGATGCTACCCCTGTACATGGGCGAAGGCGGGAACTTCGAGCGGACGTTCTGCTGTTACGGAAACAACGTGGACTGCACGCGCTGCGGCGCGTACGCGGTGTTCAACGGGGCGTATCACCGGGCGGCGGGGACGGTCGAGGAGGGGTAGGGGCGCCTACACGGCGATGCCGTAGAGAAGCCGCGGTGCACGGCCTGCACCGCCCCGGGCGCGCGAAGAGCGTCCGTTGGTACGCGGTCTCGTTCATTCGCACGTGCGTCAGGACAGATTCGACGCGAGGGTCAAGCCGTTCCCATATCAGCGGAGCCACTCTCCAGCTGAGCCAAGAAGACATTCCGCAACTCTCCTACCGGCCGCCCCTGATAGTGCCACGAGGACCACCCGTTCGCCGAGCCTCCGCGTGCGGCGGACGCTGCTGCTGACAGGTTTGGGTACACCTGACCGCCAAACTCGACCCCATCTGTTCGAACCCGGCTCACATGCGTGACTCCATTAAACTCGGCTTCCAAGGCAGCATCGATCGGAAGGACTCCAGTCTGGACGAGGTCGCGTAGCGACACGCGCGTTCCGTCTGGCTTTAGGACCTCCGTTCGTCGGGCGCGGGCCGGTTTGGCGCCGGCGACCTCGGGATCTTGTAGCACCGGCACTATGGGGGACTTGCGGGGACGACCTGGACGGCGAGGCTCAACGGGAGGAGGAACTTCGGTAGGTTGCGACGCATCGAGTGGAGTCACGAACACGCGCGGACGGGACACCAGTTTCGAGACGACATCAACGATGGCCTGAGGTGCCACCCGCTCTCCAAACCGGTCGCGAATCGCGCGGCGCAACGCCTGAATCGCTGGCGACTCCGGGCGGGCCAATTCGTCCGCGATCACGCGTTCGGCCAAGAGTTTACTCATCGGACTCGCCTGAGTGAGTGAATCTCGACTGAACAGCGACAACACGTCCCAAGCCTCCTGAATCGAGGCGTCGTCGCCATCTAGTCGAACCTGCGCAACCCGTTTCTCAGAGAGCGGACCCGAAGCGTGCGCGTTGTAGATTGCCCACGCGACCCCGTTCGTGATCAGGCACCACCGGACTCCAAGCACCGCGGCATACTGCACGCACTGTGCGGCGGCCTGATCCGTGATCGGAAGTCGAAGGGCCTTTGCTTCGACGATCGCTTGCGCCTTCCCATCGGCATACAGCTCGTAATCGAGGAACTCCTTCGTGGCTGGCACAGGAACCTCTCGTCGAAGGTCCTCTACTCGCACGTAACCCAACAGGCGGAGGACCGGATCGATGAGATACACCCGCGTGTCGGCTTCGCTGAAGTTCTGCGTGGCGTATTCGTGAACCTGTTGAACGTGTTGGAAGAATTCTGGGGATGGCTCAGACATGCGTACAAGGATAGCCACGATGTCAACCCTCACAGGAAGCTGCGTGGGTGATGGGCGGGGGCTGTACGGTATCAGCCGGCGGCGGAGAGGGTGGTGTCTTCCCAGCCGGGGACGAACTTGCGCCATTCCTCCTGGGAGCCCAGGTAGGGGAAGAAGGTGTGGTAGATGGAGACGCGGGGCATGCCAGGTTCGTGGGTCATGGCCATGCGCGCTTCCTGGGGGGTGCGGCCGGCCTTGCGGTGGTTGCAGGAGCGGCAGGCGGCGACGAGGTTGTCCCAGGTGTGGGGGCCGCCGCGGTGGCGCGGGACGACGTGGTCAAGGGTGAGGTCGCGGGTGGCGCGGCCACAGTAGACGCACTGCCAGCCATCGCGGGCGAAGATTTCCTTGCGGGTGAGGCGGACCTTCGGCCGGGGGCGCTTGATCATGTGGACCAGGCGGATGACCGAGGGGAGGACGAAGGTGGCGCGGGCGGTGTGGAAGACGGAACGGGCTGACTCGATGATTTCGGCCTTGCCGCGAAGGACAAGGATGAGCGCGCGCCGCACGTTGCACACATTGAGCGGCTCGTAGTTCTGGTTGAGCACGAGGACGGATGACGGATCCATACCCACGCCGCCTTTGCGTGATCCTAGCAAAGGCGAAAGCAGATAGGCAATTGCACGCCGTTAACGCACGAATGCGTGTTATGCAGTGGTCACCCTATGGACATCGACGCCACCGGGGACGTCGAGCCGGATGTGCAGCGGGTTGCCCGGCTCGTAGGCGTCCGAGAGCGGGATGGTGACCTCGGTCCAGCGGTCTTCGGGGGCCTCGAACCGGGCCTTGCCGAGGCTGACCAGGGCACCGCCGTTATCGTGCCATGCCTGCGCCTCGCCCCTGCCGTTGGCGAGCATGACCGTGGCCGAAGTGAGCCGGTCGTTACTGACGAGATAGATATCACCGACATCCGAGCAGCGGCGGTACCTGCGGTCGCCGGGGCCCGTCTTGAGGTCGTGCCAGCCCATGGCGGTGTGGGGGACATCGTTCTCGCCGAAGACCACATTTGCGTGGCGGGGCGCCATGTAGAAGGCCAGGTGGCCGGTGTCGTAGAGGCGGTCGGGGAAGTAGTAGCGGAAGGGCGCCTGGGTCTTGCGGGCGCGGACGAAGAGGTGGAAGCGGTAGTTGCCCTTCGTAACGCGGGCGACCACGTTTTCGAGGAGCCAGCGAAAGACGGCGCGCTTGCGGCCCTCGGGCGGATAGATGTCGATGTCCTGGGCGCGGTCGAGGCTGTAGCCACAGCCTTCGAGAAGCTCCTTGAGTTCGGAAAGGGTGTACTCGCGGCTGTGGCGGGAGCCTTTGAGCGGGGCGCCGAGGTGGTAGGGGTCGTAGATGTTGCGGCCGAGGAGGAAGTTGACGATCGAATCAGCGCGGCTGGCGTTGGGGGTGGAGAGGACGAGTGCGCCGCCGGGCTTCAGCACGCGGTGGATCTCCGCGAGGGCGTGGACCGGGTTCTCGGTGAGGTGCTCGATGACCTCGCACCAGGTGACCACATCGAAGGTGTTGTCGGGATAGGGGAAGGTGTCCTGTTCGGCGTTGAAACAGGTGCAGACGAAGTCGTGCTGCTCTTCGTACTCGGGGCTGGTGAGGGTCTGGCGGATTTCCGGGCGGCCGTCGGAGGCGAAGCCTGTGAGCGAGAGGTCGTAGTTGCGGAACTTCTGGAGCATGAGGGTGATGTGGAACGGGGGGCTGCCGAGTTCGAGGAGGCGGCCGCGCTCCTTCGGGTTGGGGACGAAGCGGAGCACCTGGCGCCAGAGCGGCAGCCCGCCATCGATGAGGACCTTGTGGACGACCTCGTTGCGGAAGTCCCAGCGGAAGCTCAGGAGGTACCGCGCGATCGAATCTTTGTCGCGTTCGCTAACCGGTGGAAGAGTCATGTCGCGGCATTGTGCCTTATCGGGGGCCAGTCGTTCAAAGCGGAGTCGGGTATGCTCGCGCCGTGGAGCCCGTGGCCGCCCTCAACCGGATCGCGTTCCTGCTCGAACGGGGGAATGAGCCAACCTACCGCGTGAAGGCGTTCCGGAACGCAGCGGGCGTTGTGCGGGATCTGGCATCGGGGGAAGTTGAGCGCCGCGCGGCGGCCGGGACGCTGCGGCAACTGAAGGGCATCGGAGACGTGACGGCAAAGGTCATCGCCGAGGCGGCCGCCGGCGGAGTGCCGGGGTACCTGGCGGAACTCGAAGAAGCAGCGTCGAAGGCGTGGCCGCCGGAGGACGGGCGGGCACTGCGCGCCCTGCTGCGGGGCGACTGCCACGTGCACTCGGACTGGTCGGACGGGGGCAGCCCGATCCGGGAGATGGCGGAGGCGGCCATCGAAATCGGGCACGAGTACATGGTGCTGACCGACCATTCGCCGCGGCTGACGGTGGCGCGGGGGCTGACCGCGGAGCGGCTGCGGAGCCAGCTGGAGGTGGTGCGGGAGCTGAACGCGGAGCTTTCGCCGTTCCGCATCCTGACCGGGATCGAGGTGGACATCCTGGACGACGGTTCGCTCGACCAGGAGGCGGAGCTGTTGGCTGAGCTGGACGTGGTGGTGGCGAGCGTCCACAGCAAGCTGCGCATGCCCTCGGAGGAGATGACGCCACGGATGGTGATGGCGGCCGCCAACCCGAACGTGGACATCCTGGGGCACTGCACGGGCCGGTATATCTCCGGGAAGCAGCGGCCGGAGTCGGAGTTCGATGCGGAGATCGTGTTCGAGGCGTGCAGGCAGTTCGGGGTGGCGGTGGAAATCAACTCGCGAGTCGAGCGGCTGGACCCGCCGCGGCGGCTGCTGCGGCTTGCGGTCGAGATGGGGTGCCTGTTCGCGATCGACAGCGACGCGCACGCGCCCGGTCAGCTGGACTGGGTGGCCTATGGGTGTTCGCGGGCGGAGGAGTGCGGGGTGCCGGCGGAGCGGATTGTGAACACGTGGGAGGCTGAGCGGTTGGTGGAGTCGCGAGAGGAACGCGGAAGGAGGAAAGGGAAAAGAGGTTAGGGCGGGGTGGTTGGCGCTGGTGCTGGCAGGGGATGGCCAGTCGCCGGTGAGGACGACGGAGAACATGGTTTCATCGAACTCTTCGAGCGCGCCGGCAACGAACTCAGCGCCTGTGCCCCCAACGATGATGAGCCTTTCTGCCTCACCCGGGTCGCGACTCATAAAGAGAAGACCTCTGCCATCGGCGGTTTCTCCAAGCAATCTGGCTTCGGGGTACTCGCTGTTGATTTGGGCTTCCCCGGCGAGCACGCGCTGCTCGGCGGGGGTCAAGCGTTCCGGGTGCCGTTTCCGCCCCATGGGGACAGCCTACCGCGCCGGAGACGCGATTTCCCCACCCGGCCCCGGGGAGTTGGGACGTGCGGCCGGTGCGATGGGCGCGTTCCTGGTGAAGGATGCCAGGAGACTTGACGAACAAGAGGTGGCGCCATGGACCGATGGAGAATCGCCCGCCGGGCAGGGGCGGCGTTCGGGATAACCCTCGGAGTCGCGGGCTCGTATTCGCGCTGGTTCACACCGTGGCAGCGGAACTGGGGTGCGACCGCCGAGGAACGCGAGCGACCGATGCCGGGAGATGACTTCATCGACAAGCCCCAGTACCTGACGACCCGGGCTATCACGGTGAACGCCCGGCCGAAGGACGTCTATCCCTGGCTGGCACAGATGGGATACCGGCGGGGCGGGCTGTACAGCTTCGACTTCCTCGACCGAGTGTTCGGCTTCCTCGATGGGCCGAGCACAACGGAGATCCTGCCGGAGTTCCAGGACCTGAAGCCGGGGGACGTCATCCCCATCGGCAAGGGCGGCGACTTCCCGGTGATGGACCTTAGGCCCCACGAGTTTCTCCTGCTGGGCGGCGAGACCGAAGGCGCGCGGTGGACTTGGAGTACGGCGCTGTATCCGCAGGCTGACGGGACGACGCGGCTGGTGACGCGAAACACGGGCGGAGGGATGACTTCGATCTGGAGCCGGGCGGCGTTCATCGGCCTGGACCTTGCGGCATTCATCATGGTTTGGCGGTGGCTCCATGTGCTGAAGCAGCGCGCGGAGGGACTGCGCGGGCGACGGGACGCGGCGGCCGACCAGGCTGAGGTTGAACTTACGACGGCGAACTGACCCACGAAAAACGCCCCTCCGGACCGGAGGGGCGTTTCTGCTTGTGTGTTGCCAGCGAGGGCTAGGCTTCGTCGTCCATGCCGCCACCGAAGTCGCGACGCGGGGAGGGAGGAGGCGGGGGCGCGCCCCCTTCGGTGGGTTCGGTGCGACGGACCCAGCCGCGGCTGACGCCGCCAACCGGGGAGCTGCCACCACGTCCGCCGGAGAAGCCGCCATCGCGGCGCTGGCCTCCGCCAAAGCCACTGCCACCCCCACTGCCGGAACGGGGGCCACGGTCACCGCCGCCACCGCTGCGCTGGAAGCCACGGTCGCCGCCGCCACTGCGCGGGCCGCGGTCGCCGCCGCGATCACCACCGCGGTCTCCGCCGCCGTTACGCGGGCCACGGTCGCGACTACCGCCACCGGGGCCGCCGCGGCCACGAGGGGCCCCGCCACCGCTGCCCGGGGGTGGGGGCGCTTCGCCGAGAAGGACTGCGCGGCGGGAGAGGTTGATCCGGCCGAGGTTGTCGATTTCGGTGACCATGACGGTGACTTCATCACCGGGCTGGACTTCGTCCTCGACGGTCTCGACGTGGTCTTCACCAAGCTGGGAGATGTGGACGAGGCCTTCCTTGCCGGGAAGGATTTCGACAAAGACACCGAAGTTGAGGAGGCGGGTCACCTTGCCGGTGTAGATCTCGCCGATCTTCACTTCCTTGGTGAGGCCTTCGATCATGCGGATCGCTGCCTGGGCGACGGCCTCGTTGGGTGAGCCAACGATGACGGTGCCGTCTTCCTGGATGTCGATGGTGGCGCCGCCGGACTCTTCCTGGATCTTGCGGACCATTTTGCCGCCCGGGCCGATGATGGTACCGATCTGGTCCTGCTGGATCTGGATCTTGTACATCTTGGGGGCGAACTCGGACATTTCGGCGCGGGGTTCAGGGAGCACTTCGAGCATGTTGTCGAGGATGAACTCACGGGCGTCCTTGGCCTGGGCGAGGGCCCGGGTGAGGAGTTCGCGCGAGACGCCGCCGATCTTAATGTCCATCTGGAGGGCGGTGATGCCATCGCGGGTGCCGGCGACCTTGAAGTCCATGTCGCCCATGAAGTCTTCCTGGCCGGCGATGTCGGTGAGGACCTTGTAGTTGCCGTCCTCGCCCATGATGAGGCCCATGGCGATGCCGGCGACGGGAGCGGTGATGGGGACACCGGCGTCCATGAGGGCGAGGGTGCTGCCGCAGACGCTGGCCATGGAGGTCGAGCCGTTGGAGGACATCACTTCACTCACGAGACGGAGCGCATAGGGGAAGTCCTCGACCGGGGGGACGACCGGTTCGAGGGCGCGCTCGGCGAGGGCACCGTGGCCGATCTCGCGCCGGCCCGCGCCACGCATGGGGCGGGCTTCGCCGACCGAGTACGGCGGGAAGTTGTAGTGGTGCATGTAGCGCTTCGACTCGTCGGGAGAGAGCGTGTCGAGCTTCTGGGACATGCTGAGCCCACCGAGGGTGGCGATGGTGAGCACCTGGGTCTCCCCCCGTGAGAAGAGGCCGCTACCGTGGGTGCGGGGGAGGACGCCGACATGGATGTCGAGCGGCCGGACTTCGGTGACACCACGACCATCGGCGCGCTTTTCCTGCTCGAGGATCTGCTTGCGCATGGCCTTCTTGATGGTGTTGTAGAGCGCATCGCTGATTTCACCGGAGGAGAACTGTTCGCCAAACTTCTCCTGGAGCTCGGTGCGGACGGCCTTGTTGGCATCGCTGCGTTCGGAGGCTGCGGTGGCGACGAGCTCGGGGATGCGGTCCTTGAGGTAGTCGCCGATGGCCGCCACGGATTCGGCGTGTTCTTTCGCGGGGGTGTAGGCCTTCTTCACGGGGGCCGCTTCAGCCGCGATCTGCTCCTGGAGGGCGATGATGGCGCGGTTGGCTTCCATGGCGACTTCGATCGCCTGGAGGACGACATCCTCGGAGACCTGCTTGGCGCCGGCCTCGACCATCACGACCGCTTCCTTCGTGCCGGCGACGATGATGTCGACATCGCCTTCCTCGGCCTGGTCGAAGGTGGGGTTGATGATGAACTCGCCATCGATGCGGGTCACACGGACGGAGCTGACGGGCCCGTTGAAGGGGATATCGCTGATGCCAAGGGCGGCGCTGGCACCAATGGTGATGAGCGTATCGGGCTGGTGCTCGCGATCGGCGGAGAGGGTCGTGGCGATGATCTGGACTTCGTTGCGGAAGCCCTTGGGGAAGAGGGGCCGGAGGGGGCGGTCGGTGAGGCGCATGGCGAGGACGCCGTCAGTGCTGGCGCGGCCTTCGCGGCGGGGGAAGCCGCCAGGAATCTTGCCAACGGCGTAGAGGCGCTCTTCGTAGTCAATGGTGAGGGGGAAGAAGTCGATGCCTTCGCGGGGGTCGGCCATACAGGCGGTGACGAGGACGACGGTATCGCCGAGGCGGACGGTAACGGCGCCGTTGGCCTGTTGGGCGAGGATGCCGTGCTGAATGGTGAGGGTCTTGCCCCCGACTTCAAGTTCGTAGGTACGTGGTTCGTTCATTCTCTTCGCTTGTTCTCTGTTTCCAGCGTTGCCCGGGTTCCCAGTACTTTCTGTGGGAATGCGGGAGTTCCTCCGTCCGCGTTTCGTTGGGACGGTGGCAAAGGGGGAGAGTGGCTGCCGGGGAGGTTGCTGTGCGTCGCCGTGACGACAAAGGCCTCCGCTATTTGCGGAGGCCGAGCCGGGCGATTACTTCGCGGTACCGGTTTACGTCGCGGTTGTTGAGATAGCGGAGCTGACGCCGCCGCTGGCCAACAAGCTTGAGGAGGCCACGACGGGTGTGGTAGTCGTGCTTGTTCGCCTTCAGGTGCGTGGTGAGGTACTTGATGCGTTCCGTGAGGATCGCCACCTGGACCTCTGGGGAGCCGGTATCCGTCGCGTGGACGGCGTAGTCCCCTATCAATTCGGTTTTGCGCTCTTTAGTCAGCAACCTTCTCTTCGTTCTTCCTTTGCCTATCGTTGAACATCTGTAAACCTAGCACAGGGCATGGATAACAGCAATTCGGAGAGACGCGGTGTGGCATTGATCCTGCTCTCGGGGCTGCCCGGGACCGGGAAGACGACGTTCGCGCGGGCGCTTGGCGGGCGTATGGAGTTCGCGCACGTGGAGAGCGACGCGATCCGCCGGGGGCTGGCGGTGGAGCCCACGTACTCCCCGCGTGAGAGCGGGCTGGTGTTCGACCGGGTGGAAGCTGAGGCACGGCGGGCGCTGACGGAGGGGAGGCATGCGCTCATCGACGCAACGAACCTGACGAACCGCGACCGGCGCCGGTTCGTGCGGCTGGCGAACGAGACGGACGCGCAGTTGATTGGGGTGCGGTTCACGGCTCCGGAGGCGGTGGTCCGCGAGAGGCTCGCGGGACCGCGGGACGGGCATTCGCAAGCCGACATGCGGGTCTACAGGAAGATGCAGAGCCGGCCCCAGCCGTTCCCGTTTCCGGCGATCGTGGTGGACACGCGGTGGGGGCTGGAGCCGGCCATCGCGCTTGTGCTGCGGCTGATCAACGATCAGCCATCGTGAACACGTACCGGCCGTTCCTGCTGTTGCGCGCGCGCCCGAAGGCGGAGAGCCGCGACCGGTTTCAGGCGTGGTTCAGGCAGGTGCACCTGCGCGACGTGGAGCGTATCCCCGGGATTGTGACGATTCGGAGCGGGAGCACACGCGGGGGCACGCAGTTGGGGTTGTATTCGTTCGAGAGCGCCGACGTTGTGCAGGGGAGCCTGGCGAGCCCCGAGGCTGCATATTCGCGGGGCACGTGGGAGCAGTGGGCGAGCGAGCTGGAGGAGCTGCTGATCGAGATGTGGGCGCCGGTATTTCCGCTGCCGCTGTATGAATCGGCGAATTAGCCGAGGGCGGCGAGGAGGCGGGGGAGGTCGCCCGCGAGGAGTGCGGGGACATCGAGGCGGAGGCCGGGGAACTTGACGCTTTCGATGATGCCGCCGGCGCCGGGCTCACGGCGGACGTACTCGCCGCCCCGCAGTTCGAACCAGTCGACCTCTCGTCCACCAGAGCCTTCTCTTCACTGCTCAGCTCCTCGACATCGGTCGACTCCCACTCGATGCGCGCGAGCCACTCCGATGGGGCGCGACCCGATGTTTGCGGTTGCGCAACAGGTGGCTTTACTCCGACGGTTCGAGGGCGAGGAGGCGGGCGGTGAGGGCCTGCCAGGTGGGCCGCCACCAGCGGTCGAGGGCGAACGCGACGCCGAGGCCGGCGAAGGAGACGATGGCGCCGAAGACGGCATCGAGGATGAAGTGGTTCCCCGTCACGATGACCGCGAAGAACATGGCGATGGGCCAGATGACACCGAACGCGATCAGCGCCGGGCGCCGGCCAACCCAGGCGACGACGGCAGCAAGGAGCATGGACCAGCCGAAGTGGAGGCTGGGCACCGCCGCGAACGGGTTGACCCACGCCTTCGCCTCCTGGGCGTTGTAGCCGACGCGGTCGAAGGCGGCCATGGTGTCGATGAAGCCGGCGAAGGGGATGAGGCGGGGCGGCGCGACCGGCAGCAGCCAGTAGATGACGACGCCAATCGCGCCCGAGGCGAGGAAGGCGTTTCGCGTCAGCCGATAGGCGCGGCGGTGCCAGATGTAGAGCCAGACCGCGAGGACGACAACGAGCGGCATGTGGCCCCAGAAGTAGACCGCGTTCATGGTCTTGATGAGCCAGTAGTGGTCCAGGATCCAGGACTGCATCTTGAGTTCCCAGTAGATGCCCAGGCGCTGTTCGAGTTCGATGAGGTTAAAGCCGCGGACCATGGCCTCGCCGGCGCGGTCGACCACGGAGCCGCGGATGAGGAAGTAAATAAGGAAGGAGCCGAGGACGACCACGAGTTCGTGGACGCCGGCGCGTTCGGTGAGGCGCCAGATGCGGCCGGCCTGGCGGAGGAAGCCGGTGGTGGCAGGATCGGGCACGCATCCTCCTTGGATGATGGGCCGCGGCCGGGGAACTTTGCCCGGGGCACTTGAGGATAGCTACACTCGTTGTTCACCGTAACAACACCTCGGATGGGGGGACAACATCTTGGAAATTCGAGTCACCGGCGGCGACATCACGCAGGCGAAGGCCGATGCGATCATCGTGAACCTGTTCGAGGGCGTGACCACGCCGGGGGGCGGCACGGGGGCAGTCGACAAAGCGCTGGGCGGGGCGATCTCGCAGCTCATCGCGCAGGGCGACATCCGGGGAAAACCGGGCGAGCTCACGTTGATCCACACGTTCGGGAAGATCCCGGCCCCGCGGGTGGTGGTTGCGGGCCTGGGGAAACAGAAGGACTTCGACATCGACGCGGTGCGGAACCTGGCGGCGAACCTCGCGCGGTATGTGCGAAAGCCGGGCATCAAGGATGTGGCGACGATCGCGCATGGCGCAGGGATCGCGGGGCTGGACCCGGAAGCGTGCGCCCAGGCGATCGCCGAGGGGGGACTGCTCGGCGAGTACCGGTTCCTGAAGCACAAGGCCGCCGACAACGACCGGCAGGAGCTGGCGTCGTTCACGATCGTGGAGCACGCCGCCGGGCAGGTGGAGAAGATGGCGGCGGCCGTCGCGCGCGGCGTGATCATGGCGGAGGCGACGAACCTTGCGCGTGACCTGGCGAACGAGCCTTCGAACCACCTGACGCCAACGGACCTTGCGGCGCGGGCAACCGAAGTGGCCCAGGCGAACGGGCTGGAGTGCGAAGTGCTCGAGCGGGCGCAAATGGAGCAGAAGGGGATGGGGTCGCTGCTTTCAGTGGCGAAAGGAAGCGCCCAGCCGCCGAAGCTCATCCGCATGGGGTACCGCGGGCGGGCGGGCGAGGGCTGGGACCTCGCGCTCGTTGGCAAGGGGATCACGTTTGATACGGGCGGGATCAGCATCAAGCCGGCGGCGAATATGGAGGCGATGAAGGCGGACATGACCGGCGCGGCCTCGGTGATTGCGGCGATGGGCGCGATTGCGAAGCTGGGGCCGAAGCTGAACGTGGTGGGGATCGCACCGTGCACGGAGAACATGCCGGGCGGCAACGCAACGAAGCCCGGCGACGTGGTGACCGCGATGAACGGCCGGACGATCGAGATCATCAACACGGACGCGGAAGGGCGGCTGGTGCTGGCGGACGCGCTCTGCTGGGCGAAGGAGCTGGGCGCGACCCACATCGTTGACGTGGCGACCCTGACCGGGGCGGTGACGACAGCGCTGGGCGACGTGGCCTATGGGCTGATGACCAACAACGACGCGTTTTGCGGGCAGTTCGAGTCAGCGGCTTCGGCGGCGGGCGAGAAGACGTGGCGGCTGCCGATGTGGAAAGAGTACGACGAGCTCATCAAGAGCGACGTAGCCGACTGCAAGAACTCCGGCACGGGGAACCGGGGCGCCGGGACGATTGTGGGGGCGAAGTTCCTCGAGCCGTTCGTGGGCGATACGCCATGGATCCACCTGGACATCGCCGGCGTGGATAACATGCCCGCGGACAAGGGGTGGGTGGCGAAGGGCGCGAGCGGCTACAGCGTGCGGGCGATGGTGAACCTGGCGGTGAGCATGGCGGGGTAATCCCGGCCTACGGCGAGGCGGTTGGCGTGCGCACGCCGATGATGCGGTAGGCCCCCTCCGGGTCGCGCTCGATGTCGACCCCAACTGCCTCGCCAGAAGCCCAGCGTCCAACGACCAGCCGCAAACGGTCGAGGGTTGAGCCTTCGAGCACGAGGTAACAGTGCGCGGACTCGCCCGGGTCGGCGGTGATGGCAAGGCAGGCGCCCGAGAGGGTGAGCCCCCTGCCGGCCAGGTAATCACGAAGCACATCCTGGGCCGCGGGAGGTAACGGACTGGCCGGCGCAAGCGTCGGCACCGGCGTGGCGGTGGGGGTGCCCGGCGTAGGCGTCGGCGTCGCGGTGACCAGCGTAACCGTGGCTGGCGGCGGGGTGTAACCAGGGACCGACGGCAACGGTGTGACAGTCGATACGGCCGGCGTCGCGTGAGCCGGTACGGAGCCACCTGAGCACGAAGAGAGAAGCAGGAGCAGGCCGATTGGGCCGCCCAGCGTCAGCATTCCAACGAGGGCCCGTGTCACCACATTCACCTCCCGATGGCTGCACCCGGCAGACAGTATAGCGAGGTTGGAGTAACAGGACGGTGAGGCTGCCGGCTACTCCTCGGCGGTGCGGAGACGCGGCACCGGTGCGAGGCTGCGCGGCCGGCGCTTCGGGGCTGCCACCGCCGGTCCGGGTACGGCGATGTTCATCTTCACGAAGGCGCACTCGCTCTGCATGGTGATCTCGGGCGAGTAGGGCGATTCGCGGAAGAGCGTGAGCATGTTGAGGTTCTCGCAGAGGACGACGGCGGTCAGCCGGTCGAAGCCCTTCGTGCGGGCGTGTTCGACCAGGCGGTCGAGCAGGATCGTACCGATGCCCTTGCCCTGGAAGGAGTCCTCGACAACGAAGGCGACTTCAGCGGAGTGCCGTGATTCGCCTTCGTAGCGGCCCACAGCGTGGATGTCGTCGAAATCGAGCGAGCTGATGACGAAGGCGCAGCGCTTCTTGAAGTCCACCGTGCAGAGCTGGTCGGCGAACGCGGCGGAGAGGCGCTTCATCGGTGTGAAGAAGCGGAGCCGGGTGGTGTTCATGGAGAGCCGGGAGTGGAACTCGATGAGGCGGGGCGCATCGTCCGGGCGGATGGGGCGGACGCGGACGGGCGTGCCGTCGCGCAGCGTGACGACCTTCTCTGCCGGCAATGCGGTTGGCATGGATCCAGTATCAGGCACACACGTGACGACGGCGTGAATCGAACGGCGCTAATTGCAGATACCAATCGGCCGTTCTTGTCGCGGCTATCAGATGGCGTTCGGTCTCAAAGTTTGCGTGCCAGGTAGTCAAGGATGACCGCGAAGCGGTCGACGCGGTGGCTCGGGCGGCCGGCGCGCGAGAGCTCGTGGTCTTCATCCGGGAAGCGGACGAATTCGACATCCTTCCGGCGCTGCTTAAGGACGACGAAGAGTTGCTCGGCCTGGGAGATGGGGCAACGGAGGTCGTTCTCGGAGTGGAGGATGAGGACGGGCGTCTCGATGTCCTTCGCGTAGGTCAGGGGGGACTGGCGGAGGACCGCATCGAGGTCCTCCTGGATGGTGGCGCTTTCGCCGAGGTACTGGCGGTTGAAGGTTCCGCCGATATCGCTGGCGCCCTGCATGGAGTACCAATCGTTGACGGCGCGCTCGGAGATGGCGGCCTTGAAGCGGTGGTCGTGGCCGATGATCCAGGTCGTCATGAAGCCGCCGTAGCTGCCGCCCATGACGGCGAGGCGGGAGCTGTCGGCCCAGGGCATGCGTTGAAGGGCGGCCTCGAAGGCGGCCATGACGTCGTGGTAGTCGGAGCCGCCCATGTCGCCAACGAGGGCGCGGGCGAAGGGGGTGTCCTGGCCGGAGGAGCCGCGTGGATTGCAGAAGACGACACCGTAGCCGGCGCCGGCGTAGACCTGGAACTCATCGAAGAAGTTCTCGCCGTACTGGCCGAAAGGGCCGCCGTGGACGTTCAGGATGACCGGGTAGGTGTTGCCCTCCTCGAAGTTTGCCGGTTTCATCACCCAGCAATCGACCTCGATGCCGGGTTCGGTGGCGACCGTGAAACGTTCCGCGTGCTGGAGCGAGACTTCGGCCGACCAGGCAGCGTTGAAATGCGTGAGCTGGCTCCGCTCGCCGGTGGCAAGGTCAACGGCGAAGAGTTCGGCGGGGCGCGTCTGTTCGGTGGCAACGACGGCGGCGGTCTTGCCGGCGGCATCGACCGAGTACCAGCCGGCCATGCCATCGGTACGGGCGACCCAGCGGCCGCCGCTCGCGCCGCCCCCGGCCCAGAGGTTCGTCGAGCCACGGTCCTGCGCGAGGGTGAGGACTTCACCGCCGGGGAGCCAGGCGGGGCGGGCGACCGCGCCGGGGAGCGAGCCCGCGCCCATCTGGCGGTCGAGGCCGCCGGAGGCATCGCGAAGTTCGGAGCCATCTGCGGCGGCAAGGCGGAGGCGTTCGTTCGATGGCCACGTGGGGTGGTTCGTGTGGGCGATCCAGCGGCCGTCGGGGGACCACGAGGGCGCACTGCAGGCGCCCTGCGTGGGAGTCAGCTGGCGGATGTCCGAGCCGTCGAGCGCGACGCTCCAGGCGTCGCTCTGGGTGTCGAACTCGCGCTCGTCGTGGCGCGCGGAGATGAAGGTGAGGCGGGCTCCGTCGGGGGACCAGGCGGGCTGGGTGTCGTCCCAGTCGCCCTCGGTGACCTGGCGGGGTTCGCCACCCGTGAGGTCGACGGCGAAGAGGTGCCGGCGCTGGTCGTAGGTGAAACCCTGGCCGTTGACGCGGTACTTCATCGAGGAGATGCGGCGGTAGGGCTTGGCCTTCTTGGGGTCGGGGTCGGGCGGTGTGCCGGTTTTCGCGCTGAAGGCGATGCGCGAGGCATCGGGGGACCAGGCGGGGACGCCGGCGTCGAGGGGGAGTTTCGTCAGGAGGCGGGATTCGCCGCCATCAGCAGGCATGACGGCGAGCTGGGGGCGATCCTCGCCGCGCTCCGAGAGGAAGGCGAGCCAGCGGCCATCGGGCGACCATCGGGGAGAAGAGTCGCGTTTCGCGCCGGCGGTGAACTGGCGCGGCTCGCCGCCCGCGGTATCGACCATCCAGATCGCCGATGTGTACGCGTCGGTCTCGCGGTCCATCCGGGTGACGGCGAAGGCGACCCGGGAGCCGTCGGGCGAGATGTCGCATTCACCGAGCCAGTTGATGGCGTAGAGGTCGTCGGGGGTCATGGGACGCATGGGGGCCTCGGGAGTGGGTGGTGCGGGGCATTCTAGCCGGGTTCGACATGGGGGCGGGGAAGGGGCAGGATCACGGCCATGAAGGACTACCACGACATCCTGACCATCAAACGCGCGCGGCACGGCATTATCCAGTTGAACCGGCCGGAGAAGATGAACGCGCTCAGCCACAACCTCCGGGCGGAACTGTTCGACGCGCTCAAGGACTTCGAGATGGACCCGGAGGTGAAGGTCATCATCATCCGCGGATCCGGGCGGGCGTTCAGCGCGGGGTATGACCTTTCAGGGATCTCGAAGTCGGACGACGACCGGGATTATGTTGAGCGCCGGAGTGGGCTGCCGAACGTGGGACCGATCCACCCGGGGCAGGGGCAGTGGCCGCAGCACCTGCTGAGCGGGTACTGGCAGATCTGGGAGTGCACCAAGCCGGTGATCTCACAGGTGCACGGGTACTGCCTGGCGGGCGGCACGGAACTGGCGACGATGTGCGACCTGATGTTCGTGGCGGAGGACGCGATCATCGGGTATCCGCCGGTGCGGGCGATGACGCCGGTAGACATCATCTACCACCCGTGGCAGATGCATCAGAAAAAGGTGCGCGAACTACTGTACACGGGCGATAGCGTGACCGGCCGCGAGGCGGTGGAGATCGGCTGGGCGAACCGGGCGGTGCCGGTGGAGAAGCTCTGTGAAGTGACCGAGGCGTTCGCGGAGCGGATCGCGAACGTGGACAGCCCGATGCTGCAGATGACCAAGCGGCAGGTGAACCGCGTCTACGAAATCATGGGGATGCGGACCGCCATGCAGGTGGGCGGCGACATCCAGGAACTCGGGCGGGCGCGTCCCGGCGGCGCTGAATTTGGGCGGATTGCGCGGGAAAAGGGACTAAAAGCGGCGCTGGACTGGCGGGATTCGCCGTTCGGGGACTACGGGAGCGCGCCGGCGGGGGCGTCGAAGCCCGCGGGGGCGGCGTGGTAGGAGAGGGAGCCCGCCACGGGCAGGCGCGGTACCGTAGCACATGAGCATGGGCGCCTTAGAATCAGCCGTCATGCAGACCGGACTCGAAGAACTGCGAGCACGATTCGATGCGCAGCCGCTGCACCGGGCCCTCGGCCTTGAGCTGGATGAGGTACGGAACGGGTTCGCGCGTATCGCACTGACCACCAACGGGAGCACGCTGTCCGGTGTTGGCGGGAGCGTGCACGGCGGGGTGCTGGCGGCGATGGTGGACATCGCGATGTTGCAGGCGCTCATCGCGACCCTGGAGCCGAACGATATCCCCAACGGGACGGTCGACCTGAACATCACGTATCTGCGGCAGGCGAAGGGCGAGCGGATCGTGGCCGAGGCGGCGATCCTGCGGAAAGGGCGTTCAATCGCCGTTTCGGAGGTGGAGATCCTCGACCCGGAGGGGCGGCTCTGTGCCAAGGGGCGGACCATCTACGCCCTCCGGCAGCGGCCAGACTAGCCGCCGTCGAGGTCATCGAACGCTTCGTCGACACGTTTGAGCTGGGAGTTGGCAAGGCGGATGCTGAGGGCAATGTCTTCGACGCCGGGGATGCTGGTCTGCTGGATGGCGTGAACGATGCGACCCGTGCGGAAGCAGAGGGTCGTGTCGACGAAGGTCGTGGAACCATCGTTCTCCTGACGCACGAAGAAGCCGGTGGCGCCGTCCGCAATTTCGGGGACGAGGAAGGGTTCGAGCTGGATCGAGTCGTTGATGGGAAGACCACAGGCGAATTTCTCGAGGGCCTGCCGGGCGGCTTCGTTGTCGGTGTAGAGGGTGGAGACGTTGGTGACCGCAAGGACCCGTCCCAGCCCGGCAGGCGAGAAGGCGGAGACGTGGTTCGTGAGACGGCCCTGGGCTTCGATCTGGGCCCGCTTGGCCTCGGGATCATTGGTCTCGAAGAACAACGCCCACGACTCGTTGTCGAAGGCCGGATCAGGCACGTCCTGGGCCTCGAAGCCGCCCGGGAGGTCGCTAGCGCGGAGGGCCATGGCTGCGAGGTCGTAGTCGCTGTCGCCGAAGCTGGCGGGGTAGTGGCGGCCGCCATCACAGGCGGTGAGGAGGAGCGCCAGTGCGGGCAGCGCGAGTGCCTGGATGCGCCACGGGGCCATCGCAGATGTCCTTGGGGCAGGATTGCCATATCGTACGGCACCAGCGGCACCAACGAGGCGCCGGGAGTCCGCATACACAGGGGAGTTACGTGGTGCTTTCAACCGAAGACCATCTGGCGATCCAACAGCTCTACGCGAAGTACAACCACGCGATCGATTCGGGAGATGGGGCGGGCTGGGTTCGCTGTTTTTCGCCCGACGCAGTATTCACGTCGCCAGCCGGAACGTTTCGGGGGAGCGCGGAACTCGAGGGCTTCGCGGCATGGTACTCACCGTTGATGAAGGCACGCCACTGGACAAACAACCTCGTGCTGGAGGGAGACGACAAGACGGCCGAAGGTTCGTGCTACCTGATCCTCTTCCGGCTAACGCCGGAAGAAACGCCTCCGGCAGGGATCTATGCCACCGGGATCTACCAGGACACGCTGCGAAAAGACGGCGCGGGGTGGTCGTTCACGAGCCGGAACGCAACCTTTGACAGCTGACGGGCACGCGTGAAGTCGTTCCTTTTCCTGGCGATCCTGGCGTTCTTCGCTATCACGGCGGTGATGGCGGTGTTCTTCCGTGACGAGAAGGCGAAGAGCCGGCTGAAGTTCTTCCGGAACGTGGCCTATGGGTACATCATCGCGATCGTGCTGCTGGCGGTGTACCGGATGTGGGTCGCCTGATGCGGGTGCTGGTCGCCCCCCAGGAGTTCAAGGGGAGCCTGGCCGCGGACGAGGCGGCGGCGGCAATCGCCTCCGGCATCCGCCGGGCGCACCGGGAGTGGACGCTGGACATCTTGCCGCTTTCGGACGGTGGGCCGGGGTTGCTCGACGCGATGCGGCGGGCGGTCAAGGCAGACACGATGGCGGCGGTCGTCCACGACGCGCTGGGGCGGAAGGTGCTCGCACGGTACCTGCGGGTGCGGGCGACAGGAGAGGTCATCATCGAGGCAGCACAGGCGAACGGGCTGCTCCACCTGAAATCCGAGGAGCGCGACGCGTTGCACGCTGACAGTTTCGGTGTGGGGGAGATCATCGCGGATGCGGCCAAGGAGGCGCCCTCGCGGATGATCATCGGCGTGGGCGGGAGCGCGACTACGGACGGCGGAGCAGGGGCGGTGAGGGCGCTGGGCGCGCGGTTCACCGGCATGGCGGGGCGGGAGCTTCCGCCAGGTGGTGCGGCGCTGGCAGACCTGGAGCGTATCGCCTGGGAACGACCGGCGTGGGCAGCCGGGATCGAGTTCGTGGTCGCCACGGACGTGACGAACCCGCTATGCGGAGCGAACGGTGCCGCGCGCGTCTACGCGCCACAGAAGGGTGCGAGCCCCGCCGAGGTGGACCAGCTGGAGGCAGCGCTGTACCGGTATGCGATGGTGGTCCGCCGCCACTTCGGGGTGGAGCTTTCGGACATGCCGGGCGCGGGCGCGGCGGGCGGGCTCGCGGGCGGGCTGGCTGTATTCCTGGGGGCGCGGATCGCGAGCGGGTTCGACCTGGTGGCGGAGGCGGCCGGACTGCCGGGACGGCTCGCGGCGGCGGACATCGTGGTCACGGGCGAGGGACGCTTCGACGCGCAGTCGGCCCAGGGGAAGGTAACCGGCCGGCTGATGGAGCTGGCCGCGGCCGCCAGCAAGCCGGTCGTCGTCTTTGCGGGGCAGGCTGCGGACGGAGATGCAGTCCGGACGATCGCGTCGATCGAGCCGGAGGAGAGCAAGGCAATGGAAAACGCGGCTACGCTGCTGACGGAGCTCGCGGCAGCCTGGGCGGCGGGACTGTAGACGCAGTTCGCCGGGGCTCAGGCGCCGGATTCGTAGCGCTCGGCACGCTCGACCGCGGCCAGGATGGCGGCGGCCAGGTTCTTCGCGGAGTCGAGGGTGAGTTCGACAGCGACGCGCGCATCGACGCCAGCGGCATCGTTGGTGAAGTCGATGTTGAGGGCATGTTCGAGGTCGACGTGGAAGGGGTGGTCGTAGGTGACGTGGGCCTGGGCGACCTTGAACCAACCAATGGCGCCTTTACCGCTTCCGGCGAGCGGGGTGTGTTCGACGATGTTGGTGCACATGTGGGACTCCTATTCGGCGCCGAGGTGCTGGCGGAAGAAGGCGAAGACCTTCTGCCAGCCGTCGACGGCCTGCTCGGCACGATAGGCAGCGGGGCGGTCGTGATAGAAGAAGCCGTGGCCAGCGCCGGGGTACATGGTGAAATCGTACTGCTTGCCGTGCTTCTTCAGCTCCGCCTCGTGAATGGCCACCTGCTCGGGCGTGGGGGCACGATCGTCCGATCCGAAGAGGCCGAGGAGCGGGCAGGGGAGGTCTTTCGTGTAGTCGATTGGGGCGACCGGGCGCTTCTCAGTAAGGTCTTCGGGCCGCATGACCACGCCACCGCCCCAGAGGTCGGCGACCGCATCGAAGGCGGTACTGCGGCAGGCGGCGAGGTAGGCATGGCGGCCGCCAGAGCAGGTGCCGAAGACGCCGACCCTGCCGTTCGAGTAGGACTGCGAGCGAAGGAAGCCGGCACAGGCAGTGACGTCTCCAACGACCTGGTCGTCCGGGACACCTCCTTCGGCCCGGACTTTCGCGCCCACGTCTTCGGGGGTTCCCTGGGCCACGCGGCAGTAGAGGTCGGGCGCAATGGCGGCATAGCCGCGCGAGGCGAACTTGCGTGTGGCTTCCTTGTACCAGGTGTCCCAGCCGGGCATATGGTGAATGAGGACGACGGACGGGAATGGGCCGGGGCCAAGGGGGCGGGCGAAGTAGGCATGGACGGGGTCGCCGTTGGCGCCGGGGATCACGACGGTTTCGGCGAGCATTCCTTCGTACTGGTCGGTTCGGTAAGGCATGGGAGCGGCTCCGGGCAGGGCTTATGGAAGGGTGACTATACGTGACTGGTTGGGGGAAAAGACGGACACCTTCACGTTGACGGAAAGGTGAGCGCGTCCGTAGTCTGGAGATCCGAATCCGGTGGCGCGGCTGCCGTAAAGAAAGCGAGCAGGCAGCCTGTGGCGAACGTTTCTCCGCGTCTTTCACCTCCTGGCGGTCCCCCGAGATCGACGAAACCCTCGTTCCGGGCGGCGCTGACGGTTTTCGAGTACCGGCACTACCGGTACCTGTGGGTGTCCTCCGCGTTTTCGTTCACCGGGATGCAGATGCAGCAGATCGCGCGAGCGCTGCTCGCGTGGGAATTGACGAAGTCGTTCGGGGCGGTCGGGGCGATTTCGCTGTCGTTCGGGCTGCCAATGATGCTGTTTTCGCTGATCGGGGGCTCACTGGCGGATCGGCTGGACAAGCGGAACCTGACGTTGATGACGCAGGTTTCGACCGCGATCCTGGCGACGTTCACGGCGGTGCTGGTGGCAACGGACACGATTACGATCGAAATGCTCTTCGCGATCGGGCTCGTGCAGGGCACGTTCTTCGCTTTCGGCATGCCGGCACGAACACCGCTGATGGCGGAGGTGGTGGGGCCGGACAACGTGATGAGCGCGATCGCCATGTCGAACGCGGCGATGAACGCGACACGGTTATTCGGGCCGGCAGTGGCGGGTGTGCTCGTGGCGATCTGGGGGATCGAGGCCGCGTACTTCGTGCAGGGCGCGCTCTACGTGCTCTCGGCGGCGATATTGTTGCGGGTGCCCTCCGGCCTGAGCGCGGTGGCACGGATGGGGCGGCCGCAACCGGACGGGAACATGTTCGTGGAAGTGGGCCGCGGGCTGAAATATGCGGCGACCACGCCGAAGCTGCGGCTGCTCATCGGGATGCTGTTCATCGTGACCTTCTTCGCGATGCCGTACATCGTGCTGCTGCCGGGGTTCGTGCAGGAGGACCTCGGGAAGAGCCAGGGCGCGTTCGGGTTGCTGCAGTCGTTTTCCGGCGCGGGAGCGCTGGTTGGGTCGCTCGCGATGGCCTCGCTCACGGCGTACGACCGGAAGCCGCTGGTGCAATGGGTGGCGGGCGTCGCCGGAGGCGGGGGGCTACTCCTGCTGGCGTTCGCCTCGGGGCCGTTCGGGTACGTGGGCGCGGTAGGAGCGATTGTGGTGCTGGGGCTGGCGTTTACTGCCTACCAGACCCTGAACAACACGATGCTGATGGACGAGGCCGACCCGGCGTATTACGGGCGGGTGATGAGCATCAACATGCTGACGTTCAGCGCGATGCCGATGATGTCGTATCCGCTGGGCTTGATCGCCGACGCGCTGGGGGCGCGTGGCACATTCGTGCTGGAAGGGTCCATCGTGCTGGCGTTCATGGCGCTTGTGGCCGTGGCGAACCGCGGGTACACATTTGGGCGGCAAGAAGAGTGCCCCGCGGTGACGGAATTCGAGGGAATTGGCGCCCGTCCCGCCGCGGGCATGCCGGTGGGGATGGGCCCCGAAGACGCCGGGCAAGCCGAGGCCCGGCCGGCAGGATTCCGGGGACGCGCGTAGCTACTATTCGTCGATGAGGTGACGAGCTTTGCGGGCGGCTGCTGCATCGATGACCTGGTCGGCGATTCGCGCGACCCAGGCGCCCTCGGCGCGGGCGGCATCGTAGGCGGCAACGGCCTCGCGAGCGTGGTCTTTCGCGATGGCCGGGGGAGCGAATGCCCCGTTGGCAGCGATGACCATGCGCGCATCGGGAAGGATGGCGCCAGCGAAGCCGTACTCCGCAAGGTAGACCAGCTCGAGACCGTCGGAGACGATCAGGGGTGACTGTCCCAGCGAACGGGAGATGGCCACGACCTGGCCACGGGCGAACGCGAGGCGGTCGCCACGCTGCTCATCGCGTGCGCCGATGTCGCGGGCGTAACGGTGAGAATGGAACACGAGGCCGCCGGCGCGGGGCGCAGCGGAGGCGATCTCGGCGGCCTTCATCAGCCCGCGGGCTGTATCGATGATGGGGAAGACCGCGGTATCGCCAGGCTCGATGCCACGCTGAAGTTCGAACTCGCGGAGCAGGACGGCGATGTCGCGGACATCCTGCGCTTCGACGGCGTTGGGCAGGAGCACACCCTTCACCAGCGGGCTCAGGATCGCGGCGAGGTCCTCACGGAGGAGGCGCGTTCGGGGATGGTTCACGACGACGAGCGCGGCCTTCTCGTGCGGGGCGGTGCGGCCGAGGCCGGCGGTGACTTCCTGACGGAGATCGGAAATGGGGCGGGAGGCGTCGGCGAGCGTCATGAGGACGGCGTCGGCCTGTGAGCCGAGGGCGTCGTCGAGGCCGGCGCCGGACACGCCGATGGAAACGATGCTACGGAGCCGCATGGTCAGGACTGTCCTCCGATGTACCCGCCGACGACGATGGGGGGCGGCTGGAGGGCGGCGAGGTTGATGTCCTGCTTGAGGGCCATCATGCCCTGGAGGTGGTCGAGGGCGTGGCGGTACATGAGTTCGGCGAGCCACTGGCAGGAGAGGGGCCCCCAGCGTGTGTCGTCGCGGAGCCTGGTCCAGGTAACGTCGTTCATATCACGGAAGATGACGAGCTCCTCATCGCGGATGCGCTGGATATCAGCGACGAGGGACGCGAGGGGCTCGGCCGGACGGTAGCGGTGGTCGTGCCATTCGCGGCGGCTGTAGTCGAGCGGATCGAGCATGTCGGGGACGGTGGCCCAGCGGAGGAGCGGGAGGTAGACCTGCTGCTCCATGTCTCGCAGATGCGAGAGGTGTTCGTGGACGGACCATTCGGCTTCGGAGGGCTTGTAGGCCGCCTGTTCGAGGGAGAGGCCGCGGACGAGCCATGCAATGTCATCGGTAGCGGCGCGGAGCCGGGCGGTGAGCTCGGTGCGGTAGGACGACGTTTCGCTCACAGGAACCCTCCCTGGCCACCAGTTGGAGGGGAGTATAGGGGCATTCGATCACCTGCGCGAGCAGATCTTTGCGGCGGCTGGGCAGGAGAGCTAACCGACGGGCGACGTGTGGCGGCTCCAGAGCTTGAGGGTCTCGCGCAGCTTGTCGACGGTGGCGTCGTCGATGGCCGCATCGCTGAAGACGCAATCGTTGATGTGCTTTTCGAGGACGAGGAGGCTGGCGGATTCGAGGCCGGAGCGGACGGCGAGGAGCTGGGTGAGCACGTCCTCGCAGCAGCGCTGGTCTTCGAGCATGTTGCGGAGCCCGCGCACCTGGCCTTCGATGCGGGCGAGGCGGTCGAGCAGGCGCTTGGTTTCTTCGGGAGTCATTTTTTGGGGCCCTCCGTGGTGTTGACTATGATACCCCTCGGGGGTATATTTAGTCCACCATACACCCGCATCCAACGATGCAACGGTCGGGCGGCGGGTGGCCGCAAGGAAGGGAACGAAAACAACTATGTCTGACGTACGCGAAGTAACCGATGCAACCTGGGACGGGGATGTCCTGAAGTCGGACCTGCCGGTGCTGGTGGACTTCTGGGCGCCGTGGTGCGGGCCGTGCCGGATGGTCGCGCCGATCGTGCAGGAGCTGAGCGAAGAGTACGCGGGGAAGGTGAGCTTCATGAAGATGAACACCGACGAGAACCCGATGGTGCCGAGCAAGTTCGGCATCCGGAGCATCCCCTCGCTGCTGATCTTCAAGGGCGGCGAACTGAAGGGGACCGTGGTCGGGTTCCGGCCGAAGAGCGACCTGAAGAAGCGGATCGACGAGGCCCTGGTCTAGCAGCGAGAAGCGGCACAGCACATCCGCAGGGCCGGCTGGAGTACTTCCGCCGGCCTTGCTTTCCGTTCAGCTCAGCCAGCAAGGGGCAACGAGATGACCAACTACGACGTCGCGATCATCGGGGGCGGCGGGGCGGGCTTAACTGCCGCGATCTACAGCGCACGGGCGCGGCGCTCGACGATCGTGTTCGAGGGCCTGGTGACCGGCGGCCTGATTGCCACGACCGACATTGTCGAGAACTACCCGGGGTTCCCGGACGGGATCAACGGGTTCGACCTGGCGCAGCAATTCCACAAGCAGGCTGAAAAGTTCGGCGCGGAGACCGCCTATGAGCGGGTCGAAGCGCTGGGGCGGCTGCCCGACGGGACGTTCGAGCTGCGGTCGAATGAGCGGACCATCCGGGCGCGGGCGGTGATCGCGACGGCCGGGGCCGACTACAACAAGCTGGGCGTGCCCGGCGAGACGGAATTGACCGGGCGGGGCGTGAGCTACTGCGGTACCTGCGATGCAGCCTTCTTTGCCGGGATGGACGTGATTGTGGTCGGCGGCGGGGACTCCGCGGTGGACGAAGGAATGTTCGTGGCGCGGTATGCGCGGAGTGTGAACGTCGTGCACCGCCGCGACGTGCTGCGCGCCAGCGCAATCCTGCAGGAGCGGGCGTTCGCGACGCCGAACATGCAGTTCACGTGGAACTCGGTCGTCGAGCGGATCGAGGGCGAGGGGCAGGTGGAGCGGGCGGTGTTACGGAACGTGAAGACCAACGAAGTGAGCACAGTGGCAACCAGCGCCGTGTTCGTGTTCATCGGGCAGACGCCGAACAGCCACCTGCTGGAGGGGCTGGTGGAGCTGGACGCAGGCGGCCACGCGGTGGTCGACCTGCAGATGCGGACGCGGGTGCCCGGGCTGTTCGTGGCGGGGGACCTGCGGACGCAGGCGGCTCGCCAGCTGATCAGCGCGGCCGGAGACGGGGCCACGGCGGCGATTTCGGCGGAACACTACCTGACTGACCTGGATGGCCGGGCGGGCTCCGCCAAGTAGGCGCAAGAGCAGTCCAATTGGTCAGAAGGGGCGGCCCTTCGCAATCTGTGAGGCGGGCCGCTACTATTCGTGCATGCCCCTGTATGAGTTCATGTGTGCCAAGTGTGGTTCGCGGGAGGAAGTGTTCTCGCGGACGGTTCAGACCGATATCGTCGCGCCGAAATGCGCGCATGCCGGCAAGGAGCCGGGCCACGACATGCGCCGGATCGTGAGCAAGTTCGCGCAGCACAAGACGATGGCGGACCAGCTCGCGGAGGCCGAGGCGAAGTTCGGCCAGGAAGTCGACGCGGCGATGGGACCGGAGCCAGATGTCGGGCGGCTGGCACGGCGCTACGAGTCGCTGGCGAAGGACCTGCCGGAGTAGACCGCAGGGTCAGAGGATCGGCAAGTACTCGGCGAGTTCGAAGTCGCTGACGTGGCGGCGGTAGCGTTCCCATTCGATGCGCTTGTTCTTGATCAAGCTTTCGAAGGTGTGGTCGCCGAGAGCGTTTCGGAGGAAGGGTGAGCGTTCGGCCTGCTCGATGGCCTCGATGAGGCTGCCGGGGAGCGTCTCGATGCCACGGGCGTCGCGCTCGGCCGCGGTGAGCTCGAAGACGTTTTCTTCGACGGGTGCGGGGATCGGGCGTTCGTGTTCGATGCCGTCCAGGCCCGCGGCGAGCATGACCGCGAAGGCGAGGTAGGGGTTGCAGGCCGAATCGGGGGAACGGTATTCGATGCGGGTGTGGGTCTCCTTGCCGGGCTTGTATTCGGGGATGCGGACGAGGTCGCTGCGGTTGCGGCGGGCCCAGGTGATGTACACAGGTGCTTCAAAGCCGGGGAGGAGGCGCTTGTAGCTGTTGACCCACTGGTTGGTAACCAGGGTGAGGGCAGTCGAGTGATGGAGGAGGCCGGCGATGTAGGAGCGCGCGATGGCGCTCAGGTGGTAGGGGTCGGCCGGGTCGAAGAACGCATTGCGTTCGCCCTTGAAGAGCGACTGGTGGACGTGCATGCCGCTGCCGTTGTAGTCGGCAAGGGGCTTGGGCATGAAGGTGGCATAGACGCCGTTTGCGAGCGCGATCTCCTTGACCACGAGCCGGTACGTCATGGCGGCATCGGCCATGGTGAGGGCATCGGTGTAGCGGAGGGCGATTTCGTGCTGGCTGGGGGCGACTTCGTGGTGGCTATATTCAACCTCGATGCCCATCGCTTCGAGGGCGAGGACGGTCTCGCGGCGGAGGTCGCTGGCGGCATCGGAGGTCTGGTCGAAGTACCCGCCGCGGTCGAGGGGCTCAGGGCGGTCGGAGGTCTTGAAGTAGAAGTACTCGAGTTCGGGGCTGACGTAGAAGGTGTATCCGAGGTCGGCGGCGCGTTTGAGCTGGCGCTTGAGGACGAAGCGCGGGTCGCCGGCGAACGGTTCGCCATCCGGGTGGTAGATGTCGCAGAACATGCGGGCGACGCCTGCTTCACGGGGACGCCAGGGGACAAGCTGGAACGTCGCCGGGTCGGGGCGGGCGATCATGTCGGATTCGTCGATGCGGGCGAAGCCTTCGATGCTCGAGCCGTCGAAGCCCATGCCTTCTTCGAGGGCCTTTTCGAGTTCTTCAACGGTGATGGCGAAGCTCTTGAGCGCGCCGACGATGTCGGTGAACCAGAGGCGGATGAACTTCACGTCGTTTTCACGGCAGGCGGAGATGACGTAGGAGGCGGATTCGCTCATAGGGGACTCTCCAGACACCACAGTCGCTCACCTGCAGTGTAGCGCGCGGTTGTTACGGGCAGATTGCCGGGCATTGGGGTCAGAGTTCAACGGAGGCGGCGGCCTCGGTGGGCGTCATGCGGCCATCGCGGACCGCCTCGAGGGCGGGCAAGTAGGCATCCATGGCCGCGAGGTTGGCATCGAGGAGTGCATCGAACATGGCGAGGGCGAGGTGGCTGCCCGAGACATCGACGCTGGTCTTGAAGCGCACCTCGCCGTCGGCGAAGTCCATCTCGAGGTTGCCGAGGGCGAGGCCGTAGTTGAGACGCGTGAGGAGCTCCGCCATAGCGGGACGGGAGGTTTCGGGGGCGGTCCAGGGCGCCTGGGAATAAATGCTGCAGCGCCCATGCTCCTCGCGGCAGACGACAAAGAGCGTCCATTCGCCGGACTCGCTGGCGACCTCGGCGCGAATGACTTCGGGGTCGGTCGTCTCTTCCCATTCAACGCCGCGAGATTCGAGCACTTCGAGCGCCACCGTGAGCATAGGCAGGCGGAGAGCCCCGGCCCCGGCGGCGGTGGGCTGATCGAGGGCGAATACGGTGCTGTAGCCGACTCGCAACTCACCTTCGGGGTCGATGTCCTGGGGGACCGGCGTGGTCACATGGAGGGCGAACCAGGCTTCGGTGTCCAGGAGGGGTGACCAGCGAGCCGATGCCGAGGCCTCGCAGAGGGCACGAGCGACGGCTTCCGGATCAGACCCGAGGAGCTCGACCTCGGCAACGAAGGCGGGATCGAGGCGGGCTTCGATGCGGACGAGACCGGCGGGGGCGAAAGTGTCGGCGCCAGGGCCACGGTTATCGGGGGCGAGATGGAAGAGACCGCGGGTAGCGGCGGCCCGGTACTGTTCGGCAGTCACCTCGAACGTGAGGCGGCAGTCCTGGAGCTGGCCATCGGCGGAGGCAACGGCAACCTCGCGGCCGACGACCCTCAGGCCGGGGCCGTCGGGCGGCTGGAGGAGCAGAGCCTCGGAGAACTCAGCCCGGTCGGTCGAGGTACTCATGGGGGCTCCGCGGGCGGGCGGCTAATCAACGCCCCACTTGCCGCCGTCGTAGAAGACGCGGACCAGCTTTTGGCCCTGTTTGACCTTCATGGCGAAGACGCCGACGTTGACCTCGATACCCTTGATGTATTCGAGCCTGGCTTCGAACTTGAATTCCTTCTTGGAGAAATCGTAGCCACCCGTGAGCGTGAGCTTGAGGGAGGCGGGCGCGGAGAACGTCTCGGGCGGGGCGCCCGCTTCGAACTTGGGTACCCAGGCGGTCTGTGGCACCTGGGAGATCTGGAGGATGGAGGACGCACCGTTTTCTCCGGCAGAGATCAGCGTACCGACGTCCTGCGAGGTCGTGGACTTGTCGTTGGCGGCGTTCTGAATTGCCTTGCGGATGGCGATGGCCAGGTTCGATGCGAGGGGCGGGATGTAGCCGCCGACACCCCTGGCGACAAGTTCGTTCATGGGGATGGACGCGGCCGCATCGAGAGAGACCGTGAGCGACTGAAGGGTCGCCCTCTGGCCCTTGCCACCTGAAGCCCAGTCGAGCGCGACCTTGATCCCGCCGCTGAATGGCCCGCCCGTGGCCGAGAGGGCGAATTCCAGGTGGTGGGTGCTTTCGCCCAGGACCTCGGTGAGGCCGCGCATTTTGGGGAGGGCGGAGGCGTTGCCGAGGCCGGCTGACTTGCGGGCCTTGACAGACTCGTAGTCGTACTTCTTCCCGGACTTGTAGCCGACGCTGCCTTCCATGTCGACGACGCCGCCGATGCCACCCTTGGCCTTGGCGCCGGCGAGGCCGCCGGTCTCGACGTAGGCGTCCTCTTCGTCGGAGTCGCCAGTACCACCGAGGTTGAGCGACTTGTCCTTGAAGTTCTCTTTTTCGACCTTGGCAGCCCACTTTTCGGCGCGCTTCCAGCCAACCGAGGACCCGCTGCCACCCCAGATGAAGTTTGCGACTTCGTTGGGGATGACGCGCGATTCGCGGATGCGACGGTACATGCCGTAGGAAACGAGTTCCATGGCCTTCTCGGGCGTTGCGCCCTGGGCTTCGACGTACATGCCCAGTTCGCCGCCGATTTCGACGACGTTGGGGATATTGGCGCCGCCGGTGACGGCGACTTCGAAGCCGACCTTGAGGGCCTGCTTCTTGAGGCGCTCGACGGCAGCTTTGAAGCGGAAGCCGATGTAGCCAACGCCGGAGGGTTCGACCGGGACCTTGACCTCGATCTCGAGTTCGGCGCTATCTCCACTACTTGGAGCGGCGGCGCCGATGATCGGGCCGATCTTGGAGAGGATGGAGGAGACATCTCCCTCCATCTGGGTCTTGAACTTGTTTTCGGTGCGCTCGACGGGCTTCTGGTCTTCGCCCAGGAATTCGCGGCTGGCATCGCGGATCTTGTTGAGCTCGGCGAGTTCTTTGCCGGCTTCGAGGAAGAGGGCGGTCATGCCGGGGGTCCGCTTCTTGCTGCGGGACTTGTCGCCTTCGTGGGTATCCATCCAGAGGTTCACGTTTTCGCGAAGCTCGTGGAGGATGTTGATGGCGCGGTCCTGGGTGGAGCCTGGCTGGAGGTGCATGCCCTTTTCGCGGAGCGCATGGTACTCGGCAAGGAGCGCATCGATCTGCTTCATCGTCTTGCCACGCCCGGCAAGGAAGCCCGCGTTCGTCTGCTTCTTGAACTCTTCCGTCGAGATCAGGCGACGGATGGATGGTGGCCTGGCGACGTTGCGCGTGGACGTACCCATAACCGTCGCGCCGGCCGGAGACGCGAGCGAGCGCTGAAGCGCCTGATTCCCGGCTGCGGACTGGAGCGAGACCAGGGGAGTGCGAACCGGGTCCGGCCTTGCGGCCGAGCTCGCTTTCGCAGCGGGGCCGTGGGAGGGGGCATGCAAGCGGCGTTGGCGGTGTGGTCCGATGGGCATCGCGGTACTTTACTCCCTTGTGGGTCAGCGATGCGAGAGGACACGGCCAAAGAGGTCGTACTCGGATGCTTCTTCGATGCGAACGGGCACTTTATCGCCAACCCGGGCTGTACCGCGGGCGAACACCATGCCATCGACCTCAGGCGCTTCGCGGCGGGTGCGGCCGGCAACGACCGGGGCGCCGTCTTCGTCTTCTCCGGTGCCTTCCACGAGGAGGTCGAGCGTGCGGCCAATGAAGCGGCGGGCCTGTTTGGCTGCGATCTTCTGTTGCTGGCGCATGAAGCGGTCGCGGCGTTCGGCTTTCACCTCGTCAGGGACCTGGGCATCCATGCCGAAGGCGCCAGTCCATTGTTGGCGCGAGTAGGTGAAGCAGCCGGCGTGGTCGAAACGGATTTCGCGGGCGAAGTCGAGCAGTTCTTTGAACTCTTCTTCGGTCTCGCCGGGGAAGCCCGCGATGAAGGAGGTGCGGAGGACGATGCCGGGCATGGCGGCGCGCAAATCGCGAATGAAAGCGTGCACGCGATCGACGTTGTGGGGGCGCTTCATGCGGCGGAGGACGGCCTCGCTGCCGTGCTGGAGCGGCACATCCAGGTAGCGGACAACGTTGGGGAGAGCAGCCATGGTCTCGATGAGGGCGGGCGAAACGCGGCTGGGATAGGCGTACATGAGACGGAGCCAGACATCGGGTCCGACGGTCTCGGAAAGCATCTGGAGGAGGCCCGGAAGGCCCGTCCCGACAGCCATGCCGAGGTCTTCGCCCCAGGCGGTGGTGTCCTGGCCAACCAGGACGAGCTCTTTTGCGCCGGCGGCGACGAGGCGCTGGGCCTCTTTCACGAGCATCCCGGCGGGGGCGGAACGGAGGCCGCCCTTGATCTTGGGGATGACGCAGAACTGGCAGGGGGCGTCGCAGCCGTCGGAGATCTTGAGGTAGGCGCTGGGACCGGCGACGTGGACGTTGCTCTCAGGGATGTCGAAGATGGCGTCGACATCGACGCTGAGGAGACGGGCGACATCCTGCCATTGGCCGACGCCGAAGATGTGGTCGATGGCGGGGGTTTCTTCCTTGACCTGGCGGCCGTAGAGCTGGGTCATGCAGCCGGCGACGATGAGCGTCTGGCCGTCGCGCTTGGCGGCGGCGAGCTCGCGGACCGCCTCCATCGACTGTTCCTGGCTCTGTTCGATGAATCCGCAGGTGTTGACGATGATCGCGTCAGCGTCCCCGGGTTGAAGGACGGGGAGGAGCTCGCCGCCGGTGAGGAGGCGTTCGAGGTGTTCACTGTCGACATCGTTCTTGGGGCAGCCAAGGGTGACCAGGTGGTAGGTCTTCGGGATCGCCATCAGGGCCCCTCGCTGATGACGATGCGCACGGTGGAGCCGGAGGCGTATTCGACGTCCGGGGCGGGCGACTGGTTGATGACCGTGCCCTTCGGCTGGCTGTTCGGCTCACGGAACTCGCTCACGACATAGCCGGCTTCGCCGATGGCGCGACGGGCAACGTCTTCCTGGACGCCGATGAGGTCGGGGACGATCCCGGGGGTTACATCGAGGCCGCTGGGCTGGTCGTCGCCGGTTGCGGGGGTGGTGTCGCCGCCGGCGGTCGTCGTGGTCTGGCCGCCCGATGCATCGGGGGTGGAGCCGGTGCCGGGGGTTGTATCGTCGCCGCCGAGGCTGGAAATGATATAGGCGAGGAGCACGACGCCGATGACGGCGGCGATGGCGACGATGGCAATCACCATGGAGCGAGTCTGGGCGGCGGGGTCGGTCTTGATGCGGCGGGCGGGCGAGGAGACGCCGATATCCACGCCGATGACCGGCTCGTAGGTTTCGGCGGGCTCCTGGCGGCGCGTCTGCATTGGCGCCGGGCGGCCCGAAGGTGCGGGACGTTGACCGGCTGGACGCTGGCCGGGCGGCTGAGGTGCGGGGGCCGGCGTTGAGCGCCAGGTTGGGCGCGAGGCGGAAACGGGGCTCACCGGGCGGTCGGGGCTGGGGCGGGGCGGGGAGGCGGAGGCGTCGGCAGCGCGCTGGTATTCGGGGTCGTCCTCGCGGGGGAACATGGCGAGGGTTTCCTGGGGGTCGAGGCCGAGGTACTGGGAGTAGGAGCGGAGAAAGCCGCGGGCATAGACAGGCGCCGGTATGACCTCGAACTGCTCGGCTTCGAGCGCCTGGAGGTACCGGCGGGAAATACGCGTGTCGCGTTCGGCGTCTTCGAGCGTGAGGCCGCGGGCTTCACGCGCGCGGGTCAGCAAGCTCCCAAGTTCACCCATTCTTCGTTAACCCCGGGGGTAAGGCGACCGTATCAGGTTCGGTCTCTAGGTGGTAGGCAGGAATGATAGCGCCCAATCGTCCTTCGTCATTCGGATCACTCACGCGCGAGGAGGCGGGTGATGGGTTCGACCGAGAGCGACTCGCGGGGGACGTGGACGCGGCCCGTGTCGCGAAGCTCATCGAGCGAGGCCCGGAAGTCGGCGAAGTGGCGGAGCATGACGCCCAGGTGGATGTAGATGGCGAAGCCCATCTGGCGCGCCTCCGTGGGCGTCACGAGCCAGGAGTTGAGTAGCTGGGGAATACCCGTGAGGTCGCGCGCGGCGGCTTCGACGAGGTCGCGGGTTTTCAGGCCATCCATGAAGACCACGTCGGCGCCAGCCTCGCGGTAACTGCGCAGGCGGGCGACGGCATCGTCCCAGCCATTGGGCTGGAGGGCGTCGGTGCGGGCGATGATGACCAGGCCGGGGTCTGTGCGGGCAGCAACGGCGGCGCGGACTTTGAGGGCCATCTCTTCGGCGGGGATGACACGCTTGCCTTCGAGGAAGCCGCAGCGTTTGGGCCACTCCTGGTCCTCGATATGGAGGGCGGCCACGCCGGCGCGCTCGTAGAGGGCGACGGTACGGGCGATGTTGGCCTCGTTGCCGTAACCGGTATCGGCATCAGCGATGACGGGAACCTGGACGGCTGAAGCGATGCGGGCGGCGTTTGCCGACATCTCGCCGAGGCCGATGAGGCCCATATCCGGGAGGCCGTGGGAGGCGGCGGTGCCGAAGCCAGACATGTAGACGGCCTCGAAGCCAGCAGCCTCGGCGAGGCGTGCCTGGACGCCATCGAAGACGAACGGGGCGGTCACCGTGCCGCCGTCCATCAGGGCCCGAAGGCGGGCGCCGGGCGAGGGGCGGTCAGCCACGGAGGGGCGCCGTGTGGGCCGCATCGAGGTACTCATCGAGGCGGGTGATCTTGCCGCTTTCGACGGTGCCGACGATGCAGGCCGGGACTTCGATGGGCGTGCCGTTGGGTGCAGTTCCGCGCACCACGTGCTGCTGGACGAAGCCCGCCGGGGTTTCGGAACAGCGGATGTCTTCGTAGCGGAGTTCTCCGATGTTGCGAGAGAGCCAGCGAAGAATGAGGAGGTTGTCCTGGGCGGTCTGATCCATGCCATCGCTGTTGTGCCAGACAACGATGTCGGGGTGGTAGAGGGCGGCCACGGCATCGATGTCGCCGGCTGCAATGGCGGCAAAGAGGCGTTCGGCGATCTCCAGGGGAGCGAGGGGCATCGTAAGGGGCATGGAGAGATTGTCGATTGGGGATTGCCGCTTGTCGATGGGACTACTGCTTGCGGAGGTGGATAAGGCACCAGTCGCGTTCGTGGGCCATGGCGGCGAGGCGGAACCCGTGGGGCTCCATGGCGGCCACGACCCGGCGGGAATCGGGAGCGAGGATGCCGGAAAGGACGAGATCGCCCCGGGGTTTGACGACGGCTCCGAAAGCGGCTGCCAGGCCGATGTTGGCGCCGGTGCTGATGTTGGAGAGGGCGAGTTCGTAGCGGCCCGGGTGGTCCAGGGTGAGCACGCCGGCACTGATCGAGACTTCCGCGCCGATACCGTTCTCGTCGCAGTTGCGGCGGGCGATTTCGGCGGCGACGGGGTCGATGTCGATGGCGGTGACGCTGGGGATGCCGAGTTTGACGGCCGCGATAGAGAGTACGCCGGAACCGGTACCGACATCGAGCATGGCGATGCCGGCGCGGGCGAGGGAGTCGAGGGCGGCGAGGCAGAGCCGGGTGGTCTCGTGGTGGCCGGTGCCGAAGGCCTGTCCGGGATCGAGGCGGATGGCTACCTGGCCCGGACCAACCTCGTGCTCGATCCAGGAAGGGACGATGACCGCGCGGCCCCCGGTATCGACGACGCCGAAGAACTCACGCCAGGAGACGGCCCAGTCCTGTTCGAAGATGGGGCGGGCAGTGAGTTCGACGGAGGGGAAGGGCTCCATGGAACGCCGGAGGTCCTCGGTGAGGACCGCGCCGAGCTCTGAGCTGGGGAGGTAGGCGCGAATGAGGACGGGCTCGTCTCCACGGACACGGAAGCCCTCTTCGGGGCCGAGGATGTCGACCGGTTCCTCGACGGTGATGCCGCCCGGGGCGACGACCCGGACCAGGTCGGAGACCTCCTCGACGAGGGACGGCGGGACCTGCGCGGTGATTTCGAACCAGAGGTTGCTCACGCTTTAGCCGGCCATTGCGTCGCGGATGCGCTCGAAAAAGCCCTTGTTGCGGCGGGGGAGCGTGGGGGTGCCCATGGTTGAGGCGAGCTTTTCGAGCAGCTCGCGCTGGTCGTCGGTGAGGGTTTCGGGGACGACAACGGTGACCCGGACGACCATGTCGCCCCGGCCCGTACCGCGGAGGTGGGGGACGCCCTTGCCGCGGATGACGAAGTCTTCGCCGCTCTGGGTGCCAGGGGGAACTTCGAGCTGCATATCGCCATCGAGGGTGGGGATGGTGACCTCGGCGCCGAGGGCCGCCTGGGCGACGTTGACCGGGAATTCGAGAACGATGTGGTCTTCGACGCGTTCGAAATGCTCGTGAGCCGCGACGGAGAGGACAACGTAGAGGTGGCCGGCCTCGCCGCCCCGGGGGCCGGCCTCGCCCTCCCCGGCGATGCGGATCTGGGCGCCATCGTCGACGCCCGCCGGGACCTTCACGGCGATGTGGCGCGTCTGGCGGGTGCGGCCGGTGCCGCGGCACGCGGTGCAAGGGTTGGTGATGACGCGGCCCTCGCCGTGGCAGCGCCCACACGCCGTGACGTTGACGAACTGGCCGAAGATGCTCTGCTGGGCGCGGCGGATCTCTCCGGCGCCGTTGCACTCGGGGCAGGTGACCGCTTCCGTCCCCGGCTCGGCGCCCCGGCCCTCGCAGGCCTCGCAGCCCTCGAGTCGCTGGAACTCGATTTCCTTTTCGACGCCAAAGACGGCCTCTTCGAAGGTGAGTTTCAGGTTGTAGCGGAGGTCGGAGCCGCGGGCCGGGCCACGGCGGCGGCGGCCGCCACGCTGGCCGCCCCCGAAAAAGGCATCGAAGATATCGCCAAAGCCATCGAAGGAGTGGGAACCTTCGAAGCCGCCGGGGCCGCCCGCGGCGGCGCCGTCGACGCCGGCGTGGCCAAAGCGATCGTAGAGGGGCCGCTTCTGGTCGTCAGTGAGGACCTCGTAGGCCCGGTTGATTTCCTTGAATTTCTCGGCCGCATCCTCAGAGGGGTTGCGGTCCGGGTGGTATTCCATCGCGAGCTTGCGATAGGCCTTTTTCAGTTCCTGGGCGTCGGCGGAACGGCTGACGCCAAGCACCTCGTAGTAGTCGCGCTGTCCGGTGGCCATGGTGATTAGCAGTGTAGCAAACCGAGTGCTAAGGGTTTGAGCGATCGGCACGGCGGGGACGCGGCAGGCGAAGGACCCTTAGAATCGGCGCGTGCCGCGGTTGCCTGACGACGTCGTGCCGGTCTTCGAGCGTTTCGTTCGGGGGCCCTCGGTGGTGCGGGAGGCGGTGAACGGGGTAGGGCCCGCGGCGATCTCGCGGCCGGGCAAGGGAGGCTGGTCGATCCGGGACGTGCTGGTGCACCTTTCGGATGCGGAGCTGGTGCGGGCGACCCGGTTCCGGCTGATCCTGGCGGAGGATGAGCCAGCGATATTCGGGTTCGAGGAAGACAGGTGGAAGCGGAAGCTGCAGTACCTGTGGCGCAGCCCGGAGGCGGCGCTGGCGCTGTTCGATGCGTTGCGGTTCACCAGTGCTGAGCTGTTGCGGCAGTTCGACGCGAAGGCGTGGGACCGTGCAGGCATCCACGAAAGCGAGGGGCCGCTGAGCGTGCGCGAGCTGCTCGTGCGCGGGGCTGACCACGCGGAGTTGCACGCGGACCAGATCCGGGAGCTTCGGCGGCAGCTGGAGCCGCCGCCAGGCTGAGACCACGACACGAGGGCCACGGCTGTCCCGGTGCGCAAAGCAAGGGCCGGTGGCATCATGCCCGTAGCCCCTGCCGGGATAGCGCGTGATTTCAACTGACCCGTCGTGCCCCCGTGGGAGCGCCGCCTGATGACGGTGTCCTCCAACATTCGCCGGCCGGAGAGGCCGGGCTGGCGGCGCAACCTCCTCTTCATCTGGATTGGCGTGTTCGTGGGGCTGATGGGCGCGAACTTCGTGTTTCCGTTCATCCCCTTCTACATCCAGGAGCTCGGCGTCACTGACAAGTCGGAAGTGGCGTTCTACACGGGACTGACGGCGAGCGCGACGGGGCTTTCGCTGACACTCACCGCGCCGATCTGGGGGTCTTTGGCCGACCGGTTCGGGCGGAAGCCGATGTTCCTGCGAGCGCTGATCGGGGCGGGGATCCTGATAGGTGTGATGGGGATCGCGCAGGCGGTCTGGCAGCTTGTGCTGTTGCGGTTCTTGATGGGGGCGTTCGCGGGGACGATGGGGGCGGCAGCGGCCCTGGTGGCGGCGGGCACCCCGCGGGCACGGGTCGGCTATGCGCTTGGGATGCTGCAGACCGGGCAGTTCACCGCGAACATGCTCGGGCCAGTCATTGGGGGGCTGGTGGCGGCAAGCCTGGGGATCCGGGAGTCGTTCATCTTCTGCGCCGGCCTGTACGTGATCGCTGCTGTGCTGGTGTACATCTTCGTGCGGGAAGGTGAGCCGAATGACGAAGAGGGCATGGAGGACGGTGCCCCGGCAGCACGCCACGGCAGCGGGGGGCTCGTGGAGAACCTCAAGCTCGTGGTGAAGGAGCGGCAGGTGATCCTGATGCTCCTCCTGCTGTTCGTGCTGTGGTTGAGCACGACCTTCGTGCGGCCGGTGATGCCGCTGAGCATCGACGACTTCGCCGAGTCGAGCGCGAATGGGGCGGACCGGGTGCACTTCGAGCTCTTCGGATGGGAATCGGACCTGAAGGAAGAGGCAGCGACCGGATTTGTATTCAGCGTGATCGGGCTGACGAGCACGATTGCGGCGTTTTCGCTGGCGCCGTTGGGCGAGCGGCTGGGCTACCGGAACGTGGTGGCGGGGGCAGCCCTGGTGACGGGGCTGTTGTACCCGACGGTCGCGTTGGCGGACAGCCTGCCGGCGTTCATGGTGTTGCTCGGGGCGGTGGGGATCTTCCAGGGGGCGATGGTGCCGGGGACGAACGCGCTGATCGCGGCGAGCGCGCCCGAGGGCAAGCAGGGGAGCGCGTTCGGGCTGGCGGCGAGCATGCAGTCGATGGCGCTGCTGCTTGGACCGCTGGGCGGAGGCTTGACGAGCGGCATTGCTGGCATCGGGGCGGTGTACGTGACGATCGGGGTAATCCTGGTTGGGGCTGCCATCGCCGCGGCGCTGCTCATCCGGGAGCCACAGGGGTTCGGGGCGGCAAAGCGGGCAGAGGGTGTGGGCTAGCGCCCACAGCGTCTGACGCGGCGGCACGGGCGCGGCTACAATCGGGCGCAACTCGCAGAGCAAGGACTACCCATGTCAGACACCGTGCTGTTCACCACCGATGGCGCCGTTGGCGTAATGACCCTCAACCGGCCGGAGTCGCTGAACGCGATGAACCCGGAGATGTTGGACACGATGTTCCGCGTGGCGGAGAAGGCGGCGGCCGACCCGGCCATCCGGTGCCTCGTGATCACGGGGAACGGGCGTGGGTTCTCGGCCGGGGGCGATGTGAAGGCGATGGCCTCGGGCGGCCGCGATGGCGGCGGCGGGGGTTCGGTACTGAGTGGCGCTGATGCGCTTCGCCAACAGGAGGAGATCTCGCGACTCCTTTACGAGATGCCCAAGCCAACCGTGGCGGCCATCAACGGCGTGGCGGCGGGGGCCGGGCTGAGCGTGGCACTGGCAGCGGACCTGCGGGTGGCGAGCGACCAGGCACGGTTCACCACGGCGTTCGCGAAGGTGGGCTTCAGCGGAGACTTCGGCGGGACGTGGCTGCTGCAACGGATGGTGGGGCCGATGAAGGCGAAAGAGCTGTACTTCATGTCGGACGTGTTCGACGCGCAGCGGGCGCTGGAACTCGGGCTGGTCACCAGGGTGGTAGCGCACGAGGCGCTGATGGACGAGACGATGGCGCTGGCACGGCGCCTGGCTTCGGGGCCGACGCTGGCGTACGGGCGGATCAAGGACAACTTCGTGTATGGGGCGACGAACAGCTTCGCGGACACGCTGACGCGCGAGGCGGAGAACATGATCGCGAGCGGGCGCACGCAGGACCACCTGAACGCGGCGCGGGCATTCGTGGAGAAGCGGGAGCCGACGTTCGAAGGACGGTAAGCATCGAACCGCCAGGGCGCGGAGAGCAGGGAGGGGGCGCCAAGCGTTTCACAGGAGGCGCGGAGGCGCGGAGTTCCCGGGAGGACGTTGGGGGATCGGCACGGGACCAGTGTCGTGAGGGCTGTCTCCGCTGAGCCTCTGCGCCTCTGCGCCCCGGGGTTCGCTTCGTTAGACTGGGGCGAATGAGCGCACCTGCGTCCCGACGGCACACTCCACCGGCTGCGCGGGTGCTTCCGGAGCGATGGTTCTACGGCTGGTACATCGCGATTGCGTGCGCGCTGCTGATGTTCGTCGGCGTGGGCGTGGGGTACTACGGCCTGCCAATCTTCCTCCAGCCGCTGCGTGATGCGCACGGCTGGTCGACGACGCAGGTGAGCTGGGCGCCGACGATCTACTTCTGCGTTTCGGGGCTGACCTCAGCCATCGTCGGGCCGTACGTGGACCGAAAGGGCCCGACGACGTTGATGGTGGTCGGGACGCTAATCAACGGCGTGAGCGCGGCATTCATCGGGCTGGTGGACGAGCTGTGGCAGCTGTACGTGGTGTACTTCGTGTTCGCGGTGGCGTTCGGGATGTCGAGTTCGATCGCGGTCAACGCGATCATGACGCGCTGGTTCGTGCGGAAGCGGGCGCTGGCGATGAGTATTTCGTCTACCGGTGTTTCGCTGGGCGGTGTGGTGCTTGCCCCGGTGGCGAGCAAGCTGATCGACGTGGGCGGGCTGGAGCTGGCGACGCCGGTGCTGGGCGCGCTGGTGATCATCGTGGCGCTACCGGTGATCTTCGCCGTGATCGTGTTCGAACCGCGGGAGATGGGGCTGGAGCCCGACGGCGGGCCGGGAGACGCGCCCGCTTCCGATGCATCGCGGCAGGCGATGGCGGTGCAGTACCGGACGTGGACGCGGTCCGAGGCGATGCGGACGGTGGGTTTCTGGGGGATCCTGGTGGCGTTCCTGCTGGTGCTGGTGGCCCAGACAGGTTACATCGTGCACCAGGTGTCGTTCCTGGAGGAGCGGCTCGGTTCGCGAAGCGCGGCGGCGTTCACGCTGAGCGTGACTGCGCTGGGCAGCATCATTGCGCGGCTGGCGGTGGGGATGTTCGCGGACAACGTGGACCGGCGGTTGCTGACGGTGATCCTGTTCCTGGTGCAGGGGTCGTGCATCCTGCTCATCATCAACACGGAGAGTGTGCCAGCCACGTGGGTCCTGACGCTGGTGTTCGGGCTGACGATCGGCAACGTGTACATGATGCAATCGCTGCTGGTGGGCGAGATTTTCGGGATGGTGTCGTTCGGGGCGGTGTTCGGACTGATCAGCCTGGCGGGACAGGTGGGGAGCGGGCTGGGGCCGATCGGAGTGGGAGCGATTCATGACGCGACGGACGGCTACACGGTGCCGTTCACGATCACGGCGCTGCTGACGTACGCCTCCGCGATTGCGGTGCTGTTCGCGCGGCCGGCGAAGCATGCCGCCGCGCCGGCCGGCACGGCGACCGAAGACCTGGCGGCGACTGGCGGCAAGTAGGGTTCAGCCTTCGAGCATGGCGCGTTCGGACTGGCGCGATTCGTTGATGACGGCTTCGAAGAGCCGCTGGATGGCATCGCCGTCGAGTGGGCCTTCGTTCTCCTCGATCATGCGGGCAATGACGGCGGCCTCGCGCTCTGGGACTTCGATGGGGAGGCCGGCGCGGCGCTTGAGCAGGCCGATCTCGATGGCGTAACGGGCGCGGCGATTGAAGAGCTGCAGAAGTTCTTCGTCCACCCGGTCGATTTCGCCGCGCCAGTGCTCGATGCTCACGCCATCAGGTTAGGACAACCAGGCTTTCAAGTCCCCGGAAGATGGGAACTTTCTTCCACTGGAGTTCTTGCTCGGCGAGGCGCAGGTTGGGGAAGCGGGTGATGAGGGTGCGGACACCGATCTGGGCTTCGAGGCGGGCGAGCGGCGCGCCAAGGCAGTAGCGGCGCCCACCGCCGAAGGCCAGGTGGTCGATATCTTCGCGGGTGACGTCGAAGTTGTGGGGGTCTTTGTGGAGGCGCGGGTCATAGTTCGCGGCGCCGAGCGCGACGGTGATCGACTGGCCGGCGTGCATGGGGCAGCCTGCGATTTCGCGGTCGTCAACCGTGATACGGCCGGAGAACGTGACCGGGCCTTCAGTCCGGAGCATCTCCTCGACGGCGTTGGGGATGAGGGAGGGGTCGTGGCGGAGGAGCTGGACCTGGTCCTGGTGCTGGAGCAGGTTCTTCATGCCGTTTCCGAGGAGGTCCGTCGTGGTGACGTTCCCGGCGGCGAGGAGGAGCCCGACCATGGAGCGGACTTCGTCGTCGTTGAAGAAGTCCCCCTCGTCTTCGGCGTGGATGAGGGCGGTAATGAGGTCGTCGCGGGGGTCGGTGCGGCGTTCGGCGATGGCCCGGCGGAGGTAGTTCTCCATCTGTTCGCCGGCGACGAGGGCCTTTTGCTTCGTCTCCTCAGAGGCGAAGGGGTCGAAGCCGGCGGCCACGCTATCGTCGGTCCAGCGCTTGAAGTCGGCCTGGTCGGCGGGGTCCACGCCAAGCATTTCAGCGATGACGACGGTGGGATAGGGCTGGCAAAAGGCGGGCATGAGATCGAACGATGCCTGGTCGCCGATGTTGTCGATGAGCTCGTTGGCGATCTCCTCGATGCGGGGACGCATGCGCTCGATGGCGCGAGGCGTAAACGCTTTGGTGACGAGCGAACGCAGGCGGGTGTGGTCGGGGGGATCGAGGAAGAGCATCGACGGTTCACGGCTTGACTCATCGAGACGGCGAAGCCGTGCGCTGAAGCTGTTCTCGGTCGCCTTACGGGGATCGACGGCGAGGTCGCGGTCATTGAGGATGGCCTGGACATCCTCGAAGCGCCCGACGATATGCCTCCCGAGCTGGGGGTCGTGGACAACACGGCCGGCCTCGCGGACCTGGTCAAGGAGGGTGAAGGGGTCCTCCTGGTAGGCGGGGTTGAGGGGCGTCAGGGCAAGCCCGAGGGGCAGCGCGGCAGTTTCGTATTCAGTCACGGGGGCACTCCGATGACAGGATGTCTGCAACGATAGCGAATCCGAAGGCAATTCGTAAGAGGGGTTTCGGTCCGCCGCGAGCAGGGCACGCATTGGTTAGACTCGTTTCCATGACACGGCTGATCCTGTTCGACATCGACCTGACGCTCATCCAGACGGCGGGCGCCGGGCGGACGGCGATGGAGACGGCCTTCGAGCGGCTCTACGGCGTGACGGGTGCCACGGCGGGGGTGGGCTTTGACGGCAGGACCGACTGGGCGATCTTCACGGAGGTGATCGAACGGCATGGGGTGGCGGAGGGATCGCTGGAGGCCGCATTGAGCGAGTTCGCGGAGGCGTACCTGGCGGAGTTCCCGCGGTTCCTCGCTGAGAAGGGCGGGAGGGTGCTGCCAGGGGTGCCGGAGTTGCTCGACGCCCTTGATCGCGAGGTCCCCGGGTTCGGGCTGGCGACGGGCAACCTGCGGCGCGGAGCGGCGGCCAAGCTCGGGCACTTCGGCCTCTGGGAACGGTTCGCAGGTGGCGGTTTCGGCGACAGCCACACCGTCCGGGCCGAGCTGGTGAAGGCGGGCATCGCCGAGCTGGCCGATGTGCTCCGGGTTGGGGCTGACCCCGCTAACGCGATTGTCCTTGGCGATACGCCGCTCGATGTGGAGGCGGCCCACCGGGCGGGGGCGAGGGCGCTTGGCGTCGGCACGGGGCGATTCAGCGCGGCAGAGCTGTCGGCGAGTGGGGCCGAGTTCGCCGTCGACGACCTGCAGGACACGGCGAGACTCCTGGATATCTTGCTGGGCTAGTCGCCGCACAACTCCTGGCGCCATGCGATTTCATGCGGCGGAGCAGCGGCCGGATTGACGTGGCGACGGCGCTGGCGCGGACGGAGTCGACCGCGCCGGAAGCAGCGGCGCGAGCCTGCCTTGAGGTGTTGCAGGCGCTGTACTGACGGAACTTCGCGGGAAAGTGGCACCTCCCGAAGCGCCGTGTAGACTCGCGGAATCGTTAGTGCTCAGGTGACCATTCATGGCGCGTGAAACAGCGGAGAGCGCCGCGGAGGCGGCTTCGGGCACGCGCCGTATCTATTTCGGTTACTGGCTCATCGGGGCGGCGTTTATCGCGCAATTCGTGGCTGTTGGCTCTCAGAACTACGTGGTGGGCGCGTTTCTGAAGCCGATGACGGACGACCTGGGGTGGACGCGGGCCGAGTTCACGTATGCGCGCACGATCGCCCAGGTCATCATGGCGTTCACCGGGTTCTTCATCGGCGCGCACGTCGACCGCCACGGTGGACGGCGGCTGATGCTCATCGGCATCACGATCCTTTCATCGTCGCTGTTCGCCCTGAGCTTCGTGCAGCAGCTGTGGCACTGGATAGTCCTGAACGGCCTGATGCTGACGATCGGCGCTGCGATGATCGGGAACCTGGTCGTGAACGTCACGCTTTCCAAGTGGTTCGTGGAGAAGCGGGGGCTGGCTGTCGCGCTGGCTTCGATGGGGGTGTCGATGGCGGGCGTGCTCCTGACGCCAGCGATGACCGAGGTGGTCGACGAATGGGGCTGGAGGGCCGGCTGGCGGTTCATGGGTGGCGGCGCGTTCGCCCTGATCGTACCGATCGCATTCCTCATGCGGCGTGCACCGGAGGACTACGGCCTCCACCCGGACGGCAGGACCGCGGCGCAGGTGGCAGCCGGCGCAGGCCAAAAGGCGAGCATCGACTTCGCCGCCTCGCTGACCCGGGGCGAGGCGCTGCGGACGGTGTCGTTCTACATGCTGGTGCTGGCGTTCGGGATGTTCGGCCTGACCATCGGGGTGATGTTGCTGCACACGATCCCGTTCATGACGGACGCGGGATATTCACGGTCGACGGCCGCCTTCATGATCACGCTGGCGTCGATCCCGGCGCTGGTCTCGAAACCGTTCTGGGGCCTGTTGATGGACAAGACCGACCCGAAGCGGCTGGCATCGATCAGCGCTTTCATAACGGGCGCCTCCATCCTGGCCATCACGCTGTCGGTACGTGCGGAGGCGAACCCGCTCATCTGGGGCGGATTCCTCCTCCTTGGGTTCGGCTGGGGCGGGATGATCCCGTTGCAGGAGCTGATCTGGGCGACGTTCTTCGGACGGCGCTACCTGGGATCGGTGCGGAGCGCGGGGCTCCCGTTCTCGCTGATCCTTGGCGCCGGGGCGCCGCTGCTGGTATCGGAGTACGTGGACCACGTCGGCGACTACAACGGCGCATTCTTCACGATTGCGGCGTTCAACGTGATGGCGGCCGTGTTGTTGCTGTTCATCCGGAAGCCGACCCGGGGCGAGACGGCGTAGGGGTTGCGCCCCTCTGAGGCATGCGTACATCGTGTGCGTATGGATGACCAAACGCCGGAGAGCAGCACCACCCGCGAATCCACTCAGGAACGTCGCCGGCTGCAACAATTCGCCGGGATAGAGCGAGCCAAAGAGCTGGTGCAGCGATACGTGGAAGGCACACCCTCGATGGCTGATGAGCTGCTGGCCGAGCGGCGCGCCGAAGCGGAGAAGTGACGCGCCAGCGTGACACCCGCCTCGTGAGCGGCCACAATCGCGGGCCATGACCGTTCGCATCGGCCTCGTCGGGACGCAGTTCATCGGCAACCTGTACGCGCATTCGCTGCGGCAGGTGGGGGGCGCGGAGATTGCGGCGGTTGCATCGCCGAACACCGCGGCCGCGTTTGCCGGGCGCTGGGGCATCGAGCGGCACTACGCGGACTACCGGGAGATGATCGCGGCGGGCGGGCTGGACGCGGTGGCGATCGCCGCACCGAACGACCTGCACTACGACATCGCGCTGCGGGCGGCGGGCGCCGGGATGCACGTGCTCTGCGAGAAGCCACTGGCGATGAGCCTTTCCGAAGCTGACGGGATGATTGGGGCGTGCGACCGGGCCGGGGTGGCGCTGATGTATGCGGAGAACCTGTTGTTCGTGCCGATGTACCAGCGCGTGCGGGAACTCGCGCGGAGGGGCCGGGTCGGGCAACCGTTCCTGGTGAAGCAATCCCAAAGCCACGGGGGACCGTACTCACCGTGGTTTTGGGATGTCGAGCGCTCGGGCGGGGGTGTCGTGCTCGACATGGGGTGCCACAGCATCCACGCGATCTGCTGGGCGATGGGGGCGTGGCCGGAGGCGGTGACCGCGACGATGGGCCGCTATGCGCACGCGGAGAAGGGCCTCGGCGAGGACCACTCGACGGTGATCCTGCACTTCCCGGGCGGGGCGATCGGGATCGCGGAGAACTCGTGGGCGATGCCCGGCGGGAACGACTACCTGGAGGTGTACGGCCCAAAGGGGCGGCTCGTCGCGAACCTGGAGCGGGGCCCGGCGATCGCCATGTACACGGCGCCGGAGAGCGAGACGGCGCTCGACGCCTCGACGCGGAGCGGCTGGCAGTACCCGATGTACGAAGAGGCGTGGCAATTCGGGTTCCCGCAGGAGCTGCAACACTTCGTGGATGTGGTCGAAGGGCGGGCGGAGCTGCAGTCGAGCGGGGAAGACGGCCGGCGGGTACTCGAGATCATCTGCGCGGCGTACGAGTCGGCGCGGCTGGGGCAAAGGGTGGCGCTGCCGTTCGCGAGCACGGCGAAGAAGCCCATCGAGCACTGGTGGGGGTGAGCGGCCGGCCGGTGCCGTTGGCCGCGCGCGGTTAACACCCCTTTCGGACGCACGCCGGGACTGGAGAGCGAGATTGGCCTAGGCTTATGCGAGCATGAACTGGCTCCAATCGTTCTTCAGCACGCCGGCGCGCCAGGCCATGGGGTGGACCGGGCTGGGTATCCTTGGGATCGTGTTCGCGGCGCTCGGGGTGTGGTTCCTCACGGACAACGGTGGAAGCACCGGGACCGTGGCTGCAGGGCGAGACGACACGCCGGCGACGGCGACGGCCACACCCAGCGCGACCGCCACGCAGACGCGGACCTCGACGCCGAAACCGTCAGCGACAGCCACTCCCAGCCCATCCGCCACCGCGACAGCGACGGCAACGGCCACTCCGCGCCAAACGGGCGGGGGCGGTGGGGCAGCGAACCCGCCTCAACAGCAGGTGCCCGAGCCGACGGCAACGCCGACACCAACCGTTCCCGCGGTGGTAGCGGGCGGGGAATATTGCAGCACGGAGACTGGTACCAACGTTAGCCTAGTCTCTCGCGTGGCTGGACTGTTCACCATCGGCGGATCCGCCGGGCCGGCAGGGAAGACGGTGACGCTGTTGTTCGATGGAGTTGCCGGTCCAAGTGGAGTGACGGTCACGGACCAGGGCAAGTCAGGTTTCGGAATCACTTACGGCATCGGCGGGGCAGATTGCGCGAATCGACCAGGGGCCGCCATCTCACTTCTCGTCGACGGTGCCGACTATGCGACGGGGCTCGTCGTACCACCGGCCAATCCCGGCGCACTACAAGTCACCAACCTCGACATCCCATAGCGGCGGATAGCACCCTGCCGGTTCAACCTCGCGGTTCCCTGAGTGAACTGAAGCGTTGCCCCGATGTATTACGATGGGGCGTCCCGCAGGGGGCGCCTCATTCTTTGTGGCTGGAGTGCGAGATGGCGACGTTGCAGGAGCTGGCGAGTTGCGGCACCGGGACGTGGCGTCCGACCAGCAATGACAGGAATGACCACGCCGCGCGTACGGGCGACGTGGTCGGCCCCCCCTTGGCACCAGCGGGCGTCCCTGAATGACAGGTCTCGCAGTCGCTCTGTACCTCATGGCCGCCTGCGTGGAGGTTCTTGGTGTCTTGCTGGTCGTCCGGGGCATCGTTGCCGAACGGGACGCAATCAAGAGGTTCAAGGACCGACCGCTGGAACCTGCAGCCCGACGCATCGTGAGCAATGAACTCACACTGCAGTGGCAAGTCATGGGCAGGGAACTATCTCTCGAAGAAAAGGTGGCACGGCTGGAACGTACGGTCCCAGCTCAAATTCAGTCATTGAGTAGTCGCATCACCACGGTGGAACAAGAATCGCGTGCGTACACGGAATCTCAGGCCGACGCGTTGTGGACGGCAGCAATTCGCGAGCGCAAATCTCTGAACGAGTTCGTTGCTCGAGAAGTCCGTTGGCTGTTCCTCGACTTGAAGTGGTGGGGAGCTATCGTTGTGGGAATTGGCGTCGCACTGGGAACACTGGCCAACATCATCGCCGCCGTGAAATAGCGACCCGTTGGGTGCGGCCCCGATGTATTACGATGGGGCGTCCCGCAGGGGGCGCCTCATTCTTTGTGGCTGGAGTGCGAGATGGCGACGTTGCAGGAGCTGGCCGAACTGGCATGGACTGGAGGGCGGGCGGAGGCCGATCGGCAGATGGCAAGGCCGGGCCAATTGCTCGAGGTGGTGCCGGGCGTTGCGCTGACGAGCGGGTTCGGGCAATCGATCACCATCAAGACGGGTGACGGGCTGGTCGTGGTGGATACGAGCGGGGTCGCGCACGGCCAGGCAGTTGCCGGGGCGCTGCGCGAGTGGAGCACCGAGCCGGTGCGGCGGGTGGTATACACCCACGGGCACTTCGACCACGTCGGCGGGATGGCGGCGTTCGACGCTGACGCGCAGGCACGCGGCTACGACCGGCCGCATGTCATCGCGCACGAGAACGTGCCGAAGCGGTTCGACCGGTACACGCGTACCTCGGGCTACAACGCGGTCATCAACGCGCGGCAGTTTGGCGCGCGGCCGTTGTCTCTCGAGGGACAGGCCCAGTGGGAACGCTGGCGGCAGCCGGACGAGACCTATGCGGAATCGATGTCGTTCGAGCAGGGCGGTGTGACGTTCGAGCTGCGGCACGGTAAAGGCGAGACCGACGACCACACCTGGGTGTGGGTGCCCTCCCTGAAGCTGATCTGCGCGGGGGACTTCTTCATCTGGCGGACGCCGAACGCGGGGAACCCGCAGAAGGTGCAGCGCTATCCGGAGGAGTGGGCGGCGGCATTGCGGGCGATGGCGGCAAAGGGGGCAGAGGTGTTCGTCCCGAGCCACGGGTTCCCCATCTACGGAAACGCGCGGATTCAGCAGGCGCTTGGCGAGGCGGCCGAGCTCCTCGAAACCCTGGTCGCGCAGACGCTGGAGTTGTTGAACCGCGGAGTACGGCTCGACGAGGTCATCCACACGGTGAAGGCGCCGGAGGAGCTGCTGCGGCGCCCGTACCTGGAGCCGTTGTACGACGAGCCGGAGTTCATCGTCCGGAATGTGTGGCGGATGTACGGCGGCTGGTGGGACGGGAACCCGGCGACGGTGAAGCCAGCGCGGGAGGCGGAGGTGGCGGCGGAGCTGGCGCGGCTGGCTGGCGGCGCGGCGGTGCTCGCGGCGAGGGCCCGCGAACTGGCCGGCACAGGGGACCTGCGACTGGCGTGTCACCTGGCGGAGTTCGCCGGGCTGGCGGCCCCGGATGACGCGGAGGTGCAGGCCGCGCGGGCAGACGTGTACAACGCGCGGGCGGAGTCGGAGCAGTCGTTGATGTCGCGGGGGATTTTCCGGGCAGCTGCGCGGGAGAGCGAACCGCCGGCGTAGGCGGGAACCGGGGCCGGGCGGGCGGTGCGGGAAGGTTGGCCCTCGGCCAGCCACCGACGGCAGATGCCACTCGTCGTAGTTGCCTTCTTGATGCATCGGGGGCCGGCGCTTCTAATCGAGACATGAACTCGACACATGAACACGGTCACGGCCATTCCCATGTCCGGTCACTGGACCTATCGACTCGGGACGGCGTGCGCGCACTCAAGGTGGGGGTGGCGGGGCTTGGCCTAACGACCGTCTTTCAGGTCGCCTTGGTGCTGCTGAGCGGATCCGTTGCACTCCTCGGCGACACGCTCCACAACGGTGTTGACGTGGCCGGGACAGCGATAGTCTGGCTCGCTTTCATCGTTACTAAACGGCAGCGGACGACGCGCTTCAGCTACGGATATCACAGGGTGGAAGACCTTGCCGGCCTGGCCGTTGTCGCGTTGATCGCGGGTAGCGCGGTCCTGGTCATCTACGAATCGGTCCGCGCCTTCGGCGAGACGCCGGAGCTACACCGGCCGTGGCTCGTACTGGTCGCCGGCCTCGGTGGGTTCGCGGGCAACGAGGCGGTCGCACAATACAAAATCCGGGTCGGCAAACGGATCGGGAGTTCCGCCCTTCTTGCCGACGGGCAGCACTCTCGAGCAGACGGGTTCACTTCACTCGGAGTTGTGGCGGCGGCAATCGGGATCATGATCGATCAGCCTCGAATCGATGCTGCCGTGGGCCTGGGCATTGGCGTGTTGATCGGGTGGGCGGCATATGAATCTGGCCGGGAAGTGGTCCTCCGGCTCCTCGATCATGGGGACCCCGGGATCCGTCACGAGCTGGAGCATGCGGCGGAGGAAGTTGGAGGCTTCGATCACATCAACGATATTCGCCTCCGTCACTCCGGGCGCACCGTTCACCTCGTCGCGCATGTGTGCATGCCTGCGAGCTACAGCCTGATCCAGGCGCACGATGTCGGCGAAGACCTGCGCCAGGCGTGGCTGCACGTGCTCCCGCCCGGGTCGATCGTCGACGTCCATGCCGACCCGTTCGACGCGGAACTGGGCTCGCCGCACGCCCAGGAGACCGCACACTCCCACTGACTGATCACCTGGACTGGCTGTGCCAGGCACCGGGGCCGGGCGGGCGGTGTAGAACAACCAGGTGAGCCCGGAAAGGGACGACGTTGAGCTGGTAACGGGGGCGCAGGCGGGTGATACCGCGGCGGAGGCAGGGCCGGGCACGGGCCGGTAGGTCTTCGCCCTGCCTGGTGCACTGGCCGCTTGCCGGTTTCGCGGAGCGGCGGACGCAGCGGGTGCCTTCCACCCAATCCCTTATTCCGAAGCCGCCCCATCGCGCTCGGACAGGGAGGGCATCCGGGCGCACCGCTACTGCCGGATGTCGCGCCGGTTGAAAAGCACGATGGAAAGCGCGAAGAGCGCCAGGGTGAGCGCCGCGAGGAGTCCCGCGTGGCCCCAGTCCAGGCCATTCGCGAGCGGATCGCCGGTGAGGTAATAGTAGAACGGGGAGAGACGGGCGAAGCCTTCCAGGCTATCACTGAGTGGCAGGTACGCATTGAGGAGAAAGAAGATGAGCGCTATCCCCGCCGTCCCGTAGGTCGATATCCCCACCCTCCCCGTCGCGGCGCTGAGCGCCAGCGACAGTGCACCGAACGCGAGACCCAGCAGCGTCAGCAGGAGCGAGATCGCAGCGATGTTGACCACACTGATACCCAGGCCTCCGAGCAACGAACCGGCGACGGTACCAGCGAAGGCGAGCACTCCCAGGATCGCCGCGTAGACCGCCATGGCGATGCCCTTTTCGATGACGACCCGTGAGCGGCTGATGGGATTCGCCAGGAGCAGGCCCATCGTGCGCCGCTGTTCCTCCCCGCCGATCGCACGACCCCCGAGCACGACCAGCACGAGAAGAAAGCCGATGGGGTGGACGAGGCTGAAGTTCTCTCCCGTGTACCAGCCTTCCGGGGTCGACATGTCCGCATTACCAACAATGGCCAGGACTGAGGCTGGATAATCCTCGAGGAGCTGTGCCATGTCCTCCTCGATGATGGGAAAGATGGGGCCGATCAGTACCCCGAAGAGCAGCACGATGAGCCCGGTGACCATTAGCAGGCCCTGGTATTCCGAAGTCGTCTTGATCGCGATGCGCGACACCCGGGTCGATCCTTCGAGCCGCTCGAAGAGGCGCTGAGTGAGGCGTTGATTGCGGAGCCGGTCGGCGAGACCGACCCCGGCAGATCGCTCGGTCAGATCGCGGCGGTTGAATCCAGCCAACGCCACCAGGCCGAATAGGGCGGAGCCGCCAAACAAGACTGCCAGATGGCCCCAGTTAATCCCGTTGGAGAGCGGGCCGCTGCCATCGTAGTAGTACCAGGGGAACAACTTCGCCAGGTCTTCCGCGCCTTTCACGAGCGGAAGCAGCCCGGATGCGAAGTACGAGACCGCCATGATCGCGGCTGCTCCGCCCCAGGCAGCCGTGCCGTTGCCTGTCCACGCACCAATCATCAGCGCGAGAAAGCCGTAGAAGAGCGCATTTGCGAACATGTGGAGTGCGAGCGCACCGACCTCGTTACCGGATGCGCCGACGTTGGCGAGGTGTGGCGCGACTACTCCGGCCCCCCAAAGGATCAGTGCCGCCACGCCGATGAGAAGCACCATCGACGCGGCCTTTTCGATGAGCACCTTGCCCCGGCTGACCGGGTTCGAGAGGAGCAGGCCCATCGTTCCGTCGCGTTCTTCACCGGCGATCGCCGCGGCGCCTCTCGCGATCGCAACGCCGGCGATCGTCAGGGCGCCCATGAAGCTGTAACCGGCCCCGTACGCCAAAGCCGCGGCATCCTCGACATCACCAAGGCCCATGAAATCCCGGAGATCCCTGGGCAGGTCCCGGTAGACGGAGAGATCGAGGTCGCGGTAGACGAACATGGCGAAGACGAGGAACCCGCCAAGCACCACGGCTGCCAGGGCCGGAGCCAGCCACCCGTCCCGGACCGCTTTCGTGAATACGGTGTTCAGCATCACTCGGGCGGCCCACCGGTTACCGGGCCCGGAGCCTCGTCGCGGTAGTACGCCAGGAAGATCTCTTCGAGGTCGGCCTCCCGGGTGGTGATATCGAGGACATCGTGGCGGTCCACGATGGTCCGCAGGAGGGCGTCCATCGAACCGTCGAACGAGAGCACCACACGGTGGTTCTCGACGGTCACTTCGCGGACCCCGGGGATGTCCCTGAACGTAGCAGCATCCACCGCCGATTCGAATTCGAGCTCGACCCGCCGTATCGCCTTCGAGCGAAGATCGGCCAGTGCCTCGACGGCGGCGAGGCGGCCATGCCGGATGATGCCGACGCGGTCGGCCACGCGCTGAACCTCGGAAAGCGTGTGGCTGGAGAGGAAGACCGTCCGCCCCTCCGCTGCTATCTCGCGGATCATCGCCTGGAGCTCGCGCTGCACCAATGGGTCGAGGCCCGTGCTGGGTTCGTCCATGATCAAGAGTTGCGGCCGGTTCATCAGTGCCTGGATGAGGCCAACCTTTTGCCGGTTGCCCGACGAGAGGTTGCCGACCTTTCGGGAGAGATCGGAGTTGAGCCGCTCCGCCAGCTCATCGACGTATTCCCAGCTCACTCCGCCGCGCAAGTTGGCGAAGTACGTCAAGGTGTCGCGACCGGTGAGGTTGGGGTACAGGGCAAGGTCGCCTGGGAGGTAACCGATGTGCCGGCGGATCTCGACGGACTGCTCGTGGGTGTCCATACCGAGGATGGAGGCTCGGCCGGAGGTGGGCCTGATCTCGTCCAGGAGGGTGCGAATGGCCGTGGTCTTGCCGGCGCCATTCGGGCCGAGGAAGCCGAAAACTTCGCCGGGCCAAACCTCCAGGTTGAGATCGACGAGCGCTTCGACGTCAGCGTAGTGCTTGGTCAGATTCTGAGTGTGGATGGCAGCGCTACGGGACATTGGCTTCTCGCGGACCAAGAGCAGTCCTGGTCAGTGTAGGTGCCCGGCACTTCGCCTGGGAAAACGTCCTCGGCGGGCGGGGGAGGCGGGAACTGCGGCGGCGCGAGCGTACGGTTGAGGTCTGAAGGAGTCCTGCGGGTGGCGGCTCGTTTCGGACCACTTGACCCGGGCGGGACTGGACATCCGCCCCTTGCAAGGAACGCCGGAGGAGTGAAGGTTGTAAGATTCGCCGAAAGGCTGGCGCACGCCACATCGCCCGAACGGGGGCTCGGTGGATATCGTGAGTGTCCGCCCGGCTCCGGGAGCACCTGAGGCCCGGCCGGCAGAACTCACGATCCCGTTAATCGCACTGGCCGGGCAGCCTGATGCCCAGGAGTTTGACGATGTACACGGAGCACATATCCAAGTTCCCTGAGCTGGGCTTCTACGGACTGCCCGGGCACACCCGTTCACCGCGTGACCTCCTACGCCAGGTTCGGGACGCAGAGGAACTGGGCATCGGCAACGTGATGCTATCCGAGCGCCTCGATTACAAGGAGATCTCTGCCATCTGCGGCGCTGCAGCCGCCGTAACGGAGTCGATCTATATCGGCACGTCGGGGACCAACCTCAACACACGCCACCCGATGATCACGGCGGCGATGTCCACAACGCTGAATCGGTTGTCAGAAGGCCGCTTCGCTCTCGGCCTGGCTAAGGGAAGTGCCCTGCGCTGGAAGGCGCTGGGACTGGCGCAACCCACGTACAAGCGAGAAGAGGAATTCATCGCTCTCATGCGGCGGTTCTGGAAGGGCGAGACGATCTCGGGCTACAGGGGCGCGCTTGGTTCGTACCAACGCATGGGGCTCGCTCCGTACGTGGACGAAGATATCCCGGTACTTTATGTCGGCTTTGGCCCGAAGAGCCTTGAGCACGCCGGGCGGGTCTATGACGGTGCCCATTTGCATACGTTCATGAGCGACCAGGCATTAGCCAACGCGGTAGGGCAGGTCCGGGCTGGAGAAGTGAGCGCAGGCCGGAAGCCAGGAACTGTCAAGGTATGGTCCGTACTCGCGACGGCGTGCGACGTGTCTGAGGAGAAGTATCTGAAGTATATCGTGGCCCGGCTCGCTACCTACCTTCAGATACCCGGGTACGGAGACAAGCTGGTCGAGATCAACGGCTGGAATCCCGATACGTTACGTAGTTTCCGCAGCCACACCGCGGTTACCTCGGTCGGCGGTGCAATCGATAGTGTGGCGACCACGGCTCAAATCGCGGCTATCGCCAAGCTGATTCCCGAGGAATGGCGGCCGGCCGCCGTCGGCTCGGCCAAGGAGTGCGCCCAACGCTGGGTGGACCAATTCAATGCGGGGGCCGATGGAGTGATCATCCACGCGAGCACACCGGACGAGTTCGCCCCTGTACTCGTTGAGTATGAAAAGCTGCGTCCGACCGAGTTGTTTGTGGGCCGGACCAACCGGCCTGGCTAACGCGGATACAACGTAGTCCGCGGGAACCTGGCCAGGGGTAGCCGTGCGCTGCCCCTGCCCTGATTTCGCAAGTGAGGTAGCGGCGCTGACGGCGGCGATGAGCCGTTCGCTGACGGTAGTAGTGGGAGCTGCGGCGGCGGCTGGACTTGCCTGGCGCGGCGGCGAGTGCCGGCGGCTACTGTTGGCGCAGCTCCGGGTAGAGCGGGCTCGAAGCCTTCATCCAGCGGAGCAGCATGCGCATTTCGGCGATACGCTTGCCGGAGTCATCGTCGAGGCCGGTTTCGAACCACATATACTCGGTCTTGGGGCTCTGGCCGACGGCGATGACTTCGCCGGTGCAGGTGTACTCCTGGCCGACCATGACGGGGCCGTTGATGTTGCGCAGTTCGATGGCGCCGAAGAGGCCGACCGCCTGGCCGATACCGCCGCGGAGGGTCTGGACGCTCTTCGCATAGAGCATCTGGACCATGGGAGCAGGCATGACGACGGGTCCGCCCCAGGGCGAATCACCGGTGTACCAGTCCATGGGCTCGGTGGTGACGTTGAGGCGTTGAACCTGCTGATCGAGGGAGGTACTGACGCGCACGGGCTCGAACTTGCGGCCCGCTTCGACGCCTGCGAGGAGGCGCAGTTCGCCGGGTTCGAAACGATCCAGCGGGCGGGCCTGGAGGGCGGTCGGGACGCCGGGGTCGCCGATCGAGAGAGTGCCCTGGGCGACCTGCATGCCGTCTTCGCGGAGGACCCAGGCGTCGACCTGGGCGTCAACTGCACCTGCCGGGGGCTCTTTCAGGTAGGCGCGGACCGCCTCGCGGTCGGTGGTGGCGTTCAGGAAGTACATGGAGATGGTGCCGTGTTCGAACCAGCGCTGGCCGAAGGCGTGAACGGCAAGTGGCGGGAAGAGCTCGAGGTGGATGGAGCCGGCGACCGTGCCACCGCGGAAGCCGAGCTTCGAAGCCGTGGCGTCGTCGTGGATGCTGCCCTTCGCGGTGGCGGAGTTGTTGACCGAGCGGCGCAGCGGCCCGGTGATGACACCTTCGCTGAGGGTGATGCCGCTGGCGGCTTCCTGCGTAGTCATGGGTGTACCTCTCGTGCGTTGTCTTGCGGGGGAGGGTACTCCTGAGCCACGCGCCTGAGAAGCCTGTCAGCCGCCGATGTGGGACATCTCGACCTTGCGCAGGCCGGCCGTGTGGTCCGAGCGAACCTCGGAGTAGCGGTCGTTGCGGACGCGCCAGACGGAGCCGAGAAATTCGGAGATCTCGTCATCGGAGGACCCGTTGCGGAGGAGGGAGCGGAAGTCGTGGCCCCGGGTGCCGAAGAGGCAGGTGTAGAGCTCACCTTCAGGAGAAAGGCGAGCACGGGTGCAATCGCCACAGAAGGGTTCGGTGATCGAGGTGATAAGGCCGATTTCGCCGGAGCCATCACGGTAACGCCAGCGCCTGGCGACCTCGCCGCGGTAGTTGGGCTCAGCGGGCTCGATCGGGAGCTCGGCGTCGATGCGGGCCACGATTTCGTGGGCGGGGACAACATGTTGCATCTGCCAGCCGTTGGTCGCTCCCACATCCATGAACTCGATGAAGCGGACGATGATGCCGGTGCCTTTGAAGTGGCGGGCGAGGTCGACGATGGTGTGGTCGTTGACGCCGCGCTTAACGACCGCGTTGACCTTGATGGGGGCAAGTCCGGCCTGGCGGGCGGCCTCGATGCCATCGAGGACGACGGAGGGCGGGACACCGACATCGTTCATGGATTTGAAGATCGCTTCGTCGAGCGAATCGAGGGAGACGGTGATGCGGTGCAGGCCGGCGTCGTGGAGGCGCTGGGCCTGGGCGCGAAGGAGCGAGCCGTTGGTGGTGAGGGTCAGGTCCTTGAGGCCGGGGGTTTCGCGAAGGAGGGCGATGAGCTGGGGGAGGTCGCGGCGGACGAGCGGTTCGCCTCCGGTGAGGCGGATCTTCTCGACGCCGTGTTCGACGAAGATGCGGGCAAGGCGGCCGATCTCCTCGTAGGTCAGCAGTTCGGTTCGCTGGAGGAACTGGTATTCGGGGCCGAAGACTTCGCGCGGCATGCAGTAGGTGCAGCGGAAGTTGCACCGGTCGGTGACCGAGATGCGGAGATCGCGAAGCGGGCGGCCGAGGGCATCAATGAAGGCCATGGGACTAGCTTAGCGGATTGGCGGGGGGTGTACCTGCGCTAGCGCAGGTTTCAGGAGGAGGCGGCTGCGGGCGCCGGTTCGCCGGAGGCCTCGGCCCAGCGAGCGAGCATCTCGTCGTGCTTCTTCACACGATCCGCCAGGACCTTTCGCATGGAGGCCATGCGCTCCATCTTCTGGTCGATCATCTCCATCTGATGGAGGGTGACCTCGCGAGCGCGGCGGATCTGGGCGGCTTTTTCGGCGGCATCGGCGTCGGTGCGCCAGCCGGCCTTGATCTGGAGGCGGACATCCTCAGCTTCGAGCATCTCCTTGATTTCGGCGAGGGAGAACCCGAGGAGGTCCTTGAGTTCGCGAATGCGATCGACTCGCTCCATGTCCTCGGCCGAGTAGAGGCGGAAGCCGCCGTCCATCCGGGTCGGGGTCTTGAGCAGGCCCTTCTCCTCGTAATACCGAAGCGTGCGCTGGGTAAGCTGCGCTCGATCGGCAGCTTCACCAATTTGGAGGTAGCGTTCGGGCGCGGGTGCGTCTTCCATGTCTAGACCGTAGTCTAACAACGTTAACGCGCACGTCAAGGTACGGTTATTGCGCCGATCAGCGTCTCGATAGAGCCGGTGTGGTAACGGGCCGCGCGGAGCATGTTGGCCGCAAGGTTGGCGTGGGCCGGAGTGAGGTGGCGCTGGCACCAGTCTTCGGTTGCGCTGAGGGCGGTGCGCGCATCGGCGATGGCGGCCAGGGCGCCGGCGCGGTCGCCGGCCAGGGCGGCATCCCAGGCGATGACGCGGTTGGCCAGGTGGGTGGCATAGGAGATCACGATCGCGAGCTCTTCGCGGGCGGCCATGCCCATGCCCGCGGGCGCCAGGGGGATCGACCGGGCCGCGCGGTGGAAGTGATCGAGGGCCCGTTCCATCTGCCGCCCCTTGGCGGCGAGGGCCTCGCGCGGCGTATCGGAGAAGTCGAGGATGTCGTGCCGGGGGATCTGCTGGAGTTCGCCAAGGTCGAGGAGCAGGCGGTAGCCATCTTCGAGGGCGAGGAAGGCCTGCTCGAAGGCGGGAGCATCGGATTCGAAGGCGGCCTCGCAGAAGGCGTGGAGGGCAGCGTTCGGGTCGGCCTGCGGGTCCCAGGCGGCGCGGGCAAACCACCAGGCGTGCCAGGCGGGGCCGGGCCACGGCCGGGGCGTGACCGCGAGATCTTCGATGGTGGTGACGCCGGCACCGGCGTAGGCACGGAGGTCGGCCGGGAGGACCTCGAGATTCAGGGGCGCGAGCCAGCGGTAGAGGATCGCATCGCTGTAGTACTCGAAGACATGGACGCGCGAGGCATCGCCAAACGTCTTGCGCAGACCGAGGAAGGGCTGCCAGTGGCCGGAAGCGTTGTGGGGGCAGGCGGGGTCATCGATGGCAAACGCGTAGGAGCGTGGGCGGGGGGCATAGAGGGCGGCGACGTTCGGGGCCGGCACGACGGCTGCGGGGGGCTCGATGGTGTCGTGGTAGGCGAGGTGGGCGACGCTCGCGGCCGGAGCGACCTCGGCGAGGACGTCCGCGAGGACGTTGGTGGCGCGAAGGGCCTGGTCCGATGGCGAGAGGCCGGCGCAGCGGTCGCACTCGCACCACCCGCCGCCGCGGATGTCGTCGGCCCAGAGATGGTAGACATCGGCGCCCGGGAAGCGTTCGAAGAACGCGCGGGCGGCGCTCCGAAGGGCGGCGATCGCACCGTCGCTCGAAGTGCAGAGGTTGTAACGGGGATTGCGTTCGCCGTTGCGGAGCGGGAACCAGTCGGGGTGGCCGGCGAAGAGTTCGCGCGGGAGAAGCGAGGGGAGGTGGTGGCCACCGAACTGGATGGTCATGCCGTGATCGGAGGCTGCTGCCCGGATAGCGGGGCCGTCGGAGTCCCAGCGCTCGAACAGCCAGCCGCGTCCGTCGGCCGCGAGCTCGTCGTAGGTTGCGGGGCGAAGGGCGCCGGCACGGTCGAGGCGGCTGGGCGGCGTGTCGTGGAAGAAGATGTCGTTGAGGCGGTTGCGGCTGGCAAGCTGGAGCCATGCCGGCCAATCGTCGTGGAGGGCGTCGCAGCCGAGGATGAGGGTGCGGCGGGCGAAGGCAGGCGCATGTTCATGGACGCCGAGGGGGATAACCCGGCCGGGCGTGAATCGGGTGCCGTCGCCGCCCGGGGCGAGCCAGGAGAACCCGGCCTGTTCGAGCAGCCAGAACGCCCCGTTGAGCGCGCCCCGTGGGTTGGCCCCGGCGATCCGCACCTCGTTCGGGGCTACGGTAACGGTGAAGGCATCGCCCGGGCCGGCCGACGCGGAGAGGCGGATGACGCCGCGAGTGGCGGCTGCGGGGATGCGCGCGAGGTGGAGGCGAAGTTCGTGGGCGGCCTGATCGAGGGCATCGTGCCGGGCGGTGGTCTCGATGGTAAAGCCGGCGAGGGTGGCGGGGCTGAGGGTCACGGGCGGATGCTACCGGCGGGGGCGGGACGATTCCAGAGCGGAGGAGCGGCGGACTTCAGGATGCCTCGCCTTCGCCGGACATGAGCGAGGCGACAAACTGGCGGACGAACGCCTGCTGGGGCGGGGTAAGGTCACGGAACCGGAGGTGGAGGACGGTCTGGCCCGTCTCGCCGGGCGTCGCGCGGACGAGTTCGCATGGGACCATGGCGGAGTACCCGCCGTTCCAGAGGCCGACATCGAGCTGGCTGCCTCCGGGCCGAGACTCGACGGCGACGGCGAGTCCACCGAGGGAGATATCGACGAGGCGGCCGGGCTGGCGCGAAGTACCGAGCACGGAGCGGACTTCGGCCTGGAGGTCGGTCTGGAAACGGCGGTCCTTGCGAAAGTCGAGGGGACGCCAGTGCGTCGTGATGCGGAAGGCGGCGACATCGGTCTTGGCGGCCACGAACGAACAAATGGCGAAGGTGCGCGAACCCGGGACGCCGAGGATGAGCATGTAGGGGAAGTCCGCGTCCCAGGCCGCGGGGGGAGCGTTAACGCGGGCCGCGATCGAGTCTTCGCGGGAGACGACAACGGAGGCAGTCCACTGCTGCGGTGGGGAGGAGCGCCGGACGACGGTGAGCGCGGTGCCGGGCGCGACGATGGTGGCCATGTATTGAGGGTATCGGCAAGCGAGACGCAAACCTGATGGGAGGACGGGGCGTTGCCATGAGGAGGCGGGCGAATAGGATGGGAGGATGGGGAATACGGAACCACCATGTGAGGCGCCGCGACTCCGGAGGATGAGCCCGGAAGACGTCCCGATAGTGATGGCGGTCGAGCAGGCTGCCTACTCCGGGGGATGGCCGGTGACGGCGTTTGAGCGCGAGCTCACCGGCAACGGGATGGCGCGCTACATCGTGCTGGAAGGAACCGGCGGAGGCATCAAGGGGTTCGCGGGCCTGTGGCTGATGGTGGATGAGGCCCACGTGGTGACGGTTGCCGTACTGCCAGAGGAGCGGCGGCAAGGGTTGGGGCGCCTGCTGGTCCACGGGCTGGTGGAGCTGGCGATTGAGCACGGGATGTCGGTGGCGACGCTGGAAGTGCGCCAATCGAATGAGGCGGCGCGAGCGCTCTACCGGGAGTACGGGTTCTACGAGGTGGGCGAACGCAAGCGGTACTACTCGGACAACCGTGAGAACGCGGTCATCATGACGACGGAGGAGCTGAGAAGTCCCGCGTACCAGCGGCGGCTGGAGGGGCTCGCGACAGAGCTCAGGCGGCGGTTCCCGGGTATCGAATTCGGCGATCTATCAGACGAGTGAGCCGGCGAGATCCTTGAGGACGGCCTCGGCACGGTCGAGGCGGGCGCGGATGCCCCAGGGGCCATGGATGTTGAGCGTCATGTTCTCGGCCTGTCCGCGGACGCCCGGGAGGCGGCCGCGCTTACCGGCGGCCTCGAAGTAGCGCTGGAGTTCCGGGGCGCCATCGCCGTAGATGGCGGTGAGCACCTCGATGGTGCGGTCGTCCCAGAGGTCGTAGTCGAAGGGGTTGGGGCCGCTACCGCGGAGCCACGCGATACGGTCCACCTGGGCCTGGATGCGCTCACGGGCGCGAGTGGGGTTTGCGACGTTCGCCATGATCTCGAAGTGTAGCGGGTGGCGAAGATGGGGGAAAACGTGGCTCAGGCGGCAGCCGGACGGCCATTCAGCTCGAAGGCGATATCGCCGAGGCTGAGCAGCGCGCCCACCATCTCCACCGGCCGGTTACCGCTGACACGGGCGACATCGCCAAGGAACGCGTTCACCTCGGTGACGGGGCCGTCGCCATAGAAGCTGATGGGCCGGAGGACCCCAAGGCTGGTGCTGCACACGACCCGGCCGGAGCCATCGCGGCAGGCGAGCGCGAGCGCAACGTGATCGATGCCGTAGGGGCGGCGCATCTCGCCCATGGAGAGGCGCACCCAGTCAACGATACTTTCGGTGAGCAGGCGGGTAAGGCCGGGGTCGCCGGGCGAATCAAGAGTCCAGGTGGTCTCGCGGACGCCGATGCCCGCGCGGATGAGGCGTTCGACCCGGCGGTTGAGGGGGGACCGGTTGAGGAATGGCATGTCGCCCTGTTTGTCGGCAGCGGAGGGCGGGTTCTTGGTTGCAATTGGGTGCCCAGGGGTTACGTAACTGGCCGTGGGGGCAAGCAGCCCGTACACTCGGAGATCGCGTGGATAACGATTTCAACGTCGACCTGGAAGAGATCGCGTCGACGATCCAGACGCACGAAGTGGTGATCGTCAGGTTCATCACGGTGGGGCAGCGGCTGCTGCTGGACTTCCGCTCGAGCGAAATCGATGGGCCGGCGGTGCGGCTGGTGGAGCCGGTGCGAGATGTACAAGAGCGCTACAAGAGCCTGCGGCAACTGCGCCCACGGTTCGGCGACCCGGAGAAGATCGTGGCGGTGTTCTGGCCGCGGTTCGCGGGGTCGATGGAAGGGACGGGCGTGTGGCGGCAGATCGCTGAGCGGATCATCGAGACGGGGCATGCCGAATCGGTGAGGGAAGCAGCAGACGTGATGGCGGAACTGATGGAGCTGGAGCGGGAACAGCAGCGAGCGGCGATCCGGGGCGGCGAGCTGTTCAAGACGCTCTGGAGCGCCTCACCGACGCGGCGATAGGGGCAGGGATTTGGAACGGCGCGAGTTCCGGAGGCTGGTACGGGAAGCAGTGGCGCTGTTGCCGCCCGAGCTCCTCCAGAGCGTGCACAACGTGGACATCGTGATCGAACGGCGCCCGACGGCCATGGACCGTAAGGCGGCGGGCCTCGGGCGCGGAGGGCTGCTCCTGGGGCTGTACCACGGGATTCCGCTGACGAAGCGGGGCGAGTACTACAACCTGGTGGCCCCGGACAAGATCAGCATCTACCAGGAGCACATCGAAGCGATCTGTTCGAACGACGACGAAGTGCGGGAACAGGTGAGAAAAACGGTGCTGCACGAACTCGGGCACTATTTCGGGATAGACGACGACCGATTGCACGAACTGGGGATGGGCTAACCTGGTATGAAAGCAGGCCATATGTGGCACAGATCACACGGTGCCGGTAATGAATTGGGAATGAAGCAATTGACCGGAGTGAGGCGTGCTGCGTAGGTTGGGAGCGTGACGAGCCGCGTCGAGGACACCAGGTTCGCCGCCTTTCCAGAGCGGCGTCGGGCCCGGCGGCGAGCCAGGACGGCACCACGCGTGACGGGCGCGCAGCGGTTCCTGTTTGTGCTTGCGTTATTCACGTTCGGGCTCGCATCGATGTATACGAGCGTGGCGCTGCTGGCGCGGGTGACACCCGCGCTCTTCCCGGGGAAGTCGCTGACAAACCTGGGGATCATCAAGCCGCTGGCGAAGCTGGATACGCCCCTGGTCACGATTAAGGACCCTGGCGCGAACAGCGTGTTCAACGAACGGATCAACCTGCTGGTGCTTGGCGTGGACAAGCGCCCCGGATACCAGTTCGAAGACAACGAGAACAGCGGGTACCTGACCGACACGATTATGGTGGCGACAATCGACCCGGTGGCGGACACGGTGAGCGTGCTGAGTTTCCCGCGGGACATGCAAATCGACATCCACACGAAGGACTTCGTGTACGAGGACCGCATCAACACGTCCTATGGGATCGGGGTGCGGGCGACGGGGTCGATCAAGGGCGGCGTGGAGCAGCTCAAGCTCGACATGAAGGAGAACTTCGGGATCGACATCAAGCACTACATCATCCTCGATTTCGAGGGGGTGGAGGGGCTGGTGGACTCCATAGGCGGGGTGGAGGTAGACATCCCCTACGACCTCTCGGTGCCTGACTGGTACTACAGCGACGATGACGTGAACGCGACGTGGGTGAGCTTCCCGCCGGGAGTGAACCAGCTGGATGGGTACCACGCGGTGGCGTTCGGGCGGCACCGGGAGTACGACAGCGACCTGAAGCGGGTGAAACGCCAACAGCTGGTACTCGAGTCGGCGATGCGGAGGGCGTTTTCGAGCGGGCTCGTGAACCGGATGGTGCGCAACCCACGAGAAATGTGGGATGCCTACGCCGGCACGGTGAAGACGGACATCCCCTATTCGAAGTTCCCGGGCTATGCGGTGGCGCTGAAAGACACGAACGGGAAGATGAAGACGTATTCGCTGGGCGACCCGGTGAACGACGTGCCGACGATGACGCCGTTCACGACCGACGCCGGTGCCTCGGTGCTCCTCTGGAATGCCGAGAACGTGCAGTACTGGCTGAACCAGGTGTTCACCAAAGCGGCGTATGCGGCGGCTTCGGTGGAGATCCAGAACGGCTACGGCGAGGACGGGACGGTGCGGGCGGCGGCCCTGGGGCGCTACCTGGCCTATGTGAAGGGCCTGCCGACGGTGTACTACGGACCAGATGCGGCCGTGCAGCCGCGGACGTCGATCACGCTGTACGGGGCGGAGAAGCGGTCGCTGGCCGAGGACATCGCGAAGTGGATGGGGATCAGCCCGGCGGAGGTGATTGTCCTGGCGAAGACCGACACGAGCCTGCCCGACGTGGTCATCACCATCGGCAAGGACTTCAAGGTCCCGGGCGGTTAGGCGGGCGAGAGCTACTCCGCGGCTTTCGGTGGCTCATAGGGCTCGTCCAGGGCGGTGCGGGCGAGTTGGTCGAGGGCGCGGTCTTCGAGGGGCGGGTTGTGGAGGGCCGCGCGGACATCGCGGTAGTAGCGCTCGATGGGGCGGCGTTTCTGGAGGCTGACTCCGCCCACGACGCGCATGGCGAGGTCAACCGCTTCGATGCAGTTGTTCATCGTGTCGATCTTGGCCATGACGATACGGTCGATGGCGGGCGGGCCATGTTGCGGGCGGTGTTCCCACGCGCGGGAAGCGTCATCCATGAGCGCGCGGCTGCGGTGGACAAGCAGGTCGATCCGGGCGATGCGGCTGCGGACGCCGGGGTATTCCTTGATGGTCCGGTTGGAGTTGGGCGTGCGTTCGCGGGCGTAGGCCACGGCGTAGTCGCGGGCAGCCGAGGCAACGCCAATGGTGGTGGCACAGAGCCCCAGCGCGAACCAGGCCATCCCGGCGCTGCCCCGGGCATCGCCCTGGCCGAGTGCGCGGCGGTTGAGGAGTCGGTCCGGGGTCAGGTGGATGTCGTCGAGGACGACATCGTGGCTGCCGGTTGAGCGCATGGAGAGGCTGTCCCAGGTCTCATCGATGCTGAGGCCGGGGTCAGTGCGGAGGACCATGAAGTTGGCGAGCTCGGGCGGCTGGCCATCGGGGGTGGGGAGGCGCGCCAGGACGATGAGGTGGTGGAGGAGTGGGGCCAGGGTTGCAAAGGACTTGCGGCCCGAGAGGCGCCAGCCGCCATCGTCCGGGATGGCTGTGGTGTCGGGGAGTCCACCGCCGGCGGGGCTACCAAGGCCCTCTTCAGTCGCAACGGTGTTCACGAGCTGGCCGTGCTGGACGGCGCCGGTGCACATGCGCTCAAACCACTCGGGCGGATAGGACGGGGATTCGCGCTCCTGGCCAAAGGTCTTCAGGTGCATCATGAAGGCGAGGGCTGTGGAGCCATCGGCGCGGGCGATCTGTTCGAGGACGGCCAGATACGTGCCGAGCGAGGCTTCGGCCCCGCCGAAGCGGCCGGGGACGGTGAGGCCGTAGAAGCCAGCCGCGCGGAGGTCGGCGAAATTGTCGAAGGGGAAGGAACCCTCGCGGTCGTGTTGTTCGGCGCGGTCAGCGAAGGCAGGGGCGAGATCGCGGGCGCGGGCGGGCCAGTCGATGGAAGACACGGGGTGAGTGTAACGGGTGGGGGAGGGTGCGCGTCCCGGTTGGCAGCCAGTTGCACGCCCGCATGAACGGCGTTTGGGCGAGGGACATCCCAGTGCGCCATGACCGGCGCGCCTCGGACACGACGCGCTTGTAGGCGCTACTTCCCCCCGGCGGCGGGGAGGGTGACCGGGCCGTGCTCCGAGCGTCATCCGAGGCGCGTCAGGTATGACGCGCTGCGGCGATGTCATCACCACGAGCGCAGGCGTGCTGGCACGAGGTGACTCCCACCCGGTCATCAGCGGCGTTCGGGCGGAGGGGGACATCCCAGTGCGCCATGACCGGCGCGCCTCGGACACGACGCGCTTGTAGGCGCTACTTCCCCCCGGCGGCGGGGAGCGTGACCGGGCCGTGCTCCGAGCGTCATCCGAGGCGCGTCAGGCATGACGCGCTGCGGCGTTGTCATCACCACGAGCGCGGGGATGCTGCACGAGGTGACTCCCACCCGGTCATCAGCGGCGTTCGGGCGGAGGGACATCCCAGCGCGCCATGACCGGCTCGCCTCGGACACGACGCGCTCGTAGGCGCTACTTCCCCCCGGCGGCGGGGAGGGTGACCGGGCCGTGCTCCGAAGGGCCTTCGATGTGGAGGTTGGGGAGAATGCGGTCGAGCCAGCGGGGCATCCACCAGTTGGCCTCGCGCAGGAGTTCCATGGTCGAAGGCACCAGGAACAGCCGGACGATGGTGGCATCGACGAAGATGGCGGTGGCGAGCCCGATACCGAACTCCTTGATGATGCGGTCGGGGCCGAGGACGAAGGACAGGAAGACGGTGACCATGATGGCAGCCGCGGCGGTGATGACGCGGGCGGTGGCGGTGAGCCCGTTGGCGACGGCGATTTCGGTGTTGCCGGTGCGGAGGTATTCCTCGCGGATGCGGGAGATGAGGAAGACTTCGTAGTCCATCGAGAGCCCGAAGAGGATGGCGAACATCATCATGGGGAGGAAGACTTCGACCGGCCCCTTGTCGACGCCGACGATGCCGGCGAACCAGCCCCACTGGAAGATCGCGACGATGACGCCGTAGGCGGCGCCGATCGAGAGCAGGTTCATGATCGAGGCTTTGACCGCGATCACCACGGAACGGAAGACGGCGGTCAGGAGGATGAAGCTGACGCCGATGACGCCCACAAAGAGGAGGGGCATGCGCTGGCCGATGCGGGTGGCGGCGTCGATGTTGCCGGCGGTGGCGCCAGAAACCCAGTACTGGGCGCCGTTGGTATCGAGCGCGTCGAGCACGTCGCCCCGAAGATACTTCACGAGGTCGGTCGTCGCGTCGTCCTGGGGTTTGGTGGTGGGCATGACGGTGATGACCGCGGTGTCGCCGGCGGGGTTCACAACCGGAGGAAACACGCGGGCCACGCCGGGAGTGGCGGCAACGGCCTCCTGGACCGCGGGGATTGTTTCCTGGCCGCCTTCCGCGAAGTCCGCGACGATGACAAGAGGGCCGTTGAAGCCGGGGCCGAAGCCCCTGGCGAGCAGGTCGTAGGAGCGGCGGCTCTGGAGGTTAGCGCTGCCGTTGCCGGCGTCGGTGAAGCCCAGGTCCATCGAGAGGATGGGGATGGAGAGCGCGAGGAGGACCGCGACCGAGCCGAGGGCGTAGATCAGCGGCCGGGCCTGGATGGCGCGGCTGAGCCGGAACCAGACGCTGGATTCGTCGATACCCTCGTTCTGGTGAAGGAAGGGGACCTTGAGGCTATCGATGCGATGACCGACCAGGGAGAGCGCGGCCGGCGTGATGGTGACGGCTACCACAACCGCCAGGACAACGACGATGGCGCCGGCGGTGCCCAGCATGGCAACGAAGGGCAGGCCCATCACGAAGAGGCCCATGAAGGCGAGGGCCACGACCAGGCCCGCGAAGATGACCGCCCGGCCGGCGGTGGTGACGGCGATGACGACGGAGTCCTCGACGTTGCGGCCTGCGTGGAGGCCTTCGCGGAAGCGGGTGACGACCAGAAGGCTGTAGTCGATGCCGACGCCGATCCCGATCATGGCGGCGAACTGGGCGCTGAAGTCGGGGAAGCCGAGCCAGCGGGAGAGGATGCCAAGGATGGCGAACCCGGCGCCGAGGCCGAAGAGGGCCGCGCCGATCGGGAGGCCCATGGCGACGACGGAGCCAAAGGCGATCATCAGGATGAAGACGGCGGCGATGAGGCCGTAGAGCTCGGAGCCAATTTCGGGATGCTCGTTGAACTGGATGACGTTTCCGCCAGCGACAACGGTCAGATCCCCGGTGGAGTTGCCGTCGGCGATGGACATCACCCCCTTCGCGGTCGAGCGGGGGATGTCCCGCAGGGGGAGATCGAAGTGCAGGACAGCGCGGGCGATGGTGCCATCTTCCGAGATGAAGCCGGCGCTCTCGAAGGGAGATTCGATTTCGGCAACGTTGGGGAGGGCGGCAAGTTCGCCGAGGGTTGCCTCGATGGCAGGACGGGCCGTTTCGATGCCTGCCGGTGCTTCGAAAACGATGCTGGCATCGCCACCGGCACGGGAGGGGAAGCGTTCTTCGAGAAGGTCTCGCGCCCGCTGGGACTCGGAACCGGGGAGGCTGAACTCGGTGGAGAATTCGCCGCCGAACCGGTTCAAGGCGAACACGAGCGCCACCAGGACGACGATCCAGGAGACGATGACCGTCCCGCGGCGGCGGTGAGTGAAGCGCGCCCAGCGTTCGAGCAAAGAACGCTCCGGGCGGAGCTCTGGCAGAACTGGCATCAATCCTCCCGCTCAACTTTGTGAAAGAGCGAACAATTCCACCTTACGGGACAGGGCGGTGTTAGCGCATCACCCATCAGGAGGGCGGGAGACCGTCGCGGAATGCCCGGCTGGCGGGGGATGCGGCGGAGACCGCCCGGTGCAAGCCGCTTAACCGGGCCGGAATTGGGGATTGCTATAATCCGCGAATCTGACACGGGTTCGGCGTGGCACGCGATACGGCGTGGCGGCGGCCCCGGCGTCCCTGGGAGACGGCTTCGTGGAAGACCCGAAGATAGTTGCCGAGCGGATCATTTCGAACGTTGAGCATGTCATTGTGGGGAAGTCGCGGGAGCTGCGGCTGGCGGTCACCGCGCTGCTCTGCGGTGGGCATATGCTGATCGAGGACGTGCCGGGCGTGGGCAAGACGATGCTCGCGCGGGCGATCGCGGTTTCGACCGGGTGTACGTTCCGGCGCATCCAGTTCACGCCAGACCTGCTTCCGAGCGACGTCACCGGTGTTTCGATCTACAACCAGAAGACGGGCGACTTCGAGTTCCGGCCGGGGCCGATCATCGCTCAGGTGGTGCTGGCGGACGAAGTGAACCGGGCGACGCCGAAGACGCAGTCGGCGCTCCTCGAGGCGATGGAGGAGCGGCAGGTCACGGTCGACGGAGTAACGCACAGACTGCCGGGACCGTTCATGGTGCTGGCGACGCAGAACCCGATCGAGTACGAAGGGACGTTCCCGTTGCCCGAAGCCCAGCTCGACCGCTTCATGGTCCGGATCTACCTCGGGTATCCGAGCCCAACGGACGAAGTGCTGGTGCTGGACCAGCAGCAGACGCAGCACCCGATCGAGGCGTTGCAGCAGGTGACGGACGCGAACGAAATCCTGCAGCTGCAGAAAGCGGTGAAGGAGATCTACGTCGATCCGCTGATCAAGCAGTACATCGTGCAACTGGCGAACGCGACCCGGGAGCACGAGGCGGTGTACCTGGGGGCGAGCCCGCGCGGTTCGCTGGCGCTGTTCCGGACTGCACAGGCAAAAGCGCTGCTCGAGGGGCGGGACTTCGTAACGCCAGACGACGTGAAGGAGCTTGCACTCTTCACCCTGGCGCACCGGGTGATCGTGAGCCCGGGCGCAAAGGTGAAGGGCATGACCCAGGCCGACGTGATCGCGCAGTGCCTGCAGCGGGTGGCCGTGCCGGGCGCACGGGCGCGCGTCTAGGCAGGGCGTGGAATGAAGCAGGCAGTACGGTCACTGTTCAGCGCCGAGCGGCGGACGCTCACGCTTGTCCTGCTGATCCTGCTGACCTGCGTGTTCGTGGCATTCGGGACGGGCTTCTGGCTACTGTTCCGGCTGGTCTACATCATCGCGATGGCGGTGCCGGCGGCATGGCTGCTGGTGTGGTGGAACACGCGGGACATCGATGCGGAGGTGGACCGGAAGACGGCCCGCGCCCAGGTGGGGCAGGAAGCCCAGGAGATCATCGAGGTACGGAACAAATCGTTCCTCCCGAAAGTCTGGCTGGAAGTGGAAGACCCGAGCGACCTGCCGGGGCACCGTTCGAAGCGGGTCGTGATCATTCCCCCGCGGCGGAGCCGGAACTGGGTGGTGAACACACCCCTGCGGCGGCGCGGCCTCTTCGACTGGGGACCGCTACGGCTGACGGCAACCGACCCGTTCGGGCTGTTCCGCCGGGTGCGTGAGGTCGGGGGACAGCAGCAGATCCTGGTGTACCCGGCCGTGGTGGACCTGCCGCACTTCCAGGCGCCGCCGGCGAACCTCCCCGGCGAGGGGCGGTTCCGAAAGCGGACGCACTACATCACGCCGAACGCGTCGGGAATCCGTGAGTACGCGCCCGGCGACGCCTTCAACCGCATTCACTGGCGGAGCACCGCCCGCACGGGCGAGCTGATGGTGAAGACGTTCGAGCTGGACCCCGCGAGCGACATCTGGGTGATCCTGGACCTGGAGCGGCGGGTGAACGCCGGGCGGGAGGAAGAGAGCACCGAAGAGTACGGGGTGCGGATCGCGGCGAGCGTGGCGCACCACTACATCGTCAACAACCGCCCCGTTGGCCTGATGACGTTCGGGCGCGACCTGCGGGTGCTGGAACCGGAACGCGGCCAGCAACAGCTCACCCGCATTCTGGAAACGCTGGCAATGGCGTACGCAGTCGGCGACGCGCCACTGGGCAACCTGCTGATGGAAGAGCAGCGAAGGTTCGGGCGGCACACGACGCTGGTGGTGATTACTTCGGCGACGGATGACCACTGGTTGACTGCCATCCAGTCGCTGACGCAGCGCGGCGTGCGGGCGGCGGTGGTGCTGCTCGACCCATCGACGTTTGCAAGCGACCGGTCGCCGCTGCTGCTCTACGGGCAACTGACGGCGAGCGACATCATGACTTATGTTGTACGCAAGGGTGACGACCTGGGACTGGCACTGAGCCCCACCGCGACGGGAGCAGGCGCATGGCAAGCATAAACCCCCCGCTGGAGCGTTCGGCCGGGCAACGCGTGGGCATGGCGGCGCTGCAAGCGCCGCGGCTGGTGATGAGCTGGGAGGACTGGCTGACGTTCGCGGCGGCCGCGATCACGTTCATCAGCGTCGCGGTATCGCTCGAGCAGGCGAACTGGGTGGACAACATGCCGCCGTTCGTGCCGACGGCGATCGCGGGGCTGCTCATCGGCATGGTGGCCGCGCGGATCAAGTTCTTTGCCGCGGCGATTCACCCGGTGGGGCTCGCGCTGGGGCTGGTGGTGGTGGTGCTCGCGGCGCAGAGCTATGCGGACGGGACCGGGCTGGGCGACCGCCTGGTCGATTTCCGCATCCGCATGGAGGAGTGGTGGGCGGTGGTGCGGGCGGGCGACATCAGCAACGACAACCTGCCCTTTGTGACGCTGGTGCATGCGCTGATCTTCCTGGCGACGTACTTCGCCGCATGGTCCCTGTACCGGTGGCAGAACGCCTGGCTGGCGGTAATCCCGAGCGGGGTGATCCTGCTCACGAATATCAGCTTCCTATCCGGGCAGCCGAGCGGCGCGTTTGTGACGTTCCTGTTCGGCGCGATCGTGCTGATCGCGCGGCTCTACCTGCAGAAGAACCAGACGCAGTGGAAGCGCGAGGGGATCGAGTACCCGGACTTCATCAGCGTGAGCGCGATCCAGTTGACGGTCGTGGTGGCGGCGGGCCTGATCATCGCGGCATGGTGGGTGCCGCTAGGCAACCAGGCGAAGGCTGCGGAGAGCGTGTTCGACACGATTGCAAAGCCGATCACGAACCAGTCGGACTCGCTCGTCCGGCTGTTCCACAACATCGATTCGCGCAAGGGCGCCCAGCTCCATTCGTTCGGCAGCACGCTGCCAATCCAGGGCAACGTATCGCTGGGGACGAAGGAGCTCTACGAGATCCAGAGCCCCGAAGCAGGGCTGATCCGGGCCACGAGCTACGACGTGTATACGGGGAACGGGTGGAAGCAGGGCAAGCGGGATACCCAGCGGGTGGACGCCGCCGCGACCGGTGTGGACGAGCAGGAGGCGACCTACGAGTCGCGGGATGTGTCGATCCTGCGGGCGACGGTTCTGGACCCGGAGAGCACCCTGCTGACGCCCGGGTCGCCGATCGCCGCGAACATCGACACGACGATCGAGACACCGAAGGGGTTCGCGGGCGACATCGAGGAGATGCGCAGCCGGCGCGGGCTGAGAAAGGGCGACACCTACAACACGATTGGGACGCAGAGCCGGGCGACGCTGATCCAGCTGCTTGAGGCGGGCGCGGAATACCCGGACTGGGTGGCGGATCGATACCTGCAGCTCCCGGAGAGCCTGCCGGAACGGGTGGCGAACGAGGCAGCGCGGGTGATTGCCGAGGCAAATGCCGTAACACCATATGAGAAGGCGAAGGCCCTGGAGACGTACATCCGGACGTTCCCCTACGACCTGGCGGTAGAGTCGCCGCCACCGGGGCGCGATGCAGTGGACTTCTTCTTGTTCGAGCTGAAGCGCGGGTACTTCGACTACCAGTCGACGGCACTGGCCGTGATGTTGCGGACGCAGGGCATCCCGGCGCGGGTGACGGTCGGGTACGTGCTGGACCCCGGTACGGGTATCGAAACGAACTACACGGTCCGCAAGGACAACGCGTACAGCTGGGTGGAAGTGTTCTTCCCGGGACTCGGGTGGATCGATTTCAACCCGACGGCAGACAGGCCGGAAGGCGGGGCCGGCGGGCTGGGGTCGCTCGACCTGTTCCCGCAGGACGAGCCGTTCATTTCGCCGGACCTGGGCGACCTGTTCGGCGACGGCCTGACCCCCGACGACATTCCGGGCCCCGTGACGGACGCCCTGGCCGAGCCACCCACGGTGAACGAGCCCTTCAACTGGATGATCGTATGGGCGCTTGCCGGTGTGCTGGCTGTCGTGGCGGCCGGGGGCCTGGCCGGGCGCGTAGCGTGGAACTGGGGCATGGGCGGACTCGAGGGCCGGGCGCAGCTGTGGGCCAAGGCACAACGGTTGGCCGGGTGGGCCGGCCTTGGGAGCCGGCAGGCTGAGACGCCACGGGAGTGGTCGCGGCGGATGGGCCGTGCGATCGAACAGGAAGAGGCTGCGCTGACGCTCTCGGACGCCTATGAAGAGACGCGGTACGGACGCCCGGACCTGCAACGGATCGACGAGGAGCAGGCAGCACAGTCGTACCAGAGCCTGCGGGGCGCGCTGCTCGGGAAGCTGCTGCGGCGCAAGCAGCGGCCGCCGCGTTCGAAAAAGGCATGACCCGGGCCGGGGCCGCGCGTTGAGCAGGGTGATGATCGCCTCGTTGAGTCTTCATGTGACGGAAACGAGCCTGGGCTGGGCGGGGGTTGCGCTAAGCCCGGCCGGGATTCGCTACGCCACCCTGTTCCATCGGACACGGGATTCGGCCGAAGGCGAGCTGCGCTCGTTCGGGGCCGTCTCCGGCGACAACCCGGACGGCGAGCGAGCGCTGTCGCTCCTCCGGGCCTATGCCGCCGGCGAGCACGCGCCAATCGAGGAGTTCCCGGTGGACCTGCCGGAGTGTGCGCCCTTGCAGCGCAAGGTGTGGTTGGCCCTGCGCGAGATACCGCGAGGCGAGACCCGGAGCTACGGATGGCTGGCTCGCCACATCGGGGAGGGGCAGGCGCCCCGGGCGGTGGGGGCGGCGGTTGGCGCGAACCCGATACCGTTGTGGCTGCCGTGCCACCGGGTGGTGGCGGCCGATGGCTCGTTGCATGGTTTCGGCGGGGGCCTGGCGATGAAGCAGGAGTTGCTGGAGCTGGAGGGCGCCTTGCCCCGGCGGATGCTGGGCTAAGGTTCAGCGGCCAGCAAAACGAGGCTCGCGGCGTTCGATAAAGGACAGCCGTCCCTCTTTCGCGTCCTCGGTGGCCTGCGTGGCCTGCTGGAGGAACTGTTCCTGCTCGGTCTGGGTCACGAGGTCTCGCGTGGCGCCGTCATAGACCAGGCGCTTGGCGATCTCGATGGCGATCGAGGGGCCGTGCGCGATCGAACTGGCAAGTTCCGTGGTCCGCTGAACAAGCGCGTCATCGGCGACGACCTCCGTGACGAGGCCGATCTCCTTCGCCTCGGCGGCGGGGACCATCTTGCCGGTCCAGAGCATGGCGAGGGCCTGGTCGCTGCCGACGAGACGGGGGAGGAACCAGGTGGCGCCGGTATCGGGGCCGATGCCGCGCTTGACGAAGATGGCGCTGAAGCGGGCCGATTCCGCTGCGATGCGAATGTCGGCGGCGAGGGCGAGCGAGAGGCCGGCGCCGACGGCCACGCCGTTGACGGCGGCGATGACCGGCTTGCGGCAACGGTGCACGCGCTCGGGGCCGAGGTAGCGGGTGCGCTGGAGGGCGGCACGGCCTTCGATGGGGCGGGGGAATTGCGGCTGGTTGGGGTCGGCGGTGAGGTCGGTCCCGGCGCAGAAACCCCGGCCCGCGCCGGTGATCACGACGCAACGGACAGCATCGTCAGCGTCGGCGCGGTCGATCGCTGTTTCGATTTCGGCCCACGATGACCAGGTAAGGGCGTTCAACTTCTCGGGGCGGTTGAGCGTGATCCACGCGGTGCCATCCCCCACTTCGTACAGTACGTCGGCGAAGCCAGTCATTGTTGGTCCTCCCGTGTGGACGAGGCCGCCCGGCCCGGTACGTGCGTGGGGGGGCGGCCTCATCCGCATTGGCTGGCCCGGGTGGGAAGCCGGGGCTAGATCCGTTCGATGATGGTGGCGGTGCCCATGCCGCCGCCGGTGCACATGGTGATGAGCGCGGTGGACTTGTTGCGCCGCTCGAGCTCATCGAGAGCAGTCTGGATGAGCATACCGCCAGTGGCTCCGATGGGGTGGCCGAGGGCAATGGCTCCGCCGTTCACGTTCATGCGCTCACCGTCGAGGCCCATTTCGCGCTGGTACTTCAACACGACTGAGGCGAAGGCTTCGTTGACCTCGAAGAGGTCGATGTCTTCCTTGCGCATGCCTGCCTTCTTGAGGGCTATCTGGGAGGCGGGCGCAGGGGCAGTCAGCATGATTACCGGTTCGGAACCAGCGGTGGCGGTCTGGACGAGGCGGGCGCGCGGCTTGAGGCCGTGGGCTTTCGCGTATTCGGGCGAGGCCAGGAGGAGCGCGCTCGCGCCGTCGACGACGCCCGAGGAGTTACCGGCGTGGTGGACATGGTTCACTTCGTTGACCTGGGGGTAGACGGCCTTGCAGATCTCGTCATAGGTGCGGGTGTCGTTCGGGGGGACCATGATGCCCATCTTCGCGAACGAAGGGTTCAGGCCGGCGAGGCTCTCGACCGTGGTACCGGGCCGGGGGTGCTCGTCGTGGTCAAGGGCGAGGGTGCCGTCATCGTTGTGGATCGGGACAACACTGCGCTTGAAGCGGCCGGCGTCGATGGCCTCGGCAGCACGGCGCTGGCTTTCGGCGGCAAGCCGGTCGCACTCCTCGCGGGAGAAGCCTTCGAGGGTGGCGATGAGGTCGGCGGAGATGCCCTGGGGGATGAGGGGGTACTGGGCGTAAAGGTGCGCGTTGTTGGCGGTGAAGCCATCGACGCTCATGGGGGCGGGGCGAGACATGGACTCGACGCCACCGGCAACAAGGAGGTCGTTCTGGCCGGACATGATGCTCATCGCGGCCATGTTGACCGCCTGCTGGCCGGAGCCGCAGAAGCGGTGGAGGGTGACGCCGGGGACCGTTACGGGCCAGCCGGCATCGAGGGTGGCCATGCGGGCGATGTCCATGGAGTGGTCGCCGACGCCCGAGTTGTTGCCCATGATGACGTCTTCAACGCCGGCAGGGTCGAATCCGGCGTGGTCTTTCAGTGCGTTTAGCACCTGGGCGAGGACGCGCTGGGGGTGGATGTGGGTGAGGCTGCCGACGCCGGGCTTGCCTCCTCCACGGGGCGAGCGGACGCCGTCGATGATCCAGGCTTCAGACATTTGGGTGACTCCATTCGTGAGCTGCGGTGCGGACCAGGGGCCGGGGCTGCCGACCGGGCGGCGATGATCCGCTAACTGTTCGAAGAACAAGATAGTCGAGTGCCCAGCACACTGCCATTGGGTGCCGGGACGAAGCAAAGGTGGCAGTCGAGCTATAGGCCACGCGTATGGATGAGCGAAATCCCCTCAACAAATTCGTCTCGCTCAGGAGAGCGCGGTCCGTAAATTCAGCGCAACAGGAATCCCCCCTGTATCCGATTGAAGAGGCCGTTCCACCTGCTCCCAGAGACCTGGAACGGCCTCTTCTGATTTCCTCTGCCGGAGGGAGAGATGATCGAGTGTGACCCACGTCTGGCGGGACTTCGGGCGGGTATGCAAGTCCAGGACCAGGGCGGTTCGGCCATCGGACAGGTGCGCGAGGTCAGCGGCCGGTCGGTCCTGGTCGGCGAATTGAGAGGGAGACGCGTCTGGTGGCTCGATGGCGCGCGGATCAAAGGTATCGTCGACGGGACGGTCCGCCTCGGGTGAGGCAGGTGCCGGGGGCCGCTATCGGCTTTCGTACTGCTCTTCGGCGAAGGACAGTTGACACCGCGGATCGGGTGCTTGCCGGCCGGTAACCATTGAGATTCGGCCGGTGGGTTTAGACGTTAAAGAGGATGTTCACGACGTCGCCATCCTGGACGACGTATTGCTTGCCTTCAGTCCGAAGTAGTCCGCGTTTCTTCGCTTCGGTTTCGCTGCCTGCAGCGATGAGATCGGTGAAGCGAATGACTTCGGCGCGGATGAAGCCGCGCTTGAGATCGCTGTGGATTTTGCCGGCGGCCTCGGGTGCGGTTGAACCGGCTTCGACAGTCCAGGCGCGGCATTCATCGGGTCCGGCGGTAAGGAAGCTGATGAGGCCGAGGAGCTCGTAACTGATGCGGATGGCGCCGGCCATGCCGCTCTCGGTGACACCGGCAGAGGCGCGGAACTCGGCCGCGTCTTCGTCGCTGAGTTCGTTCAGGTCCATTTCGAACTTACCGCAGAAGACGGCGACATCGCGGGCGGGCCGGCGGTACTTCGCGCGGTACTGCTCTTCGAGTTCAGAGCGCCGGGCAAGGTCGGCCTCACCGATGTTGATGATGAGCATGAGCGGCTTGGAGGTGAGGAACTGGGTGCCTTCGAGCAGGCGGCGATCTTCGTCGTCGAGGGCCTGTTCGCGGATGGGAACCTCGTTTTCGAGGCCGGCCTTCATGCGTTCGAGGAGGCTTTTCAGGCGCTGGAGCTGGTCGCGTTCGCCGGCCTTCATGGAGCGGAGCTCGGTCTCCATCCGCTGGAGGCGCTTCTCGATGATGGCGAGGTCGGCGAAGGAGAGTTCGAGGTCCATGGTGGCGATGTCGCGGTCCGGGTCGATGGCGACATCGGGGTGGGGGACGGAATCGTCTTCGAAGGCACGGACGACATGAATCAGGGCGTCGGTGCGGGCGAGGTCGTTGATGAACTTGCCCGCGGGGCCCTCGCCCTTGCCGAAGGACTCGCCTGCGGCGGGGAAATCAACGTATTGGATGGTGGCGTAGGTGACCTTCTTCGGCCTGTACATCTCGGCGAGGCGGTCGACGCGCTCATCGGGGACGTTGACGACGCCGACGTTGGGCTGGGCGGAGGAGCTATAGGCGCCCACCTGGGCGGCGCCGCGAGTGACGGCGTTGAAGACGGTGGTCTTGCCGGAACGGGCGAGTCCGATGATGCCGAGTTGCATGGTCTAAGGGTGCCCCAGCCGGGGGCTATTAGCTATCCCGCCGGGGGTGTGGTGGGCCGATCGCGTCGCTCAAGCGGTGGAGCCAGTCGAGGCGCTCGCGGTGCCACTTCGAGGCGAGCCCGCTGGAGGAGGGGATGACCCAGGGGATGGTGGCGCCGATGCGCTCGGGCTGCTCGCCGTAGGGACGGGAGGCGAGCTCACGGGCCTTCAGGCCGAGGGCGTGGCGGCCGAAGAGCTGGTAGATGCCGCGGCCGGAGAAGCAGGCGACGTCGGGCTGGAACTCGAGAAGCTCGGCATGGAGACGGTGGGCGCCTTCGATGATCTCATCGCGCGAGAGATGCTCGGCGCGGACGGTGGGGCGGCAGCAGAGGTCGCTGAAGCCGATGCCCGCTTCGGCGGGGAGGAGGTGATCGTCTGCAGGGCCGACATCGCGGCCGGCGATGCCGCTCTGGCTGAGGTGGCGCCAGAAGGTGTTCCCGGGGCGGGCGTAGTAGTGGCCGGCCTCAGCGGAGTAGATGGCGGGGTTGTAGCCGATGAAGACCAGGCGAAGGCCCGGCTGGAGGTAGTGCGGCAGCGTGAGGGCGGGGCTGGTGGTCATTGGAGAGCAAAACGCACGCGGGGATTCGCGAGATGGAGGGCTTCGGCGGCGAGAGTTGCGGAGGAGCCGGCGGGGACTTCGGCGATGAAGTGGAGCTCGACGGTGACCTCTTCGCCGAAGGGGATGTTCAGGCCGGGCTCGCCGCCGGTGGTCGCTTCGGCGGCCTTTATCCAGTCCTTCACGCCTTCGACTTCGAGGGTGAAGTCGGTGACGGCAACCGCCCAAGTCTTGTTCGAACGGATGGTCAATTGGACGAAGAAATCCTCGCGGCGCATGCCGGGTGAGGGATCGCCCAGTGGTTCGGAGGCGCGGCCGGCGGACTGGACGCGGATGATGCGGGCATCGCCGCGGTAGAACTCATCGGCGGCGACCTTCGTTTCGCCGTAGATGTTGCGGAGGATGGGGGGGAGGGCGTAGATGCCGACCATGATGCCGACGAGGACGCCAAGCAAGGCGCCGGTGACGAGGCAGCCGGTGCGGCGCTCCTTTTCGGCGGATGGTTGTTCGAGGCGCCGGCGGGGAGGGTGTTGGGTCACAATCCCATTGAGCAACGGGCACGGGGGATGCGCAATGTGCACGGGAGGGGGCGCCGCCAGTAGAATCCGCGCGTGGCAGAAGAGATGAGCCGGGACGAGATCCTCCAGGCGGCAGCGGCCATCGCGGCAGACCAGGCAGGCGGGGCCCTGGCGACGACCCATGCGGAAGATGGGACGCCCTATGTAACCTTCGTGTTGTGCCACCTGCGTGGCACCGGAGAGGTCCTGTTCGGGAGCGGGATGCGCCCGCAGCACACGCGGAACATCCAGGCGACGCCAGAGGTTTCGTTCCTGATCGACAACCGCGAGGTGATCCGGGCGGACTGGTCGGCGTTCAACCGGGTGGTAATCGAGGGGCGAGCCCGGGAGATCACCCAGGACGACGCCCGGTATGACGAGCTACTGGGGGAGCTTTCGGGGAAGAACCGGATGGCGGCGATGTTCACCGACCGGGGGAAGCTTTTCATGGTGGTGCCACGGCGGCTGATCCTGATGAAGGGGCTCGAGGCAGCCCGGCATATCGTGGAGTTCGAGTGACGAGAAGCGGGCAATCCGACCGGGGCGACGGGTAAGATTCCGCCGTGGAGTACTCGGAGGCCATCGACTACCTGCTTTCGCTGAGCGACATGGAGCGCGGCTACCAGGCCTCGCCGAACCCGGTGATGAACCTGGAGACGATGCGGTCGCTCCTTGCGCGGCTGAATGACCCGCACAGAGGGCGGCCGACCGTCCACGTGACTGGTTCGAAAGGCAAGGGGAGCGTCGCGGCGATGGTCGCGGGCATCCTGAGGCGAGGGGACCTCTCGACGGCGCTGTATTCAAGTCCTCATCTGCACTCGTTCACCGAGCGGATCAACATCGGCGGCGACGCCATCTCGCCCGAAGAGTTCGCCGCGGGCATGGAGGCGATCCACGGAGCAGTGGAGGCTGAACGGGCGAGCGTCCACGGGGATGTAAGCACGTTCGGGGTGTTGACAGCGCTGTTCTTCTGGCTGGTGCGGGCGCAGGTGCCGCGGATCGACTGGCAGGTCGTGGAGGTCGGGCTCGGGGGCACATTCGACGCGACCAATGTGATTGACCCGCCCGAAGTGGCGGTTATCACGCCGATCTCGCTGGAGCACACGGCGATCCTGGGGAACACGCCAGCCGAGATTGCGCGGGACAAAGCGGGGATCATCAAGGCGGGGACGACGGTGGTGGTGGCGCCGCAGCACGACCAGGCGGTGATCGAGGTGATACGCGAGCGATGTGCCGCGGTGGGGGGAACCCTGGTGGACGTGGGTTCGCTGTACGAAGTGGAGATGTTGGAGAAGTTCCCGTTCGGCCAGTCGTTCCGGTTGATTGGGCCGAATGGGGAGCGAACGATGCGGACGCCGATGCTGGGGTATCACCAGCTGCAGAACGCGGCCACGGCGGTGGCGGTGGCCGAGGCTATCCGGGCGCGGAGGCATACCATCCCGGAGCAGGCGATCGTGGATGGAATAGCGCACACGCGCATCCCGGGGCGGCTGGAAGTAATGGCGCAGAAGCCCCTGATCGTGGCCGACGGGGCACACAACGGAGAGAGCGCGGAGGCGCTGGGGAAGGCGCTCAAGGAGTACTTCACCTGGCGAAAGTGCTTCCTGGTAATCGGGTGCACGCGCGACAAAGATCTCAGGGGGATGGGATTCAAGCTGGCGCGATTTGCGGAGCTCATTGTCTGCACGCAGTTCCGGAATCCGCGGTCGATGGACCCCTACCAGATGATCCAGGAGATCGGTTTCCTGGGTCCGCCGGCGGTGGCCGAGGAGAGCGTGCCCGGTGCGATCGACACTGCGCTCGCCCATGCGGACGAGGAGGACCTTGTGTGCATCACGGGTTCGCTCTACGTGGTGGCGGAGGCACGGGAGTACCTGCTGGGCGAGAGCGTCATCCGGCAGTAGGCGCAGCCGATTGACATGTGATCCCGAATATCTTCGGGCCGCTGATGGTGCAGGCGACGATCGGCCTTGGCGGGGTGATCCTGGCAGAGGCTGCGCTGAGCTTCCTCGGGTTCGGTGTGGTGGACCCCAACAAGCCGACATGGGGACAGATGCTCAACCTGGCACAGCAGATCTCGACGGTGAAGTTCCAGGCGGTGCTCTGGCCGGGCATTTGCATCGCTCTTGCGGTGTTCAGCTTTAACATGTTTGGCGATGCGTTGCGTGACATGCTGGACCCACGCCTCCGGGGAGCTGGCGGAGGATTCAATTAGGCCCCTGCCGGGGATGGCAGGCCGCAGGCGGTGCATCGTCTGGACCGTGAGCGAGGTCCATCGGACGGTATGAGCGTGCCATTCGCCGAGAAGCTGGATGCCGGGCAATTCGCGGTCGCGCTGGAGATTACGCCTCCGCAACGGGACCTGCCGAAGGTGCTGCTGCGCCGGGCGAGGTTGCTGGGGGCGGCGGCCCAGGCGATCAACGTCATCCAGCGGCCTGGCCGGCAGTCGAGCCTGGACGCTTCGCTCAATCTGAAGGCGGCCGGGATGGAACCGGCGTGGCACCTGGTGACACGGGGGCGGACCCGGGAGGAGCTACAGGCGGACCTGGCGCGGGCGGCCGCCGGCGGGATCGGACAGGTGCTCTGCATCCTGGGGGACCACACGGCAGGCGAGGCGGCAGACGGCGTGACCATCCGGGATGCCGTGACCATGACCCGGGAGACGCTGCCGGGCGCAATCGTCGGGGCGACGCTGAACCAGTACGGCCGGGACGAGCAGGCGGTGTTGAAGAACCTGTTGCCGAAGCTCCGGGCGGGTGCCACCTATGTGCAGACGCAGCCGGTGTTCGAGCTCGAGCCGCTTGAGCGGTACGCGCAGGCCATCGATCGTGCCCTGCCGGAAGCGCGTGTCATCGCCATGGCCATGCCGCTGGTGTCCCTCGAAGCGGCAATGCGGATCGAGGAGCGGCTGGGCGTCAGCCTTCCACCGGGGCTGAAGGACGTGCTGGCGGGAGGGGATCCTGAAGCGGCCTGGGGGACGTTCACCGCCACGATCCGGGCGCTGGCGGAGTCGCCGCTGGTGGACGGGGTGGCCATCATGACGTTCGAGATGGACGCGCCGGCGGAGATGGGCGAGCGCATCCTGGCGGCCCTGCGCGCAGCCGGTGTGGCGTAGGATCGGGAACGCGATGCAGCTACGCCTGGCGACCTTCAACATCCGCAACGTGACCGACCGTTACGACGAGCGGAAGCCGTTGCTCGGGGCCGCTTTCGCGGCAATCAGCGCGGACATCATCGGGTTACAGGAGGTGATGTTCAGCGCGCCGCGGCAGGACGACTACCTCTCGGCGCAGTTGCCCGAGCGGCACTACCGGGCATTCACCTCGCGGCACGCGAAGTACACGGACTTCGGCAACGCCATCCTCTGCGGGGTGGGTGATGTGCTGGCGCACGAAGAACTGCGGCTGAGCCGGGGCCGGTCGGTGCAGCGCGTGCTGGTGGCGCTGCCGGGGCAGTTCACCTTGTGGTTCGCGAACACCCACCTGCATCACAAGCCGGACGAACCGGAGGTGAGGGTCGAGCAGGCGGCGGACATCGTGCGCTGGATGGCGGAGGCGCCGGCCGCGGACCTGGTGGCGGTTGTGGGCGACTTCAACACGCCGCCGCACGAGCCGGCGTATGCGGTGATGCTCGCCGCGGGCTACCGTTCGGCCTACGCGGAGGCGAACGGAGCGGAGCCGGCGGTGACCTGGCCGTCGGGCATCCAGGCACCGACGATGGACACGGACGGCGACCCGAACTGCCTGGACTACGCCTGGCTACTGGGGAGGGGCAAGGTCGCGCGGGCGTGGGTCGCCGCGAACGAGCATCCGGCTGGTGACCCGACGATTTTCCCGAGCGACCACTTCGCGGTCGTTGCGGAGGTCGAGATCGGCCAGTAGGGCGGCTCAAGGTGGGTGGCGAAGAGCCCGATGATGTTGGGAGATGGAGACAGGATGCCCGTGCTGCGGGCGGCCGGTTGGCGCGCCGTGGAAGCTCACGACCCAGCCGTTGCGGCTGTACCGCGCCTGGCGGCCAGATGGGCAGCGCCAGGCGGTAGAGCACCGGCTCTGCGATACGTGTAGTGAGTGGCTTGGCGGAATGGTTGCGATAGCCCGGGGCGAGGCCGCGGGCGAAGCGGTATTTGGGAGCCCGAACGGGTGGGGGCGGCGGCTGGTGTTCGATGACCAGTGCCAGGTGTGCTGCGACATACCGACCGCCCGGGCGGCCAAGATCGCGTGGGTGAGCCCCGGAGGCGGGAAGCTCGAAGTGTTCGCCTGCGCCGGTTGCGAGGCGTGGATCGCATCGCTGGCGGCGGATGGCCGGACGGTGCGGGGGGTGGCCGACCGCGAAGTCGACGGTCCGTACGGCTCGTGGCCACACCCGAACTTCCGGGGGGTGAGCGTCCGGCTCGTGGTGGAGGACCGGGCGGCGCGGGCGGTTGCTCTCGAGACGTGCGAGCGGATGGGGGTCCATGTCGTGCCGGGGCAGGCCGACATTGTGGTGCTCGAAGCGACGGCGAGCGGCGCTGCGGGGAGGGCGTTGCGGTCAGGGGTGCGGGGTGAGCGGGGCACGGTGGTACTGGCGGGGCTGGGGGCGAGGCGGGACCTGTCAGCAGCGATCGAGGCCGGCGCGAGCTGCTGGATGACGGTGCCGGTGACTCCCCAGCAGCTGACGGCGGCGCTGGTGGCGGCGCGGCGGGCGGGGGCAGGTCCTGCGTGGGAGCCGCAGACCTGTCTCCCCATCGCCGACGCAGCTTCGATGGACCGGGCCGGGGTGCTGTTCGCTCCCGCGGCGGGGGCGGACCTGTTCGAGGTTGGATGGTTGTTGCGCCGGTTCGCGCGGGGGTACGACACGGTCGAGTGGCTGGACGGCCGAATCGTGGTATCGCCGCGGGTCCATCCGGACCATGTGGCGCACGTTGCGGAGCGCCTGCGCCTGCTGCTCGAAGGGCGGGCAACTTCTGAGATCTTCGTGGTGCGTGATTTGCCGCGGCGAGTCCGGTTCGAGGCGGCCGGCTGAGGGGACCGGGCCAGGAATAGGGAGAACACCCGAGTGCCGCAGCGGCTCTCCCGGAGCACACTGGCGCCCATCATGTACAGCATTCGCGCTCAGCACGGGGAATTGCTCGACACGGAGCTCTCTGGACGGCTCACCACCGCCGAAGCGTTACGGGCGGTATCGCAGTCGTTCGCACTGGCCGAGGCGGACGGCATCAGGCGGGCCGTGTGCGACGTGCGGGCCGTCGAGCGCGGCCCGGGGAACTTGCTCCTGGTTGCGGCGATCTTCGCGTCGCGTTACCAGGAGGGGATGCGCGTGGCTCTGGTGTCACGGCCGGAGCAGCTTGCCCTGGTGCGGCGGTTCGCCCGGTATACGGGCAGCCGCGCGGGAGTGGCGGCGTTCCTCACGCCAGAGGCAGCTGCCAACTGGCTGGACTCGGAAGACGTTGCGCCACGCCTGTCGTCCACCGAACAGCGGCACCTCACGGAGTTCGCGCGCCAGTGGCTGCGGACGTCTCCGGGGCCGGTGGAAGACCAGGGGCGCCGCAGCGGCGCGGCCTGAACAAGGCCAGGCTCAGGCCGTGGGCGGGATGACCGTGGCCTCGCCGTCGACGACGAGCTTGCCGTCCTGGTTGGTAATGGTGGTCTTGAACTTCACCCACTTGCGCTGATCGAGCTTTTCTGTGGCTTCGACGCGCGCCGTGACGGTATCGCCGATGAAGACGGGGCCGCGGAACTGGAGGTTCTGGCCAACATAGATGGTGCCGGGGCCCGGGAGCTGCATCGCGAGCACGGTCGAGATGAAGGAGCCGGTGAGCATGCCGTGGGCGATACGCTGCTTGAACATGCCTTCGGACGCGGCGACGGCGTTGACGTGGGCGGGGTTGAGGTCGCCCGTGATGCCGGCGAAGAGGTAGACGTCGGATTCGCTGATGGTCTTGGTGAAGGAAGCGGAGTCGCCGAGGTTGATCTGTTCGAAGGTTGCCATTTGCGCAGGATGGCGGATTCGAAGCGTGAGGGAAAGACGGCGGCGGTCCTGCCGTTAGGCGGTGAGGCGGGATGCTGCCTTGTTCGCACCACGGACGACGACATGCGGAGGAGGAACAGGCGGGCCCGAGCGGGATCAGGGAGTAGGCAAGAAGAGCTGGTACTTGCCGGCGACAGGAGTCCCACCGGAAAGGGGGGCTTCGATGACGAGCGTGACGGGCCCGGCTGTGGCGCCGACGGTGTTGCGAATGGCGATCACGAGGGTGACGTTGCGGCCCTGGCCGGATGAGACGACGACCTCCGAGCGGCCGCCGAGGGTAGCGATGGGCGGGAAGGACTGGCCCGCTGCGGCCGCCCGGGCGGTGCGAAGGTTGACTTGCCCGAACTGGCGGGAAGAGTTGGCTATCCAGAGGTCGACCAAAAGGACGGTGGTCATGTCCTCGTTCTCGGCGCGGGCGACCGCGGAAGCGAGCGTGTATGCCTCGTTTCCGCCGGTTGCCACGAGGATGCAGCGGAAGTAGTCGATCGGGTAGATGGCGGCGCGCGTGGCTTTCACGGAGATGCCGGAGATGGCCTGTTCTACCGCGAGGGCGACCGCGGTCTCCTGGAGCGCACCGCACTGCGTCGGCTGGGCGGCCAGGGCGGGATCGAGGGCGGCGGCCGCGGCATCGGGGGTGGAGCGGGCGCCGGCGACCTCCGCGGCTGGCGCCTGGGTGCTGCCGGCTTCGGCGGAGGAGGCAACCGCCGATGGCGTGGCGGAAGGATGGGGAGTGATTTCCTGCGTGGCCGGGGACGCGGTTGGGGAGGGGAGTTGGGATTCCGTGGTCTTCGGAACCGCGGTGAACGAGTCGCGCGCGCTGGTGGGGGTCGAGCCGGGCTGGAGGCCGAAGGCGATCCCGAGCATGACGACGACGATCGCCGCCGGGAGGGCATACTGGGGTTTCTTGAGCTTTTCCAGCAGGCGGTTCGGCCCGAAGGCGGCGGCAGGCTGACGCGGAGAGCGGTCCACGCCGAAACCCTATCGTGTGACCTCCCCAATGGGCGATGCGGAGATCCCTGATTCAGGCTCGTTCGTAAACTGATCTGGAGGGAGCGTCTCTCCCAGGGGTGGTGGCGGGGAATCCGCGGCGGCTGTGCCTCTGGCCCGTTGCGTACCCGCTCCAAGACCCCACATGGCGCCGGGAGCGAACCCGGCGCCATGTGGTTTCCTGTCGCTTACCTGGAAGAACCGGGGAGTGCCCGAGGAGCGAACTCAGGCGGATGGCTCCGGTGTGGCCGGGGTCGCAGGCGAGACGGGCGGTGCGGCCCGGCGGAAGCGGCGGGCGCCGAAGATCACCAGCGCCAGCGGCAGGGCGAGCCAGGCCAGGGCGACGACGGCGACCATCCCGGCGGCGGCGACGTAGCGGGCCGCTTCGAGCGAGGTGGCCCAGCTCTCGGTCCAGACTTCGGTGAGCTTGAGCCCACCGGTAGACGGTTTCTCGGCCTTCGCGACCACCGGCGAGATGGCGAGGTCGACGGTTGCGAACTCGGTGAGGCTATCGAGGACCTTCAGGCGGCCCTGGATCTGCTCGATTTGCGAACGAATGCCGGAAAGGCGGTCCTGGACCGTCAGGATCTCCTGGATGGTCTTGGCCTCTTTGAGGAGCAGGAGGTACTGCTGTTCGGTGCTCTGGAGGTTGCGCATGCGACTCTGGAGGTCGGTGTACTGCTCGGTGACTTCGGTCGACTTGGAGCCTTCGGTGAGGACGCGGACGCCCTCGATGCCTCGCAGGTTGGCGATGAGGCTCTCGTAGTTCTGGACAGGGACGCGGATGGTCAGCGAGGCCGTGCGGTCCTTCTCCTCGGCCGCGTTGGCGAACGATGAGCGTTCGAGGTAGCCGCCGCTGCTGCGGGCGAGGGCCGAGGCTTCGTTGAAGGCCTTTGAGACATCGCCCGCTTCGAGAGACATGGTGGCGTTGAAGATGATCTTGCGGTCGAACTCGGCCGAGGACGGGAGCGGCTCGCCTTCGCCATCACCGGGGGTGAGGGCTTCGGCGCCGCCGGCGGCCTTGTCGGTGAGTGCCGCGGGTCCCCCGGGTTGCGAGGCCGAGTAGAGGTTGGCATCCCGGGCAGCGGTGCCGCCTCCGTCGTCGCCGCCGCCACTGAAGGTGTCGTTGTCGCCACCGCCGCAGGCGGCGAGCGTTGCAGCCAGGCCCAGGGTGGCCACGAGCGCGAGATTCCTGATACGCATTGGTGTTCCCTCCACCGGGCGCCGTGTGGGCGCCTCTGCCCTCAGAACGTCGGAGGGGGGCCAGTGGTTCCATGGCAAAGGTAAAGACCGGGGTTAGAGGGCGAAGCGGCGGACCGCTCCCTGGAGTCCGGTGCGTTCAAGCAGGTCGATCGCGGCGAGGGCGATGACCGGGAGCGGGCCACTGGTTATGTCAGATAGCGGAGCGAGGACGAACGCGCGCTCGGCGATGCGCGGGTGGGGGATGGTCAGCTCCGGCGTCTCGATGCGCACATCACCGTAGAAGAGGATATCGAGGTCGATGGGGCGGGAGCCCCAGTGCGGGCCGGGGCGCCGGCCGAGGGCGTGCTCGATTGCCTTGAGCTCGCGCAGGAGCGACGGGGGGTCGAGCGCGGTCTCGGCGGCGACGGCCGCGTTCAGGAACGGGGGCTGGCCGGCGGGCACGGGGGGCGTTTCCCAGGCGGAAGACCTGGCGGTGACCGCGATGCCGCGTTCATCCAGGGAGGCGATGGCTGCGCGGAGGTTGGCGAGCCGGTCGCCGAGATTCGAGCCGAGGGCGAGGTAGACGCGGGTCATTGCTGTGCCCTGTACTTCCAGTTGCCCCGGACGATGGCGTCGGTCACCTTCGACACCTTCGCCATCTCGGCAACGTCGTGGACCCGCACGATATCGGCGCCCGCAGCGATGGCGAGGGTGACGGTGGCGGCGGTGCCTTCGAGCCGCTCTTCGACCGGGGCATCGAGGACGAAGCCGATGGTGGACTTGCGGCTCGTTCCGACCAGGAGGGGGAGCCGGAACTCCCAGAGTTCGGGCAGGCGGCGGATGAGCTCGAGGTTCTGTTCGGGGGTCCAGCCGAAGCCGAAGCCGGGGTCGAGGATGACCTGGCCGGGGGCGATGCCGTGACGATGGCAGAGGGCGAGGGTGGCGTGGAAGCCGTCGGCGATGTCCGTGACCACATCGTTGAAGTCGCGGCCGCGCTGGTTGTGCATGGCGACGAGCGGCACGCCGTGCCGGGCCACGATGGCCGGCATTTCGGAGTCGGAGCGCATGCCCCAGATGTCGTTCACCATGTCCGCTCCCGACTGAAGCGCCCATCCCGCGACCACGGCATGGAAGGTATCGACGGAGATCGGGAGGGTCGAGGCGGCGCGCACGGCTTCGATGCAGGGGACGACCCGGCGGGCCTCTTCGGCAGGGTCGAGGACCGGAGCGCCGGGGCGGGAGGACTGGCCACCGACGTCGAGGATGTGTGCACCGGCAGCTTCGAAGGCGGCGGCCTGGCGGGCAGCGGCAGCAGGGTCGGCGCCGAGGCCGTCGCCGGAGAATGAGTCGGGGGTGACGTTGATGACCCCCATGAGGTAGGTGCGGGCGCCCCACTCAAATTCGCGCCCGCGGATGGTGAGCGATGGGGCCAGGTAGTCCCGGCGGATGGGCCAGGAGACGGTGGTGGGCATCAGGGGATGACTTCGAACTCCTGCTCGATGCGCTCGGGGCCGTCGATGTACCAGGCGCGGACTTCGGGGTTCTCCAGGTCGGCCACGCCGATGATGAAGTGGACGAAAGGGGGGCCGAAGAATGGGCCCATCATGCGGATGTCGGTGGGGCTGGGGATGGGGGGGCTGCCGGTGTGGGAGTGGTAGAAGCCTGCGAGTTCAGCGCCGGAGTCATCGATGGCCTGTTCGTGTTTGCGCGTTTCGAGGGGGTCGATGCTGAAGCGGTAGGGGCTGGCCTCGCGGTTCCTGGCACGGCGCACTTCGACGACGGCGCCGTCTTTGGTCGCGAGGAGGCCGCAGGCCTCGATCGGGGCGTCTTCGAGGGCGTGCTGGATCATGGCGTCGATGTGCGCCTGGGAGAGACGGATGGCGATGGCCAAGCAGGGCTCCGGGTGGGGAGTGGTGAATCCATTGTAGGGGAGCCGGGAGGATAGGGGAGTCGCAGGTGACCACCCGGCCATCCCCGCCCGGCGGCCATTTTCGATTCACGATTCGCGATTCACGATTGGCGATTGGCGCCGCACCGCGCACCCTCGTGGCGTTCCGGGAGTCGCGGCCTCCGCCTCCGCTGGCCGGGGCCGACGTGCGCGAAGGCAGTTCGACGTAAGCTTGTGGGTGGGAGGCCGCATGAACCGCGACGAGAAGATACGGGAACTGGTGGAGCGAGAGGACGATGGCGTGCGGCGGCCGGCGCTGGACATCATTGACGATGAGGCGCGCCGGACGAACACGTTCGGTTCGAAGGAGCACCGGGCGGCGCGGGACCAGGTGGAGTCGCAGCACGATGCAGCGCGGCGCGCGTTCGAGGGGTATTCGGAGGTGCAACTGGACGCGGCGATTGCGACGGCAGGGTAGGGTCGCGGGTAAATCGGAAATCGTAAATCGTGAATCGAAAATGGCGGGGCGGTGCGGAGGGGTGGCGTGGGTCCGCTACGGACGGAAGCCGCGCTGCCGGGGGCCGAGCTGGGTGGCTTCGATGGCGTACGCCTGGTGCACCCATTCGCAGAGGATCGGGCGGGTATCGCGCGGGTCGATCATGTGCTCGATGCCGAAGGCGGCGGCGGTGCGGAGAGGCGAGCGGACGGCGCCCAGGCGCTCCATGAGCTCGGCGCGGAGGGCGTCCGGGTTTTCGGAGGCCGCGAGGTCGCGCTTGTACGCTGCTTCGATGCCGCCTTCGAGCGGGAGCGAGCCCCAATCGCCGCTGGGCCAGGCATAGCGCAGGTTGAGCCCGGCGGTGTTGGCATGGGCGGCGCCGGCGACGCCGTAGGCGCGGCGCATGATGATCGTGACCCAGGGGACGCTGGCCTGGAAGACGGCGGCCATTGCGCTCGCGCCCTTGCGGATGGTGGCGGCCTTTTCGCCCCAGGTGCCGATGACGAACCCCGGCTGGTCGAGGAAGTTGACGCAGGGCAGGTGGAACGTATCGCAGAGGTCGACGAAGCGCGCGAGCTTTTCGCTGCCCTGGGCGGTAAGCCCGCCACCGTAGAAGTAGGGGTCGTTCGAGACGACGCCGACCGGGAAGCCGTCGAGGCGTCCGAAACCGGTGACGACGGACTGGCCCCAGCCGCCGCCGATTTCAAAGAACGAATCGCGGTCGAGGACGGCTTCGAGGACGTGGCGGACCTTGTAGGGGCGGCGGCGGTTCTTGGGGATGGCGCCGATGAGCCAGTCTTCCTTGCGGGCGGGGTCGTCGGTTGGGTCGCTCCGGCGGGGCTGCTCCCACACGTTGGCAGGGAGATAGGAGAGGAAGCGGCGGATCTGCTGGAAGGCATCCTCCTCGGTCTCGGCCAGGTTATCGACGACGCCGTTGTGGTAGTGGATGTCAGCGCCGCCGAGGTCTTCCTTGGTGACCTCCTCACCCATACCGGCGGCGACCACGGGCGGGCCGGCGACGAAAACCTGGGCGGTGTCCTTGACCATGATGCTCCAGTGGGAGGTGACGACCCGGGCGGCGCCGAGGCCGGCGACGCTGCCCATTGCGGCGGCAATGACGGGGACTTCGGAGAGCATCTGGACGACGGTGTCCCAGCCGGGGTTGGCGGGGATGTAGGTGTGGCCCTGGTTGCCCTGGGTACGGACGCTGCCGCCGCCGCCGGTGCCATCGACCAGGCGGACGATGGGCATGCGGAGCTCGCGGGCCATCTTCTCGGCATAGACCTGTTTGCCCCCGATGGATGCATCGGCCGCGCCGCCGCGGACGGTGAAGTCGTCGCCGCTAACGACGACCCGGCGGCCATCGATGCGGGCGAAGCCCATGATGAAGTTGCTGGGACGGAAGTCGATGAGGTTGCCCTGGTCGTCGTATTCGGCGCGGCCGGCGAGCTCGCCGGTTTCAGCGAAGCTGCCGGGGTCGACGAGGCCGGCGATGCGTTCGCGGACGGTGAGTTTGCCGCCGTCGTGCTGGCGCTTGATGTTGTCGGGGCCGCCCATCTGGCGGGCGATTTCGGCGCGGCGGCGCATCTCCTGGACTTCGGGTTCCCATGTCATGGCGCGGCTCCGGGGAGGTGTGGGGGGATTGTACGGGAGGAGGGAGGAGGGAGGAGGGAGGAGGGAGGAGCGAGGAGCGAGCGGCGAAGGACGAAGTACGAAGTGCGCCGGGATGGGCAGGAGTCGCGGGATTCCGCCCCCGCCGGCCCCGGGAGGGGCGCCCCCATGGCGCGCGCTGCCGCCATTTCCGATTCACGATTTCCGATTTGCGATTGACCCCCGGGCCACCCGTCCGCACCCTGCCGCCATTTCCGATTCACGATTTCCGGTTCACCCCGCGACCAGCCCCCACGCGCACACCGATCGTAGGTCCGACCGTGAGGGAGGCTGCAGAGCGGTGGGCGCCAATGACTACGGGCCATCGGCGGAAAGGATTATCAGACATAAGTTTCTGGTGTTTATGTAGATGGCGGGAGTAGAGTGAACGGGCACACGGAAGGTCCGGAACTTTTCCGGGCGGTTACGCGTTTGGCGTAGCAGGAGGATCTCAACGTGCGGATGAGCAAGCAAAGTTATCGATTCGGGGCGCGAGAGGCATTTGTCCTTGTCGTGGCCCTGCTTTCAGCGCTGGTAGCGATCGGCTACCAGACCAGGGATGCGTACGCGGACGGGACGTTCGGGTTCAGTTCAGCGACCTACACAGTCAACGAGGGCGACACGGCCCAGATCGTAATCAACCGGACCGGTGGAACAGAGAACGTTCAAATAACCGCGACGGTCGGGGACCAGACCGCCATTTCCCCAACTCATTACATTAATCCTGGTCCTGTGCAGTTCATTTTCACGGTCCCGGGAAGCAACACGGCGACGTTGCAGGTTGGGACCGTCGAGGATCTGGTCCAGAACGTGGATCGCACCTTTTCCGTCACGCTCACTGTGCCCAGCGGCTCCACGCCCGGGATCACGAGCGCGGTTGTAACAATCGTAGACGACGACGGGCCTTCAACGTACAGCTACCAGAGCACAGCAGTGACGTTCTCGGAGGGTACGAGCAACGCCATGGTAACCGTGCTCCGTTCCGGGGCGACGGGGGTCGCCCAGCAGGTGGACTGCAATGTCACCGGCGGAAGCGCCACCCCGGGAGTTGACTTCACCGTCGTAGACGGGACGGCGAATTTCGGCGTCGGCGCGACCACAGCGACCTGCACGTTCAACATCATCAACGACGGCAGTTCGGAAGCGAATGAGACCATCACGCTGGGATTCCTGAACGCCTCCGGTGGATTCAGTGCGGGCGCAACGAATCAAACCATGACCATCACGATTACCGATGCCCCGGCTGGCACCGTGCAGTTCAGCCAATCGAGTTACACGGTGACCGAGGGGGTTGGGCTGGCGACCTTCGGGGTCACGCGGACAGGTGGTAGCAATGGCGCGATCACGGCGTTCTGCTCCACCACGACTGGCCCGGGCAGCGCCACTGTCAACGTGGACTACATCCAGGTCGTGAACCAACCACTCACGTGGGCTGACGGCGTGACCACGACCAGGTTCTGCCAGGTGCAGATCATCCAGGACGGGACGATCGAAGCGTCGGAACAGTTCGGGCTCCAGCTGACGGGCGGCAACGTGGGGTCGCCGTCGACGGCGACGGTCACCATAAACGATGACGACGGCGTCGGGGTGCTCCAGTTCAGTTCGGCGACCTACACGGGGGCCGAGACGGGCGGGGCCATCACCATCACGGTGACGCGCACCGGGAGCACGACGGGCCAGGTGACGGTGGACTTCGCGACCACCACCATCGGGAGCACCGCAACGGCGGGCGTCGATTACATCGCGACCTCGGGCACGCTGACCTGGACGAACGGCGACGGGACGTCCAAGTCGTTCACGGTGACGCCGGTCGCCGATGGGGTGGCCGAGGGCACCGAGACCGTGAACCTGGTGCTTTCGAACCCGACCGGCGGCGCGTCGCTCGGGGCGCAATCGACGGCGGTGTTGCACATCACGGACTCGACGACCATCCCGGTCATCACGAGCATCTCGCCAGCAGCCGGCCCGATCGTGGGCGGGACGCCGGTCACCATCTACGGGGCGAACTTCACCGGGGCCCTCTCGGTTACCTTCGGCGGGTTCGCCTGCACGTCGGTGAACGTGGTCTTGAGCACGCAGATCACCTGCGTGACGCCGGCCCACCTCGGCGGGACGGTCGAAGTGATCGTCACGACGGCGATCGGGTCGAACACGACGATTGGCACGCAGAACGACTTCTTCTACACGGGCGGGCCGACGGTCACATTCATCAGCCCGAGCACGGGCCCGGCGACGGGCAACACGATCGTGACGATTACGGGCACGGGCTTCACCTCGAGCGGGATGACGGTGAAGTTCGGGACAGTGGCCGCGGTCTTCACCTACATCGACACGACGACCATCGTGGCGGTCGCGCCGGCCCAGTCGGCGGGGACGGTCGACGTCATCGTGACAACGCCGGGCGGGACTTCGCCGAACACGGCGGCCGACAACTACACCTACACGGGTACTTCGGTCCCGGTCGTCACCTCGGTAAGCCCGGCGAGCGGACCGATCGGGACGACGATCATCATCACGGGGACGGGCTTTGCGGGAGTGACCTCGGTGACGGTCGGCGGCGTCTCCGCATCGTTCACGGTGGTCCTTTCGACGCAGATCACGGCGACGGTCCCGGCGGGTACGCCGGCAGGCGTGGTCGACGTGCGGGTGACGGGCCCCGGCGGGATGAGCGCGAACACGGCGGCCGACAACTTCACGAACACGTCCGCGGGGCAGACCGTGACGTACACGCTCTACTTCCGGTTCACGCTGCTGGTGTGGACGGGCAAGAACAACATCGGCGCGCTTGCGGCCCTGAGTGGACAGGAAACGCCTGACAACCCGCAGACGAACAACGTCTCGGGCTCGGTCGGCGCCATCTACCGCTTTAACGGGTCGACCCAGAGCTGGGAGGCGTACTTCCCGGGTTCGGACGGCGTGCCGGGCGCGAACAACTTCACGACCCTGCAGAACGGGACGGCCTACTTCATCGCCCTGAAGGGCGGTGGGACGATGAGCTGGACGGTCCTGGCCGGGCCGTAGGCACCGCAGGGCACAAACGAATACAAGGGGGCGCCTCGCTGGGGCGCCCCCTTCTTGCGTGCTGGCGGGCGAAACGGTGGGCCGGTGACGCGGGATATCCGTGAACTGCTATAGTCCGCGCGCAAACTCGAGGTGAGGTGTCGCGATGCCGGCGGGCAGTCTACGAAGGATTCATGAAGACGAAGGTGGCCATGCAGTGCTGGCCATTGGCGTGCTGCCGGCGGCGGTGGGCGCGGTGTTGCTGGGCATCGGGGCTGCGAACGACACCGGCTGGCTGGCGATCACCGGCGGGATCGTGACGGGGCTCGGCATGGTCTTCTATGACGTAACGCGTCACTCGACGATCGACAAGGGGATGTACGGGCGGCTCGACCGGCTGGACGGGAACAAATAGGGGGACCGCCGATGCTGAAACCGTACCGCGTGCTGGACCTGACCACCGGGAAGGCGGACCTCGGGCCGATGATCCTGGCCGACCTTGGAGCCGAGGTGGTGAAAGTCGAGCCGCCGGGCGGGGCGCCGTCGCGCGGCGACGCGCTGCGCTTCGCGGCCTACAACCGGAACAAGCGGAGCGTGACGCTCGACCTTGAGACCACGGACGGGCAGGCGGCCCTCCTGGACCTGGCGCGAGGGGCGGACTTCCTCTTCGAGGATGCGGGACCGGGGGAGATGGCGGCGCGGGGCCTCGGCTGGGAGCAGCTGCGAACGGCGAACCCGCGGCTGGTGTACGTGGCGACCACGCCTTTCGGCCAGGACGGGCCGTACAGCGGCCACCTCGCGACGGACCTTACGCTGGCGGCGATGGGCGGGATGATGGCGCTGAACGGCGACGCGGACCGGCCGCCGGTGCGGGTCTCGGTGCCGCAGACGTGGCACCAGGCGGCCGCCGAGAGCGCGGTGGGGGCGATGGTCGCGCACCACCTCCGGGAGCGGACCGGGGTTGGCCGGTTCGTAGATGTATCGGTGCAGGCGGCGGTGTTCTGGACCGGGCTGCAAGCGATGATCGCGGCCGCCGTCCAGGGGAAGGACATGGAGCGGGCGGGGACGGCGCTCCAGCTCGGGACGCTCACGCTGCCGCTGGTCTACCCCTGCGCGGACGGCGAAGTGGTGATGATCGGGAACGGGCCGACGCTCGTCCCGCTGGTGCCCTGGATGGTGGCGGACGGGGTTGTGCCCGAGTCGTGGATAGGTGACGAGGAATGGGCCAGTTATGACATGAAGGTCCTCCAGGGGCTGCCGCTCAACCACGATTACGAGGAGGTGATGGCCCGCCTGGCGGACTGGACGCGGAAGTTCACGAAGCAGGAGCTGCTCGAACGCGGGCTGGCGAACGGGGTGACGATCGCCCCGGTGGCGACGATCCCGGAGCTGCTCGACTTCAACCACCTGCGGGAGCGGGACTACTGGCGGGACCTGGAAGTGCGGCCGGGAGTGACGGTGCGGGGTCCCGGCGCGTTCGTGCGCGCCTCCGGGACACCGATCGCGCGCGAGCGCGGGGTGCCCGCGGCAGGCGAGGCGAACGGGGCGATCGAAGCGCGCACTCCGCGGCCGGCAGCGGCGCCCCGGGAGGGCTTGCCGTTCGAGGGACTGAAGGTGGCCGACTTCTCGTGGATCGGCGTGGGGCCGATCACCGGGAAGTACCTGGCGGACCATGGGGCCGAGGTCATCCGGGTCGAAACGGCGAACCCGCCTGACCGGTTGCGGGTGGCGGGCCCGTTCAAGGACGGTGTGTTCGGGCCGAACCGGTCGCAGTTCTACGGGGCGTTCAACACGTCGAAGCGGTCGATCGCGCTCAACCTGAAGACGCCGGAGGCGCAGGAGATCGCGCGGAAGCTGATCGCGTGGGCTGACGTGGTGCTGGAGTCGTTCACGCCCGGGACCATGGCGGGCCTGGGGTTGGGGTACGAAGACGCGAAGCGGATCAACCCGGACGTGATCTACGCGAGCACCTGCCTGATGGGACAAACGGGGCCGGCGGCACCGCTCGCAGGCTACGGATACCACGCCGCCGCTATCTGCGGCTTTTATGAGGTGACCGGGTGGCCGGACCGGCCGCCGTCGGGGCCGTTCACGGCCTATACGGACACGATCGCGCCGCGCTTCCTGGCGTCCACGGTGATGGCGGCCCTGGACCACCGGGCACGGACGGGCGAAGGGCAGTACATCGAGCAATCACAGATGGAGTCATCGCTGTACTTCCTGGCGCCGGAGATCCTGGACTACCAGGTCAGCGGCCGTGTACCGCGGCGGGCGGGGAATGAAGACCCGGCGATGGCGCCTCACGCGGCCTACCCGGCGGCGGGCGAGGACGAGTGGCTGGCGATCGCGATCGAGGATGACGCGCAGTGGGCCTCGCTGGTCGCGCTCCTGGGCGAACCGGCGTGGGCGGCCGAACCCGCCTGCGCGACGGCAGCGGGCCGGCTGGCCAACCGGGCGGCCATCGACGAGCACCTGGCGCGCTGGACGGCGGAGCAGGACATGCACGAGGCGATGGCGCGCCTGCAGGCGGCGGGCATCCCGGCCGGGGCGGTCCAGCGTTCGAGCGACCACCTGCGGGACCCGCAACTGGCGCACCGGCGGTTCTTCCACCCCCTGGAGCACGGGGAGATGGGGACGGTGCCGTACGAGGGTCACCAGTTCCTGGTCAGCGGGTACGAGAGTGGGCCGCGGTCGGCTGCGCCGTGCCTCGGGGAACACTCGATGGAGGTGCTGCTGGACGTGCTCGGGCTGGGCGAGGACGAGGTGGCGCGACTGGCGGGCGGGCTGGGGTAGCGGTTCGGCGCCCGGGATGGGCGACCGCAGCACCCTGTTGCGGCTACGCTTGGAGGTGACAACCCTCCACGGAGCCTTTGCCCATGACCACCACCTCGACGTACGACCTGATCGTGATCGGCAACGGTTCTGCCGGCGACAATATTGCCCGCACACTCGGGCGCAAGGGCCTGCGGGTCGCGGTGGTCGAGCGCACGCACCTCGGCGGCGAGTGCCTGAACGACGGCTGCATCCCCAGCAAGGCCCTCATCGACCTCTCGAAGCGCGCCGCCGCCGAGGGCCTCTCCTGGGACGAGGTGGTCGCCCGTATCCACGCCGTCCAGCTCCTCGTCCGGGGTACCGACCCCAACGGCGGGTTCGCCGCCGACGGGATCGAGCTGGTCTGGGGCGATGCGCGCTTCCGATCTCCGACGGAGGTTGAAGTCGAGGGCAATGTCCTGGAGGCGACCAACGTCGTCGTCGCGACCGGCACTGGCCCCGGCCTCCCGCCCATCCCCGGCCTCGCCGAGGCCCGGCCGCAGACCAACCGGACGATCTTCACACTCCCCCGCTTCCCCGCCCGCCTGGCCGTCATCGGCGGCGGCCCCATCGGCCTCGAGCTCGGACAGGCCTTCCGCCGCCTCGGCGCCGAAGTGACCATCTTCGAAGCGCTCGACCGCATCGCCGCAACCGAAGACGCCGAGGTCTCCCTCGAGCTGACCAAGCACTTCGCGCGCGAGGGCATCCGGGTCGAAGCCGGCAGTTCCATCGAGCGCGCCGACCGCGCTGAGGACGGCAGCGTCACCGTCGCAACCGCCCGCGGCCGCTTCGAGTTCGACGACCTGCTGGTTGCGGCCGGGCGGACGCCGCAGGTGCCGGAGGGGCTGGAGGAGCTCGGCCTCGAACGGGACCGGCGCGGCTTCGTCGCCATCTCCCCCTGCGGCAAGACGAACCTGGACGGGCTCTGGGCGGCGGGCGACATCACCGGCAAGTTCCAGTTCACCCATTACGCCGGCTACCAGGCCCACCACATCGCGAAGCACATCGAGTCGGGCGTCTGCGAGCCCATACCCGACACCCTCGTCCCCTGGGCGATCTTCACCGAACCGGAGATAGGGCACGCGGGGATGACCGAGCAGCAGGCGCGCGAGGCCGGCATCGAGGTCCGCGTGGCCCGCCTGGACGCGGCCGACCTCGACTGGTTCCGCACGAACGGCCAGACGGACGGCTTCGCCAAGGTGGTTGCCGACGCGAAGACGGGGGTGCTCCTCGGGGCGCACTTCATCTGCGCGCGCGGGAGCACGATCGTGGGCGAGGCCTGCCTGGCCATCCAGCACGGCCTGACGGCCCGCCAGGTCGCCAGCACCATCCACCCCTACCCCACCGCCTCCGAGCTCTTCCGCTGGGTCTGCGCGAAGGCGGTGTAGGGGCGGCACCCAGGCGCCGCATCGAAGGGGTGCCCCTCCCGGAGCCAGCGGGGGCGGAGCCTCGCGACTCCTCGCTTCTCGCTTCTCGCTTCTCGCTTCTCGCTTCTCGCGCTACACTCCGCACATATGTTCGGCGACATCCCGGCGGCGCCTCCTGCAACCAGCCCGCTCCGCGACCGGCTGCGGGCCGCGCTCCATCAGCCCACGCGCGCCGAACCCCTGGTGCGCGACGCCAGCGTGACTGCGCGGGCGGACCTCTCCGGGCTCGGCGGCCACTGGTTTGAGTCGCCACTCGGGCCCGGCTACGTCGTCGAAAGCGTTTACGAGGCCGGCCACGTGCACGGCGCCATCCCCCTCCACCGCGCCCTGGCCGTCGATCCGGTCCGCCTCGCCGGGCAGATCCGCGACCCACGCCTCGGCGATGTCCAGCCAGCGGCCTTTTGCTACGTCGATACCGAGACGACGGGCCTCGGGGGCGCCGGCACGATGGTCTTCCTCGCCGGCGTCGCGCGCTTCGACGGCGGCACCCTCCGCCTCCGCCAGTACCTTCTCCCCGGGCCCGAGTTCGAAGGCGGCCTCCTCGGCGGCCTCGGCGAGGACCTGGCCAGCGCCGGAGCGCTTGTGAGCTACAACGGCAAGTCGTTCGACGTCCCGGCGCTCGAAGTGCGCTACATCCTCTCGCGCCAGCGCCCAGGCCTGCGGACGATGCCCCACCTGGACCTCCTCCATCCGAACCGGCGCCTCTTCCGGGGCGTCATCGACTCCCACCGCCTGGTCCACGTCGAACGCGACCTCCTTGGCTTCGAACGCGAGGACGACTGCCCTTCGGCGGAGGTGCCGGAGCGCTACTTCCGCTTCCAGCGCTCGGGCGACCCCACCCACATCCTCCCGGTCCTCCGCCACAACGCCTGGGATATCCTCTCGCTGGTCGCCCTGGCCGCCCACCTGGCCGCCGTCTGCGAGGGCCCGGACTACCCGATGCAGGCCGCCCGCGCAGCCGAGTACGCCGGCGACCATGCCGCCGCGGCCGTCCGTTACGAGGCCGCCCTCGCCGGCTCGCTCCCCCGGGCGGAGCGCCTCGAAGCCCTCGAACGCGCCGCCCGCAGCCACGCCCGCTGCGGGAACTGGGAAGCGGCGGCGGCGTGCTGGCGGGCCCTCATCGACGAGCCCCGCAGCCGCCGTCTCCTCCCGTATGTCGAACTCGCCAAGATCGCCGAACACCGCTTCCGGGAACCTGCCGAGGCCTACGCCCTCATCGACACGGCGATTGCGCTCCTCTCCCACGGCCTCGTTCCGCCGGGGCCCGCCAACGGCGAGCTCGCCCTCCCGGCCCTGGAACACCGCCGGGCCCGCCTGCGCCAGCGGCTGGGAGGGAGGAGCGAGGAGCGAGGAGGGAGGAGTGGGGGCAGCGTGCCGGCGGACGGCGGCACGTAGCGATCGGCCCCGCGCTTCTCGCTTCTCGCTTCTCGTGGTACACGTTACCGTGTAGACTTCCCGCCATGGACTCGAAATGGTCGGCGGAATCGATCACCGAACTCCGCGCCCGGTTGGGGCTGACGCAGGCCGAGATGGCCGACGCCCTCGGCGTCCGCCAGCAGACCATCTCCGAGTGGGAGACGGGCCGCTACCAGCCCCGCGGCGCGAGCGTCCGCATGCTCCAATTCCTGGCTGAAGCGCGGGCGCCTTACGACACTGCGGAGGAGCGCGAGTGACGGCCCCCGCGGCGCCGGCGTCATTCCCCGAGGCCGCGCTCGCGGCACGCTGGGCGGCGGGGGTCGCCGGCCCGCTTCGCCTCGAGGATGGCCGTGGCCTGCGGGTCGTCTTCCCGGGGACGCCCGCGGGCGGATCGGGGCCGGATTTCACGGGGGCAATCCTCGACGCCGGCGGGGACCTCCTCCGGGGCGATGTCGAGATTCACCTCCGGGCGAGCGGCTGGCGGCGTCACGGCCATGCGACGGATGTGGCATACGGCGGGGTGGTCCTCCACGTGGCTGCCGTCAATGACGAGCCGGGCGCATTCACGTTCCACCGCTCCGGGCGGCTCATCCCGGTGCTCGTCCTCGAGGCGGAGCCGCCGCGGACGGCGTTCCCTCCGCCCTTTACCCCACCCTGCGCGATCCGCACTGCCCGTGGCCAGGCGCCAGGCGATGTCCTCGAACGCATGGGGCTCCGCCGCCTCCGGATCAAGGCAGCCCGCGTGAGCCCGGCGGTCGCCGCACACGGTCCGGCGCAGGCGCTGTACGCGCTCGTTCTTGAAACGCTGGGTGGCGGTGCGAACCGCGAGCCCTTCGCGGCCCTCGCGCGGCGCCTGCCCCTGGCGCTGCTGCTGGAAACTGGCCGGCTGGCGGGAGTTTCTCGCACGATGGCGCTGGGAGCGGCGCTCAAGGGAGCGGCCGCGCCGCTCGCGCTGCGCCGGGCCGGCCTCCGGCCGATGGCTTCCCCGGGCCGGCGTCTCGAGTCGGCCGCCGCGCTTATCTCTCGCTGGTGGCCGGAGGGCGCGACACCCGGCTGGCCGGCCGCGCTTGGGGCGGGAATCACCTGGAAGGATGCCTCGGCGGCTGGCATCGGGCGGGCGACCGCCATCGAAGTGACGGTCAACGCCATCCTCCCCGTCGCCCTGGCCTCCGGCGTCATCCCGGTGGCGGACGTCGAGGCCGCCTGGCGCGCGCTCCCTTCGCCGGGCACCTATGGCCGCCTGGCCCGCCTCCAGTCCTGGCTTGGCGGCGAGCACAACCCGCCGTTCACCTCGGCCTCCCGCCTCCAGGGCGGCCTCTTGCTCCATGGTGATTACTGCACGCGGGGCGCCTGCGGGCGCTGCCCGTTCTCTGGCTGAAGCCGAGGGCCCGTGGGCGTGTGGCTACTGGGCGATGGGGAGCGGGGTGGGGACGCGTGTTGGCGGGCGGGGCGTGCGGGTGGGCGTCGGGGTCCAGGTGGGCGTCGGGGTGATCGTCGGCGTCGGGGTGATGGTGGGAGTATTGGTCGGCGTGGGGGTGTCGGTGGGCGTTGGGGTGATGGTGGGAGGAGGCACCGGCGTGTTGCTGTTGGGGAACCAGAGGGGGCCGTCGGAGAGCGGGGTGCCCGGGGCGATGCCGAAATCCAGGTAGTCCTCGGGGTTGACCGGCGTGTCCTGCCAGCGGATCTCGAAGTGGAGGTGCTCGCCGGTGGAATAGCCGGACGAGCCCGTGATGCCGATGACCGCGTTGTTGTCGACGGCGGCGCCCTTTTCGGCGAGGGTCTGGCTGAGGTGGCCGTAGAGGGTGGTCCAGCCATCGCCGCAGTCCACGAAGATGTGGTTGCCGTACGCGCCGGAGTAGGTGGCTTCGGAGACGGTGCCGGTACAGGCGGCATAGACCGGGGAATGGCTGAGGCCCTCGAGGGCGAGGTCGATGCCGCCATGGATGCGGCCCGGGCCCCGGTTGGCCGCCCCGTAGCGGTCGGTGGCGCGGCTCCATTCGCGGAGGGGCATGGCGAAACGGCTGGTCGCGGCTGCGGCCTGGGTGGTGTCCGGGAGCTGGGCAGGGTCCGGCCTGAGAACCGCGCCCTCATCCGTATCGACGGCGCCGTCCACGAGTGACTGGTGAGCACTCCCGCCGGTCCCGGTGGCCGCGCTCGTGCTGGTGGCCTGGTCATCGGTGACGGCGCGGACGGCATCGGGAGGCTGTTGCTCGGCGCCCGAGCCGGCGGGGTCGCGGGCGACCATGACCGCGGCGACACCCGCGATGAAGGTGGCGCCGAGGAGGATGCGGACGGCGTGGGAGCCCGGGATGCGGGGCACGCGAAGAGGTGGCATCACTCAGTACCATCGGTCAGGAACACCCTTGTGACCAGATCCCGGCCCCGGATAGTGGCAGGGGAGGGCCCTGAAATGCTCGCGGTCTTTACGTTGGGCTGACGTGGAGGGCCGTGCCAGCCGCATGCTAACCGGGCGATTCGATCACGGCACGAGGCCTGATAGGATGCCGTGGTGGCGCTCATCGAGACGCAGCAACTGACAAAGCGGTACGGCGAAACCGTCCTGGCGCTGAACGGACTCGACCTGGTGGTGGAGCCGGGCATCACCGGGCTGGTGGGGGCGAACGGGGCGGGCAAGAGCACCCTGATCAAGATCCTGCTGGGGTTGCTGGAACCGACAAGCGGTGAGGCGACCGTGCTCGGGTATGAGATCGCCCGGGAGGGCCCCGTCCTGCGGCAGTATGTGGGGTACATGCCGGAACACGACTGCCTGCCTGGCGATGTGAGCGCGACCGAGTTTGTCGCGCACATGGCCCAGATCAACGGGCTCCCCCGGGCGGCGGCCCGGGAGCGGACGGCCGAAACGTTGCGGCATGTGGGGCTCTTCGAGGAGCGGTACCGGGAGATGCGAGGCTATTCGACGGGGATGAAGCAGCGGGTGAAGCTGGCGCAGGCGCTGGTGCACGACCCGCGGGTGCTCTTCCTGGACGAACCGACGAACGGGCTGGACCCGGCAGGGCGGGATGAGATGCTCGACCTGGTCCGGCGGACGGGGAAGGAGTTCGGGATTTCGATCATCATGGCGTCGCACCTGCTGGGGGAGATCGAGCGGGTGTGCGAGTACCTGGTGGTGATCGACGGGGGGCAACTCCTGCAGCAGGGCCCGCTGGGCGACTTCACGGCGGCGATGGGGGTGCTGGCGGTGGAGGTGGAGGGTGAAGCGGCGGTGCTGGCCGGGAACCTCCGGGAGCGGGGGTTGCGGGTCGAGGTGGAGGGGCGGATGGTGCTGGTCGCGCTGGAGGGGGATGAACGCGCCTTCGACCTGATCCGGGACAGCTGCGCGGACCTGGGGTTCGGGCTGGTGCGGCTGGAGCGGCGGCGGCAGAACCTCGAGGACCTCTTCCGGCCCACGGAGAAGGGGACCGCGCATGCCGCCAGCTGACCAGCGGACCGGGAGCATCTATGACCTGGGGTACCGGAGGTACGACGGGTTGCGCCTCGGACGGCAGCACGCGGTGCTGTCGCTGTACGTTTACACCCTGCGGGGGGCGTTCGGGATCGGGCGGCGGGCATCGAGCAAGATCATCCCGATCATCATCACGGTGATCGCGTTTCTGCCGGCGCTGATCCAGCTGGGCGTCGCCGCGATCGTGTCGGACGAGGTGGACATCATCCGGCCGGAGAACTACTTCGGGTTCGTGCAGGTGCCGGTTGCGTTGTTCTGCGCGGCAATCGCCCCGGAGATCACGGGCCGGGACATGCGCCAGCGGACGCTGTCGCTGTACTTCTCGCGAGCGCTGGAGCGGCGGGACTATGCCCTGGCAAAGCTGGCGGCGTTCGCGACGGCGTTGATGGTGCTGACGCTGGCGCCGCAGGCGTTGCTGCTGGTGGGTAACGGTCTGGCGAGCAAGGACCTGGCGGACTATGTGGGCGACAACTGGAAGGACATGCCCCGGACGATCATCAGCGGCGTGGGAATCGCGGCGGCGATGGGGGCGGTTGCGCTGGCGATCGCGGCGCAGACGTCCCGGCGGGCGTACGCGACAATCGCGGTGGTGGCGTGGTTCCTGGTGACGTGGCCGATTTCGGGGATCCTGGTGGCCGAGGTGGGCGGCGCGGGGCGGGCGGCAGCCCTCCTGAGCCCGTTCGACTTCGTGTACGGCGCGACCCTGTGGGTGTTCGACGTGGAGCCAGACCAGGATTCGGTGCAGGACCTGGCGGAGATCCCGCTGTGGGGGTACGGGGCGGCGGTGGCGGCCTACGCGGCAGCGGGTACGGCGCTGGTGATCCGGCGATTCGGGCGGATAGCGGCATGAGCGCGCCTGCGCCGCCGATTGCCGTCATCAACGTCAGCCGCTGGTATGGGAATATCGTGGCGGTGAACGACATCTCGTTCGCGCTGGGCCCGGGAATCACGGGGCTGCTGGGGCCGAACGGGGCTGGCAAGTCAACCATGCTGCACATGCTCTCGGGGTTCCTGCAGCCGTCCGCCGGGGAGCTGCGGGTGTTCGGGGAGAGCGCCTGGGAGAACCCGGGGATGTACCGGCGGATCGGGCTGGTGCCGGAGCGGGAGGCGGTCTACCCGTTCCTGACTGGCTATGAGTTCGTGTTGCTGGCGGCGCAGTTGCAGCGGCTCCCGAACCCGGAAGAGGCGGCCCGGCAGGCGATCGCGATGGTGGAACTGGAGGACGCGGCGGGCCGGGCGACCGGCGGGTATTCGAAGGGTATGAAGCAGCGGGTGAAGATCGCGGCAGCGCTGGTGCATGACCCTGAGATCCTGTTGTTGGACGAGCCGTTCAACGGCGCCGACCCCAGGCAGCGGCTGCAGATGATGGCGATGCTGCGCGAGATGGCGGCCCGGGGCCGGACGATCCTCTTCTCGTCGCACATCCTGGAGGAGGTGGAGCGCCTGGCGGAGGAAGTGCTGGTGATCGTGGCTGGCCGGCTGGCGGCCTCCGGGGACTTCCGGGAGATCCGGAAACTGATGACGGACCGGCCACACACGTTCAACGTGCGTTCGAGCGACAACCGGGCCCTGGCGGCGGCGTTGGTCGCCGACCCGTCGGTGTACGGGGTCGAGCTGCAGGACGGGCTGCTGCAGGTACGGACGGGCGAGTTCGCGGCATTCACCCTGGCTATCCCGGGCGTGGCACGGCAGGCGGGCGTCTCGATCTACGAGTTGCGGCCGACCGATGAGTCGCTCGAGAGCGTGTTCTCCTACCTGGTGAAGCGATGAACGGGACGCTGATCCGGCTGACGGCGCGGCAGCTCCTGGGGCAAAAGCGGACGGTCCTGCTCCTCCTGTTCGGGCTGGTACCCGTGCTGATCGCGGTGCTGTACCGGGTAGCAGGGAACGACGAGCCGCAGCGCTGGGCGGCATCGGCGCTGAACGCGCGGCTCATCATCGGGACGTTCCTGCCGCTGGCGGCGCTGGTGTTCGGGACGGCGGCACTGGGGTCGGAGTTCGAGGACGGGACGGCGGTGTACATCCTGAGCAAGCCGATCCCGCGGCGGGTGATCGTGCTTTCGAAGCTGCTGGTTTCGTGGCTGGCGACGGCCGGGGTGGTACTCGCGGCCACGGTGGTCGCAACGATCATCGCGCTGTGGGGCGAACCGCGGGACGGCATCCTGGTGGGATTCGCGCTTGCGGTGGTGGCGGGGGCGCTGGTGTATTGCGCGCTCTTCATGTGGCTGAGCGTGCTGACGAGCCGGGCGCTGATCGTGGGACTGCTCTACGTGTTCATCTGGGAGGGCGTGATCACGCGGTTGTTCGCAGGGGTACGGTTTTTTTCGGTGCGGCAGTACACGCTGGGGATCGCGGACACGGTGGTCGACGTGCCCGCGCGGGTGTTCAACCCGCGGCTGGGCGAGATGGAAGCGGTTGCGCTGGCAACGATTACAACGGCCCTGACGGTCTACCTGGCGGTCCGCCGGCTGCGGCGATGGGAGATCGGCGAGGCATCGTGAGGCGGGGCGCCATTGTGGTTCGTCGCGCTGGAGACGACGGAAAGCGGGTTGCCTGTTAGGGGACATGTGGGGCTCGGATTGGGATTCCCACATAAGGGCGCGGGGTCGTGAAAAGTGCGTGCGAAGGGCGTGAGTTAGAACATAAGTGCGTTGAACAAGGAGCGCCGGCGGGGCTACCGTACGGCCTACGCCGGAAGGCAGGCGCCCGGGACCACCCGGGCGGCCGGGTCTTCGACCAGAGACAAATCAACCGCTGCAAGGCCCCTGCCGCGCAATGCCCGGATACCACCGGGAGGAAGGAGTGTGCCCCTCGATGGACGACCGTGTGCCGTGTAGCGATCGGGAACTGGCGCGCTCCTGGCAGGGCGTGCTGGGGCGGCTCGAGCTGGAGTTGAACCCGCACAATTTCGCGGCGTGGTTGCGGGGGACACGGGCGGTGCGGATGGATGAGCGGTTGGTGGTGGTGGAAGCGGCTTCGGAGATGGCGTGTTCGTGGCTCAACCAGCGGTTGAAGGTGGTGGTGGAGCGGGCCGCCACACAGGTGTTCGGGCCGGAGGTCGCGGTGGAGTTCGTGGTGCCGGGGACAGCGGCGCCGGGCGTGGCTATCACGGCGCACGCGCCCCCGGGGCGGTCTTCAGGGCGGGGACCGGTCATGGGTCAGTTGAACTGCGCGTACACCTTCGAGGAGTACCAGGCGGCAGAGGGCAACAGGCTGGCGCTGCAATCCTGCCTCTCGCTGGTGGAAGAGATGGATTTCCGGATCAGCCCGGTGGTGCTCTTTGGGGCGCCGGGAATGGGGAAGACGCACCTGCTGCACGCGCTGGCCTGCCGCGCCGCGGAGCAGGGACGCGCGGTGGCCTGCCTGAGCGCCGAGGAGTTTGCGAACAGGTTCCTGGGGGCGATGCGAGACCGGAAGGCTGACGAGTTCCAGGCAGCCGTGCGGGCAGTCGACCTGCTGGTGATCGACGACCTGCAGCAGATCATGGGGAAGAAGGCGACCCAGGACGAACTGGTGCACACGATGGACGCGGTCTGCAACGCTGGCGGTCACGTGGTGGTGGCGAGCGAGAAGCACCCGTTCGAACTCGACCTGCCCGAGCGGTTGGCGTCGCGGCTGGCCGCGGGAATCGTGGCGCGGGTGGAGCCGTTCCGGATCGCGGAGCGGCGGGCGTTCATCGAGCGCGTCGCCCGGCGGCTGCGGGCATCGCTACCGGGCTGGGCCACGGACCGGATCGCGGGCTGCGAAGTCCCCTCGGTGCGCGTGCTTCTCGGGGCGATCCATGCCGCGGTGGGGCTGGAGCGCAATGGGATGCTCGACCTCGGGCGGCTCGACGCCGAGCTGGGGCGGGTGGCGCTGGCCGAGGCTTCGAACGGGATGATCGGGGAGCGAGAGCTGCTCGAGCGGATCGCGCGGCACTACCAGGTGACGGTCGACGAGATCGCGGGGCGCACCCGCAGGGGGCCCGTCGCCGAGGCCCGGGCGGTGTCCGTGGCGGCGCTGCAGGAGCGCGGACGGAGCCTGAGCCAGCTGGGTTCGCTGTTCGGGCAGCGGGACAAGAGCACCATCAGCGGGCTTGCGGAGCGGGGGCGGGCGATCGTCGCCGGGAACGAAGGTTTGCGGGCGATCGTCGCCTGAGCGCTCAGAACTGGAGGTCGAGGCGGCGGAACCGTTCGAGATAGCGGCCGTCGTCGTTGCGCCAGCGTTCGCGCGAGAAGGCGGCGAAATCTTCCTGATTGCCAAACTGGGAGACGTGTGCGGAAAGCGCGTGGATCTTGAGGTCGACGAGGCCGGTGACATCGACATCGAAGTTGGGGTGGTTCGAGTTCCAGAGCAGCACTTCGCGCACCTTGTGCGGTTCGAGGCCGGCCGCCAGGTGCTCGGGGAAGTTGAGGTGGTCCCGGGCAGTGGGGTAGACCGCGTCGAGGGCGGCGGTGCCCGTGGCGCGGTGGTCGGGGTGGTTGATGAAACTGTCCCGGATGATGATGTCCGTGGGGTCGTGAGTAAGGACCGTTTGGGGACGAAGCGAGCGGAGGTGCCAGACGATGCGTTCCACGAGCTCGCGCGTGTAGGCGAGTTCACCGTCTTCGAAACCGAGAAAGAAGACATCCCGCACGCCGAGGCGGCGGCAGGCCTCGCGCTGCTCTTCGACGCGTTGCGCGATGAGGCGCTCACGGGGCATGGCGCGGTCTTCGGTGCCCTTGGCGCCGTTGGTGGTGACGAGGAAGTACACGTCCCAGCCCTGGGAAGCGAGGCGGGCGGCGTAGCCGGCGCATCCGAACTCCCCATCGTCAGGATGGGCGGCGATTACGAGAGCAGTAGGCATATTGAGCTTCGAGTCCGAGCCGCGAGTCGCGAGTTGCAAGCAACTTATCGTGGCCGAGATGGGTAGCGTCCTGCAACTCGCTGCCCGAATCTCGAGACTGCGATGGACGTGTTCGGAACGCGTTTGACGATAACCACTTGCGTTTGCTAACGTTCGGCGCGAACATGCGTTCGAAAGGCGCCTAACGAATGAAAGATCTCTCTCCGAAACAAGACCAGATCCTCGACTTCCTGCGCTCGTTCATCGAAGAGAAGGATTACCCGCCGAGCATCCGGGACATCCAGGAGGGCTGCGCCATCAGCAGCACGTCGGTGGTGGACTACAACCTCCGGAAGCTGGAAGACAAAGGGTACATCCGGCGGGACCGGGAGATCTCGCGCGGGATCGAGATCCTCGGCGCGCGTGGGCGGCGCGCGCGCATCGTTGAGATCCCGGTGCTGGGTTCGATCGCGGCCGGGCAGCCGATCCCGGTGCCCACGAGCGACCGGTTCGGGAACGACACCCAGGACATGGTCGCCGTGACCGAAGACATGGTCCGCGGGAAGACGAATGTGTTCGCACTGCGGGTGAAGGGCACCTCGATGATCGAGGACCTCATCGACGACGGGGACATCGTGTTCCTGGAGCCGGCACGGTCGGCCGTCGATGGCGACAAGGTCGCCGTCTGGCTGAAGGATCGCGAGGAAGTGACGCTCAAGCGGATCTACCACGAAGGGGATCGCGTGCGCTTGCAGCCGGCGAACAGCACGATGCAGCCGATCTACACATCAGCCGAGAACGTAGAGATCCAGGGCAAGTTCATCTCCTCTTTTCGCCCAAGCGATTAGACTGACCTGAACTTCCACGAACACGGGGCGGGCACGCCTTGTTGGGATTTCACATGTCCGAGCCGGTCATCAGCGTCCGCAACCTCAGCATCCGCTACCGCACCCGTGAGTCGATGACGTACGCGGTCGACGACGTGTCGTTTGACCTGGAGCGGGGCCAGATCCTGACGCTGGTGGGCGAGTCCGGGAGCGGGAAGTCGACGGTCGGGATGTCGATCCTGCGGCTGCTCCCGCAGGAAGCGGACGTGCTATCGGGCCAGGTGCTGTTCGACGGGACGGACCTGCTCGCCCTGGAGGACCGGGCACTGCGGCCGCTGCGAGGCCGGCGCATCGCGATGATCTTCCAGGACCCGGTAGCCGGGTTGAACCCGGTCATCGACATTGGCACGCAGGTGGCGGAGATGCTGACCAGCCACCTGGAAATCGGGAAGAAGGAAGCGAAGGCGCGGGCGATTGACGTGCTGCGGGAGGTGGGGCTGGCTGAGCCGACACGGATCGCGAAGTCGTATCCATTTCAGCTTTCGGGCGGGATGTGCCAACGAGTCATGATCGGGATCGCGACGGCACTGAACCCGGAGGTGATCGTCGCCGACGAACCGACGAGCGCACTCGACGTGACCGTTCAGGCGCAGATCCTCTACCAGTTGGACCAGCTTCGCCGGGAAAAAGGCACGGCGATCCTGCTGATCACGCACGACTTCGGGGTAGTGGCCCAGATGGCCGATGACGTGGCCGTGATGTACGCGGGGCGGGTGGTGGAATCGGGCGGGGTGCGGGAGATGCTGAAGTCGCCGCTGCACCCGTACACGCACGCGCTCCTGGGGACCCTGCCGCGAGTGGACGGTGCCCAGAGGCACCTGCGCCAGATCCCGGGCCATCCACCGGAGATGGCGGAACGGGCGGAACGGTGCGCGTTCATCCCCCGGTGCGGGAAGGCGATGAACGTTTGCCGGAACACGGAGCCTCCGGGGTTGATGCAACCGGAGGGGGCGACCCACCGCGTGGCCTGCTACAACCCGATCTGGCAGGGGTGGAGCTCCAAGTAACCCCTGGTCAGCGGCGGGGAGCGGCTGCGGAGGGGGCGAGGGCGCAGAGTTTCATCATCAGGATCTCGACGGTGAGTTCTTCATCGACCTCGCCGAGCTTGTTGGTTCGGTCGGCCTCGACCAGGGCCTGGTAGGCGAGCCGGATCTTTCCGGAACCGTGGCGGCGGGCGCGATCGATGGCAGCGCGGCGAAGGCGCTCATACTTGCCGGCGTTACCCAGGACTCGGCTTATGTCGTCGTCTGGCGCGCCCTGCTCCAGCAGGTCGACGAGCTGGGCGAGGACACGGTAGCGGTCCGTGATGGTGGCAAGGAGGGCCTGGAGGTTCTCGCCGTCGCGCTTGATCCGGGCGAGCATTTCGAGGGCCGTGGCGAGGTCGCCATCCATGAGAGCATCGACCAGGTTGAAGCGGTTGGGTTCACGGTCGCCGGCACAGACGCGCTGGACATCGAGCGCATCGACCGGGGCGCCGTTCGACCACAGGGCGAGCTTGTCGAGCTCGTTCGCGATAAGCAGGGTGTCGCCCTGGAGGATGCTGGCAATCACGGCGGCGGGGTCAGTCTCCGGAGGGAGCTCTTCCCAGGGTTCGAGCTTCTCGCGCGGGACCTGGCCGGCGTGGAAGCGGATGCCGCGGAAATTTGCCTCCTCGCGGATGTAGCGTTCGAGCTCCTTGCCCTTGATCTCCGGGTGCTCTTCGACGATCGCGCCGGGCACGGTTCCGAGGCGCGCGACCAGCGGGTTGGACTTCGTGACGAAGCGGGGCTGGCCCTGGGCAAGGAAAGGCTGGCCGAGGAAGACGAGGGTGGTGCTTTCCGGGATGCCCGCGGCGAGGTCGGTGGCGAACTGGTCCCAGGGCCCGAGGGCACGGGCGCCGCGAGGGCCGCCACGCACCTCGAAGCGCTCAAGCAGGTGTTCGACGAGCACGAGGCGCCTGGGCGCAAGGAACGGCGGCGACATCGCCGGGCCGAGGACTTCGTGGGGCTTCGCATCGCGGCCATCGACTTCGATGAGGTTGGTGAGGAGCATGCCGGTGCCGCCATCCGCCTCATCCTTGAGTTCCTGGAGACGGCGGCGCATGGCGAGCTCGTTGGCGCCGAACAGGATGAGGATCATGGTGGCAAGCGTAGCCCAGCGGGCGCGTCAGCGCTCGACGTTGAGCGCGAACTCGAGGGCGTCAGCGAGTGCCAACCAGGAGGCCTCGATGATGTCCGTCGAGGAGCCGACGGTGGTCCAGTAGCGGTTGCCGTCGGTGCTCTCGATGAGGACGCGCACGCGGGCCCCGGTGGCCGACTGGCTGTCGAGGATACGGACCTTGTAGTCCACCAGCTTGACGTCTTCCAGCCGGGGAAATTCTTCAGCGAGAGCCTTCCGGGTGGCGCCATCGAGCGCGTTGACCGGGCCGTTGCCTTCGTGCGCGGTGTGCATCAACTTGCCGTTGATGGTGACCTTGACCATGGCCTCGGCAAGCATCTCGTTCTCTTCGTCAGTGGAGCGGCTGCGCCGGCGGCGTTCGACGATGACGAAGTCCTCGAGCTCGAATGGGGGCTTGTAGCCGGGGAGGCTCCGGCGGACGAGCATTTCGAAGCTGGCCTCGGCGCCTTCGTACTGGTACCCCTGGCTCTCCTTTTCCTTGACGACTTCGAGAAGTTTCTTGATCTCGTCCTGGGTGAGAGGGAAGTCGATGCCCATCTCCTGGAGCTTCATGACGAGGTTGCGCTGGCCGGAGAGTTCGGAGACGAGGACGCGAGAGGAGTTCCCAACGAGCGCCGGGGCGATGTGCTGGTAGGCGCGCTCGTCCTTCATCATGCCGGCGACGTGGTACCCGGCCTTGTGGGCGAAGGCGGAGGCGCCGACGTAAGGCGCCTGTGCGTTCGGGACCATGTTGGCGAGCTCGGAGACGTAGTTCGAGACCTCGGTGAGGCGGGCGAGCTGCTCGTCTTCGACGACGTTGATGCCCATCTTCACCTTGAGGTTAGCCAGGATGGTGAGGATATCGGCGTTGCCGCAGCGTTCGCCGTAGCCGTTGACGCAGCCCTGGATCTGCCAGACACCGGCTTCGACCGCGTGGAGCGAGTTGGCGACGGCAAGTCCTGCGTCGTTGTGGAGGTGAATGCCGAGGCGGGTATCGTTCACGCGCTGCTGAACGCGCTCGATGGCTTCGAGCATCGAACGGGTGGTGATGCCGCCGTTGGTATCGCAGAGGACAAGGGCGTCGGCGCCTGCACGGGCGGCGGTGGCCAGGCACTGAAGCGAGTAGTCGGGGTCATCGGAGAAGCCATCGAAGAAGTGCTCGGCATCGAAGAAAACGGTCTTGCCGAGCTTCTTGAAGTAGGAGACCGTGTCGGCGATCATCGCCAGGTTTTCTTCGGCGCTCGTCTCGAGGATTTCGCGGACCTGGTACATGCTCGCCTTGCCGACCAGGGTGATACCGGGGGTCTCCGCGGCGACCATGCTCTGAATATTGGCGTCGGTTTCGCAGGTGATATTGGGTTTGCGCGTGCCGCCAAAAGCGCTGACCTTCGCGTTCCGCAGGTTGATCTCGCGAAGGCGGCGGAAGTATTCGGCGTCCTTGGGGTTGGAACCGGGAAAACCGCCCTCAACCCACTCCAGGCCGAGCTCGTCCAGCTTCTTCGTAATCCGGATCTTATCTTCGACGGAGAGGGAGATGCCCTCCATCTGGGAGCCATCGCGGAGGGTGGTGTCGTAGAGCTGGACGCGGTCGGTTGGCATGGCGCGGAGATCCTTTCCATCACGAGGGTACGGTGTAGGTGCGAACGAGGAAGCAAGAGGGGAAAGGCGCGCTAAATGGCAGCCCCGCGTGATTGACGCGGGGTTGGTATCACCGGGAGAGCGAATTGCCTGGGCACCCGGGGATTGTACCAGATGTCAGGATGCTGGTTCATCGAAGGGAAGCAGGGTGAACGTACCGCCCTGGAGGGGCTGGATGAGGCGGAAGTGGCGCTGGTCGAAGGTGAGGATGCGGTTGGTCCTGTAACGCGCGGCGAGGATCACGATGGAGAGGTCGGCGAGGCCGGCACTGAGGTCACGGTACCGTTCGTTGAGCGCCTGGATCGTCGCGAAGTCCTCGGGTTCGAGCCCAGGGACGATGAAGCGGTTGGCCGCGAGATCGCGGAGGAGCGACCGATTGGCAGATGGCCCGCCGCGGGCCGTCAGCATGTAATCGAGCTCGGCAGCCACCGTAAGCGGCATGATCGGGGTCGACCGTTCGGCTGCCAGCACCCTGGCGGCGTCCCGGGCAGGCGGGTCGGCGGGCTCGATCTGCGCGAGAATCGGGCCCGTGTCAACAACGAGCGTCACGAGAGAGGCTCATCTCCGAGGCTGTCGGCGCCGAAGCACTTGAGCCCCTCGGTATCGAGCCAGTCCTGGAACTCTTGAGCAGTTTCGAAGCGCGGGAGGCCGGGCGCCTCCGGATCCACCTCGATGCTGAAGATCTCAAAGTTGCGGTCCGGGCGAGAGGCATCGTACATCGCGAGGGCTTCGCGCAGGACAAGCGCCTGCGACTTGCCCTCGCGCTCGGCGAGCCGGGCAAGCCGCGCCCGATCCTCGTCGGACAGGTAGACGCTCGTCTTCTTCATGCATGTAGGGTAGTACGTAGGGCACCGGCCATACAAGACGTCAGGCGAGGCGCGAACCTGTGGCGAGTGCGGCCGCGAGTCGGATGGCTTCGACCATGCTCGTGGCGTCGGCGATGCCCTGGCTGGCGATGTCGAAGGCGGTGCCGTGGTCGACCGAGGTGCGGACGAAGGGGAGGCCGAGGTTGACGCTGACGCTCTGTTCGAAGCCGTGGACTTTGATAGCGATGTGGCCCTGGTCGTGGTACATGACGACCACCACGTCGTAGCGGCCGGCGATTGCGTGGTTGAAGACCGAGTCGGCCGGGTGGGGACCGGTCGCGTCGATCCCACGTGCCCGGGCATCGGCGATGGCGGGCGCGATCTCGTCGAGCTCCTCGCGTCCAATGAGGCCGTTGTCGCTGGCGTGAGGATTGAGTGCGGCGACAGCGACGCGGGGACGCTCGAAACCCCAGCGGACGAAGTGCTGGTGGGTCAATTCGACAGCGCGGAGGACGTTCGCGCGGGTGACGAACGCGCAGGCTTCGCGGAGCGGCTTATGGGTGGAGAGATGCATGCAGCGGAGGTTGCCCGAGACGAGCATGGTGGCCACGTAGGGCGCGCCGCTGAGGCGCTGGAGGACCTCCTGGTGGCCGGTATCGGCGATGCCGGCAAGCTGGAAGGCTTCCTTATTCACCGGGGCGGTGACCATGCCGTCGGCCTCGCCGGCGAGGCACATGCGGGCGGCGTGTTCGATCCAGCCGTGAGCCGCGCGGGCGGATTCGACGGAGACCACGCCCACGGGGTAGCCGTTCAGCGGTGCAGGCACGGTTTCGAAGACGGGGACTTCGAGGTGGGCAACCGCCCAGCGGCGAAGGAGCGACCCATCGCCGACGACGGTGAGGCGGGCGAGGCGGTGGACTTCGGGGTCAGCCAGGGCCTTGGCGACGACCTCGGGACCGATACCGGAGGGGTCGCCCATGGTGATGACGAGGTGGGGGAGGGCCATGGCAGAACAGTAGCAGGCCGGGAGCCGATGTGGACTAGAAGCAAATGGCGGTCAGGAGATGGCGCGCCAGGCGACGCTGCCGAGGGAGACGGCGACCAGCGCGCCAAGGCCGGCGAGGATGAGGATCGTCTCCCAGCGCAACGTGCGGCCGGTGGCGTTGCGCCGGTCTCGCGCCTGGCTCTCGGCAAACTCGAGGTGGGAGGTGTGCAGTTCGTCGTTGGGCATCCGGTGAAAGGGCCACATGGGTATGAGCCTACCACCGATGTCGAGCCACCGATCCATGGGCGCGGGGTGGATCAGGTGAAGATGCGCCATGCGATGCTGCCGACGAAGACAGCGACCAGCGCGCCGACGCCGGCAAGGATGAGGATCGTCTCCCAGCGGAGGAGGGCCCGGGTAGAGGCGCGGCGGTCGCGGACCTGGCCCTCGGTGTACTCGGGCTGGCTGGCGTGGACGAGTGCGACGCGTTCGGGGTCCGTGCCTCCCATGGAACCACCTTAGCACGGGTGACTACTGGCCACGGCTATGGCTCGGCCCCGCGATATTGGCATTTGGGGAGTAGTCGCCGAGTCGGCCGTGTGATTGTATACAATCATCAACTCCTGGACGGAGGACCACAGGACAATGACAGCAGGCTGGCTGAACTACACGACCCCGGGCGCTCACACTTCGAAGGACGGGCCCGACTACTTCCGGGACTCATTCCCCTACACCATGCCGCCCCTGGTCCAGTTCGAACCTGAACCGGCGCCCCTGGACCCGCCGGAGCGCATCTGGATGACCGACACGACCTTTCGCGACGGGCAGCAGAGCCGGGCGCCGTACACGGTCGAGCAGATCGTCCACCTGTACGAGCTGCTGCACCGCCTGGGCGGCACGGGGGGCATGATCCGGCAGTCGGAGTTCTTTCTGTATACAAAGAAGGACCGCCAAGCCGTGGAGCGCTGCCAGGAGCTGGGGTACCGCTTCCCCGAGATCACCGGGTGGATCCGCGGGACGATGGCGGACTATCAGCTCGTGCGTTCAGCCGGCCTGCAGGAGACCGGCATCCTCACCTCGATCTCGGACTACCACATCTTCAAGAAGCTGAACTCGACGCGCGAAGCGGTGGTCGCGGGCTACCTGGAGGTGGTCGACGCGGCACTGGCCGATGGGGTGGTGCCGCGCTGCCACATCGAGGACAGCACGCGGGCGGACTTCCACGGCGTCGTGCTGCCCTTCGTGCAGGCGTTGATGGAGCGGGGAAGGCAGGCTGGGATCCAGGTGAAGGTGCGGTACCCCGACACGATGGGCGTGGGCGTGCCCGACCCGCACGCGGCGCTGCCGCGCGGTATCCCCCGGCTGACGCACCTGCTGAAGACCGAGGGCGGCGTGCCCTCGGAAGCGCTGGAGTTCCACGGGCAGAACGACCTGAACGCGATCATCCCGAACGCAGTGGCGGCGTGGCTGTACGGGGCGAGCTCGAACAACGGCACGCTGCTGGGCATCGGCGAGCGGAGCGGGAACACGCCGATCGAGGCGCTGGTGTTCTGGCTCATCGGGCTGACCGGCGAGACGCACGGGATGGACACGATGGTGATCAGTGAGATCGCGGACTACTACCGGGAGATCGGCGAGGTGGTGGACCAGCGGCTGCCGTTCGTCGGCGACAACTTCAACGTGACCCGTGCGGGGATCCACGCGGACGGGATGATCAAGGACGAGGAGATTTACAACCCGTTCGATACGACCCGGCTGCTGAACCGGCCGCCGGGGGTGGCGATCACGGACAAGAGCGGCGCGGCAGGGCTGCTGATGTGGATGCAGAAGCATCGTCCGGCCGAGGCGGCGGGCCTGGAGAAGCGCGACCCGCGGCTGATGCGGATGCTGGACCTGGTGATGCGCGAGTACGACGACGGCCGCGTGACCAGCCTTGCCGACGAGGAGGTGCACCACCTGGTGGACGAAGCGTTCGCGGGGGTGGAGGTGGAGTAGGGGGCGGGACTACCTTCGCGTCGAGAACGGCTCTGGGGCGAGGTGACCTTGCAGCCAGGAGGCGAGCAGCGTGGGATCTGCGAGGGCGAAGTCGAAGGCCGACCACACGAATGAATCCGAGGCGCGCCAGGGATGGCGCGCCGGGATGTTGCTCCCTCGAACGCCGTAACCCCCCGGGGAGTCGCCTGTACCTCGCAACGCCTCCGATCGTGGTAGCCGCTGGTAGCCGAGGCGCGCCAGGGATGGCGC
>PQAO01000013.1 GCA_003104995.1 Dehalococcoidia bacterium
TGCCCGGTGTGCAGCCGTTGCTGGTGATGCCGCTGAGCGTGCCGTTCGCTGGACCCGTCACGATGGAGAAGGTCAGATCGCAGGTCTCCGCGTCCGAACCGCTGAGAGCCACAATTGCCGCGGCGCCCGCATCCGTGCTCACTGACACGTTGTTGGCCGTCGGCGCAGCGTTGCCGCCGCCGCCACCGCTCCCGGGAACCATCACCGGGTTGAAGACAGTCGTGTTCGAGACATCGAGCAGCGGCTCCTTGAAGCCGTCGTTCGAGTCGTCGGTCCAGTTCAAGTTGCCCGCGCCAATCAGCGCGCTGCGGACCGCGAGGGCCTGGGTCTTGTTCGCCGGCTTGCTCATGCTTGCCAGCAACGCCGCCGCGCCGGCAACGTGCGGCGAGGCCATGCTCGTCCCGCTGTAGGTGGCGTAGCCGCCCGGCACGGTCGAAAGAATGCAGACGCCCGGTGCCGCAATCTCGACGCTCGCGCCGTAGTTGCTGAAGTCCGCCAGGGTGTCGTCCTGGTCCGTCCAGCAAGTCGGGCTGCCGAGGCCACCCGGCAGCCCGTCGAAGTCTGCCAGCGCGGAGACGGTGATGACGTCCGGGTGGTTCGCCGGGCTGAACGTGCCGGCGTCCTTGCCGTTGTTGCCGGCGGCCACAACAAACACAACGCCCTCCGAGACGGCGTTGCTGATGGCCGTGTTCATGGCCGCGCTCGCGCACTCGCAGCCCAGGCTCATGTTCGCGACCTCGATGGAGGCGGCGTTCGCCGCAACGTAGTCAATCCCCGCGACGATCCACGACATGTAGCCGCTGCCCTGGCTGTTGAGCACCTTCACGGACCACAGCCGCGCCCCGGGCGCTACGCCCACCACGCCGATGCCGTTGTCGAGCGCGCCGATCGTGCCGGCGACGTGCGTCCCGTGGCCATTGTCGTCGGACCCGCCGCTGCCGCAACTCGATTTCCAGGGCGCGCCGCCCGAGCAGTTGGCGCTGTTGACCACGTTCAGGTCCGGGTGGCCCGCGTCGATACCGGTGTCGATCACGGCCACATCGACATCGACCCGCCAGTCGTCCGCGCCGTCGATATCGATGGCCCCGTTTCCGGGCGCAAAGATCCGCTGGATACCAGTGGGAGTCGCCTGGTCGGCGATCGACACCACCTGGTCTGCTTCGATCGAGAGCACGCGCGCGTCGGCCCGCAGCGCCCCGACCTGGCGCGGCGAAAGCTGCCCCGCGAACCCGCTCAGCGCGTGGCTGTATGCCTGCTCCGGGATGGCGCCGTGCCCGATGGCCACGCTCGCCGCATCGACTCCGGGCTGCAGCACAACGATGTACCGCCCGGGCACCACCGGCGATGCCGGGCGGGCCGCGATGGCACCGGAATCCTTCTGGACCGCGAACGCACTTGCGAGCAGCAGCGCGAAAAAGACGCCAAGGAACTTTGCCATGGGGGGCACTCCAGGGGCACTGTGCCGGCCAGCCCACGCAGCAGGCTGTCCGTAAACCGTTCCGACGTCTTCCGCTGTTTCCCTGCCCGGCGGGCACACGCTGCCCCTCGGCATCCGACATTCTACGGGTATGTCAACCTCTGGCGCATCGGCACTCGGCCCCGCCCGGCCGGACGCCTTACCCCACCTTTGCCAGGAAGGCGTCCAGCCGGGTGTTGTAGGCAGCAGCGGCTTCGTAATACACGTTGTGCGGCGCCCCCTCGATGACGTGGTACTCCGAACCGGGCACCAGCTGGTGCAGATGCTCAGCCCACGGCACCAGCCGATCGAGCCCGCCGACGACCACCAGCATCGGCGAGGTGATCTTCGGCACCCCGGCCGCCATCTCCGCGGGGTCGCCCAGCAGCCCGCGCGTCGCCTTCCGCGGGTGGCGCAGCGCCTCCAGCCGCGTCGCCGTCGAGCGGATGCGCAGGTAGCGCTCGTACATCCGCGGCTGGGCCGCCTTGAACCCGTCCGTCAGCGAATCGCCGATTGGCAGGAAGAGCGTCTCGTTGTCGAGCGGCTCAGCCGCGATGCGCGGCGCGGGGCCATCGCCGGGCGGTACACCCATGCCCGAGGGGATGAGCGCCTTCGCCTCGCCCGGGTGGCGTACCGCCCAGCGGAGGATCGTGTTGGCCCCCATCGAGTTGCCGGCAAGGATCGGCCGCTCGATGCCCATCGCCGCGAGGAACCCTTCGAGCTCGTCCGCCCGGTTCGGCTCGTCTTCGTCGCGCGGGCTGTTGCTCGAATGCCCGTGGTTCACGCTGTCGTAGGCGATGCAACGGTAGCGGTCGCTGAAGTGGGCGAACTGCTGGAACCAGGCCTCGCCGCACGAGCTCATGCCGTGGAGGAAGACCAGCGGCTGCCCCTTCCCTTCCTCGACGTAGTAAATGTCGGTGGCGCCCACTTCGATGAATGGCATGGCGTTCTCTCCGAGGTTGGGTTGCGGCTGGAATGCTACGCCCGAGGTCTGGCCCGCCGCCAGTGCCCCGGGCGCCCGGCCCGGATACGCGTCAGGCGTTCCGCTCCCGCGCCATCTCGGCGATCCGCCGCAGCGGCCCGGCGATAGCCACGGCCTCGCTGTCGCTCAGCCGATCCGAGAAGTATTCCTGGATGCCCCGCATGTGCACGGGGGCTGCGTCGTGCAGCCGGTGCAGTCCCGCCGGCTCCAGGCTCACCCAGCGGCCCCGCTTGTCCTTGTCGTCGGCCGAACGGCTCACCAGCCCCGACTCGCACATCCGGTCCACCAGCCGCGTCAGCCCGCTCTTACTCAGCAGCACGCGGTCGGCGAGTTCGGTCATCCGCAGGCGGTGGTTGTCCGCCTCTTCGAGGTGGACCAGGACGTCGTACCACGTCAGGGGGAGCGCCTTCTCGGCCTCCAAATCCGCCTCGAGCAGCCGTATCACATGTGCATGCGCTTCGAGGAATGCTCGCCAGGCGTCCATGCGAATATCGCTTACCACGCAGCGATCTTCCCCGCCCTGCCCGGGTGGGGCAACGTCCGGTGTGCCCGCGATTGATGGCCGTTTGGCACCGTTCCGGAACAGTTAAAACGGCAGACCCTTCTTGCCCTGGACGCCCTTGAGGGCCGCGATTTCGCCCTGGTGGCTCTGCAGGTGCCACAGCCCCAGCGTCCCCAGTACCACGCCAACGGGCTCTTCCTTGCCCGCGATCGGGTTCATGACCATCCGGTCCATGTCGGCGTCCGAGGCCCCGGCGATGAACTCGTCAGTCGCCGCGAAGACCGCTTTGGCGTACTCGTTGAAGCTCGCCAGGTCCATCGTCACGCCCTTCGCCCAGTCGATGTTCTGCATCGGGCTCTGGGGCATGGGCACGTCCACCCTGGCTGCCCATCCGCCCGCCTGGTAGACCGGCGCCTGGCCGCGGACCATGCCATTCACCACCATGTCCTCAGCAAACACCGTATGCGCGTACACCGCTGCGATGTTGCCCAGTGTCGAACCCTCACCCACATGGTGCAGGGTCTCCGGGTCGCAGTCGCCGATGGCCGTCTGGATGATGCCGTGCGCCTGCGCGTACTGCGCCTTCAACAATGCCTGAGCGTTCATCATGATCCTCCGGGTAGCCTCCGGGGGCGAGCCCCGGGGCGTGCAGCATATCCGGATCCAGAGCGGAAAACCCGATCCGCCGAGCTACCTCGCCGCGGAGGCAGCCTCCCCGGCGCCGGCCGCCGGCCCAGTGCTGAAAGCCGCGGCCGCATCCGCCTCCAGCGCCGCCTGGCTGGTCGCATCAATCCCCCGCAGCGCCTTGCTCAATGCGAAGATCGCCACCGAAAGCCCGGCCGTCACCACGGCGGCGACTGCCACCGCCGTCGGCGCGCCGAACGCCTGCGCCATCGCCGCCACCGGCACCGTGCCCAGCGGTGTCAGCCCGAACGTCATCATCATCAGCGCCATCACCCGCCCCCGGACCTCGTCCGGGATGAGCAGCTGGATCGCCGTGTTGTTCACCGTCACGAACGTGCTTGCGAACACGTCCGCGAGGAGCACCAGCGGCAGGGCCAGCAGGAACCACGGGCTGATCGCGAACAGGAACAGCCCGCCCGCGAACGCCAGCAGGCTCGTCATCATCATCCGCAGCTTGCGCGGCGTATCGCCCCGCCAGGCCACAAAGAACGACCCCATGATGCCGCCGATACCTGCTGCCGCCTGCAACAGCCCCAGCCCGCTCGACCCCTTGTGCCAGATGTCCTCGGCGAACACCACCAGCAGTGCCTGGAACGGCATCGCCAGCAGGATCGGCACGATGCTCAGGATCATGAGGGCGCGCACCGGTGGGTCGCCCGCCACGTACCGCATACCGCCCCAGAGCTCCGAAAGCACCGGCTTCTTCCCCATCCCCTCGACTGGCGGCGACTTCGAGACGCGCGACATCGAGAACAGGGCCAACGCATACATCGCCACGGCTACCACGTAGACCCAGCGCACCCCCGCGAGCGCGATGATGAAGCCCGCGAGCACCGGGCCCACCACCCGCGCCGCGTTCATCCCGCCCATCTGCAGCGCCATCGCGTTCGCCAGCCCCTGCCGCCCCACGATGCTGACCACGATTGCCTGCCGGGCCGGCATGATGAACGGGAACGTGCACCCCATGAAGAACACGGCCACCAGCATGTGCCAGAACTGGAGCGTATCGGTCAGCAAGAGCACGAGGATGGCGAGCTCGTTGAGGACGAGCACCGCCTGGCCCGCCATGATCAGCCGCCGCTTCTCCACCCGGTCTGCGATCACCCCACCGAACGGCGATACCACCAGCATCGGGATAGCAACCACCAGGTTGATGAGGCCGAGGGCGAACTCGCTCTTCGTCAGGTCGTAGGCCAGGTACGAACGAACCACGAACTGGCCGTTCATCGCGAAAAAGAAGGCGATGTTGCTCGCATATAGCCAGCGGAACTGTTGGTGCTGCAGAGACGAAAACGCGCTCGTGCGCTTGGGAGCAGGGACCTCGGCGTAACGAGCCATCCCGGTAGACTAGCAGGAAAAATCCTCTCACAAACCTGATTTGCCGCAGCCCGGGCACTATTTTCTTACCTTCACGTCCACGTCACGTTTCATCGCTATACTGACCCGCACACCCCACCCTCAGGAGCACTCTCGTGGAATACCGCCACCTCGGCCGGTCCGGCCTCCAGGTTTCCGTCGTCGGCCTTGGCTGCAACAACTTCGGCATGCGCTGCGACTTCGACCAGTCGAAGGCGGTCGTCCACCAGGCCCTCGAAGCCGGCATCACCCTCTTCGATACCGCCGACGTCTACGGCGGCCAGGGCCGCTCCGAGGAGTTCCTCGGCAAGCTCCTTAAGGGCCACCGCCAGGATGTCGTCATCGCCACCAAGTTCGGCATGAAGATGGGCGAAGGCCCCCACAAGAGCGGCGGCTCCCGCAAGTACATCATGTCCGCCGTCGAGGACTCGCTCCGGCGCCTCGATACCGACTACATCGACCTCTACCAGATGCACCGCCCCGACCCCGAGACCCCGATGGAAGAAACGCTTCGCGCGCTCGATGACCTGGTCCGCGCCGGCAAGGTGCGCTACATCGGCAACTCGAACTTCGCCGGCTGGCAGGCGGCCGAAGCCCACTACGTCGCGAAGCAGGCCCATCTCACGCCCTTCATCAGCGCCCAGAACGAGTACAACCTGCTCGACCGCCGGATCGAGGCTGAGCTCGTCCCGGCCTGCAACGCCTACGGCCTCCAAATCCTCCCGTTCTTCCCGCTCGCCAGCGGCTTCCTCACCGGCAAGTACCGCCAGGGCCAGGACCTCCCCGCCGGCACCCGCCTCGCCAACGCCGGGCCCATGGCCGCCCGCGTCCTCACCGACAAGAACTACGAGACGCTCGGCAAGCTCGAAGCCTTCGCCGGCGCGCGCGGCAAGACCATGGTCGACCTGGCCATCGGCTGGCTCGCCAGCCTCCCGCACGTCGGCAGCGTGATCGCGGGCGCCACGAAACCCGAGCAGATCGACCAGAACGTCGCCGCGGGCGGCTGGAAGCTCACCGCAGAAGAACTCGCCGAGGTCGACGCGATCAGCAAGCGGTAGTTGGCTGTTGGCCGTTGACACTGTTGGCTGTTGGCCTACGGCGGCGTCTCCCAGGTGGCGATCTTTGCGGCGAACTGGCGGCGGATTTCGGGGGTGCTGTCGCCGGCAACGGATGAGAGCTCTTCGAGGCGGCCCTCGAGGTAGGCCATCCCCGTCTCGATGCTCGTCACGTCGTCGCTGGCCGCCGCCTCGTGGAACAGCGCGGACGCAAGGACGCCCGGTTCAGCCGCGATGGCTGCCCGGGCGTCTTCTGGTGTTTCGAGTATGCGGTTGTAAATGCGGGAGAGCTGCCGGAGACGTGGGTCGCTGGCCATGCGCTCTCCCTGCGGCGTGTTAGCGGGTGGCTTCTTCGCGTGGCGTGGGCGGCTTGATCTTGCTGTAGCAGTTGCTGCAGTACACGGGCCGCTCCCCGCGCGGCACGAACGGGACTTCGGTCATCTGGCCGCATTCGGCACAGCTCGCCGGGTGCATCTGGCGCGGCGTCTTCCCGCCGAAGCTGGCGAAGTTTCCGTAGCGCACGTACCCGTCGTTCTGCTCGAGGGTGCTCTGGCTCGAACGGCGCGCCGTCCGGCACGACTGGCAGCGCGTGGGCTCGTTCATCAGCCCCTTATTGGCGTAGAACTCCTGCTCGCCCGCGGTGAACACGAACATGGTGCCGCAATCGCGGCAGCTGATTTGCTTGTCGGCAAAGGCCAAGGGAAAAGGACTCCTGTTATCCGCACCATGCGGGACTCACGTCCATGGTACCAGATGTGCCAAGGCCGGTTAGACGGACTCGGAATCCTCGAAGAGCCACATCGTACCGCCACGCCTGACACGTGTCTCCAGACCAGCCGCCAGTGCGGCCCTACGCCCCTTGAGACCCAGGTGAACCTTCCACCCATATGGAAGGGGTCTCGGCCGATACTAGAATTGGTGGCGCTCTCTTGGTTTGCTATACCAAATTTCTGATATAGTTCGGGAAGGCATGGTCTGTGTGGAACTTCTATGACTTCATCGATCTTCGAGGGGCCAACGAAGTCAGGGAGTGGCGCGCAGCTGCATCCGACAACGTCCGAGCGGCTTTTGACGCGAAGGTGGATATCCTGAGTGGAATACCACCGCCGCTCCAACGGCCGTTGGTAGGCACAATCTCAGGCTACCCGGACGTGTACGAGTTGAGGTTTAAGGAGGACAGAGTTCAATGGCGCGTTCTATTTTGCTACGGGCCTGGCCCCGGCGACCGCGACCTTACTTTTCTGGTGGCCGCGAAGGAGATCGGGGATCGATTCGTCCCGGCCTCCGCGCCGGGAACAGCTGCCGAGCGAGCCGAACTCGTTAGGGGAAAGGAGGGAAAGAAGCATGTGGTTCCTCACGACACTTCGGAGACGGCAGCAGACGATTCAGTCGCTGGTTCGTAAAGGCTATCGCGACGCGTACGTCGAACAGCATATCAAGCGGGGAATCGCAACACAGATCCGAGCGATGCGCGACGCTCGCAAATGGACCCAGAGCGAGCTTGCCCGACGACTGGATATCAGCCAGCCGAACGTTGCTCGTCTAGAGGACGAAGACTATGGCCAGTATTCGCTCCAGACGCTAAAGCGGCTCGCCTCCGCATTCGATGTCGCCCTCGTTGTCCGGTTTGTCCCGTTCAGCCAGCTGGTTGACTACACAACCAGAATTTCCCCCGCCGATCTGGTTCCGGCAAGTTTTGAGAACGACACCGAGTTGCACTTGACTCCGCTGGCCGCCAGCGGCACCACGGCAGGCCGCGTCGAGCCGGCCAGCACGACCGGCGTGACCCACGCCGGTTTCGCCTCAAGCCAGCTCCCGCTCGCGTTCAGCGACAGCCCGGTGGTCGCCATTCGTCGAGTGCCGGCCACGACAACCAAAGTCGAAGAAGCGGCCAACGACTACCAGATAGCGGCAGGAGGCTAACGGTGACCGAAGGTCAGATCACACCAAGCGACCGCACTGTAACGGAGGTGACAACCGCGACCAAAGTCGAGGCGCCGACGATGCAGACGTACTACTGCAACTCGGTGGACGTCCTCACTTCCGTGTACGACTTCACCTTGACGATAGGCCAGATGCGCGCATCTAGCCCGGAGGCGATTGTCATCGAACAACAGGCACGCGTCATCATGTCGCCGCAGCACATGAAGGTGCTGGCGAAGCTGCTTACCGAGAAAGTGGCCGTCTACGAGGAATCTATCGCTCCGATTCCCGTCATGCCCATCGTCTCGCCGCAGCTTACTGAGGCGTGAGCTCAGCGCCCGTGCCTTCAGCCTTAGAGTCCCGGGGCAAGGGCGGTCCGCTCGGCGAACGCTCTGGCGTTGTGTCCAAACCGGCCCACTACCGGTCGTTCGCCGCCCCCTCAGTACTTCCCGCCCAGCTTGCGGTGGTCCCAGCTGTACACGTCCACCGGCTTCACCCGGATGACCACCCGCTTGCTGGCCACCTTGAGCGCGGCCTCCGGGGTGTCCGTCGGCGCCGGGATGCCGTTGTACTTCGCCCCCACCATCCCCATCACCTTCGCGCAGAACGGCGTGTCCTCGATGATCTCCGCGTCGCCTTCGATCACCAGCCCGCGCAGCTCCGCGTAGGCCTTCCCGGCCTCCAGCATGCACGTCATCTTCGGATTGCGGCGCAGGTTCAGCACCTTCTGGCTCTTCGCGAACGTGGTGAAGTGCACGTCCCCGTCGATGAGCACGTACCACATGGCCACCAGGTGCGGGTACCCCTTCGGGCCGATGGACGCGATCTGGATCGTCCACCCATCGTTCAGGAACTGGTCCTGCTCCTCGGGCGTGAAGGCGATTGCTGAGCGGCGGCTGGGCATGGGAGCGTCTCCTGCGGAGTAAGATTCGTGCGCACAGTAGAGCCGCTCCACGCGGCCGGGGCAAGGAGACGCACCAATGGCCACCTCGTTCGAGCACGGGCACGGCGCCCGCGATATCCAGGACCGCTTCGATACGCGCCGCCTGGCCGACGCCATCACCCGCACCACCCTCCACGCCACCTTGAGCGACGGCGACCGCGCCTTCATCGAGCGCATGGACATGTTCTTCATCGCTACCCAGGGCGCCAACGGCGGCCTCGACTGTTCCTACAAGGGTGGCGAGCCCGGGTTCGTCCGCGTCGTCGACGACCACACCATCGCCTTCCCCAACTACGACGGCAACGGCCAGTACATGACCGGCGGCAACATCCTGGAGACCGGGAAGGTCGGCCTCCTCTTCATCGACTTCCAGAACCAGTGGCGCGTGCGCGTCAACGGCACCGCCACCATCGACTTCGAAGACCCGCTGAAATCCGAGTGGCCCGAAGCCCAGTTCGTCGTCCGTGTCACCGCCGAGGAGGTCTTTCCGAACTGCCCGCGCTACATCCACAAGATGGAGCTGGTCGAACGCTCGGTGTTCGTCCCGAAGGCCAGCTGCGAAACGCCCGACCCCGATTGGAAGGACTACTTCGAAGACGCGCTCCCCGAAGCCCAGAAGGCCCGCCGCGCCGCCCGGAAGAGCCAGGCATGAAGGACGGCCACCCGCACATCCCCGAGTTCGGCAAGAAGTTCGACCTTCGGGCCCTCGACCCCGACGAAACAAACGGCTACTCGAAGGAGGAGGCGGAAGCCGAGATCGCCGGCCTGCGCATCCGCATCAACGACCTCCAGGACAGGCTCTATGCCGACGAGCGCTACGCCATGCTGGTCGTCCTCCAGGGCATCGACACGGCCGGCAAGGACAGCACCATCAACAGCGTCTTCCAGGAAGTCGGCCCGATCGGCCTCCAGGTCGCCAGCTTCAAGGTGCCGACACCGGAGGAGCTCGCTCACGACTACCTCTGGCGCTACAAGAAGCAGTTGCCCGAGAGGGGCCACATTAAGATCTTCAACCGCTCCTACTACGAATCCGTCCTGGTCGAGCGCGTCAAGAACATCGCCTCGAAGGAGGCCTGGCAGCGCCGCTACCAGGACATCAACGAGTTCGAGGACTACCTGGTCCGCAACGGCACGATCGTGATGAAGTTCTTCCTGGTGATTTCGAAGGGCGAACAGCGCGAACGGCTGCAGGAGCGCATCGACAACCCCCGCAAGCAGTGGAAGTTCCGGCTCGGCGACCTCGACGACCGCAAGCTCTGGGACGAATACATCGAGGCGTTCGACGACGCGATCGAACGCTGCAACACGAAGACCGCCCCGTGGCACGTCGTCCCGGCCAACAAGAAGTGGTACCGCGACATCGTCGTCGCCCGCGCCCTGGTGGAGAAGCTCGAATCGCTCGACCTCCGCTACCCGCCGGGCGACCCCTCGGTCCTGGGCCTGAAGGTGGAATAGCCCTCGGGCAGCGCGCTCACGGGCAGACCTGCCCCGGGGGACAGGGGTTTGGGGCAGGGGGAGCCGTCTCACCGGCGGGCGGGATTGTGGGCGCCAGCGTCGGCCCGCCGTCCGGGGTCGGGGTCGGGCTGGGTTCCACGGTCCGTGTTGGTGTGGCTGTTGCCGTCGGAGTCGGCTCCACAACGCGCGTTGGCGTTGGCGTTGGCGTTGGCGTCGCGGCCGGCGTGACTGCCAGGGTTGGCTCGGTGGGCCGTGCCGGTGTGGGCGTCGCGGTTGCCGCCGGAGGTTGCGCGGTCTCTCCTGCGCCTGCCCCGCCCGGCGCCACAGTCCCCTTCGCCGGAGAGCCCGGGATCGTGGCTGTGGGCGCCCGGGTTTCCGGCGGCGAGCCTGGCGTCCCGCTGGAATCCGCACCCCCGGCCGCCCCCGCAGGAGGGGTCCGCGTTTCGGCCGTGGGGCTCGTCAGTGCCTGCGTCTCCGTGGCCCCCGGCCCTGGCGTCCCGGGTGTGCCAGGGGACCCGCCTCCCCCGCCGCCGGCCACCACCGCGAACGCCCCCGCGAGGATGCCCAGCGCGGCAACCGTCGCGACAGCCACGCCCAACCACGGCAGGTGGGGTTTCCCCGCCGCAGGCGCTGGCCCGGGCGGTATTGCGTCCGTGGTGGTGGCCGCCCACGGGAGCGTTTTCCCTATCCGCCCGGCGCGTCCCTTGCCCGCCCTGCCCGCCTTTGTGGGGATCTCTTCCGGCACCAGCGCCAGCGGGTCCGCCACCGAGCCGTACATGCCGGGCCGCACCGGCTGACCCGGGACTCCGAGCGCCGGCGCCAGGCTCCCGGGTCCCATCGCCCGCTCAATCGTCGAGTCAAGCGCCCCCGTCCGCAGCTCAGCGAGGAACGTCCCCAGCGTGGCCCCCTCGACACAGATCGCCGCCGACTGTCTGCCCCACTCCGCCCGGAAGACCGTGTGCCCCCAGGTTGCGAACTCCGGGCGGACGCGGAACCCCGGGCGCTGCACGCAATCGACAACGTCGCCGAAAACGGACCGCCCCGGATTTCCCCCGGGCCGTTCCGGCCCCGCTTGGCGGCGCGGCGCGAGCGGTCCTGCCAGGGCGGCCTGGAGCAGGGCACCCCGCTGGTCGCGCTCCTTCGCTTCCAGCCGGTCGCAGGCCAGGTCCACTGCCGTTCGTGCCAGCTTCGCCAGCGAGACGCCCCCGCCCGCGGCCAGATCGATCGTATCGGCCGCCCCCGCCGCATAACTGTCGAACCCGAACGCTTCCGTGCGATGCAACCGGTACCCGAACCGCTCTTGCCCGGGAAGCAACCGCGCCGCGACCTCGGGCGAATACTCTCCGGCGGCGCACGCCCGGATGCTACCCACCGCGAACAGCGCCGCCAGCCGCAATCGCGCGCCATCGGCGTACTCGCCGCACAGTTCGAGCCGGCCCGGCCGGGGCCGCACATAGATCCCGAGCGACCCGGGTCCCTCGACCAGCCGCGCGAAGACCAGTCCGAACGTCAGGGCGTAAGTTCGGGCGATGTCCGCAGCGGTTTCACCCGGGAGGGCGACGCTGAGGTGCGTAGAGTACCCCTCGAGCCGGTAGCCGTCGCCGAGCGCCCGTTCGAGTTCCCGCCTGCCCGCGGCGGCCCAGGCGGCCACCTCATCGGCGAAGCCCGCCCCGGCCGGTACCGGCGGCGAAGCGGTTTCCGCCTCCATTCCATCGGCCGTCACGACCAATCCCGACCGTAGCCGGTACGCGTTCAGGTCTCCGGGATCGAGCTGGAGACCGTCCCAGTGCAGGCGGTGGATGAGCGTGCGAAAGTCCACCTGGCGCCCGTCCGCGCCGGCCACCCGGTACTCGCGTTCCACGCCAATGAGCGAACCCGCGAGCGGCGTTCCAGCCGTTGTCCGCCAGTCCGGACGACAGGCCTGCGACACCGGCGCCCGCGGCGACAGTCGTTTCATCGTCGCCAGGTCCTTCCAGAGGCCGTGTCGCTAGTTGGACTTCGATGAGTTCAGGTTCGTCGCCTCTGCCGGTTCGTCGCCTCCCGCCCCGGGGTCGCCCGCCCGTTCGGAGGTGTTCGACTTCGAGCCCTTTACCTTCGCGGCGTCTTCTGGCCCCGGGTCTCCTCCTGCAAGCCGGTTGATGTTCGACTTGGAGAGGTTGAGATTGCTGGCCCGCTCCGCATCCTTGGAGCCTTCGTCCTTGCGCCGTCCCGTTTCGGCGTTGGGGCTGTTGTCCTGCACGTACCCCGCGGCGCCCGCGGTCCGCTGGACTCCCTCCTCATCGATCGCGATCCCGCCACCTCCGCCTGCTGTCCGCTGCACGCCCTCCTCGCCGATGGCGATCCCGCTGCCGGCGCCCTCCTGCCGCCCACCGGTGTTCATCGTCTCTTTTTCACCCACAGCTCGACCCCTTTCCCTGCAATACTACGGACTACGGGGAAGCATACTCCCGCCGCGCAAGGGCCTCGTCCCGGCACCGGCAACCCGCCTCTCTTCTGACAGCCTCCTGTCACCAATGACCCCGCCACCCATCCCCGTGCCACCCAAAGCCGGGTACACTCGATCAATGGTCACCGCCCTCCCCGCCGGTTCCCCCGCGCCCTTCGCGCTCATCGCCGACTACGTCCCTACCGGCGACCAGCCCCAGGCGATCGAGAAGCTCGTCGAGGGCGTCAACCGCGGCGACCGCTACCAGACCCTCCTCGGCGTCACCGGCTCGGGCAAGACTTTCACCATGGCCAACGTCATCCAGCAGACCGGCCGCCCCGCGCTCGTCCTCGCCCACAACAAGACGCTCGCCGCCCAGCTCTGCTCCGAGCTCAAGGAGTTCTTCCCCGAGAACGCCGTCGAGTACTTCGTCAGCTACTACGACTACTACCAGCCCGAGGCCTACATCCCCCGAACCGATACCTACATCGCCAAGGACGCGGACATCAACGAGGAGATCGACAAGCTCCGCCACGCCGCCACCCGCGCCCTCTTCCAGCGCCGCGACGTGATCATCGTGGCGAGCGTGAGCTGTATCTACGGCCTTGGCGAGCCCGCCCAGTACCAGGAGTTCGTCCTCTCCTTTAAGAAGGGCAAGCCCTTCAGCCGCCAGGACGCCGTCCGCCGCATGGTTTCGATGCAGTACGAACGCAACGACCAGAACGTCGTCCGCGGCAAGTTCCGTGTCCGCGGCGATTCGCTCACCATCCTCCCCAGCTACGACGAACTCGCCGTCCGGGTCGATTTCTGGGGCGACGAAGTCGAACGCATCGTCGAACTCGACCCCCTCACCGGCGAGATCGTCGCCGAGCACGACGAAATCGACATCTACCCCGCCAAGCACTTCGTGACCACGTCCGACCGGATGGAAGGCGCCATCGCGGGCATCGAAAAGGAGCTCGAAGAGCAACTCGAAGTCTTCAAGCGCCAGGGCAAGATCCTCGAAGCCGCCCGCCTCGAAGAACGCACCCACTACGATATCGAGTCGCTCCGCGAGACCGGCTACTGCCCCGGCGTCGAGAACTACTCGCGCCACCTCCAGGAGCGTGAGCCCGGCTCCACGCCCTGGTGCCTCCTCGATTACTTCCCCGACGACTGGCTTCTCTTCGTCGACGAATCGCACATCACCCTGCCCCAGGTCCAGGGCCAGTTCTTCGGCGACCGGGCCCGCAAGGAAACGCTCGTCGAGTTCGGCTTCCGCCTCCCCAGCGCGCTCGACAACCGGCCGCTCACCTTCGAAGAGTTCGACCAGCACATCAACCAGGCTGTCTTCGTGAGCGCGACACCCGCCGACTACGAAGTCCAGCGCTCCACCCAGGTGGTCGAACAGGTCATCCGCCCCACCGGCCTCCTCGACCCCGAGATCGTCGTCAAGCCCACGAAGAACCAGGTCGATGACCTGATGGACGAGATCCGGCTCGTCATCGACAAGGGCCAGCGCGCGCTCGTCACCACCCTCACCAAGAAGATGGCCGAAGACCTCGCCGACTACCTCAAGGAGATGGGCATCAAGACCCACTACCTCCATGCGGAAGTCGAAACGCTGGACCGCGTCGAGATCCTGCGCGACCTCCGCCTGGGCGTGTACGACGTCGTGGTCGGCATCAACCTCCTGCGCGAGGGCCTCGACCTCCCCGAGGTCTCGCTGGTCTGCATCCTCGATGCCGACAAGGAGGGCTACCTTCGCTCGAACCGGTCGCTTATCCAGACCATCGGCCGGGCCGCCCGCCACATCGAGGGCCGCGTCATCATGTACGCCGACAAGGTCACCCTGAGCATGCAGAACGCCATCGACGAGACCTACCGGCGCCGCCGCATCCAGGCGGAGTACAACCACGAGCACGGCATCGAAGCCATGAGCATCACCAAGGCGGTGCGCGACATCACCGACCACGTCCGGATGCAGGCTGCCGAGGAGAAAGCCGAGTACGACGCGGGCGCCCCCGCCTCCATGCCGAAGGACGAACTCCTCCGCATGGTGAAGGAACTCGAAACCCAGATGAAGACGGCGGCGAAGAACCTGGAGTTCGAAAAGGCCGCCGCCCTCCGCGACAAGGTGGTCGAGCTCCGTCGCGAGCTGGTCGGCACCGACGCCGAGGAGCTGGCCGCGTTCGCCGCTGCCGCGGGCCGGGGCGGCCCGCTTCGCTTCGGCCGCAGCCAGGCCGGTGGCCGGGACCGGGGCCGCCGCTACCGCCGGTAGCTACCATGGCATATACTGAAGAGGATGACGGATCCGTACTCGACTGGGACGAAGCCAATGCAAACCACATCGAACGGCACGGCGTGGATCGTTGGGAGGCCGAGGAAGCGGTCCTTGACCCCGACCGCTACGCGCTCTCGCGCGGCTGGCACGGCGGTGAGTATCGATATGCGCTGGTTGGACGAACTGAGTCAGGGCGAACGCTTACGGTCGTGTCTGTTAGGCGCGGCTCCAGGCTTCGGGTCATCACGGCTCGAGACGCGTCGCCGCGCGAGATCCGGCTCTACCGGAGGAACCGAAGATGAAACCGTCTGAGTCCGAGCCTCTAATCGAGGTCAACTCCTGGGAGGATGTCCCTGCCTTCGCGTCTGAGGCTGAGGAGGCGGACTTCTGGGCAAGCCACAGCTTCGGGCCTGGGCTCACCGCCGAGGCCGAGGCTGGAACTTTGGACCTGGATGACGTACTCCCGCCCCCGCGGGCGCGGACAGCGCCGGTGTCGCTCCGATTCGACACATCAACGATCCACCGGCTCAAGACGCTCGCACGGCGAAGAAACAAGGGTTACCAGACCCTCGCCAAGGAGTTCATCGCCGAACGCCTCTACGAAGAAGAGAAGCGCGAGGGCATCATCGGCGACTCCAAAGCCTCATAACACCGAGCCGAACACCATGCCCAGCCTCTACGAAGACCTTGCCCGGAAACTTTCAGCCAACCCCGGCCCCTCCAGGGGCGGCGGACCAAGGTTCGACATCAGCGTCTTGCTGTTCAATTCGCGCGGTGCGCTGAACGAGCTGTGGCTTGCCGCCGACCGGCATGTCCGGGTACCCAATAGCGGCTCTACTGCCGCACTGCGCGAGGCTGTCGAAGCGTTACGGCCCCTCTTTGGCGACCCTTCCCGCCAACCCCCGTCGCCGTGACACCCCCGCGTTCGCGCTTCCGCTCCGCATCCCGCACCATCGAGCCATGCGCATTCTCGGCATCGATCCCGGCCTGAACATCACGGGCTACGGCGTCGTCGAGGTGGAGCGCGACCGCTGCGTGTACATCCGCCACGGCGTCTTCCGTACGAAACCGGCCCAGGCCAGGCTCGACCGGCTGCTCTACCTTCGCAACGAAGTCCGTGCCATCGCGGTCGAGTGCGCCGCCACCGCGGGCGCCATCGAAGCGGGTTTCGTGGGCCAGAACATGCGCGCCGCCATGGCCCTGGGCGAAGCCCGCGCGGCGGCTTTTCTCGGCATGGCCGATGCCGGGCTCCAGGTCGCCGAGTACGCTCCCGCGCTCGTCAAGCAGACGGTTTCCGGCTATGGGCGGGGGGAAAAGAGCCAGGTCGCCGAGATGGTGCGCCTGCAGCTGGGGCTGAAGGCCACCCCTACTCCCGAGGACGCCGCCGATGCCCTGGCGGTCGCAATCACCCACTGGGCTCACGCCCGTCTCGGCGCCCTCTAATCCGGCTGATTCGTAACGGTTTTGATATATCCCGGCAGGTAAACACTGCACATCTTCCACCCGCGATGAGGTACGGTGATTTCGCCGAATCCTTCCCACGGAAGGAACGGGGGACCCACCTACCGGGGTGAATTGCGCTCCATCGCGCATAGGCGACTTCCGACGCCGAACCCGTCAGCTAACCCCGCAGGCGTTCGGAGGGCGATCTTGGCCCTCCCATCAGTCCGTGAGCCACGCTCAAGCTGCGTGGCTCGCCCGGCCACATGGAGGACGATCATGACTGTCTATTCAGGTACGTTTGCTTCGACCCCGGATGCCACCGCGGTCGACCTCAAGGACCCCCTGGCAGAAGCGCGCGAGAAGTTGCGCCAGGCTGCCCGGCTCCCATTCCACGCCCACCAGCCGCATTCCTGGCAAACATCGTTCCGCCAGCTCGTGGCCGATGCGCGCATCGATGTCCGGCGCCACATCTGGACTGCCGCCCTTCCCGATTCCCCGCTCAACGAGGTCGAGAACCGGGAGCCCCGCCTCCTCTCCAAGGTCGGGGTCCAGCGCGAGGAGCACGAGTCGTTTGCCGCGCGCGCCGACGAGCTGGTCGATGAGGCCAGCGCCCCCGGCGAGGTCGACATCTGGAAGATGATTGAACTTGGCGAGAAGGCCATCCTTCTCGAGATGGCTCTCGCGCGACACCACAACCGGCTCATGCAACTGGTCTACGAGACTACCCTGCGGGACCTCGGCGAGGCCGGTTAGCCCGGCCACCACGACTGACATCCCCGCTCGTGCGAGCCCCGGAAACGGGGCTCGCATCGTTTCCAGTTCAGGCCGGCTCTGTCTCGAAGCCAGCCTCTGTAGCCTCAGGTTCGCCCGGGGCCTCCGCGCCGCGGTTCCGGAGCACATAGGCGATTGGCAGGATCCCGGCAGTGTTCGCCAGCGCAAGCACCGGGATCATCTTGTACTGCTTCAGTTGGACGGCCCGGCGGATGGCAATGAGCTTCCAAACGGTATCCCAGATGAGGAACGGGAGGAGAGCTTTCGGTGGGCGGCGCTTACTCATGCGCACCATCCTGCCATACCCGCCCGGTCACGGCCGCAGCTCCACGTTGTCCAGCAGCCGGGTATGCCCAAACCTCACCACCAGCGAAAGCAGCGCTGCCCCCGCCACCGGGCCATCCAGTTCCTTCAAGGTCGTGTCGCTGGCCAGCGAGATGTAGTCGATCTCTGCGAGTGGCTCGCCCTCAATCTGCGACCGCACCGCATGCCGCAGTGTCTCCGCGTCCCGCATGCCGCTATTCCAGAGGTTTCGCGCGTGTTCGAGGGCCTGCTTCAGCACCGGCGCGGCCGCCCGCTGTTCGGGAGTGAGGTACACGTTGCGCGAGCTCATCGCCAGCCCGTCCGGCTCCCGCACGATCTCGCACGGCACGATCTCCACGCCCAGGTCCAGGTCCCGCGTCATCCGCTGGATTACCCGAAGCTGCTGCGCGTCCTTCTTGCCGAAGTACGCCCGGTCCGGGCCGATCGCGTTGAAGAGCTTCAACACCACCGTCGTCACCCCACGGAAGTGCCCCGGCCGCGCGGCGCCCTCGAGCGGCTGAGTCACATCTTCTACCGAGACGGATGTCTGGAACCCCGGCGGGTACATCTCCGCCGCCGAAGGCAGGTAGACGGCGTCCACTTCGGCATCGCGCAACCGGTTCAGGTCGCGCACTTCATCGCGCGGGTACTTCTCGAAGTCCTCGTTCGGCCCGAACTGTGTTGGGTTCACGAAGATGCTGACCACCACGTGCGCGTTTTCGCGCCGCGCCCGGCGCACCAGGTCCAGGTGGCCCTCGTGCAGGTATCCCATGGTTGGCACCAGCCCGAGCGGCCCCGGGTGGGCTGCCCGCCAGCGGCGCATCGCCGTTGGTGTCGTGAGGATCGCCGGCGCCGGCTTCAGCGGCGGGTCGGGTGTGATCACGATGTAGTCCGAATCTGTCCGAGCGTGGGCCATTGCGTTCTTCCGGCCTCCAGGAGGGGGGATGCGGCGGCGTGTTCCCCGCACCGCCGCCGGTTCTCGGGTATTGCCTAGCGGACCTGGGCGAGTTCAGTCAGCGTCGAATTGTCCATTTCGAAGCTGTGCTCGGCCGTCGGGAACGCGGCCGATTCAACCTCGCCGATGTACGCGCGCACGGCCTCGCGGATCGTCTCGCCGATGACCGCGTAGCGCTTCGCGTGCCGCAGCGTCCGCTGGTCGTCGTAGATCCCGAGCATGTCGTGGAACACCTGCACCTGCGCGTCGCAGTGCGGGCCCGCCCCGATCCCGATCGTCGGGATCGAGATGCGTTCGGTCACCATCCGGGCGAGCGGCGCGGGAATCGTTTCCAGCACGACCGCGAAGGCGCCTGCTTCCTCGAGGGCACGGGCGTCGTTCAGCAGCTTTGCCGCCGCCGCCGGTGTCTTGCCCTGCACCTTGTGCCCGCCGAACTGGTTCACCGATTGCGGCGTGAGGCCCAGGTGTCCCATCACCGGGATGCCGGCTTCCACCATCCGCCGGACCAGCGGGGCGACGTGGCTGCCGCCCTCGAGCTTCACCGCGGTCGCGCCGCCCTCTTTCAGGAGCCGCCCCGCGTTCCGCATCGCCTCGTTCGGGTCGGCCTGGTAGCTCATGAACGGCATGTCGGCCACCACGATCGCCTTCTCGGTTGCCCGCACAACCGCACGGGTGTGATAGATGATGTCTTCCATGGTCACGGGCACCGTCGAGTCGTATCCGAGGACAACGCTCCCGAGCGAGTCGCCGACCAGGATGATCGGCATGCCGGCCTGTTCCACCAGCCGGGCCGAGGGGTAGTCATAGGCCGTGATCATCGCGAAGCGCTGTCCCGCGGCCTTCCATTCCTTCAGTTTGTGAATCGAAATGCGTCCCACTGCTTCTATCCCCTTCCGCTTCGCTAGCGGGCTGCGACTGCTTCGCGCGGGTTGTGCGAGAAGCCATCGCCATAGCTCGTCCGCACGATGCGGTTGAGCGCATCCACATAGACCATCCGCGGCGTGAGTTCGCGCGCTTCGGCCTCGGTCAATTGCTGGTAGGCGATGATGATGACGATGTCGCCACGGTGGACCAGGTGGGCAGCCGCACCGTTGATGCAGACTTCGCCCGATCCCCGTTCGCCCTTGATGGCGTAGGTCTCGAGCCTGGCCCCGTTCGTGACATCGACGACGTGGACTTTTTCGTACGGCAGGATCCCGGCCCCATCCATGAGGTCCGGGTCCACGGTGATCGAACCTTCGTAATCAAGGTTCGCCTGGGTGACGGTGGCGCGGTGGATCTTGCCACTCATCATGGTTCGCACTGGTGCTTCCCCCTCGGCCCTTTTACAAAACAAACCCCGCTCGGCGGGAGCGGGGCACACAAGGGGTGAACGGGGTGGGGCGCAAATACGCCCGATGCCTGCTCAACGGCCTTGTCCGTACCGGCCACTCAGGGTCCAGGCGGACGACGTTTCGCGCGAGGGCTATCAAGCTCGCCTTCCCGAAGGATAGACGGCACCTTGATCGTAGAACTCCTGCCGGGCTTGTCAATCTATTTTTCGCGTTTCTCACCCCGTCGCCGGGATTAGTCGCAATTCCCGGCGGTTAATCCATTACTCCACCATCACCGTTCCGCGCATCGTGTCCGGGTGGATCGTGCACGATACCGCGTACGTCCCGGCGCTCGGGAACGTCAGCGTGTAGCTCCCGGCTTTCACGGGGTTGCCGCTCACATAGCCCAGCGCATCCACATGCACGTCATGGAACTCGTTCCCGCTCCACGACCACGTGACCGACCCACCCGGGGCGACCGTCACATCCCTGGGTGTCCAGAAGTAGCTCCTGGTGCCGGTAACCCCAACGCTGGCAGCCATCGGGTTGCTGGCGGCCGGCGGGGGCGTCGGCGTGGGAGTGGCCGGCGCCGCCGGGGTGGTCGCGGCGGGTGTCGGGCTCGTCTGCTGGGTGATCGGCGTAACCGCCTCGATGGCCGGCGTTGGCGTTGGGGTGGGCGCGGCAGCCGTCGCCGTGGAGGTGGGCGCCGGGCCCTCCGGCGTTGCTCTTGGCGATGCTTGCGGTGTCGCGGCGCTTCCGGCGGGCGTTGCGGTCGCGGTCGCGGTTGGCGACGGCGGCGCGGGTTCGTCTCCCCCTCCACCGCAGGCGGTGAAGGCAAGCGCGGCGGCGGCGGCGACGGCGGTGATGATGACTCGATGCATGGCGGGTTCCTGCCTGGTACGCGCCCATGGGCGCCGGGGGTGGGCAATCGAAAGGGGGGACCTGCACCTCTTCGGCGCCGATACCCCCCTCTGCTCCTGGACCGCGGTTAGCGGCGTGTTGCGTAGGCGGCGGCTGCCGTTACCCCCATCGCCAGCGCAATCGCGCCCGCGATGAAGATGATGCCGCTCGTGCCAGAATGCTGCGCCGGCGCCACGAGGCTATCGCCCGTGTTCGGCGCGCCCGGCGCGCCCGAGGTCACGTTGATCTTGCCCATCATGCCCTGCGAGGCATGGAGCATGCAGGCAAACGTGTAGCTGCCGGCCTTCGACATGGTGAACGATGCCTTCACCCCGTCAGGGAACTCCAGGCCGAGCATCGGGCTGGCGATGAACTTCGTCCCATCGACCTTCACGCCGGCCGAATAGTTGACGCCCGAAGCGAACGGGTCCCAGGCGGCAAGTTCCGGTGGAGGCGGCCCGCTCAGGTCCACTCCCGGCGGGACGAACGCCACGTCGTGGGGCGTGTGCACGTTCGAAACGAACTCGACAGCGTCGTTCACGCCCACGTTCAGGGTCGCCGGGAAGAACTGCATCACGTCTCCGACCATCAAGTCGTTCGCACTCGAGATCATGAGGGTGTACTTCTTGCCGCCGCCCGCCTTCGACGAGATGGCGACGGGCTTCGCAGCGGCTGCGCCGGCAGCCGCCTTCAGTTCGGCGATCTGCGAGGAGTAGTCGGCGTTGCCGCGGGCGTCGATCGAGGCCTGGTTGTCCTGCTCACCAATGCCCGGGCCCTGCACGTACACCTTGCCGGTCATGAACGGGTGGATGAAGCAGAAGTAGTCGTAGGTACCCTCGCTCGTGAACTTCACCGAGAACTCGGGACCGTTTGGCCCGAACACCATGCCGGAGTTCACAAAGCCGGTGCCGTCGTAGTCAACGACGGCGTCATCCGGGTTGGTCGGCTCTTCCGGGTTGCCCTGGATTTCGCCGAAGGTCACCGAGTGCGGCTCGTCCCACGGGAACGACCACGTGATGGTGTCGCCCGCGCGGACATAGACCGAGCTGGGCAGGAAGGTGTTGACGGCATAGCCGGTTTCGCCGTCGCCGGCACGCACCTTCAGCGTGACGGCGGCAGCCTGGACGGAGTTACCTGTCGAGGCGAAGACGGCCACCATCGCCAGGGCCAGGGCTGGCAGTGCCAGCAAGACTTTTCTCATGTTCCGGTGCTCCCTCCGGGGATTTGGGTAAAGACCCTTTGCGAACCTACTCCCCCTGAGTTACGGATTCAATACAGTTGGTGTGACCTTAATCACATTCCGCACGCAATTCATCCATTGGTCCCACCTGCCCGGCTACCGGCCATCACAGGGCGGTATTCCTCAGCCCCGCTGCCACTCCCCCGCCGAAGGCACGCCCTTGAGACCCTTCGCCAGCATCACGCTCCGCACCACTGCCTGTTCCACCGCCTGGGCCGCCAACGTTCCGATGAGCAGCAGGTCGTGGGGCTTCACCTCGAGCTTTCCCATCGAAACCGCGAACGCGATGTCACCGTCGGCGTTTGTGTGCGCGGGGACCACCGCCCGGGCGAACCCGTCATGCGCGTGGGCGGCCACCCGCTGCAACTGGTGCGGCTCGAGCGTGGCGTTCGTGGCCACGCAGATCAGGGTGGTGTTCTGCATGAGCGCGTCCATCTGGGCGGTCCTGCGCGCCAACGCCTCGGGGATGGTCACGAACTCGCCCTCCTCGCCCCGTGGCCCCGCGATGCACTCGCCCGTCCCGGGGTCGAACACCGACCCGACCGCGTTCGTCACCGCCAGCGCTCCTACCACGATCTCCCGTGGCCCCAGCAGGCTCGCCGTCCCGGCGCCGCCTTTGAGCGCATGGTCCGGCCCCAGCAGCTTGGCGACCGTCGCCCCCGTCCCCGCGCCCACCGAGCCCTCCGCCACCGCCCCCCGCCGCGCCCGCACCGCCGCCAGGTACCCCTCCTGCGCACCGGGGTGAGCCAGCGGGTTCCCCACTCCCAGGTCGTACAGCACCGCCGCCGTCACGATTGGCACCTTCCGCGCTGCCGTCGGAAAGCCGATGTCGTGTTCCGCGCACCAGCGCATCACGCCGTCCGCGGCCGCCAGCCCGAACGCGCTCCCCCCGGTGAAGAGCACCGCGTCGCAACGGCGCACCATGTTCGGCAGCGAAAGCACGTCCGTTTCCCGCGTGCCCGGCGCCCCGCCCCGCGCATCCACCGCGGCAGCCGTCGCCTCGGGGCAGAGGATCACCGTGCAGCCTGTCGCGTTCCGCCGATCGGTGTAGTGCCCTACCCGGATGCCCGGTACGTCCGTGATCGCGTTGCGCGGCCCGTGGGCGAACGTGGTCATCTCACGGCCGCCGGCCAGCCGTCCGCCGCGCGTCGACGTAGGACATCAGGAACCCCCGCGCGATCCCGCAGAGGTCGGCCGTGATGTCAGCCAGCGTGGTCGCATCGCTCTCGCCGGCCCCGAAACTCGACGCGACTGACTCTCCCCCGGCGTCGATACCGGCCAGCCAGCATTGGTCGGGAACCTGGCGCCGGTCCAACCCCGGGATGAGCAGCATCGGGTTGCCGGTCTCTGCCGCGGCGACCAGCCCTGTCAGCTCATCAAGGTCCGGCTGTGCGCGGAGCGCGCGCGCCCACTCCAGCGCATCTCCGTCGAGCGACAGTTCCCGGATGGTTTGTTCTGGCGTGAACGTGGCCGCCTGCTGGATGAATACCCGCCACTCGGCCGCGCCCGGTAACGGACGCAGCAGCGAACGCGCCACCGCGTAACGCCGGTCCGAGAGCGCTCCCCAGACCGCCACCAGCCGCCGGCACGCTTCGGCGAGCTCCTGCCCGATCAGTCCTGCGAGGATCGCCCGGTCCCCCGCTTCCGCGAACACCAGCCGCCCCAGCGCCGCGTCCGCCGCCATCTGCGGCTTGCGCACCGCCGAACGCGCGTACGCCTCGACGAACTCCAGTTCGCCCATGTTGCCGGGGTAGCTGGCCGGGTTCACGCCCGGATTGTCGAGTCTGCGCGGGGGATTGTCGATTACGCCGGCCAGAGCGCCGCCCGGATCGCGGCCGCGACCGGCGAGCTCCCCGCAGCCTGGCGCATCCCCTTGTCGATCCGGCTCGCGCCCAGTTTCAGGTGTGCGGTCGCGGCATCGTCGCCGAGCGATTCGATGAGCTTACGCGGCAACCCGAGCAACTCCTCAATGCCCCACAGGATCCCCAGCAGGTCGACCAGGTCCACCGTCGCCGACGCCTCCCAGCCCCGCTCCCGCCCGTAGGCAGCGGCCAGCGCCCGCCGCCCCGCCGCCTCGATCCCCGAAGTCAGCAGGAACGCCGCCACATCGAACAGCTGCGGCCCATAGCCCGCCTTCCCGAAACCGGTAAGCCAGGCCTGCCCGCTGGACAGGAGGATGTTGCCGGCGGTTGCATCACGGTGCGCGAGGCCGAACGGGCTCGCCAGGAGCGCCTCGCGCGCGCCCAGCAGGGGCTCCCGGGCACGCTCCCGCTCATCGGCCGCGAAGCCAAGGCGGTGCAGCGGCACTTCGCCGGGCGGGTAAAGGTCTCCCGGGGTGCAGCCCCAGTCCAGCCCCTCCCGGACGGGCAGTGCGTGGAACGCCGCGAACGCTGCGATCGCGGCCTCGGCAGCCCCCGGCGGCGGCACCAGCTGCAGGGCGGTGACCCCCTCCGGCTCGCTTTCCACCGTCGCCTGGCCCGCGAACCCCAGGAGTACCGGCATATGGGCGAAGCGGGCGCTCCCGAGCGCCTCCATCATGGCCGCGTGGTTGGCGCCCTCCTCCGGGTCGAGCGGACACCGGACGATGACTGTCCTGGCACCGCCCGGGGCCGCGATATGCCACCGCTCGGGCGACCCCGGCAGGTCACCCAGCGGCTCGATCTCAACCGGCGCGTCCGGCGGCAGCCCAAGCAGGCCCAGCACCAGTGCGGGATCAGCAATCACGATGTCACCCTCCGTGTCCGGGCCTTCGGCTGGCACTTCGGACAGAAGTGCGTGGCCCGTCCCCCAACGGTCGTCCGCCTGATCGGCGTGCCGCAGCTGTAGCACGGCTTCCCCGTGCGCCGGAACACCTGTACGTACATGTGCTGCTGCCCCGGGTTCCCCTGCCCGTCGACGTAGTCCCGGAAGCTCGCTCCCCGGTTCGCGATGCCCCGCTCGAGCACAGCCCGGCTGGCGTGGAACAGCCGCTTCGCGGCCGCCGGCGAGACCCGCCCGGCCGGCGTGTCCGGCCGCACCCGCGCCTCGTAGAGCGCTTCATCGACATAAATGTTGCCCAGCCCGGCGAACCGCCGCTGGTCCAGCAGCACCGCCTTCACCGGCGCGGTCCGGTTCGCCAGCACCGCCCGGAAGTGGCGCTCGGTCAGCCCCGCGTCGATCGGCTCCGGCCCGAGCTTCGCCGTCACTTCGTCCGCCGACTCGTGGATGCGCCAGGTGCCGAACTTCCGCAGGTCGCACCAGCGCAGGTCGTGTCCATCGTCGAGCTCGATCACGGCCCGCTGGTACGTCTCCGCGGGCGCGCCCCGCTCGCGCCACACCAGCCGCCCCGTCATCCGCAAGTGCACGACGAATACACGGCCGTCGTCGAGCCCGAACAGCAGGTACTTTCCCCGCCGCCCGAGAGAGGTGAACGTCCGTCCCACCAGGTTCGCCCGCAGCGCTGCGATTGGCGCTCCCGCCAGGAGGTCGATGGTCCCGGGGTCAACCTCCACGCCGGCGATGCGCCGCCCAACAACCAGCGGCTCCAGGTCCCCCCGGATCGTTTCGACTTCAGGCAGTTCAGGCACAGGCCAATTGTCGATTGACGATTGTCGATTGTCGATTTGGGCTGGTCCCACCTCATTGGTCTCTGCGCCTCCGCGCCTCCTTGTTCTCCTGGCCGCTCGTGCCCACACCGTGGTCTATGGTTTACTTCCAGCGTGCCACCCACTCGCAACTCGCAACTCGAAACCCGCCGCTCATGATCACCCACCTCCAGGGCCGCCTCGCCCGTATGGATGTCGCCGGCCCGGCGATCGAGGTCGATGTCGCGGGCGTGCGCTACGAGGTACTCGTGCCGCTCGTGCTCTGGCCCGAGATCCAGGGCATGGCGGGCGAAAGCGACCTGACCGACGGGCTCGGCCCCGAAATCGGCCTGCACATCTTCTACCACGCGACCGCCAACAACCCGGTGCCGGTGCTCGTCGGGTTCCTCCGCCGCGCCGAGCGCGACTTCTTCCGCAAGTTCACCACCGTCGAGGGCATCGGGCCTGCAAAGGCCGCGAAGGCGATGAACATCTCGGTCAGCACCATCGCCCGCGCCATCGAACAGGAAGACCGCGCGGTCCTGACGAAGCTCCCCGGGATCGGCACGCGCGGCGCCGATAAGGTCATCGCCACCCTCCGCGGCAAGGTTGTCGCCGAAGCCGCCCTCCACGATGGCGGCGTTGCCCAACCTGTCGATGCGGCGAAGTTCGAGCAGAAGCGGGTCGTCGCCGATGCCGTCGAGGCGGTCTCCGCCCTCGGCTACCCCCGGGCGGATGCGAAGCGCTGGGTTGAGGACGCGATGGCCGCCGATCCCGGGCTCGCCACGCTCGAGGCCATCATGATGGCCGTCCTGCGGGGCCTGGATAACCGGTAAACGCGCACAGCCATCCATTCGCCTGAACTCCGCGAACCCGGCACCATGAATGGGTGACTGACATTCCCGACCCGAACCCGGCTGAGGCTCCCGCGCCGGCCCTTCCCCCCGAATCGCTGCCTCCCGGCCCGCTCTACTTGAAGAAGCAGCCCCTCTGGAGCTTCTTCCTCACGCCCATCGCCGTCGTCCTCGGCGCCGGGATCATCGCCGGCGCCATCTGGTGGACTGGCGACGATGGGGATGACACCGCCGCCAGTCCGGACGGCGATGCGGCGCCCGTTGTTGGCGCAGTCAGCACCATCGAGCCCACCAAACCAGCAGCCGCCCAGGGCCTCCTCGATACCTTCAATGGCTACGCCCGCCAGGTCGGACTCGACCAGGCGAAGTTCTCCCAGTGCCTCGGCCAGCAGGAGAACATCTCGCTCATCAACGACCAGCTGCAGCGCGGCTCCGCACTCGGCGTGACCGGCACGCCGACCTTCTTCATCAACAACAAGAAGCTCGTTGGCGCCCAGCCCTCCGCCATCCTCAACGAGATCATCGAGGCCGAACTCAAAGGCAGCCCCACCACCCTCGATGGCTACAGCCCCGCCATCCAGCAGCTCGCCGCCTCCAGCCCTCCGGGCTTCCAGATCATGGATTCCCGGCCCGATGTCAGCGACGCGGCGATTGAGGGCAACCCCGATGCGAAGGTCATGATCGCCGAGTTCAGCGATTTCCAGTGCCCATTCTGCAAGCGCTGGACCGAGTCCTCCATCGCCGACGTGCGCTCACGCCTCGGTGATGACGTGGCTATCGCCTTCCTCCACTTCCCCATCACCCAGATCCACGCGAACGCCGGGAACGCCAGCCTCGTCGCCATCTGTGCCGGCGAACAGGACAAGTTCTGGGAGATGCACGACCTGCTCTTCGCCCGCCAGGCCGAGTGGGCCGACCTCCGCTAGCCACCACCGGCGAGAGGCCCGTAACTGTATAGACAGTTTGCTCCTGAACTGACACAATTCGCCGCCGTCTCCGAAGGAGAAGAAGGAGCGCAAGTGGCAGACGATGTCCCTGAGGTCTTTTCAGACGTATTCGACTTCGCCCTGACGCCCTATGGCGTGACGGTCACCTTCGGCCTCACCGGCCGCAGGCAGGCGACCGGAAAGGTCCCCGTCACCGACGATCAGGTGGTCGTCCGCATGTCGCTGGAACAGGCGAAGGTGCTTTCGATGCTCCTCCGCAAGAACCTGAGCCATTACGAGCGCGAGAACGGCCTGGAGATCGCCTTGCCGTATGCCGTCTACACGACGCTAGGAGTAGCTCGTGAGGACTGGCCCCCGAGTGACAGCTGACCTCGATTCGATTGTTGCAGCAGCCAGGAACGGGACGGACTTGCTCATCTCGGTACACTATCTGAAGGAGCGCCTCGGCAACCGGAACCGGCCAGGGTTGGCGGAGGTGGCGTTCGGCTTGACGGATGACGCACCGAGGATCTCTCGCGACGAGGCGGGGACCGGGAGTGATGACAGGGGAAGTGTGTGCGACATATCGTGCGAAACTCCGCACGGTCGCCCAATGACTGTCAGAGTAAACTACGAAAAGAAGCCGATGATTCTGGTGACGGCGTTCTACAGCTAGAGGAAGGAGGGCTTGCTGCCATGAAAGGGACAACCGCATGGGTGCCGGTTTTCAGGGACGGGACGTTCACGTTCGAGGTCGAGCTTCCCGTGCTTGTTGGTCAGGCGGGAGAGGCTTTCGTGACTCTCGAAACTGCCCTCCGGTGGGAGCGGCTCCAAGAGCGAGTGGCGATGACCATTCAACAGTCGTCCCGCCTCTCAATGAAGCGGCGGAGCTGGTTTAGGACGGACGGATCAGCGGTAGCGGCAGTGGCCACGGACTCCTCACTCGGGACGATCGTGCCTCCGATGGTGCAGGTCGCATGAGCTCGCGCAGAAGGCTCTGAGGGATGCGAAGATCCCGGCGCCGACCTGATCTACGGCCCTTCCGCATTCAAGGGATATCTCTCTGCTCTTAGCCCGCCGCTGCGCCCTCGGCTTCGGACGTGTCGAGCCGCGCAATGATGAAGTTCACCACCCGCCCCGTGCGGTCCATGCCCGCGCTGCAGTGCACCAGCACCGGCTTCGGCAGCTTCATGAACGCGTCCCACGCCAGCTCGTACTGCTCGGGCGTGAACGGGTGCGTCTGCTGGTCCACGGTCGGCAGGTGGAACACGTCGAATCCGGACGAGCGGTACCGATCGAGCAGGCCCTCGGGCGCCGCCTTCCGGTAGAGCCACAGCTGGTCGTCTCCGATCAGGCACATCACCGACCGGATGCCGAACCGCCGCGCGTCCTCGATCCACGAGTCCACCGCGTGGTCGTGGACCGTCAGCTCCGGACCCGGCGAGAAACCCGGCCGCGGGCTTGTCGCAATCAATCCTTCGACAACCCAGTTCGGCATCGCTCTTGGTAGTCTACCGCGAACCCTGAAGACGGGCGCCCCGGCAGGCGGCCCGGACTGGAGACCCGAATGGCCGCAACCTACCAGCACCTCCTCATCCATATCGCCGAAGGCATCGCCACCGTCACCATCAACCGGCCCGAGGTCTTCAACGCCACGAATGACGTCCTCCACGGGGAGCTGACCCGCGTCTGGCGCGACCTCGACGCCGACCCGGCGGTCCGCGTCATCGTGGTCACCGGCGCCGGCGACCAGGCCTTCTCCGCGGGCGGCGACCTGAACGACCTCGAAGCGCGCGCCGCGCTCTCGGCCGAGGAGCGCTTTGAGGCCACCATGCAGGTGATGAAAGAAGCCGAGGCCATCGTCTACGAGATGGTGAACTGCGAGAAGGTCATCATCTCCGCGATTAACGGCGTCGCTGTTGGCGCGGGTCTCGCCGTCGCCCTCATGGCCGACATCTCCGTCATCGCCGAGGAGGCCCGCCTGACCGACGGCCACGCCCGCCTCGGCGTCGCCGCCGGCGATCACGCCGCCATGATCTGGCCGCTCCTCTGCGGCATGGCCAAAGCCAAGTACTACCTGCTCACCTGCGACTTCATCGATGGGCGCGAGGCCGAGCGCATCGGCCTCGTGAGCAAGGCCGTCCCCCGGGCCGAACTGATGGCCACGACGACGGACATCGCCCGGCGCCTGGCCGATGGCCCCCAGCACGCGCTCCGCTTCACCAAGAAGTCGCTCAACCAGTGGCTCAGGCTCGGCGGCGTCACCGCGTTCGACTATTCGCTCGCCCTCGAAATGCTCGGCTTCTTCAGCAGCGCCCCGGCCGAAGGCGCCCGCGCCATCCAGGAGAAGCGCCCGCCGCGATTCAACTGACTCACCCCTCCCCGGCCCCTCCGAGGCGCGCCAGGGATGGCGCGCTGCAACTCCCCGCCAGCGCAGCGGCGCGGGCCGTGGAGCCACACGCGCGGGGTTACCCTCCCCCGCCCCGTTGCGTCCCCACCGCCCCATCCTCTACGATTGTTGACAGAGTTACTCTACTTTATCCTTGAGTGGCTCCAGGGAAGGCTTCGGAACCCCACATGCGCGTCTCCACTCGTAGCGACTACGGTCTCCGCGCCCTCATCGAACTCGCCGGCCACTACGGCCGCGGGCCGCTGCAGTCCTCCGAAATCGCCCTCCGCCGCCACATCCCCGAGCAATACCTCGACCAGCTCCTCACCGCCCTCCGCAAAGCTGGCTTCATCCGCTCCGTCCGCGGCCCCGCCGGTGGCCACGAGCTTGTCCGCGACCCCGCCCAGGTCAACGTCCGCGAGGTCATCGAAGCCCTCGAAGGCAGCCTCTCTCCCGTCGCCTGGCTCGATGAACCGCCCGAAATGACCGACCACCCGCACCAGTGCGGCCAGCGCGAAATCTGGGAGCGCATCCGCGATGCCACATCGGCCATCCTCGAGTCCTACACCGTCGCCGACCTTCTCGAACGCGAACCAACCGCCGTTAGCGGGCGGTGGGTAATATGACCGCCCCCGCGACCCGCCCCCTCATCGCTGGCTCGGTGCTCGACCTCGTCGGGGCGACCCCGCTCGTTCAGCTCCGGCGCATCATCCCCCAGGAGGCTGCGACCGTCCTGGGCAAAATGGAGAATCTGAACCCCGGCGGCAGCGTGAAAGACCGCATCGCCCTCGCCATGATCGAAGACGCCGAGCGGGCTGGCCGCCTCCAGCCCGGCTCCACCATCGTCGAGCCAACCTCCGGAAATACCGGCATCGGCCTCGCGCTGGTCGCCGCCGTGAAGGGCTACCGCATCATCCTGACCATGCCCGAAGACATGTCGGTCGAACGCCGCCGCCTGCTCGAACGTTACGGCGCCGAGCTCGTCCTCACCCCCGGGATCGAGGGCATGACCGGCGCCGTCTTCGCCGCCCAGGAACTCTGCCGCGAGCACCCCGACTACTTCATGCCGCAGCAGTTCGAGAATCCTGCCAACCCGGAGATCCACCATCGCACCACCGGCCGCGAGATCCTCGACGCCACCGGTGGCCGTATTGATGCGTTCGTCGCCGGGGTCGGCACGGGCGGCACGATCACCGGCGTCGGCCATGCGCTCCGCGAAGAGCTGGGCGACCGTGTCCTCCTCGTCGCCGTCGAGCCCTCGCGTTCGCCCGTCCTCAGCGGCGGACGCGCCGGCATGCACGGCATCCAGGGCATCGGCGCCAGCTTTATCCCCGGGGTGCTCGATCGCCAGGTCTACAACGAGATCATCCGCGTCGAAGACAAGGATGCCGTCCTCTGGAGCAAGCGCCTTGCCCGCGAAGAGGGCATCCTCGCCGGCATCTCCGCCGGCGCCAATGTCTTCGCCGCGCGCAAGATCGCCGAGCGGCTCGGTGCCGGCAAGACCGTCGTCACCGTCATCTGCGATACGGGGGAGCGTTACCTCAGTGTCAACATGTAACTGACCCGCGAACTACGAACGCACCACACGCGCACCGTGCGTTTCGTTGTGCAACCATGTCTTGGCCGACCGCCGCCGAAGGAGGGCCCCATGTCCGTCAATGTCTACATCCCCACCCCGTTCCGCCACCTCGTTGGCAACCGCGCCAGCGTCAAAGCGAAGGGGAGCACCGTCTCCGATATCCTGAACGACCTCGATGTCCAGTTCCCCGGTTTCAAGGCACAGGTGGTTGATGCGAGCGGCGAACGCGCCCGCCACATCAACATCTACGTCAACCAGGTCGAGATCGAAAACCTCGAAGGCGAGTCCACCGCCCTGAACGACGGTGACGAAGTCGCCGTCATCCCCGCCCTCGCTGGAGGCGCCCCCACCACCCTCACTCCCGAGATGGTCGAACGCTACAGCCGCCACCTCATCATGCCCCAGGTCGGCAGCTCCGGGCAGCGCAAAATCATCGAGTCCAGCGTCCTCATCATCGGCGCCGGCGGCCTCGGCTCGCCCGTCGCGCTCTACCTGGCACTGGCCGGTGTCGGCAAGATCGGGATCATCGACTTCGACGTGGTCGACCGCTCCAACCTGCAGCGCCAGATCCTCCACCAGACCGCCGACATCGGGAAGCCCAAGGTCGTCTCCGCGAAGGAAACCCTCCTCGCCCACAACTCGAACATCGATGTCGTCCTCCACGAGACTCCGATCACGAGCGACAACGCCTTCGAGATCATCTCCCAGTACGACATGGTCGTGAACGGCGCCGATAACTTCGCCACGCGCTACCTGGTGAACGACGCGGCCTACCTCCTGAAGAAGCCGCTCATCGATGGTTCGATCCTGATGTTCGACGGCCAGGCCACCACCTACCTCCCCGGCAACGGCTGCTACCGCTGCCTCTACCCGGCGCCCCCGCCTCCCGGCATGGTGCCCAGCTGCGCCGAGGCCGGCGTCCTCGGGGCAATGTGCGCCACCATCGGCAGCATCCAGGCAACCGAGGTCCTCAAGCTCATCCTCGAAGTCGGCGAGCCGCTGGTTAACCGCTTGCTCCTGTACGATGCACTCACGCTCGAGTTCCGCGTCGTCAAGGTCCGGCGTGACCCGGAATGCCCGCTCTGTGGCGATAACCCGACCATCCACGAGCTGATCGACTATGAACAGTTCTGCGGTGCGCCGATCCCCCACTCGGCGCCGGCGTAGAGCCAATTCTCGAATCACGAGGCCGCGTGGGCACCAGTTCGGCGCCACGCGGCCCACGCGCGAGCGCAACGACACGAAAGAGAGAACGATGACCACAATGGCAGGTTCGACAATCCAGGTGCGGGTCACCTCGGTGCTGCAGAAAATCACCGGCGGCAAGAAGACCGTCGAAGCCAGCGGCTCCACCGTCGCTGAGGTATTCGACGACATCGAGACCCGTCACCCGGGCTTCAAGGCCCAGGTCTACGGCCCCGATGGCAAGCCCCACCGCTTCGTCAACATCTACCTGAACGATGAAGACATCCGCTACACCGGCGGCGTCGGCACGGCGATCAAGGCTGGCGACGTCCTCGATGTCCTGCCCGCCCTCGCCGGCGGCTGTTAGGAAGCGGCACAGGGTGGCGGACACCGTGAATCGGTGGTGGGGGGAACCTGATGGCGCTCTATAGCTCGGTCCTGGACCTGATCGGTAACACCCCCATGGTGGAGCTCCAGACGCTCTCGCCCCGCCCGGGAGTCCATATCTACGCCAAGCTCGAAGGCCAGAACCCCACAGGCTCGGTCAAGGACCGCATCGCCAAATACATGATCGACGCCGGCGAAAGGAGCGGCGAGCTCAAGCCCGGCGCAACCATCCTCGAGCCCACCTCCGGCAACACCGGCATCGGCCTCGCCATGATCGGCCGGGTCAAGGGCTACCACGTCGTCTGTGTCATGCCCGAAAGCGTCAGCGAAGAGCGCACCTACCTGCTGAAGGCCTACGGCGCCGAGATCATCTACACGCCCGGCGAACTCGGCTCGAACGGCTCCATCGCCCGCGCCAAGGAGATCGTCGCCGAGAACCCGGGCAAGTACTTCTTCCCCTACCAGTACGGCAACGAAGCCAACCCCCGCGCCCACTACGAGACCACCGGCCCGGAGATCCTCCGCGACCTCCCCCAGACCACCGTCTTCGTCGCGGGCCTCGGCACGGGAGGCACCCTCACCGGCACCGGCCGCTACCTGAAGGACTACAAGCCCGGCGTGAAGATCATCGCCGCCGCCCCCCACCCCGGCGACCTTGTCCAGGGCCTCCGCGCCCTGGAGGACGGCTTCATCCCCCCGATCTTCGATGAGACCGTCCTCGACGGAAAGATCGTGGTCGATAGCAAGAGCAGCTTCGCCATGTCGAAGGACCTCACCCTGCGCGAAGGCCTGTTCGTCGGCATCAGCTGCGGGGCCGTCGTGCGCGCAGCCATCAAGGCGGCCGAACGCCTCGAAGGCGAACAGCACATCGTCTGTCTCCTCGCCGATGGCGGCTGGAAGTATCTCTCCTCGAACCTCTGGACCACTGACTGGGAAGACCAGCCCGAGGATGTCGAGAGCAAGATCTGGTGGTAGCCGGCCCCGCCGCAGTGTGCCCATGACACCCCCGGACGGCCCCCGCGTCTCCATCCCCCGGCGCCTGTCCGCCATCGTCCGCATGAGGTGCCCGCGCTGCTGCCGCGGCGCCGTCTACGCGGGTCCCCTCCGCATGCGCCGCACCTGCCCGGCCTGCAACCTCCAGTTCGAACGCGAGCCCGGCTACTTCACCGGCGCGATGTACGCCAGTTACTTCCTCGGCATCTTCACCACGCTCCCCGTGTGGCTGGGCATGCTCCTCGCTGGCGCTCGCCTCGGCCCGATCCTCGCGGTGGCTTTCGCGCTGGTCCTGGTGCTCATGCCCGTCTACTTCCACTACTCCCGTGTGCTGTGGATGCACATCGATGCCTACCTCAACCCGGCAACGTTCGTCAGCGATTCCGGCAGCAGCCCCGGCCGGTGAGACGCGCCTCACCCTATACTCGCCTGGTGCCCGCCTTCACCTTCCGCATCGCCACCACCGACGGTGCCGCTCCCGCGGCTGCCCTCTACGCGCGGTCAGGCCTCGCCGGCGCTCCCGCTTCGCCGGCCGCGTTCGAGCTCATGACCCAGACGGGCCACGCATTCCTCGTCGCCGAATCCCGGACGGCCATCACCGGCCTGGTCCGCTTCCACGACGACGAAGGCATCACCTGGTTCGACCTGCTCGTTTCAAACGCTCCGGGCGCCGGGCGCGCGCTGATCCACGCCGTCATCCGCGGCGCCCAGGACCGGGGTATCCGGCTCGCCCGCAGCCGCATCCCTGACCGTTGGCCGCTGCCCGAGTACTTTTCCCGCGCCGGCTTCCTCCCCATCGGCCGCGAATCCGACGCGGCATCCGGTGAGCCGCTCCTGGTCGTCGAACGCCGCCTCCCCCTGCTGACCGTCCGCGAACAGCGCCGCGCCGATGCCAGTGCCATCGGCGAACTGACGGGCGAAGACCCGTGGGTATTCGAACAGGGCGCCCGGCCCGGCTGGTTCGTCGCCGCCGACGGCGACCGCGTGGTCGGCGCCATCAGTTGCCGCGCCCGAGACGCCGGCCTCGCGCTCATCAGCGAGCCCGTCCTGCGCGACGACTATCGCGGGCGGACGCTCGAGGTCTGGATGATCGAGCGCGTGGCCCTCTACGCCGAGACCAACGGTTACCACACAGCCGAGCTCCCGGCCGCCCCGTCGCTTGATCGGGTCCGGAAGGAGCTGGAAGACCGCCTCTGGTACCTCGACGGCACACGCTACGTGCGCGCGTTCCGCACACCCCCATCGCAGTTCGAGGATGAGGACTGGGATTAGGGGCGGAGGCGAGAATGGCATCTTGCGCCTCGAACGTGCCTGCCGGCTCAGCTGCAGCGCGTGCGGTGGGTGGCAGCCTCCGGTTGACGAATGCTCGGTTTTCAGCATAGTTTGTCAACTAGAATGACTGAGGATACGCTCCTGGCGCCCGGCACTGGTGGAGTCCACACCGATGTTTTCGCCCACCGGCTGCGACAGGCCCGGCTCGCCGCTGGTCTGTCGCTGGATCAGCTTGCCCGGCGGCTGCGCCGCCCGCTGACGAAGCAAGCACTCTCCAAGTTCGAGGCGGGGAAGGCGAAGCCAGCCATGACAACCCTCGCGGATCTCAGCGAGGCGCTGGGTGTTGGCGGCGCCTGGTTGATGTCGCAACCCGAAGTGCGAGTCAGTTGGATTGGCTACCGCAAGCACTCCACCTTGCTGAAGGGGAGGCAGGATTCCATCACGGCTCTCGCCACGAAACGCATCGAAGGGGAACTCCGGCTGCGGACCCTCTTTGGCGCCGGAATCGACTGTGCGGTGCCGACCGGGATCGAGGTGGAGTCGCCCGAGGTTGCCGAGGATGCGGCTCGCCATGTTCGGGCCGCCTGGGGACTCGGAGACAGTCCGATAAGCGGACTGGTGGAAACACTGGAAGCGCAAGGAACGGTTGTCCTGGCCTGGCCGGAAACGGAGAAGTTCGACGGGCTGTCCGGGTGGGCAAACGAAGGGACGCCCGTTGTGGTGGTCAACGCCATCCGCCCTCCCGACCGTATTCGGTTCGACGCCGCCCACGAGCTGGGGCACCTTGTGATCGACTGCGCAGATCCTGAGGCCGATCAGGAGGCGCTGGCTCATCGATTCGCCGCGGCGCTGTTGGTCCCGCGTTCGGCAGCTATCCAGGAATTGGGTGAGCGGCGGCGCGACCTCTCCTTGCCGGAACTCGGACTCCTCAAGCAGCGATGGGGCCTGAGCATGCAGGCATGGGCCAGGCGGGCCTACGACTGTGGGATCATCGGCCAAACCGCATACCGCGACATCAACGTCAAGTTCCGCATGAGGGGATGGCACAGGCATGAGCCGTATGACTACGAGGGCGTCGAGGAGCCAATCCTGTTTCGGCGCTTGCTCTGGAGGGCACTCGAGGAGGGGATCGTTTCCCGGCATGAAGCGCGTGAGTTGCTGCCCGGATACGACCTCACGCCGGAAGCCACGCTCGGCGATGCTGAGTTCTCCCTGTCGGAGTTGGCCCGGCTCGGTCCTGAACAGCAAGCGGAAGCGGTCCGGCGGCGGCCCCCCGAGGTCGATTTGACCGAGCTCGCTGAATGGGAGGCTGGGACCGCGATCGATGTAGATGTTGACCGGTGACCTTACCGACGCGCGGTGAGGTCTGGTGGTGCGAACTCGACCCGACGAGGGGTTCAGAGATCCAGAAGACCAGGCCCGCCGTCGTCATATCGTCGCCTGTGTTCGATGCGCTGGCCATGCGGATTATTGTCCCGCTCACAAGCTGGCAGCCCAGGTTTGCCACGCAACTCAACAAGGTCTTTGTGAAAGCGACGGTGACCAACGGACTCCCGAATGACTCAGCCGCCGACTTCCTGCAGGTGCGAGCGGTCTCGGTCGATCGATTGAAAGACCGGGTGGGGCGGTTGGACGCGACAGTGATAGACGACATCGCTGCTGGCATTGCCATCGCCATCGAGTATCGCCCCTGACCGGTGTCGAATTCTGCTCGCTGCCACTGCGGACACCGGAACGCCACCAGGCCGTCTTGACGCCGTCCTACGTCATTTCGCCCGGCCTCAGTGGCTCGCCTTCAGCCCCCGGTGGAGCCACCCCGCCGCCGCCACCTCGTGCGCTGAGCGCGTCCGCGCCAGCTCCGCCCGAAGCCAGTCGCGCTCTGCCTGCAGGTCCTTGATGTGGTCCTGGAGCGCGGCGACCAGCAGGTCGACTTCGCCCACGCGCGCCTGCGCTTCGGCCCGCAGCCGCCGGATCTCCGTGCCAACGTCGCCGCAGCCCGGGGAGAGCACCGGGCTCAGCGTCCGCCGGGCGAGCGTGGTCACCGCCGGTCCTCGCCGGGCGGGAGTTCGGCCCGCCGGCCGAGTTGCGCCGGCGCCCACTGCTGCAGGAATTCGCGCTCCTGCCTCAGGTCCTGGAGGTTGCCATGGAGCGCCGCCAGCACCTCTTCGAGCGTGTCCAGCCGGGCCTTGCGCGCCGCCTCGGCCACGTCCATCTGCTGGAGCCGCCCGTGGAGCTGTTGTTCCCGCTGCCGCGCCTTCGACAGCCGCTTCCGCAGTCTGCGGTTCTCCTTTTCGGCCGAGACCACCGCCCGTACCAGCAGCACTGGCGCCAGCGTCGCGGCTGCCTCCGGGTTGGCCGCGATCGCGGCGGGGTCGGCTTCCATTAGCTCGCCCTGCTCCGCACTCAGCGTATCGAGCAGCTTCTGGAGCCGCTCCACGTCGTTGCGGACCTGCCGTACCAGCCGCTCCGCGCGCGCGTCTGATCCGTTCATCTGCCCGCGCAGCGGGATGTCCAGGCGCGGCGTTGTCCGCGTCCGCAGCAGCTCTTCCCAGTTTCCCTCCTGGCCGTCGGCCAGGGCGCCCGCCCCCGGCGGGAAGGGGATCGGCTCCGGCGCACCCTGCTGGGAGCCGGGCGCCGCCGCGACTTCGTCTTGCTGTTGCCTGCGCAGTGGAAAGCGCACGTCCGGGCCCCCGTTCACCAGTCCTCTCCCTGAATATACGCCCGCTTTCGGCTCATCTGCAGGGGGTACCGGCCCAGAATCCGCCTACTTCGCCCGATTTCGCATGCCCGGAGACGGCTTTGGCCAAAAGCCCACCGATTTCGGGGACCTCGGGCCCTTCTCCCTGCCGCCCATGCTGCCTACTCTCTGTAAGATGACCACGGTGACCAGTCCCCTTGAGCACCTCGCCGAGGACTACGCTGCCTGGTGGATAGACATCCTCGGCGAGCACAACCACATCGGTGGCGCCGAGGCCACGCGCTGGCTCCTCGATCGCGCGAAGCTCGCCCCCGGCCGCAAGATGATCGACTGCGGCGCGTTCGTCGGCGCGTCCGCCCGGCTGGCCGCCTCGACCACCGGCGCCACCGCCGTGGCTGCCGACCTCAACAGCGACTTCCTCGCCGTGGGCCGCCAGTTGCCCGCCGGCGACCTCGTCCACTGGGTCACGGCGAACTCGCGCCGCCTCCCTGTCCGCGATGGCGCCTTCCACAGCGCCTGGGTGCTCGATTCCGATATCTCGCTCGCTGAACTCACGCGCGTCACCACGTCCGATGCGACCCTCTGCCTCTGCTGTGAGGTCCCCGTGGATGGCCGCGGTGGCGTCGAGGCCTTTATTGACGAAGTCGAGTACCACGGCTGGAAGATGGCGGCCCACCGCCAGATGAGCATCGAGGCGACCAACACCTGGCGCGCCGCCGAAGCCGATCTCGTGCGCCGCCGGCCGTACTTCGAGGCGCGCTACGGCACCCGCCCCTACCTTGCCCAGCTCGACATGCTTGGCAACCTCGTCCAGAGCTATGAGCGCCTCGAACAGGGCCACGGCCTCTTCGTCTTCGAACGCCGCTGACCCGGCCCGTTCCTTCCCTCGTAAGTGTGAAGACGGCCAGTGTGCATCCCGCTCCCCCTGACCGATAGTTACTGGTAAGAGCGCACCCAGGGGGAATCCATGCCTTCCGTCTTCCGCGGCCCACAGGGCATCATCGTCACGGCTGCCGTTGCCGCCGCGGGCGCACTCGTCGCCGCAGCCATCCTCTTCGCGTCTGGCAAGGCATCCGACGTCAACCTGACCACCGCGAACCTCGTCCCGGCCGATGCGGGCGTGTACATCGCCCTGAACACCGACCTCTCGTCCGGCCAGTGGGTGTCTACCTTCAAGCTCGCTGAGAAGCTCGGCGCCGATGACCCCGAGGGCGAACTCAAGGATGGCGCGGAAGAGTCAGGGTTCGACTGGGAAGACGACATTGCGCCCTTCCTCGGTGGCAACGCAGCCGTCTACATCCGGGGCCTCGATGTCGGCGCGTTCTCGGCGCAGGGCGCGGTCATCCTCCGCGCGAAGAGCCCCGGCCGGGTGATGGAAGTCCTCGAAGAACAGGCCGTCGTCGTCGATACCAGGGAGTACGGCGGTGTCGAGTACCTCCGGCTCGGCCTCTACGGGTACGCCGCCCGCCTGGGCGACCACGTCGTGATCGCCATGGATGAAGCGAGCCTCGAAGAGGTTATCGACGTCTACCAGGGCAAGGCCCCCGCGCTCGCCGGTGTCGAGGACTTCAAGAAGCTCCGCGACGAGCTCACCGGCAACTTCCTCGGATTTGTCTACCTCAGCACTGAAAGCCTTGTCGGCGACTTCTTCCTCGATGACCCCGTGGTCAGGGCCGCGCTCGACCAGTCCGGCGCTGGCGACATGGTCTTCCGGCCGTCGGCGTGGGTCATCGGCGCGAAGAAGGGCGGCTTCGAGTTCCAGGCCGCTTCCATCGGCGAGAGCGGCAGCATCTCGCCCATGCTCCAGCCCCGCGAATCCCGCTTCGCGGCCCTCGTCCCGGGCGAAACGGCCATCTTCTTCAGCACAGCAGGCATCGCCCAGACCTGGCAGGCCGTGGTTGATGAGGCCCGCGAGGCCATCGATGATGCCGTGCGCGAGTCCAGCGACTACGACTCGCTCGACGACTCGCTCCGGGATGCCGGCCGCGAGCTCGGCATCGGGAGCATCGAGGACCTGGTTGCGCTCTTCGAAGGCGAGACCGCCGTCGCAGCCTGGTTCCCGAGCGGCAAGTCCGGGGATCCCGAGGTCGTCCTCCTCGCTGAAGTTGACGAGTCCCGCGCCCGCGGCGTCATCGAGAAGGTCGCGGCCTCCAACGCCACCGGGCCCGGCGAGCCCCGCCAGGCCGGCGGGGTCGAGATGACCGTCTTCGACGATGTCAATGGCGACCCGCTCGCCTACGCCTTCAAGGATGGCGCCCTGGTCATGGGCACTCCGGCCGGCGTCGAGGCAGTCCTCTCCATGTCCGCTGGCCAGCCATCCCTGGCCCGGCTGAACCACTACACCGCGACCGTGCAGCAGATGCCCTCGGCCCTCGGCACCTACGCGTTCTTCAACCTCGGCGCGCTGTTCCGCCTGGAAGAAGCCTCCGGGATCCCGGCCGTCCTCGGCCAGGCGGAGCGCGCCCTCGAAGGCCTTATCATCAACGCTGTCGATGAGCGCGGCGTCGTCCGCCTTTCGGGAGTCCTCACGATCGAGGAGTAGACATGAGCGAACGCTGGCAGCGAGGTCTCGACGCCGCCCGGCTCGCCGTTGGGCCGCTCGCACTCGCTGCCTTCTTCCTCCCCTGGGCCCACGGACCAGGCCCCCTGGCGGCCACCGAGTTCACCGGCTACCGGCTGGTGGGCTATGCCGGCAGGCTGCAGGCGCTCGATTTCTCGGTTTCCCAGGGGGCTGCGCTCTGGAGCGTTCGCATGGTCATCCTCGCGGTCGCCGTCGCCGCGACATGGCAGACGCTGCTGGCGCCGCGACACCGCTCCAACCCCGTTTACCCCATCAGCGGCTGGTACCTGGTGGCGCTCGCCGGCGTGGCACTGGGCATAGGCGTGGCAAGGGCGGGCGTTGTCGTCCCGCCGCCGGGGCTCCTGTTGCTCGGCCTTGCGGGCGCGCTCTTCACCGCCGCCGAACTCACCCGAGCACGCTCATCATCCGGATCGACGCAAGCCGAAACACCGGATGCGTCCGCCAGGTGAAGGTCACTTGAGGCCCCCCTGTCACGTGGTGAGCAGCACCCTCCCGAAGGCGCCCCGGCTCTCGATGTAGCTATGCGCCGCCGCGGCCTCGCTCAGCGGGAACGTGCGGTCGATCATCACCTTCAGGTTTCCTCGCGCCACATCCGCGAGGAGTCCCTCGATCATCGCCCGGCAGCGGGCCGCGTTGAAGGTCATCTCAGCTCCCAGGTACACCCCCGTGACCGAGGCGTTCTTCTGGCCGAGCCCGCCCAGGTTGGGCACCCGCGCCTCTCGCCCGGCATTGCCTACCCAGCTGATACGCCCCCGGTAAGCCAGCGCCGCCACGCTCCCTTCCAGCGTCTTCCCGCCGACCGAGTCAACGATCAGGTTCGCCCCCAGTCCATCGGTGAGGTCGATCGTGCGCGCGATGAAGTCCTCGGTGCGGTAGTTGATCCCGTGGTCCAGCCCGAACGGCTTCAGCCGCTCGAGCTTCTCATCGCTCGATGCAGTCGCCAGCACCGTTGCCCCGGCTCGCTTCGCCAGCTGGATCGCCGCCAGGCCTACCCCGCCGCCGCCCGCCTGCACGAGCACCGTTTCGCCCGCCTTCAGGTTGCCGAACTCGAACAGGCAGTCGTGGGCCGTGCCGAACTCGATCGGGATCGCGGCAGCAACGCCGAGGTCCATTTCGGCGGGCACGATGTAGGTCGCCGTGGCCGGCACCGAGGCCAGCGCAGCGTGGGAACCGAACGGCATCGTCGCCACCACCCGGTCGCCTCGCTTGCGGTCGGTCACCCGCTCACCAACCTCCCGCACGATGCCGGCCGCCTGGTAGCCAACGATGTGGGGCCGGCTGGCCATCATGCCGCCCTGGCGGTTCAGCGTGTCGCCGCCCTGGATGCCGATCGCCTTCACTTCGATGATCACACCGGCCGGGTGGCACACCGGGTCCGGCACCTCTTCGTACTTGAACACGCTCGGCGCGCCGGTTTCGTAGTAGACAGCAGCTTTCACGGGGTACCTCCCGGGGGTATTGGGAGATCGTAACCGACAAGCGCCTTCTCCGCGCAGGCCGCCCCTACGGCAGCCCGGCCCCCGGCACTTCCACCCGGACTTCTTCGATCCAGCCACGCGAGCGGCCGGCCTGGCGGTCCGCCTCGTCGCCCTCCGACGTACAGATGTACAGCGTCCTGCGGTCCTCGCCGCCGAGTATGCAGGCGTAGGCCTGGCGGCCCTCCTCGATCGCGATCCGGCCGGCCACTTCGCCGCCTTCCCGCACCCGGATGCACTGCCCCGTCGTTGGTGAGGCCACCCAGATCGCCCCCTCTTCGTCGAGGCAGATGCCGTCTGGCGTGGCCGGCCCAAGCTCTGCCCACACCCTCCGCCCCGAGAGTGACCCGTCCTCCGCGATGTCGAACGCGGTCAGCTTCCGCGCGAAGGTCTCGGCCACCACGAGCGTCTTCCCGTCCGGCGTGATCACCGTGCCGTTTGGAAATGCGAGGTCCTCCGCCACGATCGTCACCTGTCCGTTTGGATCGACCCGCGCGAGCGTCGTCGTCTTGAACTCCTCGCCCCCCGCGAAATCGAACCCGAAGTTCCCGATGTACGCCCGCCCCGCCGCATCGACAACCATGTCGTTCGCGTCGCCCCCAACGTAGGGCGTGATGTCCGCGACCTCGCGCAGCCCCAGGTCCCGGTCCAGCACCATCAGCCGGTGGTCCGCCATCGAGACCACCAGCAACCGCCCGTCCTCCAGGAACCCGAGCCCGGATGGCTTCTCCGGGACCTCGCAGATGACTGACGTCTGGCCGTCCGGGTCCATGGTCATCACGCGGCGGGCGTGCATATCCGAAAACCACAGCCGTCCATCGTGCCAGCGTGGCCCTTCGGGGAACTTCAAGCCGTCAAGGACAACTCTCGGCGCTGGGTAGGGCATGGCGGGGGCTCCCGGGTCGTGGTCCCGCGATGATACCCGGCCCCCACGCAGGGTGTCGCCAGGCCCGGGAAATGCGGCCGACCGGTCCTCCCCCCGGTAGCCTGCGACGCGCTACGGTTGATCATGGAGGTACGCACATGCCCGCAATCGAACAACTGACCTTCGGCCTGCGAAAAGATTCGTCCGCCGGTTACGCCGAGACCATCGAACGCGTGAAGGCCGCGCTCAAGGAACAGGGCTTCGGAGTCCTTACCGAGATCGACGTCAAGGCCACCCTCAAGGCCAAGATCGGCGAGGATGTCCCGCCCTACATCATCCTCGGCGCCTGCAATCCACCCCTCGCGCACCGCGCCATCGCCGCCAACCCCGAAGTCGGCATGCTCTTGCCCTGCAACGTCGTCGTCCGCGAAACCCCCGGTGGAGGCGTAGTCGTCGAAGCGATGGACCCGGTTGCCGCCATGGGCATCGTCCAGGATGAGGCGGTCAAGGCGGTCGCCCAGGAAGCCCGCGACGGGATTGCGAAGGCCCTCGAAGCGCTCTGATTCTGTCCGGAATGCCCCTCCCTTGCCCTCGCCGGGGAGGGGCATTGTGAGCGTCGCGGGCCCGCACTACGCGCCGCCAATTACCAGCGGAAGGTCCTCTTCCAGCGTTTCATCACTGCTCTCTATCTCCCCCGAACGCGAGACCTGCAACGTCATTCGCTCCAGGCTTTGCTCGACCACCCGGTAGGCAGTCACCTCGAATCCGTCCCCGGCCTTGCGCCCCGCCGGCGGTTTGATCACCGGGCCATACGTTCGCTCGAAGTCCTTGCGGGCCGCTGCCTCGTCCGGCCCGAGTCCCGGGCGGAACGACACGTCCTTCAGGGTCTTCACGAGGTAGGAGAGTTCGCTGAGCGGCCGCGTCACCGTCAGGAAGACCTCCGCGTAGGCAGCCGCCTCCGAAGCGGACGCAATCTCCACGCCGCCGTCGGCCGCCGCCATCGCGACGAACGCATCGGGGTCCTCGCTCAGGACGAATGGCGGCCCGTCCTCCGCGTAGGCGATGTAGTGGACGATCGGCGCGTGCGGTGCGAAGACGGTCACCATGTAGACCCGGTAGCGGGAGAGCGCCGGACACTCGATCCGCTCGATGCCGGATGACTTCCGATCCCCCAGCGCTTCGGCGATGTCCGGGCGGAGGGGCTCGATCGCCCGCGCGATGTCCTCGCGCGTGATAGCCACCTAGAGCTCCTCTTTGGCTGGCGGTTTGTGCACCTTGTCCCACGCCTTGCCGTAGTACACGTCGTACGCCTCCTTGGTGTTCGACGTGACCAGTGTGCCATCGGTGAACGCATCCCGGATGCTCTGCCAGGCGGCCTTCTCTGCCTCCTCGGCAGACTTCTTCGCATCCAAAGCTGCTTTCTTCGCCTTTTCGTAGCGCGCTTGCAACAGCGGAGCGGACTTCACGCCCTTCTGATCGTCCGCGCTCATGCCGGTCTTGGAGAGGATCGCGTTCACAGTGCTGGTGGTCTCCTCGTCCAGCATCGACTTCACATACTCGGCGCGCCCGAGCTTGTTGATGTCGGCGGTCTTGCTCTGGTTCGAAGCCTCCGCGTGGTTCGCCTCGTGGACCAGCGTGAACGCGGCCTGCTCGACCGTCTTGGTTGCAAGGATCTTGATCTTCCCCGGGGCCGGCGGTTGGTAGACGGAGCCCGGGCCCGGGTATGCCAGGTCGACCGGCACCTTGTACTTGTCGAGGATCGCGAGCGCGGCCTTACCCACGGGGCTCTTGTCCAGGACTGCCCGGATGTCTTCCATCTTCTTGGCTTCCGGGGTCTTCTCGGCAGCCTTGGCCTTCCCCTTGTCCTCGCCTTCGGGCGAGAGGACGGTGGGGCCATCGTGGCGTTGCAGCCTCGGCGCGACCGCCGGCAGCCTGTGCCCGGTCGCCGTCCCACCACCACGGAGCATCCGCTGTACGGCCTGGTTGCCGGCCGTCCTCTGCAGGGCGGCCAGCCTGCTGAAGGCCGGCGCCTCGGCCTCGAAACCCTCGGCGGCTACCCGCTCGGGCGCCGGCGAACGACGCGAAGCGCTCACCTCGCTGGAGGGGGTGTTCGAGACTGTGGTCCGCGCGTGGCTCATGCCTGACCTTTCGCCGGAGCGCTTTGGCCGCGGATTGTACCAGAGCGCATCAAGCCCATGCGCAACCCCGTGCACCCGCTCAGGCTTCGCGCGCTCTCCGTGCGGTGCGCGGCTTCGCGGCCGCTCCTTGCTCCCCAGCATGCTCCCGGAATCCGTGCGCCGCGTGAGCGTCGTATTCCATGCCGTACACCCGTTTCAGGTCGGCGATGGCCGCCAGCGCCTTCTTGCCGTGGGGGCTCGCCGCCCACTCGCCCTCCTCGCCCGGCATCGGCTCGAACGAATGCAGCACGATGTTCTCCAGCAGTTGCCCGAGCGAGACGTTCTGGAACTCGGCCAGCCCCTTCAGGACTTTGACCATCCGCTTCTCCATCCGCACGCCCAGTTGGACGCGTTCGACGGGGGTCTCGGCTACTTGTGCTGGTTGACTGGTCATATGTGTTACCTCGATGAGCTGGTAACAATATAACAACATCGTCAAGCCCCCTTGGATGCGCCGGAAGTTCCCAAAGCAAGACCCCTCTCCCGCTGCAGCAGGGAGAGGGGCCAGGGGTGGGGGCCAATCGAGGATCGAAAATCGCCAATCGAAAATGCCTAGTCCTCGTAGTACTCCACGCCGAGGTGCGTGATCTGCTCTTCGCCCATCATCCAGCGGAGCGTGTTCTTCAGCTTCGTCTGCTGGATGAACAGGTCATGCTCCGGGTAGAGTTCCGGCGCGTGCTGGGGGCTCTTAAAGTAGAAGCTGAGCCACTCCTGGATGCCCTTCATCCCGGCGCGGTGGGCCAGGTCGAAGAACAGCGCCAGGTCCAGCACCAGCGGCGCCGCCAGGATCGAGTCGCGGCAGAGGAAGTCGATCTTGATCTGCATCGGGTAGCCCAGCCACCCGAAGATGTCGATGTTGTCCCACCCCTCCTTGTTGTCGCCCCGGGGCGGGTAGTAGTTGATTCGCACCTTGTGGTAGATGTCGCCGTACAGCTCGGGGTACAGGTCCGGCTGGAGGATGTACTCCAGCACGCCCAGCTTCGATTCTTCCTTCGTCTTGAAGCTCTCCGGGTCGTCCAGCACCTCGCCGTCGCGGTTGCCCAGGATGTTCGTCGAGTACCAGCCCGCCACGCCCAGCATGCGCGCCTTCAGCATCGGCGAGACGACCGTCTTCAAAAGCGTCTGGCCCGTCTTGAAGTCCTTGCCGCCGATCGGCACGCCCTTGTCGTGCGCGAGCTTCAGGAGAGCCGGGATGTCGACCGTCAGGTTTGGCGCGCCGTTCGCGAACGGCACCCCTTCCATCAACGAGGCGTAGCCGTAGATCATCGAGGGCGCGATCGACTCGTCGTTGCCCTCCATGGCTGCCTCGAAGGCTTCGAGGTTCGCGTGCGCGGCGGTCTCTTCCATGAAGATTTCCGTCGAGGCGCACCAGACCATCACGAGCCGGTCGCAGCCGTTCTTCGCCTTGAAGTCGCGGATGTCCTTCCGGATCATCTCGGCGAGTTCCAGCTTGTTCTTGCCCGTTTTCACGTTCGTGCCGTGCAGCCGCTTCACGTAGTACTGGTCGAAGACGGCCGGCATCGGCTTGATCGATTCGAGGAACGCCTGGTGCGGGATGAGGTGCTCGTGCTTGTCCAGCACGCCCGCGTTAATCGCCGACTCGAAGGCGTTGTCCGGGATGGGGTCCCACGCGCCGAAGACCAGGTCATCGAGTTCCGCCAGCGGCACGAACTCCTTGATCAGCGGACTGCGCTTCTCGGTGCGCTTGCCCAGCCGGATGGTGCCCATCTGGGTGAGCGACCCGATCGGGCGGCCACTCCCGCGCCGGGCGTTCTCGACGCCCGCGATGAACGTCGTCGCTACTGCGCCCAGCCCGACCAGGAGCACGCCCAGTTTTCCACTCGCCGGCTTCACTTCCTTCGGAGACGGCTGCACAAAGTCTTTCGGTTCCAACACGACACCTCGTTGACGGGCGACCGACATGAGCACCCCGTGCCATTGCGACGGAATGCGTCCGGTCTTTGCCCAGTGTTGGACGGTGCTCTGGCGCTTGCCGAGCAGGGCCGCGAGGGCGCTCTGGCCGCCGAAGCGGCGGATGATGCGCTCGGCCGCGTTGAGCTGTTCCCCGTCCACACCAGTCAGCCTAACGGAATTTTCGTTAGGGCGATAGCCATGTTTTGAAGCCGCGACGGCAGCACGTCTTGCAGCCGATTTCACCTTGAGACCGCTCATGGCCCACGCCACTCTAATGCACCAACCGGCCGGTTAAACTCTAAGGAGGTGACCAAATGGCACTCAATCTGTTGCGGCGTTCTCCAGGCCGGCTCTTCTGGCTCGGGGGGATCGCATTCATCGTCCTCTTTCTTGGCGCGGGCATTCAGTTCCGTAACGCGGAGGCGGAGGAGTATTACTTCTCCACAGGAGGGTGTACCAACGCCTACGCCGGGAGCTACTACGATGGCTTTCAGCTTGTCTCGACAACCGTCAAGCCCTCGAGCGGAACTTGCACGTACATCTACCAGCTCGCCGACTTCGACACCTACCCATCTCATGCCCACGTTTGGCTAGGACCGGGTTGGACGACCGCTTCCTCATCGCTCCGGGGCTACTACACCGCCTATTCGGTGACCGGGTACCACAACGCGTGTGAAACGGGCGCTCCGTCCTGCCCATACAGCTACTAGCAGACGACCTGGGCCTACAACCCCGACCTCTGACCCTCGCCCGCCATACGGAGCCTCTCGGAGACGACTACCGAGGGGCTCTGCCTTTCTTCCGGGAGCTTGACATGTTTCGCTCGCACTGCAGCGCCGTTCTGAACGTCTTCCTTGCCTTGTTGACGCTCAGCGCTTGCCATTCGGATTCAGCGCCTCCGGTGGAGGCAGTCCAAGTCAATGACGAGTTCCGCAGATCCTTGCAGCGTAACCACCTCACGTTCGCGGCAGCCCTCTCGGAAGACGGATGGATCACTTTCAAGGACTATGAGGCGGCGACGATGGCGTTCATCGGATGCGCATCCAGCCACGGTGCAACCCTTCGTGCAAATCCGGAAGTCTCCAAGAGGCTCCGCTACTTCTATGCGCTGGAGACTCCATCTGGACGCGACCTCAGGTCGGAGATGCTGGCTTGTAGGGGGCAGTACCTAGATCCAGTGGAATTTGTTTGGGCACGGTACAAGCCAGTGACGGAGCAAGAGGCCTCCGAGGCCGGGCAGCTTATGGCGACGTGCCTCCGGTCTGCGTCCTCGACTGCAGGTGGGCAGAGCGTTCCTCCCGACCCTTCGGAGCCGAAACGCCGGGAGTGCGCGCGGCTCGTGTTCGAGAAGACAGGCCTGCCCGACTACTATGTCTGGGAATAGTAAAGCCGGAGTCGTCTCGACTGTTGGTCGCCACCCCACCGGCCCTGTAGAGTCTGCATAGCTCCCTGTGTTGCGGAGGGGAATGAAATGCCAATATCCATGCTTGCGCTCGGGCAGGCTCATGTTCGTCCCGATCCTTTGGTTGCCGAGATACTGAGGGCGCGTCTCTGCGGCGTCCCGTTCGCGCAGATAGCCAGCCATCTTGGCTACGCGGAACGAACGGTCCGGGCCAAGTGCGAGCGGGCGCTCGACATAGCGCTGGTTCCAATTGGTGTGGAAAAGCATGACGCGTGGGTAGCCGGGGCGTGGTCGGCCATGCATTTCGCCTGCTGCCTCGCTCATGCCGGACGCCAGACACCCGGCGGCACCGGTACGGCGGCGGTGTGAGCGTGCGCTTCCTGCCCTATTGTGCCCTGTTCTTGTTTGTCACCGGCTTCATGCTGCTGGTCGTGGGAGTCGCCACCGAACGTGCACACCCGGAACCCACCGCCCAGGCGAGGGCGTTCGACTTCCGCTTCGAGCCGATTGTCACCTCGACGGGCACTTCGACCGTCACCTCTGTCCCAGCAACAGCGCACGCCACGGCAACGCCCTTCGCGGGGCAGGTCGCTCGAATGCGAATCCCATCAATCGGCGCCGATCATCCCGTCGAAGAAATCGGCATCACCAATAACCAGCTGGACACGCCCACGGACGCGAACGGGAGCATCGGCTGGTACTACATCTATGACCGGCCGGGACATGGTGGCAATGCCGTGTTCTCGGCACACAAGAACTACAATTTCCAGGAAGGCCCCTTCGCCCGACTCGACAAGGTAAATCCAGGCGATTCCATCATCGTAGAGATGAAAGATGGGCCCGAGTATGCGTATGAGGTCATCTTCTACCACCGGTATGATGTTGAATCGATCCCCATGGGAGAACTCATCGACGCACCCCAGAAGCCTCCCGAATCCGAGTGGATTACCCTCATTACCTGCGGCGGCCGCTTCCAGGCGACCGAAGAAAGCGGCCTGGGCCATTACCTTGAACGAGATGTTGTGATCGCCGCCCGCATCAGGTAACAACCGGGGGACTCGGGTACCTGGCCGTGTTGCACGCCCATTCGGCCTGAGACTGCGCGTGTCAGCCGAGTCCTCGTCACTGGTATGCCCGCCACGCGCAAACGCGCTCAGCCCGGGGTCCGCGAGCCGTTCGTGCGCCGGGCGTGCTCCTCGGCGGCCCGCGCCATGTTCCGCGGCATCCGCCGGAAGATAAAGCCGTGCGCCGGCGCCATCGCGTACCAGTACAGCAGCCCCCACACCCCGTTCGGGTGGAACCGCGCCGTCGTGCTCAGCAGCGACCGCCGCTCGTCCAGCGGCGTCACTTCGAATTCGAGCACTGCGGACCCCGGGAGCTTCATCTCCGCCACCAGCGTCAGCCGCCGGCCCGGCTCCACCGCCGCCACGCGCCAGAAGTCGATCGCGTCGCCAACGCGCACGTCGGTGGGGTGGCGGCGGCCCCGGCGCATCCCGACGCCCCCGATCGCGCGGTCCAGCAAGGCCCGCAGCCACCAGAGAGAGTCCGCGTAGTAGTACCCGTTCTTCCCGCCGATCCCGCGCACGACGTCCCAGAGTTCCCCGGCCGGCGCTTCCGCCACCACCTCCCGCGACTCGCCCTTCGAATAGAACGACACGTCCGCGTTGTACCCGCGGAACGCCAGCACTCCCTCGGCCCAGCGCGCGGGCAGCGGCTCGGTCCGCTCCCGCTCCAGCGCGCTGACCACTGCCTCCGCATACGTGTGCAGGGGGATCGGGATGACGCCCCGGATCGCGGAGTCGTCCATCAACAGGTCCGTCTTCAGTCCATCGACCAGCGGCCGCGCCACCGAAACGGGCACGCTCGTCACCAGCCCCAGCCAGTACGACGACAGCCGCGGGGTCAGCACCGGCACGTCGATGGCCCGGAACTTCCGCCCCGTCACGTTCGCGTAGCCCGCCAGCAGGTCCCGGTAACGCAGTGTCTCGGGGCCCGTCACGTTATACGTCTGCCCGGCGGTCTCCGGGTGCGAAAGCACCTGCACCAGGTACTCCAGCAGGTCGTCGAGTGCGATCGGCTGCGTCCGGCTGTGCACCCAGCGCGGGGTGACCATCAGCGGCAGGTGGTTCACGAGGTCGCGCAGCACTTCGAAGCCCACCGACCCCGGCCCGACGATCAGCCCCGCCCGTAGCTCGGTGACCGGCACCGGCCCCGCGCGCAGCATGTCGCCCGTTTCCAGCCTCGAAGCGAGATGGGCCGAGGCCTCGCCCGGTGGCCGGGGCCCGCCCAGGTAGATGATCCGCTGCACCCCCGCCGCGGCGGCCGCCTCGCGGAAGTTGCGGGCAGCCTGCTTGTCGCGCCGCGCGAACCCCCTGCCCCCGCCCATCGAGTGGACCAGGTAATACGCGACTTCGATCCCGGCAAGCACGGCCGCCAGCGAGTCCGGCTTGAGCGCGTCGGCCGAAACCGCCTCCACCCCCTCCCAGCCGCGCGCTTCGAGCACCTCTGCCCGGCGCGCCGCCGCGCGTACGCGGTGGCCCTCCGCCGCCAGCCGCGGGACAAGGTGGCTGCCGATGTACCCGCTCGCGCCAAGGACCAGGATGTTCATGCGGTAATCATGCGGCATCCGCCCTGCGGCTGCCGGTGAGTTACAGCCCCAGGGCCTCGCGCAACTCCGCCAGGTGGCCGATCACGCGGTCCGGCACGGCCGGGGCGTCGTCCTTCAGCTCCAGCCGGTCGCGGTGGATCCAGGTCGCGTGGATGCCGGCACCCTGCGCCCCCCGGATGTCCGCGTAGAGGTTGTCGCCCACATGCCAGGCTTCGTCCGGGTTCGCGCCCACGCTCGCCAGGGCATGCTGGAACACCCGCGCGTCCGGCTTCCCGTGCCCGAACTCGCCCTCGATCACGACCACGTCGACCCGTTCGGCGATGGGGAAGCGCGCGAGCTTCCAGCGCTGCATCTCGGCCGGGCCGTTCGTCAGCAGGCCGAGCCGGAAGCCCGCGTCACGCAACCGGTCGAGCGTCTCGATTGCGTCATCGAAGAGCTTCATGCGGTTCGACTGTTCGTCCCAGTAGCGGTCTGAAAGGAGCTTCGCCTGCCCGGCGTTGAGCTTCTTCGCCGCCAGCGCCAACCCGATGTTGTGCGTCCGCGCGTCGTGGAGCCGTGTCCGCCAGTGCTCAACCGCCGCCTCGTCCTTCCAGAACTCCATCATCTGGTGCCGGATGGCCGTGTTCAGGTCCTCCGGCTCGCAGCCCAGCTCCGGCGCGAAGGCCGCGCACACGGCTTTCCACGACTCCTGCACCCCGCCCGAGGTGTCGAGCAGGGTGTCATCCATATCGAAGAAGACGGCACGGGGACTCATACATCTATTGTGCCATGGATCACTGATGTCGATGGATGATGAGCCGGCATTGCGCCCGGGGGTGAGCCGGGGCCTCCACATCCGAACCACAACGACACCGAACCCTGGCGCGCCCTTGGCGCTCTCCGCGCCATGGCGGTTGACCCACCGCCTACCGCCCGCTCGCCAGGATTGCCGCCTCCCACGCCTCTTTCCCGAACCCGCTGCCCTCTTCCGGCACTTCCCGGGCGCTCCGGTGCCGCTCCCGCGCAGCGTCGTAGACGTCCGCGATCCGCAGGCCGACCGTGCTCCAGCGGAATCGCTCCACCGACCGCTGCGCGGCCCGGCTGAAGTTCGCCCGCAGCTCCGGGTTCCCCAGCAGCACGTCCAGCTTCTCGGCAAATGGCTCGGGGCACCGCCACGGGATCAGGTATCCGGTGACGCCGTCGGTCACGGTCGAGACCAGCCCCCCGACCCGCGATGCGACCACCGGCGTCCCGCAGGCCATCGATTCGACCGCCACCAGCCCAAAGCTCTCGTAGTAGCTCGGCACCACGCACACGTCCGCCGCGGAGTAGTAGTCCGGCAGCGAGTCGTGAGTCACGGCGCCCTCGAACCGCACGTTCGCCGCAATCCCGGCGGCAGCAGCCTGCGCCTGCAGTTCCGCTTTGAGCTCGCGGGCCCGCGCATCGCCGCCAACGATCAGCAGGGTGACATCCCTGCGCTCCAATTGGGCCACCGCGTCGACCAGGATTTCCACGCCCTTCAGCTTCTCCAACCGCCCAACCCAGAGCAGCACCGGCGCTTCAGGGTCGAGCCCCAGCTTTGTCCGCGCCGCCGCCCGGTCGCGGGGCTGGAACAGGTCCAGGTCGATGCCGCACGGCACGGTATGCATCTTTGCCGGGTCGGCCCCGTAGTAGCGTTCGAGCAGCAGCCGCTCGTGGTCGCTGGCTGTGACGATGGCCGTCGCCCGGCGCGCGATGGTGCGCTCGTGGCGGATGCGCAGCTTCGGCTCTTCCTCGCCGAAGCGGGCGCGGTTCTTGACCTCGCCGAGCGTGTGGAACATGACCACGTGGGGCAGGTCGAACTCCCGCGCGAGGATGGTCCCGGCCCAGCCGCTCTGCCAGTAGTGGCTGTGGATGAGGTCGTAGCCCCCGGGCTGTTGCGTCACGAACTGGCGCATGTTCCGGGCGAACTCCGGCAGCGACTCGACGATCTCTTCCTTCTCGATGGGTGTCGCCGGCCCCGCATCGATGCGGACCAGGCGCAGGTTGGGCGCGACCTGTTCCACCCGCGGCAGTTCGCCATCGCGCCGCGTGAAGATGTCCACCTCGTACCCGAGCCGCGCCAGCTCGCGCGAGAGTTCGAGCACGTAGACGTTCATCCCGCCCGTCTCGCGGCCGCCAAGCGGTGCGAGCGGACTGGTGTGCGCCGAAACCTGGGCAATGCGCATCTGGCTTCCGGTACCCCTCGTACCCCGGCCCTGCGCCGGGGACCTTCTATTGTGCCGCATCGAGAACCGGCTTGCGCGGGCAAGCACCCTCCTGGCCCTCAGAGTTTCGAGAACTTGGCGACTTCGATGATTCGCGTCAGCCTGTCGCGAATGCCGGTGCAGCAGTCGTACATCTCGTCGGAATACCGAACGACGTGTTCGGGGTTCAACCGGCTCACGATTGCCTCGAAGGTGGCGTAGTCTCCCGACTCTGGGCAGAACAGCCAGGTCTTCTCTCTGAGATCGTTCCGGCTGGCCACATCGTGCAACTCACTGCGAAGTGTCGGTGCGCCCACCAGGGTATTCTTTGGCTGAAATGCCACGATTAGATCATGGTGAGACGCAAGTTCGATCTGTGCAGCGAGGAAGTCCACTACCCCGGGGGGGACTTCAGTCTCCGGGAAGCGGACGTCAACTCCTTCCTCAGCCAACCACGAAGCTATCAGAGCCCTTTTTTCGAAGTCGGGAAAGTAGCTCCGGTCGCTGCCACAAAATCCTTGGCCGTAGACGAAGCATGATAGAGGAACCCCTTCGGTACTCGGCCATGCCGCTCGAAGCCGGTCCGGATCGGGCCAGGGCATCTAAGCTCTGGCAACAGCTGGGAATCGGTGCTCGAACTCCTCGAGTGCGGCGCGCCCAAGGGCGGTGATGTGGATGGCGTTGGCCCCCTCAACCGCATAACCGGCACGCAGCAGGTACGCGAGGCCGAGCCAGTCACGCGCACTTTCAAAGACCTCCTCGAGTTCCGCCACTCGGACGAGGCCGCTGTCCGAGAGCCTCGAAAGCATTCTATAGGCCTCCGTAGTAGATAACGCCGAAGCACGCGCGTACGCACCCCCGGCGGTCCTTGGTGGCCATGAGCTAGCGATGGAGGTCGCTGTAGGGTAATCACCCCTTCTCGTCCCTATGAGTCGCGATGACTCATCACTCGAGGTACTGACGACACGCAAAGGTAGGGTGTCGGACAAATGGTGGTTCATTCGGTGCCCTCCTCCCGGGGTCTAAAGACGGTGCCTTCCTCTGCTTTCTCCAACTGGGTGAGCAGAGCCATCGCAAGTCCCCTTGCCACTCTAATCGGCAGGCGGATCCGTACGCTAGAGATAGCCGGGTAGATACCCATCTCGACTTGCTCCCGGAACCGCTCACCATCCGCGCTGGAAATGAGTGTGGCGAAGTCGATGGTGATGTCCTCCGGAGTCTGCCCCACATTCGCGAAATTCGCGTAAATGCCGGCAGAGTCAACCACCGGCTCAACAATGGCGGGCTTGGCCATTACGTAACCATCCGGGGGATCCGCACTCTCGGGTCTTGGTTTCATTCCCCAATGCCTCACTCACACGAGTGCGGCCAGTATACCGCGGCTGCTGCCTCTCGGAGATATACTCCGATTCATGCAACCCTTCCGCGTCGCCCTCTGCCAGGTCCGCGCCTTCGATATCGAGGACGCTGAGGAGAACCTCCAGAACATCCTCCGCGCACTCGATGAAGCCGGGGCCGCCGGCGCCCAACTCGTCGGCCTGCCCGAGTGCGCCTACCCGGCCTACTACCTCAGGGATGCCAACCCGTACGCCCGTCCCGGTGTCCGCCCGTTCGATGAGGTTGCCGCCCTCCTGGCCGCGAAAGCCCGCCAGTACGGCTACTGGCTCGCCGCGGGCATCGCTGTGCCCCATGCCTCCGGCCGCGTCACCAACAGCGGGCTCATCTTCGGCCCCGATGGCGAACGCAAGGGCCAGTACGACAAGAGCTTCCTCTGGCACTTCGACAACACCTGGTTCGAGCGCGGGACCGCATTCCCCGTGTGGGACGCCGGCTTCTGCCGCTTCGGCGTCCTCATCTGCGCCGATGGCCGCCAGCCCGAGGTCGCCCGCTCGCTCGCCGTCAACGGCGCCGAGGTCATCATGGACCTCACCGCCTGGGTCTCCTGGGGCCGCGAAGTGCCCGAACTCACGACCACCCAGTGCGAATACCTGATGCCGGCGCGCGCATACGAAAACGGCGTCTGGGTCGCCGCCGCCGACAAGTGGGGCCCCGAAGCGGGGAGCATCATCTACGCCGGCCGCTCGTGCGTGATCGACCCCGCCGGTGTCACCCGTGTCTGTGCGCCCAGCGACCGCGATACGGTGGTCGTCTTCGATATCGACCCCATGGAGGCGCCCGCTGGCATCCCGCGCCGCCCCGCGCTCTATCGCCGCCTCGTCGAGCCGACAGCATCGCTCCCGGTGACAAAGCTGCTCGATGAGCCGCTCGTGCCCGCGAGGGAGAACCGCCGCGTCGCCGTGGTTCCCTCGCCCGCCGAGTTCGACGCCGACGCCATTGCGCTCGCGTACCGCGAACTCCGCGCCCAGGATGCGGACATCGTCGTCTTCGGTGGCATGACCGGCCCCGAGGGCTGGCAGGTTGGCCTCCCGGAGGTCGAAGCCGCCGTGAAGGCTGCCGGAGGGGCCGCGGTGATAGCGGTATCCACGTCCGGCTGTTCCGCGCACCAGTCGGTCGTCCTCGTCACGCCCGAAGCCACGGTCGAACACACGGCTACCCACGGGCGCGGCATCCAGCTCGGCGAAACCCCGTCGCCGGTCATCCCGACCCCCGCCGGCAACGTCGGCCTCCTTTGCGGCGATGAGGGTTTCGTGCCCGAGGTCGCCCGCGTGCTCATGCTCGAAGGCGCCGACATCCTCGCCTGGCCGCTCTTTGCCGCCGATGACATGACCGAACGCATCGCCCGCGCCCGAAGCGACGAGAACCGCGTTTACACGGCGGTTGCCTGGCCCGGCGGCGCCCAGGTCATCGCCCCGACCGGAGCGCCGCTCACCATCTCGCCCGCGGGCACCGGCGTGGCCATGGCAGTCCAGGTAAACCGGGCGCTCTCGCGCTGGAAGGACATGGCGCCCGGCACCAACGCCCTGACCGACCGCATCCCGGAAGCGTACGAGGCGCTCGTCCGGTAGTCCCTATTCGAACTGCCGCGCCAGTGCCATCACATTGGCGACGTACTCATGCGTGTCTTCGAACATCCCGTACGTTTCGATGCTCTTCCACCCCTGGTAGTAGAACGCCAGCGCGAGCTCGATGTCCCAATCGGCCTGCTGGAGCAGTTGGGCATAGACCGCCGCCCCGAGGCGGATGTTGTCCCGCGCGTTCGTCTCCCAGTTCACCGCGTCCGGCGCCAGGTATTCGAGCCCCCACTCGGCCGTGGCCGGCATCAACTGCATCGTGCCGATTGCCCCCACCGGGCTCACCATAGCCTGGTTCCAGCCGCTTTCGAGCCACGCCAGCCCGAGCAGCAGCGGCTGCCACACGCCGAACTCCTCCGCGGCCGCCCGGATCACCACCTCGGTCCCGGCGTGGCTGAGCGGCGGCGGCGCGTTCCGGGCCGGCGGGATTTCCAGCACCTGGCCCACGTAAACCACGTTCGGGTCCGCGATCGCGTTGATTTCGAGCAGCTCACCGAGGGTCACGCCATGGTCCCGCGCGATCGTCAACAGGAACTCACCCTCAGCCACCGTGTGCGACCGTGTCGCAGGTGGCGCCACGGCGGGCTCACCGGGCCCGACCCGCAGGACCTGGCCCGCGAAGATGACGTTCGGGTCTGCGATGCCGTTATCCGCGGCGATCGCCTCGAGCGAAAGCCCGTAGCGCGCCGCGATGCTGGAGAGTGTCTCTCCCGGCTGGACCTCGTGGGTCTGGTTCGCAGAGGCGAGCGAGACCGGCAGCGCAACCGCAAGAGCCACCAGCAGTATCGCCGGCAGATGCGCGCGCAAACCGTGCCTCGCCGCCGAACGGGGGGTATTCGGCGTCATGGGCCGTTGATATTCGCCGATCTTTATGGCGCGTTGCAAGCCGTGGGTAAGGCCGGCCTGTCCCGCGCCCGCTAGAACAGGCTCACCGCTGGGTTGTTTCCGGCCAGCAGGTCATCGAAGCGCTGCTTCACGGCCGCCCTGATGTGGTCCTGCGCAGGGACGATGTAGAAGCGGTCGTTCACCACGGCGTCCAGCACCTGTTCGGCCACTTCCTCGGGCGCGAAGCCGGTCTTCACGAATTGCTCGATCATCGCCCGGCCCTGCTGCTGTTGCGGCGTGGCCTTGCTCCGGTCGTTTGGCGGCCCGAACTCCTCGGGCCGGTTTCGCTCCGCATCCAGGATCTGCGTATTCACCCACCCGGGGCACAGCACCGAGGCCGAGAGCTTCGCGCCGATCGCCCGGAACTGCTTATAGAGCCCCTCCGTCAGGCACACGACGCCGTGCTTCGAGACGCTGTACGGGTCGGCCCCGGTGAGCAGCCCCGCCACCGAGGCCGTGTTCACGATGTGGCCCTCCTCGCCGTTCTCCAGCATCCGGGGCACGAACGCGCGGATGCCGTGGAGCACGCCCATGAAGTTCACGCCGAACACCCAGTCCCAGTCGCGCAGCGGCGCTTCCCACACCGGCAACCCCGAACCACCCACCACCCCCGCGTTGTTGCACAGGATGTGGACATTCCCGAAGGCCGAAAACGCGGTGTCGGCGAGCTTCTGGATGTTGCCCTCCTGCAGCACGTTGGTGCGCACAGTGAGCGCCTTCGCGCCCTTCGCCCGGATGGCCGCCTCGGCCATCGCCAACGGCTCGCTCTCGATGTCGGCGAGCACCACCTGCATGCCCTCATCGGCAAAACGGTGGGCAAAGGCCAGGCCCATCCCGCTCGCCGCGCCGGTCACGACGGCAACCCTCCCTGCCAGGTCTTTCATCCGTTCAAGTCCTCCGTCTCAAACTGTGGACGGGGACTGTACACCACCGCCCGCCTGGTGCGCTCCGGGGAGACGTTGCAGTTGGGTACTTGACAGGCTGTTCTAGACTTCCCGCAACCGGACACACAGTAGCCCGGCCGGCCACAAGAGGTCCCCCATGCGCTGGCGGCAGCTGGTTGGCATGTTGGTATTTGCTGCGGGCCTCATCGCGGTGGTGATCGCGGTCCGCGACAGCGGGCCCGTCACGGCAGCCGGGAAGTGGAAGCTGATTGTGCCCGCCGTGGCGGCCGATTCAGCCCGGCCCCCGGCCCCAACGCCCACGCCTGTCTTCGACACGGAACGCTGGATTCGCGTCGAGATCCGCATCCGGGCCCTTGAACTCGCCGCCACCGGCTCGGGAACGCTCCCGGTGCTCATCCACGCCACCGCCGAGGCGCCGGTAGGCAGCGCACTCGACCCGCCCATGACCGTGACCGGCGATTTCAGCATTACGCCGGAGGGGACCGATGCTGTCGGGTGCACCTGGACGAGGACCGACGCGAGCTCCGACTTCAAGATGACGGTGCACTACAACCCGGCCGGCAACCTGGATGCGCTGCTGAGCTTGGTCTCTCCCGAATGGCACTACACCGTGACCTGCCCGAAGGCGGGCACCATAACGCGCTCGCCCGCCTTCGGGGAGGAGAGCCTGCAACTCTTCCTGCGGGACCTCATGCAGCCCTACCTCACGAACGAGGTGCCGAACGGAGTGCGCTTGCCGATGACGGTCGCCAGTGGTAGCGAGCCCTGCATCAAGCGTGTCGCCTACTTCATTGGTTTCGGCATCCAGACCAACCCGGCCGAGGTCGCCGTCTGGGTTTTCCAGCCCGGCTACCCGGGAGGATGCGATCCGGTTGGCCTTCCACCCCTCGCCCCGTTGCCAGCCCCGACGCCCGAAGACGACCTCGCGCCGCTCGTCCCGTAACGGCGGCGGCGCACCACCCGCTGGCCATCCGCCGCCCCGGCCCCAACGGCAACTCCCCCACTAACCCGCGCCGAACGTGGGATAGGCACACCCGCGCGGTCCATCCGCGCCCCGGCCCCGCGCCGCGAACGGATCAACACCGTGTGCGTCGCAATCAAGCGGGAGTCGTCCGAATCCGTGAAGGGGGTGACGTGAAACCCGACAGGAATTGTGGCCATCGCGGCGCGGCGTAAGGGCCACCCGACGGTCGGCGACGCGTACACTGCAAGCCGAAGCTGTTTCCATCTCCCTGGAAACGAGGGGGTGAACCATGAAGCGAGGACTGATTGGGACAGTGATAGCCGTCGCGCTGGCGCTTGCCGCGTGCGGCGGGGGTGAGCCCCTGATTGATGAGGTCACCTCCACACCAGAGCCAACCGAAGACGAGGTTGAGCCGAGCCCGACCTCGCGACCGGAAGCTACGACGACTCCCACCAAGCAGCCCGGTTCTGCGCCAGCCGCATCGACACCAACGAAATCGGCGTCTAACACCAGCGGTGCGACGCCGAGCGTGGCACCCCAGGGACTCGCGGCTACGGCTGCGCCGACCCAGCGGGTAGCACCAACCGCGACTCAGGCGCCGCCGACGAGCACGCCAGTTCCGCAGCCCACTGCCACGCCGGTGCCGCCGACGAACACGCCAGTTCCACCGACTCCCATTCCGCCGACGCCTATCCCCTCGGCCGCGACTTCTGCTCCGAGCGTCTATTACCCGAACTGTGACGCTGCTCGTGCCGCCGGGGCGGCTCCTCTCTACAGAGGGCAGCCCGGGTATCGTGCTGGACTCGACCGGGACAACGACGGGGTCGCCTGCGAGTGAGTAGGGGCTGGGAGAGAGTCCCGAACGACGCTGCCATGACCAACACCGAACTGCTGCTCCGGACGCTGCCCTTGTTCCAGAGCGAGGACTTCCCGGGAAGCATCAGCAGCTTCGCGGCGCTCCGCGAGCCGAACTTCATGGGTCGCCGATGGCCACTCCCGCCCCGCTCCAGCCGAATCGCAAATCGAAAATCGGAAATCGCAAATCGAGACACTGGCGGAGAGGGTGGGATTCGAACCCACGAGGGACTTGCACCCCTACACGCTTTCCAGGCGTGCCTGATCGGCCACTCCAGCACCTCTCCGCGGCCCGAGAAATCATGATACCAGCCCGCTCTCCTAACGCCTGCTTCAGCCGCGCGCTACTTCCGGCGGTGCTTCGTCTTCCGGTCGAACCGCTCCCAGCCCTCGTCCATCGCGTCGCGCGCGCCCTCGCGGCCCGCCTCCAGCATGTCCTTCGCGGTGTCGGCGACGCCCAGCGCGATCGCCTTTGCCCAGCCCACGATTGGGTTCTTTTCGAGGTCGCGCCAGTCGTGGCGTGACGCACGCTCCGGTCCAGGTTCGGGTTCGGAGCGCGGGACTTCTGGCTCGGGCGAGGTCATTTCCGGCCCTTCTTTCGCCGTCTCAAGACGCGGTCGGGCAGGTTCGTCACCGCTGAAATGCCGGTGCGCACACCCTTCGCCACCGCGTACACCCGGATAATGGGCGAGGCCACCGTCTCCCCCGCGAACTCCGTCGTCCCGCGCACGTTGTCGATCGATTGGCGCAGCGAATCAAGCGCCGGCGCCGCGTTCTCCTTCACAACCTTCCGGGCAACGCCCGCGAGCATGATCAGGACGACCACCAGCACCACGGCGAGCAAGCCCGAGATCATCCAGAACATCGCCGTGAAGACGATCACGATATCCCGCCACTCGCTCCAGCTGTCCGGAGCCGCCCATGAGTCGGGCACGGCCTTGTCAGGGATGATGTCGGCGCCGAAGTAGCCATCGGCGATGCCCCCGATGACCAGGTAGAGGAGGAAGAGCAGGATTGCCGCCGAGATGACGGTCATCACGAAACGCATGCTGGGAACCTCCGAGCCTCCCGCGATAATAGGTCGCCCCCTGCCCCTGAGTAAAACCCGGGTAGCTGGCCGGGGCGCCCGGGGAAGATTGTGGACTCGCGCATCGTGGCCGCCCCCGGGCCTATTAGGGGAAATCCGGATAACCTTTCGCGCCGGCGCGGCCCCACAATTGAACTATCCCTTGGGCACGTCGGAGCCCGGAGTGCTCGTTTGCATGCTCGCGGTGTCCCCCTGGAATTTCCTTCCTTTGGCGCCGCGGCCCATGGGATCGAGGTGCTGCGACCGTTGGCTGCCACCATCCTTGTCGTTGACGATGACGATCCCGTGCGGGTCATGCTCGCCCGTCTCCTTCGCACCCAGGGCTACGATGTCCGGCAGGCCGCGAATGCTGCGGAGGCCCGGACGGTCCTTGACGAAGGCCGCCCCGACCTCGTCATCAGCGATATCGTGATGCCCGGCGAGTCCGGCATCGAACTCCGCCGCGGTATCCTCGACCGCTGGCCCGGCCTGCCCGTCATCCTCATCAGCGGCTACAGCGCTGAAGGCCCGGCCGAATTCTCCGCCCGCACCCCCGATACGATCTTCGTCCAAAAGCCCTTCGCCGCTGACGAATTCCTCGCGCTTGTCCAACAAACACTGGCCGGCGCCGCCAGCCCACCCTGACCACGAATGCGCCATATGGCCCCTGGCGAAGGGCCGTGCGGACCTCCACTCGTGCCCTGTTGAATGCCATCATTTCCCCAGCTTTCCATTGGGGGTGAAGTATGTCCGCTCTGATTCGCCGAAATCCCTTCGATGAACTCTCCAGCTTCTGGCCGCGAGACCTCTTCGCCCGTCTTGGCGGGACGCCCCTGGCCATGGAGTGGAGCCCCCGTTGCGACGTCACCGAGAGCGATGACGCCCTCGTCGTCCACGCTGAGTTGCCTGGCGTCGAAGCGAAGGACATGGATGTCAGCATCCACGAAGGCGTCCTCACCATCCGTGGCGAAAAGCGCTCCGAGCGCAAGGAAGAAGCCGAGGGAAGGAGCTACAGCGAGCGCTTCTTTGGCTCCTTCGAACGCCGCATCGCCCTCCCCGCCACCGTCGACGAAGACCAGATCGATGCCTCCCTCAAGGACGGCGTCCTCGAAGTGCGGCTCCCCAAGTCCGCCCCGGCGCCGCCGCCCGAAGCCCGCAAGGTCGAGATAAAGACCGCCTGACCACCGCCACCCCCCCAATCGTTGCCCCGACAAGGTTTCCCGCGGAGGGTTCACTCATGACTGCTCTCACCGATCGCCCCGGTGACCCTGCCCGGGGCTGGGTTGTCGATCTCGCCACCCGCCGGGTCGTCCGCCGGACAGGCAACAGCCGCCCACCCGCCTCCCGGAGAGGCTATGCTGGATCCAGCGGACACGACGGAAACGGAGGAGGTGGCGCTATGTCGCTCAAAGACCTGAACCCGATCGAGGACCTCAAGGGCGCGAAGAAGCTCATTGAAGAGGCCCATCCGCTCAGGGCGCTCAAGGAAGCGCTCACCGAAGGCGCGGAGTACCTCGACCCTGCCCGCTCCGATGTCCGCGCTGTCGAACCGGAACCCGACACGATCTCCGAGATCGGAGAGCCCGGTGAGCACGGCAAGGCGCACCATCCATCCGAAGCCCGCCCCTGACCGAACTCGGCAGGGGACACCAGGCTAACCGCTCCACCAGGCGCGCTCTCAGCTGGCCTCGCGACGAAGCCGTTCCGCGAGGCCAGCCCGGTATTTCTCGTCCGCGAACTGCCGCAACGCGGCCGCCCCTTCCGCGAAGAACTGCTCCACAGCCCGGTTCCCCTTGATGAACCGATCCCGGTATGCCCACGTATTGTGGAGTTGCGACTGCCACCAGAACTCGACGCAGGGCGCGATTGTTTCCGCCTCGAGCGTGTTCTCCCCCCGGTATCCTGCCAGGAAGGCCGTGATCAACGGTCCTTCGAGCAGGCGCGCAAAGGTCAGTGTGCGCAGCACCTCGAATGCCGGCGGGTTCAGGCAGAACCGCTCCCAGTCCACTACCGCTACCGGCTCACCGGTCGCGTCCACCATCAGGTTTCGCTCGTGCGGGTCGCCGTGGCACGGCTGTACGGGGGTCTCCTGGAACTCCGCGGCCGGCCGCGCGGCCCCGCCCTCGAGTAGCGCCAGCTGGTCCCGGATCCAGCCCTGCACCCGCAGCTGCTCCTCCGCCTGCGCCGGGTAGTACCGGATCAGGTCGTCCACCCGGCTCAGGTCCGCGATCGATTTCTCCGTGTCCCAGCTCAGCTCGGAGTTGCGCTGCAGGTCGCCCACCGGCCAGTCCGCCAGCACCCGGTGTAGCCGCCCGTTCATCGCTCCCAGCAGGCTGGCCTCGCGCGCCGTCATCGTCCCGCGGAGCAGGCTGCGCCCCTCGACCCACGGGAAGACGGCCCAAAGCTCTCCGCCGATACCGACTACAGTGCGCCCGCTGCCATCGGCAATCGGGGGCGCAACCGGGATGCCACGCTCGCCCGCCCAGCGGGTAACGGCGTGTTCGCGTTCGATGCGCTCACGGCTGCGAGAGGGCTGGTAGCAGCGCACGAACCGCGCGCCCGCCGATGTCTTCACCCGGTAGTTGGCGTTCGATACCGACTGCGCGACCGGCTCGGGCTCGCCGCTCAGTTCCCACCCGTACAATCGCGCCAGCCCGGCGATGGCTGCCCTGTGCGCGGGAGAAATGCCCGGTTCGGGCTCGGGCGGCATCACCAGCGGCCTGCCCGGGGCGGCACACCCGCCTTCAGTTCCGCCAGCCGGCGTGCTGCCCCCGGCGAAAGCCCCTCTGGCAGCGCATCGAGCGGAAACCACTCTGCCCGCGCGATCTCGTTGTTCGGCGCGACCGGACGCACGTCGAAATCGCGCGAAACAAAGATCGCCACGTGGTCGCTCTTCTCTTCGGAAAACGCGCTGTAGATACCGAACAGCTGGAGGCTGCGCACCGTCGCTCCGGCCTCTTCCTCCGCCTCGCGGCGGATGCATTCTTCGAGCGACTCACCCTTGTCCACGCCGCCGCCGGGGAGGTACCACCCTGGCCGGTACGTGTGTTCGACAAGCAGCACCCGGTCATCGCGGAGCAGGATGATGCGCGCACCGAGCGTGATCGGGTGGAACAGCCGCCAGCGCAGCCGCTCGCCCTCCCACGCCAGGCGCCGCAGCGCCTTGCCCGCTTCCAGCCACGCTCGCTGCACCATCGCCCCAGCCTACCGCCCCGGTGCCGGAGCGGCGACCGGACCATCGGGCGTTGGCACATCCGGGGAGAGTGCTACAACACCACCCCCGCGGCGCGCAGCTGCTCGATCTGCTCCCCGCTCAGGCCGGCTTCGGCCAGCACCTGATCGTTGTGCTCCCCGAGCATCGGGCTCGGCACCTCCACCTTCAGCGGTGTTCCCGACATCTGGAATGCCGGCCCCACCATCTTCAGCGACCCCAGGAGCGGATGGTCGAGCTCCACCTGGAGCCCGTTCGCCAGCGTCTGTGGGTGGTTGAACAGCTCCTCGATGAAGTAGAGCGGACCCGCCGGCACGCCGTGCTTCTCAAACAGCGCCGACCACTCTTCCGTCGTCTTCGTCCGGTAGAGCGCCTCTGCTTCCCTTACGAAGGCCGGCCCGTTTACGTCCCAGCCCTCCGGGTTCGCCTCGAACGAGCCGTCGGGCTTGAACCGTGGGTCTTTCAGGCCGGTCGCGGCAAGCAGCTTCAACCGCAGCGCCATGCTCAGCGCACCCACCGCGATGAACCCGTCGCTCGTCTGGTACACGCGGTAGTACACGTTGCCGGCAGCCCCCGGCCGGTACTTCTTCTGCACCGCCACCTGCTCCATGAAGGTCTTCATCTCCGACCGGGCCTGCTTAAAGCCCTCCAGCATCGGCGGGATGATGTCGTTGTCGAACGCATCGATCCAGGTGAACTGGCTCGTCTGCATGGCAATCGCCGTGCCCATCAGCGTGCAGTCGATCCGCTGGCCCTTGCCCGTCTTTTCCCGCACGAACAGCGCCGCGCAGATGGCATTCGACATCTGGATGCCGGTCGCATAGTCAGCGATTGCGGGGTACACGTAGGCGGGCACGTCCCCTTCCAGCTTCGCCTCGCCGGCCATGAGCCCCGTGAGTGCCTGCACGACGATGTCGTAGCCGCCGCGCCGCGCAAGCGGCCCCTGGCGCCCGAACGCCGTGTTTTCGCAATACACGATCCGCGGGTTGATCGCGCTCAGCGTCGCGTAGTCGATCCGCAACTGCTCGGCGACGCCCGGCCGGTAGTTGATGATCACGACATCGGCGTCCTTCACCAGTGTGTGGATGACCTGCTGCGCCTCCGGCCGCGTCATGTCCATCGCCACGCCGCGCTTGCCCCGGTTCAGGCTCGCATACGTCCGCGACTCCTTCGGCACCAGTTCGACCGAGAGGCGCCAGGGCTCACCCTCCAGTGGCTCGAACTTTGTCACGTCCGCGCCCATGTCCGCCAGGTGCATGCCGCAAAACGGCCCCGCGATGATCTGGGTGAACTCAAGTACCCTGACACCTTCCAGTGGACCAGAACCCATGAAGACAGACCCCCTCGGCGCGCTATTCTAACGTGTACGTGAGGGTGCGCCAGTTCCGCCGGACTTTCCAGGTCCGGCTCTTCCTCAGGCGCCCGCCGCAGCCTGTGCGGTCTCTGCCGCCCCGGCCCGCACCGGCGTCCCCGCCGATTTCCGCGTCCGGTCCAGGTTCATCGTCCAGAACTTCCGTCCGATGCGCGCAAGCAGCGCCTTCTCTTCCGGGTCGAGCGCGCCCATCAGTGTGCCCAGGGTCGCGATGTACGCCTCGGCTCCACGTTCCAGGAGCTCCGCCCCCGATGTCGTCATCTCGACGGAGACGAGCCGCCGGTCGTTGGTCGCCCGCTTCCGCACGATGTGTCCGCCCTCTTCCAGCCGGTTCAACGCGCTCGTCACCGCCGGGCGGCTCAACCAGAGTGTCCGGGCCAGCAGCCGCGGTTCGCTCCGCGGCACCAGGGCAAGCACCCAGAGGATCCGCCACGATTCGTAGCTCAATCCCAGTGGCCGCAGCACCTCGCCAAAGCCGCTGTACAGGAGTTGGCCGGCCGATATCACGTTGTAACTCGCCCAGAAGTCGACCAGGCTTGCGCCGCGGGCTTCGAGCCACTGCGCCGCCCTCCGTTCCGTGGTACTGAGTTCGGGGTCTTCGATCACCGGCAGTTTTTAGCAGGTGTCCTCTCGTTACTCAAGTCCCGTCTCCCGCGGCGGGTCACTCAGCACCCCGCCCGGGAACGCCGAAGGCGCCCTCGCGGGGCGCCTTCGAACACGCTTCAATCCGCCCGCTCAGACCTGGGGGATCACCAGCACCGTTCGCGAGGTACTGTGAATCACCCGGTCGGTGGTGCTCCCGAGCGCGATCCGTTTCGCGAGGCCCTTGCCCGTCGACGTCAGGACGATGAGCCCGGCGTCATGTTGGTCGGCAGCTTCCAGCACGGCCGTGGCGGCGTCGCCCTGCATCAGGACGTACTTCTCGCCTGGCTGCGCCGTCGCTTGCAGGTACTCTTTCGCGGCAGCCTCCAGCGTCGCGCCAAGGTCGGCCGGGTAGTACGAAAACTCGATCCCGGCTGGCGGCGGGAGGCTGAACGCCCGCACCAGCACAATGGGCACGTTCGATGCCGTGGCCAGCTTTCGTGCCATAACCAGTCCCTGCTCCGCTTCTGGCGATCCATCAAGCCCCACCACGATCGCCTTCCCCGGGACCGGCACCGTCGGCTGCTCCACACCAGGCTCGGCCAGCACCGGCACCCGGGCGCCCCGAATCACCTTGTCGGCCACGCTACCCACGATCATCGCGCGGAACCCGCCACGCCCGCGCGTCGCAATGACGATCATCGAGGCGCTCTCCGACTCCTTCAGGATCTCGTCGGCCGCCGACCCGGCGATCACGTCGCAGCGAGTCTCACCGAGATCGTGCTCGGCGGCCACGTCCTTCGTATAGGCGCGGAACGTCTCTGCGGCCTTGCCCCGCTCGTTCTCGGGCACGTCCGTATCCAGCACGTGCAAGAAGCGAATCGGCGCCCCGGTGATGCGTGCGAGCCACGCTGCATCCGGGAGCGCGTTCTCCGCCAGTTTCGAGCCGTCGAGCGGCACCAGGATGGGGCGTTGCTCTGCCATCGGAAACCTCATTCGCTGGGTGTTTGCGCAAGCATGAACCATGTTCGCCCACGGTGCGAGCGCCACCTGGCCCCTGGCTCACGGCCGTCCGGCGCATGAAATTGAGAAATCCGTCACAATAGGTCCGAATGACCACCGGCTCTTAGCCATAAGGCCCTCGGCGCCCCGCAGTTTGCTGCGATGACGCCCCGAAAAAACCAAAAACTCTCTAGGCAGGAGGCCGAACGAAAACGTGTCCCAACCCAATTCCACCGATCTCCCAACCATCCAAAAGGTGAAGCTCGATAGGCGCGGCTTCTTGCGTAAGGCCGGCGTCGTCGGCGCCGCATTGCCCGTCGCGGGCGGAATGATTGCCGCCGCCTGCTACGAGGACCCCTCCGGAGCCAGGCTCGAGCCCTCCGGCGTCCCCGCCAGCAACGTCAAGCCCAACCCCAACCCTGCCACCCAGCCCGGCCCGGTTGAGGCCGTCAGCGAGGAATGGAAGAAGATTGACGCCGAACACCAGGCCGGTGTCGTCAACTTCCTCAAGAACCAGAAGGAGGCCCTCACCGAGGGCCGTGGCAACGTCCCCCTCGAACCGCGCATCGAAGACGGCGTCAAGGTCTGGGACCTCACGGTGGACGAAGTCGACTGGGAAGTGGCTCCTGGCCAGGTCGTCAAGGCCCGCGGCTACAACAACATGGTCCCCGGCCCGATCCTCCGCGGCACCGTCGGCGATCGCGTTCGCATCAACGTCAAGAACAACCTCGAACACAGCACCTCGGTCCACTGGCACGGCATCTACGTGCCGAACAACATGGATGGCGTGCCCTTCCTCACCCAGGAACCCATCCAGCCCGGGGGGAGCTTCACCTACGAGTTCACTCTCCGGAACTCCGGCTCCCACATGTACCACTCCCACCACGACTCGGCCGACCAGGTGAACCGCGGCCTCCTTGGCGCCTTCATCGTCGAGCCCCAGGACAAGGCGGCCTATCCGCCGTACGACCGCGAAGTCATCCTCATCATGAACGACTCACTTCTCGGCTTCACGCTCAACGGCAAGGGCTTCCCCGCCACTGACGCCATCGTCGCCAGGAAGGGCGAGCGGGTCCTCATCCGCTGGATGAACGAGGGCATGATGTACCACCCCATGCACCTGCACGGGCTGACCATGGAGGTCTTTCAGCGGGATGGGTATCCCGTCGTGCCCCCATACGTCTGCGACACCATCGACGTACCCCCCGGGAACCGCTTCGACTGCATCATCGATTGCGCCGAGGCCGGTCTCTGGGCGTTCCACTGCCATGTGCTCAGCCATGCCGAAAACTCGTCCGGGTTCTTCGGACTCGTCACCGTCATGGCCGTCGAGGACGAAACCTTCAAGGTTGCCGACCTCCTGAACCGCGTCGAAGCCCTCGACATCCCCGACCCGCGCCTGCGTGTCGGGGCGGCGGGCGCCAACGCCGGCCAGGACATCAAGGCCAGCGCAAAGAGCAAGGGTGCGTTCGCCGTCTGGTGTGATACCCAGGCTTAGCGCCGGAACCCTGCCGGGAACTCCGATAGTGCAGCGGGCCAGCCCGACCGGGCTGGCCCGTCCTTCGTCTGATTCCAGGTCGCACACTGAACCGCCAGGACAACAGCCGCAACCCTCGCGCGAAGCTCAATCTTTCACCCATTCTGTGAAGCAGCTCACAGTAGCCCCCGGGGCGCCGCGTCTACAGTCCGCCCGGACGGGCTGTCGGGAGGGGGCCGTGTTGACCGAGGACGCACTCGGACGGTCGGCCGGACTTGCAGCGCTCGCGTTGGCCGCCGCGGAACAAGCTGTCCGGAATGGCCAGTTCAATCTTGCCAAAGTCCTCCGCGCCACCGCCCACGCCCACCGCGCGCTCGCTCACGGCCTTGCCCGCGAGCGGCTTGGCGTGCTCGAACCCGCATCCCTTATCGAGCACGCTCTCGATTCCACCCGCTCCCTGCTCGCCGAAACGATGCCCGTCTCCACTCAGCCCGGCGCCGCCGCCAGTGCCGCCGCCATCCTCGACAAGGCCCTGGTCAGCCTCCAGGACCAGCCGGATGTCTCCGAACGTGACGTCGCCCAGTTCCTCTGGGGCTGTCATCTCTGCGGCTACCTGGCCGAAGGCCGCCGTCCCGATTCCTGTCCCGTCTGTGGGGCCCTTGCCCCCGACTTCGAGATGTTCGCCCCGTTCTATGCCCAGACCAGCGAACGCCTGGGCCGCATGAGTCCCCACGAGATCCTTGACACGCTCTTCTCCTCGCCCGCCGCCCTCGAAGCAGAGATCCGGGCCGCAACCCCGGCCATGCTTGCCGCGCGCCCGGCCGAAGGCGAATGGAGCCTTTCGGAATTGGTCGCCCACATCATCGAGACCGACCTCCTCTTCGCTGCCCGCGTGCATGCAGTCCTTGCCCAGAACGATGCCCCCGTCGACGGACAGGTCATGCCCTGGTTGCTCCACGTCGGGAAAGGTTATGAATCGCTCGACGCGGCGGCGCTCATCGACCGCTTTCGAAACTCCCGTTCGGCCTCGCTCGCCCTCATCCAGGACCTTGCGCCCCGCGACTGGGCCCGCCGCGCGAACATGCGCGGCTCTGTTGCGACCCTCCTGGATTTCGGGACGTGGATCGCGAACCACGACACCGGCCACCTGCAGCAGGTCCGCCGCATGGTCCGCCAGCTCCGGGTCTAGACCGCTTCGAGGAGGATCGCGTCGCCCTGGCCGGTCCCCGAGCAGATCGCTCCCACCGCGTACTTCCCGCTCGTCTCCTGCAGCTGGTAGGCAAGGGTCAGCGCCAGCCGCGCTCCGCTCGCCCCGATCGGGTGGCCCATCGCCACCGATCCCCCGTGCCGGTTGACGCGCTCAGGGTCCCAGTTCAGCTCCTGTCCGCAAATCAGGGGCACGCACGCGAACGCTTCATTCACTTCGATCGCCGCCATGTCGTCGATCGAAAGCCCGGTCTTCGCCAGCACCTTTTTGATGGCGTGCGCCGAGGCAACCGGGAACTCCCGGGGGAGCCCCGCCGATTCGGCCCATCCGGCGATGCGTGCCAGGGGCTTCGCCTTCATCCGTGCCGCTTCTTCTTCGGAGGCAATCAGCAGCATCGCCGCGCCGTCGGTCACGCCCGGCGCGTTCCCGGCCGTGATCGCCTTCGTCCCGTAGACGGTGTTGATCCGCGCCAGCCGCTCAACGGTCGAGTTCGGCCGGGGGCCCTCGTCTTTCGCCAGTGCAACGTGATTCGGGTCGCGCTTGTTCGGCACGGGCGTGATCTCGCGCTCGTAGTAGCCCGACTCCTGGGCCGCGCCCCACCGCCGCTGGCTGGTCACCGACCACGCGTCCATCTCCTCGCGCGATACCTCGCGCTGGGCCGCCATGTCGTCGGCCTGGTTTGCCATGTGCACGTCGTCGAAGGCGCACCAGAGCCCGTCGAAAACCATCCCGTCGACGAGTGTCTTGTTCCCCATCCTTGCGCCCCAGCGGGTGTACGTGTCGTAGTAGGGCACATTGCTCATCGATTCCATTCCGCCTGCGAGCATCATCCGTGCCTCGCCCGAGCGGATGAGCCCGGCCGCCAGCGTTACCGCTCGCATGCCGCTCCCGCACACTTTGTTGATGAGGGTGCTGGGCGTGGCCGGTGGCAGTCCGCCCGCCATGAGCGCCTGGCGGCTGGGCAGTTGGCCCGCTCCCGCCTGCAACACCTGCCCCAGGATCACGTTGTCGATGGCCGCCGGGTCCACGCCGTTTCGCTCTACCAGCCGCCGGATGAGCAGGGCCGCCAGGTCCGATGCGCGGTGCTCCTTCAGCGCCCCGCCGAACTTGCCCCACGGGGTCCGCGTCGCGTCGATGATGAGGGCGTCACTCACGCCTCCGAGCGTAGCCCATCGCCCCCCGGCGGTACAGGAACCTCAGCGCAGCGCATAGATGTCGTAGGTCACCGTATTCGTGCCCGCTTTCCCGATGCCCACCGCCTGGACGTTGTTCAGCCAGGCGTAGCGCTCGTCCCCCGTCTCGAACAGCGGCGCCGTCCTGATCGACAACCCATCCCCATCCCGGGTACCGATTCCCGTATAGGTCACCAGGATGTCAGCCCCGTCCTCGGTGTGGAGCAGCACCCGGACATCCAGCTTGATGCTCCGGTCTGCCCGCATCGTCACCCAGTCCCCGCCCGAATTGTCCACCGTCCCCCGCAGCTTCGGCCCCTCGAAGCTGCCCCCGGTCACCGTCACCACCACGCGCGTCCCCTGCGGCGCGTCCGCCAGCACGCTCGGGTCCGGCCTCAGCGTCGCCGTCAGGGTGAACAGGTACTCAGCTGGAATCGTCGTCTCAGTCATGCGGCCCTCCTTGCCCGGGCGTGACTCTACGCGAGCCCGGAAGCCGCGGCGAGCGAATCAGCCTTCGCCCGGGGAATTCCCCGCGCACTCGGCGCAAATGCCCGAGACGCTCATCGAAACCGAGCGCGCCGCAAACCGCCCGGCCTCCGCCGCCCGCTGGACCAGCAAGCCCAGGCCCGCATCGCCGATCAGCACGTCCCTGATCCGGCCGCACTCCACGCAGACCAGGTTGACGTGCGGCCCGGCCACCGGCCCGTAGCGCGAACCGTCGTGCGTTTCCAGCTTCTCAATCAGCCCGGCCGCCCCAAGTGCCGCCAGGTTGTTGTATACCGTCGCCCGGCTCAACGTCGGGAACGGGTCCGAGAGCTCCCGGTACAGGTCCTCGGCCGATACGTGCCCCTCATCAACCGATAGCAGCGCCGACAGCAGCGCCAGCCGCTGCGTGGTCGCAACCAGCCCCCGCGTGCCAAGCAGGGCCAACAGTTCGGCTGTGGAAGGTGGCGTCGCCATGTGGTCAGTCTCGCGAGCGTTATGCGCAGTTCAATCGCGCACAACGGGCGAGGCGGGATCTCCTTGGGAAAGTCTCGCTCTAGATCTAGACTCCTTCTAGTCTACGAGCTAGTATCATACCTGCCCCGGAGAGGTCCGGTAGGGGCAACGACGCCCCCACCAACCGCTCGGCTGCGCACGCTTTTCACCCGTTCGGGAATTTGGCGGTGCTACTATCGCCCGCGAGACCGGCACCCGGGTGCACGCGGGCACCAACCCGCCCCCGATGGCCGAGCCGCGGCCCCGGGGTTGCCTTAAGTACGTCCGGCCCGGGTCAAAGCCGGGTCCGGATTGATTGCGCCGCAGTTGGCACACAGCCAGAAGGAGAAATGCAATGACCGTGTCGAACCGGGACTGGTGGCCGGATCAGCTGAACTTGAAGGTCCTCGACCATAACTGTCCCTCGGCGAATCCGATGGGGCCAGAGTTCAACTACGCCGAGGAGTTCAAATCTCTCGACCTGGATGCCCTGAAGAAGGACATCGTCGAGCTGATGACGACATCCCAGGACTGGTGGCCGGCTGACTACGGCCACTACGGGCCGTTCTTCATCCGGATGGCCTGGCACAGCGCCGGTACCTACCGCATCCACGACGGCCGCGGAGGCGCGGGGTCTGGCGACCAGCGCTTCGCTCCTCTCAACAGCTGGCCCGACAACGCGAACCTGGACAAGGCCCGCAGGTTGCTCTGGCCGGTCAAGCAGAAGTACGGGCGAAAGATCTCGTGGGCCGACCTGTTGGTCCTCGCCGGGAACTGCGCCCTGGAGTCGATGGGATTCACGACGTTCGGCTTTGCCGGCGGGCGCGAGGATGTCTGGGAGCCCGAGCAGATCGACTGGGGGACCGAGAAGGAGTGGCTCGGAGACGAGCGCTACAGCGGCGACCGGGAACTGGCGAACCCCCTCGGCGCCGTGCAGATGGGCCTCATCTACGTGAACCCGGAAGGCCCCAACGGCATGCCGAGCGCGCTTGCCGCAGCCAAAGACGTCCGTGAGACGTTCCGCCGCATGGCCATGAACGACGAGGAGACGGTTGCGCTCATCGCCGGTGGGCACACGTTTGGCAAGACCCACGGTGCGGCTTCGCCAACCCACGTCGGCCGCGAACCCGAGGCCGCGCCGCTCCAGGAGATGGGTCTTGGCTGGAAGAGCAGCTATGGGACCGGCAGCGGCGGCGATACCATCACCAGCGGGCTCGAGGGCGCCTGGACGCCTACCCCCACGAAGTGGGACAACAGCTTCTTCGAGACCCTGTTCGGCTACGAATGGGACCTGACCAAGAGCCCCGCCGGCGCGTTGCAGTGGATCCCGACGGACCCGGCCGCGGCGACGACCGTTCCCGATGCTCACGATCCATCCAAACGGCACGCACCGATCATGCTGACGACGGACCTCGCGCTGCGCATGGACCCGATCTACGAGCCGATCTCGCGGCACTTCTACGAGAACCCTGACGCCCTCGCTGACGCCTTCGCCAAAGCCTGGTTCAAGCTGACCCACCGCGACATGGGGCCAACCACGCGGTACCTCGGCAAGCTGGTTCCCGCGGAGCCGCAGCTCTGGCAGGACCCCGTGCCCGCGGTCGACCACGAATTGGTCGGGGCTCAGGACATCGCCGCCCTCAAGGGAAAGATCCTCGCATCCGGACTGTCTGTCTCCCAGCTGGTCTCAACTGCCTGGGCCTCGGCATCGACGTTCCGTGGGACCGACAAGCGCGGCGGAGCCAACGGCGCGCGCATTCGCCTCGCTCCCCAGAACGGCTGGGAAGTCAACAACCCCGCCGATCTGGCGAACGTGCTGCGGACCCTGGGGCAGGTCCAGGCGGAATTCAATGATGCGCAGGCCGGCGGGAAGCGAGTGTCGCTTGCGGACGTGATCGTCCTCGGCGGCTGTGCGGCCGTCGAAAAAGCCGCGAAAGACGCGGGGCTCGATGTGCAGGTTCCCTTCACACCGGGCCGCACGGATGCGTCGCAGGAGCAGACCGACGTGGAGTCGTTCGAGGTGCTCGAGCCGGCCGCGGATGGGTTCCGGAACTACTCCGGCAAGGGCCACCAGCGCCCCACGGAACATCTGCTCATCGATCGGGCGTCACTGCTGACACTGACCGCCCCCGAGATGACCGTCCTCGTCGGCGGCATGCGTGCCCTGAACGCGAACTACGACAAGTCCGGCCTTGGCGTCTTCACCAGGCGCCCCGGGACCCTGACCAACGACTTCTTCGTGAACCTGGTCGACATGGGCACCGCCTGGGCACCCACCTCCGGCGCCGAAGAAACCTTCGAGGGCCGTGACCGCAAGACCGGCGATCTCAAGTGGACCGCCAGCCGCGTCGACCTCGTCTTTGGGTCGAACTCCCAGCTCCGCGCGCTCGCGGAGGTCTACGCGAGCAGCGACGCGCAGGAGAAGTTCGTGCGCGACTTCGTTGCCGCGTGGGACAAGGTTATGAATCTCGATCGCTTCGACCTTGCCTGATCTCAGCGGGGTGCTCGCCGCGCTCAAAGAGATCCCCGGCACCAACCCAACAGCCCCGGCATTGGCGCCGGGGCTGTTGCTTTTCCGCACGTTCTGCCACCCGGCCCCGCGCACACGGCCCGAACGGGCCTAACGGATACTCGCTTCGCACCCTATACTGACCCAGCCCGGCCTACTGACACGAGCGACCGGCCGGCACGTGGAGGCCTTCCGATATGAAGAGATTCCTGGGCATTTTCGCCCTCCTCGGCGCCCTTGTTGGCGCATTGCTGTTCTGGCGCCGCAGCCAGGACGACGACGAATTCCTCGACGAGGAACTCGACTAACCTGTCCGCATCGCAGCTGGCCCCTGGCCAGACCCCGGTCATTACCGGGTACGGCGCCGTCTCGGCCTTCGGGACAGGCGTCGATTCGTTCTGGGCTGGCCTGGCCACCGGGAAACCGGCAGGTGAGATGTGGTCGCCCGACGACGCCGAGCCCGCGTTCTTCGCGGCTGCGGTTGGCGAGGACTACCGGCCCAACCCCAACATTCCCCGGAACCTCGTCCATTTCCTCGACCGCGGCTCGCTGCTCGCCCTCGATGCTGCGCTCCAGGCCATCGACTCCGCCGGACTTGGCGCTGGCGCGGGTGACTCCCGCCGCTTTGCGGTGGTCGATGGGCTCCCCTACCGCGCCCCCGGCCAGCCGGCCATCTTCGTCCCCTACGGCCACCTGGTCGCCCGCGCCCTCGGCATTCGCGGCTCGGCGGTCTCTTTGGCCGGCGGGGAAGCAAGTGGCGCCCTCGCCATCGCCGCGGCAGCCCGTATGGTCGCCCAGGGTGATGCCGGCGTGGTCATCGCGGGCGCCGGTCAGGGCCTCCAACGGCCCCTTCTCGACCACCTCCAATCCCAGGGCGCCGCAACCTCTTTCGCCCGCCCCTTCGATGCCGCCCATGCGGGCTTCGTCCCCGCGGAGGGCGCGGCCTACCTCGTCATCGAATCCGAGGCCCATGCGCGCGAGCGTGGCGCCACCATCGCCGCCCGGATTGCCGGCATCGGTGAGACCTTCGATTCCGCCGTCGAGCCCCTCGCCCTGAGCGATGCAACCGAGGTGGGCCGCACCATGCAGGCGGCCCTGACCGCGGCCGGCTATCTCCAGAACCAGGTAGACCTTTTCGTCGCTGGCGCCGACGGCCGGCAGTCCTACGACTTCTCCGATGGCTATGGCGCCATGCGCACCTTCGGCCGCCACGCCTACTTCGCCGGCGTCACCACCATCGCGGGCAGCGCGGGACAGGCACTCGCTGCTGGCGGTCCGCTCTCGCTCGTTGCCGCCCTCGAGGCCATGCGCCGCCAGGAAGTCTTCCCCATCGGCGGCTTCGAAACGCCCGAGAAGGACCTCGAGCTCGCCTACGTGAAGGCCGCTCGCGCGGAACGCGTCGATTGCGTCATGACCAGCGCCATGGGGGTCGGCGGGGGCAACGTCGTCGTGCTCCTCACGCGCTAACTAGCGGACGCCCACACCCTGAACTACCACGACCCCGTCCCGCACGAGCCGGTCCATCTCGGCGGCCATCCCAATTTCGCCGAGGATGCTGGCCGCGTCCGAGCCTGGCAGCGGCGCCGGCCGTCCCGGCATGGGCGGTGTCCGTGAAAGCCGCGGCGAAGGTCCGTTTGTCGTCAGTTCACCCTGGCCCGGGTGGTCCCGGGTGATAGCCAACCCGTGTTCCCGTACCCATGGGGTGTCGCGCAGCACCGCAACATCTTCGATGATCGCGTGCACGCCGGCCCCCGCTTCCGTCAGCCGCGCCACCCACTCCTCTACCGGCGCGGCCTTGAACGCAATCTCCAGCGCTCCCTCAAGCCCCAGCGGCAGCAGGTGCTTGAACTCCGGCAACCGCCGCAGCTCTGCTTCCCGGCAGGCCAGGAAGAACCAGCCGTCGCTGGCCTCATAGGCGCGGTTCAGCGGCCCCGTCCCGAGAGCGTCCAGGCCTCGCGGTTCGTCCCAGGTCTTCCCCTTGTAGTCATGCAGGTAGAGCGACTGCAGCATCGTCGCCGTGTAGGCGAGCGCCGTGTCCACATGCTGCCCCTCCCCGGTGCGCTGCCGGTGGAGTAAGGCCAGCGCGACCCCGTACGCACCCATGAACCCGGTCCCGTAGTCGTTCACCGCGAACGGCGCCAGTGTCGGCCGCCCGTCGCCGCCGAACCGCTCCTGCATTCCCGTCGCCGCCTGCGCGATCTGCTCGTGCCCCGGCCGCGCCGACCACGGCCCAACCTGCCCGTAGGTGTTCAACGACGCGTAGACGATGCCGGGCTTGCGCGCCCGCACCGCCTCGTAGCCGATGCCGAGCCGTTCCGCCACGCCCTTCCGGAAGTTCTGCACAACCACATCCGCCTGTTCGGCCAGCTTCCAGAAGACCTCCAGGCCTTCCGCGGTCTTCAGGTCGAGCAAGATGCTCCGCTTGCCCCGGTTGATGTCGTTGTGGAAGGCCACTGCCGCCCGGTGCGGGCTGTCGATCCGGATCACGTCCGCCCCGAACTCCGCCAGCGTCCGCCCGCAGGTCGGCCCTGCCAGCACGATGCACAGGTCCAGCACCTTCACTCCCTGGAGCGCTGCCCTCAGCGGTTCGGCATGCGCCTGGTGCCTCGGCGCCGGCGCGGGGATCGTTGCCAGCACCTCGTCGCGGTCGGCCCCCGGCTCGCGCCGTGCCCACCGCACCGAGCCCGGCGTCCCCGACATGCGGACGTTGATCCCCGGCCCCCGGAACCGGCCGAGTACCGGGTCATCGCCCTCGGTAACGATGCCCGAGGCCAGCGCGTGTTCGTTCTCCATCCATTCCGCGCTCGTCCGGCAGATCGAACCTTCGGTCCCGACCGCCTCGCAGAACGCCTCCCACTCCGCCGCCGTGCGGGTCAGGAACAGCGCTTCGCTCCGGGTGTGGATCTCTTGCGGCGAAAGCTTTTCCACCGCACCCGGCAGCAGTTCTTCGACCCCGGCCGACTTCAGGAAGTCCGCCGCTCGCTTGTTCCCCGCGTGGTACATGAACCAGCGCCCGTCCTTGCAGGCGAACTGGCGCGTGATCCCGAGCATCCGCGCGATGTTCCGGTCGCCACCCGTAATGGCGTCACCGCCGATCCGGTAACCGATCGCCGCGAACGTCGCATCGAACAGTGGTACCTCCACCACCTGCCCCACGCCATCCCGCTCACGCGCATTGAGGGCGATGGCGATGCTCGTCGCCGCCAGGAACGCCGCATACGACGAGCTGAATGGCAGCGCCGTGTAGACAGGACGGCCCGTTTGCGGGTTTGCCCGGTAGGTCGCCGTTGCCGCGGCCACCACGCCTTCCCACCCGGCTACTTCGGCTCGCTGATCGTCCCCCGCGAACCCCGGGAGCGAGCAGTACACCAGCCGCGGGTTGACTGTCGTCATCGCCACGGGCCCGAGCCCCAGCCGGTCTATTACCCCCGGCCGGAAATTCTCGATGACCACGTCCGCCGAGGCGACCAGGCGTTTCGCCGCGTCCAGGTCGCCCGGCTCCTTCAGGTCCAGCACGACGCTCCGCTTGCCCCGGTTCCAGGTGGCGTTGGCCGGCGTATCGAAGCGCGGCCCGCCCGGCGGCTCCACGCGAATCACATCCGCACCCTGGTCCGCCAGGAACATCGCCGCCATCGGCCCTGCGATGTACTGCCCGAAATCGATCACCCTGGTCCCTTCCAGTGCTCCTGCCATGCCGGCCCCTCGTGCGCGTTTTCGCTGTGGCCAAATCCTACCCGCCGTGGCCCGGCCCTGCGCGATCCTTCACCGCTTCGGAAATTGCGCAGCTACCTGATCCGTATGTTCCGCCTATCGCCCCGGGAGGGTACGATCGTTTCGTGCCTGTTGAGATTACCTACCTCGGCCGCAACTGCTTCCGCCTCAAGGGCCGCGACGGCACCGTCATCACCGATCCATGCCCTCCCGATAGCGGCTTCGTCATCGGCAAGCAGACAGCCAACATCGTCACGGTCAGCCGCCGCGACGACCCCGGCTACAGCTACACCGAGGCGATCAGCGGCGACCACATGGTGCTGGACGCGCCCGGCGAGTACGACATCGGCGGCATCCTCGTTACCGGGATCGCCACGAAGCGCTCCGATGGCGCCCGCAACATCGTCTTCATCTGCGAGATCGACGGCATCCGCATCGGCCACCTGGGCCTCCCCGGGACCATCGCCTTCGAGGAGTTGAAGGATGTCGATGTCCTCCTCCTGCCCGTCGGCGGCGGCAACTCCCTGACTCCAAACCAGGCAGCCGACACCATGACCCGCATCGAAGCGCGCATCGCCATCCCCATGAACTACAAGGTGGGCGGCGAAACGCTCGACCTCGGGCCCCTCGAGAGCTTTTTGAAAGAGACTGGCTCCAAGGCCGAACCCCAGCCCAGGCTCAACGTCAGCCGCAGCGGGCTCCCATCTGACCTCACGGTCATGCTTCTCGAACCCAAGCTCGTCAACTAACGCGCGCTCGCGCCAGCAAAACGAAAGCGCCCCTCGATCGAGGGGCGCTTTGCTATTCGTGGGAGGACGGTGGAGGCTGGCGGGCTACTTGCCGCAGGTCTTATCGAGCGCGTGCCCAATCAGGCTGTGGAGAGCCTCCACCTGCGCGTCAGTATTGACCTCGGGCATGAGCAGCTTCATCACCCGCGCACCCCAATAGAAGCCGTAGAGGGCCTCGGCGATCGCCTGGACGTCAACGTCCTCGGGGGCCGGCCCGAACTGGCGCTCCATCAGGAACAGGATCCCGGCACGGACTTTCTCGAACTCCGCCTGGAATTCGCCGAGCGCCCCGGCATGCTCATCCCGCACGAAAATCAGCGCGCGCTCCAGGAAGAGCTGCGTGTCGATCGCCACCTCAGGCTTGTTGAGTTCGGCAAAGGTCAGGCGAGAGAGCTCGACGAACGACATCTCGGCGCTCGTGGGGTTCTCCCACGCGTGCTTGATGGCCTCGGCCGACTCGTCCATGCACCAGCGCGCGAGGTCGTCCTTGTTTTCGAAGTACCGGTAGATAGCGCCCGGCGAAATGCCGGCCTCGGCCGCAATTTCCGCCATCGTCGCAGCGGCAATGCCCTTCTGAGAAAAGCATTTCGTCGCCGCGACAAGAATGCTATGGCGGCGCGCTGCAAGGTGCGCATCGGATACTCGAGCCATACGGACTAGTTCGCCTTCGGGAAGAGTGTGGGCAACATCTGCAGTCTACCCTGCGCAACCTTCAGCGCGCGCTCCAGCCGATCCACGCGCGCGATCTGCGCCCAGGTCATCCGGTGTGCGATCCGGGTCTCGGCGACACGGAGTTCGGCCTGCCGTGCATTAGCAAGTTCCAGCAACATGTGATTCCTCCTGAATGACTAAACGTTCATTCACTGAATGAATAGTCGTTCACTTTGACCGCCCTGTCAACCCCCCGCCCGGTAACAGTTGTGTGAACTTTCCGGCAGTCCCCCGGGCACCCGCCCCCATTGGCGCCGCGCCGGGAATCGATGCCACACTGGCACAGTGAGACCTTCCCCCGGCCGCTGGTTGCCCGCGTTCGCGGCGGTCGTGGGAGTCTTACTCACTGCCGTCGCCGTCCGCGCCGCCCCCGCCCCGGTGGCCGCCGCGCCTGCCGTCCCCGTCCACGAGGTCCGCCTCTCGCTTGCGGTCCCCGTCGGCGCCGCCTTCGAGTTCGTCGAGATCTCCATGTTCGCCCTCGATGACGGCGCCTCTCCGCTGGAGGACCGGATCGCGGAGGGCCGGGCGGCCATGCTCGCCCGCTTCCCCGGCGCCATCGAGCTCGAACCTGCCGAAGTCTCCGCCCAGTTCCAGATCTTTGGCATCCGCTGGCCCCAACCCTTCGCGACCTGGCTCTACAACCCCGAGGGAGGCCCCGCCTCCATGCCGGCTGAAACCGCGCTGGAAGCCATCAAGGCCGGCGCCGGCGGCTGGACCAACGCGGGCGGCACGGGCTGGCACTTCGACTTCCTCGCCACCACGACCACGCCCACGGGCTGCAACGGCATCCCGGAGAGCATCCCCCGCGATGGCCTGAACGTCGTCGGCTGGGGCCACATCGCCGGAGGATACCTGGGCTACTCGTGCTGGTGGAGCGGGCCGTCCTTTGTTGACGGCACACCGTATTTCGAGATGACTGAATTCGATCTCATTTTTCAGCCTGAGTTCTCGTATACCGGCGCCTCGCTCCAGGCACTGGCGCTCCACGAGTTCGGTCACGCACTCGGGCTCGACCACACGGAGGCTCCCTGTCCGGGCCAGGTGATGTGCGAAGGCCGGGACGCGATGACATTCAGCACGCCGCGGGAGGACGATATCAACGGGCTCATCGCCCTCTACGGTTACGCCCCCACGCCTACCGCCACCCCGCCCGCCCCCTCCGCCACGGCTACCCCTTCCGCCACGGCCCCTCCTCGCCCCTATCGGGCGGTCCTTCCCGTTCTCGCCCGCGACTGATCGGCCCCACGCCTGTCCCACCCCCGCTACACTGCCCCCACCACAACCCAGGAGGGTCACCCCACATGTGCTTTGCCCATGACGCGCGGCCGCCGCTGCCACCGGTCGCCGGCGCAGCTATCGATACCGAAGACCTCGTCCTCGAATCCGCCGACGGCACGAAGTTCGCCGCCTTTGCCGCCCGCGCCGCCACTCCCAACGGCGCCGGCATGGTCGTCCTCCCCGACATCCGTGGTCTCTTCCCCTTCTATGAAGAGCTCGCCATGCGCTTTGCCGAGCAGGGCATCAACTCCATCGCTATCGACTACTTCGGCCGCACCGCCGGCGTCGGCAAGCGCGCCGCCGACTTCCCCTGGATGGAGCACGTCCCCCGGACGAAGCAGGACGAGATCGCGCAGGATACCGCCGCCGCCATTGCCTTCCTGCGTTCACCCCAGGGCGGCAGCTGCACGTCGGTCTTCACAGTTGGCTTCTGTTTCGGCGGTTCGAACTCGTGGAACCAGGCCGCATATGGGCACGGCCTGAAAGGCGTCATTGGCTTCTACGGGCGTCCCGGCCCCAGCCGCGACGGCACGCCCGGGCCCCAGGGCCGCGCCGCCGGGTTCGAATGTCCCGTCCTCGCCCTCATGGGCGGCGCCGACCAGGGCATCCCCGTCAGCGACATCGAGGCCTTCCGCGACGCCATGGACGCCGCGGGCGTGAAGAACGAGGTCGTCATCTATGACGGTGCCCCCCACTCCTTCTTCGACCGCGCTTTCGAGCAGTTCGCCACCGAGAGCGAGGACGCCTGGAAGCGCATGCTCGCCTTCGTCGAAGCAAACCGGTAGCAGCGGACTCCCAGGAGCGGCGGTGACCGGCGCCCGGGAGGGACCACGCTCCCCGGTGGTGCGGCGTCCTCCGGCGTCCCTACTCGGCGACGATGTCCAGCGCGTGCGCGTGATCGTTGAACCCGGTGAGCGTCACCCGCCCCCTCCGCCCGAACTGCAGGCGGGTCATCGAAGTGTTCGCTACGGCGAACGACCAGGTCGACTCCCGCGGCATGCCCAGCAGCTCGGCAAGCATCGCCATGATCGCATTCCCGTGCGAGACCACCAGCACCTGCCCGCCCTCGTGGGCATCGACCGCCCGGCGGACGGCCGCCGCGGTCCGCTCGCGCACCTGCTCGATCGTCTCGCCCCCGGGCGCTCCGGAGACCTTCATCGTGAAGAAGTCGCGTAACAGCTCCGCATCGCGCTCGCCGATCTCCTTCGCCTGGAGCCCTTCCCACTCGCCGTAGTGCATCTCGCGCAGGTCGCGGTCGAGCCGCGGATCGAGCGGCTCCGCATGGTGCTCGATGGAATAGCGGGCCGTGTACAACGCCCGCGTCAGGTCCGAAGAGTAGGCCGCGTCGAAGTGCTGGCCCTTGAGCCGCCGCCCGAGCGCCTGCGCCTGGAGCACGCCCTTCGGCGTCAGCTCCGTTTCCGAATGCCCGCAGAACCGCCCTTCGATGTTCCCGTAGGTCTCCGCGTGGCGGACGACAATCACTTCAGTGGCCATGCCCCGAGTCTACCGGCTGGCGGGCTAACGTCGATGCCGCGCGTTCGGGCGACGGGCATTACCCGTCGAACTGGGCCAGGTCTTCCGGGTCCATATCGTCGCCCGGCTGGCGCTCCGGCACCTCGATAGCGGCCGCCACCACCGGCTTCGCTTCTTCGGCGGCTTTAGTAGCGTCGTTCGCCTTTACTGCCACCTGTCCAGTCGCTTGCTGTTCTTTGGGAGTTGTTGCCATGTCGAGCCTCCTTCGAGAGCGCTCCATCCATCCTACCCCCGCTCGCAACCCCCTCAGGCGCCAGTTGCGAGGTGTTTGAGGGTCCAGTAGTTCGTCAGCCACCTGCTAATCTCCGCCGTCTCCCGGGTTGTCCCGTCCACTACTGCCTCAGCCACTGAAGATGACTCGCACTCGTACCGGTGCTCCATCCTGGCCACGTACGTCTCCAGCCGGCCGATGGTGACCTCGACTGGTTCGCGGACGATCCGTGGTTTCCTGACTATTGATGGCATGGGCGGCAACCCTCTCGACCTGGCGAAAAGTACTACTTCCACCTTCGGCCATCAACGGTCGTGTGCCAAGACCAGGCACCCGCAGCCCCCACCGTGCATTCCTCGCCCGCTTGACCAATAATCCCGCAATGGCATTCCTCCAGTTTCCCGATGGCTTCCAGTGGGGCGTCGCTACCGCCTCCTACCAGATCGAAGGCGCAATCCAGGAAGACGACCGCGGCGTCTCCATCTGGGACACCTTCGTCCGCCAGCCCGGCCGCGTCCAGGGCGGCGACACCGGTGACATCGCCTGCGACCACTACCACCGCTACCCCGAAGACATCGCCCTCATGGCGGACCTCGGCGTCCAGACCTACCGCTTCTCGATCGCCTGGCCGCGCATCTTCCCCTTCGGCCGCGGCGCGGTAAACGAGAAAGGCCTCGACTTCTACGACCGCCTCATCGATGCCCTCCTCGATCGGGGCATCGAGCCCGCCGTCACCCTCTACCACTGGGACTTGCCGCAGTGGCTCCAGGACCTCGGCGGCTGGGCCAACCGCGCAATCGCCGACGCCTTCGCCGAATACGCGCGTGTCTGCTTCGACCGGTTCGGCGACCGTGTCGCCCGCTGGATCACCCTCAACGAACCGATCGTCTTCACCGAAATGGGCCACCGCATCGGCGTCATGGCCCCGGGCATTCGCGACCTCTCCATCTATGCGAAGACGGTCCACCACGCACTCCTCGCCCACGGCAAAGCTGTGCAGGTCTTCCGGGCCGGCGGCCACACAGGCGAGATCGGCATCACCCACGCCAATACGAGTTACGAACCAGCCGACGACACCCCCGAGACCGCCCAGGCGGTGGAGTTCGCCCGCGACTTCGATACCCGTCTCTTCCACGGCCCGGTCTTTGGCAAGGGTTACCCCGCCTCCGTCGTCCGCAACTTCGAATCGAAGGACGCGCCTTTCCCCGTCTTCCCCGGCGACATGGAGACCATCGCCGCCCCGACCGACTTCCTCGGCACCAACCTCTACTCCCGCGGCCTCATCGAGGCCGACCCCGGCCGCGGCGTGGGCTACCGCAGGGCCATGCCCCGCCTCCCGCTCCTCCCCATGGGCTACGAAGCCGCGCCCCACGCCCTCGGCGACTTCGTCCGCTTCGTCTCGAAGGAGTACGGCTACCCGAAGATTTACATCACCGAGAACGGCGTCTGCGACAACACCGAACCCGGCCCCGACGGCACCATCGACGACCACGTGCGCATCGACCTCCTGACTGGCTTCCTCGCCGGCCTCCACGGCGCCATCCAGGACGGCTGCGACGTCCGCGCCTACTACCAGTGGTCGCTCATGGACAACTTCGAGTGGGCCTTTGGCTACAGCAAGCGTTTCGGCATCGTCCACACCGACTTCGAGACCCTTAAGCGAACCCCGAAGCGAAGCGCGGGTTTCTACGCCGATGTCATCCGCCGGAACGGCCTGGAGGCGTAGACGGCCGTTGGCCGTTGGCCAATGGGCCCGGCCCCGCCATTGTCGATTCACGATTCGCCTTCACCCCCTTTTGACTTGGCGGAAGCCAGGTCCATTGGGATTGCGGCTGTGGGGAGGGGATCCGAGGCGCGCCGGTCATGGCGCGCTGGGATGTGACTCCCGCCCATGCCGCCCCTGCGACCACCTGGTCGCCATTTCCGATTGCCGATGGGCGCGCCGCACGTCATGCCTCATCACCCACGCCTCATTCCACTCGGAGTCGCGGGCTCCGCCCCCGCTGGCCCCGGGAGGGGCACCCCAACGCCGCACCCCCACCCGGCCCCGCACCGGTGGGCAGCTCGAAGGACGAAGTGCGAAGTGCGCCAGGGCGAACCCTCCACACCGCACTCCCCCAGAACGGCCGCGGTTCGGACACTGGATGATGGAACCTTGCGCTTGTCACCATCGTCTAGGATGGGAAACGGAGCGGAAGGTGGTAGCGGATGCTGCGTGGCTGGCTGGCCCTGGTGGTCCTTGGCGGAGCGCTCTTCGTTGCCTGCTCGGACAGCGAACCGAAGCCGCCTACGCCAACGCCCGCTACCGGCGTAACCGCCTCGCCCACACCAGCTGCGCCCCGCCTGAACTATTGCCCTGAAAACCCGGGCCAGGAGATCTGCGCCTTCGCCGCTGCCGCCGAAGGCTGGGTCCAGGCGGGCGACGTTCTTGCCCTCACCGGGGGCGGTCCGCTCGATACGGCCCACGCCCGCGCAGACATAAGCCAGCTCATCGCAAGCGCCCTTCCCGCGGACGCGAATGCTCCCCGCGAGCTGCGTAGCATCGCCTGCCCGATGGTCCCGGATTCGCCGCCACGCCCCGATTGCACCGATCGGTTCGCCCTCGTGTTCTCCACCATCGATGTCACACAGGCCCGCCAGGCCAACACCGGGATGCTTGTGTTCGGCTACAACCGGACAGCGCGGGGCCCCGAGCTTTCCGGGTACGGCATTCCCGAACTTACCTGGCAGCTCGCCCTGCTTGCCGGCCCGATGACGGGAGGCGAGGCCCTCCCCGGCTCGCCGGAGCGCGGCCTCGGCTTCCGCATCTACCCGGTCGAAGTCCTGCCGCCGGGTGGCACGCCTGTGACACCCCCGGCCGGGCTGGAGCGGATCGGCGGCGTCGAGGTCCGTGAGCTGACCATCGGCTCCGAGACCTCCCTGCCCGACGACCTCGTCGTCTACCTCGGGCCCGCCCCCTGGGCCGCCGACAGCTTCCCCATCCTCCTCTGGCGCGTCTACCGCGGCCACGACGGCACGTTCCATCGCGACGACCTGTTCGCGAACGCGAAGGCCCAGTTTGGCCCCCTCGCCATCGTGGACTGGAGCGCCGATGAACGCTTCGGCGAGATCGTGCTCGTTGCCTGCCAGGAGGGCCGCTGCCGGGGCGTCAGCCTCGGCGGCTGGGAGGGCCAGTTCGATGTCTATCGCTCCACCGATGGCGGGATCACCTGGTCCGCCTTCGGCCAGGTGCCCGCGATGACTTTCCCCCGGGCGATCACCCCGGCCGGCGTCATCATGGCGGAGTGGCAGGGGCGCGATGCCGACGAACGCCCGCAATACCGCTTCTTCCTGCACCCATCCGGCGAAGCCGTCACGCCCCCCGCGCCCAACACCGAGCCGCGGGTCGTGCCCGGTCTTGGCCTCACCTGGGAGCCCACGTACATGGACCGGAAGTTCGGGGCCGAACCGGTCTACGACTCCTCGGGCGCCGTCATCGCAAACGCCCGGCCCGCCCCGAACCTGGAAGCGCGCCTCGCTGCCCGCACAGCCGATGGCACGCTCTATGGCACGTGGGCCTACGTCCCGGACCGCCCCGCCGACCCCCACATTCGCACTGCCTATCTCGGCCAGGTGGACGCCGCCGGGAAGCTCGTCGCGCTCTTCACGCCGAGCCGCATCTCCTCGTGGAACGGCCCGTACTTCGCCGCCCGCGGCCTGCTGCTCGGTAACGCCGAGCTTCCGGTCCCGGCCGGCAGCCAGTCTCCGTTCACCGTCGCGGTGGTATTCATCGACCTGTCCAGGGGCGTTGTCCTTCCACTCCCGGAGCTTCGCGCCGGCCTGGTGGAGTTCCAGCAGCCTGTGGTCCGCGGTGCGGTCAACGGCCGCGTTGCCCGGGTCGCAACTGGCACGAGCTGTCTGAACGTCCGCGGGTCTCCCACCGCGGCCGCGACCAGCCTCGGCTGCTACCGCGACGGCGTCCTCCTCTTCGAGCGCGGCGAAACGCGCATCGAAGGCGCGACGACCTGGGTCGCCGTCACCACCCCCGACGGCCAGGCCGGCTGGGCCAGCGCGGAGTTCCTGCAGCGCCGCCCGGGGTAGCGGCGTTGTTGGTCGATAGTCGATGCTCCATGGCCTGGCGCGCTTCGCACTTCGTCATTCGCACTTTCCACCGGTTCGGGGCCGGGTTGGGTGCGGCGTTAGGGTGCCCCTCGCGGGGCCAGCGGGGGCGGAGCCCCGCGACTCCAGGGGTGGGGCGGGTCAATCGACAGTCGGGGGATAGCGGCGGGCCGCGGGGAGGACTCCTCCCTCCTCCCTTCTCCCACCTCCCCCCTCCCTCGTATAGTCCCGCCCATGAGCGCCTTCGCTGGTACCCGCATCATCGATTTCTCCTCCGGCATCGGCGGGCCCATGGCCACCATGCTCCTGGCCGACCTCGGCGCCGAGGTCATCAAGGTCGAACCCCCCGGCGGCGACCGCATAAAGGACCACCCCGGCTACCTCTGCTGGAACCGCAACAAACAGGTCGTCACCCTGGATGTTCACCGGTTTGAGGGCCTGCGCGACGCCCGCTCGCTCCTTGCCACAGCCGATGCCGCCGTGTTCGACTGGCACCCGGGGGAGTTGGAGCGGAGCGGCCTCGACACCGTCAGCCTGCATGCAGCGAACCCCGCCTTGCTGCACGCGTGGTTTCCGCCCTTCTCCCCCACTGGCCGCTGGAGCCAGCTCCCGCCCAACGACGGCCTGCTCACCGCGCTCGGCGGGGCGGCCGCGCTCCAGTATTCCTACGAAGACCGCCCCACCTACCTGGTCACGCCCCAGGTGAGCTACGGCCAGGGCATGCTCGGCGCCGGCGCCCTCGCCTCGGGGCTCCTCGAACGCCGCCGCACCGGCCTCGGGCAGTCCATGGTCGTCAGCGGCCTGCACGCCGTCTCGGCTGTCCAGAGCGGCGGCACCATCCGCGCCGCCGAGATGTTCCGCCTCGGCGGCCGTGGTAGCCGCGGCGGCGTGCCGAACTACCGTCTCTACCAGTGCGGCGATGGCCGCTGGTTCTTCCTCGGCACCCTCACGCCCCAGTTCTTCCTCCAGGCCCTCGAAGCCACCGACCTGCTCCATCTCATGGCGCTCGAAGGCGTCGAAGGCGAGTTCACCAACCTCCTCAAGCCCGGCATCAACCAGCAGGTCATCGCCGCCCTCGACGAGCGCTTCAAGGAAAAGCCCCTCGACGAATGGCTGAAGATCCTTCATGACGCCGGCGCCCCCCGCGGCCCCGTCGGCACGGCCGAAGAGTGGTTCAACAGCGATACCGTCGCAGCCAACGAGATGCGCCTCGTGTTCAACCACGATCGCCACGGGACCGTGGTCATCCCCGGCGTCCCCGTGAAGCTCCAGTCCACTCCGGGCGGCGTCCGGCACCTTCCCGAGCCCGTGTCATTCGAGTCACTGCCCGCCCATACGCCGCCCGCCGCCGCCCCGGGAGAGGCGCCCCGCCCGGCCGGGGCCGGCCCCCTCGCCGGGGTCCGCGTGCTCGACCTCGGCGCGTTCATCGCGGGCACGTTCGCGCCGGCCATCCTCGCCAACTGGGGCGCCGACGTGATCAAGGTCGAACCCCCCGAGGGTGACCCCTTCCGCACCTACGGCCTCGGCTTCGTCGGCTACAACCGCGGCAAGCGCGGCCTCGCCATCGACCTGAAAGACCCCGCCGGCCGCGAACTCCTGCTCGACCTCGTCCGCGTCTCGGATGTGATCCTCGACAACTACCGGGTCGGCGTGCGCGAACGCCTCGGCATCGATTACGCGACCCTCAAGGCGATCAACCCCCGCATCATCAGTTGTTCCGTCACGGGCTACGGGCAGTCGGGCCCGCTCGCGGTCGACCCCGGGTTCGACCCGCTCGTGCAGGCCCGCAGCGGCCTGATGGCTGCCCAGGGCGGCGACGACGAGCCGGTCTTCTACCAGATCCCCGTGAACGACACGGCGAGCGCCATGATGGCCGCCTTTGGTGTTGTCGCCGCACTCCACGCCCGCGAACTCACGGGCGAAGGCCAGGAAGTCCTCACCTGCCTGGCCAACCAGAGCATCCTCACGCTCTCGGGTGAACTCACCTGGTACGAAGGGCGCCCCGCGAACCCGAAGGGCGGCCTTGACCTGCTGGGCACGAGCGCGCTGAACCGCTTCTACCAGTGCAGTGACGGCTGGATCCTGGTCGCGGGCAGCGCCCCCGAGCACTTCCCCTCGATCTGCGTTGCGCTTGGACATCCCGAGTGGGCCGGTGGCACCATCGCCGAGAAGGCGCTCAACGAGCCGGTCGACGGCGCCCTCGCCACCCGCATCGCCGATGCCCTCGCCGCGATGACCCGCGATGAAGCATTGGACCGCCTCCTGACCCGCTCCGTCCCGGCGGCGCCCGCGCTCGACGCCGTCGAAGTGTTCGAGAACCCCTGGATGCACGCCTCCGAGTACTTCGAGGACTTCGACCACCCGCAGCTGGGCACCATCCGCGGCCCCCGCTATCTCGGGCGTTTCCTCCGCACCGGCAACGGCTACCCGCGCCGCTCGCCGCTCATCGGCGAACACTCCCGCGAAGTCCTCGCCGATTGTGGCATCGCACCCGAGCGTGTCGAGCAGCTTGTCTCAGGTGGAGTGGTCCGCCAGGGCTAGACCAGCACCGTCGACAGGAGCTGCAGCCGCTCGCCCCGAGGGCGAACCACCTGCCGGGCTACCCGCCCGGTGCGGGCCCGGTGAGGGCGTGCGGCTCGGACGTGCCGCGGCGCTTTTGCACCAGGATGGAGGCGGTGACCGCGGTCGCAAGGATGCCGATGATCACCGCGAGGCTCACCAGGGCCGGGATCTTGTACACGTCGATAAGCAGCATTTTCGCGCCCACGAAGACGAGGATCGCCGCGAGCGCCGGCTTCAGATAGGCGAGCCCGGCCAGGTACCCCGCGAGCACGAAGTACAGTGCCCGCAGGCCGAGGATCGCGAAGATGTTGGAGGTGAACACGATGAAGGGGTCGTCGGTGACGGCGTAAATCGCCGGGATGCTGTCCACCGCGAAGACCAGGTCGGTGCTCTCGATCAGCACCAGCACCAGGAACAACGGCGTCGCGAACAGCACGCCTTTCCTCCGGACGAAGAAGCTCTGGCCCTCGTACCGCTCTGTCACCGGGAATGCGCGTTTCACGAGCCGCACAAACCGGTTCTTGTCCAGGTCCGGCGCGTGCTCCTCGTCCCGCAGGAACTTGATGCCCGTGAAGATCAGGAACGCGCCAAAGACGTAGATGATGAAGTGCAGCGTCCCGAGGAGGAAACCCGCGGCCGCAATCAGCAGCGCCCGCATCACCAGCGCCCCGACGATGCCCCAGAACAGCACCCGGTGCTGATAGGCGGCCGGCACGGCGAATGTCGAGAAGATCAGGAGGAAGATGAAGACGTTGTCGACACTGAGCGACTTCTCGATCAGGTAACCCGTTGTCCATTCGATGCCGGACTCGGTGCCTTTGAAGGCGTACACGCCGATGTTGAAGACCATGGCGAGGCCAATCCACGCGGCGCTCCAGCCCAGCGCCTCTTTGCGCGACACCTCGTGCGCATCGCGGTGAAAGACGCCCAGGTCGAGCGCGAGCATTCCCGCGACGAAGGCCAGGAAGACAGCCCAGGGAAGTAGTTCGATGAACAAATGAAAGTCCGTGCCCGGTGAAGATTTCGATGGAGTGCCCGGGGATGCGCGGCCGTGAACAGGTCGCTCCGCGCGTCCCCGGGCAGCGGAAACGATGCAGGGTTAGTCGAAGTCGAGGTCCGCTTCATCGCGGCGACCGCGGCGGCGATCGCGGCCGGGACGCTCGTCGTCCCGGGGGCGGTCTTCCTCGTCGCCGTCCAGCGCCGCCGCCAGGCGGTCGAACAGGCCGCGGATGCCTTTGCGCGGCGGGCGCGCGCCGGGGCGGTCACGTTCCGGGGTATCGCGTTCGAAGAGTTCAAACAGGTCCAATGCGAGCCTCCTTTGCGGTCCTGGCAAACGACGCCTGGCCGCATCCACCAAAATGGATGAGCCAGGGTCTCACCAGGCGAAAAGGCTCGCCCCGCACTGCCGGCGTCCCGCGACGCGTATTGACGGCTCGTGCGATGCACCCGGGGGCGGGTGCCGGTTACTCCCCCTTGCTACACGTTCGAAGTTATACGACATGTCTGTCGTATGTCAACGGAGCGGCCGTGCCGGCGAGGCCCTCCATTGCCGTCTTGCTGATGGGCCAGCGCGATATACTGGCGCTGTGGAGACCGTCGTATTCATCCCTGCCGACGAGGCCGCGCTCCGTCTCGCAATCCCGGTCGATGGCGTCCGGGCTCTGGTTGCTGCCGGCGCGCTGGAGGCCCGCGAGACCGAGGCGGGCCTGGCCGTTGCCGAAGACGATGTCGCTGACCCGTTCATGAGGCGGGACACGCCGCGCTGGCTCCTTGAGACGCGCCGGCTTCAAAGGCGCGAATCGCGCCCGGTCGACACGGCACGGATGGTACGAGAGCTCCGCGAAGAACGTGACGAGTACGGCGCCTGAGTGTCGCTCATTGCCGTCGTCGACACGTCGGTCATCGTTCCGGCCTTTCTGACGGACGAGGGCACAACAGCAGATGCCCAGGCGCTACTCCGAGTGGCGGCAAACGGGACTTGCCGCCTCGCCACGAGCAGCCACGCAATACTTGAGACAACCGCCGCATTTCACAAAGCCGTGCGACGCGACCGCTTGTCCAGCACGGCCGCCCTTCGAATGGCGTCGCTGCTACCATCGCTCCCGATCGAGCGCATTCCAGTGACGAGAGTTCTCCGTCGCGCCACGAGGATTGCTTTCGAAGAGGACATGACGGTCTATGACGCGCTGTTCGTGGCCACCGCGATACACCTTCGCTTGCCGCTCGTTACCGCGGATCGCCGGCAGGGCCAATTGGCTACAGGGCTCGTGCCGGTGCTCTCACTTCGCGAGGCCCTTGCCGCCGCCCAATGAGCCTGCTCTTCTATGCCACGTGCTGCGGCTTGGGCCTCGCTTCCGTCCCGGCGGGCGCTTCCCCGTCCTTCTTCGCTTCGGCCGGCTGGGCCTGCCGCATCGGGCGCCGGATGCTCCAGCGCCGGAAGCGCTCTTCCATCGGTTTGCCCGGCTCGCGCTTGTCGCGCTCGGCCCGGTCCTTCAGGAAGTCCTCGCGCGTCCGCCCGCCAATCTGGCTCGTGTGGCAGAGGATCGCGTCGACCTTCTTCTCCCAGTGGTCCGTGATGTCGACCGCGTAGTCCGGGTTGGCCGCACCCCCGAGCAGCACCTCGTTCACCTGGTGTGAGTCGAGCCCCTCGTCCTCATGTCCCTGGTAGAACAGCCGGTCCCGCACGATCGGGTAGATCGCGTCCATGGTCGCCTGGCCCACGTTCCGGTGGTCCCGGTGGTTGAACGTCCCGCGGAATGCGTCCCAGGTGATCACCACGTCCGGCCGGTACAACCGCAGCAAGCGCACGATCTGTCCGCGCAGTTCCGCGCTCTCGCTCGTGAATCCGTCCGGGTACCCCAGGAAGATGCACTCCTTCACGCCCAGCAGCCGGCAGGCAGCCCGCTGCTCTTCCTCGCGGATCGCGGCCAGCTTCTCGGGGTGCATGGTGCCATCGTGGGTGCCCTTGTCGCCGCCGGTCACCAGCACGTAGTACACGTCCCAGCCCTCGGCACACCACTTCGCGACGGTTCCCGAGCACATGAACTCGGCGTCGTCCGGGTGCGCCATGATGACCATTGCCCGCCCGGGCCCTTCGATCGGTGGCAGCTCCTCCGCCTGGGCCGAACCCAGCGGCGCCGTCGTCTGCGGCCGCGGTCCGTGTCCGTTCGTGGCAACAGCTGCTGCCGCCCGCGCTTTCTTCTTGTCGAGCTTCTTCGCCTTGTCCTTTTTACTCATCAAACCACCGTAGAGGCCCAACATGTGGGCCGGTCTTGCCTGCCCTCAACTATAGCGGAGCAGCGCCGAAACCGGCCGCTCGCGGTCATGCGCAAACGGGGCGAACTTCCGTTGCTTCAGCAGCCGCCAGCCAGGGTTTCGGCCCCCGCCCGCGCCCTAGACCTGTGCCTGCACCACCCGCAGCGGGAACGTCGCCAGCACTTCGTAGCTTGCCCCGCCCGGCCCCAGCTTGCTGCGCATCAGGGAAACCTGCGACGTCCGCCAGCTTACTCCCGGCACGTCCGTCTTTCCGACCGCCACCTCGATCTCCGCGCGGTGCCGCGTCCCGATCTCGTCGCGCACCCGCCCGAGCGTGAGGTGTGGCCGGAACGGCCGGCGCTCCGGTTCGAAGCCGACCACTGCCAGGGCCGCGTTCACCGCCCGCACCAGCGCTTCCAGCCGCAGCACGTCGCCCGCGATGCCCACCCACATGATCCGAAGGCCCTCGCGGCCGCCGAACGTCCCGATGTTCGAAAACTCGAGCTCGAACGGCGAATGCCCTACCACGGCTTCCTGGATGGCCAGCTTCACCGCCGGCAGTTTCTTCACTGGAACTTCGCCGAGGAACTTCAAGGTGACGTGGACGCCTTCAGGCTTGATCCACCGCACCGCTGGCCCGCTCTTCTTCCGGAGGCCCTCGATCGTTTCACCGATCGCCTCCTTCACTTCGTCTGGAACTTCGCAGGCCACGAACAGCCGGACGTGGTCCTGGGGAATGTCACTCATGGGTTGTTGCTATCCGAAAGAGTCTCTCGGCGTTACCGCCACACACTTGCTTCGCCACGTCGCCCGGGAGTTGCCCGAGGAGGCGTTGGAGCTGGCGCCGGGGCGAAAGCAGTGGGTAATCAGAGCCGAAGATCACGCGTCCGGGACCGGCAAGGTCCACAAGCCGCGCGACACTTTGTTCATCATACAGCAGCGTGGCTGCCGCGGTGTCGAAATAGACGTTTTCTATCGCCGCTTTCACCTCAGGCATTTGCAGGTAGTACGCGAGCCCCCCGCCAAGGTGCGCGCCGACCATCTTCACGCCGGGGAACTCCGTTGCCACCCTGCACAGCTCAACCGGCGAGATCCCTCCCTCTTTCCCCGGGTAGCCGTGGCCGACCGGTTCGCTCACATGCCAGAGCAACACGGCACCCGCATCCCTGGCGAGCCCGCAGAGCGCCCGGCCCGCCGGCTCAAGCGGCTCCCATCCCTGGTTGTGCGGCCGCAACTCCCCGAATCCAACCGCCCCTGCATCCAGTGCCTGCCGCGCCTGCCGCTCCCAGCCCGCCAGGCCGGGGTTCACCGTCGCGACCACCGCCACCCGGCCCCGCGAACATCGCTGTGCCTCCGCCAGGTATCCGTTCTGCTCCTCGATGTCCCGCTCGTCCGCGAACGCGAACCCCGCCACAACCGCGTGCCGGATCTCCGCCGCATCCAGCGCCCCCAGGAGTTCCGCAACGGTAGCCATCTTCGCCTCCGGAGACCCGTACATCTCCGCGAAGGTGCGGTCGCGCTCCGCGATCTCCCCGCGCGCTTCACGCTGCGAGGGCGAGAACAGGTGCGTATGGGCATCGACCCAATTCACGACACCGATGGTACCACCCGCCGCTACCGGCCACGCTTCCATCCCGTAGACTCCAGCCGACAATTTCGCGGAGGGTTCCATGGGAAGGCTCGAAGGCAAAGTTGCGGTCATCACGGGTGGGGCCAGCGGTATTGGAGAGGGCACCGTGCGCCTTTTTGCCGAAGAAGGGGCCCGCGTCGTCATCGCCGACGTCCAGGACTCCCGCGGCCAAAAGCTCGCCGAGGAACTTGGCCCGGTCTCCAGCTACTACCGCACCGATGTTTCCCAGGAGGAAGAGGTCCGCGCCGCCATCGCCCACGCAGTCAAGAAGTGGGGCGGGCTCGATGTGATGTTCAACAACGCCGGCTTCGGCGGCGTCTCCGGCCCTATCGAGTCAACCGACATGGCCGAATACGACCGAACGGTCGGCGTCCTCCTCCGGGGCGTCATCATCGGCATGAAGCACGCCGCACCGATCATGAAGTCCCAGGGCAGCGGCTGCATCATCAGCACCGCCAGCGTCGCTGGTGTCGGTATCGGCTTCGGCCCCCACGTCTACAGCGCGGCCAAGGCCGCCGTCATCCATCTAACGAAGTCCGTCGCCAACGAACTCGGGGAAAGCGGCGTCCGGGTCAATGCCATCTGCCCGGGGGGCATCGCCACCCCCATCTTCGGCAAAGGCATGGGCCTCGACCCCGAGCAGGCTGACCTCACGGTCGACCTCATGAAGGTCCGCCTCGCCGAGGGCCAGCCGATCAAGCGTGCCGGCCTCCCGCGCGATATCGCCGAGGCTGCCGCCTGGCTGGCCAGCGACGCCGCCAGCTTCGTCACCGGCCACGCGCTCGTCGTCGATGGCGGCATCACCACCGGGCGCCTCTGGTCGGAGCGCCAGGCCGCGGGGGAGCAGCGCCTCGCGCAGTTCAAGCTGCCGGGGAACGTGTAGCCGGGCCGATTTGGGCTCGCCGCGGCCGCCACGTACACTCCGCTCACATCTCGCCGGGAGTTCGCCCATGCCTCGCCTTCAAGACCACGTTGCAATCATCACTGGCGGCGCCAGCGGCATAGGCGAAGGCACCGTCCGCAAGTATGCGGCCGAGGGCGCGCGCGTTGTCATTGCTGACGTCCAGGAGGGCCGCGGCAGCCAGCTCGCCGAAGAGCTCGGCCCCCAGACGGCCTTCCTCCGCACTGACGTCAGCGACGAGGCCCAGGTAGCCGCCGCGGTCGACCTCGCGATGAACCGCTGGGGACGCCTCGACGTCGTCTTCAACAATGCAGGCTTCGGCGGCGTTTCCGGCCCGATCGACGAACTCGACATGGTCGGCTACGACCAGGCGATGAACGTCCTCCTCCGCGGCGTCTTCCTCGGCGCCAAGCACGCGGCGAAGGTCATGAAGCCCGCCCGCCGCGGCGTCATCATCAACACCGCGAGCATCGCCGGCCTCCAGTCCGGCTTTGGGCCGCTCACCTACAGCGCCGCCAAGGCAGCCGTGGCCCACTTCAGCCGCTGCCTCGCGGTCGAGCTCGCCGAGTTCAACATCCGCGTCAACGCCATCTGCCCCGGCCTCATCCTTACCAACATCTTCGCCAACGGCATGGGTATCCAGGGGCCCGCTGCCGATGCCGCCCTCAAGAACATCGACGCCGCCTTCGCCGACTGGCCCCCCCTCGGCCGCAGCGGCGTCCCCGAAGACATCGCCAACGCCGCACTCTGGCTCGCCAGCGACGAAGCCAGCTACGTCACCGGCCAGGCGATCGTCGTCGATGGCGGCATCACCGCGGGACGCCGCTTCGGCGAGATGGGCGAGCGTATTGCTTCCGGCTTCGGCATCGATCCCGCTGCCTTCCGCGCCCAGCGCGGCGGCTGACGCTGTGTTCTGGCGGAAGAAGCGCGACGATTGGGTTCGGCCGGAACCGCCGGCCCGCGTCACCCTCGAAGCCATCGGCTACGTCCGCAACGATGTGAAAAAGCCCCGGCCCCGCGGCTGGGAGCAGGTTGAAAGCACCATTCAGATGCTGCCCGAACACGAGGCTCGCCTCCAGGGTATTGAGCGCTACAGCCACATCGTCGTCGTCCTCTACCTGGACATCGCCGAAGGCGCGCCCGATAAGCCGGCGCAGCTGACGCTCGAGAGCGGCCGGACCTATGGCATCTTCGCCACCCGCAGCCAGCTCCGCCCCAACCACCTCGGGGTAACCCCGGTCCCCCTGCTGGCCCGCGATGGCATGGCGCTCAAGGTGCGCGGCCTCGATGCGGTCGATGGCACGCCCGTCCTGGATATCAAGCCCTATCTCCCTGCCTACGACGCCATCGAGGACGCCCGGATCCCCTGAGGGCGTGACCTTCTCCACACTCCGGTTTGTTGCTTTGTGAACTATCCCACGCCAGGCCCCACACCTCCGTCTTTGGTCTGATCTTCGGCGCCCCCGGACCACGCTACGGTCGTTTGCAAGGCCGCCACAGACGGCCCCCAAACAGGTAGAGGAGAACAATCAAGCGTGGAAATCACCACCACACTGCCACAAGTTTCGAACGAGGCGTGGACTGCGTTCCGGCTCCGCATCAAGGGCCAGGTCGTCCTCCCCGGTGACCCGGACTACGAGGCCGCCCGGGAGGCAAAGAACACCATCTACAACCGCAAGCCGGCCGTCGTCGTCCGGGCCGAGGATGCCGCCGACGTCAGCAGGACCATCACCTTCGCCCGCCGCTTCGGCCTGCCCTTCACCGTGAAGGGCGGTGGCCACAGCATCGGCGGACACAGCGTGAACAATGGCGGCCTCGTCATCGACATGCGCCGCATGAACAACATCCGCGTCGACGCCGAGAACCGCACCGCCTGGGCGCAGTCCGGCGCCATCGCCCGCGAATTCCTTGCCGCTGTCGAGCCGTACGGGCTCGCTGTCCCCTTCGGCGATGCCGGTTCGGTCGGACTCGGCGGGATTACCCTCGGCGGCGGCATCGGCTACCTCGTGCGGAAGCACGGCCTCACCATCGATAACCTGCTTGGCATCGAGATGGTGACTGCCGACGGCCAGATCGTGCAGGCGACCGAGACCGAGAACCCCGACCTCTTCTGGGCCCTCCGCGGCGGCGGCGGCAACTTTGGTGTCGTCACCGGCTTCCAGTACAAACTGGTCAGCGTGCCCCAGATCTACGGCGGCGCGCTCGTGCTCCCGGCCACGAAGGATGTGATCCGGGAGTACGCCAGGCTCTCGCTCGAGGCGCCCGAAGAGCTGACCTCCATCTCGATGGTGACCAAGGCCCCGCCGATGCCCTTCATCCCCGAGGACAAGGTGGGTGTCCCCTCCCTGATCGTGTTCGTCGCCTACATTGGTGATATCGAAAAGGGCCCCGGTGCGGTCGCCCCGCTGCGCGCGCTGGCCGAGCCGATCGCCGATGTCCTCGGGCCGATGCCGCTTTCCGGCCTCTATGCCTACCTTGAACCGGCCGAGCAACCTGCCCGCGTCCGCGTGCGGTCCGGGTTCTACAACGAAATCAACGACGAAATCCTCGATGCAACCCTGGCCTTCATCGAAAGCGGCCCGCCGAGCATGAACTTTCTCCAGGTGCGGCCGATCGGCAATGGCGCGATGAACCGTGTCTCGCCTGAGGCTACCGCGTTTTCGCACCGCGACGCCCAGTTCCTGCTGGCCATCATCGACCACTGGGAAGACGCCGAAGAGGATGGCGCGAACGAAGCCTGGGTCGATGCCTTCTGGCAGTCGATTGCCGGGTATCGCCAGGGCGTCTACTCGAACTTCCTCCAGGCTGAGGGCGAAGCCCGCATCCGCGAAGCCTATGCGGCGGCAGCTTTCGACCGCCTGGCAGACCTGAAGCTGCGCTACGACCCGGCGAACGTGTTCAGCGGCAACGAGAACATCCCGCCGAAGCCGCTCAGCGCCGCCGCCTGATCCGGGCGCACCCTCCATCGTTCCCAGGAGCCCCCGGCCCCCGTCCTGCCGGGGGCTCCTGCTTTCAGTGAGTAGCTGCTCGCAACTTGCCCTATACTTTCGCCCACTGCGCCGCTTGCGCACGGGAGTACCACCAATGTCCGATGTCGTCCTCGTTTCCGATGATGGCCACGTCCGCACCATCCGCATGAACCGCCCCGACGTGAAGAACGCCGTCAACATGGATCTCGCCTGGGGGGTCCTCGGGGCCGTTGAGGACGCCATGAATGACGACAACGTCTGGCTCCTTTGCCTCACGGGCTCGGGCGATGCCTTCTGCTCCGGCCTCGACCTTCGCGGCACCGGCGACTACAGCCCGAAGACGCCCCAAAACACCCAGCTCGATGACCTGGGCTGGGTCTCGCAGTTCCTGCTCACCCTTCGCGAGAAGTGCGAAAAGCCGATCGTCGGCGGGCTCAACGGTGTCGCAGTCGGCGCCGGCCTTTCGCTCGCACTGGCCACCGACATCCGCCTGATGAAGCGCAGCGCCCGCATCCTGGCCGGCTACCCCCGGATCGGCGGCTCGCCCGATGGCGGCATGACCTTCACCCTCTCCCAGGCGCTCGGCTACGAACAGGCCATGCGCTTCCTTCTCGAGAGCAAGACTGTCGACGCGGACGAGGCGCTCCGTCTCGGCCTCGTGGGCGAAGTGGTCGACGACGACAGGTGGGACGCCCGCCTCGCCGAGTACTGCCAGCACCTCTGCTCGGTCGTCTCACCCATCACCATGCGCCTGACGAAGCGCACGCTTGTCCGCGCGACGACCGCGATCAACCTGGAGTCCCAGTGCCGCCTCGAACTCGGCAGCATCCGCATGGCCTTCGCCAGCGAGGACGGCAAGGAAGCCCGCCGGGCGTTCATGGAAAAGCGCCCGCCCGTCTTTGAGGGCCGCTGAGGGCTCGTCCACGAAGTTGACCGTGGTCCATGGAGGAAAAGCGGGAACCGTCTCCCGGTAGGTGCGAGGTTCGCCCCGAGGGCGGGACCACAGTCGGCATCTAGCTTCTCCGTCGCGCAAAGATCCGGCCCGGGCGAGGGGCCCGGGCTTGCCTTTACCCTGTAATGTTTCCGCGATACCGCTAGGGTAGGATCCCGCGCTGGAGGTGAGGCATGTCTGGCCCCACGACACCGGAAGAAATCGCCGAGGCCTTGCGCCAGCTTGGCGGCGAAGCGGACGTTGGTGACATTAAGAACCGGGTGGAGTCGAACCGAGGCGGTCGCCCTTCCCACTACGCGAGTGAGTGGAGCTACCGATGCACGATCCAAGGCATCATTAACCGTCACTGCCCTCAGTCCGCCAGTTACGCGTTTGTTACGCCCACGTTCGTCAAGGTGAGGCGAGGGCGATATCGTCTCGATTAGCCTCACGTACGGGACAGTTTCCAGCCAGCCCGCCTTCTCCACTAACCACCACGCGCCACAGTCTCGCCGGGCCCGGCAACGGTCCCCGCTGGGAAACGTGCGAAACTGCTCTACCGCTGGCGCAACTGCGCGCCGCCCGCCCCTGTCACCAGGTCTTCCGGCAGGTGCCCCACCGCGCAGGCCTCCACCAGCGTCAGCCCACCGCGCGCCGCCTCGATCGTCGTGATTGCGCAGTTCGCCATCGGCACGGGCACCACCCGGTCGTCACCCATTGCCTCCCCGATCGCCACCCCGATCGCGATGTAGTGGGAAACCACCACCAGGTCCCCATCCCGCGCCGCCGTCTCGAGTCCAAGCTGGATGAGCGTGTCCACCACCCGCTGCCGCCACGCCCGCAGGTCGTCTGGCTGCTCGCTCCACCGTCCCGCCATGAACGGTCCGATCATCGCGACGCGCTGCTCCGCCGGCATGTCAGGCGCAAACACCTCCGCCACTTCTTCGCGGATTTCGGCCTGCACCGCGAACGCCTCCGCGATGGGCTCGGCGGTTTCGCGCGTCCGCCGCAGCGGCGAGACGACCACCCGGGCCACCCGCTTGCCTGCCAGCGCATCAGCAGTCGCTTGTGCCTGGCGGTGGCCAATCTCCGCCAGCCCGGGGTCGAGGTCTTCGGACCCGGCCAGCGCCTGCCCGTGTCGTATCAGGTAGATCGTCATGCTCTCCAGCCTACAGACTCACGGTGAACGATCGACCTGACAATCCCGCCCATGCCCGCTATCGTGCCCGCACAACCATCCTCATCCGGGAGTCAGCCCAATGCCACCGGTCCATTTCGGCGTCACCATCCCCCAGATCAAGCGCACCTGGGACGAAACGAAGTCCGCCTCGCGCGAATTTGAGGCAATGGGCTATGACTCCCTCTGGGTCTGCGACCACCTCTACGGGCCCCAGTCGCCTTCAATCCCCATCCTCGAAGCCTGGTCGCTGGTCTCGGCCGTCGCCGCGATCACCGAGAAGGTCGAGATCGGCACCCTCGTCACCCCCGCCGGCATGCGCAACGCGGCCCAGCTCGGCAAGGTCATCGCGACCATCGACAACATCGCCGGCGGGCGCATCATCCCCGGCCTTGGCGCCGGCTGGATGCCGCGCGAGTTTACCGATTTCGGCGTCCCGTTCCTCTCGACTGGCCAGCGGCTCGGCCAGCTGCGGGAGACCGTCGAGCTCCTGAAGCAGATGTGGACCGAGCCTTCGGTCACCTATGAGGGCAAGTACGTCCAGGCCCACAATGTCGTTTGCGAACCGAAGCCCGTGCGGACGCCGCCCATCCTCATCGGCGGCGCCGGAGAAAAGGTCACGCTCAAGCTCGCCGCCGAGCACGCCGCCATCTGGAACAACATGGCCGTCCACCAGGCCCGGCTCCCCCAGAAGGTCGAGGTCCTCAAGCAGCACTGTGCGACCGTGGGCCGGGACTTCAAGGACATAACGATCAGTCAGCAGTGCCTTGTGACCATCGCGCCGGATGAGGCGAGCGCGGGACCCATGGCCGAATCGGCGAAGAAGATTTTCGGTGGGCACATGGGCGATCCTACGGGGCCCCTCGCCATCGCCGGCAGCCCGGAAACGGTCCGCGCCCAGATCCAGAAGCACATCGACCTGGGCTGCACCATGTTCCTGATGGAGTTCTTCGGCCGCGAGACCATCACCCCGGCGAAGCTCTTTGCCGAAGAGGTCATGCCGCACTTCAAGTGAGGGGCCGCGGCTCGAGGTACCCCTTCTCCCGGTACCGTTCGAACGCCGAGGCCGTCAGTTCCCGCAATTCGTCGATGAGCTCGCGGTCGGGCTCCCGGAGGTTGAAGCACGACTTGCCCTGCATGCGCTTTCGCAGCTGCGGCGAGATGCCATCGAGGAGGTCGGGGTCCGTGTAGACCGGCATCAGGTGATAGCTCACGTAGCGCGACGCCTGGCGTACCGCCCCGAAGAAGAGCCGCTTCCGGTTCGACTGGATGTGCGGTGTATCCAGCGAGTACTCAGCGGCGTCGTCTGCTTCCAGTTCGAGCTGGCTCACGAACGGCACGAGCAACTCCCGCAGTGCCTGGAACGTGGCCTCAAGGCGGGCTTCGGTCATCGGAGGTGAATGGTAGCCGCTCCTACCACCAGCCGTCTTTGTAGAACCAGCCCTTGTGCTCCCGCCCCGCCTGCCCGGCTTCCTTGAGCCGGACCAGGTGCTTGCGGCAGAGCGGGATCGTCAGCCGATCGCGTTCTTCCCCGCGCCACTTCAACACCGCGACATCCTGGTAGGGCGGTTCCATGCACCACACGCATCTTGGCCGTGCCATCTACTCTCCCCCGCCTTCCGGGAACTCCATCACGAATCCCCACTCTCGACTCTGCCACGGGTCGGGTGCGTAGCGGAAGCGGTCGTTTCGGAACCCGCACTCCAGGTACACGCCGTGGGCGTGCGTAAAGTGTACGTCGCTGAACAGGACCAGCCGCCGGGCGCCTTTCTCCCTCGCCAGGTCGATCACCCACCGTGCCAGCCGTTCGCCCAGCCGATGCCCCCGCGCCGAGGACAGCACGTAGAGCCGGTGCAGCTCGAACTCCCCGTTGCCCTCGTCGCTCAGCCCCACACACCCCACGACCCCGCCATTAGCATCCTCGACAACCGCGAACCAGCCGTGCGTTCCGTCGTAGTACTCCTCGGGCCGCAACAGGTCCGCGTCGTAGTCGTGCTCCGCGAAGGCGAAGCCGTATTCCTCGAACACGGCGGAGACAACCCGCCACGGGCCATCGCCATGGCGTTCCCGGCTGTAGGGGACGATGCGGTGTGGGCAGCTGGGCACGGCGCGGGGTGCCGCCTACTCCCGGTCTTCGTTGGCGAGGCCCATGATGTTGAAGCCGTTGTCCACGTACATCACTTCGCCGGTGATCGCGCTCGAGCCGTCTCCCGCCAGGAACGCCGCAACCTCGCCGACCTGGTCGATGGTCACATTGCGGTGGAGCGGCGCGATCGTCGCGAACTGCTTCAGGTAGTCCCGGAATCCTGATATCCCGCTCGCCGCCAGCGTCCGGATCGGGCCGGCACTGATCGCGTTCACGCGGATGTTTTCCGGGCCGAGGTCCCACGCCAGGTAGCGCGTCGTGGCCTCGAGCGCTGCTTTCGCCACGCCCATCACGTTGTACTTGGGCGCCACCTTCTGCGAGCCATAATAGGTCAGCGTCATGATGCTGCCGCCGTTCGGCATCAACACCCGTGCCCGGTTCGCCAGCGCCACCAGCGAGTACACCGAGATGTCGTGCGCCAGCAGGAACCCCTCGCGCGAGGTGTCGACGAACCGGCCCATCAGGTCCTCGCGGTTCGCGAACGCAATCGCATGGACCAGGATGTCGATCGTCCCCAGCTGGGACTTAGCCTTCGCGAATACCGCGTCGAGCTGGGCGTCGTCGGTCACGTCGCAGAGTTCGATGAAGTCCGACCCCAGGCTTTCGGCCAGCGGCCGCACGCGCTTTTCGAGTGACGGCATCGCGTAGGAGAACGCGAGCTTCGCGCCCTCGCGGTGGAACGCCTGCGCAATTCCCCAGGCGATCGAGTGGTCGTTTGCCACTCCGAATATCAGCGCGGTCTTGCCCTCTAGCTTTCCCATGCCGCAGAGCGTAAGGGGAGAAGAGGGAAGGGAGAAGCGAGAAGCGTTCACCGAAACCGCGGCCGGCAGGAAGCAGCACAGGGGAACGCGCCCGGGGATATGCGGCAGCCGGGGGTGGCGGTCCGGGTGGGGCCTGGCCGAGGCGGGGGACGTCAGCGTTTGTAGACGTCCCCGCGCGGGCCGATGTCGATCACGTCGAGCACCCGGACCGTGTCATCCACCTCGTAGATGATGCGGAGGTTGTACAGGTCCGAAGAGCGCTTGCCCTCGAGCGGGCCTTTCAGCGGCTTCGAAACGTTGCGGTCGTACGGGTCTTCGCAGAGTTCTCGAAGGCGGTGCCCGATGTCTCTCTGCACCCTCGGCTCCAGCCGCGAGACGTACCGCTCCACCCTTCCGGACATGACGTACCGAAAGGTCACCTCATGTACTTCCGCTCGAACTCTTCCTGGGTGACGAAGTCCCCGCGCGCGATCTCCGCCTTCGCCTGCGCGATGCGCTCCAGCAGCTCCTCGGGGTACTCCTCCGGCTCTTCGTCCCGCAGGTACGCCAGGAGCTGCTCGGCCTCTTCCTCGCTCAACCGCTCGACAATCTCATGGATCGCCTGTTTCGTCGTCATGCCTTCGATAATACCACCCGTCCCGGGACCTCAGCCTCCGTCACTCCATCCCCAGCCACCGCTCCGGCGCCAGCACCAGCAGCACCATCCGCTCGTGCGCGCCGTCGGCCGTCGAACTGGCCGCGGCCTCGGCACCCCGGTAGTGGGTGTGCAGTGCCAGGCGTTCCTCGTACGAAAGCGGGTCCACCACCCGCACCGGTCCCTCCGCCGTCACATAGCGCGGCCCATCGACGATCGTCAGCGCCGCCCGCCCCGACCGCGCCGCGTTCCTGTGCTTCTGTGAGCCCCGCTCCGTGACCACCCGGAACTCACCATCCTTCCACAGGTACCACACCGGGACGGCGTGGCTGCGCCCCCGGGCGTCGACCGTCGAGCACACCGCCGTCCGCGGCTCAGCAATGAACGCCTCGCGCTTCGAAGCCCGTGTGCCGGGTTCGGTCACCGTCAGGACTCCAGCCAGTTCACGTCGCCGGAGAGGTCGGGTGCGTGTTTCTTCGCGGCGAACACCGCGTACTCGGCCTTGCTCTCCCCAATCGTCGTTATCGCTCCGTGCCCGGGGTAGATCGTCGTGTCGTCTGGAAGTTCGTACAGCCGCGTTGTGATCGACCGAATCTCCTGTTGCAGCGCTGCATTGTCCTTCGAACGCCCGGGGCCACCGGGGAACAGCGTGTCGCCCACAAACGCGCTCTTGCCACAGACGAACGTCGTGCTGCCCGGCGTGTGCCCCGGGACGCTGACCACTCGGAAGCGCAGGTTCCCCACCGGGATCAGGTCGCCGTCGGCCACCGCTTCGTCGAGCTGTCCGTCCTTCAGGCCGGGCTCGCCAGGGTCCGCGTACAACTTCGCGCCGTACTTCTCCTTCAGCGCGTCGATCGACGGCGTGTGGTCGAAGTGCCCGTGGGTGAGCAGGATCTTCCCGGGCTTCACGCCGAGCGCCTCGGCGGCCGCGATGTTCGTCTCCGGGTCGCCCGGCGCGTCGATAAACGCGGCTTCGCCCGTCGAGCGGTCCACCACCACCCACACATTGTTGCCGTAACCCGTGGGCCCGCCCATCACGATCTCCAGGTCGCCATCGCGAAACGTTTCCATGTGTTCAGCCTCCACCTGTGGTGTTCTCCGGCATGGTACCGCTTTCCTCCGGGCCGTTGCGGAGGTGGCGTGCCTGCCCCGGCGCCCTCAGCACGGCTGGCCGGCTCCGGGGCCCGGCCCCCGTCCAGGGAGTCAGCGCTCATCCGTCGCTACCGCGACCAGCACCGCCAGCCCGGCGAACGCGGCGGCACAAAACAGGAACCCGGCCGGTAGGGAAAACGTCGCGAACGCTGCCGCGCCCATCGGGCCTGCCATGAAGGCAATCGCCTGGGCCGAGCTCGCCAGCCCGAAGGCCGTCCCCCGCCGCGCAGGCTCGACCGTTTCGGCGATCAGTGTGTTGGTCGCCGGCATCGAGGCTGCATTCACCAGGGCGAAGGCCAGGAACCCGGCCCCGTAGAGCCACGCGCTCTGACCGATGGCCATCGCCGGCATTGCCGCAGCCGATGCCAGCGAGAACACGATGAGCGTCTGCCGGAGCGATGCCCGCCCGCTCATCCAGCGCGCCACCACCGTCACCCCCGCCACCGCCGCTGCCCCCGCCAGCGAGAACGCCACGCCCGAGACCGCCCGCGCGCTCCCGCTGCCCACGATCCCCTGCAGCGCGACCGGCGTCGCCACCCGCACGAACTGGTTCAGCGCGAACAGCCCGAAATACACGAACACGGCTACCCAGAACGGCCGCGAGAACCCTTTCATCCAGCCCATCGAGAACTTGAGCCCCCGCCCGCCAGCGGCCCCGGCGGCGCGCACCGCTCGCGGCGCAACGCTGTCCCGCGGCACTGCGACTATGATCCAGGTCGCAGCAAGCGCCGGCAGCACCGCGCTCGCCACGATCGCCCCGCGATACCCGAACCCGATCGCCAGCAGCGCGCCCACGGCCGGCCCAAGCGTGCTCCCCAGGTACTGCCCGCCGGTCACCACGCCGAGCGACCGGTTCAGCCGCTCATCGGGCACGCTAACGCTCGTCAGCGCTATCGCCGCCGGGATGAACCCGGAGAACAGGCCCTGCATGGAAAGCGCTACTACCACCACCCACGGCGCATGCGCGACCGCCGCGATGGCCGTGGTCAGCGTCGCCGCATACAGCGCCCGGACCAGCATCAGCTTTCGCCCGTACCGGTCCGAGATCACGCCCCAGATCGGCCCGCTTACCAGCCGCGCCACTCCCTGCACCGTCGTCGCCACGCCAACCCAGAACAGCGCGTTGGCGTCGCTCGTGGCCCCGATCTGGCGCAGGAAGAGCGGCAGAAACGGCCACCAGAAGTTCATCGCGAAGCTCGCCAGGAACGCCCCCGACGCTATCGCGAGGATGATTCGTTTGTACCGTGCTTCGTCTTCGGGGGAGGTTTCGGTGACCGTTTCGATGGAAGCTGCGTCTTCTGCCGCGGTCACAGGCGGATAGTACCGCCCTTCAGTTCCTGAAGCCTTCTGGGCCGCCACAGCGTCCAATCTGTACTGGACCAAGTAGACTTAGTCCACTTAGTCCAGTCTGTGCTACCATGTTTCCATGGTCCGCCAGGTCAACATCCACGAAGCCAAGACGCACTTCTCCGAGCTCATCGCCGCCGTCGAGCGCGGCGAGGAGTTCGTGATAGCCCGCCGCGGTAAGCCGGTGGCAACCGTTACCGCCGTTGACCGGCAAGCAGCCCCGCGCAAAAGGCGGGTGTTCGGGCAATGGGCCGGAAAGATAAAGATCGACCCTTCGTTCTACGAACCAATGAGCGAGGACGAACTCAACGAGTGGGAAGCACCAATCGAAGGGCTTGAGCATCTCGCTGCACCGACGAAAGGGACCCGGGCAGGTTGAAGCTGCTCGTCGACACGCATGTCTTCCTTTGGATGGCATTCGAACCTCAGCGGCTCTCATCCGTCGCCCGCGCGGCCCTGGAGGACGGGGGCAATCCCATCGTCGTGAGCGTCGTCACCGTGTGGGAACTCGGCACTGCCATCGGCAGGCAGCGTCTCGAACTTGCTCGTCCATTAGAGGAGTTCGTTCACGGCCATTGCGAACAGATGGACGCCGTGATCCTGGGCATCACGCTTGAGCACGCATACGCTGCGGCGCGCCTTCCGTGGGTTCACCGCGATCCGTTCGACCGGATGCTCGCTGCCCAGGCACTCACCGAGGGACTCCCGCTTGTAACAGGCGACCGGAAGATTCCGTTGTTAGGGGTCGATGTGATCTGGTAACGGCCCCAAGCCGCCTTACACTCCGATCGCCAGCGGCTCTTGTGACACGCGCCCCGCCAGGATCGGCGGCAGCAGTTCCGCCAGCCGCCGCGGCACGAACAGGTCATCCGAGGCCGTGAGCTCGCCCAGCGACCACCAGCGGTGTTCCGACAGCATCTGGACCTCCAGCTCCGTCCACCCATCCGGCGAGATCTCCGTCCGGTCCGTCCAGACCAGGTAATAGCGCTCTATCGAGCGGTACCAGATGTTGTGCGGCGCGAAGTGCCCGGTGTGTTCCCGCAGCCAGAGGCATGGCCCGATGGGAAGGTCGAGGCCCGTCTCCTCGAACAGCTCGCGCTTCGCTGCCTCCTCATGGGTCTCCCCGGCTTCGACCCCTCCGCCGGGCAGGAACCAGAAGCGCTTTCCCGTCTCCGGGTCAGGTTCCTCGACTGTGAACAGGAGCGTCCGCCCCTGCCGGTCCAACAGGATCACACGCGACGTGGGCCGAACGAGTGGATCGTCGGGTGACTCGCCCGCCATCGGCGTTTAGTCTGCCTGCTCGAAGGCGCTGAAGAGTTCCGCAAGTCGGCAGCTGAACCCCGGCAGCACGTCCTCGCCGTCCAGGGCACCGTCTGGCGCAATCTCCGTGCGTGGGCGGCTCGTGCCCAGCACGTGCGCCCGGCGCGTGCCCGGGTAGATCACCCAGATCAGCGGGATCCCGGCCGCACGGTACTCGTCCAGCTTCGTCTCAAACGCCTCAATCTCGTCCCCCGGCGATACGACCTCGACCAGCAGGTCCGGCACCACCGTGAGCCACCCCGCGGGAGGCCTGCCGCCCGGCAGCTTGCCTTTGCGCACGAACACCAGGTCGGGCTTGCGCACGTGCCCGGGACGCTCCGGCCAGATCGTCATCCCCGTTCCTTGCGGGAAGACCCATCCAGGCGAGGCGGCTTCGACGAACTCAAAGACCCTCGCGAAGAGTTCACCCCCGATCCAGCTCGAAAGGCTGTCCCCGCGTGCCTCCGCGATCTGTCCGTCTACGAGTTCCGCCCCTTCGTTCTCGGGCATGTGGAGGAATTCCTCGGCCGTGTATAGCCGGGCCGGTGCGGGTGCTGTCATGCGTGCCATGGTACCAGATGCGCTGCCATGCCTAGCCGTAGACCAGGTTCCTGTCGATCATCGCGCGGCTGATCACCACGCGCTGGATCTGGCTCGTGCCCTCCACGATCGTCAGCTGGCGCGCGTCGCGGTAGTGCCGTTCCAGCGGGTGGTCCTTCATGTACCCCTGGGCGCCCAGCACCTGCAGCGCGTCGAACGCCACCCGGTTCGCCATCTCCGTCGCGAAGGCCTTCGCGATCGAGAGGTTGTGCGCGTACTCCTTCATAAACTTGCCCTGGTCCACCAGCCAGGCGGCTTTGTAGACGAGGTTCCGGGCCGCCTCGATCTGGATGGCCATCTCCGCGAACATGAACTGGATCGCCTCGAAGTCGATCACCGGGTTCCCGAACGCCTTCCGCTCGCGCGCCCACTCCAGCGCGTAGCCCGCAGCGCCTTCGGCAAGCCCGACGCCCCGCGCGCCCACAGTCGGCCGCATCGAGTTCAGCGTCAGCATCGCGTGGTTGAACCCGGCGCCTTCGTCTCCGCCGAGCAGGTTCTCCGCCGGCACGCGCACGTCCTGGAAGCTGAAATGGGCCGTCGGCACGCTCCGCACGCCCATCTTGTCGTCCGTCCGGTCGATCGCCACGCCCGGCGCGTGCGCGTCGACCACGAAGGCGCTGATCCCCTTTGCCCCCGGCCCGCCCGTCCGCGCGAAGACGGTCAGCTGGTCGGCTACCGTCCCGCCGGAGATGTACACCTTGTTGCCGTTCAGGATGTAGTCGTCGCCGTCGCGCGTCGCCCGCGTCTGCAGGTTCGCCGCGTCGGAGCCGTGGTCCGGCTCGGTCAGGCAGAACGCCGCCTTGCGGTCGCCGTTCGCCAGGGCAGGCAGCCACTTCTGCTGTTGTTCCGCCGTCCCACCGAACACGATCGGCCGGGTCGGCAGCCCGCTCAGCACCAGCATCAGCCCCGCCCCGCACTCGTACTTCGCCACCTCTTCGATAGCCAGGCACAGTGGCAGGATGCCGTTCCCGGTCCCCCCCATCGATTCCGGGATGGCCATCCCCAGCAGGCCCGCCTTCTTGAACGCCTCGAAGTAGTCGTGCGGGTACTCGCCCGTTTCGTCCAGCTCTTTCGCCCGCGGGGCAACCACCTCCCGCGCGAGACGGCGCGCCGTCTCCTTGATGAGCCGGTGTTCCTCCGAGAGTTCGAAATCCATGGGTGGCCTCCTGTCGCGGTGCGCCGTTATTGAACCACGAAGGCCTTCGCTGAAACAGGATCGGTGGCCGTCGGCCCAACACCCCGGAACGTGATGTAGTTCATACAGGATTATCCCGCACTGGAGGAGACTGCCGCCGGGCCGGTCCACTCATCCCATTCAGGAGCAAGCCCTTGGCAATCCAATACACGAAATGGCGTCTGCGCCCGGGAGCGGACCGCGCCAGGCTTGGCGACCTCGCACTCGACTGGTGCCGCTACTCGCGAAGCATCGGCGGGTGCCGAAACGCCCGCTACTACTGGGCCGATGCGAACAGCGTCGCCATCCTCCAGGAGTTCGACACCCCCGCCCAGGCGTTCCCGCCCCCCGACGGGCCCGGGACGAAGCTGGCGTTCCAGCTCTCCGATGTCGCCGACCGCACCGTCCACGAAATCTGGAGTGACGCCCGCGCCGGGACCGAGGCCTACCAGCGCTCTCGCGCCTGACCGCCAGTGAGGGGCGCCCGGGCGCCCCTCATGTGTTCGCTCTTCCGCTGCCCGCCCGACCGGCACCGTGCTGCCGTCAGGCGGCCGGAGCGCTATCGCCGGGCTCCGGCCCGGCCACCTCGCGGATGACGTCGAACAGGCGGGCGATGCCCTCCTGCTTGCCCACGAAGGCAGTTGCCCCCGCGCCTTCAGCCGCGGCACGCGTGTTCAGGTCGTCGTGCATCGAAAGGATGACCACCCGGGCGCCGGGATTTGCCGCCTGGAGCCTCTGCGTCGCGCCGAGACCGTCGAGTCCGCGCATGCGGACATCCATCACCACAACGTCGGGCTGTAACGACGCCGCGAGTTCCACGGCCTCCGTCCCCTCGTCTGCTTCCCCAATGACCTCGAAGTCCGGTTCCCCGGCCATGCACATCCGCAGGCCCTGGCGCACGCGGGCTTCGTCATCAACAAGCAGCAGGCGAATCGACAAGTCCATCACCCTTCCAACAGTAGTCGCAGCCGCCTCGCGCAGCGTCCCACTGCCGGTTGGTTCACACACGAGAACTTCGAGGGAACGCGATCTCCGCCAAAGGGAGGAGGAAGGTTCACCCCAAACGCGGTGATATAGTCTCGAATGCGTGTGCCCGAGTCTGAATCGCGCTCAGCGGAGCTCCTATGACCATCAGGATCGTGATCGCCGACGACCATGCCGTCGTCCGCCAGGGACTCAAGATGTTCCTCCTCGATGACCCCGACTTCGATGTTATCGGCGAAGCCCAGAATGGCGCCGAAGCCCTCAAACTCGCCCATGACCTCAAACCTGATGTCATCCTCATGGACCTGCTGATGCCGGTGATGGATGGGATCACCGCTATCGGCCACGTCCGCCGTGAGTGCCCCGAGACCGAGGTCATCGCCCTCACCTCCGTCCTCGAAGACGCCTCCGTCGTCGGCGCCGTCCGCGCCGGTGCCATCGGCTACCTCCTCAAGGACACCCAGGCCGACGAACTCATCCGTTCCATCAAGGCCGCGGCCAACGGCCAGGTCCAGCTCTCGCCGCAGGCCGCCGCCCGCCTCGTCCGCGAAGTCCGCGCGCCCGAAAGCCCCGAGTCACTCACCGAACGCGAAACCGATGTCCTCCGCCTCCTCGCCCAGGGCAAGGCCAACAAGGAAATCGCCCAGGCACTCATCATCGGCGAGAACACCGTCAAGACTCACGTCTCCAGCATCCTTCTCAAGCTGGGAGTCCAGAGCCGCACCCAGGCCGCACTCTACGCCCGCCAAATCGGGTTCGGCCCAATTGACTGAGACGAGGACGAGTATCGGCGTGCGCAGAATCCCCCTCCGGCTCGGCCCAAAGCTCAATCTCTCGCTCCTCCTCTTTATCGTCGTGCTCGGCACCGCCACAGCGGCACTCGTCCTCTTTGGCTTCCACCGCACCCAGGACAACGCCGCCCAGACCAGCCGCCAGGGTCTCGAACGCGAAGGTGTCCAGACGCTGCTGGCCAACGCCGAGACCCAGGCCTACATCGGCCAGCTCCAGTTCTCCCCCGCGGTCGAATGGGGCCACCAGGCTGCCCGGTACATGGCCGTCGCCCCCTACGAGTCCACGCTTCCGCTTCCCGAAGTTCCGGCCCTGACTGCAGATGACGCCGGCAACCACCACGACGCCCGCGCCGTCCGGGCCACGGACCTCTTCGTCCCGGCTGCCGCACCCGTGGATCAGGCCACCCGCGACCTCCAGGAATCCGCCCCCCTTGATACGCTCTTCCCCAGCCTGATGGCCGACTTCCCGGGCCGCCTCACCGAAGACAACTTCCGGCCCATCGCCCTCTATTACATCGGCCCAAGCGGCGCGCTCCGCCACTATCCCGCAACTGGCGAAATGCAGCGCACCGCCAGCGGCCTCTCCTCGGCCATTACCGGCGACCTCTCGGATGTTGTGGGGCCCGCCGGGAACCCGGAACGCGCCACCATCTGGACGACCCCCTACCGGGACGAGACACGTAAAGGCCTTGTAGTCACCGCCTATACGCCGGTCTATGTCGCCAATGAATACCGTGGCGCCATCGGCGTCGACCTCTCCATCGAGCGTCTCATCGACCAGATCAACCTGGTTCGCCCCACGCCCACCGGCTTCGCGTTCTACATCGATGACGACGGCAACGTACTCCGCACCCTGGCCTACGACCTCGTGGCCCTGGCTCGCGAAGACCCCAACAACGCCGCCTTCCACCAGGTCATCGAGGAGATGGTCGCAGGCCAATCCGATGTCGCCCGGGTCCGCCTCGGCAGCCGCGAGATGTTCGTCGCCTACGCTCCCCTCAGCGATGTCGGTGGGAGCTTCGCCATGGCCGCGCCCGTCGACGAGATCACCCGCGAGGCAGCCAGCGTTGCCGCCTCCATCAACGATGAGGCCAACCGCACCGTCGGCGTCATCCTCCTCACCATGCTCTTCCTCTTCGTGGTCGCTCTCGGCGGCACCGCCTGGCTCAACCGCCGCGTCTTCCTCCAGCCCATCGATGCCCTCGTTAGCGGCACGCGCGCCGTGGCCGCCGGCAATTTCAACGCCGCCATCCCCGTCCGCTCCAACGACGAGCTCGGCGACCTTGCGGCATCGTTCAACCGGATGATCGAGGAAGTCCGCACCCGCAACGAGGCCCTCCAGCGCGAGATCGCAGAGCGCGAGCGCACAACCCTCGCCCTCGCCGAACGCGAGGAAGGCTTCCGCAACATCTTCGAGTCCACCAGCGACGCGCTCTTCATCACCGACCTCGAAGACCGGATCGTCGATGCCAACCCGGCCGCACTCGAAATGCACGGCTACACCCTCGAAGAGCTCCGCGCCCTCGAACCGTTCTCCCTCATCCACCCGCGCTCCCGCCCCCATACCGGCGAGTACCTCGAGACGATCGCCGCCGGCAAGACCTACCGCGGCCGCGCCATCGAATTGCGCAAGGATGGTTCCAGCTTCATCGCCGATGTCCTCGGCACCACCATCACCTTCCAGGGCAAGCCCCATATCCTCGCCGTCGTCCGCGACATCAGCGAAGAAGCCGAACAGCAGCGCCTCCTCGAACAGCGCGTCGAAGAGCGCACGCGCGAACTTCGCGCCCTCCTCCACGTCTCCAGCAACGTCTCCTCCACGCTCGACCTCGGGGAGCTGCTCGGCCTCGTGCTCGACCAGGTCCGCGACGTCATCCCCTACACCGGCGCCTCCATGCTCGTCGTCGAAGGTGACCAGCTCGTCGTGCGTGAGGCCCGCGGCCCCGAGTCCACCCCGGGCCCGGCAAGCCCGGCGATTCAGAAGTTCTCCCTGGAGGGCCTCAACACCTTCTGGCATGCTCTCCTTGACCGCGAGCCCATCATCGTCGATGACGTCCGGGGCGATGACTACTACGCCCATCACTTCCGCGGCGCCGTTGGCGGCGGCCTCGATTCGTCCTTCTCCCGCATCGTGTCGTGGCTTGCACTCCCCATGGTGCAGAAGGGCCGCTTCGTCGGGATGATCACCCTCTCCTCCGAGAAGCCGGCCGCTTTCACCCGCCGCGAGGCCGACCTCGGCATGGCCATCGCCAACCAGGCCGCCGTCGCCATCGAAAACGCCAGCCTCTTCGCCGAGGCCGAACGCCGCGCCAGCGAGATGACCGCCCTGTCCCGCGTCGCCACCTCTCTCGACCTCGAGCGCTCCGTCAAGAGCACGCTCGACAACCTTGCCCAGCGCATGGTCGAGTCTACGGGCGCCACCGGATGCTCTGTCAGCACCATCACCGAGGACGGGATGCTCCTGCTCGGCGGCACCTACGGCCTGCCCGAGGGCTTCCTCGAAGCGGTAGCCGCCGGCCACCGCAGGGGCGCGCCTCGCCCCAACCAGGTCGCCCTCCAGAGCGCCGGCCCCTACATCCTCCGTCACGTCCGCTCCCGCACACTCGCCGAACCCCTGTACACGGAGCTCCATGACGTCGTTCGCGACGAACCGTGGGACACCCTCGTCGTCGTCCCTATGCGCTTTGGCGAACGCGACCTCGGCACTATCGAGAACTACTACCTCCCCGGTGCCGAACCCGATGATCGCGAGATCGGCCTCATCACCGCGATGGCCCGCCAGGCCGCAACGGCCATTGAAAACGCCCTCCTCTTCGCCCAGACGGAGAAGCGTGTCCGCCAGCTCGAAGCCCTCACCCGTATCGCCGCCAGCTTCACCCTCGAAAGCTCCATCGAACAGCTGATGAACGACATCGCCGGCGAAGTGCTTACCGCCACCAACGCCGTCTCCGCGACCATTACGGTCACCGGCGAGCACGCCATTCGCCCTCTCCGCATCATGGGCGTCGCTGGCCAGTCCCCCGAGTGGGTCGACGCCATGCAGGATGCCTACGCCGCCGGCGCCGCATCCTCCGCCGAGGTCGCCATCGCCGAACGCCGCCCCGTCTTTCTCCCGAACATGCGCGCCGAACGGCTGGATGACCCCCGCTATGCCGCCGCCCGCCATTTCTTCGAGAACGCCGACTGGGATTCGGTCCTGGTCGTTCCCATCATCTATGGCGAGCGCCCTCTCGGCGTCCTCACCGTGGCCTACGCAGGCACCGACGCCCCGGGACAGGAAGACACAGGCTTCATCGAAGCCATCGCCGACCAGACCGCCCTCGCCATCGAGAACGCCCGGCTCTACCAGCGCGCTTCCGCCGCTGCGGCCCTCGAAGAGCGGCAGCGCCTCGCTCGCGAACTCCATGACTCCGTCTCCCAGGCCCTTTACGGCATCGCTCTCGGCGCCCGCACCGCCCGCCGCCGCCTCGGCGACGACGGCCCTCCGAACATCGTTGAGCCGCTCGACTATGTCCTTTCCCTCGCCGAGGCCGGGCTAACCGAGATGCGTGCCCTGATCTTCGAACTCCGCCCCGAATCCATCGCCACCGAGGGTCTCGTTGCCGCCATTGGCCGCCAGGTCGCCGCCACCCAGGCGCGCTACGGCATCACCGTCGAGGCCGAACTCTGTGAAGAGCCCGACATCGCCATCGAGGCGAAGGAGGCCGTCTACCGCATCGCCCAGGAGTCGCTCCACAACACCGTGAAGCACGCCCGCGCAACCCGCGTCCAGCTATCCCTAACCTGCGGCGATGCGATCCTCCGGCTCCGTATCGTCGACAATGGCCAGGGTTTCGATCCCTCGGGCGACTTCCCCGGCCACCTCGGTCTCCGCTCCATGCGCGAACGCGCCCAGGGTATCCGCGGCGCCTTCGAAATCGAAAGCTCCCCCGGCGAAGGCACCACCGTCACCCTGACGGTCCCGGCCTGACCGCTGTGTCGGGGGCTCCAGCGCGTCGCGCAGTCCGTCCCCGAAATCGCGGACAACCAACCCGGCCGGGGCGGGACGCTGCCGCTCCATCAGGTTTTAGAACTTCCCGTGCCGCCCCTCGCCCGAGGCGAATCTCGCCGCCCCTTCGCGTGCCTCGTTGCTCTCCAGCACGGTCAGTCCCCGGCGGTACTCGTTCTTGAGCGCGTCGCCGATCGCCATGCCCCACTGCTCGTAGCTCGAAAGCCGGTCCTGCCGCAGACACGTCTGCGGGAACGCCGCGAGCTGTTCGGCCAGTTTGATGGCCGCTTCCAGGGCAGTCCCGGGTGGAACCAGCCGGTTCGCCAGGCCCATCCGCTGGGCTTCTTCTCCCGAGACTGGCCGCCCCGTCAGCATCAGGTCCAGCGTGTTGCTGTGCCCGATGAGCCGCGGCAGCCGGATCGTCCCCCCATCCACCAGCGGCACACCCCACCGCCGCTCGAAACAGCCGAACACCGCGTCGCTGGCCGCCACCCGAAGGTCGCACCACGCCGCCAGTTCGATCCCACCGGCCACGGCGAACCCCTCGACCGCGGCAATCACCGGTTTCGAAAGCAGCATCCGTGTAGGCCCCAGCGGCCCGTCGCCATCCGCGGCCACCCGGGTGCCCCGGCCTTCCGCCACCGCCTTCAGGTCCGCGCCCGCGCAGAACGTCCCACCGGCGCCCGTCAGCACCGCCACCGCGAGGCTGTCGTCTCCGTCGAACCACTCGAACGCCTCGCGCAGCGCTTTTGCTGCCCGGCGATCGATGGCGTTCCGCACCTCCGGCCGGTCGATGGTCACCACGGCCACCGGCCCGCGTGTCTCGTAGAGCACTGTCATGGTCTGTCTTCCTCCTTCCTGGCGCGGGACCGCCAGTCACACTGGCCGTTCGAGCAGCGCTTTCGGCGCATCTTCCCAGCACAACGGGCGGAAGTCACCGGGCCAGCCTGTCTCTAGACCAGTCATCATAGTAGTAGACCGGCCGGTTCAGCCTGTGTAACCTCGGTCACATGCCGGGAAAGTCCTCGACGCGTGACCGGATGGTGGCCGCCACGGCCCGCCTACTTCAGCGGCAGGGTATGGCTGCCACGGGCCTCGCCGAGGTGCTCGATGCGGCGGGAGCCCCCCGGGGCTCCCTCTACCACCACTTCCCCCGCGGCAAGAACCAGCTCGTGGCCGAAGCCGTCCGCTTCTCCAGCGCCCGCATCACCCGCGCCATCGAGGCCGCAATGGCCACCCCGCGGCCGCTCCCGGAGGCAATCCGCGCTTTTGCCGCCTTCTACGAGAATTCGCTCTCAACGTCCGGTTTCCGGGACGGTTGCCCGGTCGCCACAACCGCTCTCGAGGCCTCCGGCCTCGGCGCCACCGAGGTTGAAGCCGCCTGCGCCGAGGCCTTCGCCGCCTGGCAGGAGCCTATCGCGCGCCGCCTGGTGGCCGATGGCCATTCGCCCGATCGCGCGGAAGAGCTCGCCACCTTTGTCATCGCTTCCCTCGAAGGCGGCCTCCTTCTCGCCCAGAGCGCCCGCGGCATGCAGCCCCTCCACACCGTCGCCTCGAACCTGGCTGCCCTCCTGCCGCCGGACACCGCTTGAGCGGGCCGCCCGCTACACTTCATCCCCTGTGAATAGCGTCATCCTCGTCAACGGTCCCGGTGGCCAGGGCAGAGTGGTCCTCGATGCGCTCCAGGCCTCCGGCCGCCACGTCACCGGTGTGCTCGACGACATCCTGCAACCCGGCGCGACCGTCCTCGGCGCCGATGTACTCGGACCCGTGTCTTCATGGAAGCGCCGGCTCGACGCCGGTTATGAGTTGGTCGTCGTCACGGGCAACCCGGCACTCCGCCGCGACCTCGCGGAGGACATCCTGGCCGCCGGGGGCCTGCTCGCCCGGGTCGTCCACCCGTCGGCAACCGTCTCGCGCCATGCGAGCCTCGGGCGCGGGGTCATCATCCTCGCCGGCTCCGTCGTCGGCCCCGATGCCACCATCGGCGACTACGCGCTCCTCAACGCCAACTGCGCGGTCGACCACGACTGTGTCCTCGGCTCGGGCGTTACCTTCGGCCCGGGAGTCACGCTCGCCGGGGTCGTCACCGTCGGCGATAGCGCCTTCATCGGTGCCGGCGCCACCATCATGCCCGGCGTCACCATCGGTGAGAACGCGGTTGTCGGCGCGGGCTCCGTCGTCATCCGCCCGGTCCCCGCGGGCGCCACGGTGGCCGGAAACCCGGCCAGGCCGCTCGCCGGGAGGTCTGCGTAACCCCCGCCTACTCGGTCCTGGCGAACGCCCGCTCCAGGTCCGCCCGGTGGTCCGGGTGGGCGATGTGGATGAGCTCCCGGGCACGCTGGCGGTCGCTTTTCCCGAACAGGCTCGCCACCCCGAACTCCGTCACCACGTAGTCCGCGAACTGCCGTGGCACCGTCACCACCGTCCCCGGCGGATGCTGCGCGACAATCCGGCTGACCGATTCCTCTTTCGCCGCCGCGGGCAGGATCGTCACGCTCCGGCCGTTCTTCGCCAGGGTCGCGCCGATCACGAACTCCAGCTGCCCGCCCGGCCCGCTCCACATGTCCGCCCCGATCGACTCGGCCGCAATCTGCCCGGTCAGGTCTACCGTCATCGCGTTGTTGATCGCCACCATGTTGTCGTGCGCCGCGATGAGCTGGATGTCGTTGGTGTAGTGCACCTCATGCACCTCGTACACCGGGTTTTCGTGGATGAAGTCGATCTCCTCCGGAGTCGTCGCCGAAAGCGCCGTGGCAACGAACTTCCCCGGGTGACGGCTCTTCCGCGACCCCGTGATCACTCCCTTATAGACCAGGTCGTTGAGCCCCGGCGTCGAAACCTCGCTGTGCACGCCCAGGTCCACCAGCCCGTCGAACGCCCCGTTTTTCGCCAGTTGCAGCGTCATCATCCCGGTCCCGATCTGGATGGTGTCGCCGTGCTTCACGATCTCGTTGATGTAGCCCGCGATCGCCTTCGGAAATGGCGTTGCATCCCGCGCCAGCCGTGCCGGAGCCGTCTCGCCGCCATCCACGAACGCGTCGATCTCCGAGACGTGGATCCGGTTCGTGCCGCCCGTCTGCGGATACCCCGGGAACACCTCCGCCAGCACCGTCCGCGCCCGCTGCGCGTACGACAGCTTGTTCCAGAGGCTCGTCCCGAAACTGCAGAACCCGAACCGGTCCGGCGGGGAAACGCCGATCAGCGTGACATCGCAGCCGAACACGCCGCCGCCCCGCTCGTCCTCCGGTTTGAACCGCCGGCTGAACGGCACCGACACAAAGTCCGTCGCGCCCCGCAGCATCGACTGGCGCGCGATCGCCGTGTTGAACAGCTCCACGTGTGTCCGGAACGCCGGGTGTCCCGGCTCGTACCAGCCCGGGTCGACAAACGGCGCGCATGAGAGGATGTCGATGTCGCTCAGCTCGTCCCGCCGGTCCCAGATCGCGTGGCACAGGTTTGGCGTAATCGAACCGATGGGGATGACGATGGTGTCGCCCGGGCGCACGAGTGCGGCCGCCTCGGCGGGCTCCACCAGCTTCGATGCGTAGTCTTCGGGCCAGTTGGCGTAGCGGGAGTCGTTCATGGAAGGCGAAGTATACGTGGCTGCTCACGTTGCGGTTGGTCAGCGCGGCCCCCGCCGTGCCGGCACCCTGTTGCCCCGGATCTGCCACAATCTCACGCATGACTCAGCCTCCCAACCTCCCCGGCATGGGCAACCCGCCCACCCTCCAGGCGCAGCTTTCCACCGTCACCGGCCGGGTCCTGCTCTACTGCGACCGGGCTGTCGAGGGCCTCACCGTGGAGCAGCTCTGCGACACCCGCGGCGGCGTCACCAACAGCATCGGCTGGGACGTCTGGCACGTCGTCCGCACGATCGACAACATCATTCACTTCGTTTTCGATCGCGAGCAGCCGGTCTGGCTCAAGCACAGCTTTCACGAGCGCTGGAGCCTGCCCCGGGTCGACCAGGGCACCGGCCAGGACCCGGACGACGCCTACAGCATGAGATTCCCACCGCCGGAGGAGTTCAACACCTACACCCTGGCGGTGCTCGAAGCGATCGTCCCGCGGATCGCCACCATGAGCGATGCGTACCTCGCCGAGGTCCAGGCCATCCGCCCGTGGGGCCCCATCCCCCGCGTGGAGGCGATCCTTCACGGCCTCATCGGCCATGGGAACGGCCACCTCGGCCGTGCCAGCTACGCTCGCACCCTCTTCGGCCTCAAAGGCCTCCCCTACTGATCACCCGGGACGAAAGGGGGCGCTTCACTTCCTGGCCAACGTCTCCAGCGCTCGCCTCGTGGCCGGCTCGGCCCGCACCGCCCGCAGCACGCTCACGGCAAAGATCGCGATCGCCAGCCACGCGAGCGCTCCCGCCGTCGCCGCCGAGTGCATGCGCGCGTCATAGCTGATCTGCTCCGCCAGCAGCGCCGAGCCCCCCCGCAACACCAGCGCCCCCAGCAAGAGCCAGAACGGCGCCCGCTCGTAGAGCTTCGGCACCCCGGACTCGGTCCGTTCGAGCGCGAATACCGGCGCCACCAGCCGGGCCATCCCCAGGATCAGCATCGTCACGAGCCCGATACCCACCACGTGCCGCGCCGCGTCGCGCGCCGCAAACTCGGCGTACTCGGCATCCAGCGCCGTCTGTGCGCCGGCCCACACCAGCAAAACCCCGGCAACCACCGCCGCGATGTTCGCCCCCAGCACGAACCGCGCCGCCGGCTTCGCGCGTGGCCGCAGCCGCTTCGCCTGCCCCCACACCGACCCCGCGATCACCGGCAGCCAGACCATCCCCGCCCCGGCAAGCGCCATCCCTGAGCCGCTCAACCGGGCTGCCGTCTCACCTTCGAAGAGCAGCGAGAGCGCCACCAGCGCGGCCCCCGCGTTGTACGCCACACCGGGCACCACCGCCTGCCGCCACGTTGGCGTCTTCCGGCCGAAGAAGATCGGCACACTCCGGCTCTGCACGCTCCAGATGAAGTTCCCGATCGGCCCGAGCAACACCACCCAGGTCATCACGTCGTCCCACGCCACCGGCGCGAGCCCTTCGTTCCTCGCCGCCCGCACCCCCCACGCCAACAGCATCGCTGCCAGCACTGCCCACCACGCCGTCCCCGCCCACGCGAAGTACCGCCACGGGTCGCGCGCCTTGCGCCCCTTCCCCAGCGTCCACGCCAGGATCGCTGCGACCCCGGCCGCCCCAACCGCCGAAAGCACGCCGATCGCCGCGGCCGTAGCTTCCGCCAGGGTCCCCGTTGCCCACGGTTGCAGTGTCATCCTGAGTGCCACCGGCAGACCCAGAGCAGCCAGTAGCGGCAGGGTGACGTTCCGCCCCACCGGCGGCCGCCCCGCGAACCGCGGCATCAGCCGCACCGCCATGCCCGCGACGAACAACCCCGCCCAGCCCTGCACCTGCACCCACCCGTGCGCCTGGATCAGCCACGGGACCCGGCCCTGCCCGCCCACCGCTCCCGTTGCCGCCAGCGGCATCCAGACCGCCATGAGGAATCCGCCGCCAAGTGCCGCCGCAAGCGCCGCCGCGATAAACCCCAGGTAGGAGCGGTCCTCCACTGCCGGCGTCACGCCGGCATTCCGGGAGAGTGGTGGTTCGAGCGCGATCTCGTCCGCATTCGCCATACAGTCAGTTCGCGCCGCGGGCGCGGATGCGAGTTCCGGTCGGTGTCATGCTGCCAGTCTACCGGCGCGGGCGGTCATGGGGGGGCCGGTGCTGTCTTTGGGAGGCGCATCCGGGGATGCCCGCGCCCATGGCGTCTACGCGACGAAGAAGTTGACCGTCTGTTCGAGTTCGTCGAGGTCGAACGGCTTCGGCAGCACGCGGGCCACCCGCCGTGTCCGTGGGTCATCCTGCTCCAGCGTGCCCTCACCGGTCATGAGCACCACCGGCGGTACCGGCCCGCCAGACTGTTCGAGCGAGCTCACGACCCGCATCCCATCGCCATCGGCCAAATTCAGGTCCAGGAGCACAAGGTCGAACGTGCCGGCCGCGAGCTGTTCCATGGCCTCGGCCGCACTCTGGACCCCCACCACATCGTGCCCGGCATTCGCCAGCACCTGCTTGATGAGGCGCGAGATGGTCCGTTCGTCTTCCGCAAGCAGAATCTTCATCGGTTCAACCACGCGAACCGCCCCCATTCGCCTGCAGCGGTAACGCGACAGTGAATGTCGCGTATCGCTCGGCTCGCGCAGAGTGTACGGACCCGGCCATTGCTAGCACAAGCTGCCGCGCCCGAAAAAATGAGAATCCAGCATCCGCGCCGATCGCCCGCGGGTCTCCCCCCGGCTCCCCGCTCGTGAACCTGAGCACCACGGCCTCGCTCCCGGCTTCCGATTCAAGCCGGACCAGCCCGCTCCCATCTCCGAGCCGGTTGGCCGATTGCGCAAATCCGGCAATCGTCCGGACCAGCCGGGGCGCATCCCACGGGCCCTGCAACGTTTCTTCGGACTCCACCGCCAGCTCCGGGTGGCCGTCGAGCAACTCCTGCGCCGCCGCGATCGCGCTTCCGAGGTCGCACGGGCCGGTCGCCAGTGTCAGGCGGCCCCGCTCCAGCCGCGAGGTCTCCTGCAGATCGTCAGCAAGAGACTGCAGGTCTTCCACCGAGACCCGCAGCATGTCTGCCAGCTCGGCATCCAGGATCAGCTGGCCGTCCTGCGCCTGCCTCCGGGCGAGCTCCATCACCATCTTGATCGAGGTCAGCGGCGTGCGGATTTCGTGCGCGAACGCGCCGAGCGACTCCCGCCGGAAGTGCTCTGCATCCTCAAACTCACCCGATCGCTCGATGGTCGCCATTTGCACCCGCCGAAAGTATGCCCGTTTCGGAAGCGCCGCAATAAGGAAACGCCCTATGCGATTTCCCCGTGCGGGCCGCTCTCTGCCAGCGGGACCATCGTGATACTACCCCCGCCGGTCCCTCGTGGGCTAAGTCCCGGTCCCCGCGCGGAGTTCGCTTGCTCCTCCGCATGGTACGAACTCCGCACCAGCGGCCCCGCCTCCACGTGCCGGAACCCCATCGCATTCGCCGCCACCTTGAGATCGGCGAACTCCTCCGGGCTCCAGTAGCGCGCGATGGGGAGGTGCGCCGGCGTTGGCTGCAAATACTGGCCCACGGTCAGCACCTCGACGCCGTGTGCCGCCAGGTCTTCGAATACCTGCAGTAACTCGGCCTTCGTCTCGCCCAGCCCAACCATCAGGCCGCTCTTGCTCACCGTCCCGGGGTCCAGCTCCTTTGCTCGCTTCAGCAGCTCAAGCGACCTCGAGTACACGGCCTGGGGACGCACCTCGCGATAGAGCCGCGGCACGGTTTCGGTGTTGTGGTTCAGGATTTCAGGTTGCGCTGCAAGCACTGTGCTCAGCGCTGCCCAATCGCCCTTGAAGTCGGGAATCAGTACCTCGATCGTCGTCTCCGGTGAGAGCTGCCGGGTCCAGCGGATTGTCTCCGCGAAGATACCCGCGCCGCCATCCGGCAGTTCGTCGCGGTTCACGCTCGTAATCACCGCGTGGCGCAATCCCATCCGCTGGATCGCCAGGGCCACCCGCCGCGGCTCGCCCGTGTCCACCGTCCCCGGCCGCCCGGTCTTCACCGCGCAGAACCCGCACGAACGCGTGCACGTATCCCCGAGGATCATGAAGGTCGCCGTACCCCGGCTCCAGCATTCGCCGATGTTCGGGCAGCGCGCTTCTTCGCAGACGGTGTGGAGTTCCTGGCTCCGCATCAGCTCTTGCAGTTCGCCGAACTTCCCGCCCGTTGGGAAGCGCACGCGAAGCCAGGGCGGCCGTTCCGGGTGCCGAATTGCCATACTTCGATTGTGGCTGCTGGCGCCGGGCCTGTCGATCCGCCGCTTACCGCCGCGAGGTGGCCACCACCGCGGCGACCTTCTCATCCACTCCCCCGAACCACTCCCGGTAGTCGCTCACGTTCCGCATGCGCACTGCCTCGCGCCCGGCAGCCGTGTGTTCGATAAGCGCGGCCAGCGCCGCATCGAACTTCTGGTCGAACTCAGCCAGCGAGGCCGCCGGGGCGGATAGCTCCTGGAGGCCCCGGGCCGTGCAAATCGTTTCGTCCGCATACGCGATGAAGTCTGGCCGGAACTCCTCCCGCCGGTAGAAAGTGTCTTCGGCGTACTTCGCGCGCAGTTCCTCCCGCGCGCTGTACAGAGCGCCCGCCCCATTCCGGATCCGCGAGAAGTAGGCCTGGACCGAAACTGCCCCCTGCGTCGTGCGAGATGTCGGCAGCGGCGCTGGTGTCGCGCACACGGGTTCCTCCGGGATCCCGCTGGCCGGAGTCCCGCATGCCGTTGCGGCCAGCGCCATCACCGCCAGTGCCGCAGCCCCGAGCCAGCCGCCCATCATCCGCCACGCTCCAACAGGTGAGCGGCTGCCGCCTTCACTGCCTGCGCCCGGTGGCTGATCCGGTCTTTTTCCTCATCGCTCACTTCCGCCTGCGTCCGCCCATCCTCCAGGACGAACACCGGGTCATACCCGAACCCGCGCTCGCCCCGCGGCTCGCAACCGATCTTCCCCTCCTGGACGCCTTCGAAGGTCACGGGCTCGCGCCCCGCCTCGCGAAACGCCACCGCGACTACCGCCCGGTACCGCGCGGTCCGCCGCTCCTGGGGCACCCCGGCCAGTTCGCTCAACAGCCACTGAACCCGCCCCCGGTCGTCCAGCCCGGGCCCACCGTAACGCGCCGAGTACATCCCCGGCCCGCCAGCGAGCGCATCGACCTCTATCCCCGAGTCATCCGCCAGGGCCATCATCCCACCCGCTGCCGCGAACGCCCGCGCTTTGATCACGGCGTTCTCGGCGTAGCTTGCGCCGTTTTCTTCGACGTCTATGGCGACGCCCAGCTCGGCCGGAGTCACCGCCACGAATCCGAACGGTTCGAGCAGCCTCCGGAACTCCCGCACCTTGCCCGGGTTGTTCGTCGCCAGCAATATCCGCCGGCCACTGTCCGCCGGTCCTCCCAGGTGAACTCCCATCTGGAGAGTTTGGCCGAATCCGGGCATCCCGGGCAACGGAAGGCAAGCCCGCCGTGCCTGCTCGCGCCGTGCCCTCACGCCTGTGCTAGAGTTCGCGCCCACACCTTTTGCCCGAGGCGGACAACCCTATGAAAGCCATGGTCCTTCGCGGGAAGAGCCTTGCAGTCGAATCTGTCCAGCAGCCCGTGCCCGGTCCCGGACAGGTGCTCGCCAGGGTCTTGGCCTGCGGCATCTGCGGCTCCGACCTCCACGCCGCGAAGTACATGGACGACATGATCGCCGCCTCCCGGATGAGCGGAAGCGTCGCCTGGGACACCCAGGACCAGGACGCCGGCATCGTGATGGGCCACGAGTTTGTCGCCGAAGTCGTCCAGGCCGGTCCGGGCGCCGAGGCCTGGGCGCCGGGCACGCGCGTCACCTCCATCCCCGTCCTGATCGACCCCGCCGCGCCCAACGGCATGGTGGCGATCGGCTACAGCACGAAGTTCCCCGGCGCCTACAGCGAATACGTGCTCATGAGTGCCCCAATGCTCCTGAAGGTCCCCGATTCGGTCTCCGATCGCGTGGCCGCCACCACGGAGCCCTGCGCTGTCGGCCTCCACGCCGTCCGCGAAGCCCGCATGCAGCCCGGCGAAAGCGCCATCGTGATGGGCGCCGGCCCCATCGGCCTCATGACCCTCCTCTGGCTCAAGAAGGAAGGCGCCAAGCATGTGACGGTCTCCGAGTACGCGGCGCCCCGCCGCGCGCTCGCCAGCCAACTGGGTGCCGACCTCGTCGTCAACCCCGCCGAACAGGACCTCGCCGCCATCGCGCTCGAGGCCACAGGCGCTCCCACGCCCGTCGTCTTCGAATGCGTCGGCGTTGAGGGCACCCTCCGCCAGGCGATGGAGCTCGCCGGACGCCTGGGCCGCGTCGTTGTCGTCGGCGTCTGCATGAAGGAAGACCGCATCTTTCCCATGGTGGGGATCAACAAGCAACTGACCCTCCAGTTCGTCCTCGGCTACACCCCGGCCGAGTACGCCGAGGCGCTTGCCGCCCTTGGTGATGGCAGCATCGATACCTCGCCGATGGTCACTCGCACCGTCGGTATCGATGAACTCCCATCTGCCTTCGAAGCCCTCGCCGACCCGCATGATTGCAAGGTGGTATTGCTCCCAAACGGCTAGAAATACCATCGCGCCTCCACGACTGCTCGCGCACCTGTAGTCTTTGAGCGTTGGAAGACTTCTCTCTCCTGACATCCATCGCAACGGCGCTCGGCCTCGCCGTCGCCGGAGGAATCGCGGCGCGCCTGGTAGGCATCTCGCCGATCGTCGGTTACCTCGCCGCGGGCCTCGTCATCTCGCCATTCACGCCGGGCTACGATGCCGACGCCGACGCCATCGGGCAGCTCGCCAACCTGGGCGTCATCTTTCTCATGTTCGGCGTCGGCCTCCATTTCAACCTGTCCGACCTCTACACCGTCCGCCGCATCGCCATCCCCGGGGCCATCATCCAGGTGACGCTTGCGACTGCCGCCGGCGCTGCCCTGGGCTACTCCTTCGGCCTCCCCGCCCGTGAATCGCTCGCCCTTGGCCTCGCCGTGAGCATCGCCTCCACCGTCGTCCTGATCCGCTCGCTCGAGGACCGTGGTCTCATGGGCACGATCCACGCGCGCGTCGCCATCGGCTGGCTGATCGCCCAGGACCTCATCACCATCCTCACCCTCGCCATGCTCCCGACCCTCGAACCCGGCCACGAAGGCGACTTCTGGAGCAACCTCGCCATTGCCGTCGTCAAGGCGGCGATCTTCGTGACCCTGATGCTCGTCTTCGGCGCCCGTCTGCTCCCCCGTCTCCTTTCGCTGGTGGCCCGCACCGGCAGCCGCGAGCTCTTCATCCTCGCCTTCGTTGCCGGCGCCCTCGGCATTGCGACCAGCGCCGCTGCCTTCGGCCTGTCGGTCGCGCTCGGCGCGTTTGTCGCCGGCGTCGTCGTCTCCGAAACCGAGACCAGCCACCAGGTCGCCGCCGACGTTGTCCCCCTCCGCGATGCCTTTGCCGTCCTCTTCTTCGTCTCTGTCGGCATGCTCGTCGACCCGAAGCTGGTCTTCGAGAATCTCGACCTCTATCTGGCGGTCACGCTGCTCGTACTCTTCGGCAACGCCGCCATCGCGTTCCTTACCGCCGCCATCTTTTCCTACCCTGCCCGCACGGCGCTCGTCGTTGGCGCGGGGCTCGCCCAGCTCGGCGAATTCTCGTTCATCATCGCCCACGAAAGCCTGGGCAGCGGCCTGATGACCCCCGCTACCTACAACGTCGTCCTGGCCGCCGCTGCCACCTCGATCAGCATCAACCCCATCGCTTTCCGGACGATCCCGTTCATCGAGCGTGCGCTCCATCGCACCGGGCGCGTTTGGCGCCTCATCGATCGCCAGGGCGAACTTCCCGAGCCCAGGCTCCCCCGGGAGGGGCACGTCGTCATCATCGGCTACGGCCGCGTCGGCGAACTCACCGGCCATGCGCTCGGGCAGGTGGGCGCCCCCTTTACCGTCATCGAGTCCGACCTCGACCGCGCCCGCCGCCTGAACGCCGCCGGCATCCCAACCATCTGGGGCGATGCGGGCCGCCACGAAGTCCTCGAGCGCGCCGAACTCAAGCACGCCCGGGTGGTCGTTGTCACCGTCCCCGACGAGAGCACCGCGCTGGTGGCTGTTGCCGCAACTCGGGCCATCGCCCCGGGCGTCCCCATCCTCGTGCGCGCGCGCACCGGTGGCGAAATCCACGTCCTCCGCGGCCTCGGCGCTACCGAGGTTGTCGTCCCCGAATTCGAAGGCGGCCTCGAACTCATGCGCCAGACCTTCGTCGCACTCGGCTTCGACCCCGCCGAGACGCTCCACCTCTCCGGCGCCGTCCGCGACATCCACTACGCCGCCGCCGAGCACGACCACCCGGCCTGACCGCGGGCCGACGGGGCAGTGGGCTTGGCAACTCACTCTGTCATCGGATGGACGCCGGCATCGGATCAGTAGCTACTACCGATGTCGGGGTTGCCCACTGCGCGTACAAAGGCATCGGAGATCTGTTTAGGAGGAGAGAGAATGCGCGTTGCGTGCACTCGCCTTGCAGTTGTGGTGGCCTTCGTAGCATCTGCACTGGCGCCAACTCATCAGTCGAAAGCGGATGGCCCGTCCCCCGATTCCGGGCGTCTCTTTGAAATCCTGGTCGGTCTGCAAAATGAGCCGGGAGTGAGCTTTGCGGTCGGCGCTGGCAATGGCGCCGTCACAGCTGTGACCGTGGCCAAGCATCATCCCAAGGCTTCACAGCTGCGCGAAGCCGTTCTGTGGGCTGCAAGTGAGAGCAGTAGCAGTGGGTGCGACGCTGACGAAGGGGCAGGCGCTGCGGCCACGAGCGCAATCGGAGCATGGCGAGATGGGCGAGCCTTGAACTGTCCCGTTAACGTTGATGCAGTCTCGATTCACGATATCCCCACGGGCCTGGGCACTGTCAGTTGGCAGGTAGTCGACCACGTTTACGGGTATTGGTTTGCCGAGGACGTGACGATCGCGTGCGGTGCACCGCAAGGCTCCTGGAGCTTCCAGTTCTACAGCGCACACAGTGGGCTTCAGGTCACTGCGGTGAGCCTCTACTATTTGTTCTCAGGGGCGCGCATTCTCAATGCCTGGTGCAGTGAACTCTGACGACGGGGTGTATTACGTGGTTGCGGTAACCAGCAATGGCTCGGCGACCGGAGCCACAGTATGGCGACAGGGGTTCAACGCCTCTACCGACGCACAGCACGCCATCAGCCAGGTTGGTGGAGATGGTCAGCTCCGCGTCGTCAGGGCTAAAGATCCATGGGAGGCGGCACGGCTGGCGCTCGATACCCTGGACAAGGAAAGACCCGGCCAGTGACTGCGCCGGGCCTTTCTGGTGTCGCCCATCCCAGGGACTGGATTACTCGATGTCGACGGTCGCGCCGGCTTCGCTCAGCTTCGCCTTGATCGACTCCGCCTCTTCTTTGCCGATGCCTTCCTTCACCTTCGTGGGAGCGGCCTCTACGAGGTCCTTCGCTTCCTTCAGGCCGAGGCCGCTGACGACTTCGCGGATCGCCTTGATGACGTTGATCTTGTTGTCGCCGAAGCTCTTCAGGACGACGTTGAACTCGGTCTTCTCTTCCTCGGCCGCTGCCGGGGCCGCGGCACCGCCGGCGGGGGCTGCGCCAGCCGCCATCATCATCGGCGCCGCCGCTGTGATCCCGAACTCCTCTTCGATCGCCTTGTTCAGGTCGCGAAGTTCCAGCAGGGTCATCCCCTTGATGAGTTCCAGGGCCTCTTCAATCTTGGTTGCCATCGTCGTTGTCTCCGTTGTGCGTTTCGTGGCTGTCCGGCCGGCCGGACCCGCCGGGGTGGTTCAGGCCGTCGCCTCGATCTGGTTCGCCCGCGCGTCGATCAGGCCGGCGAAATTGCGCATCGTCGACTGCATGAGCCCGGCGAAGTTGTAGAGCGGGCTCTGCAGCTTGCTTACGACGTCGGCGATCATCTGCTCCTTCGACGGCATCGTCGCCAGGCTTTCGACCTCGGCGCGGCTGAGGATCTTGCCCTCGAGCCAGCCACCGTGGATCTGGATGTTCAGGCGCTTCGCGCGCAGGTGCTCGGTCAGGGCCTTCACCGGCGCGATCGGGTCGTCGAACCCGATCGCCAGGGCCGTCGGGCCTTGCACGATTTCGGCCATCTCCTCGCGGCCAGCCTCTTTGGCGGCCATCGCGGCGAGCGTGTTCTTCACGATGTTCACCTGCGCTCCGCTCGGCCGTAGCGCGCGCCGGAGCTCGGTGATCTGGGCGACGGTCAGCCCACGATAATCCGCGCTGATCGCGATCGAGGCCCGCTCCATGCGGTCCTTGATCTCGGCGAGCATCGCGACTTTCCGTGGAGTCGGCATGGGCGTACTCCGTTCCTGTGAATGGGGCCACGTGTTCCACACGGCCCGGGGCGGCTAGCCCGGAAACCGAAAATCCCTGCCGCCGGGGCAGGGACCAGTACGAAGGCACGCACACTCGCGCGGCATTTCGTCAGTTCTGCCTCGGCAGGCGCCTTACGGCTTATCCCCCCGTCATCGACGGTTCGCATCGGGACCTGCGGTCTCTGGCTATTCAGTTGGCTGCATGCAGCATAGGCCAGGCCGCCCGAGCAGGCAAAATCCCGTTGTGTCTCCCGAATCCACTCCGTTCCTCGTAAGCTAGCCGATATGCTCGAACTGACACGACGCCTCCTCGCCGCCGCCGAAGGTGGCGAGCCCGTGGTCCTCGCCTCCATCCTCGAGTCCGGGGACTCCGCGCTCTTGCCCGGTGCTCGCTTCCTGGTCGAGCGCACTGGTTCCCGCATGGGCTCGCTCGGCGATGCCCGCCTCGACGACCTTGTCGCCGCCTACGCCGCCGCCGCCTTTCCCCGTCACGCCGCCGAAACCGTCTACCTCGGCCCCGATGGCCTCACCGACCGCTCCATCCGCGGCGCTACCGCCGTCTACGTCGAGGTTGTCGAGGCAAAGCCCGTGTTCCTCGTGGTGGGCGCCGGCCACATCGGCCGGGCGCTCGCCAAACTCGCCGATTTCCTCGACTTCTACGTCGTCGTCCTCGATGACCGCGAGGACTTCGCCAGCACCGAGCGCCTCCCCGAGGCCGACGAGGTGCTCTGCGAGGACTTCGAGTCCGCCCTCGAACGGTTCCCTGTCGACGCCAACACCTCGATCGTCCTGGTCACCCGCGGCCACAAACAGGACGAGCTCTCACTGCGGAAGTGCGTTGGCCGTGGCGCCGGATACCTGGGCATGATCGGCTCGAAGCGCCGCACGGGCGCCGTCCTCCAGCATCTCCGCGACGAAGGCTTCGACCAGGCGGCGCTCGACCTCGTCCACACCCCGATCGGCCTCGATATCGGCGCCGAAACCCCCGAGGAAATCGCCATCAGCATCGTGGCCGAAGTCATCATGATGCGCCACGGCGGCACGGGCGCGCCGATGTACCACCGCTAAGGTTCAGTCCATCGCGCCCGAAACAGCGCCCCGCCGCGCCAGTTCCGCCCGCAGGTCCAGCATCGCCGTGTAGGTCGGCACCACAAACACCTGGTCCCCCGGCGCGGTCCCGGCGAGGATGGCGTCCACCACCCGTGCTGGCTCATGCGCCACCGCCCCGGGGACCGGCCAGCCCGCGTACTTCACCCGCACGGCCAGGTCTTCCGCCCGGTCTCCGCCGAGCCAGCAGCGCGCCACCTGCCCGGCGATCAACTCGTGGTCCACGTCCCAGATCCAGCTGACGTCCCGGCCATCGGCGAACCGGTCGTTCAGCAGCAACGCCACGTTCAGCGACGCCCCGCCGTCCTTCGCGGCAATCGTCCGCAGCAAAAGCAGCACCTGGTTCGCACCCGCCGGGTTCTTGGCCAGCAGCAGCCGTAGCGTGCGCCCCTCCAGCTCCACCACCTCTTGCCGCCCGAACGCGGCTTTCACACGCGCCAGCCCCGCGACGATCGCCTCGTCGCTCAGCCCGAGGGACCGGCAAACACCGATCGCGGCCAGCGCGTTGTAGACGTTGTACAGTCCGGTCAGCGGCATCCCAACCCGCCCCAGGCCGGCAACCTCGAACGACGCGCCCTCCAGCCCAAGGTCCACCGCAGAAGCGCTCGTCTGCGGTTCCTCGCGCTTCCGTGCGCAGCGGGTGCACCGCCACCAGCCGACGTGCGCGAAGTAGCGCCGCTCGTACGCGTAGTCGCCCCCGCAGCCGCACCAGCGCGCGTCGTACGCGCCGCCGCCGGCCGTCGCGAACGCCTCATCGTCGAGCCCGAACCAGTGGACCGGCCCGTCCCAGCCTTGCGCCATCTCGGCGACGGAGGGGTCGTCCGCGTTCAGGATCAGCGTCGCGTCGCGGGGGGCTACTTCGAGCGCCCGCCGCCACAGCGCCGCCACCGTATCCACTTCTCCGTAGCGGTCGAGCTGGTCGCGAAACAGGTTGGTGAACGCCAATGCCGTGGGGGCGAGCGCCCGGGCTGCCGGCGGCAGCGTCGCTTCATCTGTTTCGAACAGCCCAACCATCGTCGCCGCCCCCGCGATCCGCCCGCTCAGGCTCGCCCGCGCCAGCAGCGTGCTGGCAATCCCCCGCATCAGGTTGCTGCCTTCGCGGTTGTGAATGAACGGTCTGCCCGCGCCCGCCAGCACCTCGGCCACGATCCGGCTGGTCGTGGTCTTTCCATTGGTGCCGGTGATCAGCACCCGTCCGCCGCCGAGGCTTCGCCCAAGGTCGCGCACCAGCTGCGGATGCACCCGTTCCGCCACCAGGCCCGGCAATGCTGTCCCGCCCCCTCGCCGAAGCAGCCGTGTGGCCAGCCCGGCGCCCTTGCCAGCGCCAACCGCCGCTCCGAGCCGCACTCGATTCATTCGCCCATCATGCAGTGCGGCACGAACTGAATCCAAACGCTACGCGCGCACGGGGCTCAGCAGCCCGGCCTGGCGCAACACGCCGAGGATCCGGTCACGCGCCACCACGCCGATCACCCGCCCCTCGTCGACCACGGGCATGTGCAGCAATTCCTCGGTCTCCATCTCCAATAGCACGTCCGAAATCAACCGGTCCCGCGCCGTCGACCGCAGCCGCGCGCTCGGCACCATCGCCTCCCACGCGGTCACGCGGTCCCAGTGTTCCTCCGGGATATCACGCATCTGGTACCCGCTCAGGATGCCCGCCAGCTTCCCCTGGTCCTGCACGAAGTAGCACACCCGCGGGTTCAGCTCGAGCACCCCCCGCGCCAGCGAACCCACCGAGAGGTCGCCCGCCACCACCGGCGGGTCCTTATGCATCAGGTCTTCCGCGCGATACCGCTGCAGCTCTTGCACCAGCCGGTTCTGCTGCAGGCTCTGCCGCGCGGCGTTCTCCAGGAACAGCCCGATGAGCATGAGCCAAACCCCGCTGGCCAGGTCCTGGGCAACCCATACGTTCCGCCCGAGCACCGCGAGCATCCCCAGGCTGATCATCGCCAGCGCGAAGCCGCGCCCGGTCCACCCCGCAATGCCGGTCGCACGGTTGTAACTTCCCGTCACCAGCCAGATCGCTGCCCGGAAGACCCGTCCGCCGTCCATCGGGAACGCGGGAAGCAGGTTAAATACCCCGAGGATCACGTTCATAATCGCCAGCCACACCAGCACGTAGTCCACGGGCCGGTGGTCGTTCGCGCCAAGCAGCCACCACACACCCACGAACACCCCGCCCAGCGCCAGGCTCGTCAACGGCCCCGCCAGCGCCATCAGCAGTTCGTGCACCGGCCGGGCCGCCTCGCGCGTGATCTGCGCCACCCCGCCAAACACGAAGAGCGTGATGCTCTTCACGGGGATCTTGAACGCTTTCGCCACCACGCTGTGCCCCAGCTCGTGCAGCACGATCGATGCGAAGAACACCAGCACGCTCGATGCCGCCATGGTGTAGTGCGTCAGCCGCCCGGCATCTTCGAGCGCGCTCGGGTAGAACTGCGTCGCCAGGAACCACGTGGTTATCCCGAACAGCAGAAACCAGCTCGGGTTGACGAGCAACGGTATCCCGAGGATCGAACCAAGCCGGATGTTCCTCATACCCATGTCAGCAACTGTACGCCCATCGGGGTAAGGCCGCTGTCAGCCCTGTTTTCGCAAGGCTGCAGGCTGCGTCCCCCGCGGTCGTCGCGCTTAGCCCTGGTTCTTCCGTGCGGGCGGCGCCGGCGGGTTGTCTTCATCCTCCACCACGGCCTCCCAGGCCAGGTAGAAGTAGAACAGGCCGAGCAGGATCGGGACCAGGAATGCCGGGTGGCCGCTTTCGAACAGCCCCCAGAGCCCGCCGATGGTCATGAACATCAGGGCGCCAACATAGACGATGAACGCCCCCCAACTGAAACCCAGCGGCAACATAGCTCGCTCCCTCTGGCCGCATCGTAACAACCCCAATCGGCACCTGGAACCTCCAAATCAGGTGGAAAATCGTTAGAATTCCGTAGGCCACACTCCCGCCGCGCCCATCACGTGCAGCCCGCCAGACTCCCCGGTGTGTTGCGCTGGCGCCGCTGTCCCGGCAAGCTGCCGCCAGCACTTCCCGGGGGAGAGTCCATGCCATCCGATTCGCCGCGCGTCGCCATCCAGGAGGACGCCCTCATCGATACGGTCGACGGCCGTGAGCTCCGCTACGACATCTTCACGCCGCCCGGGGCCCCCCGGAACGCTCCCGGCGTCCTCCTCGTCCACGGCGGCGGCTGGTCCCAGGGCGAACCCGCCCAGCTTCGGGGCTACGGCATCTTTCTCGGCCGCCTCGGCTACGTCTGCGTCTCCGCCGCCTACCGCCTCTCGGGCGAAGCAAAGTGGCCCGCCCAGATACACGATGTGAAGGCAGCCCTCCGCTGGATGCGCGCCAACGCCGGCTCTCTCGGCGTCGACCCCACCCGGATCGCCGTCCACGGCAACTCGGCCGGCGCCCACCTCGCGCTCATGCTGGCGGCGACGCCGAACGTCCCCGAGTTCGAAGGCACCGGTGCGCACCAGGGCGTCGATACCTCCGTGCGCGCGTGCATTGCCATCTATCCCCCGGTCGAACTTGCCATGCGCTCGCTCAGCGACGCCATTGGCCAGCTCATGGGGCCCGCCGCCGCCCCGGCCGACTACCAGGCAGCCAGCCCAGTCACCTATGCCCACAGCGACTTCCCGCCAACGATGCTCATCCACGGCACGAAGGACGAGCTGGTGCCGTGGCGCGCGAGCCTCCAGATGTACGAAGCCCTGGACCGTGCGGGCGCCCAGGCCGAGCTCCACCTCTACAACGGCCTCCCTCACGCCTTCGACGCCAACTCCGCTTACTCGCGCACCATCTCCGACCTCATCCACCTCTTCCTCCAGCGCAACATGCCAGCGACAGAGGCGCCTTTGGCCGCCGCCGTGTGATGAAGCCATCTCAAGGGGCACCGTGAGCCGCTTTTTACCAACGTTTTACAGGTAGGTGGCAACCACCACGCATCCACCAGCGTTTCTCTTGGTGCATGTACTCGGTCCGATTGCTACGGTAACGATCACGCGCACTGCACCACCAGTGCGGGAGGAACAATGAGCTGGTTTCATCGAAGGGTCATCGCGGTTGCGGCCATGGGATTCGGCCTCGCAGCGATTTTCGGCGCGACACTCGGTATCGCCGTCGCCAAGCACAGCAGCACCGTCGGGGGCGTCTGCTCCAACGGATCGCAAGGCTGCAATATCCACTACGTCGGTGTCATCAAGTCCGGCGCCGTCAGCCCGGCCAAGTTCACCGAATGCCTGCCCTCGGGTTCGTGGAGCGCTATCTACACCTGGGATGGACCCAACCAGCAGTGGCTCCACCACTTCAACACCACCGGTACCGGAGTCCCGAGCTACGTTAACAACACCAGCGCCGGCGGTATCGCGAATATCCCCGGCTTCTCCGGTGTCGTCCTCATCATGAAGCTGGGCACCCCCAGCCAGTCGGTCACGTTGCTCGACGCCAACAACGAGAGCTGCTGACCAACTCCCGCCCTCACGACCCCTCGAAAGCCCCTGTCCCAACCGGACGGGGGCTTTCGCTTCCCCGTCGAACCGTCTCTACCGTCCGCGCCGGCGCTGCGCCAGGCCAGCCACCAGGCTCTGGCCGATCGGGCCCTGCTCGTCGTACAGCCGGCACTCGCCCACGCATACGCCTTCCGCGCTCCCGTGGTCCGTCACGTCGAACCCGACCCACTCGGTTACTGGCAGGCGGTGCAGGTACAGCGTGATGTCCACGTTGATATAGGCGAGGCCGTTCGGCCCCGAGTTCGCCAGCGGGCTCGTGAAGTCGCACGCGAGCGCGACTCGCTGGAACGGCGTCAGCTCCCGCCCTTCGATGAGTGCCCGGACCTCCCGCATCCACACGCGTTTCCGCCCGGCGGCTCCGAACGCCCGCCCGAGCGACCGCGTCTCCCACATCGGCTTCCAATCTCCCTGGAGCTGGGCGGGAAACTCCTCGGCCGGGATGGCATCGGGTAGCGGCATGTCCCACGGCTCTGGCCGCCACACCTCCCCCTCGGGCTCTTCGCCCCGGCGCAGCAGCATCCCGCTCGCTCTGCCGATCGAAACTCCCTCGGCGAAGCATTCAGCATCGACCACGCGGATTCGGCCGCCCTCTCGCACCACATTCGTCCGCACCTCGATCGGCACGAACGTCGGTAAACGCCAGAGGTCCACCGTCATGCGCGAAAACTGCAGGTCCGGCGCGCCATGGAGGCGCTCCATCTCCGCCCCCAACAGGCCCGCAATCACGCGCCCGTGGAGCGAGTTCGGGTCCCACGGGCCGCGGCACACCCGGTTCGGAATGTACCGGTCACCCTCAACAGAAAAGAATGCATCCTCAGGCATAGCGCCCGATCATGCCCCCGCCGCCTCGAACGGGCCACTGGAAGACGGATACTGCACTGCCCCTTCCTCGCTCGTTGCTCCGCCAGGCACCATCCCAATCATCCGGTAGATAGGCGCAGGCGAGCCGTCCCGCAATCTCCCGCTGAGCACCCAGAGCACCGCCAGGCAGAGCCCGAAGAGCGCCACCATCCCGCCGACGCTCAACACATCGAGCAGCGTGGAGTCTGGCCCCGATCCGCTCAGGATTGCGTCCCCCGCCAGTGTGTAGTTCAGGAAGTTCCACGTTCCGTGCACCAGCACGCCAAGTGGATACCCCACCATGTACCCGGGCTTGTGCCGGAAGAGCCCGAAGAACCCCAGCGCCGCGAGCCCCGTCGCCGTCGCGTGCAACGCCCCCGTCCCTGCGCGGCCCACCGCGAACAGCCACCACTGCTCGCTGATCTGCTGTTCGCTCAGCTGGTCCGGGTTCACCACCGCCAGGCTGTTCTGGAACGTCTCGAGGATGTTGAACCCGGCCCCTGCCAGCACTCCCCAGACGAAGCATCGCGCTGCCCCACCCCTTCGGAAGAAGAAGAACGCGACCAGCATCCCCTTCCAGAACTCCTCATTCAGTGGCGCAACCACCGAGAGCACGGATAGGTCGAAGGCCACGCCCCAGGCCGCCGGCAGCGTCTGCAGGTTGTCGCCGATTGCCCACGGGTCCCCGAACCCCTTCGCGCTGATCAGCCACGCCCCTCCGAAAACGACGTAGGCCGTGTTCAGGATTGCCCCCATGGTCGTGGCGCCAACCGCTCCGTAGATGAGACCGCTGGTCCACTCGCGCCAGCTGAAGGGCCACGCCCACGCGTTGAACTGCAGGTACCGCTGTGAAACAAACAGGGCCAGCGCAATCGATGGGATGCTGACAATCAGCACGTTCATCACCGGGAAGAGCCATGGCAAACGCTCCGGGTTGTTCACCTCAACCTGTCCGATCCACACCAGGACCGGGAACACCACCACCAGGGCCACCACGTACAGCCACCGCCGCGTCGTCAGCCCCAGCGCCGTCGAGGCCGTCCCCCCGAGCGACGATGCCGCCTGGTAGACCAGCATCCCGCCCAGGCTCAGCGTCACGATTGCCGTGCCGAGGAAGACGTTTACCTGGAAAAGCTTGTCCCGCGGGCTATCGTCCACGTCGAGCAGCAGCGCCAGCGCTCCCAGCCCGTTCAGGAATGCGAATGCCCCCACGACGACCGCTCCGCCGACAACGAGGGTTCGCCGCCTGCCCGTTTGGGTTACTCGCCTTCGAAGCGCGTCAGGGTCCCGGCCGAGACCACAAAACGGCCTGCCGCGCGCGTCATGATGTCGCGCAGACGGTCCGGGTCGGCCGTCGTCACCAGCGTCTGCTGGAACGTGTCGATGTACTCCAGGACGCCGCGCCGCCGCCGAGCGTCCAGCTCGCTGAGCACATCATCGAGCAGCACCACCGGGTCGTCGCCCAGTGCCCGCCTCAGGTAGCTCGCCTCTGCCAGCCGCATCGAAAGCGCCGCCGTCCGCTGCTGTGCCCGCGAAGCGAACGAATCTGCCGCCATCCCATCGATCTCGATGAGCACGTCATCCCGGTGCGGCCCGACCAGCGTCGCACCCGCGCCGATTTCCCGCGGGCGCAGGTTCTGCAGCGCCTTCAGCATCCGCGCGGTCCACTCGGAGTCGTCGATCGGAGAATCGGTCGCGTCCAGCCCACCGAGCGAAGGCCGGTAAGTCAACTGGAGGTCTTCGAGCCCGTCGCTCAGCCGCTCCATCTGCTGCTGCGCCTGCGGCACGATGTGGCCCAGCGCGTCTGCCCGCGCCCAGAAGATCATCCCGCCGGCGTGGGCCAGCTCCTGGTCCCAGAAGTTCAGCTCCTGCGACGAAGCCTCGCGGCTCTGGATCCGCTTCAGCAGGCTGTTCCGCTGCTGCAGGACCTTCGCGTACTTCTGCATCGCCCGCAGGTAGCCGCGGTCCACCTGCGAGATCATCATGTCCAGGTAGCGCCGCCGCAACAGCGGTGAACCCGCCACAATCTCGATGTCCAGCGTGGTGAACAGGACCGCGCAAAGCTGCCCGACCGCATCGGAGGCCTTCTTCGGGACGCCGTTCACCCGGACACGCTTCCCGGCCCGGTGGCTCGCGTCGGTCGTCCGCCCCACGATTGCCAGCTCCAGCGCCAGGTTTCCCGCCGAGCGCTCCACCTCGCACGATAGCCGCGCTACCGGGAAGTCGCTGGGGATGATGTCGCGCCGCACCAGGTCGGCATCGGTGCTCGCCCGGCTCGAACGCAACGTCGAGAGCAGGTAGATCGCCTCGAGCAAGTTGCTCTTGCCCTGTGCGTTCTCGCCAATGAAGAGGTTGAGCCCCTTTTCCAGGCGGACATCTGTGCGCACGTAATTGCGGAAATTCGTCAGTTGGAGATTGAAGATGTACACGGTGCATACGTAGTATAGCCGCCTATCTTTGCCTTGTGGCTCACTTTTTCCGTTTTGCAACGAAACTTTCTGTCATCGCATCGTGACCGCAACATCTGCTCCTTCCCCCCGCCTCCGGCCGCTGCCGGTCGCGGGTTCGCTATACTTCCCCCATGGTCCTGGCCAGCGATATCGGCTCCATGCTCGAAAGCAACCCCGCGTGTTGGGGCGGCCGTCCGTACGTGCGCGGCAAGCGGGTCACCGTGCACCGGATTGCCATCGCCCACAGCCAGGGGTTGTCACCGCCGGAAATCGCCACGGACTACGGCCTCGAGTTGGCCGAGGTGCACGCGGCACTCGCCCACTACTTCGCGCACCAGCAGCTCATCGATGCTGACAGTGACGCGTACGATGCCGAGTCGGAGCGCATCGCCCGGACCGCGGAAGGCGACACGGCGGGGCAGTAGTGCCGTTTCCATCGCTGTCCGCCCGCGCCCCATAGTCAACGTCCGCTCCTTCCCCCCGCCTGCCCGGTATACTCCGGCCACCATGGCCCACCACACCTACTGCCCCCGCTGCTCAATGACCCTCACCACCAAAGAGGATGGCGGCCGCGAGCGCCCCGCCTGTCCCGCCTGCGACTACGTCCACTACGGGGACTTCTCCATCGGTTGCGCCGGTGTCGTCATCCGCGAGCGCAAGGCCCTCCTCGTCCAGCGCGGCTGGCAGCCGTTCGCTGGTTCCTGGCAGCTCCCCGGCGGGTATGCCGAGCACGATGAGCCGCTGGCCGAGGCCGTCGAACGGGAAGTCCGCGAAGAAGCCGGCATCGAGGCTCGCGTCCGCGACGTGATCGCATTCCGCCACACGGTTGCCGGGCCCATGGGCGGCCCAAGCACCAACATCTACGTCGTCTTCCGCCTCGATCCGCTGGGCGCCGGCGACCCTCGCTTCGATGGCAACGAAATCGCTAACGCGGGCTTCTTCAGCCTCGAAGAGATGGCTGCCATGGAAGCCGTCCAGGGGCTCTCGAAGTGGGCCATCGAGAAGGCGTTGCGCATGGGCGATGGGTATGGCCTGCAGCCCGAACCAGCGGGCCCACTTGCGGGGCGCCCTGGCTGGCAACTGTTCGGACTCCAGGCATAGCCGGAGGCGGCAACCGCCACTCGGCGCCCCGGCTGTTGTTCTCCCCTGTCACCAATTCGGGCATACTGAGACCAACAGCCCTCCCCGGGGCGCCACCCAATCCCCAATCTCGGAATCGGAACACCCACCATGCCTCGACATCCCAACGAAGTCCTCTTCGAGGGCGAAAAGCCCTTCCCCATCATCCCCACCTGCGAACACTTCGCCGGCACCGAGGAGCGCATCGGCAAGGCCCTTGAGCTCCAGAACAAGATGGGCGGCGTCTTCGACATCACCATGGACTGCGAGGACGGCGCCCCAACCGGCGCCGAACGCCAGCACGCCGAAATGGTCGTCCGCATGCAGAACAGCGACGGCAACAAGCACAACATGTCCGGCGTTCGCATCCACGACTACACCCACGAGCACTGGAAGGACGATGTCGACATCGTCGTGGCTGGCGCAGGCGCCCGCGTCGCCTACATCACCATCCCGAAGTCGGTGAAAGCCGCCGAACTCGCCGAGATGATCGACTACATCCGCAACGCCACCGCGAAAGCCGGCATCCGCCGCGAAATCCCGATCCACGCCCTTGTCGAAACACACGGCGCACTCCGCCAGGCGTGGGAGATCGCCGAGCTCCCCAACGTCCAGGTCCTCGACTTCGGCCTGATGGACTTCGTTTCCGCACACAATGGCGCCATCCCCGCCTTCGCCATGCGCTCGCCCTACCAGTTCGACCACAAGCTCCTGCAGCGCGCCAAGGCCGAAATGGTCGCCGCCGCGCTCGCGAACGGCGTTGTCCCGGCACACAACGTCACCCTCGAGCTGAAGGACGTGGAGTTCATCTACAACGACGCCCGCCGCGCCCATGACGAGTTCGGCTTCCTCCGCCAGTGGAGCATCTACCCCGCCCAGATCGAGCCCATCACCCGCGCGATGGCGCCCGCGCACCAGGAGGTCGAGGAAGCGGAGGCTATCCTCCTCAAGGCGTTTGACGCCGACTGGGGCCCCATCCAGCACGAGGGCAACCTCCACGACCGCGCCACCTACCGCTACTACTGGCAGCAGCTCCAGCGCGCCCGCATCCAGAACGTCGCCCTCAGCCAGGAAGTACAGGACCGCTTCTTCGCCGGCGCCGTCCCCGCCTGAATCCAGCCCCAAACCACCGGCACGGAGGGCGTCCGCAAGGGCGCCCTTCACCGTTCCGGCGGCAGACCACCCGGCGCCCTATTCCCCGGGCTGCCAGACGACCAGGAACGTCATCGCCGTCGGCCTCCACCCGGTCGAGCGTCGCGACCGCGCGGTCGACGTTAGCCTTCTGCACGACAGGTGCGGATCTACCAACGCGACACTGGTCTGGCGCGCGTGTCGTGCCGAAAACCACGGCGAGGGCGGGAACCTCCCCCGGTGGGGTGCGGTGGTGGCTGTGCCGGATCTCTCTCAATGTTGACTGCCGGGCCACTGGTTGCCCTGCTGATGCTCAGCATCGCGGCCGCCTACGGAGCATGGCGGTTCTGGTGCGCCCATGCCCTCACCGGATGCCGCCTCGCACTGCTCGCGTCTGGCATCTCTCTCCTCGCTCCGCTTTCAGCGCTGAGCCTGATCCCGCTCGACCGCAACGGGACTCACGTCCAGGCGAGCCTTCCCGCTGTCGGCGCCGTGGCTGCCGCGGGGTTCGTGCTCTCGCGTACACGCCGGGTCGCACCCTTGACGCTCGGCCTCTGGCTCCCCACGGCGGTCGGCCAGTGGCGCCAGGGACAGCCGGCCCCCCTTTCCAGCCTCATCGAGACCCTACTCGGTCCACCGGCGGCCGCCCACGCCTCCCGCACAGCCGCGCTTGCCGAGTCCCTCGCCGAACCCCTCTCCATCGCGCGCGCCGATGCCGATGACATGGTCCTCGCCGCGCTGCTGCATGCGCTCGGCACGCCGCTCGCGCCCGCAGCTGCCCCTTCCTGTCCTCCCGCCGCTGCGTCCCGCGCGATCGCCGCCAACGTGCTCCGCCGGGTCCCCGGCTGCCAACCGGTGGCAGCCGCCATCGCAGCCGCCGGCGAACGTTGGGATGGCTCAGGCCCCCTCGGCCTAAGCGGAGAGGCGGTCCCCGTCGCTGCCCGCATCATCGCCGTCGCCGATGCCTTCGACCGCGCTTCGGAAAACGGCCTGGCCCCGGCCCGGGCCGCCATCCGCCAGGGTTCCGGCACCGCTTACGACCCGGTCGTCGTCTCCGAGCTCCTCCACATGTTCCGCGAGTGGCCCGGGGCCGCCACCGCCTGACCGCATTCACACGTCAGTCGTATCGCGCATTCCCCGCCCTGTTTTTTTCGTGGATATTTGACGATTAGAGGAGTAACAGCCGCGTCGCTCCGTCCACTCAACGCGGCCCCCGGGAAGTACCTTCTGGAAGGCAGGCGGATGACCCCTCGAACCAACATCCTTCCGCGCCTCCCGATCGCTGCGTTCTTCGGCGCCCTGGCGCTTGCCGGCTGCCTCATCCCGGTACTCGCCTATCACCCCTTGTCCGATGCAGGGAGCCTGGCCGTATTGCTGGCCATGGCCCCCGGCATTTTGATCGCCGCAATGGCCACCTACCTCATCCATCGCAACGTCGCCCGCCCCTTGCGGGCCGCCGCCGCGGTCATCGAAGCCGCCTCCGACGGTGAGCTCGATGGACGCCTCCCGCCCGCCCGCCTCCGAGAGGTCCAGGCCGTTGCCCATGCGTTCAACCGGATGGCTGATTCGGTCCAGGAGTCGACCGATTCCCTCGTCTATCGCGCCTTCCACGACCCGCTCACCGGGCTCCCCAACCGCGCGCTGTTTCTCTCTGGCTTCACCCGGGCCCTTGCGGGCGCCCGCCGTGCAAACCGCGTCGCCGTCATGTTCCTCGATGTCGATCGCTTCAAGTACCTGAACGACTCGCTCGGCCACGGCGTCGGCGACCAGCTCCTCTCCGCCTTCAGCCAGCGTGTCGTCGGCGCTGCCGATGGCCACATGGTCGCTCGCCTCGGCGGCGATGAGTTCACCGTCCTCGTCCAATCCGCCAACGCCCAGGCCGCCGCCCTCCGCATCGCGGAGCGCGTCATGTACGCACTCCGCCGGCCGTTCTCGCTTTCGGGCCAGGAGATGTTCGTCACCTCCAGTATCGGTATCGCCGTGAGCACCGAAGTCGACCGCACCACCACCGAGCTCCTGCGCAAGGCCGACATCGCCCTTTATCGCGCCAAGGCCGAGGGCCGTTCCCGTTTCGTCCTCTTCACACCTGAGCTCGACGCCATCCCGAGCGAACAGTTCGACCTCGACAACGCCCTCCGCCGTTCCGTCGAGCGCCACGAACTGCTCCTCCACTACCAGCCCCTCATCGACCTCCGGACCGGGGATATCACCGGCATGGAAGCCCTGCTTCGCTGGGACCACCCCCACCGCGGCATTCTCTCGCCCGCAACTTTCATCTCCATCGCCGAAGAGACGGGCGAGATCATCCGCATCGGCCAGTGGGTCCTCGAAGAAGCCTGCCGCCGCACCGTCGAGTTCCAGCGCCTCCGCCCCGACTACCCCCTCACCGTGTGCGTCAACATCTCCGCCGCCGAGTTCCGCCAGCGCGACCTTCCCCGTCGCATCGCCCGCGTCCTCGAAGCGACCGGCCTCCCGCCACGCCAGCTCAAGCTCGAACTCACCGAGAGCGTCCTCATCCAGGACATCCCCTCCACCCTCGAAATGCTCGGCGAACTTCGTGACCTCGGCGTTGGCCTCGCTATCGATGACTTCGGCACCGGCTACTCGTCGCTCAGCTACCTCCAGCGCCTGCCCGTCGACACCCTCAAGGTCGACCAGTCGTTCATCGCCCGCCTTGGTGTCGATGCCACCTCCGGCCCCGTCCTTCGGGCCATCGTCGAGATGGGCAACGCGCTCAAGATGAACGTCGTCGCCGAAGGCATCGAAAACCGCTGGCAGTGGGACTTCCTCGCTGACATCGGCTGCCGCCAGGGCCAGGGCCACTTCTTCACTCCCCCGGTCGAAGCCACCGACTTTGGCCGCCTGCTGACCGCTCACAACCCGATCAAGGTGCGCACCCCGCGCCGCCTCCCGCGGGCCGGCTGAACATCAGTTGCTGGTCGCCGGCGGCAGCCCTCCCGGTAGCGTGACCACCGCCCCCGGTCCCATACCGTGGCGCTCGAACCACCCGGCGTTCACTTCCAGCACATACAGGTAGTTCTCGCCCGGTGTCAGCGGCGTCTCGTCCAGCGGCACCCCCTGTTTGATGGCAATCACCCTTTGGTCGGCGCCGATGTAGGCGATGTCGAGCGGCACGTAGGTGTTCCGCATCCAGAACCCCGTCTGCACCTCCCTCCCGAAGAGGAACAGCATCCCCGCGTCTTCCGCCAGCTCCTGCCGGAACATCAGCCCCAGCTGGCGATCGTCCAGGGTCGCCGCCACTTCCACCCGCACCGCGGCCCTCGCGTCTCCCTGCGACACCACGATGGTGAACGTCCCGTCTCCGTGTTCCTGCGGCTGCACGGGAGTTGGCGAGGGGGTCGGTGTCGCGGTGGGCACTGCTGGCGGTTCCTCGGTCAGGGTCACGGTCGGGGCCGGCGTTCCCGGTGTGGCAGGTGCTGTGCCCCCTGCCGTCCCCGCCGTTGGCGTGGCAGTTGCCCGCTGAGCCGGGTTCGGCTCGGTCGTCCGGGTTGCCGGCGCGGCCGGGCTCGCGGTCATGGCAGGTGTCCCCGTCACGCTCCCGTTGGCGTTGGTGTCCCCCTCGTCTCCACCCCAACAGCCCGCCACAAGGACCCCGGCCACAACTGCCAGCACGGCGATCGCCCCTGCAGCGCACTTCGGCCGTCGCACCTCGCACTTCACCACGCCCTTACTCGCTTCTCGCATCCCTACGCCACCACCATCAGGATGCCAAGGACACAGCACGCAGTCCCCACCCCGATCCGGCGCGTGAATTTCTCTCCCAGGAAGATCATCGAGAGCGGCAGCGCCAGTAGCGGCGATGTCGCCGAAAGCACCGCCGTCCTTGCCGCGCCCGCCGTCACCACTGCATATACGTACATCAAGCTCCCAAACGCCGTCCCGACGATTCCTGCTGCCACGATGCCAAGGATCTGGTTTCGATTCCGGAAGGGCGCTCTTAGCTCCCGCGGCTGCATCGTCGCGGCGAAGGCGAGGAGCGCCACCGCGCCCGCCGGTGTCCGCACCGAACCCGCGGCAATCGCCCCCAGGTCGCCCTTCGCCGAGGCCAGCCACAGGGTTGCCACTGCCCAGAACACCCCAACCAGCACCAGCAGCGCATACCCGCTCCACCCGGGGGCCGCGAAGGCCGGTCCGGCTGGCGCCTCAACGACCGTGGCCACCGCCGAGTCGGCGGGCACGACCTGCCTCACCAGCCGGTTCGCGTCCTTCCCGGGGATCACGATCAGGTAGATGCCCGCCCCGATCAGCGCCGCACCTGCAGGCAACCCCCATGTCAGCGGCTCATCCAGCAGCACCACGCCGCCCGCCACCGTCAGGGCGATAAACAGGGCCATCGTCACCGGGAACGTTCGCTGCATCCCCAGCCGCTTCAGGGCCAGGATGTAGATCGTGTCGCCAATCCCATAGCCAACGAACCCGCTTCCCACTACCTGCAGCAGCGTCCATGTCGAAGCGTCCCCGATGTCCCCCGCCTGCCCGCTCGCCCACAGGATGAACGGCAACAGGAGGGTGGCCGATCCCAACCGGAGCGCACTCAACACCACCGGTGATGTCCGTGCCGCGAGCGAGGTGAGCGCCACGCTCGTCGCCGACCACGTCATCGCCGCAATCAGCGCCGCTAGCTCTCCCACGTGTGGGGATACTACGCCTCAGCCGCCAACGCTCTACGGGGCCGTCACCGGGGCTCCGCGATCACCCGTCCGTTCCCGCCCCGGAACCGCCGCTCAGTCCCATCGGGCAGTCGCACCACCGCCCGCCATCCCTCCACCAGTGCCTGCGAACACACCTGTCCCGTTTCCGCCAGCCCCAGGCAGCCGTCGGGCCAGGTCGCCGCTTCGACCAGGACGAGTTCAATATCATCCGGCGCCAGGCCAAGGCTCGCGGCCACGTCCCCCGTGATTGCCGCTTTGTCCAATGTCGCGGCCCCGCCGGAGAGCGCCGCGAGCGGGGGCGTCGCGGTCACTGTCTCCCCGGGCGGGGCCACAGGTTCGCTGGTTGCTGTCCCGGCGCCGCCCAACCCGTTGCACGCCACCGAAGCGGGGAGGATCGCGGCGCACATCCACACGGCCCATCCACCACGTCGCCAGGACTTCATCAGCGCATCCTCCCTTCAAGACGTTCGCCCTGCATCCCGAGTTCCATCCCGGTCAGCGCCGGGTAAAGCACGCCGGCCCCGATGCCGCGCTCGCCTGGGAAGCTCTCACCCGAGCACCCCGGATCCGGAAGCTACCAGTCTTCTTCTTCTTCCGCGTCGTACTCGGCTGGGACTTCCCGAAACGCCAACTGTCGCGCCAGACCGCCGTTGTCTTGGAGATAGTGGTCTGCCGTCCAAGCGTTGGCCGCGACGGCACCACCCAACCGCTCCACCATCTGCACGACGTTGTTCATCGACTCTCCGATGCCGCGCGTAATCTGTTCAGTTGAGAAGCGCAGGAGCCGCCAACCGCGGATGTTGAGCTCGTTCTGTCGAGTGTTGTCAGCGGCCGCCCGAATTGGATTCGAGTGCCACTCGTGGCCGTCTGTCTCCACTGCGAGCTTCCCGTCCTGGCAGAAGATCGCGAAGTCCACGAAGTAGCGAGGGTTCTTGTCCGGCACCGGCCACTGGCGCTCGGCGGGAAGCTCTGTTTCTGTCAGGGCCCGCCAGAGGCGGTCTTCCAGTGGGCTGTCATCCCACAAGTCGTTGATGGTCTGCGCGGCTTGAAATTTGACGAAGGTGGTCGAGATAAACACCAGCGGACGGGGCCTCTGCAAGGTGATGGGATTGGCGCGCTCCCTCAGATTCTTCAGCCGGAGCTGGTAGTATCGGCGGCCTGCTTTGCCTCCGGGGTTTTCCCCAGGGAAGAGCTCCTTGCGGCTCCGCGTGTCGATTCGATCGACTTCCGCGTATCGCGCTACATGCCCGGGCTTCGAAAGCGCTACGCCCTCGTAGAATGCGACGTACCTTGGTGGCCAGCGCCGGGGTGCCGTGTCAACAGGAACCCGGTACCAGCCCTCGTTCTCGAGGATGTGCATGTCCCGCTTGCGGGGGATTACCGCCACAAGGAGTTCGTCGTCCGGTCTACGGAATCGCTCCGTCGCGGTCATTCTGGAATTATAGCCTCTGCTTACTCCGCCCCGACGTGCACGTGGAAGTGGCCCTCTTCCTGGTACGCCCCGAGGTTCGTCACCACGTGCGCGCCGCCATACTCGGCCACGAACAGCGCCGCCACCGCACGCACCACCTCGAACACGCTCGCCAGCGTCCCTGCATCCACGCTCAGCACCGAATCGGCGTGCGACTTCGTCGTCACCACCGCGTGGTGCGCGTAGTGCGGCCGCGTGTGCCAGTACGCAATCACCGACTCGTCTTCGAAGATCCGCTCCACCTCGGTCCGTCCCGAGAGCAGCTCCTCGCAGTACCAGTCGCTCACCCCAGCGCGGCCGCGATCTCCGCTTCGTCCAGGTCCGGCCCGACGACCGCGCAGTGCAGGCGCTCGCGCTTCAGGATGCGCTTCGCCACGGCCACCACCTCATCAGCGGTCACCGCTTCGATCTGCCGCACCACCTCGTCAATGGTTTCGATGGCTCCCCGGGTGATGAGCTGCTCACCATGCCGCTGCCCGAGAGAGAACGCCGTCTCCAGCGAAAGCCGGAAGCGCCCGATGTTGTGGTCCTTGGCCTTCCGCAGCTCATCCGCCGGCACGTGCGCTGTCGAGAGCTGCTCCGCCTCCTCCAGGCACACCTCGATCGTCTCCCGGAGCTTGTCCCGGTTCACTCCCGCCGAGATCGTGAACACGCCGGCGTCCGCAAGGTACCCGTAACCGGAACCGACCGAGTAGGCCAGGCCCCGCCGCTCCCGCACCTCCCGGAACAGCCGCGACGACATCCCCGCCCCGAGCACGTCGTTCATGATCCGGATCGACCACCGGTCCGGGTCTTCCCGCCCGAACATCGGCAGTCCGAGGTACATCGTGCACTGGTCGATAGGCCGCGAGTCCGTCGCCACCCGCTCGCCCGAGATGGACGCGTCGTACGGCACAACCGGCGGGATAGACCCCGGCTCCATCCCTTCGAACAGCGGCCGCGCGAGCGAAACGACCCGCTCATGGGTTACGTTCCCCGCCACCGAAACCACGATGTTCCCGGGCTTGTACCACTCGCCGATGTGCTCCACGAAGTCCGGCCGGCTCCACGTCGCCACCAGGTCCACGGGTCCACCGACATCCCAGCCCGCGGGCTGCTCGCCGTACACCGCCTGCCCGATGAGGCGGCCCGCCCACGCGGCGGGGTTGTCGCGGTTGCGCTTCAGTTCCTGCTGCACCACCGGGCACTCGCGCTCGATCTCCTCCTGCTCCAGCTTCGAATTCAGCAGCATGTCGGCGGCCACATCCAGGGCCGTTTCGAACCGGTCGAACGGCACGATGTTCCAGTAGCACGTGAATTCCTTGTTCGTGTACGCGTTGAGCGTCCCGCCGGCGCCCTCTATCTCCTGGGCTATGAGAAACGCGTCCGGGCGCTTCTCCGTCCCCTTGAACACCATGTGCTCCAGGAAGTGGGTGATCCCGTTGAGCCGGGCTGGTTCCGACCGTGAGCCAACGCCCACGAAGATGTTGACTGATGCCGCCTGGGTGGACGGCATCGGCGTCGTGACGATGCGCAGCCCATTCTCCAGGGTCGTAAGTTCCCAGGTGTCAGGCACAGCGGCCTCCCTGCTAGAGTAGTGCCGCATTCTACGGGTCGATTCACCGTGGGAAAGCGCCCCCGTCAAGGCGCCTGAAAGAGCCTCGTCTTACGACCAGCGATCCCACCGCATGATCTCGCTCACCGGCCGCCGCGTGACCGGTCCGAACTTGCCCAGCGGATACCCCACGGGGATCAGCGCGAACGGCAGGATGTCCTCCGGCAGCCCCAGCACCTCGCGGACCGCCGCCCGGTCCGCGAGCGCGAACGTCGTCGGGGTTGCCGCAAGCCCAAGCGCCCGGGCCGCCAGCAACAGGTTCTGCACCCCCGGCCAGATCGAGCCGCCCGCCCCCGCCCCCGCCGTAAAGCTGTTGTGCAGCGGCAACGTCACCTGGAGGCAGGCGATCACGTGCACCGGGATCTCCGCGAAGTGCTCCGCCTGCCACCGCACCGCCTCCAGCATCCGCGCCCGCGCGTCAGCCGCCTGGTGGGGCAGCGCCGCCGGCCGGCCACCCGCCGGCCCCGTGTACGCCTGGAAGACATTCATGTTGAGCTCGGCCAGCTTTTCCCTCACGGCCGGGTCCCGCACGACAATCCAGCGGCCGTTCTGCGCATTCGAACCGGACGGCGCCTGGCTCGCCGCGTCGACCAGCTTCACCAGCAATTCCTCCGGCACCGGGTCCGGCTTGATCCGCCGCATCGCCCGGCAGTTGTACATCACCTCGAACAGCCCCATTTCCTCGGCCATCGTGGTTCTCCTTCGTCCTGTGGTGACTCAAGTCTACGGGCCATGCCCGCACGCGCGCCTTCCCGCTTCTGACAGGCAAAGCCCTACACTCGATCCGTGCCCGAGATTCCTGGACTCAAGCTCGCCCCCAACTGGACCAGCGCTGCCGGCGCCCTCGAGGGCATCCTCGCCCACCTCGGCCAACCGCTGCCGCGCCACGCGATCATGGGCCTCACTGGCCACGCCTGGCACTTCTGCCTGGGCACGCGGGCTGGCGTTGCCGCGCTGCCTTCCGGGCCCGCCGACCTCGACTGGGGGCCCATGGTCGGCCGCTACGAACGCACCGGCTTCCGCTGGGAGCGGTTCGCCGCCGATGTTCCACGTGGCGGCGGCGAACACCCCGACCGCGCTGCCGCGGTCGCCTGGGCCACCGCCCACCTCGACGCGGGCCGCCCCCTCATCGGCTGGGACTTCCACCTCCACGAGCACGCCATCGTCTACGGCTATTCGCGTGAGCGCGCCGGCTTCCTCGTCCACGACATTCTCAGCGAGGAGGTCGGCCCTTTCGTCCCATGGGATGCCTGGCCCTCCGGTGTCGCGGGGATCGAGCTCTTCGCCCCGGTTGCGCCGGTTGAAGTCGATCCCGTCGAGGCGGTCGCCGGCTCCCTCGAGACCGCGCTCCTCTGCTTCGCTGGCGCCGACGGCCCCGAAGACAGCCAGCCGCGCGGGACGGCCGGCATGACCGCCTGGGCCGAAGTCCTCGAAGGCGAAGCCGAGGTCGACCGGGCGGGCAACGCCTACACGCTCGCCGTGCTCCAGGCCGCGCGCATGGACGGCGCCGCCTTCCTGGCCGACATCGCGGACTCCATCCCGGACCTCGCCGGCCCTCTCGGTGCCGCAGCCAGGGCCATCCAGGAGCAGGTGAAGGCGCTCGCTCCGCTCATCACGCTCTTCCCCTTCCCCACCGGGGGACACGGCAACGTCAACAATCCGGGCCTGCGCAGGGCGGCGGCCATGGCGCTCCGCCGCGCCGCCCAGCACGAGCGCTCCGCTGCTGCCGCCATCGCTGAAGCGCTGGCCATGTTCGCGGAGTAGCCGCACACTTCCCCGGATGAAGAACTACCCTGCAGTCCCCGAACTCTCCACGCCGCGCGGCTACAGCTACGTCGTCACGGCAACCGGCACGATGGTCTTCGTCGCCGGCCAGATAGCCCTCGACAAGGAAGGCAACGTCGTCGGCAAGGGCGACCTTCGCGCCCAAACCGTCCAGGTCCTCGAAAACGTGAAAGCCTGCCTCGCCGCCGCGGGGGCCACCTTCGCCGACGTCGTGAAGCTCAACACCTACGTGGTGAACCTCAAGGCCGAGGACTTGCCGGTCATCCGCGAGGTGCGCTCAGGCTACCTCCCCCCATCGAACGCGCCGGCCAGCACGATGGTCGGCGTGACCGCCCTCGCAATCGAGGGGCTGCTCGTTGAGATCGAAGCCGTCGCCGTCATCGATTAGGCAGCGCGTTCGCTATACTCGGGTTCTGAGGTGATCGGCATGACCGCGACTGCGCACCGGCTTCCCTATAGCGAACGAATCACGCACGAACCAGGAAAGATGGGCGGCAGGGCCTGTATTCGGGGAATGCGGGTGACGGCATCCAATATCGTGGGGATGCTGGCGTCTGGCGAGTCGGAGGAGAGCATTCTGCATGCCTATCCCTATCTCGAGGCTGAGGACATCGCGGCAGCCCTGAGTTATGCAGCCTGGCGCCTTCAGGAGTCGGAGCTACCCATCCCGCGATGAAACTCGTCCGCAAGTTGCCTTTGACGTAGCGCTTAACCAGCCGTTTCGCTCCGCTCCACTCTCGCCGCCTTTCACGCTACGATTTGTGACGCAAGGAACGAACCATGGCAGACCTCTCCATCTACCTCTTCTGGTCCGGCATGGCCACGGCGGCGATCGCCGCTGTGCTCTACGTCGCCTACGTCGCCAGCGCCTCCCTTGCCGTCCGCCGGGTGAGCGCCCAGACCTCCGCCGGCACGGTCACCCTGAGCACCGCCAGCGGCACGGCCAACCCCGGCATCGGGCGCCTGGCCACCGCCTTCACCGGCCTCACGGTCATCTTCCTCGCCGCCCAGGTCGCCACCCGCTGGTCGGCCGTGGGCCACGCCCCCTTCTCGAACCTCTACGAGTTCACGTCCGCCTTCGGCTTCGCCATCGCCGCCGCCTACCTCGCGTTCGAGGCCTACACCCGCAACCGCCGCTTCGGGCTCATCGCCCTCCCCATCGTCCTCGCCATGCTCTTCATCGCATCGCTCTTTCCGAGCGACATCGTCCCACTTATCCCGGCGCTCCAGAACGGTCCGCTCCTGACCATCCACGTGAGCGTGATGATGCTCTCCTACGCGATCCTCACCGTCAGCTTCTGTGGCGCCGTCGTGTACCTCCTCCAGGGCGGCGAAGGCCGCCGGCGCTATGCCGCCCTGCCCTCCGCAGAAGCCGCAGGCGATCTCGCCCATAAGGCCGTCATGGTCGGGTTCCCGCTCCTGGGCCTCGGCATTGCGCTCGGCGCCTGGTGGGCCAACAGCGCCTGGGGCCGCTACTGGGGCTGGGACCCGAAAGAGACCGCCGCCCTCGTCACCTGGCTCAGCATCGCTGCCTACTTCCACGCCCGCGCGGGGAGCGGCAGCGTCGCCGGCGCACCCGGCATCCGCAAAATCGTTCCCGAGCGCGTCCGCCGCGGCTGGCGCCCCGACCCCATGTGGTGGCTCGTGGCCATGTGGGCCCTCGTCATGTTCACCTACTTCGGCGTCAACCTCTGGGTCAGCGGCCTCCACAGCTACGCCGGCGTCTAGCGGCGTGCCGATCGCGTACAATTCGGCTCATGACAGTCCGCATCGCCATCGAAGACCTCCCGCCCGAGGCGAGGCGTGCCATTGAGCGCGGCGACTCCGTTGAAGTCGAACGCGACGGTGAAATCGTCGGTCGGCTCGAACCAGATTTCACGCCCGCATCCGGGTGGGAACGCTTTCTCGAGATCCGCCACGAAGCGCCTCAACTCGATCACGACGACTTCATCGAGGACTTGAAGCTCGTGCGCAGCCTGCTCAACCAGCCCGCACCCCTGGGGCCGTGGGCACCGTAATCGACACCTCGGTCGTAGTGGCCATCGAGCGGGAGTAGCCAGCGGCCCCCCCGGCTGGCCGGCGAGGTGGACTTCTCCCTCCCCGCTCCTCCCTACCGCACGTCGCACTTCGCACTTCGAACCTCGAGCTTCCCGTTAGCCCCCACGCGGTACAATGCCTCTCGTGGATGGATTTACCGTTTCCGAGGTCCCCGGCCTCCGCTCTCCCGTCGTCATCATGGCCTTCACCGGCTGGAGCGATACCGGCACCGTGACCGTCGATACCGCCCAGCACCTCGTCGATGCCTACAACGGCGAACAGTTCCTCACCGTCGACCCCGAGGACTATTACGTCTTCACCGACTCCCGCCCCCACGTCCGCATCGACGAAGAAGGCGTCCGCCGCCTCGATTGGCCGAAGAACGAGGCCTACTTCGCCCGCATGCCGGATGCCCCGAACGACCTGGTCATCGTCATGGGCGCCGAGCCCAACCTCCGCTGGCGCACCTTCTCCGAACGCCTCACCGATGCCATCTCAGCACTCAACCCGTCCCTCATCTGCACCCTTGTCGCGCGCCCCGCGGCCACCCCGCACACCCGCCCCATCCCCGTGACCGGCTCTTCGGCCGACCCCCGCCTTGCCGCGCGCTTCGGCCTGGGCCGTTCGCTCTACCAGGGCCCCACCGGCATCCTCGGCGTCCTTCACGACTCGCTCCGGCGCCGCGGGGCGAACCTCATCAGCCTCGCCGCCGGCGTCCCCCACTACCTCAACGTCGAGGAGAACCCGCCCGCCACCCTCGCCCTCCTGCACGCCCTCGAACCCGTCCTCGGCATCGCCCCGCCCATCGGCGACCTCGAAGACGAAGTCACGGCCTTCGCCAGCCGCGTCGAGGAAGCTTCCCGTGGCGACGACCAGATCGCCTCCTACGTCCGCACCCTCGAGGAGGGCTACGGCGAAGGCGACGGGGAAGTCCAGCCCGAAGCCGGGGGCGAGCTCCCCTCCGCCGACGACATCCTCCGCGACGTCGAGGACTTCCTCCGCGGCGGCGACCGCTAGCCACGGCTCACCGATGACCCGCCCGAACAACTCCTCCCGCCTCGTCTACTCCACCGACAGCGGCCGCGTGGCGTACACGGGCAACCGCAAGCCAGTGGAGAAGCCCGGCGCGAAGGCCGAGCCAACCGGGCCCGCCGTCCCCGACGACGGCGTCGTCCGCGTCCACCGCCAGAAGGCCGGCCGCGGCGGCAAGACCGCCACCCTGGTCACCGGCCTCCCCGGCTCGGAAGCCGACCTCGACACGCTCCTGAAGGCGCTCAAGGCCCAGGTTGGCGCCGGCGGCACCCGCGAGGGCCGCAACCTGGTCATCCAGGGCGACCTGCGCGAACGCCTCGCCGCCCTCCTCGAAAGCCGCGGCTACCGGGTCAAGCTCGCAGGCGGGTAGTAGAGGCGATCACTCGCGGCGCGCACTCAATCGAGACAGCCCGGGAGCCGATCGGCCTGGTTGCTCCATCGCTGATGCCGAAAACAGTGACCTGGTACGACTGGCGAGGAAGACACTCACTCAAGCCGTCGGTTGCAGACCGAGGACGCGATTCAGGAGGCAGGGCGAGGGACCTGGCCCCCGGTCCGAGGCGGTAGCTGAACGTCTCTCCCGATGGGCTGAAACTGATAGTCACCAGGAACCCGTCCATACGGGACGAGGGGGACTCCCATGCAACGCAGAACGGGTCTCCGCCGATGGCTACTGGCATCGGCGGCTCGTGCGGAGGGCTCAGAGCCACGCATTCCGACTCCCCGGGTTCGACCACGACGGGCGTAGGCGCCGTCTCGGCCGTGGTTGAAGCGGCCGGAGCCGTGGGGCCCGACCCGGCTGCCGGGGTCGCAGTTGCGGGAGCGCCTCCCCCAGAGGTGCAGCTTGCCGCCAGCAGCAAGAGGGCCAGCGGTACACAGAACGCGGAACCGCGCAAGGTCACTCAGGGCGTCCAGCTGGATGCTGAGGAAGGGTCCTATAGCCCGCAGCCGATTCCATCGCTTCGAGAACCACCTTCGGGTTCCGTACTCCGTCCTCAGAGATGTAGACAGCGGTCGAAACCTCCCAACACACATGCGCTGGTGAACATGCCATTTCGAATGGCAGCCTGAGGTAGGGCTGGGCCCCTCCCAGCATGGTCGATTCCGCCCGTCCGAGCACGAATACATTGATTTGGAATTCCGGCCTCCCTTCCACCGGCTCAATTAGTACCGGCGCATCGGCGGGTGAGTCCTCGTCGAGGGAAGGGTAGGCCGCTTTGGGGCAGCCCTGTGCCACTGCGGGCTGTGTGATCGGGTTCATCAGGAGCCTCCGCACGTCGACTCCGTAAGTATTTTCGTCGTCAGTTGGCTGCACCGGGGGCGGGCGCCTGTCGTCCTCCCAGCTTGCGAAACTCTGACACGACCTGGTCTCGCAGCTCCGACGCCGCAATGGGCTCTTGGCCTCCCGTCCCGATGGCCGTCCCATCCTTAACGACATAACCCTGGAGGAGTTCCAAGTTCCCCTTGCCGAGGCGCCAGCCTGCCGGCGGCTGCATCACGAACAGCAACACCTGGTCCCCAGGCGCCAAAGCTGGCACGAAGCCCTCGTCCACTGCCATGCGCGCTCCGTCACGATCGCCACCGAGCACCGCGACGTGGAGTTCGCCACCGATATCGCCGAAGAGCGTGCTGGTCACGCGGACGGTGACTTCACGGAAGATGACCACTGGTTCGGGCAGAGCGGCGCCCGGTGACCAGCCCGCGGGCGCGTCGCCCGTGGGCGTGGACCAGCGAGGCTCAGAAACATCGACCACGAACCCCTCCACGCCCGCATCCGCCCACTGCACGAGGTCGACCGGAGGAAGCGGCCACCAGAACGCGCTGAGAAGGATGGTGTCGCCCACAGCGACGCCGTCGCCCGGGGCACTGCCACTGCTTGCGGGACTTTGCGGGCCTGTGTCGCAACTGACAAACGTGAGGGCAAGACTCAGTCCAACGAAAGACATAACCGCGTGGCGGATGCGGAAGCCAATTTTAGTCTCCATCAAGGTGTTTCTCCATAATTCCCGGATAACAACGCGGTCCTCATGACGGTGTTGGCCTAGTAGTAAAGGGCCTGCATTCCCTGTATATCGTCGTTGGTGAGGTTCCACTTTGCCACTGGCTGAGAGCACATCACTGCTCCGGGTTGAGTTGCACATGGGTGGTTAAGGAACATCCAGTGCCCCATTTCGTGTAGGATGACTGTCATGACGTCAGCCGATTTCGTGGATACGTTGAAGTATCCAGTGGTATTCCATGTCCATGTGGAGTTCAGCAGGGATTGTGCACCATTTATGTTGTAGATATCTCCCGGGGCAGTATAAGTCCAGGTCGCTCCTGGATAAGGGATACCAAGAACGTCCAGGTTGGCCAATCCAACCGTTGCCTGGTATGGGCCGTAAGGGGATGAGTCATAGGTGAGAGAGAAGGTGTCCGGAACCGCATTCCACTTCGCGCCAGCCGAACTTACTGCGGTCTGCTTGGATCCGGTCCAGCCGGTATTATCATGCCAAGAAGCTGAATGGCTATTCCATCGGGCACCGCAGACCCACGACTGACCGACCCACCCGCAAAGTTCGTACGCGGAGGCCGATTGGGGAGAGAACGATGCTGGAAGGATGGCTGCTGCGACCGCGATGGCAAGCGTTATTGTCAGTTTGGTCGTCAGCCACCGTGAACCACCACGTGGTCGATGATGATCGGGCAATTCCCCTTCGGCGCTAAGACGCTCATTCGTACCACCTCCGGAAGTGCACACTACCCTCCGAGAGATCCTCGCTGTTGATCGCTGCGTGAGTCTTTCCGCGCGTTTTCGATCATCTCGGCGGCGGCTTGCGTGCAGCAGGCGAAGTGCCTCCTCGTCCACGCCTGCAGCTTCGCCCGGTCGCCGGCCATCCGGGTCGGGTCGAACACCTTGTGAACGAGGTCGCTAACGTGGCGCCGGGCCGTGGCCTCCGTCACGCAGAACAGCTCCGCAAGTTCCGCGTTCGCGTAGCCCAGTTCGATCAACGCGAGATAGCGCATCTCCAGCTCGGTGAGGTAGCGGACGTGCCGCTCCTCCACAAGGCGTAACAGGGCCCCTGGTTCGAGGTGATGTTCGAGCACCGCTCCCTCCTGCTCCCCCGCTCGAGGGTGAGTTCTGCGATGAGTATGCACCGCATGGCGCGGCCGCATCAATCTGCCTTTACCGCTGGTCGCTGTCTCCATGGCGCTATCCGGCCTCCCGCCTGACAACCCTCCCCGATTCCGCTACCCTCACCCTATCTGGCGTGCCCCGCGCGCCCCGGAGGATTCCATGGCCCTGCGCTACCGCTACTCCATGTGGGATGGCACCCAGGAAGTCCCGGCCCTCCAGGCCGAAGACATCCTCGATAACCTCACCGATGACCTCATGAACTTCGGCGACCTCCAGCACGCCCTCCGCAACCTCCTCCAGCGCGGCATGCGCAACCCCATGGGCGACCGCATGCAGGGCCTCCGCGACCTCCTCCAGCAGCTTCGCCAGCAGCGCCGCCAACAGCTCGACCGCTTCGACCTCTCCTCCATCTTCGATGACCTCAAGCGCCAGCTCGAAGAAATCCTCGACATGGAGCAGAACACCCTCGACCGCCGCCTCGAAGAAGCGGGCGGTCAGCCCCAGGGCGAGCAGTCCCCGCAGGGCCAACAATCTCCCCAGGGTTCGGCCCAGCAGCAGCCCGGACAGCAATCGCCCCAGGGCCAGCAGGGCCAGCAACAGCCAGGGCAGCAGGGCGACCAGTCCGAGGGTTCCGAAGGTGGCCAGCAGGGCGGCCAGCAGCAAGGCGCGTCACAGCAGCCCGGCGAGTTCGCCGACATGCTCCGCAACATCGCCAACAAGAAGAAGCAGTTCCTCAGCGAACTCCCCGAAGACGTCCCCGGCCAGGTGAAGGAACTCCAGAACTACGAGTTCATGGACCCCGAGGCCCAGGCCCGCTTCAACGAACTCCTCGAATCCTTGAAGAAGGCCATGATGGATACCTTCTTTAAGGACATGTACAACCAGATCGCCAACATGTCGCCCGAAGACATGCAGCGCATGAAGGACATGGTCCGCGACCTCAACCAGATGCTGCAGGACAAGATGGCCGGCAAAGAGCCGAACTTCGACCAGTTCATGCAGCAGTACGGCGACCTCTTCGGCGATAACCCCCCGCAGTCCCTCGATGAGCTCATCCAGCAGATGCAACACCAGATGGGCCAGATGCAGTCGCTCCTCGATTCCCTCCCCGGCGAGATGCGCCAGCAGCTCCAGGACCTCCTCGGCGACAAGCTCGGCGACTCCGAGCTCCAGCAGGCGCTCAACGAGCTCGGCCAGAACCTCGAATACCTCTACCCCATGCGCGACCTCCGCAACCAGTACCCCTTCCGCGGCGATGAGGAGATCGACCTCCAGTCCGCCATGAACCTCATGGACCAGATGCAGTCCATCGATGAGCTCGAACGCCAGCTCGAACGCACCCAGTACGGCGGCGAGATCGACGACATCGACGCCGAAAAGCTCGAAGACCTCCTCGGCCCCGAGGCCCGCGAGACCCTCGACCAGCTCAAGCAGTTCCTTGAAATCCTCGAAGAGGCCGGCTACATCCGGAAGAAGGGCAACCAGTGGGAGCTCACCCCCCGCGGTACCCGCAAGATCGGCCAGCGCGCCCTCATCGAGATCTATAACCAGCTCAAGGCCGATTCCTTCGGCAAGCACGAAATCCGCGATACCGGCTCCGGCGGCGAACGCACCGATACCACCAAAAAGTACGAGTTCGGCGACCCGTTCCTCCTCGACATTCAGAAGACGATCATGAACTCCATGTACCGCGAGGGCCCCGGCACGCCCATCCACCTCAAGCCCGACGACTTCGAGGTCGAACGCACCGAGCTCCTCACCCAGACGTCCACGGTCATCATGCTCGACCTCAGCTGGTCGATGGCCCTCCGCGGCAGCTTCCAGGCCGCCAAGAAGGTCGCCCTCGCCCTCAACAACCTCATCTCATCGCAGTACCAGCGCGATAGCCTCTACATCATCGGGTTCAGTGCCTATGCCCGTGAGCTCAAGGCCGAAGAACTCCCCTACGTCCGCTGGGACGAATCGGTCCTCGGCACGAACATGCACCACGCCCTGATGATCGCCCAGAAGCTCCTGGCCAAGCACACCCAGGGCACTCGCCAGATCATCATGATCTCCGACGGCGAACCCACCGCCCACCTGGAGAAGGGCCGAAGTTACTTCGCCTATCCGCCCAGCCCCATCACCATCCGCGAGACGCTCAAGGAAGTGAAGCGCTGCACCCAGAAGGGCATCACCATCAACACCTTCATGCTCGACCGGAACTACTACCTCAAGGAGTTCGTCAACCAGGTCGCGCGCATCAACAAGGGCCGCGTCTTCTACACCACCCCCGACAAGCTCGGTGAGTACATCCTGGTCGACTACGTCGCCAGCAAGAAGAAGAAGCTGAGCGGTGTCGGCTAACACAGGCTGGCGGGAGACCTGGGCCGCTCCGCTCGTCTTCGCCATCTCCATCGTTGTCATGCTGTCTTCACTGGCGAACGCCGCGCTGATGGCGGCCGGGTTCTCGCTTGTGCTCTTCGCGACGGTGGTTTGGGCGCTGCGGACCCGGCAACTGCCCGCCAGGGTGCGCCCTGTCATGGTGCTCGAAGCAGTCGTCCTCGCCGCCATCGCAGCCGCTGCCATATGGCTCGTACTGCGCTGATGGCCCCACGCAGTGAATCCCCGCCACGCCAGAGTGGTAAACTCCCCCCATGAAGACGCAGGCAGAGCTACGCGCTGAGTACGACCGCCTGTTCGAGGCTGAGGACTACGAGGCCGCCGGCAAAGTGCTCGACCTCATCGAGCCCATCAGCGACGAGGAGTGGCTCAAGATCGTGCATTTGGCCCCGGAGACCGACGAAACTGTGCCGGAGTTCGTTCGTGAGAGCTCCCGCGTGCTCGAAGCGATCCTGGCGAAGCGGGGCCGTCGAGCCGGATGAGGCGTGAACTTCTCTGGTATCACGCCGGAGTTGAGCAAATCGTCCAGGTCTCCGCCCGGAACGCAAGGCAGGCGACGCGAATAATGCTGACCCTTCGAGACTTCGGAAACACCGGGAAGGGTGACCTTAAGAAACTCAGCGGCTCGAACGACTGGCGGCTGCGTTCTGGAGATTGGAGGATCTTCCTGAAAATTGACGGTGACGTGGCCTGGGTCTTCGCGATTAGCGACCGCCAGGACGCCTACTAACGGTCGTCCCCGGCCCACCGAAGCCTGGACCCGGCGGAGCCGCGAGGAGCGACACCACGGCTACTGGTTCATCCGCCTCTCTCTCGTTCTCATCATCCTCACCCTGCCGCTTGTGGCTCGCGACCCTGTCGTCGTTGCCCCGTTCTTCGTGGCTGCTGCCGCGTTTTCCCCCTACGTCCGGCCCGCGTGTCCCTACACCAGTTCAAAAATTGGAAGATGTGGTGCTCACAGCAGCCCCTTCTCCCGGCAGAGGTCCTCATCGAACAGGATGTGCCCCGTGAACGCCGCCGGCTGCTCGCAGATCCAGCGCATCCCCTTGGCCATCGCCGCCGCTTCCTCGAACTCCAGGTCCGGGTTCTGGGGGTCGTTCTGCGCGAATACGTTGCCCGGCGTTTTGATCCGTCCCTGCGGCGAAAGCACGTTCACGGCGATCATGTCGTCCTGCAACTCCATCGCCAGCCCCTGCGAGAACCGCTCCAGCCCCGCCTTGATCATCCCGTAGAACGCCCCGCCCCGGCGCGCCTCCGGGTATGGCCCCGGCCCCGGGAACACCCCCGCCCGCGACGACACGTTGATGATGTGCCCGCCCCCCGCCTTCCGCAGGTGCGGCACCGCCTCCCGCATCAGCAGGATCGGCCCGCGCAGGTCGACCTGCCAGATGAGGTCGATGTGCCGCGGCTGGATGCTCTCCAGCGTACCCGGCACCAGGATCGCCGCGTTGTTCACCACGATGTCGAGCCGCCCGAACGTCTCCACCGTCTTCGCCACCCCTGCCGCGATCGACTCCGGCTCGCGCATGTCCATCACGATGCCCTCGGCCGTCCCGCCAGCATCGCGAATGGCCTGTGCCACCGAATAGATCGTCCCCGGCAGCCGCTTGTCCTTCACCTCGGTCGTCCGCGCGCAGACCGCCACCGCCACGCCTGCCCGCCCCAGTTCGAGGGCCACATCCGCGCCAATCCCCCGGGAAGCCCCGGTTATCAGTGCCACTTTTCCATTGAGTTCCATGCGCCCGGATTCTACTCCCGCAACGGGAGCGCCGGTCACCCGCCCGCCAGCTCTGCCCATCCCATCCTCGCTCCCCTCTCCCGTCGCGGCCGGCAGGGGGTGAGGGCCTGCCCCGCTCTTCCCCGCCAACCCGTTATCCTAGGATCAATGGCACTGCGTAAGCCCGGGAAGACCAAGGCCGACCTCGTCTACGAGGCCCTCCAATCCGCGATCATGGCCGGGAACATCCGCGAAGGGGAACACCTCCGCCAGGAAGAAGTCGCCGCCCGCTGGGGCGTGAGCCAGACCCCCGTCCGCGAAGCCTTCCGCCGCCTCGAAAGCGAAGGCCTGGTCGAGCATGCTCCCAACCGCGGCGTCATCGTTCGGGGCATCCCATGGACGCCTCCACCGGCCCCGCTCGACGTGCTCGCCCGCCGCTGGGGCGAACTCGTCAACGACCCCGAGAGCGTCCCCGGCAGCGACTTCCCGTAACGACAGCCGCCTCGCTGCCGCGACGCCTGCACCGATGTTGCGTGGTCTTTGTGAATCTCCGCTTTTTGCACTGGCCGACGCTCACCCGTGCCGTTAGACTTTGTGAAAACTTTCCCGAAATTTAGGTGTTACACATGCGCACCCCCTCCTACCTCTGCCGGCTTGCCGCCCTGTGGTAAGCCTCGACGAACGCCTCGAAGCCGTCTTCCAGGAAGTCATCCGCCGCAACCCCGCCGAAGCCGAGTTCCACCAGGCCGTCCGCGAAGTCCTCGAATCCCTTGGCCCTGTCCTCGCCAAGCGCCCCGAATTGGTCGAGTGCAAGGTCATCGAGCGCATCTGCGAACCCGAGCGCCAGGTCATCTTCCGCGTCCCATGGCAGGACGACACGGGCGAGATCCAGGTCAACCGCGGCTTCCGCGTCCAGTTCAATAGCGCCCTCGGGCCCTACAAGGGCGGCCTGCGCTTCCACCCCTCGGTCTACCTGGGCATCATCAAGTTCCTCGGCTTCGAGCAGATCTTCAAGAACGCCCTCACCGGCCTCCCCATCGGCGGCGGCAAGGGCGGCTCCGACTTCGACCCCAAGGGCAAGTCGGACAACGAGATCATGCGTTTCTGCCAGTCCTTCATGGTCGAACTCCACCGCTATGTCGGCGAGTACCAGGACGTCCCCGCGGGCGACATCGGCGTTGGCGGCCGCGAAATCGGCTACCTCTTCGGCATGTACAAGCGCATCACCAACCAGTACGAATCCGGCGTCATCACTGGCAAGGGCCTCGGCTGGGGCGGATCTCGCGTCCGAACCGAAGCCACGGGGTACGGCTCGGTCTTCTTCGCTGCCGAGATGCTCAAGGTCCTCGGCCAGGAACTCGAAGGCAAGACCTGCATCGTCTCTGGCTCCGGCAACGTCGCCATCTACACCATCCAGAAGCTCGAACAGCTCGGCGCCAAAGTCATCGCCTGCTCCGACTCCGATGGCGTCGTCTACGACGATGCCGGCATCGACCTCGAACTGCTGAAACAGGTCAAGGAAGTCGAACGGACCCGCGTCTCCGCCTACGCCGAGCGCAAGAAGGGCGCCCGCTACGTCCCCGATGGCAACATCTGGGAGGTCCCCTGCCAGGTCGCCTTCCCCAGCGCCACCCAGAACGAGCTGAACGGCAAAGACGCCGCTGCCCTCGTGAAGAACGGCTGCATCGCCGTCGCCGAAGGCGCCAACATGCCCACCACGCCCGACGGCATCCGCGCGTTTCTCGAAGCGCGTGTCGCGTTCGGCGTTGGGAAGGCCGCCAACGCTGGCGGGGTCGCCACCTCTGGCCTCGAAATGCAGCAGAACGCCAGCCGCGACTACTGGACGTTCGAACACACCGAAGCCCGCCTCCAGCAGATCATGCGCGACATCCACCGCACCGTGTACGAAACCGCCGAGGAGTACGGCGCACCGGGCAACTACGTCCTCGGCGCCAACATCGCCGGCTTCCTCCGCGTCGCCGATGCCATGCTCGCGTTCGGCGTGGTCTAACCGGGTCATCGTGGGGAGCCCGGTTTGCCCGGCTCCCCGTCCCGATTCGCGCGGCGTATAGTCCCCGCGCATGCCCTACGTCATCACCAAAGCCTGTATCGATGTGAAGGACGGTGGTTGCGTCGACGTCTGTCCGGTCGACTGCATCGACACCTCTCCCGACGCCCCCATGTACTACATCGACCCCGACCGCTGCATCGACTGCAACGCCTGCCGCCACGTGTGCCCGGTCGATGCCATCGTCTCCGTCTGGGAACTCCCGCCCGACCAGCTCGAGTTCGAACGCATCAACGCCGGCTTCTTCAAGCGCTGAACCACGACGGAGGCCGCCCATGGCAGGCCCGAACGACCCTGATAGCTACGAACGCGCCGAACTCGAACAGCGCGTCCGCACCGGCCTGAGCCCCGAGCCGCCAAGACCGCCACCGTCGCGCCGCCGCTTTGGCCGCCTGCTCGATATCCTCGACCCACACCATGGTGTGATCGGGCAAGCTGTTCGAGTACCGTGTTCTTGGCGCCACCACGACTTGGGAGGGCTGTCATGCGCGAAGCCGACCGGCTGCAGGTGTTTCAGTTCCTCGATGAGTTCGGGCGCACCGTAAACCGGGCGATGGACTCCCTGGAGGACGGGCCCCTCGATGCTCTCCGTTCCCAGATCGCCCGGGACACGCTTCGCTGGTTGGATTCAGCCCCGGTGCCGGGGAGTGTGGCGCCCGTGGCCGTGGCGATGAAGGCCGCATTGGAACTCGTCGCTCGCTCGGCTGGACACACCACGGACTCGCTGGAAGATGAGCTGCTCGCCATCGGGAAGGATTTGACCACAGTCGCGCTCGAACACGGCATCGTGCCGGTCACGCCCGAGGTGAGCCGCCGATTGCTGACGCGCGACAGCTGGGCCCTCCTGGACCTCTCGGACCCGGCATGGCGGGGCATACTTGAAACCGCGCTCCAGCAACACGGCCACCCCGACCCGCGGGGAGTAAGCGATCGCCTCGGTCGCATGGCCGGCAGCTGATCCCCACCCCCACTCCCACCCCCGCGAACGCTTCGTCCACCAGGCGGTGCACCTCCTCATCCGCAAGGCTGGTCACGCGGCCGTCGTCGTACTCGCGCATCACGAGGCGCTGGGGCACAAGTGGCTCCCCGGGGCGGTTACGGCGTTCGAGGGAGCAATCCGAGGCGCGTCAGGAATGACGCGCTGCAGCGTCGGCGCCACCACGATCGGAGGCGTTGGGGCACAAGTGGCTCCCCGGGGCGGTTGCGGCGTTCGAAGGAGCCATCCGAGGCGCGTCAGGAATGACGCGCTGCAGCGTTGGCACCACCACGATCGCAGGGGTTGCGAAGTGCAGGCCACTCCCCGGGGCGGTTGCGGCGTTCGAGGGAGCAATCCGAGGCGCGCCAGGAATGACGCGCTGCAGCGTC
>PQAO01000014.1:0-43876 GCA_003104995.1 Dehalococcoidia bacterium
CCTCACGGTCGGGGCTCGCCGCTTACACCGTCGCATCGACCATGCCGAGCCTCGTTGACGATTGGGCCGGCCGAAACTCAATCCCCCGACACGCGAGGCCCAACCGGCGGTTGGGGTGCGATGTGGCCCCAGCGTCGATTCCCGTCCCCGGCTGCTACGCCAGGCCCCGCGCGAGGACTGCGCTTGTGGGTGCGGAATCCGTGTCCCCTCCCTCACGGTCGGGGCTCGCCGCTCACTCACCCGCATCGACCGTGCCGAGCCTCGCGGACGATTTGGCCGGCCGAAACTCAATCCCCCGACACGCGAGGCCCGACCGTGAGGGAGGGTGCGACGTGGCCCCAGCATGGCGGTACCTCCCCGGCTACTACGCCAGGCCCCGCGCGAGGACTGCGATTGTGGGCGCGGAGTGCGTGTCCCCTCCCTCACGGTCGGGGCTCGCATGTCACTCACCCGGGCCAATCGTGCCTCCCAGGTCATCACCCTGGTAATCCAGCACGTAGGACACGGCGTCGATGACGTCTTGCTCATCCCGCAGGAAACGTGTGCTCCCATGGCGAGCCCAGGTTCGAGCTCCGCTTCTCGCCAGGCCGGACTCGCGCAACCCTCGCGTCGCGTAGGCCTTGAAGGTGTTCAGAACCTGGTCAATGGGGGCCTCGCTTGTGACCACGACATGGACGTGATTAGTGCGGACGTTGAGCGCATGGAGGCGCCAGGCACGGTGTTCGCAAACCCCGGCGATGGCACGCGCAACGGTCCTGCGTTGTTCTTCGCTGAAGAGCACCGGCTCCTGGGTCAATAGCTCGCGTTCGAAGCGTTGCCTCGCGGGGTTGACTGGCAAGGCAGGCGTGCCGAGAAGATTCTGACGCCGATGAATACTCCCTCGCGGGTCACCGTGGAGGCGATTCCCGTACGTGGTGAAGGTGAGGAAATACCCAGCAGGCCCACTCACGGACGAATTCTAACCCATCCCCACACTCCATCCCCCGACACGGGAGGCCCGACTGTCAAGGAGGGCGCGATGTGGCCCCAGCGCGGATTTCCGTCCCCGGCTGCTACGCCAGGCCCCGCGCGAGGACTGCGTTTGTGGGCGCGGAGTGCGTGTCCCCTCCCTCACGGTCGGGGCTCGCCGCTCACTCACCCGCATCGACCGTGCCGGGCCTCGCGGACGATTTGGCCGGCAGACCTCAATCCCCCGACACGCGAGGCCCGACCGTGAGGGAGGGTGCGACGTGGCCCCAGCGCGGATTCCCGCCCGCGGCTACTACGCCAGGCCCCGCGCGAGGACTGCGTTTGTGGGCGCGGAGTGCGTGTCCCCTCCCTCACGGTCGGGGCTCGCCGGCCCGGGGTCCTGGCCGCCGGGAGCTGACTCTCTCCTGACGGGGGCGGCCCCTACACTGGGACCATGGAGATCGCGAGCCGCCCGGGCTGGTGGAACCCCCGCTGGGGGTGGAAGACCTGGCTGATGGCGGCCCTCATGGTGTTCCCCACGCTTGGGTTCGCCGTCTGGGTACTCATCGAGGCCGGGGGCGAATCGCCGATCGACCCCGCAACGCAGGCGCTGGCCGAACAGAACGCCGGCGGCGCGGTCATCGCCATTTCGGGGACCGAACACACCATCTACCACTACCCGGGGACGCTGCCGTCGGCGGCCGATCCGCGGGCCGACGGCCGGGGCACACTCGTCTGGTTCACCAGCCCCAGCTGCGCCCGCTGCGACGATATGCTCTTCGTGCACGGGGTCATGGCCGGGTACCGTGAGCAACTCGTCTTCGTCGAAAAGTCCACCGACCGCGACACAGCGGACGAGCGCTACGGCGTTACAGGCGTGCCCGCGTTCGTGCTGCTCGATGCGGAGGGGAAGGAGCTGGGACGGTTTGGGTTCGCGGCAGACGAATCAGCCTTCCGGCTGGAGCTGGCGAAACTGGTGGCACAGCCGGAGTAGCGGGTCAGTCGGTCTCGACGGGTACCGGGACCAGGGCGGGTTTGTGCGCGTGGGGATGCAGCGGCAGCGGCAGCGGTATCGGCACGAAGCGCGGGAGCTGAATGAAGACGAACGTGGCTGCGCCGATGAGGCCCATCGCCGCCAGTACCGGGCGCGCGCCAGCGACTTCCACCCCGATGCCCATCAGCAGCAGCGGAAGTACCACGAAGGAGTCGGTGAGGGTGGCCTGGACAGCGAAAACGCGCGATTGGTGCGCGAGCGGAGCGGCGGCGGTGAGAGCGACTCGCGCAGAAACGAGGGCGAGGGTGACCGCCAGGCCCACGAGGAAGGCGACCGGGAACGCCACGATGAAGGTCGTATTGAGACTGGCTTCGAGGTTAACGAGCGGGCCCACCTGGCTGAAGGTGAGGACCGCTTCCAGGCCGTAGTCCAGGGAGGCCAGGGCGAATACGCCGATAACCATCGAGACCAGGGCGAGGCGCATGACTTTCTGGGAGACCTCGGCCGTGACAGCAGCGGCTGACCAGGCGAGCCCCGCCAGGACGCCGACCACACCCGGGGCCACGAGGAAAATCCCCCATTCCTCGCCGAGGGAGATGTCGTTACGGAGGTAGAGGGGAAGCGCGACAACGATCCCCTGGATAATCATGGTCTGCACGGCGAGGACCGCGAGGGCATCGCGAGCCATGGGGGAGCGCTTGAACACCCGGAGCGAGTCGCGCAGCGAGGAGTGGTCGCCCGAAGGTTCGCGGGCGGGGCCTCCATGGTTCAGGGAGAGCGCGACCGTGATGGCGGAGAGGGCGACCCCGGCGACGACCGCGCCCGCCAGCATCGCCTGCGTCCCGCCGATAACGAAGAGCAACGGAGCGAGGGCGAGCATGCCCACTCCCTGGCCGGCGTACTGCAGGGCCACGCCGAGCGAGTGCGGGGTAGCGCGGCCCTTGCCGCAGAGGACGCGAACCATCGCCATTTCGGAGGGGGAATAGACCTGGGAGACGGCCGAGTAGGCGAAGATCACACCAGCGCCAACAGCGGCGGCGTTGAATTCGAAGAAACAGAGGGCGATGACGAGGGTCCGGAGAATGGCGCCGAGGGCCATGCCGCGCCCGGGGCCGATGCGGTCGGCCAGCGCGCCGCCCATGACGCCGAAGAGCAGCGACGCCCCGGTGGTGGCGATCAGGAGCGAGCTCAGCCCGACGGCCGACTTATCGCTCGTCCCGGCGACCACGAAGAGGCTCGCGAACAGGAGGTTCTGGGCGACCTGCCCGGAGAACCTCGCGGAATAGTACAAGAGCAGGCCCGGCCTCATCGTCCCACGCACCACCACCAGTTCTTTCACACAGTAGTTAACGGTAATGCGGGAGCGATGCAGCAGGTGGCTGCAGGCTGGCCCACGATTCTACCCCGCGCTGAACCGTACCATGCCGAAGTTGAGCGCGGCCGAAAGACAAAGGAAATTCTTCACAATCGACGAAAAAACAGGGGAAACCCCTGACGCGGATGCCGGGCCAGCCCAGTCCGACGGCACTGCGGCTGTGGTCGCGGAGGTAAAGGGCCTGCGACTTCCGGCCGGGGCCGCCGAGCGCGACACTGCGTGTGTGACCGAAACGGCTGAGGAACCGAACGAGACGGAACCTGCCGCGGCGCGCCGGGTTCGGTACATCCAGGTCGCCGGCGTTCTGATCCTGACCGTGCTCGCCGGGGTCTTCGTCTACGCCAACCGGTCCGAGATACCGGGCACCATCACAGCGGTGCGCGGCGCCAACCCGTGGTACGCGGGAGTTGCCGCCGCGCTCAGCCTGCTCTTTGTCGCGAACTACGGCGCGCTCCAGTACACGGCCTTTCGCAGCGTTGGCCTGAAAGATTCGTACTGGCATCAGCTTCGGCTGGCAACCGCCGGACTGTTTCTGAACACGGTGGCCAAGTCGGGCGGGATGGGCGGGCTGGCCATCTTCCTGCGGGAGGCCGGGGGGAGAGGTTGGCCGCGCGGCCGCGTGATCACGGGATATATGCTCGGACATCTCCTTGGCCAGGCCGCGTTCGCAGCGACACTGGTGGCGGCGCTCGTCGTCGTGGTGATCGACGGCAAGTTGAACCGGGGCGAAGTGTTCGCCACCGCGGTCTTCGTGGTCTACCTGCTGGGGCAGGTTGTTGTTGGCGTGGCCGCCCTGCGGAGCAGATCCGCCTTGCGCACGCTGTATGCCCTGCCGGGGCGAGCGAAGGCACGTGCCTCGGCGTGGTTCGGGCGCGAAGCGGAGGCGGCCAGCGACTCCACAGAGGCGGCCGATGAGCTATACGCGGCCGTATCGTGGCTGCGCGGCGACCTGCGCGTGATCTGGCCGCCGGTGTTCCACGCGCTCATCGTGGAGGTCATTGGCGTGGCGACCGTTTGGGCGGTGTTGCTGTCCCTGAATACGGGCAGCGGTTTGGATGTCGCCCTGGTTGCCTATTCAATCGGCGTCCTCTTCTCCATCGTGGGCGTGCTGCCAGCCGGTCTGGGGTTCGCTGAGGCGTCGCTCGGGGCGGTGTTCGTCTCATTCGGAGTGGCGACTGCCACCGCGGCGGCGGCGGTCATCATCTACCGGTTGTTCGAAGTTTGGGTCCCCTTCCTCGCCGGAGCATGGGCCGTTTCGACCCTGAAACGAGGAGGCCGGGGTTGACGCGCGTCGGCGTTCCCGGCGCGCGAACGCGACGCGTGGTCAGTGGGCTGGTGGTTGCGCTCGGGTTGCTAAACATCATGCTGGCGCTGGTCCGGCAGCCAATCATCTCGTTCGGCCGAATCCACAACCGGGTACCGATCGAAGCGGTGGACGGCGCGCGATACCTGTTACTCGCTGCGGCAGTGGCGCTGCTGAGCAGCTCGACCGGGTTGCTCCACGGAAAGCGGCATGCCTGGATGGTGGCGGCGCTCGCGACGCTGGCCTCGCTCATGGCCCATCCCTTCAAACGCGTGGACTACCTGGGGGTCGCGGCCGCAGGGTTCGTCCTGGCAGCCCTCATCACCACAGTCGGCCAGTTCCCGGCCCGGAGCGACCCGGCCCGGGCCCGGCGCGGGTTGCTGTGGCTGGCCCTTGGAGAACTCGGCGTGCTTGCCTATGGGTTCGCGGGGCTCTACTTGCTGGACTCGCAGTTCCGCGAGTCCCCTTCGTTCGCGGAAGCGGTAGAGAACGCGCTCCGCCTGCTTTTCGTTGTGCCGGCAACCACTATCGAACCGGCAAGCCGGCACGGCACCTGGTTCATCCATTCCGCCCGGCTGCTGGCCAGCGGCATGCTGGTCGCCGGGATCTGGCAGCTCTTGCGGCCCGTACTGCACCGTACCGGGCCGGGGCGCCTGGAACGCCTGCGCGTTCGAGGCCTGCTCGATCAGTACGCGACAACCTCCGTGGCGTATTTTCACCTCCTCGATGACAAGACCTATTTCTTCGCCAGCTCGGGCGAAGCGTTCATCGGCTACCGGATGGTCGGGGCGACCGCCGTCGCGCTCGGGGAGCCCATCGGCGAGCAATTCGCGCGGAAACTCGTGGTGCGCGAATTCGCCGAATTCTGCGACCTGAACGGATGGGCGTTCTGCTTCCACCAGGTGACCGAAGCGGGTGCGACCGAGCTTCGGGAGGCCGGGTTGTCCGCAATGAAGATCGGAGAAGAAGCGGTCGTGCCGGTCACCAACCTCTCGCTTTCGGGGAAGTCGTTCAAGCACATCAGGAATACGGTGAACCGGCTTGGCAAGGAGGGGTACTGGTGCGAACGGTTGCCGCGGCCCATCCCCGAAGAGACGCTGGCCGAGCTGGAGGCGCTGTCTGGCTCCTGGCTCGCGGACGGCGGGCACCGGGAACGGGGGTTCACCCTCGGGCAATTCAGCTACGACTACCTCAACGAGACATACGTCCACGTCGTTCGCTCTCCTGGCGGGCGGATCGAGGCGTTCGCGAACGTGATCCCGCCGTTCCAATCGAAGGAGGGGAACTTCGACCTGATGCGGCGCCGCCCGGACGCGGAGGACGGAGTCATGGACTTCCTCTTCGTGCACCTTATCGAGCATTTTCGCGCCGAAGGGATGGATGGGCTGAACCTTGGCCTGGCCCCTCTCGCAAACCTGGAAGGCGGCGGGCTCGTCACCCACGCACTGCGTCTGCTGTACAACCGTGGTTCGCGCTTCTTCCATTACGAAGGCCTGCACGCCTACAAGGAGAAATGGCAGCCCCGCTGGGAACCCCGCTACCTGGTCTATCGCAGCGAGCTCCAGCTCCCGCAACTGGCGCTCGCGGTCGCACGGGCCGGCGAGACAGAGGGGAGCCTTTCGTGGCCGTGGACGGACCTGGCGGCGAGGCTGCTTCCTTGGAGGCGGTGACCCCAGGCGGGCCGCGGGCCGCCGTCGCGGCAGTGGTCCGGCGCTTCGCGGTGTCGCTCACCATCATGGGCATCGTGGTGGGGCTGCAGGCGGCCACCGCCCTTTATGCAGGATTGCATCCGTGGTTGACCGAGCATTTCGGCGTCGACTGGGAGACATTCCGCCAGGGCCAGTGGTACCGGTTCGCCGTCAGCCCGTTGTTTCAGCACAGCCCGGGTTTCGGCGGCCTCAACCAGTTCCTGATTTTGCTCGTACCGGTCCTCGAGTGGATGGCTGGTCCACGGCTGACCCTGGCCGTGTTCGCCCTTGGAGACTGGCTGAGCACCATCCCGGCGCTGGTGTTCCTGCGGGTCGCGGCCGAATGGAATGCCACTGCGATGGCGGCCGCCAATACGCTCGATTCCGGGTCATCTTCGGCGTCGATCGCCGTGGCGGCAGCTCTGGCCGTGCTGGTGCCCCAGCGGAGCCTCCGCATTGGCTGCCTCGCCGCGCTGTTCGGGGCGCTGATTCTGCGGGTATTGCTCTACGGCAACGAGTATGACTGGCAGCATCTGCTGGCAGGTTGCGTGGGAGCGGCGCTCACCGTGGTTGCACGAAGGGACATCGCCAGCCGCAGCCGGATGAAGCGCCCGCCGGAGTGATGTTATTCAGGCCGGCAGCTCGAAACGGTGGCCCGAAAAAAGCGTCACGGTTCCGTCAGGCTCAGCAATCGAGCGGAGGTACTCGGGCGGCAACCGCTTGAGGAAGCCAATGGCGCATGGCACACAGATCCCGTGGGATACGCTCTCGCTGGAGCGAGAGCGGGAGACGGAGACATTGCACCACGCGCAGACGACCGACGGGTTTTCTCCCTGCATTTCCAGCCAACCGTATCACCAGCGGGACACCGGCTGGCACGTTCCGTCGAGTAGTCACCTTCCTGTCACGGAGGTTTCACCTCCCCGCGCGTAACGCGGCGACGGTTTCTGGATGCGGGCGACCTGCCCTCCAGGCATCCCGAGACCTTCCCGGGCGATCGAACGCCGGGTACCGGGAAGCTTCCCACCAGGTGCGTCGCGCCCCGCCAGCAGGGGCTCGTTGAACTGGGACTGGCGCCCGTTCCCTTGTGGGAATGTTCCCCTGTTCCCAGCCGGGAACCCCCATTCGGACGATCGGGAACCATCCCATGACCGTTTCCCAAATGAGCAGAACCGATGCTCCCAATCGGGAAAGACCCCGATGGAGAGCCGGGGCGGAGTGGCAGAGGCTGATGGCATGACCGATGACTTCCCCATCCTGGCCGCCGTCGCCGCGAGCCCGGCCCATCCCTACGAACTGCTCGAACACCTGCAGGCACTGGGCGTCCACGCGACCCGGAGCACGCTCTACCGGCGGGTGGATCGGCTCATCGAACGGGGTTACCTGGAGGCTGAGGATGGGCGCGGCCAGACCGGCCACTTCCGCCGGCTGTTGCGGCTGACGGACTCCGGCCGGGACGCTGCCGGCAAGGAAGCGGCCGAGGTGCTCCGCAAGGAGCCGCTCGAATCGCCATTGTTCGCCCTGGCGGTCGCGGCGGCCGGCGTTTCTCGACGGGAAGACGCGCTGGGGGTCTTGCGGCCGCGTCTGGCGGCAGCCGCGAGACGACTGACGGAGGAAGAGCGAGCCTTGCGCGAGGCCCGGGTGGACTCGTGGAGCGAGGCGGCCCGGGAGCGGCGGATCGCGCACCTGCAGGCGGACATCAGCTGGCTGCAGGGGTTGCTGGGGCGGCGGTTTGCGGGGCGAGGGGGAGCACGCATCACCCGGCGAGCGGGTTAGTCACCGGGAAGGGTCGACGACGGCGAGACCATCGATCCGCGGAAACCGCTGGTCAAACGACCAGACCGCATCCACTCTGTGTTCAAGGCAAACGGCTGCGATCTGAAAGTCGAAGACACTCGCGCCGCGTGGCCGGTGCAACTCCAGGAGCTCCAAGAGGATGGGGCCGTAGCGCGGACCAGGCAGGAGCAAGGGGAACTCCTGCAGAAGCTCCGCCACGAACCGGGCGGTCGCATCAGGCGACCTGTTCATGCCTTGCCTCTCGGTGGAGACCCGCCAGAACTCCCCCAGGCACATCACCGGCAGGAAGAACCCACTCCCGGACTCCAGGCGTTCGATCACGACGGTGCGCAGCACTGGTCCGAGATCAGGATCGCTTTCGAAGAGTGCGACCGCGATGTTCGAGTCAATGGCAATCGAGGTCAGTTAGTTCTCCCCATCCGGGGCCGCCACGGTTGTTCGTTCACGGATGCGCCGGGCAGCATCTCGGATGTCATCGAGGATCGACCAGGTGGCCTCATCGTAGAGCTCGCCGCGGTTCGCAAATCCGCCGTAGATACCCGGAGCAACCGGGCTCTCGAGGCGCGCGCGAAGCGCAGTCTCCAGGAACTCGCGCAGCGTGACACCCTCGTCGATGGCTGCCTTCTTCGCCGCCTTCAGCAGCTCGTCGTCGATCTCGACCGTCGTCTTCATCGGCCCATATTACCATACTGCCGTAGACCCATATTTGCGGGTCTAGCCGCGAGGCAGGCCCAGGCCGCGCATGGCGATGATGTTGCGCTGGATCTCGCTGGTGCCGCCACCGATGGGGCTGGTGGTGCTGTGCATGTAGAAGCGCGGGAAGCGGCCGCCCATCGCGCTGGTGTCGTCGCGGTCGGTTACCTGGCTATAGAGCCCGGCGAGGTGCATGGCCGTGCTGGCGAGGCGGACGTCGAGCTCGCTCGAGAAGAGCTTGGCGATGGACGATTCCTTGTTGGGGATCTCGCCGCGTTCCTGCATCGAGATGATCCGGTAGCAGATCAGGGCTTCGACCTGGGCCTCGATGGTGCGGTCGGCAAGTTCGTTGCGGAGGTGCGGCGTGGTGGCTACCGTGTGGCTACCCACTCGCGACTCCTTCGCGAACTTCACCAGGTCCCGCACGATGAGCTGGTGGGCGACGCTGGTGGCGATCCCGGAACGCTCGAAATCGAGCGTGGTGGTCGCCAGGTACCAGCCCCGGTTCTCTTCGCCCAGGAGGTTCTTCGCCGGGATGCGGACATCTTCGAAGTAGACCTCGTTAAATTCGTGGCTGTTGAGCATGTTGATGAGCGGCCGGACCGTGATACCGGGCGTCTTCATGTCGACGAGGAAATAGCTGATGCCACGGTGCTTGGGGGCGTCGGGGTTGGTGCGCGCGATGAGGATGCCCATGTGGGCATGCTGGGCGCCGGAAGTCCAGATCTTCTGGCCGTTGACCACGTAGTCGTCGCCGTCACGGATGGCGCGGGTCTGGAGGGAGGCGAGGTCAGAACCGGCGCCGGGCTCGGAGAAGAGCTGACACCAGATGTGTTCGCCGGAGATGATCTTCGGGAGGTACTCGGCCTTCTGCTCGCCGGTGCCGTAGACCATGACGGTGGGGCCGGCCCAGCCGTGGCCGATGCCGCCGGGCCGGGGGGCGCGGCGCCAGGCGAATTCCTCGCTCAGGATGAACTGCTCTTTCACGCTGAGGCCGCCGCCACCGTGTTCTTTCGGCCAGGCCGGGGCGCCCCAGCCACGCTGATTCAGCTTCGCGGTCCAGCCTCGCATGAACTCCATGAACCCGGGGATAGCCCGCCCCGCACCGTTGAACAGTCCCCATTCGCTGGGCCGGTCGCTGTATTCGGGCGGGAACTCGGCATCGAGGAAGCTGCTGACCTCGGCGCGGAAGGCCGTCTCGCGTTCGTTGTCTCGGAATTCCATCGAGCCACCCCGGTACCGTGATCCCAGGGGATTGTGAAACGTGTGCCGCTGCTTGTCGATGGCCTGACAGGCAGCCCCGGCGCATCGGGTAAGTCAGGATCACCTAATACGAAGAATTATGTGACGTCACTGGCACGCTATACGGGGATCGTATAGCCGCACGAATTGGGCCTATCAATACGCCACATTTACCACTGGAGCAGTAAAGATCGCAGCGGCGACACACTCGTACCACTTCAGAGGTTGGGATACACACTGTGGTATTTCTTGGGATTTCGAACCTGGCCGGGCTGCCGGCACACCCGCTGCTGGTCCATGCCGCGGTCGTGCTTGTGCCCCTGGCAGCAATCGCGCTCGCTGTGACCTGTTGGCGGACATCGTGGCGGAAAGCCTACAGCCTGCCCGTGGCACTCCTGGCCATGGCGGGCGCCGCCGCGGCGTTCCTGGCGAAGGAGAGCGGCGAGCCGCTCGAAGACGCTGTCAAACGGGCCGCCCAGAGCGAAGGCGTGCGGGCACGCTTCGGCGACCACCCCGAACAGGGCGATACCGCTTTCGTCTTCGCCGTTCTGCTGGCGATCGCGGCCATCGGAGTATGGGCCGTGGACCGTTACGGCTCACGCTTCAACCTGCCAAAGTGGGCTCCCATGGCCACTTACGGAGTGGCGCTGGTGCCCGCTGCCCTTGCCCTGATCACGATGATCGTCGCCGGGCATTCTGGGGCGCAACTGGTCTGGAAGGATGTGGGTTCATTCGCAACTGGCCGCTAAGGCCGATGTAGCTACCGTGTAGCCATCATTGGCCCGGAGAGCCGGGCTCGGGCCGGTCCAGGAACGCCTCGACTTCGGCCCGAAAGATGGGGTTGCGGATGGCGCTGAGGTGGCCCTCTTCGGCGAGGGGCACAAAGCGCGCCCCGGGGATGGAGGCGGCGAGCTCTCGCGCCGGGGCGAAGAAGGGGTCGCGCGTGCCCGCGACAACGAGCACCGGGACGTGGATTTCGTGAAGGCGGGCGGGTTCGACCGGCTGGTTGCCCTGGAAGACACCGCGGAAGACGCGGTCCAGGGCGATGGGGTCGAACTGCGACAGGTAACTGCCGAAAAACCGGACGAGTTCCGCGGGCCTGCGGCGAGGGGCCGTGCTTGCGTCAGCCTGGCGTTCGATCGAGAAGCGGCCCCGTGCGCGTGGGAAGTAGCTGCCCATGCCTCCGATGATGGCGGCCTCGATGCGCTCCTGGTGGGCGAGGAGCAGTTCGAGCGCGACCATGCCGCCCATCGAGTAGCCGAACACGGGCGCAGTGCCGAAGCCCTCGCGGTCCATGACGGCGAGGACATCCTCCGCCATGGCTGAGACCGAATAGGCAGTGGTGGCGTAGGGCTTCTGGCTGCGGCCATGCCCCCGGAGGTCGGGCACCAGGAGCGTGTATTGAGCAGAGAGGAGTTCGACCCAGCCAGAGGAGACCCAGTTGGTTAATCCGCTGGAGCTATAGCCATGGACGAGGACGAGCGGGCTTCCCCTGCCGATCACCCGGTAATGGATGCGGACGCCGCTGCGGCGCGTGTAGGGCATGGATCGAGTGTAGCGAATCGGGTATGTCAGACACGGTGGCCGATTGAGGCGGGTGGGCGGAGGCTGTACGGTTTCCGCGTGGAAGCATCGCTGCCCATCGCCTGCGTAACCATCGGGCCGCCGCCGGAAGTGCTGTCGCGGCTGGAGGCCGTGTGCCAGGTGCGCGTGGTGGCCGCGGACACGCCAGCGGGGGCGCTCCACGAAGCGCTCGCCGGGGCCGAAGGGCTGCTGTGCAGCGCGCTGATGCCCGTGAACGAATCCCTGATGGCAGGCGCGCCCCGGCTGCGCGTGGTCTCGAACTTCGGCGTGGGCTTCAACAACGTCGACCTTCCGGAGGCGACGCGGCGGGGGATCGCGGTCTGCAACACACCCGGGGTGTTGAGCGACGCCGTGGCAGATCTGACGCTGGCGCTCATCCTGGCTGCCTCGCGACGGTTGGTCGAGAACGCCACGTACGTGACTTCGCGCGGGTGGTCCGGTGGCCACCCGGCACCGGCGCTCGGGTTCGACATCGGCGGGAAGACGCTCGGCATCATCGGGCTGGGGCGGATCGGCCGGGCCGTGGCCCGGCGGGCGCGGGCTTTCGGGATGGAAGTCGTGTATCACGACACCTTCGAGACGCCGCCGGAGGGGTCTGACGACTGCCAGTACAGGCGGCTGGACGACCTGTTGGGCGAGTCGGACATCGTCTCGCTCCACGTGAACCTCGCGCCCGAGACGCACCACCTCCTGGATGCGCGCGAGCTCGGGCTGATGAAGCCCACAGCGTGGCTGGTGAACACCTCGCGGGGGCCGGTGATTAACCAGGCGGCGCTGGTGCGGGCGCTCCGGCAGGGGACGATAGCCGGGGCAGCGCTCGACGTGCTCGAGACCGAACCTCCGATGGGAAAAGAGCCGATCCTGTCGCTGCCCAACGTTGTGCTCCTGCCGCATGTTGGCTCGGCGACGGTGGAGACGCGGGCGGCGATGCTGGACCTGGCAGTGAAGAACCTGCTGGCGGTGCTCGCGGGGCAGGAGCCGCCGGCGTGCGTGAACCGGGAAGCACTCCCACGGGCGTTGCGGCGGCGGTAGGAGGCCTCCGGCTGGTGGTATCATGGTGGTATGCAGCCCACGACAGTCCAACTGGACGAGCCGCAGATGGCGGAGTTGTGCCGCCTCGCGGAGGAACGCGGGGTCTCGATCGCTGCCCTCATTCGTGAGGCAGTGGACGAGAAGCTCGCCCGCGCCCACCGGAAGCCCCGCAGCCTGGGCATCGCCGCTTCGGGTCGCGCTGACACGGCGCGCCGCACGGGGGAGGAGCGCCCCGAACCCCAGCCGTGGCGCTAACTCTCGGGATCTCTGCGGCAGTGCTCGCCGTGGTAGAACGGCTCAACGAACCAAGACTCGCCACACTCGATCGGCGGCACTTTGGTACGCTCCGGCCTCGACACACCGAGGCGCTGCATTTGCTGCCTGGCGCCTGACAGCCGATCGAGGGAGGGACCTATGCGAACGAACACGGTAAAGGAAAAGTGGGCGAGGGGCGAGGTCACGTACGGCGGTTGGCTTTCGGTCCCGAGCTCCTTTTCGGCGGAGGTCATGGCCCACCAGGGCTTCGACTGGCTGTGCATCGACATGCAGCACGGCGTGGTGGACTACCAGCTTGCCGTCACGATGCTGCAGGCGATCGGGTCGACGGCGACCATCCCCATCGTGCGGGTGCCGTGGAACGAGCCGGGAATCATCGGCAAGATGCTCGACGCCGGAGCGATGGGCGTCATCATTCCGATGGTGAACAGCGTCGAAGAGGCGAGGGCGGCGGTCGCGGCCTGCCGGTACTACCCCGACGGCGCCCGCAGCTACGGACCCACGCGGGCGGCGTACTACGCGGGGGCAGACTATTTCGCGAACGCAAACCGGGAGATCGCCTGCATCCCGATGATCGAAACGAAGCAGGCCGTGGAACGGCTCGACGACATCCTCGCGGTGCCGGGGATCGACGCGGTGTACGTCGGGCCGGCAGACCTGAGCATCACGCTCGGGCTCCCTCCGGGGATGAACAATGGCGGGGCGTTCGAGGAAGCGCGGGTGCTGATCGCGAAGAAGTGCGCCGGGCGCGGAGTCACGCCGGGCATCCACGCGAACGCCGGGCTGGCAGCGAAGCACGCGGAGGCGGGCTACCGGATGATCACCATCAGCGGCGACGCGGTCGCCCTGGCGGCGGGAGCGGCCGCGGACCTGCGCGCGGTGCGCGAGACCGGTGGCCCGAGCAAGGCGGTCTACGGGTAGGGGAACGGAACCCCCAACTCCCCGCCGAGTGCCTTTAATTGCTCGATCGTCTCGGGGTCGAGGGGGATGCCGAGGCGGGTGCGCTCCTCGCGGGCGCGGGCCTCGGGGTCGCCCGGGACCTGGACGCGTTCGACGCCGGCGGCGGGGCGAAGCGAGCGGAGATGGTCGGCCATGCGCTTCATATCGGCCTTGAACCCGGCGAGGTCGCGGAAGGCATCGATGCGCCAGGCGGCGAACCACCAGCCCTGCTCGTGGCGGGGGGCGAACAGGGCCGAGCCCATGCCGGGCAGGATTCCGGTGAGGATGTCGACCATGAGGCCGAGGCCGTAGCCCTTGTGGGCGCTGGTCTCGAGGTAGCTGCCGAGGGGGAGGAGGGCGCCGCCCTTGCGCAGGACTTCAGGGTCACCGGTGTTGGCGCCGTCTTCGTTGACTGCCCAGCCCGCGGGGATGCCCTTCCCCTGGCGCTGGGCGATTTCGAGCTTGCCGCCCGCGACCGCGGTGGTGGCGATGTCGAGCAGGAACGGGTGATCGCCCTCGACGGGGGCGGCCATCGCGATGGGGTTGGTGCCGTAGGCGCGGTCGAGGCTGCCAGCGGCGACCGCGAGGGGCGGCACGTTGCACATGGCCATGCCGACCATGTCGCGCTCGGCGGCCATGCGGGCGTAGTAGCCCGCGGCGCCGAAATGGCGGCCGTTGCGGACGGCGACCATGCCAATGCCGGTGGCCCTCGCCTTTGCAATCGCAGCCTCCATGGCGCGGCGGGCGATAAGGATGCCCAGCCCGCCATCCGCGTCCCAGGTCGCGGCAACGGGACTTTCGCGGAGCACTTTCACCTCGGGCGTTGGGTTGACGAGGCCACGACGGAAGCCGGGGGCGTAGCCCGGGTGCCAGGGGAGGTGGGCGATACCGTGGGACTCGATCCCGGCCAGGTCGGCGTCGATGAGGACTTCGGCTCCTTCGGCCGCGTCGGCGGGTGGCAGGCCAAGGCGTTCGAACACGCCGGCGGTGAAGGTGCGGAGGGCCTGGGCGGCGAAGCGGGCACGGGTATCGGGTTCGGAGGGAGCGGGCATGGGTCACCGCCGGACGGGAGTCTGGTGGGAAGCATAGCGGGGTGGAGCGCGCTGCCGCGCGCGGCGCCACGTCCGTACGAAGGGCCTGTCGAAACGGACCGCTTGGCCCTCGTTCTGCCCGGGCCAAGCGCCGGAAGATGGGAGATGTCGGAATAGGCCCTATTGGCCTCAGGAGTTGCTCCATGCCCCCACATTGCGATTCGATGGATGGTCCAGTCGTCACGCCCGCGAGGCGTGCGCTCGACGAAGGAAACGTGAGCATCGTGCTGCCCTACGTCCCCGCCGAGGGGGAGGCGGAAGTGATCGCGGCCTTCAACCGGGCCCTCCCGCTCCATCGCACCGGAAACGGGGCCCGCGAGGTAGCGGACCTGCACTTCTTCGAGACGGTGGTCCGCGTCCATCGTGCTGGCGAGGGTGCGCCGTATACCGGGCTGAAGCCGGCGGGCCTGAGCGAAGGTCCCATCATCCCGATTGCCGACCGGGCGATCGAGACGGGCTCCGCGGACGAACTGGTAGACGCCCTCACGACACTCGTCCGCGATGAGGTGACCAGGCGGTTCGCGGATGCGATGCGTAAGAAGAAGCACGAACACGGGCCGGTACCCGAAGCCCGCGAATACGTGCAGGCGATGCTCGGGCTGGTGGTTTACTCGCACAAGCTGTACCTCGCGGCAACCTCCGGGCCGCACGACGGCGAGGTCCACGAGCACGGGTAGTGCCATGGTGTCCGCCACCTCGTGAAACCCGTCACACAGACCGTGTGTGATGGTACGCTGGAACCGTGAGAGTCCTGGCTATCGAGTCTTCGTGCGATGAGACCGCGGCGGCGGTTATCGAGGACGGGCGCGTCGCCCTGTCGTCGGTGGTGGCCTCGCAGGTGGACCTGCACGCGAAGTACGGCGGGGTGGTGCCGGAGGTTGCGAGCCGCCAGCACCTCCGCAACATCGTGCCGGTGGTGACGGAAGCGCTGGAGGCAGCCGGGTGCACGCTCGGCGACATCGAGGCGGTGGCGGGGACGCGCGGGCCGGGGCTCGCGGGGTCGCTGCTGGTGGGCTACAACGCGGCGAAGGCGATCGCGTTCGGACGGGAGTTGCCGTTCATCGGGATCAACCACCTCGAAGGGCACATCTACGCGAACTGGCTGGTCGAAGGGCCTGAGCCGGAGTTCCCGGCGCTCTGCCTGGTCGTGAGCGGCGGGCACACCGACCTCGTGCTCATGCGTTCGCACGGGCAGTACGAGCGGCTGGGCGGCACGCGCGACGATGCGGCCGGCGAGGCGTTCGACAAGGTCGGGCGGCTGCTGGGGCTGCCCTTCCCGGGCGGTCCGCACGTGGCAAAGGCGGCGCTCGAAGGCGGCCCGAGCACGCTGGAGCTGCCGCGCGCCTGGATGCACGGGACGTTCGACTTCAGCTTCAGCGGCCTGAAGACCGCCGCGCTGCACGTGGTCCGGGCTGGGCAGTATTCGGCGCCGGAGATCGCGTGGGAGTTCCAGGAGGCGGTGGTGGACGTGCTCGCCGGGAAGACGACCAGGCTGGCGCGGGAGATGGGCGCGAAGAACGTGCTGGTGGCCGGCGGGGTGGCTGCGAACACGCGCCTGCGCGAGGAGCTCCGGCGGCGCTGCCCGGTGCCGGTGCGCATCCCGCCGCCGAAGTTCTGCACCGATAACGCGGCCATGATCGGGGCGGTGGCCGGGTTCCGGCTCGAGCTGGGCGAGCGCAGCCCGCTGGACGAGGACATCTTCACGACGAACAACTGGGCGCGGGTGTAGCTCCCTACCCCTCGCCGGTGCCGACCTGGAGCGGCGGGAGGCGGAAGGGTTTGGCCAGGCGCGGGTAGAGCGCGCCGAAGGCCCCGGCGCCGGCCAGCGTCCCCGCAAGCGCGGCCAGGGCGTAGACCTTGCCTTCGCCGATGTTGACCAGGATCGGGCCCGGGCACATGCCGGTAATGGACCAGCCGATCCCGAAGAGGATGCCGCCATAGACGTTGCCCCGGTGGCCGGGCTTGTTCTCGATCTTCAGCGGCTGCCCGGTGATGGAGCGGCCGTAGCGCTTGAGCAGCCAGAGCGAGGGCGCGGTGAGGGCGACGGCGGTTCCGATGATGCCGTAGAGCTGGAACTCTTCGAACAGGAACATGCCCTGGATGAAGTTGTAGTCGGCCGCGCCAGAACGGCTGAGGGTGAACCCGAAAACGGAACCAAGGACCAGGTAGAAGAGGATCATGGGAGTCTCCAGCGATTAGAGGATGAGGCGGTAGATGAGGTTCGTGGTGACCACGCCGGCAGCCATGAAGCTGACTGTGGAGACGAGGCTCGGGAGTTCGAGGTTGGAAAGGCCGAAGATGCCGTGGCCGCTGGTGCAGCCGCCGGCCAGGCGCGTGCCGAAGCCGATCAGCAGGCCGCCGCCGAACATCCAGATGAGCTTGCCGCCGTTGCCCCAGCCGATCTCGGCATCGAACATGCCAAGGTCCCAGAAGGGCTCCCAGCCGCCGCCCACCACTGCCGAGAGGAACCCGCCAATCAGCAGGCCGCCGAGCAGGGGCAGCCTCCACGAGTTGGTACCGCGGAGCGCGTCGCGGGTGAAGTAGGGCGTCTGGACAACCAGCGAGCAGACGTTTTCGAAGCCGGTGGAGACGCCGAGGCGGCGGTTGCCGACGAACAGCAGCGTGAGCGTGACGGCGCTGATGACGGCGCCGCCGGCGGCCCAGTGCCACGGGCTGAGGTCGTTGAGGATGAGGTTCATGTGGCCCCTCCGGGGGTGGTAGTTGTGCCGCAAAGCATGCGCGATCCGGGCGGTTCCGTCTCGGCCCGGGGGGAGCCCCGGCGAGGGCGCCCGGCCTGCTAGGATCGCTGGCATGGACGTGCGCTTTTACGCGACCCTGCGGCCGCTGGTCGGCGGGAAGAACGTGCACCTGGACCTGGACGAAGACGCCACCGTGAAGGACCTGCTGGATACGGTGACCGAGCGCTTCCCGGACCTTGGGGCGAAGATCTGGACTCCCGAGGGGACGCTGGGCGAGTACATCAAGGTATTCGTGGACGGGCGGGAGATCCGCTACCTGCAGATGCTGGAGACGCCGGTGCCCCCGGGCGCCGACGTGGACATCTTCCCGCCGGCTGCGGGCGGGTGACCCGGCTCGAGGTCCGGAACCTTCGGGCGGACGAGATCCGGGCGCAGCTCCTCCGCGAGATGGGCGGCACGGTCGACGGCACGCGGGTGGACGGGGATCGGTGGAGCGTGGACTTCGTGGTTGGCGAACCGGCGAAGGTGGGGCGGATGTCGGTCCCGGTGTTATTCCTCGACGTGCGCGGGGAGCGGGAGGCAGAGATCGCCCACTACCTCCGCTTGCGGACGATGCGCGGGGGCGGGTGACGGGCTACGCCATCTTCTGCTTCGCGGCGCGCGGTACAGCAGGACGACCTTGGCGAGGTGTGCCGGGAGGTCAGCCTTCCCAGGTCAGCTCGACCTCACCGAAGACGATGGTGTCGCCCCGTTCGGCGCCGGCCTGGCGCAGTGCCTTCGCGATACCCCAGCGTTCGAGGCGGCGGATGATCTCGTCCTGGGCGCCGGCCATGCCGGTGTCCATCATCTGCACGAAGGTGACCGGGCGGTAGCCCTCGACCAGGTAACGGCGCTCGCCGGCGCGCACAACCGTGAAGCGCTCCTCGGAGGGCGGACGGAGGACGGGCAGGTCCTCCGGCGGGGTGGCCGCGGCCCGCGCCTTCTCGATGTTGACCAGGGCCATCAGCTCGGCGGTGAGCTCCTCCGCCCCCTGTTGCGATTCGGCCGAGACCACCCAGACCTTCTTGCCCAGGTGGCCGGAGAGGATGGCGGCGGAGTCTTCGGCCATCTCCGGGGCGAGGTCGGCCTTGGTGACGGCAACGACCCGGGCGACGTCATCGAGCTTCGGGTCATAGGCGCGGAGCTCTGTTTCGATGAGCTCGTAATCGGTTACGGGGTCGGGCGAGCTGCAATCAACGACGTGGAGGAGCACCCGGCAGCGGCGGATGTGCTTCAGGAATTCGAAGCCGAGCCCGTAACCCTCGGAGGCGCCCTCCACGAGGCCCGGCAGGTCGGCGAGGGTGAACCGTTCGTAGCCGACGTTGACGACGCCGAGCATCGGTTCGAGCGTGGTGAACGGGTAGTTCGCGATCTTGGGCTTCGCGTTGGAGACGGCGGCGAGGAACGTGGACTTGCCCGCGTTCGGGAGGCCGATGAGGCCGACATCAGCGAGCATCCGGAGCTCGAGCCGGATATCGACTTCCTCGCCATCCTGGCCCTTCTGGGAGTAGCCAGGGGTCTTGTTGGTGGCGGTGGCGAAGCGCTTGTTGCCCCAGCCCCCCCGGCCACCAAATGCGATGATGACTTCCTGGCCAAGTGTTTCGAGGTCGGCGATCAGGTCGCCGGTTTCGACATCGTGGACGACGGTACCGGTCGGGACATCGAGGTAGATGTCGGCGCCGTTGGCGCCGTGACGGAGGTTCGGGCCGCCGTTGCCGCCGTTGACCGCCTTGAACTTCTTCTTCGAGCGGTACTGTTCCAGGGTGTACACATCATCGACCGCGCGAAGGTACACGCGGCCGCCCCGGCCACCATCTCCACCATCGGGTCCGCCCTGGGGCACGAACTTCTCGCGGTGGTAGCTGACCATCCCGTGGCCGCCGTTGCCACCCTGAACATGAATCTCGATCGCATCCAACATCTCCAACCATCTGAACAGATGGCCGGGGCTAAAGGAAGCATTGATGATGTGTGGTGGGTCGTTGGGAGTGTTGGGAAAGGCCCGATCGCAGATTCAAGGAGGCGTTTCAGGCCGTGGGGAACGGCGTCCGGATCCCCGGTGGGAAGAACGAGCGGGGGTTGGTGTTCGGCCGGGCCGCGGCGGGAGGGAGCCCGGGAGGTTGGGAAAGTATGGATGTTCCCAACAGGGATCCCGACTGGTTTCCGAATGGGAATCCCAACGGTCAGCTGGAGAGTTCGACCGTGACGTTGTTCGGGCCCAGGTTCGCATCGAATCTCACCGTTTTGGGGAAGGCAGCTTCACCTTTGTTGCGCGGCGGGTGCGCGAGCGGGCACACTGGCCGGAGACGGAAACCCGAAGCATGTTCGACAACGCAAAACGAGTTCGCCGCAGCTTTCGCGTGGCCCGGACGGGTGCGCGCATCTACCTCGGCTATAAGCGCACCCAGCGGAAGGTGCGCAAGTTCCCGCCAGCGGCCGCGGCCGCGGAATGGGAGCAACGGCACGAAGCCGCGGCCGAAGCGCTCTACCAGCTCGCCGTCGACCTGAAAGGCATGTACATCAAGTCCGGGCAGTTCATCGGTACGCGTACCGATGTGGTCCCGCTGCCCTACACGCGGTCGCTTTCGCGGTTGCAGGACCAGGTGCCAGCGCGGCCGATGGCGGTGGTACGGGAAACCATCGAGTCGCAGCTGAAGCGGCCGCTGGAGGAGTTGTTCGCCACGTTCGACGAGGAGCCGATCGGGGCGGCCTCGCTGGCACAGGTGCACCGGGCGACCCTCCCCGACGGGCGCGAAGTGGTGGTGAAGGTGCAGTACCCGGAAGTGGCGGGCCTGGTGCGGCTGGACGTGCGGAACCTCCGGACGATCGTGGGGATCGTGGCGTGGCGGGAGCCGAACTTCGACTTCCGGGCGGTGGTGAACGAGATCGGGTCGCAGGTGCCGCTGGAGCTGGACTTCGAGCGGGAGGCGGAGATGACCCGGCGCATCCGGGCGAACCTGAGCGGGGTGCCGGGCGTGGTGGTGCCGCGCGTCATCGATGACCACGTGGCGAAGAAGGTGGTCGTCACCGAGTACATCCACGGCGCTCGGCTGCTCGACCGGGAGCGGCTGGAATCGATGAACATCGACCGGACCGCGTTCGCGAAGACGGTGGCCGAGGCGTACGGCCACCAGATCATGGTGGATGGCTTGTTCCAGGCCGACCCGCACCCCGGGAACATCCTCGTGCTGCCGGGCGGGCGCGTGGGCCTGTTGGACTTCGGGTTGACGAAGGAACTGCCGATGGCGGCGCGGCTGGGGTTCGCGCGGCTGGTGATTGCGGCAGGCGACCGCGACCCCCACGGGATCGTCGCGGCGTTCCGGGAGCTCGGCGTGAAGACGAAGTCCGAGGAGCCGGAGGACGTGTTACCCCTGATGCAACTGATGTTCGACGCGCGGCCGATAGACGCTCCCCAGGCGGGGGAGCTGGAGGTGCGCCGGGGGGCGATGCGGGCGAACCCGGTGGAGGCGATCCCGGGGGACCTGGTGCTGCTGGGGCGCGTGATCGGGTTGCTGCGGGGGGTGTGCGCCTCGCTGGGAGCGCCGCTCAGCCCGATGCAGATGCTGCGTCCGCATGCGGAACGCGCGCTGGCTGAAGCAGGAGCCCCGCCGGCGGCGGCAGCATCGTAGTCCCGGTTTCGGTGGCCTTGTGGTATTCCTCCATGGCTTCGGGGAGCCACTTCCGGATGTCGGCGATGCGCGATTCGTTGCTCGGATGGGTGGAGGCGTATTCGGGCGGTTCAGGGCCGTCACGGGCGGCAGCCATCCGCTCCCAGAAGCCGATAGCCGCTTCAGGGTTGTAGCCGGCGCGGGCCATGTAGATGAGCCCGATGCGGTCGGCTTCGCTCTCCATGTCGCGGCTGAAGGGGAGGAGCACGCCGAGCTGGGCGCCCGCACCGAAGAGGGCAAGGACCGTGCCGCGGGTCGCGGGGTCGAGGCCGCCAAGGGTGGCGGAGACAGCAAGAAGCCCGACCTGCGTGAGCTGTTCCTGGAGCATCCGCTCGGCGCCGTGCTGGGCGATGGCGTGGGCAATCTCGTGGGCCATGACGACGGCGAGGCCCTCTTCGTCCTGTGCGACTTCGAGGATGCCGCTGTAAATGGCCACCTTGCCGCCGGGGAGGCACCAGGCGTTCTTCGTGGGGGAGGCGATCAACGTGAACTCCCAGGCGAAACCCGGGTCATCGGCGACTTCGGCGATGCGTTCGCCGACCCGGCGGACGAGGGTGGCTTCGGGGCCGGTGCGGACGATCTCGGTGGCCGATTCGGCGAGGATGTCGCGGTAGGCCTCGGCGCCGAGCGTGGCCTGGTCTTCCTCGGAGAGGGCAACACGCTGGGTGCGGCCGGTGATGGGGACGGTCTGTTCTTCGGCGCGGCAGTAGAGGAAGAGGGCGAAGCCGACGAGGATGGCGAGGAGGAGGCCGACCGAGGCGATCTCGGCATAGCCGCGTTCCTGGACGGCGACGGCGCGGACCTGGCGCTGCATGGAGGTATGGTAGGGGGTGCGGGAGAGATGGGTGTCGTATTATTTGGTCATGGAACGGATGGACGAGCTCAGGTCGCGTCACGCCGAACAGTTGGCGGGGTTCTGTGCGCGCTGGCGAATACGGGAACTCGCGCTGTTCGGATCGGTGCTGAGAGATGACTTCCGGGCCGAGAGTGACATCGACGTGCTGGTGTCGTTCGAGCCGGACCATCCGTGGTCGATCGTCGACCACCTCCAGATGGAAGCGGAACTGTCGGCTCTCTTCGGCCGGCGAGTGGAAATGACGAGCCGGATGGCGGTCGAGGCGAGCCCGAACTGGCTGCGACGGCGGGAGATCCTGGGGACGGCACGAACGCTCTATGCCGCCTAACAGCACCTCTTCAGATAGGCGAACATCCAGATTACTGCCATCATGGTACGGTGAAGGTTCGAGACGTTATTACGGCTCTTGAGGCGGACGGCTGGTATCTTCACTCAACCGAAGGAAGCCACCGGCAGTTCAAGCACCACACCCGACCGGGCAGAGTGACCGTCCCGGGCAAGCCAGGGAAGGACCTCGCTGCGGGAACGTTGAACAGCATCTGGAAGCAGGCCGGTATCGCGCGGAGGGACAGATGAAGAAGTACGCCGTGGTCATCGAGCTTGCCGGAGCGAACTACTCGGCCTACGTGCCGGACCTCCCCGGGTGCGTCGCCGTGGGAGACACGATCGAAGAGGCGGAGCGGGAGATCACTTCAGCGATCGAGTTTCACATCGAGGGGCTCCGCGAGGATGGCATGCCCATCCCCGAACCGCAGACGGTGGTGGAGTATGTACCGGCGCGGGTTGCCGGTTGAGTGAAGCGCGCCGCTGAAGCGGGGCGCCCGCACCTGCTACGCTCGTTGCATCACCAACCACGGAGCGTGCCCCCATGCCGTCGAACGTTGAAGGCTTCGTCCCACCGTCTGCCATGGTCGTCGTCGCCCACCCGGACGACGCCGAGTTCATGGTTGCGGGGACCATCGCGAAATGGGCCCGGAAGGGCTGCGAGGTCACCTACGTCATCATCACCAAGGGCGACAAGGGGAGCGATGACCCGAACATGACGAGTGAGCGGCTCACCGCCATCCGCGAGGCGGAGCAGCGGAACGCGGGGGCGGTGCTGGGGGTGGCGAACTACGAGTTCATGGGCTACCCGGATGGGTACCTTCAGCACAGCCTGGAGCTGCGGCGCGACGTGGCCCGGCTCATCCGGAAACACAAACCACACGTGCTGCTGACGTTCGACCCGACGAACCGCTTCTTTAGCGACAACTATGTAAATCATCCGGACCACCGCGTGGCGGGAGATGTGGCCCTCGATGCGACCTTCCCGACGGCGCGCGACCGGTTGACGTTCCCCGAGCTGTTGCTGGACGGCTACGAGCCGTGGAAGGTCCGCCAGGTGTGGCTTTCCGGTTCGGACAGGCCGAACGTGTGGGTCGATATCGCCGACACGCTGGAGTTGAAGAAGGCAGCGCTGCGGGAGCATCCGAGCCAGCTGGAGGCGGATATGGTGGAGTTCGCGGAGGGGTTCGCGCGCACGGCCGCGGAAGGTCAGGACTTCGAATACGCGGAAGCGTTCCGGCGGTTCATCCTGGAGGAGGATCCGATCCACGAGTAGGCAGCAAAAAGGCCCCTCCGGGGAAGGGCCTTTTGCCGCGCGACGGGGCACGAGCGTTTAGACGACTTCGAGTTCCTTGAGCTTCTCCTCTGGCACGACGCCGTTCTTCCAGCCGCGGACGCGGTAGTACTCCTCGAGCATCTCATCGAGTTCGCAGAGCTGGCCGAGGGAGCCCTTCGCGTTTGATGGTTCGTCGGTAAAGCGCCTGGGGAGGTAGTCGGACCCCTCGCGGAAGCCGGCGAGGTTGTTGTAGTGGCGTTCGAGGTTGTAGATCCGTTCGCCGGTGCGGAGGACGTCGTTGGCGTCGAACTTGTCGATGCCGGTCATCACGCGGTACTGCTCGGCGTACTCGTCGGGGCCTTCGGCAAAGGCGCTGAACTTGCAGAGGTCGAGGCTATCGGAGAAGGCGTGGATGTCCTGGAGAAGCTTGAGCAGCTCGCCCTTGCCCTCGTAGGCCTGGGGGTCGGTCTTGAGGCCGATGACGCCGAGCTCGCTGGCGGGGCTGTAACCCCGAAGGTGGCAGGCGCCGCGGTTCGAGGTGGCATAGCCGAGGCCCATGCCCTTGAAGCCGCGGGGGTCGTAGGCGGGGGTGGCCTGGCCCTTGACCGTCATGGCGATCTCCGGGTGGCCGATCGACTTCGCGAAGAAGTCGATGCCATTGGCGAGCTGATCACCGATTCCCTGGCGGTAAGTGATGAGGCGGGAGACCTCGATCATGCGGTCTCTATCGCCCCAGGAGATGCCGGCGCTGGCCGGGATGTACTCGCGCTGGGTGGCTTCCATGACCATCGAGCAGACCTGGCCGATCTCGATGGCGTCGTAGCCGAAGTCGTTCGCCATGTCGATCATGAAGGCCACCGAGGTGATGTCGTCGTTGCCGCAGTTGGCGCCGAGAGACCAGGCCGGCTCGTACTCGACGGACTCCATCTTGACCTTGTAGGGCCCGTCCTTGATCTCGACTTCCTTCTTGCAGGCGACCGGGCAGGCGTGGCAGGTGGGGTCGTCGATGAGGTAGTGCGCGTTGACGTACTCGCCGCCGATGAGTTCGGCGTGTTCGTACGAGGTGTCCTGGCTGTTGCGGGCGCCGAGGCCGCCGACGGTGTTGCTCACGTTCATGAGCATGTTGGTGCCGTAGACGGAGAGGCCACCCTTCTTTGGGGAGGTGATGTTGGCTTCGTCCATGATCTTCTCGAGGCCGGCGGAGTGGGCGGCCCGCCAGGCGTCGCGGTCGGCGGCGCGGGGCATGGCCCGCTCGGCTTTGACGACGACGGCCTTGAGCATTTTGGAGCCGCCGACGCAGCCGGTGCCGCCGCGGCCCGAGGCGCGGTCGTTTTCGTTGAGCCACGCCGCGAAGCGGACGAGGTTTTCGCCAGCAGGGCCGATGGCCATGACGCTGAGGTCATCGGCGCCGTGGCGGTCCTTGAGGATCTGGATGGTTTCGTGGACGCCCTTGCCCCAGAGGTCGGAGGCATCGCGGAGTTCGACGGTGTTGTTGGAAACGTAGGCGTAGACGGGTTTGGTTGACTTCCCCTTGAAGACGATGCCGTCGAAGCCGGCCCAGCGGAGGCGGGCAGCACTCCAGCCCCCCATGTGGCTATCGGTGACGGTGCCGGTGAGCGGGCTCTTGGTGACGACGGCGAGGCGGCCGCTCATGCTCGCTTCGGTCCCCGTGAGGGGGCCGTTCATGAAGCAGAGGACATTCTCGGCGCTGAGCGCGTCGATCGTGGGGCCCGCCTCGTAGACGTAGCGGACGCCGACGCCCCGGGCGCCGATGTACTTGCGTGCCCACTCTTCGGGAATGGGGTTGTAGTCCACCTTTCCCGAGGTGAGGTCGACGTTGCCGACTCTGCCGGCATAACCACCGAGTGCCATTTCGAACTCCTTTGTTGCGAATCAGGAGGGCCGCAGTATAGATCGCTCGCGGACGCCCTGCGTACACCCCTGCTTACTTCCTCTTGCGGCAAGCGGCGGCGTTCGTGACGGGATGGGCACGCTCCCCTATCGTTGCCGCTGACGCGTGGCCGGCGTGCCCTCAGGCCGAAACGAGCGCCGATGGTGGAGGTCCGCAGGATGGCCGCAGAGGCGCGTGGCGGATGGCGGGAACGGGTACCGGCGCTGCAGCACCGGGACTTCCGGATCCTCTGGGCGGGCATGTTCTTCTCATCGGCGACGATGATGTTCCAGTTCTACGCGCAGGGCTGGTTCATCCTGAGCCTGACCGGTTCGGCGTCGCTGCTGGGGTTGCTGGGCGTGGCCCGTGGCGCCGGGATGCTCACCTTCAGCCTGTACGGTGGGGCGCTCGCCGACCGGATGGACCGGCGGACGCTGCTGATGGCGACGCAGGGCGGGGCGCTGGCCGTGTACGGACTGCTGACGCTGCTGGTGGTGTTCGACACGATTAACCTCTGGGTGGCGTTCGCGCTGATCTTCGTCTCGGCGTCGATCGAATCGATGGATGGGCCGACCCGGCAGGCGCTGCTCCCGAACCTCGTTCCGCGTGAGCACCTGCCGAACGCGATCGCGCTGTTCACGGCGGCCACGATCAGCTCCTACGCGTTCCTGCCGCCGATGGCAGGGATCGCGATCGAGACCATTGGCGTCGGGGGCGCGTTCGGGGTGAGCCTGATCGGCCACGTGGTGGTGATCGGGGCCCTGCTGATGATGCGGACAAAGGGCGAGGCACCAGTGCAGCGCGACAACATCGTGCGGGCGGTGGGCCGGGGTGTGGCCTACGCCACGGAGCGGCCGCGGGTGCGGTGGATCATCCTGTTGAGCCTGCTGACCGGCACGCTCGGGTTTCCCATCATCAGCACGCTCGCGCCCTACTGGATGACCGAAGTGCTGGGCCTGGACGCGATGGGCTGGACGTTCATGGGGTGGTTCTGGGGGCTCGGCGCGGTGGGGGCAACGGTGTACCTCTCAATGCGGGGTCACAGCCGGGGATTGGGCTGGACAGTGATCGGTTCCGCTGCGGCGTTCGGGCTGACCCTGGTCTTGTTCGGGTTCACGCGGTCGGTGCCGATCGCGGCCGTGTTCTGGTGCCTGAACGGGGCGTGCTTCACGACCAACATGATCTCGTCGACCTCGCTGCTGCAGATGATCGTCGAGGCCGCGTACGTCGGGCGGGTGATGTCGCTGCGGATGGTCTCGTCGGCGTTCAACCAGCTGGCCGCCTGGCCGCTGGGGTCGCTCGCGGACGGGATCGGGGTGGAGCGGATGGTGCGGGGCGTGGCGACGGCGCTGACGGTGCTCGTGCTGGCCGCCCCGCTGATTTCCCGGTCTGCGCGGACCCTGGACGCGGATGTGGGACGGCGGGAACCTGCAGGTGACCCGGCCAGGGAAGCCGCGGGCTAACGTTCGAAAGACGAAAGACGAAGGACGAAGTGCGCCCGCGGCGCGCAACGTCACTGTTTGTTCACCCGGCCCGCGGCACTTCGCGCCGGGGTTTCGCCATGGTGGTTGTGAGCGCGGCGTGATTGATGCCGTGCACCAATGACGAGTGATTCACATGCGATACTTCCGATTTCTCCTGTTGCTGGTGGCGGTGAGCGCTCTGGCGGCCTGCAGCCCGGTCGATGAGCCGCGAGGCGGCGGAGCCACGGCAACCACCGCGCCGGCCGTGACGCCACTCCTGTTCGGGATCGGTGTGCACATCGAGCCGGTGGGCCCGACCGCCCAGACGGCGGGCAGCCCCGCCGCTTCGGGGGGCTACAACACGACGCAGGCCTTCGAGCGCGCGGTCGAGGACATCCAGACGGTGGCCGGCATCGTGGAGGCGCACGACGGACGGCTGACGATCCAGTCGCAGTCGCCATTCTCGACGACAGCGGTCCGGGAGGGCTCGACCGCCCTGGCCGACTGGGAGGACGCGGGCCACGAAATTGGGCTGCACTTCCACGAAGACGCCCACCTGGGGAAAGAGACGGCCAGCCTGCCCGTGGAGCGCTGGTGCGAGGTGATGCGCGAGGAGCTGGGCTTCCTGCGCGAAGCCGGCGTGGACACAGTGGCCTACTGGAGCGGCGGGAACCTGTACCCGGACTTGCTGGAGGCGGCCGAGTGCGCGGGGCTCTCGGTGAACAGCGACTGGAAGAACCCGGCGACCCAGCAGACGGCGCCGGAACTGGCGGGAACGGTCCCGTGGCGGCCTTCGGGCGGCACCGACGGTACGGATGTGACCGCGTTCGCGACGCACGACCCGGATGGGCCGGTCGTGTTCCTGCCGGAAGGGGCCTACGACCGGACGGACTACGCCTCGGGGCGGCGGGAGATGACGGACGAGGAGTACTTCGCGTACCTGGAGGCGAGCCTGCTGGCGTCGCTCGAGGCCGCCGAGGCGGGGAAGGTGAACGTCTTCCACTTCACGGTGCACCCGGGCGAGTTCCGCGGAAACGCGAGCGACCCGTTCGGAGTGCTCGAACAGTTCCTGGCCGGGGTGGTCGACCCACTGGTGGCCGAGGGAAAGGTGGAGTGGGCGACGTTCAGCGAGATGGCGGCGGCCTTCGAGTCGTGGGAGGACGCGAACCCCGGGACCGACCCGCGAGCGGGGACGAACGTGGCCACGGGGACGCCGGCGGCCACGGCAACCCCGGCGGCGGAGGGCTCCGTTACGCCCCGCCCGGCGCAGCCAGGGGCCGGAAGCGCGCCGCGAGGGAGCACTGCGCTGCCGGGCAGCGTGGAGCGCGACATCACGTACTGCAGCCAGGGCGGCGTTGACCTGAAGATGGACCTCTACCGGCCGGAACAGCCGAACGGCGCGGCGGTGATGTTCATCCATGGTGGCGGGTGGACGAGCGGCAGCAAGAACGGTGGGAGCGGGAGCGAGATGTGGCCGGAGCTGCTCGGGCGGGGCTACCTGGTGGCGTCGATCGACTACCGGCTGGCGCCGAAGCACCCGTTCCCGGCCCAGATGGAGGACGTGACCTGCGCGGTGCTCTACCTGAAGCGCAACGCGGCGGACCTCGGCATCGACCCGGAGCGGATCGGGGCGTACGGCGGGAGCGCGGGAGGGCACCTGGCATCGCTCCTGGGGACGACCGGCGGGCACGGCTACGAGGGCGCCATCACCTCGCTCGACGCCGAAGTGGCGGCTGTGGTCGACCTGTTCGGGCCGACGGACCTGACGGTGGACTTCGACGGGGCGTCGGAGCGGATCATCACGACGGTCTTCGGGGCGACGGACCGGGATTCGAAGGTACTCGTGCAGGCGAGCCCGGTGCACAACGTCTCAGCAGACGACCCGCCCTTCCTGATCATCCACGGGGAGCTGGACGAGCTGGTACCGATCGCGCAGGGCGCGGCGCTGTACGAGGCGCTGGTGGCACCCGGGGTGGAGGCCGAGTTCGTGCCGGTGAAGAACGCGAACCACGGCTTCACGCCAACGGGCGGGCCGATCAGCCCAACGCGGGTGGAGATCACGAGGATGGTTGCGGACTTCTTCGACAAGCACCTGGGGAGCTGAGCGGGGAGCTCAGGCGGCGCCGGCCATCTTCGGGCTGGTGAGCTTCACGGTGCCGCGGTTGCCGAGGACCGAGCGGAGGCTGCGGGCAAGGTCCTCGGTGGCCGCGGCGCGTGGGAAATCAAACTCCATCTCGTCGCCGGCGGTATCGCGGACGACGAGGCGGACTTCGTCGCGGCCGGGGCTGTCCTTGAGCATGGAGACGACCATCTTCAGGAGGGTCTCGTCGGCGAGGACATCCTCGGTCTCGAAGAGGGTGATGGTGAGGCGGGCGGTGTCAGGGCTGACGGGGGAGGTGACCCCGGGGCGTGCGGCCTCGGTGGTCGCGCCGGACTGGGGGTAGCCGCTGGCGCGCGCGCCATTGCCGTTCGCGGTGTGCCCGTTGGCGTAGCCGTTGCCACCGCCGTGGCGCCCGTTTGGGGGCGGCGAGCCATCAGCGCGGGGCTCTTCCTGGGGGCGCGGGGGCCGGCGTTTTGGGGTTTCGACCTGCCACTGCTCCGCGACGAAGCCGACGACGGCGCCCTCGGCGGAATCGTAAGGCGCGGCCTTTCGGACGTTGAGGTTGATCCGATCACCGCGGTCGCGGATTTCGACTGAGCAGACGAGGACGCGGCCCTCCGCCCAGATGTCCTCGCCCGTCAGTTCGATGGTGTCGCTCCAGACGGTCAATTCCACGGAGCCGGAGAGGTCTTCGAGGTCGGCGACGTAGAACTTGCGGCCATCGCGGGTGACGCGTGCCTGGACGCGGTTGATGAGGCCGGCGACGGTGACGGTCTGGCCAGCGAGCTCGGCGGTGAGGTCGGCGAGCGTATGGCTGGCGTAGCGCCCGGCATCCTGGGCAACGGCCTTGAAGGGGTGCTCGGAGACGTAGACGCCGAGGAGTTCCTTTTCCCAGGCGAGCATGTCTTCCTTCCGGGCGGGCGATGGTTCGAGCTCGAGGGCGGGCAGCGGCGTTTCGACCTGGCTCCCAAACAGGTCGAACATCGTCGACTGGCCGCTTTCGCGGAGTTCGCGCTCCTTCTTCGCGAGGGTGACCAGGCGCTCGGCATTCATCACCAGGGTGCCGCGATCGCCGAGGAGGTCGAAGGCGCCGGCCTTGGCCAGGTGTTCGATGGCGCGGGAGTTGGCCGCGGAGAGGTCGGCGCGCTTGCAGAAATCCTCGAGGTCGCGGTAAATTCCGCCCTTTTCGCGCTCGGCGATGATCCCTTCGCAGGCGGCGTTGCCGACGTTCTTGACGACGCCCAGGCCGAAGCGGATGGCGAGGGAGCCATCCTGGCGGCGTTCGACGGTGAAGTTGTCGAAGCTCTTGTTGATGTCCGGCGGGAGGACTTCGATTCCGAGTTTCGAGCACTCGGCGACGGCGGCGGCGATTCGGGCGTGCGTATCGGGGGAGTTCTTCGTGAGCTGGAGGAGGGCCGTCATGTACTGGACGGCGTAGTTCGCCTTCAGCCAGGCGGTCTGGTAGGCGATGTGGCCGTAGCACCAGCTATGGGCCTTGTTGAACGCGTAACCGGCGAAGGGCTCGATGAGGTCGAAGACGGCGGTGGCGTCCTCTTCGGAGTAGCCATTGGCGGCCGCGCCGGCGACGAAGCGGCCGCGTTCTTCGGCCATGACTTCGGCCTTCTTTTTGCCCATGGCCTTGCGCATGATGTCGGCCTGCCCGAGGGAGTAGCCTGCGAACTCGCGGGCAATGAGCAGGACCTGGTCCTGGTAGACGATCACGCCGTAGGTCTCGTCGAGGATATCGGCCAGGCGTGGATGCGGGTAGGTGATCGCGATCTTGCCGTGCTTGCCATCGATGTAGCGGGGGATGTGCTGCATGGGGCCGGGACGGTAGAGGGCTACGAGCGCGCAGAGGTCGGAGATGTTGGTGGGCTGGAGGTCCTGGACATAGCGGCGCATGCCGGCCGATTCCAGCTGGAACACGCCGAAGGTCTCGCCCTTGCCGAGCATCTCCATGGTCCTGGGGTCTCCATCGGGGAGGTGGACGATGTCGAGTTCCTCGCCGGTGTTCTCCTTCACCAGGTCGACCGCGCGCTGGAGGATGGTGAGGTTGGAGAGGCCGAGGAAGTCCATCTTCAGGAGGCCGATTTTGGCCACCTGTTCCATCGCGAACTGGGTCGTAGGGATGCTGTCCTCGTCGCCCTTGCTGGGGCGCTGGAGGGGCACGTGGTCGATGAGGGGGTCTCGGGAGATGACGACGCCGGCGGCATGGGTGCTGGCGTGGCGGGAGACGCCTTCGAGCTGTTTCGCGGTTTCGAGGAGGCGGCGGACCTTGGCGTCGGTCTCGTAGGCCTCCTTCATCTCCTGGGACTGTTCGATGGCCTCGGGGAGGGTGATGTGGAGGACTTCGGGGACAAGGCGGGCGACCCGGTCGGTTTCCGCGTAGGAGATGCCGAGGGCACGGCCGACATCGCGGATGGCAGCCTTCGCGCCAAGCGTACCGAAGGTGATGATCTGGGCGACGCGGTCCTTGCCGTAGCGGTCGTAGGCGAAGCGGATCATTTCGTCGCGGCGGTCGTCGGCGAAGTCGAAGTCGACATCGGGCATTTCGCGGCGTTCGAGGTTGAGGAAGCGTTCGAACACGAGCCGGTTTGCCACGGGGTCGATATCGGTCACGCGAAGGACGTAGAGGACGAGAGAGGCGGCGGCCGACCCACGGACGCCCATCTTGATGCCCGCCTTGCGGGCGTAATCGGCGATCTCTTTGACGACGAACATGTAGTCGGTGAAGCCGGTCTGGCGAAGGACGTCGAGCTCGTAGTTCAACCGCTGTTCGAGCTCCGGCGTCACGTCGCCGAAGCGCTCGCGGAGGCCGCGGAAGCAGAGTTCAGCCAGGTAGTCCTCGCTGGTGCGGCCTGGAGGTACGGGCGGCTCGGGGAGGAGCTGGCGGTCGAACGTGAGGTCGAGGTTGCAATCGTTGGCGACGAGCATGGTGTTCGAAAGGAACTCGGGGTTATCGGGGAAGAGCGCGAGCATCTCCTGCTCGCTCTTCACGTGGTAGCCCTGGCCGTCGAACTTGTAGCGGCCCTCCTGGTCCACGGTGGCGTTGGTGCCGATGCAGAGGAGGACGTCGTGGGCTTCCGCCTCTTCGGCGAGGGTGTAGTGGCTGTCGTTGGTGGCGACGACGGGGATGCCGAGTTCGCGGCCGATATCGGCGATGACGGGGTTGAGCCGGCTGAACTTGGCGTCGCCGTGGTCCTGGACTTCGAGGTAGTAGTGGCCGTCGAAGACCTCACGGTAGTAGCGGGCGGTGGCGATGGCGCCGTCGCGGTCGCCTTCCTGGACACGGCGATGGAACTCGGCGGAAGGGCAGCCGCTGAGGACGGTGATGCCGGCGGAGTGCTGTTCGATCAGCTCGCGGTCGATGCGGGGCTTGTAGTAGTAGCCCTCGAGGTTGGCCTTGGTGACGAGGGCGATGAGGTTCTTGTAGCCGGTCATGTCGCGGGCGAGCATGACGAGGTGGTAGGGGGAGCTATCGCCGCGCTCGCGGGAGTGGCGGGAGCCGGGCGCGACGTAGGCCTCGACGCCGATGATGGGCTTGATGCCGCGGGCGGTGGCCTCGCGGTAGAAATCGATCGCACCGTAGAGGGCGCCGTGGTCGGTCATGGCGATGGCTTCCTGGCCAAGCGCCTGCACCCGGTCCATCAGGGGAGCCATCTTGCTCATGCCGTCGAGGAGCGAGAACTCGGTGTGAGTGTGTAGATGGGTGAACATATCCGGGACGCCCAGTCTACACCCGGGCCAACCACCCGGCCCAGCCCCATGCGCTGTGGTACCCTGCCTGCGCGCCGGAATCCGAACAAGGAGCTCAGGCCATGGCTGCACGACGGAGAAGCCGCCCCATCACCAGGGCAATGCCCGTGACGCTGGCCTGCTGTCTCGCGATCAGCGTGCTGCTCTCCCCGGCCGCCAATGCCCAGGAGCCGACTCCCAGCCCATCCGCCACAGCCCCGGTGACACCATGGCCCGCACCGGCGGAGTTGCGATTGGAGCAGTCGGTAAACGTCACAAACCCGGACGGGTCGTTTCTGCCACCAGAGCAGCGTGAGGCGGTCTCCTCTCTCACATGGTCTGCGGTGCCGGGCTTCGCTGGCACCTATGTGCTGGAGCGGGCGCGGGCTCCCTACGGGTCAACCGAACCGAGGCAATGGGAGGCGTTCGCCAACGTGACGGGCACGTGGTTCGCCGAAGAGCCGTACCCGTTCCTCGATCTCCTCGCCTACCAGCGATGCTACCGCGTGGCTACGGTGGTCGACGTCCAGCCCGGCGCCTATTCCAATGAGGTCTGCACGGTGGTCCCGCCGAGCTCGGGGCCTGAACCGGCTGGCGAACCACCGTTCAATTGGGATGTCGTGAAGGAGGTTGTTGTCCCGCTCATCGGCGATGACGGCCGCACCCACTATGTGACGCTCTCAGAAGACACCGCGGGCATTGTCCGCATACGGTTGAGCCTTCTTGACTTCAGTCCGCTGACCTACAACGTCGTCATCTTCCGGCGGGGCGACTGCTCGGCGACCGCCAGTTACGGTCCCGGCGACGTCATCCGCCCCAATTTCTCATTCACGCTGGATTCCCGAGCGTCGCTCGTCCTGCAGTTCTTCAACACCGATAGCATCACCCTCTTGCCGGGGCCGAAGAGCATCTACGACGCCGATGGCACATCGCTCGCCGTCTACCGGCCGGGTTCCGGCGGCAGCGGCCTCCTCGCGGCCTGCGCCGAACTCTCCACGCCGCCGCGTCCACCCGATACCGGCACCGGCGCCCCAAGTGCGGGCGAGGCTTGGATCGACTACCGGGGCACAGGTGTCATCGCGGCCGGGTTCGGCCTGGTTGCTGCTTCGGGTCTGTTGGCCTTGCGACGGCGGGCCGCCCGCGCCTGAGGGCGTACGTGCGCCCGGTGAGTCCGGATCTGGCTTGCGTTGAGAGGGCTCTCGCTTCCCGGTGAGCGCCTTCTGCTTCGTCACGGGAGGCCCTGGCCCCACCCCCTTGACCTTGCAGTGGCTGCAAGGTTTAGGGTTGGCGCGTGAACGTTATGCGGGAGTCGTGCGCCGCCATCGAGGGGGCTCACAGCACCCTCCACTGGCACCTGCCCGACCCGGCCGGGCCCGGGGTGCCCGCGGAATCCCGGCTGAGCGCGTACCGGCGTATCCGCGACGAACTCTCGGTCCGCCTTGTCCCCTTTATCGAACTCGTACTAAGGACCGCCGGGCAGGAAACCACATTCGTACTCCAGGAGGTCTGAAATGGATGAAAGCGTCCACGTCCGGTACATGGTGAGCGACGTAGCGAAGGCCCTCGCTTTCTATACGGGCCATCTCGGCTTCACGGTCGAAACCGACTATGCGCCGGCGTTCGGTTCGGTGCGGCGCGGGAACCTGCGGTTGCTGCTCGCTGGCCCGCAAAGCTCGGCCGGAAGGCCGATGCCCGATGGGGCAGTCCCGGGTCCCGGCGGCTGGAACCGGATCCATTTCATCGTCCCCGACCTGGCGGAAGAAGTTGCGCGGCTGAAGGCGGAAGGGTGTGAGTTCCGCAACGAGATCCTCACCGGACCGGGCGGCTCGCAAATCCTCCTGCTCGACCCCTCAGGCAACGTGATCGAGTTGTTCCAACCTGCCGGCCAGGGGTAGACGGGCTGCTTGGGGCGCCCGCGGGAGTGCGGCTGGTTTTGCTACAGTCTGCAACCGGAGGAGGAGCGTATGAAGGATCCAGGTTCGAACGGGGGGCCGCCGGCGGCTGAGCAGATTGACCGGCGAATCGCCGAGCTCGGGGACTGGCGCGGGGAGACGTTGCGCCGGGTGCGCCAGCTCATCAAAGCGGCTGACCCGGACATCGTCGAGGAGTGGAAGTGGGCGAAGGCCACGTCGCCGGGCGTGCCCGTGTGGTCACACGACGGGATCGTCTGCACGGGGGAGACATACAAGTCCATTGTGAAGTTGACCTTCGCGAAGGGGGCAGCGCTGGAGGATCCGTCGGGGCTGTTCAACGCGAGCCTCGAGGGCAACACAAGGCGCGCGATCGACATCCGCGAAGGGGAGGAGGTGGAGGCCGGGGCTTTCAAGACGCTCATCCGTGCGGCGGCCGCCCTCAACGCCTCCCGGGTCAAGCCAAAGCCGGCGCGCGAATCGCGGGCGAAAGGGTGAACGGGTGAGCGGAGCAGATTCGCCCGGAGAGGGCGGGGCTCGTCAACCTGTCCTTCTCTCAGGAGGCAACCCGCAGATCGCGAAGGGCGATGGCGACGCGCCGGTCCAGGCCTACATCGCGGCTATGCCCGGCTGGAAACGGGAGTTCGGAGAACGCCTCGACGCGCTCATCACCCGTGAGGTGCCCCACGTTCGCAAGGCGGTGAGATGGAACTCGCCGTTCTACGGGATCGAGGGCCAGGGCTGGTTCCTATCGTTCCACGTCTTCACGCGCTACGTGAAGGTGACCTTCTTCCGGGGTGCAAGGCTGCAACCACTCCCGCCCGGAAAGGGAAAGGACGAGGACGCGCGCTGGATCGACATCCACGAGGACAGATTCGAGGAAGCCGAGATGGCGGCGTGGGTCCGGCAGGCGGCCGTGCTGCCCGGCTGGGCGGGGTTTTAGGGGAGGCGGTCCCCGTCGCAGGGACATGGATACCGGGTGTGCCGGCGATGGGGCCAGCTGGAGCGAGTCGTGTTGGCTCACATTCCGCGCCGCCGGCTCACCGCTCGACGCGCACCCGGAGGCCGTCGTCGCGGGATGGGGGCGCCGCGGCTGAATCGTCGCCAGGGATGGGGATGAGGGCCCCCGCCGCGCTGTGGCAGGTGAGGAGCGAGAGGCTGGCGCGGTCGAAACGCAGGGAGTCGTTGCCGCCGTTGGGCAGGGGGAGCAGGAAGAGCGCCCCGAGCAGCGGGATCAGGGTCAGCGGGCCAAGGACGTGACCCCATCGCATCGGCGAGCCCCTCAATCCCCGCCTGCGGGGGCGCTGAGGGCGACGGCCCTGGCTCTATCGCGCTGGACCCGCGGCATCGGTGGGAGCCCGTGTTCGGAGGCGAAGGCCACGATGAAGATGCCCATGTGTACCAGGGGGACGATGAGGAAGGCCGTCCGCAGCGAGCCCGTCAGTTGTTGGAGCGCGCCCGTAAGGAGCGGACCGATGATGAGGCCGAGGGTGAACAGGGTGAAGAGGAACGACGAGACGACGGCGACTTCGCGCGGCTTGATTTCGGGGAGTTCGTAGGGCAGCGTCAGGATGGTGGGGTAGACCTGCATGCAGGCCCAGCCCAGGGCGACCGCCCCAAAGGGGACGAGCCAGGGCACCGGCGCCAGGGCCATCGTGAGCATGCCGGCGCTGCAGAGGACGCCGGTGAGGTACATCTGCTGGCGGCGGACGGTGACGCGGTTTCTGACCCAGCCGGAGTGCATCGCTCCCATGACGTTGCCGAGGGGGATGCCGGCGGTAATCAGCCCGGCCATCCCGAGCGAGAGCCCGCGCTCGTCGTGCAGGTAGGTCGGCAAAAAGGTCATGAACGCGGAAACGCCGACGAGGCAGAACGCGGTACCGACGCCCCAGTACCAGATGATCCGGTGGCGCAGGATGGCGGACATGGGGGTCCGCTCCTTTTCGGTTGAGGGCCTGGCGGGCGTGCTTTCGGCCTCGCGGTCGCGGCTGACGAGCAGCCAGACAAGGGCGGTGGCGCCGAGCAGGGTGGCCAGGGCGAAGTAGGTGTTGCGCCAACCGTCGAGCCAGATGAGCACCCAGGGGAGCACGGCGAAGGCGGCGATCTGTACCGAACTCGTGATCACCTGGGTAACCGACTGGACGCGGGGCACTTCCGTGGCGACGAACCACTGGTGGATGAGCATGGCCATGCTCGCCTGGCGGCCGACCAGCCCGACCATGAAGATGAAGCGGAAGAGGAGCGTGAGTTCGTAGTTCGGGGCCCAGGCCATGAGCAGACCAAACACGGCCATGTGCACCGCGCCCACGAAAATCATCAGGCGTGGGTTGAAGCGGCTGATGAGCGCCGCGAGGGGCACGCTCAGGAGAATGGTGGCAAGGGGGCTGATCGCCCCGAGCACTCCCGCCTGGGCCGGGTTCAGGGAGAACTCCGCCTTGATGTCGGGCAACATGATGCCGACCGAGAGGCTCACCAGCATGGCCGCCGAGTTGACGGCCGAAACGAGGCCGATGATCACTGCCCATCGATACGACACAGGGTTCTCCGGCGCTCTCCGAGCGTTCGGAGCAATTCAGCCTTTCGGCCCGCGCCCCGTACATGACGCGCGTCATGCCCTTGGGCTAACCGCCGGGGCGGTTAGCCGGCTGGACCAGCCCGCATTCGTAGGCGAAGACCACCGCCTGCACGCGGTCACGCAGATCGAGCTTGCCAAGGATGTGCGCGACGTGCGTCTTCACGGTTGTCTCGCTGACGACGAACGCCTCGGCGATTTCCCCGTTCGAAAGGCCGTGCGCCATCAGCTCCAGGACCTCGCGCTCGCGGGCCGTGAGCTCCTTGATGCCCGGCGGCAGGGCACGGGCCGGCTGGCGGCGCACGTACGTCTCGATCAGTCTCCGCGTCACGGAAGGCGCCAGGAGCGACTCACCGGAGGCAACCGCCCGGATGCCCGCGACCAGCCGTTCGGGCGGGACATCCTTGAGCAGGAAACCGCTCGCACCCGCGCGCAACGCCTCGTATACGTACTCATCCACATCAAAGGTGGTCAACATCACCACCTTCGCGCTACTCCCGTCATCGAGGATCTGGCGGGCGGCGGCGATGCCGTCCATGTTCGGCATGCGCACGTCCATGAGCACCACATCTGGCTCGTGGAGCTGCACCGCAGCCAACGCCTCGACGCCGTCGGCCGCCTCGGCGACAACCTCCACATCCGGCTCCGCCTCCAGGATCATGCGGAACCCGGCGCGCACCAGCGCCTGGTCGTCGACGACCAGGACACGAATGGGACTCATGGATGCACCGGCAGGCTGGCCCGCAGCCGGAAACCGCCCTCGGGGCGGGGGCCAGCTTCGAATTCGCCACCATAGATCGACACGCGCTCGCGCATGCCGGCCAGGCCGTGTCCGCCCTGGTCCACGGCCGCGGCACCCTTCCCGTCGTCGCACACCTCCACTTCGAGGCCATCCGGCCCGTACCGCAGCCGCACCTCGGTGCGGCTTGCGTCGCTGTGCTTGCGCGCGTTCGTGAGGCCCTCCTGGACAAGGCGGTAGACGGTCAAGTGAACACCAGGAGACAGTGGCATCGGTTCCCCTTCCACGCGCAGGCCGACGGCGAGCCCCATCTCCCGGGCCTGTTCCACGAGCTTCGGTACCTGGCCGATGCCCGGCTGCGGAGCGAGGCCCGGGGGTTCCTCCTCCAGCCGGAGAATGCCCACCAGCCGGCGCATCTCCGCCAGCGCTTCGCGTCCTGTCTGTTCGACCGCCAGGAGCGCAACGCGCTCCTTCGTTTGTTCGGGCGCCAGGACACGGCGGACTGCTGACGCCTGGATGGTCATGACGCTCACGCTGTGGCCGAGGACATCGTGGAGCTCCCGGGCGATCCGGGCGCGCTCGTCGGCGATGGCGGCCAACGTCGCCTCTTCGCGATCGCGCGCGAGGCGGGCAGCCCGAAGCTCCGCGGCTTCGGCGCGCGCGCCACGTTGTTGAAATGCCAGCCCGGCGACCCAGGGCGTGGCGAACATCGCGGGCAGGAAGACGTAGCTTCCGGAAGCGTCGCCCGAAGCGTTGTAGGCCACTGTCGCCGCCCCCCCAACCACCACCAGCAATCCGATCCGGGATTGAGTCGCGTCAGGGAGGTTGCCCAGGAGAAATGACGCAACCAGACCTGCCGCGAACACGCTCCCGCTAAACACCACGAGCCTGCCATCGACGAACGAAAGCGCCGAGGCCAACAGCCACACCAGGGCCGGCGCGCCGAACATCCAACGGCGCCGGGCGAGGAGCGGGACCAGCATGAGCGCGACCGCCGGGGCCCCGAACCACGCGCTAACGTCCGGCGCGTTGGTCGTGTCCTGCCGCAGCGCCACTTCGAGTGCGCCGTTGAGCGCGGCGATAGCCACGGCGATCTCCAACCAGTAGCCGCGCAAGAGACCCTGGATCCGTTGCATACGCCCGAGAGTACGGCATTCTCCGCGGGCCGGGCGTCATCCTCCAGGACGAGACAGGAATCATCCCCCGCGACGAGCCGAAATACACCGCGGTGGCGATGCCGCGGCAATCCCCTTCCGCGACGGTATGGACATCTCGTTTGAGGAGAGAAGCAATGAGCATGCCGTATCCCGGAGGCCGGCGATCGACCGACTCCAAACACGTGAGCGTTTCAAGGGGGCGACAGCATCCCCCATTCACAGGCCGGCTGGCTGGTGCCGCGGCAAGACATCCGTGGCGCGTGCTCGGTCTGTGGGTCGTCCTTGTTGTGGCGGCCTACCTGGCCGCCGGCACCATGAACCTGGCGGCAAGCCCGGGCACTGCGGGCACCGAAGCCACGAGGGCGAGCGACCTCATCGATCAGCGGCTTCGCCAGGAGACTCCGCCCGAAGAGTTCATCGTGGTCGAATCACCGGGAGCGACCGCCAACGAAGATGCCTATGCATCCTTCGTCGATGCGCTCGTTAGCGACCTGCGAAGCCTCGAGGAGGTCCGTTCCGTCGCCAGCTACCGCGACGGCGCCGAAGGCCTCGTCTCCAGCGATGGCCACACCGTCCTGATCCCGGTAACGCTCACCGGAGACAAAGCCGATGCCGCGGATACCGCCGCGCCGCTCATCACCCTGGTTGATGAAGCCAACGGCCAAGGTGCGTTCCGGGTAACCACCGTTGGCTTCGGCAGCGTCGAAGGCGAAATGTCGGCCCTTCTCGAAGAGACGCTCCAGCAGGGTGAACTGATCGGAATTGCCGTCGCCCTGGTGATCCTCCTCGTGGTCTTCGGCGCCGCGGTCGCCGCCGGGCTGCCTGTCATCCTGGCGCTGCTTTCCATCTTCGTGGCGGCGGGCGCGACCGCGCTCGTCAGCAACGTCATGGAGATGTCGAACTTCGTCGTCTTCATCATCACGATGATCGGACTTGCGGTCGGCATCGACTATTCGCTCTTCATCGTCCATCGCTTCCGCGAGGAGCGCGGCCTCGGCCGCGAGAAGATCGACGCAATCGCCACCGCGGGGGCGACCGCCAGCCGCACCGTCTTGTTCTCGGGAATGGCGGTCGCCATCGCGCTGGGCGGCATGTTTATCATGCCGGACGCCACCTTCCGGAGCTTCGCGGTCGGCGCGATCCTGGTGGTGGCGGCAACGGTACTCGCCTCGATGACGCTCCTTCCCGCGGTCCTCGGCCTGCTCGGCGACCGCGTCAACTGGCTCAGCCTGCCGTTCCTGGGCAGCCACAGGCGGCCCGAGAGTGAAGGCGGCCTCTCCGACTGGATCGCGCGGGCAGTCACTGCTCGACCCGTCATCAGCGTGATTGCCACCGGTACGCTCCTCGTCGCCGCGGCGCTGCCAGTCTTCCAGTTGAACCTCGGCAGCGTCGGCATCAGCTCGCTGCCCGAGGACAGCAACGCGCGGCACGCCTTTGACGTCATCAACACAGACTTCTCCGACGGCGTGCTGACGGCGGATATCGTGGTCGATGCTCCGAGCGTGAACGAACCGGCCATCCAGGACGCGATCGCGCGGCTGACCGCGTTCCTGGAGGGCGATGGGTTCTTCGGGGCCACGAAGATCGAGACGAACGAGGCTGGCGACCTGGCTCTGCTGACCGTCGCCATGCCCGGCGACTTCTCAAGCGCCGAGTCCCGCGATGCGCTCCAGCGGCTGCGCGGCGACTACATCCCCGCTGCCTTCGAGGGAGTCCTGGCAGAGGTAGTGGTCGGCGGCCCAACCGCGGAGACCGTGGACTCCGTCCAGACGCAACGGGACTACCTGCCGCTGGTGTTCACCTTCGTCCTCGGCTCCAGCTTCGTCTTGCTGCTGGTGGTCTTCCGTTCGATCGTCGTGCCACTCAAGGCGGTCGTGCTGAACATGCTCTCGGTCGGGGCCGCCTACGGCATTCTGGTGCTGGTGTTCCAGCACGGAATCGGAGCGAGCATTTTCGGCTTCCGCGAATCGCCCGTCATCGAGTCGTGGCTGCCCCTCTTCCTCTTCGCCATCTTGTTCGGGCTCTCGATGGACTACCACGTCTTCCTCCTGAGCCGCATCAAGGAGCGGTACGACGAGACCCGGGACAACGCGGCCTCGGTGGCGCACGGCCTCCGCACCACAGCCGGCATCATCACCGGGGCGGCCCTGATCATGGTCGTGGTCTTCGCGGGCATGGCCTCGGGCGACCTGGTGGTCTTCCAGCAGGTCGGCTTCGGCCTTGCGGTTGCCGTCATCCTCGATGCCACCATCATCCGCATGGTGCTGGTGCCCGCGAGCATGGAGCTGTTCGGCGACTGGAACTGGTACTTCCCGAAGTGGCTGGAGTGGCTGCCGAAGATCAACATCGAGGGTGCGCAGCCTGTGGCCGAGCCCGCACTGGCGAGCACGGCGAGCGCCGGGTAGCGAGACCGGCCCGGAGGGCGGGCGGCGCTCTCACGGCGGTCCCCGCAGTCCCCCCTCTCCTCGGGACTGCGGGGACGCCGCATTGACCTCGGGCGCCGGACCGGGCTGAATGGCGGTGTGAGTGACTGCCGGGTGGACCTGTACTGGCTGCCGGTCGGGGCGGGGACGTCGCGGTTCCAGCAAGCGAGCCTGCGCCTGTGGGAGGCGGTCGAGGCGGCACGGGCGCGGCGGGCGAGGATGCGTCTCCTCCATTCGGCACTGAAGCTGAGCACCGGCGCCGGCGCCGTCTACACGCTCGAACTGACGCCGGCTTTCATCGGCGGGGAGACGGAGCCGCTCGCGACCGGCCCGGTGGGCTTCCGCGGGGCCGGCCGGTTCCGCCTTTTCCGATACCAGTTGCGGTGCCTGCCCGGCGAACAGCTCCCGGACGAGGAATGGGCGGTGGGGCTCCCGACCCGGCTATCGGACGACTGTGAGGTGGTGCGCCGGGTGCTCGACCTTGGCCCGTTGGTCCCGCGACACGTCTGGGGGCGCAGGGTGGCCGGCACGCGAGAGATGTGGACTTCGGATTCGGTCATTTCGTGGTTGCTCGTCAGGGCGGGAATCGACCTTGCCAACATCGCGCCACCAGCCGGGGGACGAGCGCCGGGCTGGTACGCGGGGCTGGCAATCGCCGGGAGCGAACAGGCAGGCTCCTGAGCGGCCCGGCCCGGCGGCTGTTGGGGCGGCGCAGCCAATCTTCGACAGGGAGGGCCTGGCGCCGTGGGGTGGAGGTTTCGCCGCCACTTCTCGGTTCAATGCCGTGTGTGAAGCGGAGCACTTACCGAGCGGTAAGGCGATTACCTACGTTCGAATCAGCCAGTCAATACCTGATGAGGAGAACTACAGTGAAAAGCACCTATCTGACCGCAGCCTTCGTTTTCGCACTCGCCTGCGCGGCGTTCGCCACGCTGGTGGTCGGATACCGGGCATTTTCAACAGCGGCTCCCGACGTTGAATCCGCCCGCCACGTGCTTGCGATCGGGGCCGAAACCAGCGCCCCTGCGTGGATGGCCTGAGCCACACCGGTCAAATGCCGGCCACCCGGTGGAGGGCAGCGCCAGGGAGTCTCCCCGGGGGTGGTGTTGAATTGCCGGGTGGCGCGCTACGCTCAACGCCCCACTTCGGGAGGGAAGACTGTGAACGACCCTGAGCATCGCGACCCCGCGGAAAGCCGCCGCCTGATGCGGCTCTTCTATCGCGACTGGCACCCCACCCGGCTCGGCCAGGTGGTCAACCGCCTCTCGGGGTGGTGGTCGGCGCTGGGCTTGCCACCGAGCATCCAGGCTGTCATCGAGGTCCGAGGGCGGGTATCCGGCCGCTCGCGGTCGACTCCCGTGGTCATTGCCACGTGGGAGGGGCAGCGTTACCTGGTCTCGATGCTTGGGCCGGGGTCGGAGTGGGTGAAGAACGTGGAGGCCTCAGGGGGTGTTGCAGTGATCCGGCGACGCAAACGCGAGAGCGTCCGCCTGGTACCGATCCCAACTGCTGACGAGCGTGCGCCGGTGCTCCGCGAATATGTACGCATCGCGGCGAGCGGCAGGCAACACTTCCCGTTGCGGGTGGGCGCGCCTCTTTCGGAGTTTGAGGCGATCGCCGGCCGCTACCCGGTCTACCGGATCGACCCGGCGTAGGTGCCGGCACTTCCGCGGCGATTCGCCAGCTGCCTTGACAGCGCGTTGCTATGGACCGGGCGTATGCCCGGAAGGGAGGAGTCCTACAAGCGGCGGCGTGCGAACGGCCGTCGTTGCGCGGCGACGAAGGCGAGAGCGGCTCCCGCTATCGCGATTCCGAGGAGCCACGGTGCTCCGTGCGAACCGCTGCCCGGGCCGGAAGCGCCCGTGTTACCGGTGGCGGGCGGGCCCGGAGCCGGCGTCCTGGTCACGGTTGCAGCGGGCGTGCCCGCAACCGTGGATGTCGCGGCCGGCGTGCCGGTGGGCATCGGCGTGGATGTCGAAGACGGTGTCCCGGTCATTGTCGCTGCCGCTGTTCCCGAAGCGGTCGCGGAGGGTGTACCGGTGGTCGTCGCAGAGGGCGTGC
>PQAO01000014.1:43949-97456 GCA_003104995.1 Dehalococcoidia bacterium
GGCGTACCGGTTGTCGTCGCGGATGGCGTACCGGTGGTCGTCGCGGAGGGCATACCAGTGGTGGTCGCAGAGGGCGTACCGGTGGCAACCGCCGTACCAGAGGCCGTCGCCGTCGCCGTTGCCGTCGCGCTCGCGGTTGCCGTTGGGGTCGGGGCGAGGACCTGGTTCGTCACGGCCGCGGTGCATTCGACGTGCGCGCCACCCCCGTTTGCCGAGTTGTTGCACTGGTCGATGTTCATCGGGAGCGACAGGGTCATCGTGGATGCCCCGCCCACAGTGCACACGAATCCAGCGCTTGTCCCGCCGTTTCCCGAACCGTTGCACTGACCAACCGTAGCCGCGCCGATTGAAGTGATACCGGGGGTGTTTGCCGGGGCACAAACGGCTGAGACTCCATCTCCGGAACCGACGCACTGGTAGACGGTGGCCGCGCCGACCGCTGAGACCGGGGCGCTGCTGAACGAGTTGGTGACCTGGACTGAGCAGATCACCACTCCGCCACCGCCGTTGGCCGAACCGTTGCACTGCTGGATGAGCGTGATCGGTTCGGCCGACGTTGTAGTGGTCGTGTTGCACGTGCCCGCGCCGGTGCCGATGGGCCCGGCGGCTCCCGTGCACCTCGTGACGGTGATCGCCGATGGGGCGGTCGCGGCGCCATTGCTATTCACGTGGTTCACGATGGTGACGGTGCACCTGATACCCAGGCCGCCGACGTTGGCCTCGCCGTTGCACTGGGTGACCGGCGCGGCGGCGGCGCTGGCAGGGTTGGAGCCCTGGCTGAAAAGGACCATCGTTAGCGTGGCTACAACAAGCACGAACACGATCCCGAACCGGGACGTTTGCCTGAAGGAACCTCTGTGGCTCGCGGAAGAAATGGCCGTTCTCACATCAGCTGGCGATGTTTCCATTGGTACCTCCGACGCCCATGGCGTCCGCCTCTAACCGGGCCAGACCGCCCGAAGACTCAGATCAGGCCGCCACTCTTCCGTGTGACAACCGCCCTGAAGACGATGAGCAGTCCGATCGCGCCGAGCACGGCGATGATGAGCGTTCGGACGTTGAAGCCGGTGACATCGCCGTAGCCGAGCTGCACGCTAACGAAGCCACCGATGAGGGCGCCGGCGACACCAACCAGCGTGGTGATAACCAGCCCGCGCAGACCGATGCCGCCAGGGCCGCCGCCGAGCACCAGCTGGGCGATGAATCCGGCCACGAGGCCGACCAGAATCCAGGTAAGCAGTCCCATCAGTTCTTCCTGTTCGTAACCGGTGCGCAGATGTGGACGCGGTTTGCCGGGGTCCGGAACCGCCCACGCTGCGTTCCTTCCTGGATGACCTCAGGGAGGACCGGCATGCGCCGCCCGCTCAATCTGCTGTCCTGGTTGATGGGCTTCTGGCGTCGCTCGACAAAGTCGCCCTCGCCGCAGTCCCTACACGTTCGCGACCAGGCGTAGTGTCCCGCGAGCGTGTTGAAGTGGGCGCGCTGCAGTTCTGTCGCTTCTGCCCACTCAGACCAGAGCGACGGCTCCTGGGCAGCCGGTGTCGAGGCCTCTGTCATTCCGTGTGTCCTTCTCTGTTGGACCGGCTTGTCGCGGGTCTCATTTGGCTTGCTTCTTGGCTGGCCCCAGCTCGGTGAGCGGCTGCGGCTGCGAGCCTTCGGCTGGCGCCTTTGTCGCGCGGGCGGCCTTTGTCTTCTTGCCGGTTCGCTTATCCATATCGGTAGTCTCCAGACTTTCACCCACCAGCGTGGCGGGAGAGGCGTGACGGAAGCGTGACGGGGTTACCCGGCGGGCTGGTCCGCCCGGACTGCCGCGAGCCAAGAACGGACCGCTTCGCCGACCCGTTCGTCGCTGGTGAGGTTGAGCGGGGGTTCGAGCCCGGAGGAGACATCTGTCGTGGACCGCAATTGGGCCCGCAACGGTTCAGCCGAGTCTTGTTCGATCCACGCTCGAATGATCAACAGTCCGGTGTGCTGTCTGCGCATGGGGCTCAGCATCGGGGGCCGGCCATCACCGGGGCGTTACGGCCTTTGCAGGTCGTCCACCAGCCCGTAAAGGCGGGGAGTTGGTTCGAGGCCAAGTTCGCTACTGAGGAACTCGCGGTAGAGCGCAAAAGCCCGGAGAGCCTCGGACTGGTTGCCTTCGGCCAGGTGTACGCGGATGAGGGTGGCATGGGCGCTTTCTCGCAGCGGTTCCGCGCGGACGGCGGCGACGGCTGCGGCCACTGCGTCGCCGAAGCGCCCGGCAACGGCGAGATGCACGGCAAGCGCTTCGAGGGCGTGGAGCCGGAGCTGCCGCCATTCTTCGGTTTCGATGACAGCCCAGTCGTCGTACCAGTCGGGGAGGAGGTCGGCGGAGAGGCTGGCAATCGCCGCCTGGTCCAGGTCGGCCGGCTCCAACTGCGCGCCCTGCAAGAGGAGGCGGTGCGCGGTCGCCCGGGCGTGTTCGAAGTCGACCTCGACACCGTCGGCGAGACCGATGCCGGAAAACGTCGTGACGATAGCGTGGCGTACCGGCTCTGGCACGCGGGCAAGTGCCGAACGCAGGCTGGCATGTGCCCGGGCGTCGGAGGTGTCGGGCCAGAGGGTCTCGGCGACCAGGGTGCGTGAGAGCGGGCGCTGGCGAAGGGCGAGAAACGCGAGCAACCGTTGCGAGGCTCCGGAGACTGGCGCAAGAAGGCCCTGGCCGAGTGAGAGTTGGAAGCCGCCCAGGAGTCCCACGGAGAGCCTGCCGCCGCCGGTGCGTACCGGCCGTGCACTTGTGCTTTGCGTTATGGCCATCTCATCACTGCACTATCCTGCGCGCCGGTGGGACGCGCCCCGCGAGACGATCCTGCAGGCATGGGCGTCGGGGCTGGTCATCTCGGCCCTCTATTACGCTACGTATTGTAGCATTTTGCAACCCGGATTGCCCGGCGTGTTCACCGAGGACGCGTTGCAGGCCGTTTCGGCCCGGTTCCAGACTCGCGGGGATGGCCTTGATACGCAGTACGCCTCAGAAGAAACTGTTACCGAAGATCGGCTACTTGCTGTGCCGCAGCCATCACAGTAGATTGGGCTGGGCGGCCGATCCGCCTTGTTTCGGGCACCGTTGCTCATATTGCCGCAGGTCGGAGCCGGGCAAGCCAGCAACGGTCCCACGGGCCGGTGAGGAGGCATGATCATGAGGAGACGCCGCCAGGGTGGCGAGACCAGGCTCGCGATCATCCAGGCCGGGCACAGGGTTTTCAGCCGTGCCGACTACTCAGACGTCACGGTCAACGACATCCTCGAAGAGGCGAAAGTCTCCCGCGGTACCTACTACGGCTATTTCAGCGGCAAGGAAGATCTCTTTGTCGCCGTGTGGACGGAATTCGCGAGCAACACCCGGCGCGAAATGCGCCTGCCCGAAGCCGATGGCCGTCCTCGCGTGCCCCGGGAGACAGACCCGGCGCAAGTCCGCCGCCTCGTCTACGAACGCGTCCTCCTCGACGTGATCACCTGGCGCCGGCAACCCACGTTCATGCGCGCGACGACCGTGTTCAAAGCCCTGCACCCGGAATTCGTCCTTCCGGTGCTGGAGGCCAGCCGCGATAGTATTCGCGTCGCCGCCCAGTGGATTTCGCGCGACAAGGAAGCCGGCTACGTGAACGAGGTCGACCCCGAGGTGGCCACCTTCGCCCTTGCTGCGATGCTGGAGTGGTTCTTGTTCCAGGTGTTCGGGAGTGAGTTCGTGGCTTTCCCCAAGCTCACCGATGAGGAACTCGCCGAGCAGCTCACCACGCTCTGGTTTGATGGCGCCTACAAGTCCCCACCGGCGAAGGCCGCGGAAAGCGCGACGCAGCCAATCGCCCGCGCCCGGCGCAAGCCAATCGAGGACGTAGCGGCAATCTAGCCTCGCGCTTCGTCCCGAACGGCTACTGCCCGAGTTGGACGAGCAATGAGTCTTCGGCCGAGAAGTCGAACTCCAACTTCTTTTCCAGCCCTTCCTGACGGAACCAGTCGCACGTCTGCGCGATCGCCGAACGCGTCGTGTACTCCGGCTCCCAACCCGTGTGTGCGCGCAGCCGGTCGATGCTGAACACCACATTTGCATCCCAGTGGTGGATGAAGGGTGCGAGCCGGTTGATCGCGAAGATGCTCGACGCCCCACTCACTCGCACCGCTCCTGCCGCGGGGGGACTATAGGTGGGCGTACTCACCTCGGTTACGCTCCTGCTCCCCGGGATTTCCTTCCAAAGCTCGTCCATCACCTCGGCCGGCACGAATACCTTCCGCGCTTCGACTCCCAGTGCTTCCGCGTGCAGGTCCACGTACACCTCGTCTGTGTAGTAGTCCTTCCCCGTGAGGTTGTAACGCAGGCCGAAGGTGCGAGGGTTACCCATCATCATCCTCAGCCCCCGCGCGAGGTCCTCTACGTGGCCCATCTGGTTCAAAGTTGTGCCCCGGCCCGGGATCAGGATCTTACGTCCGAGCAGGAGGCGCATGATCATCCGCTGTTCACGGTCTGGCAGGAAGTTGTTCGGGCCGTAGACCATGGAGAACGGCACGATGCTCGCCGGGAAGCCCCGGCGGCGGTATGCATCCACCAGGTACCGCTCACACTCGATCTTGTTGCGGCCGTAGTCGCTTTGTTCCGGTTCGAGTGGGAAGTCCTCGGTGATTGGGAAGATGCTGGTGGCGCCGTAGATCACCGTCGAACTCGCGAAGATGTAGTGGCCACACCGCCCGTCGAAGGCTTCCGCCATGCTCCGGACATCGTCCGGCGTATACGCGCTGAGATCGAAGATGCAGTCAAAGTCCCGCGCCCCGAGGCTCTCGCGCAGTTGGCTGTGATCCTGGCGGTCGCCATACACGCGTTGCACCTCAGGTGGGAGGTGCGCTGCTGTCCTGCCACGGTTGAACGCCGTCACCCGGTGCCCGTGCTTCACGAGTTCGCGAACGAGTGCCAGCCCGTTGAACCGTGTGCCGCCCATGACCAATACGTTCATTGCAGAGGGTTCCCCGCTCGCCGAAAGAAGGGCAGAGGCCGGACACGAGCGCCTCGCTGTGTCCGGCCTCCAACCGCCATGCCGGCCCCTAGGCCTTCCAAATAACTGGGTCCTGCACGAAACCAGGCCCGCTACGAGAAACGAAGTTATCGCCAAGCCCTCTGATGTTCCCCTGGTACACCGTGTAGCTCGGGCCTGAGTCGTACATCGCCGGGATGTTGTACATCTTCTCGGTAAGGTAACTCTGAATGGAAAGCACCTCTTCGGTGCGCGACGCCGCATCCAAATTCTGGAGCAGTTTCTGAATGCGTTCCGTGAGCTGCGGGTCATCGATGCGGCTCTGGTTGCGCGGGCTCCCCGGGAGATACATGGCCGCGAAATAGTCCAGCGGATTGCTGAAGCCCTGGTAGATCATGGCGAGGCCGTCGAAGTCACCGCCGCCGAAGGTCTTTGGCAAATAGACGGACGAGTAGTCGTCGAGCTTCGCCGTCAGGTTGATGCCGATCTTCGCGAGCATCTGCATTACGAGTTCGGCATGAAGGACCCAGTTGGCGCCGTAGACGTTGGTGTAGTGGTATTCCGCACTAAAGCCATCGGGGTAGCCAGCATCCGAGAGGAGCTGCTTGGCCTTATCCACATTGTAGACAAACTTTTCCTTGAGCTTGGCGTCCATTTTGGAGCCCTGGGGATCGAGCCACTGCGGCCCGAGGCCTGCCGGCAGCGTGCCGTGCCAGCGAGTCTTGGGCCGCTCGACACCGGCAGCCTCCAGGTCGTTGGGCGAATAGAGCACGTCGAAGAGCGCATTGCGGTCGATCGCCATCGACATGGCGTCCCGGACGCGCACGTCCTTGTGCCACGGTGCGCTCTTGTCCTTGCCGGAAAGCGCGACGAACCCCATATACGTCACGGGCAGGCCATTGATCTGGACATCCTTGACCGCATCCTTGACGCCCTTCAGGTCCTTGGGGGAAACGGGGCCGAACGTGTCGAGATTCCCACCTTTGAACTGCGCCAGTCCCGTGGCTGGTTCCTTGATGACGGTGTTGGCGATCCCGTCCAAATACGGCTTGTCCGGCCCCAGGTGCCACTCGGGGAAGCGCTTCAAGTTGAACGACACGCCCGCCTGGAGGCTATCGATCATGAAGGCGCCACTTCCCACCGCTGTCTGCGCCGGGTCGAATGCGGTGCCAGTCTCTGTGGGCATAATGGGTATTACGTAGTCATCGGCGACGTGGATCAGGAAGAGGGCGCTTGGCGCCTTCAGCTTGAACTGGACCGTGCCGCTATCGATGGCCTTGACTGAATCGATCATCGACAACTGGTCCAGGTTCGGCGCAGGCGTCGCCCCGCCCGCACGGCCGAAGAAGCGTTCAAATGAGAACACCACGTCGTCCGCCGTCACTGAGCGACTCAGGGGCGGATGCCACATTGCCTTCGGGTGAACCTTCATGGTGTACGTTAGCCCGTCACCCGGGACCTCGTAGCCTTCGATCAGATCGGGGACCTGTTCCTGGGATGGGAAGTCGGGCCCGACCGGCACACCCTTGAAGGCGAGGAGCTTGCTATACACGACGCCGGCGAGCGTGCCCCGCAAGGTCGTATCACTCGATCGGTATGCGTCGAACGTCGCAGGATAGTTCGTCGCCCGGCGCTGGTAGATGCCACCCTTCTTGATCTGCTCCGTTGGCGCCGCGGTAGGCGAGCCGGCCGTCGTTGTCCCTGGAGCCGTGGTGCCGGTTGGAGTGGCGCCGTCCTCGTCGTCATCATCGCCACAGCCGGTGAGCGCGAGGCCGGCAGTGCCAAGGCCTACCAGTGCCGTGCCCTGCAACAGGGTACGGCGGCTTAGCCGCCCGCGCCGGGTCCAATAGTTCGATTCCATCGTTCGTTACTCTCCCCTGTGGTCGAAGTGCCGCATCCGTTTGCGTCGGACCATTAGAATAGACGCGCTGTCTAGACGTGGCGTCGCCGGGAAATCCTAAGTGCTGGCTCGGATTGACGTCAAGGGACATCGCGATAGAGCACCCCAATCGCCGGGCGTCCCGTGATGCCTCGAACGAATCGGTTACCGAAGACCGGGGCCGTCCGAGACCAGCTTCCCCTTGCCTTCTGCAGCACCCCGGAGCTGCCGCCGGGTGCTCTCGCCGCAGTGCAGAACGAGGTCCGCCGGCACCTCGTGCCTTGACCGGGCCGGGTCACTCGGATAAACAGGACATAGCTTTCACCAATTGAGGGCCGGGCGATGGCGCCTTGCGGTGGTGGAAAACGGGCGACCGCGGGGTCGAGCGGTACAGAGAACAGGGGAGCACCAGTGAAGATTCTTGCAGTGCCAGCGCTGCTGGCGGCGGCGTTCGTCTTCGCCTGCGGCGGCGGTGACGGTGACGACAACAACAACCAGCCCACCGGGGGCGGCAACGGGAGCACCCCAACGCAGGCGGCCGACAATGGAGCCGGCGCCACCGGGGGCGAAAGCGGCAAGGTCGCCGCGAAGACCGGCGTTGTCACCATCGGCGAAGAACGCTACGAGTTCACGCTCAATCAGGAGTGCAAGTCGTCGTTTGGCGTGCTCGTTGGAGTCGGCAAGTCGACTGATGGGCGCGAGATCGACGTGAACCTGCAGATCCCGCCCGAGGGCGGGATCGAGGACATATACCCCTCGATCCGCATCGACGACCAGGTGAAGGACCTCGACTGGCGCGCCGGCGGCGACATCATTGGCGACATGGCGGGCGTGAGCGAAGGCGACAGCCAGGTCGACACGTACCAGAACGATGGGAAGCGTGCCTCGGGCACGGCAACATTCCTGGAGCTGTACGCGGTGATGGGCGGCAAGGTGGAGCCGGTCCAGGGCACGTTCGAGTTCGCCTGCGAGTAGGTTCTGGTAGCATTTCTGGGCAAAGAGAGGTTCCCCATGGTGCCGACTGAGTCCAGGACTGTGCGTATCGCGGGCGTCGAGATGGTGGCCGAGGCGTCGCTGAACAACTGAAGCGGCCTTTGGACCGCCGTGGTGCGGTCCGGGGAATCGCTGGTGGCGACGGGGGCAGGGTTGGCGGCGGACGATGCCATCGACACCGCGCTGGAGCGGGCTGAGAAAGCGGCAGAGCGTGAAGGCGGCCCCGCGCGCTAAGGCCGGCGCGTGCGCCTACTGTTCGCCGAAGACGAACAGCCGGTCGTCGGGTTCGAGCCAGGGGCGCACATCCTCCAGGTCGGCCCGGAAGAACACCTGGACTTTGTGGGTGCCGCCGGGGTAGAGGTAGGCAACGGTCGGCTCCACGACGTAGCCGTTGAGCAGCGCCATATGAAAGGGCACGTTGGTGACGTAAAGCGTGCCGCCATCCGGTAATTCGGGATGGACGCGACGCAGGTCGTCGATCCAGCGCTGTTCCTGCGCGGGGCCCTGGTCCACCCAGCGATCGACCCGGTTCAGTCCGACAGCCGCCACCCCCACGGCGATGACAGCCACCCCCGTGGCCGCAAGCGCGCCCACTCTGCGCTCGGCGCCCGGGCGGACAACGAAGGGCCAGAGCTCGGCTGCGGCGGCCCCGAGGGCAAGCGCGAAGAAGGCCGAAGGAAGGTAGAAGTACCGTGGGCCAAAGCCGACGCTGAACAGTCCATACGGGATGAGAGCCGCAAGGAAGCCGAGGCTCAACGCGACCAGGAGCCATCGACGGGCGGCAAGCGCGACAAGTGGCGTGACGAGCACCACCAGGCCAAGCGCCTGCTGGATGCGGGCGACGAGGGCTGCGCCTTCGTAGGTGGTCGGCAAGAGCGCCTGCTTGACGTAGAACCATGTCCGCCGGAAGGCGTCGAGATCGGCGCTGAGTTGCTGCTCGTCCGAGACCGTGAAGAACCAGGAGTTGGCCAGGAGGTAGGCGATCGCGAGGGCAACATAGGGGACGAGTGGCCGGTACGCCCGCGCCGATCGGAGGCTGGCCCGCTGGTGGACCAGGAGATACCAGAGGCCCATGGCCGGGAAGACCGCGATGGCGGTCTCACGGTTGAGGAGCGCCGCCGCGAAAAGCGCGAGGGCCAGCGCATGGTAACGGCGGCGACGAGCCGGCTCCGGCGCCTGGACGGCCACGATGAACGCGAGCCAGCCCGCGAGCGCCAGGGGGAACGCCGCAAGACTCAGGGCCGATATCCAGGTCACCGTTTCGAAGCCCGCCGGGTGGACGGCGAAGACCAGCGTCGCGATGGCTACGCCGGCGGTGTCCTTCACGAGCCGCCGTGCAAGCAGCCAGACCATGACGATCCCGGCCAGGTGGGCGGCGAAGCTCGTCAGGTGGTAGCCAATCGGCTCATCGCCAAAGAACTGGTACTGGACCCGGAAGTACGTCCACGAAAGCGGCCGCCAGTGATCCTTGGAGACCTCGGAGGCTTCGCGTTCGACCCAGGGCAACCATGCATCGTGGAGGAAACTGCCCCACGACATGTCGCGGGAGGCGAGGAGGTAGCGGTAGTCGTCGCCCATGAATGGTGAGTCAAGGCCAGGCCAGTAGATCGCCAGTGCCAGGACGCTGGCGACGGCCAACGTGATGTATGCGACCGGGCCGTTCGCGCGCAGACCGGGCAAAGTCCCTCCAAAACGCCACCGGAGCTTGCCGGGGTCCGGACGGGAGTATACAGGCCCCACTCTGCACGAACGTCTCGCGCAGGGCCGGGGAGCCGGCACCCCGCGAGGTGGGGAAGGCAGGCGCTATACTCGGCCTCGGCTCTGGCGCGGCGCCGGGCACTAAGGAGCGCATGACCATCGAGAGCCGGCACGGGGCAGAGGGCCCGCCAGGATTCTGGCCGAAGGTGTTCGCCGCCGGGCGTGGTGGCGCGGCGCGGTTCGGGTCATTCGCGGTAGTTGGCGTGATATCGACCGGGGCGTTCGTGGCCCTCTACGCGCTCGGCCGTACCCTGATGGGCCCGATGGCGGCAAACTTTGCCGCGCTTTCGCTAACCATGCTCTTCAATTTCGCGGCAAACCGGAAGTACACCTTCGCAGCCACTCATGGCCCGATACACGTGCAGGCGGTGCAGTACCTGGCCGTCTACGTCCTCGGGCTCGCTGCCTCCTCGGGGGTGCTCCACCTGGGCCTGCAGGTGGTGACAGAACCGGCGCGGGCAGTCGAGACCCTCATCGCGGTGGGCGCCGGCGGCGTCGCGACGGTGATCCGGTTTCTGCTGCTTTCCGCCTGGGTCTTCCGGCGGCCGCCGGTCCGCGTGGAGAGCGTCCCGTGACCGGGTCCGCGCGCGACAATTTCCTCGCCAGCATCGACCCGCGGTTTGCACCGATGGTTGCCGAAATCGACCAGGCCATCCGCGCGGCGGCACCGGAACTCGAGAGCCGCGTCAGCTATGGGATGCTCACGTACACGCTCGGGAAGGACCGGCGGGCGTGGGTGTGCGCGATCGGCACGACGAAGAAGGCCGTTTGCCTGCGTTTCCTCTACGGGACGTACCTGGGCGACCCGGGGAAGCTCCTTCGGCCCGGCACGAGCACGCTTTCGACCATCGACTACACGTTGCCGGAGCAGGTGGATGCGGGGGTGGTCGCGGAGTACGTGCGCGAGGCGGTCGCCCACCACGCGGAATTCAAAGCGCGGGCGGGCTGACCGGGTGGGGCGCTACAGGGGAGCGCCCTGCAATCCCATGAGCCCTTTGATGTACTGGACTTCGCCCAGGTGTTCGGCCGTATGTCCAACGCAGAAGAAGGTAAGTACTTCGGCCCGCGTCGCTTCGCCGAGCATGGGATAGACCGCTTCGAAGAAGGGGAGTTTCACCGTTTCCGCACCCTCTTCGGGGGTCAGGCCGTCGGCGTACTCCTGGATGGAGGCGCGGACTGCTTCGGCGTAATCGAGGACGGCATCGAGGGAGAGCCGGACGGCGGCGATGCCCTGCCGGTCGAGGCCGTTGCCGAAGGGGGATCTGCCGGTGGCTTCGACAGGGAGCCTTGCGGCCCATTCATCGCGGGCGAAGACACCGGGGCGGCCGATGAGAAGGCTGTGGATCAGGTCATCCTCCGAGCGATAGGCGTGCCAGAGGGTGTACATGATGTGGTTCGGGTGGCCTTCGGGCTGCCAGTGCAGCTGGTCGTCGGTCAGTCCGTCGCAGAGCATGCGCGGGTACCAGTGCCAGAACTCCAGGTTCTTGCGGATCGTGTCTCCGACACTCATTTGGCTGCCTCGTTTCTGCGCGTGGGGCGGTGCAGCGGCAATTCTGGGTGCGGCGCGGGAGCGAAGTCAACGCGCCCGTAGTGAACACCTGGATGAACCAGTCCCGGGGGCCCCGCCGGAGCTGACCCCCGGGGAGCCGGGCAAAAGTCACGCTTCCGCGGGATTTCCCCGTGCGATGGCCCATCCGAGAGTGACCGTCCCGGCGAGGATGGAGACACCACCGATGATCACCAGGATCGGCGGGAGGCCGATGTAGACCTCTGCCAGGATGCCGATGGGCATCAGGAGTCCGCCGAGGATGAGGCGGGACGCCCAGAGCCCGAGTGGGCCGCGCACCGGCAGCTTCAGCATGACGAAGCCGAAGGTGATGTTGAGCAGAGCGAACAGGTTGCCGTGCACGTGCGCAAGGCGCGCCTCGAAATGGTCCCCATCGAGGCTCTCTGCTATCCACTCCTCCTTATCGGGTGCGAAATCACGGAGGTAGATGAGCACAAAGCCGTAGACCATGAATCCTGCCATGTAGAAGAGGCCGGTGACGATGTTCGACCTTCCGATGGCCGATTGGCGGCCGTTGGCTGGCTGCATGAGCTTCCTCCAGTGTGTCGAATTGCTTGCAACCTACCGCGCGGCAGTTGGCGGCGTCCATGACAAAAGTCGCTTCCCGCCCCGGGACGCAGCAGCGATCACCGCAAGCAAGGGCGGACCGGCACCCGGCTTTGGCAGGGCCGGGGCGGAACACGCGGGCATCGACAACGGCGTAGGATTCGGGCCCATGGAATACGATTTTGACCGGGTGTACGACCGGCGCGGCACCGACAGCTCGAAGTGGGGACGGGTAGACCCCGATGTGCTGCCGATGCCGGTGGCCGACATGGATTTTCCCGCGCCCGAGCCGGTCCGGCGGGCGCTGCTGGAGCGAGTGGAGCATGGCTTCTACGGGTACGGTCTGGCCACGGAGGACTTCCACGAGGCGTTCACGTCCCGGCTGAAACGCCGTTACGGGTGGGATGTTGCCCACGAATCACTTGTGCCGATCCCGGGCGTGATCCCCGGCTTCAACATGGGGCTGCGGGCGCTGACAAGCCCGGGCGATGGGGTGCTGGTGCAGCTGCCGGCCTACCCGCCCATCCTGAACGCGAACGGGCACCACGGGCTCGTGCGGCAGGACGCGTTCCTGGTCCGGGGCGATTCGGGCCGCTACGAGATCGACTGGGCGAGCCTTGAGGCGGCCATCGACGAAACGACGCGTGTGTTCCTGTTGTGCAACCCGCACAACCCGGTGGGGCGGGTGTTCTCGGCAGAAGAGCTTCGGCGGATGGCGGGCATTTGTCTCGCTCGCGGGCTCTGGATCATCTCCGACGAAATCCACTGCGACCTGATGCTCGATGGGAATACGCACACGCCGATCGCGAGCCTGGGCCCGGAGGTCGAAGAACGCACGATCACGCTGATGGCGCCGAGCAAGACGTTCAACCTCGCCGGGCTCAAGGCGGCCGTGGCGATCATCCCCAACGCGGAGCTGCGAGCACAGTTCGAAGCGGCGAAAGGCGGCCTGGTCGGCGCCGTGAACATCCTCGGGTACGTCGCTATGACAACGGCGTACCGCGACTGCGATGACTGGCTGGCAGCGCTGACGAAGTACCTGACCGCGAACCGGGACTACCTGACGGCGTTCGTGCGGGAGCGGCTGCCGGGCATCACGGTCTACCCGGCCGAGGGCACCTACCTGGCGTGGCTCGACTGCAACGCACTGGAGTTGCCCGGGAACGACGCCTGCGGCTGGTTCCTGGAGAACGCGCGGGTCGCGTTCGGCGATGGGAAGAACTTCGGTCCACAGGGCGAGGGATTTGTGCGGATGAACTTCGGGTGTCCGCGCCCGCTGCTGGAGGAGGGGTTGGAGCGGATTGCGAGCGCGCTTGCGGGGCGGTAAGGGCACGAGCGTCCAACCGCATCCTGGGGCGTGGGGCGTTACCGCCGCTCCTGATAGGCTCGCCGGGTGATGGACCTGGCAATTCGCGATCGAGACCCGAATGGAGCGATCCGGTGGAGGTAGATGTCGCGCTGCGCGCGCTCGCCGTGGTCGGGGGGAGTGCCGTTGCGGCCCAGATCATCGCGCGCAGGTTGCCCATCCCCGTCCCCGTCATCCTGCTCGCCTGCGGTGTCGCCTTTGGGCGTGATGGACTTGGCGCCATCGACACAGAGGAGTTGCACGACCTCATCCGCGTGATTGTCGTGCTCGCGGTCGCGTTGATCGTCTTCGAAGGCGGGACCGTGCTGAACTGGCGGCTGCTCCGGGTGGTGGGCCCGGTGGTCCGGAACCTGGTGGTACTCGGGCTGATCGTGACGCCCATCGTCGGGGCAGTAGCAGCCCACTACGCGCTGGGCTTCGGATGGCGGCTTTCGATCCTGTTCGGGGCCCTCGTGTGTGTGACCGGCCCAAGCGTAATTACGCCCCTGCTGAAGTCGGTGCGCGTGAACGACCGGATTCGGACGACGCTGATGGGCGAAGGCATCATCATCGACCCGTTCGGTGCGCTGCTCACGCTGTTCCTGTTGCAGGTTGTCCTGGCCCAGTCGCTCAACGCGGCGGGGCCCGCCTGGTGGGTGCTGGAGCGGGTGGGAATCGGCCTGGTGGTGGGTGCGGGCGGAGCGCTCGCGATTTGGGGAGTGACCAGGGTGGTAAAGCGGCTCTCGTCGCGGGAGCTTTCGTTGCTCGTGGTCGCCGGAGCGGTCATCGCGTTTGCGATGGCCGAATCGCTCGCGCACGAGTCCGGCCTGGTGGCCATGGTGGTGATGGGCATCGCGGCCGGGAACCTGAATCTCCCGCATCGGGAGTCACTCAACGACTTCCAGGAGTCGGTGGTGGTGTTCCTGGTGGGGAGCGTCTATGTCCTGCTGGCCGCGGGGATCGACCTGGGCGAGTTGCGCGACCTGTTCCCCAAGGGCCTGATTGTCGTCGGGGCACTGGCGCTCGTCGGGCGGCCGCTCCTGGTGGTGCTTAGCAGCTGGGGTTCGAGTCTGAACTGGCGCGAGCGCGTGTTTCTTTCGGCCGTGGCGCCCCGCGGCGTGGTCGCTGCCTCACTCGCGGGTGTGGTGGCATTCGAGGCCACGCCCGTGCTGGCAAAAGATGGCGGCCCCCTTGTGGCGATGGTTTTCGTGGTTATCGCGACAACCATCGCCGTCCAATCCGCATATGCGGGCATCCTTTCGCGATGGTTGAAGGTGTATCCCATGACGACTGTTATTGCGGGGGCCGGGGCAACCGGCCGCCACCTGGCGTCCAAGCTCGCTTCTTCGGGGCGTGACGTGGTGTTGATCGATTCGGACGAGGCGTCGGTCACGCGGGCGCGGGAAGAAGGCTTTGAAGTCGTGCTCGGCGACATCGGAAGCATCGAGGTGATGCGCAAGGCGAAGCTCGCGGACGCGACGGACTTTGTAATCACCACGCCCGACGACGACCGGGCGCTCCTGGTGGCCCGCCTGGCGACCACCGAGTTTGGCTGCCGCAACATCATCGCGCGGGTGGATAATCCGGTGAACGCCACGGTCTTCCGGGACCTGGGAGTGACCGTGGTGAGCCCGAGCGAGGCAACGGCCGCGGAGATCGCGATAGCTCTCGGTGAACCGCAGATCGCCGGGCTTCTCGCGGCCGTGGAAGAGGAGTTCGAGGCCATCCAGGTGATCGTGACCAATCCGGCGGCGGCCGTGCCGATCGAGGCCATCCCCGGGTTGAAGAGCACGCTGGCCGTGCTCCTGCGCCGTGGTGCGTTGTCGATCATGCCGAACGGCAAGACCCGCCTGCAGGTTGGCGACTCACTCACGATCTTCGGCCGTTCCGCCGATCTCGCCCGGGCGAAGGCAGCGCTCAGCCTCGAGGGCTAGACATCGGGTAGCCTGGCCGCCGCGCTGGACAGCCCCGGTACACTTGTGCCGTGCGGTACTGCGCATTCCTTCGCGCAATCAACGTGGGGCGGAACAACCGCGTGACCATGGCCGACCTGCGCGACCTGTGCGCCGGGCTCGGGTTCGGCAACGTGGGCACCTACCTGCAGTCGGGCAACCTGGTGTTCGATGCGGATGCGCCGGCCGGGCAGGTCACCCGCGCGCTCGAGGAGGCGCTCAGCAAACGGGGGCTGGAGCGGACTTACCCCGTGGTGCGCGAACAGTCGGAACTCCATGCGCTATCCCGGCTGCGGCCGTTTGGCGGCTTCGGCGACGAGCACTACCGCCGCTACGTGACCCTGTTCCGGGACCCGTTGCCGGCTGGCGTCAGCAGCTTCATCTCCGGCCGGGGTTTCGAGATCACCGGTGCCCGGGAGCGCGAGGTGTTCTGGGTGGTCGAGGCCGGGCAGGAGCGCGGCGTCGACGCGGGGGGGCTGCTCGAACGGAAGCTTGGCGCGCCGGGGACAACCCGCTACTGGCATGTGGTGGAGGCGGTCGCGGCGCTGGCGGGCGGCCTGGAGGAAGATACAGTGTGAGACGGCTGACGCTCAGACCGGCTCGAGCGGGCGGTGGGGGACTGGCGGTAGCTCGACCCGGATGGGGTCGCCGGGGCGCACCTCTCCACCGCTGAGGATGATCGCCATCACGCCGGCCTTGCGCACCAGGTTCCCGGCCTCGTCGCGGTCGAGCACGGCGGCCATCAGGCCGGGCTGGAAGTCATCGAGCTGGGCGCAGGGGTTACGCAGGCCCGTCACTTCGATCACGGCGGAATCGCCGAGCCTGATCCGGGTGCCCGTCGGCAACCCGAGGAGGTCGATTCCACGGGTCGTCACGTTCTCGCCCATGTCGCCGGGGTCGACGTTGAAACCGGCCGCGCGTAACTCGTCGTGGAGTTCGGCATGGATGAGGTGGACCTGGCGGAGGTTCGGCTGGTTCGGGTCGCGTGCGACGCGGGAGCGATGTTTCACGGTCTCGCCCAGGTGCGCGTCACCCTCCACCCCGAGGCCCGCGACCAGCCGGATGCTGCCCGCATTGGGTTTGCTGAAGGTGTGACTGCCGCTGCAACTCACGGCGATAACAGAGGCATCGCTAGTCATCGGCCGATTGTAGCGGAGACGGTCATTCGAGCCCGGCGCAGAGGCGGCAGAGCGGACCATCCGGCCCGGGGACATCGCGACCATCGATGACTTCCTCGCCGCAGGAGGCGCACTCGACCCGGCGCCGCGGCTTGCCGGGCAAGTCAAACTCATTCTGCTCCCAGGCAACCGGCGCGACCGAGAAGAGCGTTTCGGGCGGCAGCTCGATATAGGCGCGGAGCTGGGCCTCGGGGCCGTCCATGTCCGGGTAGCGCCCTTCGGCGATTGCGCGCGTACCTGTGCGTGCGGCGACGCGGATGGCGCGGCCGGTGGCCGTATCGAGGAAGCGCGCCGCCAGCTTGCCGTGATCGATGACGCGGAAGGTGCGCTTGCCCACGCGGCAGCCCGTGACCGCCTGGATGGCATCGGCGGCGCAGCGGTCGCTTTCGACGGCGACTGAAAGCCGCTTCTGGCGGTCCGGGAGTTCGAGTCCGAGCTCCTGGCCCGCGAGGAGCGCCAGCCGGGTGCCGAGGACCACGCCGGGACAGCCGTGCCCACCGTGGAACCCGAGCGCCGAACGCAGGTGACGGTCGAGGTCCCGGTCGGCGGGGAGCAAGGCCAGGAGCGATGGGACGAACGAGGCAGCGGCGGCCTCGATGGTCTCGATATCCCAGCTGCCAATCACCGGCGCGGCCTGCGTTGGATCGAGAAGGCGCGAGAGGATGGTCGGATAGGGTTCGGGCTCGTGGGTCTCCAGCAGGACGATGTCGGCAGCGCCGGGCACGTGGGCCAGGAGATCGTCGGCGGTGCCGTCACCCGGGGGGAGGGTAACCTGCAGACGGTCGGTCGCACGGAGGACCATGGCGGCAGGGCCGTTAGCCCAGATGCGGCCGGAACTCTTTTCGGGCAGGTCGAGCAGGTGGTGGGTGCGCTTCAGGTAGGCGGCCTTCACACCGCGCTCGGCCAGGGCGCCGATGAGCAGCTGGCACATGGTGGTTTTGCCCGAGCGCGAGGGGCCGCGGACGCAAACCACCTGGGGACCGATGAGACGGCGGAGATCGGCGGCGTTGACGGCGGGGCCGTCGGAGTCGTGGGGCACGGTTCCGGTCATGGCCCTGCGAATGGTAGCCGAGCGCGTGCTCCCGGGATATGCGCGGGGTCAGGTGATGCCCGCGTGGTCACACCGCCCGGAGGCAGCCAGAGTGGCGTTCCTGGCGGTGTGCTGGCACGATACCGCGACTGATGAGTGGCGCCAGTGCATCGCGCGTGACCCATGTGGGCGAGATTACCGTGGTCGCCCTGCCCGATGGAGCGGCTGACCTCCCCGGCTGGCCGATGGCGGCCGAGCTTGCGAACAACGACCCGGTCGATTGGCCGTCCTATGCCGAACGGAACCCGGGAGGCTTCCACGGGCCGGAGCACCAGTGGCGGATCCACAACACCTGTTTCGCCGTCATCTCGGGCGGCGAAACGACACTGGTCGACTGCGGGGTAGGCGCGGGGCCCTATCCCTGGTACGCAGGACTGCGCGGCGAGCTACCGGCCTCGATGGCCGCCGCGGGCCTGGCCCCTGAAGACATCGGCCGGGTGTTCCTGACGCACGCCCATCCCGACCACGTCGGCTGGACGTTCGACGAGGAGCGCGGGGCGCCGCGCTTTCCGAGCGCGCGCTACGTGCTCCATCGCCGGGATTGGGCCGAGTTCGCGGGCCGATCACCCGTGCCGAAACACTTCACCCGGTTCGTCGCGCCGCTGGAGCGCGCCGGGGTGCTGGACCTGCTCGATGGCGAGCGGGATGTCGCCCCGGGGGTGACGGCTATCGAGACGCCGGGGCACACGCCGGGCCACATGAGCCTCATCATCCGGTCCCGCGGCGACGGGATGGTGATCTCCGGCGATGTGTTGAACAGCCCGATGTACGTGTCCGAGCCCGGGCGGCCATTCGGCCCCGACCTGGACCAGGAGACGGCCGTGCGAACGCGGGTAGCGCTGGTAGAGCGGATCGAGGCCGAAGGCTGGCGGGTTGCCGCGGCGCACTTCCCGGAGCCGGGGTTCGGTGCGGTGGTCCGGGTCGAAGGGAAGCGCTGGTTCGCCGCGTTGTGAATCACCTTGACGTGACCGGCGAAAAGTTCGACAGTTCACTTCGACAATCGAAGAGTGAAGAGGGCCTTTCGCCATCCGTGGCGAAGGGACACGGGGCAAGTCCGGTGTGATTCCGGCGCTGTGCCGCAACTGTAACGCCCGCGAGGGCGAAGCCAGAAAACCCGCCCGCTTCCAATCCGAAAGACCTTCGCGCGAAAGGGGTCGGACGTGGTAACCATCACCTAACCCGCCGCTCGCAGGCGGGTTTTCTGTTTCCCGCCCTCGTATCCAGCCGTGCTTTACCCGCCATCATCCGCGGGCCCGAACACACGAGGGATTACATGCGACGTTTCTTGCTTCCACTGGCGGCGGCCCTGTTCGCCCTGCCGATCTTCGCCGCCGGCGCGGCCCTCCCGAAGGCCGATGCTATTGAAGCCGGTGCGGCCTACATCCGTTCGCAGCAACAGCCCGGCGGCGGCTATGCCTCCTCGCCAGGGCAGACCATGGACGCGATCTACGCCCTGCGCAGCGCCGGCTACGACCCGGCGAAGGACTCGGTGGGCGGCCTCACGCCGGTCGACTACCTGAGGGCCAACGCGGCGGCGCTGACCTCCCCCGGCGCGGCCGCCAAGGGCGCGCTGGCGGCGAAGGCGCTCGGTCTCGACCCGAAGGCGGTCAACGGCGTCGACCTTCCCGGCCTCGTTGCGGCGGCCTACGACCCGGACACCGGAGCCTATGCCAGCGACGACTTCAGCCAGTCGATCGCGATGATTGGGCTTGCGTGCACGGGTCATCCGGTAGAGGCCAGGGCCATCGATGCCCTGCGCGCCACCCAGGTCGAGACGGACGGCGGCTGGGGCTTCGGCGGGGGGAGCGACCCCGACACCACGGCCGTCGCCATCCAGGCGCTGGTGGCAACAGGGGTGCCCGCAACCGACCCCGCGCTCGTGCAGGCCCTCGCCTACGTGAAAGCCAGCCAGGGCAACGACGGCGGCTGGGGTTTCGACCCGAGCGAGTCGAACGCATCGTCGACGGCATACGTCGTGCAGGCGCTCATCGCGCTCGGCGAGGACCCGCAGGCGGCCGCGTGGGAGAAGGGCGGGGTCACGCCGCTTGAGTACCTGCTGAGCGAGCAGAACACGGACGGCTCGTTCAAGGGCTTCGACCCGGCCTACGCCACGAACCAGGCGCTTCCCGCGCTCGCGGGACGGACCTTCTGCGATGCTCCCCAGGCGCCGGTGACCCGGGTTGCGCCGGCGGCAACCCCCACCCCCACCGCGGTCCCACCCACAATCACGGCGCCGAGGCCACCGTCGACTGGGAACACCCTGGCCGGGAACGGCAGCGGGCCTGGGTTGCCGATCGCGCTCGGGGTGGTGGTGCTGGTGGCGGGCAGCGCCGCGGTGGCCGCCATGCGAAGGCGCGGGTAGGCCGTGCACGCCGCCGCCTGGGTCGCGTGGGTTGGGATGGTGATGGCGCTCGCGCTGGCCATCACCAACCCGCTCTACCTCGGGATCATCCTCCTGGGGGTGGTGCTGGTGGCGGTGCTCGCACCCCGGACAGGCACGGGCGTGACAAGCTTCCGGGCCCTGGCCATCTTCGGCGTGGCGATGTTCGGCATCTCGATGGTGGTCGCCACCATCAACGGCAACTACGGCGAGCACATCCTGTTCACGATCCCCGGGCCGGAGGTGCCGTCGTGGCTCGGAGGGCTCCGGCTGGGGGGCCCCGTCTCCGCGGAAGGCCTGGCTGCCGCCGCGATCCGCGGGATGGCCATCCTTTCGATCCTGCTCGCCTTCGGGGTGTTCAACGGCGCGGTCAGCCCCCAGCGGGTGCTGCGCTCGACCCCGGCGGCCCTCTTCCAGGCGAGCCTGGTTGTGACCGTCGGCCTGACGCTCCTGCCTTCGAGCATCGAAGACCTTCGGCGGGTGCGCGAAATGCGGGCGCTGCGCGGGGCCGGGGGCGGGTTGCGCGACCTGCCCTCGCTGGTGGTGCCGGCAGTCATCGGCGGGCTCGAACGGTCGATGCGGCTGGCCGAGGCGATGGAAGCGCGGGGCTACGGCGCCGCGCCGGCACTCCCCGCGAGGGCGCGGCTCACTGCCGCGGCTTCGGCACCGCTGTTCATCGTGTCCGCCTGGTGCTGGTTCTACGAACCCGGCTGGCGGCCGTTCGCGGCGGTGGCCGCGCTTGCAGCCGTCGCCTGCCTGGCCTACTGGTGGCGGGCCGCGGCCCGGCTCCATCACGCCACCCGGTTGAACGATGAGCCCGTGCCGGCGGTGGACCGCGCGGCGGTGGCGTTCGCGGTGGGGGTTGCCGCGCTGGCGGTTGGCGCCCGGCTCACCGGCCTCGGCGGGCTGACGTACAACCCGTTTGCCGGGCTGCCCATGCCAGCGTTTTCCGTGGGCGGTGCGCTGATTGCGCTGGCCACGGCGTGGCCGGCAGTCCGCCTCGGGCTGCGCGCCCACGCAGCGACCCGGGCGGAACCTGAAACAGCACTCATCGAGGTGGCGCCGTGACCGCGCTCGCGCGCCTCGCCGGCGTGAGCTACCGGTACCCCGGCGCCGAAGCACTCGCGCTCGACGGGGTCTCGCTCGAGGTCGCAACCGGGAGCTACACCCTCCTGGCGGGGCCGTCCGCGGGTGGCAAGTCGACCCTGTTGCGGGTGTTCAACGGGCTCGTCCCACAGTTCCACGGGGGGCGGCTCGCCGGGCACGCGGTGGTTGCCGGGCTCGACCCGGCGCGGACACCCTCGCGCCGGATGGCCTCGGTCGCGGGTATGGTCTTCCAGGAGCCCGAGTCCCAGGCGGTAACCGAGACGGTCGAGGAAGAGATCGCCTTCGGGATGGAGCAGCAGGGCATCGCGGCCGGCGAGATGCGGCGCCGCATCGAGGCGCTCCTCCCGGCGCTGGGCATCGACCACCTGCGCTACCGGCGGCTGCTGACGCTCTCGGGTGGCGAGCGTCAGCGGGTCGCGATCGCGTCGGTACTGGCGCTCGAACCCCGGCTGCTGCTGCTCGACGAGCCAACCTCGCAGCTCGACCCGGCCGGCACGGAGGCGGTGCTGGGCGCCCTCGATGCGCTGCGGTCGGGTGGCGACCTTGCGATCCTGCTGGCCGAACACCGGCTGGAGCGGTTGCTGGGGCGAGTGGATCGCGTCGTTGGGGTCGATGGCGGTGTGGCCAGGGCGATGAGCCCTCGCGAGGCCGCAGCGACGCTGGCCGCGGTGCCTCCGGTCTGCGAACTTGGCAGGCGGCTTGGGCTCGACCCCCTGCCGCTGACGGTGGACGAGGCGCGCAGCGCACTCGCCGGGAGGCGCCTGACTGTTCGCGCGACGGAGCCCCGGGCGCCCGGTGACGAGCTCATCCGGGTGGACGGGCTGACCGTCGCGTACGGTGAACACGTTGCCCTGCGGGATGTCTCACTGTCGCTGCGGGAGGGCGAAGTCATCGCCCTGGCCGGCCCGAACGGGAGCGGCAAGACCACACTCTTCCGGGCGCTGACCGGGCTGACGCGGCCAGCTTCTGGCGAGGTCCGCTTCGCCGGGACGCCAGCTCCCGGGGCGGTTCGCGAGCGGACCGCGTTCGCCGGGCTCGTCCCGCAGGACCCGGCCCTTGCGCTGTACCAGGAGTCGGTGCGCGACGAACTGCGCGACACGCTGCGGCACCGCGGGACGCCCCGCGCCGGTGTCGAACCAGCTCTCGCACGTTGGGGCATCGATCACCTGGCCGGACGCAACCCGCGAGACGTCTCCGTCGGGCAACAGCAGCGCGTGGCACTGGCGGCCATGCTGGCGCACGACCCGCGCGTGTGGCTGCTCGATGAGCCGACACGGGGGGCGGACGGCGCCGCGAAAGTTTGGCTCGCGGGACGGCTGAGGGAACACGCGGCGAACGGCGGGGCCGCCATTGTCGCCACCCACGACATGGAGTCGGCGGCGCGCTACGCAACGCGGGTAGTGGTGCTGGACCGGGGGGCGGTGCGGTTCGACCTCCCCGCGCGGGCGGCGCTCGGACACGATGGCCCGTTCCCGGCGCAGGCCGCCCAACTGGCGCCTGACGCAATCACAGTAGACGAGGTGGTGGAATGAGAAACGCGATGAGACGGTGGACGGCTATTCTCCTCGGCGGACTCGCGGCCCTGGTGGCCGGGATCGGCATAGCCTCGGCCGACGGTGAGGTCGGGCTCGTCATCCAGGAGGGTGACCAGGCGACCACCTACTGCATCGCCTACACCGGCGACGGCATCACCGGCGAAGAACTGCTGGTCCGGGCCGGACTCACGGTGGGCCAGTTCGGTGGCAGCGGCCGCACCGTCTGCTCCATCGGCGGCACCGGTTGCGACGACGCGAGCTCGTTCGCCTCGTGCTTCTGCCAGTGCCAGGGCGGGAACTGCGTGTACTGGGCGTTCTTCACGCGCGAGCATGGGAAGAACTGGGTGTACTCGTCGCTGGCGTTCAACCTGCTCAAGGCCGAAGACGGCGACCTCCACGGGTGGAAGTGGGGCGCCGGTAGCCCGAGCAGCGCGCCCGCCCCGGTGGACATCACGTTCGAGCAGGTGTGCGGGCACGCGCCGCGGGGCGGCCCAGCGGCGGCGGTCCCCACGTCCACACCCCAGCCCGCGCAACAGCAGGTCCAACAAGCGACGCAGCCGGCTTCGAACGCAGCGACAGCCAGTGCGACATCGACCCGCGCCGTTGCCGCCACTGGCACGGTCACGCTGCCGGCTACTCCAAGAACAACCGCCACGGCGACGGTTGTGGTAACCATCGGACAGACGCCCGAGGTGGGCACGGACGGCGAGGATGACGCCGGCGCCAACCGCGACGGGACCATCGCGATCATCGGGTTCGGCGTGATCGCGGGGCTGATGCTCCTCGCGATCGGTGTCGCAGCGATCAAGGGGAGGCGCGATGACGATTAGCGCGATGCCGCTGCGCCAACGGCCGATCGTCCTTCGCCGCTTCGAACCGGGGACGCTCGTGTTCGTTGCGTTGAATCTGCTGGGGCTGTTCGCCTACCTGAACCCGTTCTTCGCACCGGGGGCGACCCATGCGGACTCGGGCTGGTTCGCGCACAACACCGATGGGCCGGTGGTGTTCGCGGGGGTGGCCGCGCTCTGCCTCGTGCTCGTGGTGGCCGACCTGACCGGTGGCGGGCTGAACAGCAAGTCGCTGGCGGCGCTGGGGGTGATGGCGGCGCTGGCCGCGGTGCTGCGGACCATCACGCTGCCGGCGGGCGCGAACCTCTACTTCTTCCTGGTGATCCTCGGGGGGTATGCCTTCGGCTACCGGATGGGGTTCCTGTTGGGCGCGTTGTCGTTCTTCCTGAGCGCGGTGATTACCGGGGGTATCGGGCCGTGGCTGCCGTTCCAGATGTTCGCGTCGGCGTGGATGGGCGCAAGCGCGGGGCTGCTGCGGCCAGCGGTGGGCCGCGCAGGGTTGGGCGGGCGAAGTGAGTTGGCCGCGGTGGTCGTGTTCGGCATGGCCTGGGGGCTGCTGTTCGGCGCGATCACCAACCTCTGGGCGTGGCCGTTCCTGGCGGCGGGACCGGATATCGCCTTCGAGCCGGGAGCGGGGCCGGCCGAGACGCTCCGCCGCTACTGGAACTACTACCTGCTCACCAGCCTGGGGTGGGACGTGCTGCGGAGCGTGTGCAACGCGGTGGTACTGGTGATGCTGGGGGGGCCGTTGTTGCGGGCGTTGTTGCGGTTCCGGCAGCGGTTCACGTTCGAGCTGGGGTAGGCCCCTCCACCCTGCCCCGCCCCTTTTCGATTCACGATTCACGATTGCCGACCCTGCCCGGCCCCCTTTTTGATTCACGATTCACGATTGCCGACCCTACCCTGCCCCCTTTTCGATTCACGATTCACGATTGCCGACCCTACCCGGCCCCCTTTTCGATTCACGATTCACGATTGCCGACCCTGCCCCACGACCCGAATCTGAATCGTGAATCGCAAATCGTGAATGGTGGCCGGGGTGGCCGGGGTGGCCGGGGTCGCCGGGTGGAGGCCTTACTGTGGCGGCTCGGGCAGCGGCGCCGGTTCGAAGCGGTCGAGCACGTCGTAGGCCTTGAGGTCCGTGATCGCGCTGAGCGAGCGGTCGAGCATCTTCATCGCAAGCTGGAGGCCGCGCTCGTTCGCCAGGTCGATCGAGCCGCACGAGGTGACCGGGTAGGTGAAGCAGAACATCGTCGTCAGGCGGTAGTCATCCCAGGCCTGGTCGAACGCATAATCCTTCACGCCGTGATCCTTCAGCGCGCGGAGATAGTCGCGGATGAGGTTCTCCTCGCAGGTTGCGCGGATCTCCGGGTCGACACTCTGGCTCATGAAGTAGCCGATGTCATAGATGCCGCGCGCCTTGATGGCGATCTGCCAGTCGACGAGCGTGACAGCCGAGGTGTTGTCGGGGCTGCCCCAGAACACATTGTCGAGGCGGAGGTCGCCATGGCAGAGGGTGTAGGGTGCCCTCACGAAGTTGTCCTGCATCGGGTTCATCCGGGGAAGGAACTTGAGCGCCATGTCGTGCTGCTCGCCCGTGAGATGGTCGCCGAAATTCTGGAGGAACGGCTCGAGCGACTGGGCGTAGCTGAGAGCGGCGAACTTGATGATCGGGTCGTTGCCGAAGGGTATCCAGTTGAGCGCGCCGAGCTCGGGGCTGGCCCACCACTTCGCATGGAGCTTCGCGACCTCGGTGACTACGAGGCGGCATTCGTCGACGGTGGCGCCGGCCACCTGGTCGCCGATGGCCAGGCCGCCAAGGTCTTCCATCAGGATGATGTACTGGACATTCTCGGGGTCGCGGTCGGCGTAGTAGCGGTGGGCGGTGCGGATGCCGACGCGGTCGCCGACCTCGGAGTAGAAGCGGCACTCCTTCTCGTAGAAGCCGAGCATCTGGGCGATGCCCCGGCCGCCGGGGTCGGCCGTCGGGATCTTGGCGATCAGGGTCTTCGGCGCGCCAGGTTCGTCGCGGTCGTATTCGAGGGTGACGCGCGCCAGCTCGCCAAGGATGCCCACGCCCTGGCCGATCTGGACGCGGGGCGCCGCGGCCACGGTGGCCTCGCGAATGCAGCCCCCCTGGCGCAAGGAGGCAGTGAGCCATTCCGGGGTGACCTCGGCCATGGTGGCGGGGATGGGGAGCTTGCTCATGCGGGAGTCCTCGAACGGAATTCGAGGACTCTACACCAACCCGGCGTGTCCTACATCTGGGGCGGCGGGGCCTTGGTGGGGTTGCGGAGTTCGACCCAGAGGACCGCGAAGACCGCGCAGGCGATCGAAATGGCCAGGAGGATGCCGCCGCCGATCGAAAGCGCATCGCGGAGGGCCATGTCCGCGTCGTCCGCATCGGCCGCGATGTCGAAACCGGCAAAGAGGGCAGCGAGGACAAGGAAGAGCAGGGCTGGAGCGACGGCCTGGAGCTTCTTCCGGAAGAGCAGATGGCCGATCGCGATGCCGCCGAGGGCGTAGAACGGGCCGGTCGTGGCGACCACCCACTCGCGGTGGTTCTCCCAGCCATCGCGCACCTGGAAGGCGATGGCAATCATGAAGGCGGCAATCACAAGGCCGATGCCGAAACCGGCAAAGCGGCGGACGAGGTCGCTACGCGAAATCGCCGGGCGGGCGGGCCTGGTTGTGCGGTCGTGGATGTACGCGGTCTTTTCGGGCTCGAAGGGCGCGGGGAGGGAGAAGTTCGCCATAACGCCCGGATTGTGCCCCTCTGGAGAGCAAGAGGAAAGCCGCGTGGCCCTGGAAGCGGCGATGCTCGGCACACACGGACCCGGAGCGGCGGGGGTCTTCCCAGGATTTCTGCCTCCCGGGCACGCGCCTATGAGCGCGCGATGCGGTCGCCAATCCACCAGCCCACCGCGGCCCCGAACGCTGTCGCTACGAGTATGGATGTGAAAAGAAACCCCTGGAGCTCCCTGAGCCAGTCGGTCCTCGCCTCGAGGATCGGGTTCAACCAGGTGTACCCGAGGAAGGCGATTCCAAAGCCAACCGCCGCGCCCGCCAGCATCCACGCTGCGGTGCGCCGTGGCTGGCGCGGGCCGACAGGCGGCCCCGGGTCGAGCGTCATTTGGACCTCCGGCATTTCCGCGCGGGACGAGACTCGTCCGCCATGACCCGGCCCCCGGTGGACGGGAACGGACAGCGCCCGATCACCACAGTCCGCATTTCAACCCGTAGCCCGGCGCGACCGGCGGATCGCGATGGCAGCGGCGTTCTGGTTGGCGGCCCGCTCGGGGGTATCGTCAAGTGGCGCCAGGTCGACTTCCGGTCCGTAGCGGCGGCGGAGGGCGGCGAGGATCAGCTCGTCGGCCAGGCGGGGGTTCTTTGGCAGGAGGCTACCGTGGAGGTACGTCCCGATGGCATTGTTGTGGCGCGCGCCCTCGAAGCCATCCACGGCGTTGTTCCCGAAGCCCCGGCGCACACGCCCGAAGGGCGCCTGGTCGAGCGCGAGGTAGGTCCGGCCACCGTGGTTCTCAAATCCGACCACTTCGCCAAGCTCGGTCTCCAACACCACGTCGCCGATGCATCGGTCGGCGACCGGGCCGGGGTGGCGCGTCTCAAGGTCGAACACGCCGATGCCGGGGATGATGCTGCCGTCATGGTCGACGTAGCGGTGGCCGAAAAGCTGGAAACCGCCACAGACCGCAAGCGCGGGGAGGCCGTGGCCGATGGCCTCGCGGATGGCGGGCCCGCGGCCAACAAGATCGCCGGCGATGCGGCGCTGCTCGCGGTCCTGCCCGCCGCCGATGAGTACCAGGTCGAACTCCGCCGGGTTGAACGGGTTGCCGATGTTGACCTGGCCGAGGTGGAACCTGATGTCGCGCGCCTCGCAGCGGTAGCGGAGCGCGATGACGTTGCCGCGGTCGCCGTAGATGTTCATGACGTCGGGATAGAGGTGGGCGACGCGCAGTTCCATGGGTAGAGGATAGAGGGCGAACAGAGGAATGAGGAATGAGGAAAGAGGTCGGGCCCGGCATTCTGCCGGGCGGCCCCGGGAGGAGTGGTGCGGTTTGGTGGGCGCTGCTCGATGTAGCGACTACCCGGCGGGCGCCGTGGCGGGCGGGCCGGCGGCGAGCATCTGGAGGACCTCGGGCGTTGGGTCCAGGTCCTTGCAGAGGAGTGCGGTGAGGTTGTAGAGCATGCCCGTCGCGGCGTTGCGCTGCTGTTCGTAGGCCTCCATGGCCGGGCCCCACTGCCGTCCGCCGGTGAACACCTCGTGGAGTGCACCGGCAATGGCCCCGGCATCGCGGAGGGCGTCGTTGATGCCCTGGCCGAGGAGCGGATCGCGGTAGTAGCCGGCATCGCCGACCAGCGCCCAGCCCGGTCCGAACGGCTTGCGATAGAAGCTCTCGTGGGGCGAAAGGCCCATGATCCGGCTGGTGCGGCGAGCGTTTGCAGTCCGCTCGCCGAGGGTGGGGACGGTGGCGAAGGCGGCCTGCATGTTGCCCTCGATGTCGGCCCGGAACTCCTTGAACCGGCCGGCCTGGAACTCGACGCCCAGGCACGCTTCGCCATCGTTGGTCGGGAACACGAACATCGCCTGTCCTCCGCCGAGGTAGAGCTCGGCGTAGCTGCCGTGGGCCATGTCCGCGAAGTACGCGTAGTACCCCGCGGTTGTGCCCTGGACCACGTTGTACTCGGCGGCGCCAACCTGGCGGGCGACGAACGACTGGCGTCCGTCGGCGCCGATGACCACCCGGGCGCGCTCCTCGCAGGCCTGATCGCCGGTGTGCGCACGGATGCCCTGGACCACGCCGTCTTCGACAATGAGCGCGGCGGCCGAAGTGCCCTCACGGACCTCGGCGCCAGCTTCGCGGGCGGCATCGACCAGGATCTTGTCGAGCACGGTCCGGCGCGGCGCGATGGTCAGCGGGTCGCTGGGGTCGGCCGGGAGGGCCATGCCCTGGAGGGTCCGCCGGGTGCCATGGAGCTGAGGGCAGCCAGTGGCGAGGACACGGTCGAGCAATCCCCATTCGCCCAGGAGCTTGACCCCGTCGGGGGTCATGAAGTGGGTGGAGAGCGTGTCGCTGGGAAAGTTCGCCCGGTCGACCAGCAGCACGCGGTGTCCACTCCGGGCCAGCAGCATGGCCGTGGGTGAGCCGGCGCAGCGGGCACCGACTACAATCGCGTCGTACATCTCTCGAACTCCTGCCGTCCCGTGGGTGGCGTTTTGTACCACACCCCGAAGGCAAGGTATGAGAGGCGGGTCACAGTCTGAAGCTCGACGAACGCGAACTGCTCGAACTGCAAGTGCGCACGCTCTACCGTGTCGACCGGTTGGGGCGGCTGGTGTGCGTGAACGATATTGGCGAACGGACCGCGCCCCGGCTCTTCATCGGGACCGGGAGCGACGGCCGCAGGGTGGTGCGGGTAGGCGTAGGGGTGGGCGAGCGGGAGTGGCGCGCACTCCTGCGCTGCGCCGGAGACGCGGAAGCGGTGCGGGCGAGGCTCGAGACCAGGGCGCCCGTCGAACACGAGCACCGCGGCCCCGCGTACGTGCTCCCGGGCGGCTTGCGCGCGGCAGCACGGGCAGCCCTGGTGACCGACCCGTCGCTGTTGCACCCCGACCCGTCGCCATGGGGGCCGGAATTGGAACTCCGCGGGCCGTGCTTCGGGGTAATGGACGGCGGGCAGGTGGTCTCGATCTGCTGTTGCGCGCGCACCACCCCGGAGGCAGCCGAGGCAGGTGTGCAGACAGCCACCGCCTTCCGGGGCAGGGGGTTCGCGGCCTGGGCCGTGGCTGCCTGGGGGGAGGCAGTGATCGCCTCGGGGCGGGTGGCCTTCTACAGCACGTCGCGCGAGAACCTGGCGTCGCAGGCGGTAGCGCGGAAGCTGGGGGCGGTCGAATTCGGGGAGGACTGGAGCCTGGGATAGCCGTTTGGGCGGCGGATTGGCTCCGGGCGCGGGCGGGCTCACAGGCACGCAAGCGCAGGCCTGCCGTACCATGGAGGGAATGCCTGAAACTTCCGCCGCCTCCGCCCGTGATCTTCCCGAACTCATCCAGGGAGGGATGGGGGTCGGCGTTTCGGACTGGAGACTGGCTCGCGCGGTCGCGATGGCCGGCCGGCGTCTCGGCAAACGCGTCCTGGGGGTCGTGTCGGGCACGGGACTCCCGGTGATGCTGGTTGACCGCCTCCAGGCGGGCGATCCTGACGTTGGTCGCGCGCTGCGCGCCTTCGACCCCGAGATCGCCCGCGAAATCCTGGATGAATACTGGAGAGACGAGCCGGTGCCAACCGGCCGGCGGCGCAAGCTCCCCCCCAAGCCTGAGGTGGTGGTCACGGGCAAACCGGCGGTGCGGACAAAGATGACCCGGCTCGCGGTCGCGGCCGCCTTCGTGGAAGTGTGGCTCGCGAAGGAGGGCCACAGCGGCCCGATCGGGATCAATGTCCTCGAAAAGGTCCAGACCATGCACCTGCCGGTGCTGCTCGGGGCAATGCTGGCGGGGGTGGACTACGTGCTGGTTGGCGCGGGCATCCCGCACCAGGTCCCCGCCGTGCTGGCCAGCTACGCGCGCAACGAGCCGGCGAGCTACCGCATGGACGTCGCCGGTTCGAATGAGAAGCACCTGCTCACGCTCGACCCGCGCCCGTTCATCCGGCCGGGCACGACCCTCACGCGGCCGAGGTTCCTGCTCATCGCCTCGCATCACGCCCTGGCCATGCGGCTGGCGGCGACGGTCGAAGTCGATGGCTTCGTGATGGAGGGTCCGAGTGCGGGCGGCCACAACGCCCCGGCACGCGGAAAGACGGTCGCGGAGGACGGTCAGCCGGTCTACGGCGAGCGCGACCGCCCGGACCTGGCGAAGATTGCTGAGCTGGGCAAGCCGTTCTGGCTCGCCGGGTCCTACGCGAGCCCGGAACGCCTTGCGGAAGTGAAGGCGTTGGGTGCCGTCGGCGTCCAGATTGGCTCGGCATTCGCTCTCTGCGACGAATCGGGGCTACGCGAGGACGTCAAGTGCGAGGTACGCCGGCGCGTCGCCGACGGAACAATCGAGGTCAAGACCAGCGCCACCGCCTCTCCTTCGGGCTTCCCGTTCCAGGTCGTCCAGATGCGGGGGACCCTCTCCGACCCGTGCGTGTACGAGAGCCGGACCCGGATCTGCAACATTGGCCACCTGGTGGAGGCCTACCGGAAGGATGGAGGCGGGATCGGCTTCCGCTGTCCCGGCGAACCGGTCGATGCGTTCGTGCGGAAGGGCGGAGGCAGTTCCGAGACGATTGGAAGGATTTGTCTCTGCAACGGGCTCGGCGCGGCGGCGGGGTACGGGCGCATGTCCCATGGCGGGCCGGAGCCGATCATCGTCACCCTCGGGAAGGATGTGGAGTTCTACGCCCACATGGCGGTGCGGCCGGATGGCGGCTACTCCGCCGAGGATGTCGTCCGTTACATACTGGAGCCAGCGCCAGCCGGGACTGCCTGAGGGCCGAGTTCACCGTCCCCGCGGGCTTCCGGAACCTCGGCTGTACCTATTCGAACAGGAACGGGCGGCGCCGGGGCTTCGCGCGGTAGCGCAGGCCGAACTTGCGCATTCCCGCTTCGCGGATGTGTTCCGCGGCCTCTTCGGGCGAATCGGTGACCAGGAAGTGGGAGTAGTCCTCGAAGTCGATGGTGCCCGCGCCGACGAGCCGCTGCTGCATGAAGTCCGTGAGCGGCCGCCAGAACTCGACGCCCATGAGGATGATCGGGTAGTCGCGGATCTTGCCGGTCTGGATGAGCGTGGCGATTTCGAACATCTCGTCCATGGTGCCGTAGCCACCCGGGAGCGCGACGAAAGCGTAGGAGTACTTCGCGAGCATCACCTTGCGGACGAAGAAGTAGCGGAACTGGACGAAGGTATCGAGGTAGGGGTTGGGCTGTTGCTCCTCGGGGAGTTCGATGTTGCAGCCGACCGAGTGGCCGCGCGCCTCCTTTGCCCCGCGGTTGGCAGCTTCCATCAGGCCGGGCCCGCCGCCGGTCATCACCGTGAACCCTTCCTTCACGATGGCGGCGCCGACCTGGCGGCCGAGCTTGTAGTAAGGATGGCCTTCAGTGAACCGGGCCGAACCGAAGACGGTGACACAGGGACCGACGAAGTGGAGCCGGCGAAATCCCCGGACGAACTCCAGCGCGATGCGCACGATGCGAATGAACTCCGAACCGCGGTTCTGGGGGCCTTCGAGGAGCTTGTGCTCGTCGGCTGTTGGAGGGCTTTTCCCCCACTCCCCGTCCCCGTCCTCGGGGAAGTCGGCGGGGATGACCGGGAGGCGGGGCGCGGTGCCGAACTCGTCGATGCTGGACATGCGTAGGCTGGAGTCTACCCGGGCAGACGCCGGACGGGGAAATTTGCGGTGATTCCCCTACTTTGGTTTTGGGCAGGCGCCGTCGATTGTCCAGTTACCATGTATCCCGAACCGGCCCAAGAAGCTCCCGCCCGGACCCTCCACCTGGTCCCTCGCGGCAGCGAGTGGCGCCTTTTGCGCGATGGCGACGACCAGCCGCTGGCGGTGTTCGGCGACCTCGGGCGCGCACTCGACGCGGCCACGCGCGGACAGCATCCGGTCCGGGTGGTGGTGCATGAGCCGGGCGCTGCCTAAAAGACGAGCCTCGGGCCCTCTGGCGGCGGGGTTTCCGCCGGAGCAGGCACCGCCGCACTTCCCAGCACCCAGCGTTCGATATCCACGGGATCGAACCGTCCGATGGCGTCGTATTCGCCCTCGCTGAAGACGAACGGGCTGCGCGCGTCGTCGCCCGGCGGCAGGGCAGTCAGTTCGGCCCGGAAAACGATCGCGAGTTCCCAGCCGCCACCCTCGAACGGGAACGACATGACATCGGCAATCGTGAGCGAGGAGATGGCGCCCCCGCACCAGTCGTCGGCGAGGGCAGCCGCGGTCTCGTAGGGGTTGCCCCGGAAGTCCATCACGTCCCAGGGGAGCCAGCGCCCGCGGGCCTGGCGGGCAGCGACATCGAACACCACGAGCCGGCGCTGGAAGACGGGCACCAGGTAGACGCTGATGTGCGCCCCGCCGGGTGTCAGTCCGTCGGTGGGCTTGCCGAAAAAGGCCTGGCGCGGCATGTGTTCAGGGTAGGGGATCGGGCGGCTAAAGGATGCCGGAAAAGTCCGCGCCTTCCCCGAACGGACCGACGATCGCCATCGTCGCGTTGGCCGGGGCAAGGATCTGACGGCCGACGCGCAGCAGGTCGTCGCGCGTTACGGCATCGAGCCGGGCGACCACCTCATCGACGGTAAGGATGTCATCGAGGAGGAGTTCCTGGGAGCCAATCCAGCCAGCGACCGAGCGCGTGTCTTCCATGCGGAGCTGGATGCGGCCGCGGGCCATCTGCTTGCCCTTGGCGAGCTCGGAGTCCGGGAGGCCGCCGAGGAGCTTCGCCGTCTCCTGGAGGGTGACCTCGACGGTGGTGCGGGCGTTCGCGGGGTCACACCCGGCGTAAATCGTGAACGAGCCGGTGTCGCGGTACTCGCTCGGATAGCTGTGGATGTCGTACACGAGGGCGCGCTCTTCGCGCAGTTCGAGGAAAAGACGGCTGGACATGCCTTCGCCGAGGACGGTGCTCAGAAGGTCGACGGCGAAGCGGTCGGGGTGGCTGAGGGAAACGCTCGGATAGGCGATGCAGATGTGGGCCTGCTCGGTCGCTTTATCGCGGACGGCCAGGCGGGGCGCACCGTTGCGGGCGGTCACCGGGAGCCACGCGCCCGGGACGGCGGCGGGCATGTCGCCCAGCCAGCGGCCGGCGGCCGCCACCACCTCATCGTGGACGACGTTGCCAGCAGCCACGAGGACCAGGTTCGAAGGCACATATTGGCGACGGAAGTATTCCGTTACGGCCGAGAGCGGGAGCCGCTGCACGGTCTCGGGCGTTCCGCCGACGTTACGGCCGAGAGGCTGGCCCGGCCAGAGGGTCTCATCGATGAGGATGCCAACGAGCTCGGCCGGGTTGTCCTCGATGCCGGCAAGCTCTTCGAGGATGACGGCGCGCTCCTTTTCGAGCTCGGCGCCATCCATGACCGGGTCGCGGACCATGTCGGCCAGGATGTCGATGGTCTCCGTCGCGGCCGTATGGGGGACCTTCGCGTAGTAGACCGTGGCTTCGCGGTCGGTGGCGGCGTTGTGCATGCCGCCGACGCCCTCGATCGCCTCGGAGATGTCGCGTGCGGTGGGGCGGCGGGAAGCACCCTTGAAGAGCATGTGTTCGAGGAAGTGCGAGAGGCCGGCCTCGGCATCGAGCTCGTAGCGGCTCCCGGCGCCGACGTACACGCTGATTGTCGCGGAGCGGGTGTGCGGCATTTCGCCGGTGACGATGCGGAGGCCATTGGGAAGAGTGGAACGTTTGTACATGGGGTAAGGGAGCCGGACCGCCCGGCCAGAAGGACGATCATAAGCGGTCGGCAGCCAGTGGTCAGCTAACGGGGAGGGAGGGGCCAGGAGCCCGGCTCACCCCTCCGGGGCCAACTGGCAATCCTCCGCGCCTCTGCGGTCGCCCTTGCCGCCCTCTGCCTCCTACCCGTGCCGCACTTCGATGGCCGACGGCAGCGAAACCACCCGCCGCCGGAACGGCAGCAACGGGCGCGGCCGCGGGATCTCCCCGAGGCGGCCGAGCAGTTCGGCGCGGCGGCTCACGTGGGCGAGCTGCAGGCGGGCGGTTTCGATGGCGATGTTGTGGTTCATTTCCGGTACTCCAGCGTTGTTGTGCTGGTTAGACCGGCGAATCCACGAATCCTTACACGGGGGCCTCTTCCTGGCGGCTGCCACTCGCCTGCCCAGCCCCAATACATCGTCTTCGAAAATCTCTGCGCCTCCGCGCCTCCCGGTTCGCCCTGCCGAAGCCGGGCCGCCAGGGTCCGGCCGCCGTAGCTGCAAGCGCGAAGCGCCCCCGGCGTGTTACCCTACGGCGTCGGCGGGGTGTAGCTCAGCCTGGCAGAGCGCTACGTTCGGGACGTAGAGGCCACAGGTTCAAATCCTGTCACCCCGACCAGATCAGCACGCCGCGTGGGTGGTTTTTGGGAGCCGCTTCGAAACCGTAGGTGGAGGAACTCGATGCCCTTGAGAGGGCCTCTGGTCCCGCTCGGACAATGGAACTTGCATTCGAGACAGAAGACCTACGCACTATGTGTGAGAGAGAGTCCGAAGCCGTGTCTGCATTGGGGCCTGAGGTCGCCCGGGCGCTACGTCATCGTCTTGCGGACATTGCGGCGGCCTCCGCAGTTAGTGAGCTTCCCGCCGGGAATCCCCGAGTGATCCCCGGTAACAGCAACGAGTTGCTCTACGTAGACCTCGGTGCGGAGCATTTCTTGGCCCTCGTTCCAAATCATCGACGCAACCCGACGACCGAGGATGGTTCGGTTGACTGGAGCCGAGTCTGGAGGCTGAAGTTGATTAAGATTGGAAGCCCCGATGTCGACGTTCAGTCCTGACTGGACTTCGGCTCCCGGTGACACTATTCAGGATATCCTCGACCAGCGCGACATCAGTCAAGCTGGCTTCGGCGAAATGGTGCGCCTCCCAAGAGCCGAGGTAGAGGCGCTGCTTCAAGGCAGGCAAGCCATCACGCTGGAGGTTGCCCGTCAGCTCTCCGCAGTCCTCGGCGCTACGCCTGAGTTTTGGATGGCTCGGGACTTCCAGTTCAGGGAAACTGCTGCGACTTTGGGCGGGATGGCTACCGAGTGGGCCCGACAGCTGCCCCTCGGCGACATGGTGCGATTCGGGTGGATGGCCCCTCCGCACCCGACGGAGGAAGTGCGGGCGTGCCTGAACTTCTTCGGTGTGCCCTCTGTGGCGGCTTGGAGGAGCCGATATGAAGCCACGCTCGCAACAGCGGCCTTCCGGACATCGCCGGCATTCGAGTCTCGTCCAGCGGCTCTCGCCGCGTGGCTCCGGCAAGGGGAGCGCGAGGCAGCCGAGATCATGTGTGATCCATGGGCTCCCGATTTACTCGCTGCACGCCTTCCTCTGTTACGTCGACTCAGTAAAGTTGCCGATCCCCAGCGGTTCCTTCCGAAGCTGCGAGCGGAGTGTGCTCGCGCCGGCGTTGCTGTTGTAGTGGTTCGTTCCCCCGCCGGCAACCGCGCCAGCGGCGCGGTTCGGTTCGTTTCGAGTGACAAGGCCGTGGTCCAACTAAGTGCGCGCTTTCTCACGGATGATCAATTCTGGTTCAGCTTCTTTCATGAGTGTGGGCACCTTCTGCTCCATTTGGCGCCTTCTTCACCGGCGAGCCGTTCCAGCGAAACGCCGATCCTTGACCTCGAAGGTGGTTCCGAGGAGGAGCCTCGCGAGGGCGAGGCAAGCCGGTTCGCCCAGACCATGATCATTCCGCAAGAGTTTGCGGACGAGTTCGAACGGCTAACCTCAGACGCGCCTGCAGTGATTCGGTTCGCTGTCAGGGTAGGAGTCTCTCCCGGACTGGTGGTTGGCCAGCTCCAATACAGGAGGCGACTCGCGTATGACCGTCTCAACCGCCTCAAGCGCCGGTATGCGTGGAGTTAATCGGTTTCAACCCCGAAACGGGCGGAACCGATTGGGGCTCTTTTGCCAGTTGCAGAGCGAGTCCTCTATCACCTGCATGCCAACGCCGAGCTTGGCGCCAAGGTCCAAGAGGATCTGGTCCAGTTGAGATGGCGACATGTCGGCACCCACGAGTAGCCGCGCACCCCTCAGCGGGCCGGTGGCCCCTCCGAGGTGGGGGGTGTCGGGTTCAATCTGGCTGAATCCGAGCTTCCCCACCATACATAGGTAGTCGAATGTAGCCACCCGGCCAAAACGGTCAACTCTCAACAGGGACTTGTACAGGTAGCCGAATGCTGCCCTCGGGTCGCCGTTATGCCGCTCCCGCGCCGCTGCAAACAGTTCGTCGTGGGCCCGCGGTGGCGCGACCCAGCGAACGTAGCTCTCCACTCCATCCCCTACCTTTCGAAGACTTTCGTACTTGCGGTGATTGCCGAACCCGCTCCGTGCACCGTCGCGGATGTCAGCCTGATGGTCGAGCATCCACTCGCAGAACTGTGCCGGGTTCACCGCAACTTCTGCCCAGGTCCACCACGGGCGCGCCCCGAGCGCGCCGTAGATCCGTCGCACGTAGGACCACCCGCCAACTGGATGTCGTCCAAAGTAGATGAACAGATAGACCAGCCAATAGGCCTCGTCAGTCTCCCCTTGGCGCATCCTCAAGATCGCGGCGCGTAGGGGGTCGAACATCGCGTCCGCCGGGTCGCCCCTCCGCGGGCTGATATCGCTTTCGCCCAGGCGGCGTGCAAACTCCACTCGTCGGAGGCTTTCGATGATTTGTTCGACGAGAGCATGCCGCTCCTCGGGCCTCGATATCCCGGGCAAGTTGCGCGAGTCAATGCTGTACTCGGTGAGAGCCTTGTCGATGGCGGAGGCACGGTCGAGGTCCCGGGGCCTCACGAGGTGTAAGCTCCGGCTGCCACCATCAACCAGTTCCGAATACCGAGCCGCGCCTCGTTGGTGACGCCAAAGCTGCTCTGCAAGTTGTGGTTGTATCCGAGAACTAGCAGGTCGCGGTCCAGATACTCGCCTGCGATTTGGTCAGTGACCCCGTGATAGGCGATACCGGGAACCGATCTTGAGCCGCGTCGTTGAAGGCGCCAGCCGGTCGTTTCGGTGAGAGTCAACCTGAGCCCGGCGACTCGCTGAAACTCTCGCGCCACTGCTGCGCCGTTCAGAACCAGCGTGCTGATATTGGAGGCTCGGATGAGCGAGGCGAGCATTCCTCCGCTCAGCGATAGCAGCTCCTGCCTGCTCTTGTTGTCGACCCCCGACCACTTCCGCGTCGTGGCGTAGGGAACGAGATCTAGGTGGCACGCAGGCCGTACGCTATCGAAGAAAGACACGTCGAGACCCTTGACCACTTTCTCGAGAGAATCGAACCACACGCGGTACGGGTTCCGCAGGAAGTAGTCGTCGCACGCGCGGAGGATCGCATGCAGGCTGCGGGCATCGACCTCGGCCCATCTCGAGAGGCCCAGCGAGTGCAACGTGGGAAACCGCCGCTCGCATCCGGAGAGTTCCAGACCGGTCGCGCTCATGAACTCGCGGTTGCTAGGGTTGATTCCGAGCGTTGCCACCGTCGCTCGCCCAAGCGAGCCAAACACCGGCACTGGACAGCCCCATGAGACGAGCCCGGGAGTGTTCTGGCATAGCAGGGACTCCTGCCGTTCCAGCATAGCTGCCAGGGCAGCTGCCAATGCGCTCACTGAGGCTCTCCTTCCCCATGGGGGCTTTGCGTCGCGCCCTTCACGGCGCTGCCCCCTTCTGCGTTAGCCGTCCGTCGATGTGGACGTTATAGATGTCCGACTTCATTTCAGCCCTAATCCTGAGTGCAACTGGGCCGGGGCCGGGCTCTCGCTTCGTATAGCTGTAGAGTTGGACTAGTCGAACCAGGTCCGCCCAGTAGGCGTCGAGCCTCAACAGGTCATCCACATCACCGAGCGGATCCTCCCGGAGTACTGCCTCCAATCGCAGGACAGTCGCGATTGACGGCCAGGGGTCACCATCGGGCATCGGGGGCATCGCCCTCTGGGTCGATTGGTAACCCTCCTGGATGAAGTCACGAGCTGCGGCGTTCCGATCGTCGTACAGGTGCAGGCTGCCGACCATGTGCTTGTATGTTCCCAGCTCGAGGTTCAGGGTGCGCGCGATGATTTCCTGAATCATGGTGAACGCGAAGACGTCGTGGGGAAGCCCCAGAAAAGCGTCCTGTGAGCGCATGGCGGTCATCAGGTGGAGTCGCCCGTCGCGCACAAAGAACTGCAGCGTGCAGGTACACGGCGCGTCCTTGGCTAGGTCTTGAAGGTCACTGGCGTCGAAAAGCTGAATAACCGCTCTTCTGGACGACGGTCTGTCTCGCAGCAGCGTGATCACGTTCTCGACTTGGTTCACCCCCTTCCAGTCGAACAGCCGGGGGCCGTAAGCACCTGCAACTGTTCCGTGCGCATCCTTGTAATGGCCTGGAAGATAGTGCCCAATGAACTGCGAGTCGTCGCTCCCAGCCAAATACCACAGGAGTTCGCCGATCGCGCTGAAGACCTTACCCCTCGTCTCTGTCCGGCTGAGCCGCGCCCGGGGATTGGAGAGTTCCAGAAGCACCCCGGTCATCTCGGTGTTGTCGCCGCGCGTGGGCGAGTTCGGAGAGCCAAACTCGAGGAGCGCTCGAAAGGCTTCTCCTATCAAATCGTCGAGTGTTTCGCTCCGGAAGTGGGATGGAGTCAAGGTCGCTCGCTTTGTCGGGAGGTCTATGGTCACCGACATTCAAGAGATTGTATCGGTTATTACGATTGGGACAATTACCCCACCCTCCCGTGCCCCTGACGCCCCGCTCGGTGATAATCCACCCACATGGCCACCCCCACCTCGCACCGCGTCGTCATCGACCTCGGTTGCGGCTTCCGCAAGAAGCCCGGCGCCATCGGCTTCGATATCGCCCGCATCCCCGGCGTCGATGTGATCTGCGATGTGATGCGGCCGCTTCCCCTCCGCGATGACTCGATCGACGAGATCCAGGCCTCCCACATCGTCGAACACGTCGATGACCTGATGGCGTTCATGGGCGAGATCTGGCGCGTCTGCAAGCCTGGCGCGCTCGTCTACCTCCGCTTTCCCCACGGCTCGTCGAAGTACGTCACCTGGAAAGACCCGACCCACAAGCGAGGTGTCTTCCTCGCCACCTTCGAATACTTCGACCCGAACACCTTCGATGGCCGCGCCTGGGGCTACTACCACCCGGCCAAGTTCGAAATCACCCGCCAGCAGCTCAACTTCAACATGAACGCGGACACCTGGCAGCCAAAATGGGCGCGCCGCATCGCCGGCAAGGTGTTCGATACGCTGGCGAACTACAACGGCCGCGCCCAGTACTTCTGCGAACGCTTCTGGGGCAACTGGGTCGGCATGGAAGAGGCGCACATCTGGATGCGCGCGATCAAGCCCGCCGAGGATGAGCCGTCCGCCGAGCCGGCAACCGCCTGAGCTGCTACGCCGCCCGCCCGAACCAGCCCCACGCGGCCACCGGTTCGTTCCCGGCCACTGGCCGCCGGATCGGCAGCCAGAGCGGCGACAGGACGTTATCGAGCCGACCCGGCGCGGCTGCCTGCGGACGCGTCGTCTCCCAGCAGGCCTCGGCTGTTGCCACTGGCGGCAAAGCCTTGGCGGCAGCCATGTCCACCTCGCGCTCGGAGCGGACCTTCAGCCCCCAGGCCTTCAGCGCCGCCGTGATGATCTCCAGCGAAGCATCATCTTCAAGGTAGACGACGTCACGCGATTCTGCCGAGACCACCGTCACCGGGCGGGCCGGGGCTTCGCGTTCGAACGACTTCGGGACAGGCCTCAAGTACCTCATGCTTGTCTCTTCTTAACGGACGCCTCCGCGGGGCCGGACAGCACCGAAGCGACCTGTTCAGTGAACGGCCAGTAGAGTGCCGGAAACGCCCACCCCGGAATGCAAAATGCCTGTAAACGGTGTGCGAAATCGCGCCCGGATGGCCCCTTTGGTGGACGCCCGGGGACACCGTGAAGGCAATGCCCTACAGGCTCTTCGCGGCGGGCGCGACCTCGGCCGCGAGGAACTCCGGCACCGTGTCGTCATCGAAGCTGAAGTGCTGGAACTGCACCTCCTGCAGGCCCAGCTCCGCATACTTCCCGAGCACCTGCAGCACCTCGTCCTTGCCGCCGACCATCATCCCGCGCCCGCGCAGCACCTGGCGGTAGTCAGCGGGCTTCGTGCCTGCGGGCGCGCCCCACATCTGCATCATCCGCTCCGTCGCGCTGTCGAGTGAGCGCTCGTCGGGGCCGATCACCGCGAACGTCATCATCGAGCGGCGGATGGTCGCCGGATCGCGGCCTTCCGCCTCGCAGTGCCGTTCGAGCACCTGCACCTTCCCCGCGTACCCGTCGGGCGCGACGTTCACCGCGTTCCACTCGTTCGCGTAGCGCGCAACGAGCTTGAGCGTCCGCTTTTCGCCGCTGCCGCCAATGAGGATCGGGGGCCGGCCCGCAGCCGGTTTCGGTTGGCAGTCCGCGCCATCCAGCCGGTAGTGCTTGCCCTCGAACGTCGCCGGCCCGGGGGCCCACAGCGCTTGCACCACCTGGATCGCCTCTTCGAGCCGGTCGAACCGCTCCTTCACCGGCGGAAACGGGATGCCGTACGCCTTGTGCTCCGCCTCGTTCCAGCCCGCGCCCATGCCCATCACGAAGCGGCCCGCGCTCAACTGGTCGATCTGAGCCGCCATCCGCCCCACGTCGACCGGCGACCGGAACGTGACCGGCGAGACCAGCGGCCCGAACCGGATCGTCGAAGTCTCCCGGGCCGCCACCGCGAACGAGAGGTATGCCTCCAGCGAATCCTGCTGCGGCCCGATGAAGTAGTGGTCCGAACGGAATACCGTCGGGAAGCCGAGGCGTTCGGCCAGCCGCAGAATGTGGATCCAGCGCTCCCACGTGAGCCCGTTCTGTCCTTCGACCATCAACCCGATATCCATTGCCATGCCCCCGCCGTGGAACTCGCTCTCACGAGCGGTTGTACCCCCTCCGGGAACAGCCCGCCACCGGCGCCAGCGAACCGCGTTTGTCCACTTCACACAAGCCAACCATTATGTACGCATGCTATTCGGCCGAGTGCCACCGGTGTTGCGCACTGTCGCCATCTGCGCCTTCGCCGCCCCGTTCGTGGTGGGCGCCTTGACGGCGCCAGCCGCGCACGCTCACGCCGCTACCGCTCCGGCCGCGCAGGACAGCACCACACGCGCCTCCGGCGTCAACACACCCCTCGCACTGGCCGGGTTCGCCCTGCTCAGCAGCGGGCTGCTGGTCCTGGGCAGGTCCCGCGGCAGCCAGGGCCGCACCGGCGAGCAGCATACCCTCGTCCCCGCGCAAGTTGCCCCCGTGATGCTTGCCCCCCCAGCGGCGGGGCCTGCACACCGGAGCCCGCCCCCCGACCCGGCGGCGCTCGTGCCGCTGGCCGCCGTAGCGGGTGCCCTCCACGCCACCGCCGGCGCGCTTGAGTCGATTGCGCCAGGGCTCTCCGGCCCTGCTGCCGCTACCGTCGCCGCCTCGGCCGAACGCATTCGCGAAGCCCAGGTCACCATCGCGCGCTGGCTCGAGACCCGGGGCTGAAACAGCCCGTTTTCCCTAGTGCGCGCAGGCCGTAGTGTGAGCAGCCGTGGGTGAATTCCTTCGCAATCCAATTGATGGCGGTGGGCGGCAGTTCGTCGCAGAGCGCTTCATCCGCCCAATCCAGGCTTTTGCCGCCGTCGAAGCTTCCGGCGGCATCGTCCTCCTCGCGGGCGCCATCGTCGCTCTTATCTGGGCCAACTCCCCCTGGCAGGACCAGTATTTCGAGTTCTGGAACACCGAACTCGCCATCGACCTCCATCTCTTCAGCATCGAACACAGCCTCGGCCACGCCGTGAACGATGGGCTCATGGCCATCTTCTTCTTCGTCGTCGGGATGGAGATCAAACGCGAGCTGGTCCACGGTGAGCTTGCCTCCCCGCGCAAGGCCTCCCTTCCCGTCGCCGCGGCGCTTGGCGGCATGATCGTGCCTGCCCTCATCTTCACCTTCTGGAACTTCGGCGGCGATGGCGCCAGGGGCTGGGGCATCCCTATGGCCACCGATATCGCCTTCGCCGTCGGCGTGCTTTCCGTCCTCGGCAAGCGTGTCCCCTTCCCGCTCAAGGTCTTCCTCCTCGCCCTGGCCGTTGCCGACGACCTCGGCGCCATCGTCGTCATCGCTGTCTTCTATACCGACCAGATCGCCATCGAACCGGCGTTGTGGGCGATAGGACTGCTCGTCGCGATCATCGCCACGAACCGCGCCGGCGTCCGCTCGACCCAGATCTACATCGCCCTTGGCATCTGCTTCTGGGCCGCCGTCCTCAAGTCGGGCATCCACGCCACCGTCGCCGGCGTCGTGCTGGCCATGCTGACGCCCTCGAAGCCCTACTACGAAGAGGGCGAGTTCGAGGAGTCCGCGCCCGAGCTACTCCGGCGTTTCCGTGAGGCCCGCGAATCCGGCGACCACGAGCGCGCCGAGCAAACCCTCGCCCAGCTCGAAACGCTCACCCGGGGCACCGAATCCCCCCTCGATCGGCTCGAACACGGCCTCGCGCCGTGGTCGAGCTACGTCATCGTGCCGATCTTCGCCCTCGCCAACGCGGGCGTCGCCCTCTCCGGCGACATGGTCAGCAACGCCGTCAGCAGCCCCGTCACGCTCGGCGTCGCCATGGGCCTCGTGGTCGGCAAGCCGATCGGCGTGCTTCTCGCGGCCTGGCTCGCGGTCCGCTTCGGGCTCGCCCAGTTCCCCCGCGGGGTGAACCTCCACCACATGATCGGGGTCGGCCTCCTCGCCGGCATCGGTTTCACCGTCTCGCTCTTCGTCACCGGCCTGGCCTTCACCGACCCGCTGCTTATCGACGAAGGCAAGGTCGGCATCCTCGCCGCCTCGGCTGTCGCCGGCGTTATCGGCTTCACCTACCTCTGGTTCGCGCCGAAAAACGGCTACTCGGACGCCGAGCACGACCTCGAAGACGCGGCAGCCGCGCTAAGGGTCTAGCGAGCTCATCCGAGGCGCGCCAGGGATGGCGCGCTGCAGCGTTGGCGCCGCCACGGTCGTTGGCCGCGAGCCAGATGAACGTTCGACCCCGGGGCGGATACGGCGTTCGAGGGAAGATCATCCGAGGCGCGCCGGTGATGGCGCGCTGCAGCGTTGGCGCTGCCACGGTCGCTGGCCGTGAGCCACACGAACGTTCGACCCCGGGGCGGTTGGGGCGTTCGAGGGAAGCTCATCCGAGGCGCGCCACTGATGGCGCGCTGCAGCGTTGGCGCCGCCACGGTCGCTGGCCGCGAGCCACAAGAACGTTCGACCCCGGGGGGATGCGGACGTTCGCGGGAAGCTCATCCGAGGCGCGCCGGTGATGGCGCGCTGCGGCGTTGGCGCCACCACGGCCGCTGGCCGCGAGCCACAAGAACGTTCGACCCCGGGGGGATGCGGACGTTCGAGGGAAGCTCATCCGAGGCGCGCCAGGGATGGCGCGCTGCGGTGTTGACGGCGCCACGGTCGCTGGCCGCGAGCCACATGAACGTTCGACCCCGGGGCGGTTGGGGCGTTCGAGGGAAGCTCATCCGAGGCGCGCCAGGGATGGCGCGCTGCAGCGTTGGCGGCGCCACGGTCGCTGGCCGCGAGCCACATGAACGTTCGACCCCGGGGGGTGCGGCGTTCGAGGGATGGCCATCCCAGCGCGCCATCACCGGCGCGCCTCGGATTCCCGTTACGGTCGTTGGCCGCGAGCCACATGAACGTTCGACCCCCGGGGCGGTCACGCCCCGGAGTTCCGCCGTACGCAGAAAGGCCCCGGATTTCTCCGGGGCCCTTCGGGTGGGTGATGCGTTACCGCGCGGTGTTAGCGGCGGCTGGATTTCCGGCCGATGGCCAGGATGGTGCTGCCGAGGCTGAGGGCCAGCAGGCCAACCAGCGCCATCAGCATGTTCACTCCACCGGCGCCGCCGCCCATGAGGCCGTTACCGGCGCTCGGAGCGAGAGGGGTCTGGCCGGGGCCGGGCGTCTTTTCGCCCGAGACAATGTCTTCCGTCGGCTTCTCCGTCGGCTCCTCGGTCGGAGTCGCCGTCGGGTCGGTCGGCTTTTCCGGCGTGGCCGTCGCCGTGGGCGTCGGCTTCTCGGGCGTCGGGGTCTCCGGCGTCGGGGTGGGGGTCGTGGTTGTCGGCGTGCAGTTGATGCAGACCTCGATCTTCACGTTCGTGAAGTTCAGGACCGACGTCTGCCCGGCCGTCGCCGGTGCAGTCACCTGGACCGGGTTGATGGCGGACCAGCCGCTCTTCACGGTCTCGGTGACGGTGTAGGAGCAGCCGACTGCCGGCGGCAGGTCCGTGAAGGTGGCCTTGCCGTTGGCGGCGGTTGCCTGGGACAGCGGGCCGACGCCGCAGCCGCTGAGGGTGAAGTTCCAGCCGTTACCGGGGGCTCCGGAAGGCGTCGCGAGCGAAATCTCGGTCTTATTGACCTCGATGTTCACCCGCGGCTGGTTGTAGAAGTTCACGACGACGGTCTGGTCGAGGGCCACGACCACACCCGTCCGGCAGACGCCGGCCTGGTTGGTCGCGTTGTACTTCGAACCAACAACCGCCCAGTTCGTCTTCGCCGTCTCGCAGACGGTGTAGGTGCCGTCCGGGATGCCGAGGAAGAACGCGCCGGTACCGAGGACAGTGTCTTCGGAGGCGTTGAAGCCGGTCGCAGCACCGGCGGTACCGGTGATGCTGATGGTCCAGCCGCCAAGCTCAGTCGTCCCGGTGAAGTTTGCAGCCGGGTCGCTGTACTTGAAGACCTGGAGGTTCGCCGCCGAGAGGACAGTGCCACAGCCCTGGTTGCCGAAAGCAACGTAGGTGGTGGCGCCCTTCTGGACGGTCACGTTGAGGTCGTTCGCGCCGATGATGGGCGCCCCGTTCACGTCCGTCGCCGACGGCAGCGAGCTGCTCGTCAGGCCGCGCGTCTGGTAGTCAGACGACGTGGTGCCAGACTCGCACTGCCCGCGGCCCTGGAGCTCGGCCAGCGTGTAGCTGCCCGCGGGGACGTTGGTCAGAGTGGTGCTGGCGGTGCCAGTCGCGTTCGTGGTACCCGTGGTCTGGAGCGCCACTGGCGCGCCAGGCAGCGTCCCGTTGAAGTTCCACGTCTGCGTGGTGGCAGGCGGCACGTTCTCGTACTTGACGACGACAACGGTACCCACCGGCCGGTTGCAGAACAGGAAGTCCGGTTTCAGCGTCTCGGCCTGGACGAGGGCGCCCGCGTCGCTGGTGAAGCTTGGCTCCTGCGCACCGCGGCACAGCTCGGTCTTGGTCACGTCCTCCCAGCCAGCCGGCGGGGTCTCAGTGACGGTGCCGTTCCAGTCGTAGGGGACCGTGCACACGATGTACACGTGGTCGCTGGAAGCGTTCAGGACTGCCTTGCAGACCGGGTCGATCGACGGATTGGTGAACGTGAACGTCGGGATGTCACCCTCGCCCCAGCTCTCGGCACCGATGAACCGCTTCTCGATAACGATTTCCTTGTCGGCCTTCACGTTGTAGGCGATGCACCAGACGTCACCCGTCGGCAGTCCGCCCGAGAAGTCCAGCCATTCCCAGTTGTCCTGGTTCTGGTGGTCCCGGTAGCACTTGATCGAGGCGAAGCCGTAGCCGGTCTTGTACTCCTCTTCCACTCGCAGCGTGTCCGCCTTAAGCGCAAGCGCCAGCTGGCTTCCGGTCAGTGTGTACGTGGTTTCGGTTGTCCCCGCGGTGTGCGGGATGGTCGCCAGGGTCGACGCGCCGTTCTTGGACTTCAGGAAGAAGTTCCAGTCGCCGGTCTCTTCCGGGTATGTGACCTGATCGCTGCCCCAGATGTGGCAGTTCGTTTCGTTGTTGCCATCGTTGTTCGGGGTCACCGGGTCGTTGCTACCGCTGGGGGCGGCCGTCTGGTTCAGCTGTGCGCCGAGCCCGCCAGTCGCCGACATCGAGAGCTTGCCGACATCGTTGGGGGAGGCAGTGCCACCCTGGTTCGCGGCAACGTCGCCGAGGCTGTTGCAGACGTACTTGCGGAACTTGACATCGACTTTCTTCGGAAGGGTCTTGTTCCGGAACACAACCTTATTCACATCGCCCGGGACGTTTGCCGTCTCCTTCATGGAGCCGAAGCCGTATACCGAGTTCTGGGGGAACAGTGGGTCGTCGCCGTTCCAGTTCGCGGGGCGTGCCGGAGAGTTCCACTCGAAGACGGTTACGGTCCCGGTCGAAACCTCCACCTTCTTGCAGACCTCGACCCCGAGGGTCCCATCGGTAAGGTCGCTGGCAGGTTCGTTCGCGGTGATCGCCACGTCCTTCCCGCCCGCCGTGAACTTGAACTCGCCGCCCATGGTGATCCCGTCGCCGTTGCCCACGACAACCTTGCAGATCTCAAGGTCGCGGGTCGACTTCTCATTGTAGATGCAGATCAGGTCGCCACCTGGCGCAATGTCGGTGGTGTCAAGCGTTTCGCCTGCGTAGTTGGGGTCGGGGTTCGCCGGGCAGGCCAGCGTGTCCCAGTTACCCTTGGCGTAGCCGAGCAAGGTGTAACCCAGCTGCGGCGTCTCAACCGCCCGGTACACGCTCCCCTGCGGGAGGGTGAACAGGATGCCGTCGGCGTCCGTTTCGGTCAGGCCGCTGAACGTGGCACCGGCCACATCAACGTTGTTCAACGTGATCTTGCCGCTAAAGCCGGTCGGGTCATCGACGACGTTGGTCACGACCTTCTTGACCCGCAGCTGGGCATCGCACTTCGTGCGGTCGCCCTGGAGCGTGATCGTCGGGCCAACTGCGTTGATCGGGTCGGCGTCGCCGATCTGGATCGAAGCGGTGTTGTTGAACGGCTTGTCCTGGCACTCGCGAGCGACCGTGCCCGAAGGCTTCACCGTGAAGGTGATGGTCGACTGTACCGAGGCGCCGCCGGGCATCGTGCAACTCACCCCGCTCCCGGTCAGCGCGGTCTGGAAGTCGCCGGTCGCGTTGTTCGGAGTGCAGTCAGCACCGTTCGTGAAGCTCGGCCCGCTTGTCACGATGACGTTCGAGTCCTGGATCACGACGGTCTGGGTGGCGCCCGGGAGCGTCGCCGGGTTCGTCACCACGACCGTCCACGCGATGTCGTTGGGGTCGGTCACCGTCACGGGTTCGGTCCCGCCGTTGACCAGCTTCTTGGTGATGCTCGGCTGGCCACACTTGGATGCGTTGCCGGCGATCGTGTATTTCGTGGCTTCGGTGTTCCCCACCGGGCTCGGCGAGATCGGGTCGCCCGAGTCCGACGTGCCGCGCCAGACGCTGGCCGAGTTGTTGATGTACTGGGGAAGGCACTGGGCCGTCGGGGCTTCCTTCTTCACCTTCACCACGAGCGTGGCGCCCGCAGTGACCGTGCACGAGGTGCCGCTGGCGAGGCTAGCGCCCGCTGACGCGGCGCAGCTGCCGCCGGAGACGCTGACCAGGGTCGCGTCGTCCTTCACGAACACGCCAACCGCATCGTTCGGGTTCGCGGAGTTGTTCACCTTCACGTCCCAGTAGGCATACCCGCCCGTGACGCCCTCAGAGGCCTTCTCCTTCGAGATGGTCGGATCGGTCACGCAACCCACGCCACCCGGGTGGCTCCAGGTGCCTTTGTCGTTCCCCAACGGGTTGCCGGTAGCGGAGGAACCATCGTACAAGTACGCGGTGTTCTCGCCGCTGCCTCCCTGGCAGGTGGTAAAGCCCTGCGGCAACGGTGTGGTCAGGGTCAGGGTGGCGTTGCCGTTCCCGGCCACCGTGCACGTCCACGGGCCCGCACCGGGCGTGGGGGCAACCGAGCAGCCGGAAGACCCGGTCAGCGTGGCCCCTGCATCCGCAACGGTGAAGGTCTTGGCGACGGCGTTGAGGTTGTTGATGGTAACGGTCCACGTGACCGTCCCGGCGACAGCGTCGACGGTTCCGTCGCTCTTCTGGATCGACGGGTCACAGCCGCTGGCCTTCAACAGGTCCGTTGCGATCGAGCTGAAGCTTGTGGTGTAGCTACTGCCGCCGCCGATCTGGTTCATGACAGCCTGCGAGAACGCGTTGTTCGAGCCAGCGCCGAACATTCCGTCGAACGGCATCGTGCCGTCGGATGAGGCGATCCAGATGGCGTTGACGATGAACGAATTCGTGCGGGCGGTGTTCGCCGCGGTGATCGCATCGTTCGACGCATTCACCCAGCGCACCGGGTCGGACGTGCCAAGGCCGCTATCCGGGACGTTCGGGCCGCCATCGGTGACGACGAACATGATGTGCTGGTCCGGGTCGCCCCCGTTGAGCACGTTGCCGGTGGTGATGCCGAGCGCGGTCGGCGTCGCGCCGCTGCCGCTCCCGGAGACCGCGGAGGTCACATTTGTGTCGAAGGTCGCGGCGTTGGTGTAACCGGTGCCAACGAGCCCCGCCGATGAGCCGGCGAAGGTGGTCAGCCGGTAGGAGCCGACTCCCCCAAGCTCGTAGGCGTTCTTGAACGCCAGGATCCCGGTCCGCATCTGGCCCATTTCAGTCGAATCGACCGAGCCGGACTTGTCGACGACGAAGCTGAAGTTCGCCTCGGAGCAGACCTTAGGGTTCGGGTTTGCGTTCCCGGTGCCCGTGTTGAGCTGCTTGATGTAGTCGTTCAGGGAGCAGCCGCTGGAGTTGACCTGCTCGCCGCTGGCCGTCGCAAGACAGAGATCCTTGGTGTCGCTCACGCCGTCACCGTCGGTGTCTACCGGCGGCAGCGTGTAGTAGACGGCCACCTGGACGTTGTCGAAGTAGGCCTTCTGCGAGCCCCCACCCGCGGTTTTACCCGTGACGCGCACCTTGATGGCGTTTGCGCCAGCGACGTTCCAGCTCAGCCCCCAGGGGTCGCTCGACCCGCCTGAATCATCGCTGTCGCCTGGCGGGGTACCCTCGGTGTTGGTCTCGAACAGGCGATTCGAGGAGAAGCTGGTCCCGTTGTGGACCGCGACGTACACGCCATCCGTCTCGTTCTTGTCCTTTGTCGATTGCACCAGCTGAACTTTGATGCCGGTGATCGTGGCGCCGACTGGCACAGCGTAGTTGAAGTCCTTGTAGGTGACGCTTTCACCGTCGTCACACGAGACGTACCCGGTTCCGTAGGCGTTTCCGCCGCTGCTGCCGTCGCAGCTGTCGTTCTCGTGCGCGGTCGGGCTAACCAGCGTCCCCGAAGCCGCCGCGCTCGCGCTTTCACTTCGGTAGACGCTCATGCCCGCGAGCATGGCCACGAAAACGGCAAAGACGCCAAGCAGCAGCAAACTGCCCTGGCGCCTCTTTGATTTTCCGTATAAAGCTAGAGTCATATTCTCTCCGTCCTAACTGTGCCGGCTGTCCCTTGCCGGCGGTGTGGATGAGCTTCGCGTGTCCTCCCCGAGCTCGATCCCCGCAGCGTTTCTCTCTGTTTCCTCGTGTCCGGCCTCCTGCTTTCTCTTGCGGTCCGGACTGTGGGACCGCCCCATTTGGTTCTGTCTTCCGGCTGTCCGCCCGGCGTCCACCGGGCGTCAACAGCACGTTCACCGTGGCCCCCAAAGAGGAGACACCCAGTGAACAGCAAGGGAAGGATAGGGGAAAGCCCTTATTTATGACAGTAGGAAGCGCGTTAGAAGGGCCGAAACGTAACGGACACGCGTACGCGCTCCCCCGCAGTGTGAAGTGCGTCACACACCACCTCCGAACCGCGCCCGGCAGGAAGCGGCGCTCGACTCCTACCACGGTCGGTCCGCGGCAGCCCACCCGCACCGCAGCACGCTGCCGCGCGTCACCCCGCGCACGCCACAGTGCCGCTCCCTGCCAGTCGCGGTTCGGACACTGGCCAGCCCGCACAGGTCGTTGCACGCTGCCGCGCGTCACCCCGCGCACGCCACAGTGCCGCTCCCTGCCCGTCGCGGTTCGGACACTCGCCAGCCCGCAAGGTCGTCGCACGCTGCCGCGCGCCACCCCGCGCACGCCACGGTGCCGCTCCCTGCCCGTCGCGGTTCGGACACTCGCCAGCCCGCACAGGTCGTCGCACGCTGCCGCGCGTCAACCCGCGCACGCCACTGAGCCGCTCCCTGCCTGTCGCGGTTCGGATAGACTGCTCGCGTGCGGGAACCGTTGGCCTACTTCCTCACCTGGCGCACCTTCGGCACCTGGCTCCACGGCGACGATCGCGGGTCGGTAGACCGCAAACACAAGACCTTTGGCAGTCCCCTCCTCTCGCCCGAACCGGCATTCGTGCAGCGCAACCGAAATCGCATGTCCGGGCCCGCCGTAGTCCTGAACCAGCGGCAGCGCCACCTCGTTGATGCAGCCATTCGCGAGCGCTGCCGCCACGCCGGCTGGGTTCTGCTGGCGCTGAACGTTCGAACGAACCACGTGCATGCGGTGGTCGCAGCGTCCGAGCCAGCCGAACAGGTCATGGTCTCGTTGAAGGCCTGGGCGACGCGGAGGTTGCGGGATGATGGCGTCGCGGCAGGGAAGATCTGGGCGCGGCATGGGAGCACTCGCTACATCTGGGACGAGGCTGGCCTGGAGAACACCTGCCTGTACGTCACTGATCTCCAGGACGACCCACCCGCCTGACCCGAACCGCGCCCGGCAGGAAGCGGCGCTCGACTCCTACCACGGTCGGCCCGCGGCAGCCCACCCGCACCGCAACACGCTGCCGCGCGTCACCCCGCGCACGCCACAGTGCCGCTCCCTGCCAGTCGCGGTTCGGACACTGGCCAGCCCACCCGCACCGCAGCACGCTGCCGCGCGTCACCCCGCGCACGCCACAGTGCCGCTCCCTGCCAGTCGCGGTTCGGACACTGGCCAGCCCGCACAGGTCGTCGCACGCTGCCGCGCGTCACCCCGCGCACGCCACAGTGCCGCTCCCTGCCAGTCGCGGTTCGGACGGCCAGCCCCCCGCGTCCCGATCGAGAGCCAACGAAAAAGGCCCCGGGTCGAGATTCCGGGGCCTTTTCCTGGATACAGCCGCCAGGGACGGGCTGGCAGCAGCTTTAGTTGCGGCGGCGCCTTCCGGCGGCCGCCAGGCTCATCCCGCCGCTCAGGGCCGCAAGGCCCAGCGCCAGCAGGAGGATGTTCATGCTTCCCGAACCGCCGCTGCCACCCGTGCCCGTGCTCGGCGCAATCGGCGTCGGGCCCGGGGTCTTCTCGCCTTCCGTCGCCTCCTCGGGAGTCGGCGTCGCGGTCGGCGGAACCGCCGTGTTGGTCGGCGTTGCGGTCGGCGGCACCGTCGTCGGGGTCGGTGTCGGGATGATCTGGATGCAGTCCTGGCACGGCGGGTCGAACGTCACCCGGCGATTCACGAAGGTGATCGTCTGGCCGCTCGGCGTCTGGTTCGAAACCGAGGTGGCGCTGATGGGCGCGAACCCGGGCGAAGCCGCGTTCACCGGGTTCTCGCTGACGACGTAGTCGGTGCACATCGGCAGGTTCGTGAACGAAGCGTTCCCGCTCGCGTCCGTCTGCTTGGTGTCGGTGAAATTGCAGGTAGCGGACGACACGGTGATGGACCAGCCATCGTCATCCTGGGGCGCTGGCACGTTCGGGCCGCCGTTGTGCGAGGTCACCGCGTCCTTGTGGACTTTCAGCGAACCGAACGGCTGGTTGTAGAAGCGGACGAGGGTGGTCGCCTCGGACACCTGGACGTTCGTGCTCGAACCGCCAACCAGCGAGCCACCGGTGATGGTGTGTCCGAGCACTACGTACCCGGCCTGCGTCGTCTCCGAAACCGGCACCGTGTCGCCGACGGTCGCTTCGAAGGTCACCGTCGCGGGCAGCGTCGTCTGCTTCGAAACACCGTCGACCGTGACGGTCCAGCCAGCCACCAGGCCTTCACCGGGCAGCGTCGTGCCGAGGTTACCGTCAATCTCGATGTACTTCTCGACCAGGATGAGCCCACGGGATTCGGTCTGGCCGTCGGTCTTGTTGTAGAAGACCACCGTGCAGTCGGCGATTGCGTCGGAGTGGAGGCCGGAAATCTGGGCGCCGGCCGGGTTCTGTTCTTCTCCCGCATCGCAGGTCTCGGCGCCCACGGTCACGGTGATGGTGTCGCCCGGGATGTTGTCGCCATTGGCGGAAACCGTGGGATAGAACTCCGCGCTGACCCAGCCGTCGGGGAAGCCGGTTTCGGTGATGGTGATCTCGGCGCCGTCCGCGACGCTATAGGTAGTGCAGTCGTCGCCACCGGGCGCGATGTTCGTTGTGACGAAGTCGCTCTGCCCTTCCACTTTGATGGTAAACACGCCGCCGGCGGCAGAGTCGGTTTCGACCACCTTGCAGACTTCGAGGGTGCGGGTGGGGGCATCAGCCTGCTTGGTGTTCATCACACACAGCACCATCGTCTGGTCTGCGTTCAGCTTCGCCCCTATATTGCTGCCAGGAACATAGGAGGCCTTATCGGCCGGGCAGGTCGGCTTCTCCCCATCGAGAGAACCCATCCTCCAGGCAACCTCTGTCCAGCCATTGGTCGGGCTGTCCTCGTCGATGGTGAGATCCACACCTGCTGGCACCTGGATCGGCGAGGTGAACTGGCCGAATGTGATGCCGGACCAGGGCGTACTGGCCTGCGTGTCGTCGTTGACGATGGTGCCGCTGAACGTCGTGCCGTCGTCTGGGGCGACCCCGTCACTGGGGTCGATCACCTTACCGATGATGAGGTTGGCGGTGGGCGGCGGCGTGGTGAACCCGTCATAGCAGAAGATGGCGTGGCTAATGCCATTGGGATTGAGGTTAGGCTGAAGTCCCGTGTCCCCAAACGACTCCGGTCCGGGGGGGTCGTACACATAGATGTTGTGGGGGCCATTGGCCTGCTTCACCATCACCGCATCGATACCGAAGTTCGACTCCCAGTCGAAAGTCATCGGATTGCCCGCGACGATACCAGTGATTTTCACCCAGTGAGTCGCGTCGACGTTCAACGTGATGGGGAACGTGGCGGTGCTCGGGTCGTACCAGCTGCCGGTCGAGACCTGGGACCACGTCTGGCCATTGCCAAAATGGTCATCCAGGTCGGTGCAGGTAGGGTTTTTCCACGTCGCTGCATCTGCGCCCGTGTAGTTGGCCGGGTCGGGCGTCAGCTGCGGCGTCACGCTCGCGGCGTTCGTTGGCACCAGCACCGCGAAGGCCGCGCTCACCGCGCCCAACAGCGCAAACAGCGCAAGGGCGGCCAGCATCCACTGCCGCCGCCGCGACTTTCCATATAACGCGAGAGTCATGGTTCCGTCCTTCTGAAAGTGGGCCAGCCTAACCCGCAGCCGGCAATGGATAAGTGGACGCGATCCCTCCCCGCGTTTACCCACCGATGTGTCGAATCGCCCGCCGCCGGGCACTCCTCCACGTTCCTGGCCCGCCCCGGAGGACGGACTGTGAAGACACTCCCCCTGCAACCTCACGGCCACATTCGAGAGTCTTCCGTAACTACTACGTGTCTTTCCGGTGGCTGTTACGGGGGAATCCCGATCTTTTCGTTAGATATGTGTTGGAGCCCGGGGCATCCGAGGCGCGCCAGGGATGGCGCGCTGCGGCGTGGGCGCCACCAAGGGTCGTTGGCCGCGAGCCACATGAACGCTCGAGCCCGGGGCCGTTGCGGCGTTGGAGCCCGGATCATCCGAGGCGCGCCGGTGATGGCGCGCTGCGGCGTTGGCGACACCACGGTCGTTTGCCGCGAGCCACATGAACGCTCGAGCCCGGGGCCGTTGCGGCGTTCGAGGGAGGATCATCCGAGGCGCGCCAGGGATG
>PQAO01000015.1 GCA_003104995.1 Dehalococcoidia bacterium
GCCTTGTTGGTGAAGGTGACGGCCAGGATGCGCCACGGCGCCACCCGCCGTTCGCGGACCAGGTAGGCGACGCGCTGCGTGATGACCCGGGTCTTGCCGCTGCCGGGCCCGGCGAGGATGAGCACCGCGCCATCGCCATGGGTGACGGCGGCGCGCTGGGGCTCGTTCAGGCCTTCGAGGAGGGGTGCCAGCTCGGCGGTGGAGTCCACCAGGGCAGTCTATCATTCGCTCACCCGCCCTATCCATTTCACGGTCGCCCGTACTTTGGCCATAAACTAGTCTGGGCGTCGGGCAGTCGAGCCGGTATGGGAGAACCGCATGTTTGATTCGTGGCCGGGAGGCTCGTGGGAAGCGACCGCGAAGTATGTGGTCGCGGTGCTGGCGATTTACCTCGCGGCGATCTGGGTAGCCCTCGTGTTCTGGACGTACCGCGACATCCGGCAGCGGACACGCGACCCGATCCTGCAAACCGTGGCCGTATTGCTGGTCCTGATCTTCTTCCTTCCGGGCCACTGGGTGTACCTGATTGTCCGCCCCCGCTACACGTTGACGGAGCTGTACGAGCGGTCGCTCGAAGAAGAAGCGCTGTTGCAGGAGCTCGAAGACCAGAAGGCATGCCCAACCTGCAAGCGGCGCGTGGTGGATGACTACCTCATCTGCCCTTCGTGCCGGACCCAGTTGAAAGAACCGTGCCGCCAGTGCTCGAAGCCACTGAGTTACGCATGGGTTGCTTGCCCGTACTGCGGGGTCGAGAAGCCGCCGCGCGAGGGGTTCGGCCCTCGGCCCGTGCGGGCGCCGAAGTCGCGCCAGCAGGCCGTGCAACCACCTCCCCAGGCGGCTCCGCAACCCCGCCCGGCATCGGTGGCCACCCAATCGGTGCCGCAGGCGACCCCCCGGCCCATGCCGCGTCCAGCACCGGCACCTGAGCAGGCTATCCAGCCACCAACGCGCCCAATGCGCGACCCGTTCGGTAGCCGCTCACAAGCCCAGCCTGGTGCGGCCGAAGACGGTCCCGTGATCGGCGAGTAGCCTTCGTGCGATGCCGGATGGGCGTACGGGAAGCGCGGCTTACGCCAGGGCTTCGGCCAACCCGGAACCGTCGAGAAGCTCTGCCATGCGCTCCAGCTTCCGTTCGCCGTGGAAGCGGGTGCGGTCGAAGATGCCCTCGAGGGCAATGACCGTGTTCTCTGTGTCGGTGCGTGAGAGCAGCACCGGGATGCCGTTGGCGCCCGCCGCGTCGAACAGGTAGTCCGAGGGCCGGCGGCCTCCGGTGAGGATAAGCAGGTTCGGCTGGCCCTTGATCGCGGCCAGGTGCTGGTCGGTCTTATCGAACCGGACAACCACCGCCTTCGAATCAAAGCGCCGGAAGTAGGGCTGGCCAGCGTCGGAGCCGATAGGCGCAATGACCAGGTGGTCCGAAGTGGGGTCGCCGCCATCGCCTTGCACGAGAACCTCGACGTTGAGCGCCGCCGTCACCTCCGAGATGCTGAAGCCCGCGAGGGTGCGGTCCTCGCCGACTTCAACCAGGAGCGGCGAACCGGCGGTTGCGCGAATGCCCGCGAGACCATCGACATCGGTGACCACGATCGCGACCGTCCCGGGTGGTGTCGAGGCAGGCTTCTGATCGCGGGCGACGAGCACGACTTTGGCGTCCGCCGGAGCCCCGGAGAGGGGGCCCTCGATCACGAGCGTTTCGCCCTCCGCTGCGCCGGGAGCGGCGGCCTGGACACCGGCAGGGCTCCCGGGTGCGAAATCGAGGCCGGCGAACCAGGCTGCGTCCTCGGCCGCTGCCGAGCCTTGGGCATCTTCGAGACGTACGAGGCGGACGGGAGTGCCGGAGTAAGCAAGCTGGCGGGCAATTGCCGCGGCGACGCCGGTCTTGCCTTCGCCAGGGTTCGAGGAGGTTACATAGATAAGCGCCACGATTGTGTCCTCGGCGCGTTCGCGCCAGAGGCGATTGTGACGAACTGCACACGTTCCGACAAGGCGGGTACCCGGCGCAGCCACGGTTGGCAGGGGGCCGTTACGATTGCTGGCATGCACGTTACCCGCCGCGTTACCGTCGAACGAAACCGGCTGCGGTTCGCCGCCGCCCACATGGCCACCTTTGGCGGCGGCTGCGAGCCGCTCCACGGGCACAACTACGACGTCATCATCGAGCTCGAAGGCGAACTGACCGAGGATCGCTGGGTGTGGGACTTTGGCGCCATCAAGCGCGCCGCCCGGGCGATCACCGAAGAACTCGACCACAAATTCCTCCTGCAGCGCAACAGCAAGCACCTGGCGATGGAAGAGTCCGAAACGTCGTGGACCGTGAGCTTCGGCGAGCGCACTTATGTCTTCCCACATAGCAACGTCCTGCCATTACCGCTGGAAAACACGACCGCTGAGTGCATCTCCGAGTGGTTCGCCGGGCAGCTGCTGGAGGCGCTGCAGGCGCAGGGCGCAACCCACCTGCGGAAGCTCACCGTGGGGATCGAAGAAATGCCCGGCCAGACGGGCTGGTATACACTGGACCTCTAGAGGGCGCGTCTCACCCGACGCCCTCGATGGCAATGGAGGCAGGCATGCAGCTGGACTGGGACAAAGCCATCAACGAAATCCTCTCAGAGAAGATGTCGTGCCAGGCATGCGGCGCGCTCGGCGACGAGATGATCGTCGGCTACACGCGTGAAACCGCAGCTGCCGAGTTCGCGGTGCGCTGCAAGGAGTGCGTCGACAAGACCGACTGCGACGCGCGAAAGCTCGTCGTCGTGTGCGAGAGTTGCGCGCGAACGTACCGGGTCAACGGCGAACTGATGGACGAGGCCGGCATGATGGCCGTGCTGCTGGACGAGTGCCGGCGGAACCTCGAAGACTCCGTGGACTACCTCGCGACCTACTGGAAGGAAGAGATCGAGGTCCCCTACGAGGACATGACCAAAGGACTCGACGAAGTCGACCCGGAGCTCTTCAAGGAAGAGGATTCGTGGCGGTTGCGACTCGAAGAGGAGTACCTCCAGCTCCATCGCTGGTTCCGCGAGCGGCACGTCGGCATCCCCGATCCGGGCTGGCGAAGCCAGTACGTGGAAGAGGTTGTCGGCCTGGGGTATAGCTCGCTACTGGGCGACTGAGGCATTTGCCGCAAGGGTGCCCGTGGTATACTCACCCGGCAGCGGGCGGAAGTAGCTCAGTGGTAGAGCGCCTCCTTGCCAAGGAGGAGGTCGCGAGTTCGACCCTCGTCTTCCGCTCCATCCGCAAACACGAAAGCCCGCCAACTGGCGGGCTTTTTGCGCTCCCGGGCACGGGCCGCTCAGGCTGCGGCGGGGCGTGCAGCGCAAGCGCACCGAGAGGGCTTCGATGCAGAGCTGTGGTTGCGCGCCAAAGACCTCATTCAGCAGTGCGGCTATCTCGGCCGGCTCGATCGTAGACATCTCGAGGCAAGAAACGGCCCCGACTTGCCCCGCTGAATCCGGCTGGTCAACCGAGCGCTTCCAACTCCCAAACCAGTCCAGTCCTCGCCTCATTGAGGGCCGGGGAGAGGCTGTCGAACGGGGGGCTGCCGCGTCATCTACGACCCGAGCGAATCTGTGAAGACCGCAATCTCGGCAGCTCCGGCGGGACTGCACGAGGTCCTTCTCGGGCACCCCGCGCTTATGTGAGCTTGCAACGAACATCACCGAGGTCGTTGCATGGCTGTTATGATGAAAATGCTACCTTGCGGCGTCTTGGGAGTTGATAACTCGTAGGTCAGAAAAAGATGGGAGCGAAGAAATGGGCGTCAGCTGGCAAAAGTCGTTCGTTCCGATTGTCTTGTTCTTCTTGGCTGGCAGTTCGCTGGCATTGGTGTCGGCTTGCGATGATGGCGACGAGAGCCCGGGCCAGGCCACCGCGCAGCCTTCCGCACTCGCGCCGAGCGCGGCGGCGTCGTCGGCGAACCACTCGTCCCGGCCAAGCACAGGTGTCGAGGTCTTGGATCGGCTTCTCACAGCCATCGATCAGGGGGACCGAGACGCAGTGCTGGACATCGTGCGTTTCCAGAGCAAATCCTGTGAGACGCAGATTTCCGCTGCGGGAGGCGGCCCGGAATGTCCTTCTGGCACTGCCGCTGGCTCTCTCGTACCAGCTGTGGAGGGTGGCCGCTGCCAGGGGGCGTGGCTCCGTCGTGATCAGGCTGGCGAAGTACTTGACCTTGTGCTTTCCGCAGATCCAGAAGTCTTCGCCGTCAGCAAATGGCGACCGACGTCGGGTACCGCAAGCCTCGCCTATACCGTCATCCTCTCCGACTCCCCGCTGGTGCATGCCGCGCCGTCAATGGTGGTCACCGACGAGGGAGTTATCTCGATCAATGCAGGCTGCTCGGCGTCAGCGCGCGAGATGGCGAGCCGGTACACCGAATTCGTGATACTGCCGCCGACCTAGCACCTTCTCCCGCTCGCTCACCCCCAATCTCTTGAACCTCAACCGGTTCCGCTACGAGTCACCCTCGCTCTCAGCGCACAACCCTCCGGCCTCGTCTTCCGCTCCACTCCGCACACCGAGAGCCCGCCGCTGGCGGGCTTTTTGCTGCGTGCCGCGTCCCGCCGGTCAGTCAATGGCCCGCATGTAGCGCGCATGCACGGCGGCCGCTTCGTGGTACAGCTGCGGGTCGGCCCCGAACACCTCGTGCAGGAGACCCGGGATGCTCCCCGGCTCGATGGTCGTCGCTTCCACCCCGGACGCCAGGTAGCGCCTGAACAGGCCGTTGTTCAACGTCGTGTAGACGCCATCCACGTACCTCGAATAGGCCAGGTTGTGCAGGAAGCTGCGCCCGGCATTCCAATCGTTGGCGCCATCGATGATCGGCTTCAGACTCTCGATGGTCCGCGGCGAAGGGTCGAGCTGCTTCGTCGGGCCCGGGTTGCGGGTGACGAAAATGCCGCCGTCGCGCACCTCGTACTCGAACTTCTCGCGCGGGGTGTCGAGCGAGAACGACTCGAAGAGCGGGTAGGCCTGGAAGATGGGCGCCGAGTACCCGACATCGGCGTAGTAAGGTCCCCCTGGGAACTCCACGCGGACGCAACAGTGGCCCGGTTCCATGTACATCAGCGCTGCATCGAAACCCAGATCGCGCAGCAGGAAGTGGAGTCCCCTCGCGAGGGTCCAGCAGAGGCCGCCGCCACCACGTCCGACGATCCGGCTGATGTACTCCTCAATCGAGGGGGAAAAGTCTCCGCGCGAGAGGCCTGGCTCGTAGTCGGTGATCTTGGTCAGCGTCTCGAACGGTACGCGGAGCTGGTGCTCGCGGATGATGCGGTGGAGATAGCCCAGGGTTGGCGCTTCGCGGTCGAGATGGAGGTGACGAAGGAGCTTTTCGGCGAGTGCGATCGAGGTGGTGGCCGCAGTGGTCAAAGTTACTCCCGGGATTCGAGTGTCGGAGCCTCAGCGTACCGGACCATCGGCGCCGGACTTTATGAAGTGAATCACAGGTGATCCAGGTAGCACCGGAGGCAGCACGGGCGCGCTGCGGTAGGCTGTTGCGAATGCGAATACGAACGCGGGTCCTGGTTCTCGGCCTTCAGATCGCAGCAGTGCTGTTGGCTGGCTGTGCCGATACGGACTCGACTCCGTCGTGGCCCGACTTGCTGGATGTCACCCCGGGGAGCCAGTCGACTCAGGCGCCGCCGGACTTTGAAGCCCTGCCCGGCGCCAGGGCGCATTTTGGCAGGATTAACCAGGCGGTTTTTCGCATCGAGATCCCGGTCAACTGGAACGGCGAGTTGTTGCTCTGGGCGCACGGCCTGCACGGATTCGGGCCAGAAGTGAGAGCCGACCCCCCACCCGACCCGCTGCGCAGAGCCCTCATCGACCAGGGGTACGCCTGGGCGGCAAGTTCGTTCAGCCAGAACGGCTTTGTGCCCGGGATCGGGACCAACGACACGCTCACGCTGAAGCGGTACTTCGCCCAGCACTTCGGACAACCAAAGCGGACGTATATCGCCGGGGGTTCGATGGGCGGGAACATCGTGACGCTTTCGCTCGAGAACTTCCCGGACGAATACGACGGCGGGCTTTCGCTCTGTGGGGTCGTTGCCGGGGAGGAGTGGATCGACTACCTGATGTCGTGGGTGCTGGCGGCAGAGTTCGTGGCCGGCGTCGAGTTGCCGCTGGACCAGGGCTCGGCCAGGGTCACCGAGGTGGTGGAGTCGAAGCTGCTGCCGGCGCTGGGGCCTGTGGAGGCGCACACGTTGCCCGGGAAGGCCTTCGAAAGCGTGATTCGCAACCTGACCGGGGGCCCGCGGCCGTTCTTCGTCGAAGGGTACCGGAATGTGTACGCCGCGAACTTCGGCCTGGTAACCGGGGATCCTGGCCGCACCATGCCGATGGCGCGGGCGGCGACAAATGCCGGGGTGGACTACCGGGCCGACCCGGGCCTCGGCTTCGACGGCGATGCAATCAACCAGGGCGTTCGGCGGCTCGCTGCCGACCCGGCTCTCCGTGATCCCGAGAAGCATCCCGATACCGCGCCGACCACCGGGCATCTCCACGCCCCCCTTCTGACCCTGCACGAAACCGGCGACCTCATCGTCCCCATCTCGGCGGAGCAAAGCTACCGGAAGAAGGCCGAGGCAGCGGGAAACGGAGACCTCCTTGTGCAACGCATCATCCGCAATGGCTCGCACTGCGAATTCAGCGACGAGGAAGTGACGCAAGCATGGAACGACCTCGTCAAGTGGGTCGCGGGCGATGAGCAGCCGGAGGGCGACGATGTCCTGGCCGACCTTTCGGACGCGGGCCGGGCGTTCACCAACCCCGTGCGAGCCAACGACCCCGGAACCCGGAAGTAACCGAGGCGCCGCGTCGTCATCGCAGCAGGCTCCGAGACCCTGCGCGCCGGGGTGTGATGATGCGCATCAGCCTCGGCCCGTGAGAACATAGGCCCAAATGATCACCGCTGAACGGAAGTTCCGGCCGGACATCGAGGGGCTACGCGCGGTGGCCGTGGGGCTCGTTGTGCTCGGCCATGCCAGGGTGCCGGGATTTGAAGGCGGATACATCGGCGTCGATGTGTTCTTCGTGCTTTCCGGATTCCTCATTACCGGGTTGCTGCTGCGGGAGCGTGCGTCCAGCGGCTCGATTTCGATGGCCGGCTTCTACGCGCGGCGGGCGCGGCGCATTCTCCCGGCTGCCAGCATTGTCCTTGTCGTCACCGTCCTGGCTTCGTACGAGTGGCTCGGATTCCTTCGCGGGGCCGAAATCGCCGAAGACGGGAAGTGGGCGGCGGTGTTTGCCGCCAACCTGCGTTTCGCATCCGAAGGCACGCAGTACCTCAACCTCACGGCGCCGCCGTCCCCCCTGCAACACTACTGGTCGCTTGCTGTCGAAGAGCAGTTCTACCTCGTGTGGCCAATCGTCTTCCTTATCGTGGTGAGCGTCGCCCCCCGGATGGGGCTCGCCGCGAAACTGGCCGCGGTATTGGCGCTGATCATCGTCGCCTCATTCGCGTGGTCGGTGGTCCAGACGGATACGAACCCGGTCTGGGCGTTCTTCTCACCACTTACGCGCGCATGGGAACTGGCTCTCGGTTCGCTGCTCGCGGTGGGCGTCCCGCAATTGCGGCGGCTCCCGCTTCACCTGGGGCCGTGGCTGAGCTGGATCGGGCTCACCGGGGTCATCGGCGGCGCCTTCGTGCTTGATAACGGCACAGCCTTCCCCGGTTATGCGGCGGCGCTCCCGGTCGCCGGGACCGCACTTGTTGTGGCGGGAGGGACGATCGCGCCACGCGGCGGCGCCGAACGGCTGCTTGCGCTCGTGCCGTTCCAGGTGCTTGGAAAGTGGTCCTATTCGCTCTACCTCTGGCACTGGCCGGTCCTCATCATCGCGGAACAGCGGGCGGGCCAGAGCCTGGCGCTTGCCCAGAACCTCGGACTGGTCGCTCTCGGGCTCGGTCTTGCGGTTATCACGCACTACGCCATCGAGAATCCAGTTCGATTCGCGCGGCCACTGGCGCGGAATCCGTGGTCGAGCCTGTCGGTGGGCGTCTGCCTGGTTGTGGCAGCCTATGGCCTCAGCGCCTGGCAGCTCGGAGTGCGCGCCCCCGCGCGCCCGCCCGTCCAGTCTGCCCAGGCGGCGGCGCCGGGACTTGCCCAGTCGGCGGTGCAGGGGCTTTCGGCGGACTCACGCGAGCCACGGGGCGATCCCGTCGAGGAAGTCCTTGCGCTCGTGTCCGCCTCCACGGCCATCAACGAGCTACCTGGAGACCTGGTGCTCGACCTTCGGAGCGCGGCCACAGACTTCGCATGGTTCTTGCCGGCGCCGGACGAGTGCCTGGTCGATCCGGAGATACTCGAATCACCGCCGTGCATCTTCGGAGATCCCGATGGCTCCCGCACGGTCGTTCTGTTTGGTGATTCGCACGCGGCGCAATGGTTGCAGGCCCTCGATGACATCGGCGAGCGTATGCACTGGAAGGTCATCATGCTCGGCAAGGCGGGGTGTCCGGCTGCTACAGTCGACTTCCGCAGGGCCTACCAGACCGCGACACAGAGGCTCGTTGGGCCGCCTCCCGATTGCGTCCCCTGGATGGACAACGCCATCTCGCGCATCAACGAGACCCGCCCCGATGTCGTCATACTCGCAAGCTGCAATGGCTGCGAGTACATGGTCGATGCCAACGACAAGGTGCTAACGAGATCGGCATGGGGTGCGGGCATCGAGGAAACACTGCAACGGATTACAGCGCCGAACACCACCAAGGTGGTCCTCGGCGACACCCCGCGGCTGAAAGGCTCGGTGGACTGCCTCGCATTGCATCAGAACAACGTGCAGGCGTGTGCGGAGCCCGTGGGCCCTTTGACCGCCGCCACCTATAACGACATCGAACGGAGCGTGGCGGAGGCAGCGGGCGTAGCGTTCATCGACGTGACATCCTGGTTCTGCGGCTCGGTGTGCTCGCCCGTCATCGGGAACATGGTCGTCTACACCAACGACTACCATGTCACGGCGACGTATGCGAGGCACCTCTCCTGGGCGCTGGAGTCGGTGCTCGGCCCGATTGTCGAGAGCGGGCAACCAGTGCAAGCTTCGTCCGGCACGCCGGCAGACCCGGCGCCAGGGCCGTAACCCAACGCCCGCTTGCCGGGCGATTGCGCTCCGAGCCCCGCCCTCAGCATAAACCGCCATGGCCGCCGACCAGACCATAGCTTGCATACCGAAAGTCGGGCGACCAGAGGCGGTTCGGCGGGGAGGGCTCGGGGAGCACGGTGGCAAAGGCGAGTGACACCGGGTCGATCAGCGCGCTCGCCCCGAAAGATCCCCACGCGATCAGGTTTCCGGGTGTCAACCTCGCGTACCGGTCGGCCGCTGGCGGGGTCCCATCGTCCACATCCGTCTGCGTCCTGGCAGCGCGGTCGAAGAGCTGGACGCGGCCTTGCTGGTCTATCCCCTCCGAGTAACAGAAGTTGTCCGTCCAGAGGACGTAACGTGCCGTGGCGGAGAGCGGCCAATTCGGCCCCTGGCCGTAACGCGTTCGGGAGATAAACTCCGCTCTCCCGGTTTGGACGTTCACGACGAAGATGTTCGTCATGACCCCTTCTAACGTGGTGGCCACCACGATCTCGCCCGGCCCTGCCGGTGCGGCAAAGACGGCATCGAACCGCAACGCGGTTTCGCCCGTGGCGATCTCGATCAACCGGAAGTCGTTCTTCCCCGCCCACCCTCGCGGCAATGCCGTTGAGGGGTCTGGAACGAACTGCCAGTAGTAGCCGGCCGGCGAGGGAGGATAAGAAGGGAAGCCAGGCTGTGCCTGGCCGGAGCGGAGCGACTGGTCGGCCGATAGCTGCCCCGTGTCCAGGTCAAACACTTTCCAGGTCGATGTCGAGGCTTGATAGACGGCGAGCCGCCGCTCATCGAGGAACCCCACATTCGTGCCCTCGGCGTAGGTCCGAACCTCACCGGTGGCAAGGTTCATGACCGTTGCCGCGGCCGTGCTGGTGCCCGCAATCCAGGCTGCCCGCGCACTGTCGGGACTGAACACCACCAGAGACGCATAACCGATATCGAACTGGCGGTTCGTCGCCGTGTCGTAGATCACCGACGTAGTACCGTCCCACGGCGCGAAGGCGGATTCGGGTCGCGGAGCGAGCGAACGGGTGAGAGGGGCGGGCTGGCTGCCGGCGGGCGGTTCGCCCCTGAACATCCCGGTGATCTGGACTCTGGGCTCGCCGGGCGTGGCCGAAACAGAAGGGGACGGTGGCGCCGAGGTTGCCGTGGCCGTCTCTATCGAGGGGGAGGGCGTTGCTGTAGGACCGGATGAGTCTTTGCCCGAACATCCAGTGAGGCTGATCGCGATCAGGACGGCGATCCAGGGCGCCCTAAGGTGCATTTCGTCCTCCTTGCCGCACCGAACCGCCGTTTCGCTCGCAGTGCCAAGCGTCGCCCAACCAGACTACCAGTCCAGGCATCGTCCCCGCGAATAGCCGGGCCAACAGACCTGGATGTGCCATCTGGCGACGTTGTGGCGACTCTGTGGTTGCCGAGCAGGGCTTCGGAAGGGGCCAAGGGCCCAAAGACCTCGTCCTGGATTCAGAAGCCCCGGTCGCCCTGGGTCTTGTTCGGCGGTTCCCAGCCACCAGCCGGGGGCACCCCCGGTCGCCGGCGCCCTCGTCACCAGGCTTTGCTAGACTCACCAGTTGTGACTGTACTGGACTGGCTTCTCGATTCGGACCCGGCCATCCGCTGGCAGGTGTTGCGCGACCTTGTTCATGCACCGGTTGAAGCCGTGGCCGCGGAGCGCGCGCGGGTGGCCACGGAGGGCTGGGGTGCCAGGCTGTTGGCGTTGCAGGGCGAAGATGGCCAGTGGGCTGGGGGCGCATGCTTCCCGGCGGGTTACTTCACGGAGCGCGATCAGTACCGGGACCAGCCCTGGACCTCCACCCTGCCGACGCTCCAGTTGCTTCATGATTTCGGCATCGCCCCGGGCGCTGAGCAGGTGCGTGGGGCGGTGGCGTTGGCGAGAGACGGCTGCCATTGGGAGCACGCGGGGCAGCCGTTCTTCAGCGGCGAGGTCGAGCCGTGCATCAATGGCAGAGTTGTCACCCTGGGCGCCTGCTTTGATCAAGATGTGGATGGCGTGGTGGCCCGTCTCCTGGGTGAGCAGCTCGAGGACGGCGGGTGGAACTGCGAAGCGGAGCGCGGTTCCACCCGCTCCTCGTTCGCGACCACCATCAACGTCCTCGAAGGTCTGTTGGCGTACGAGCGCGCAACCGGCGGCTCCGCGCAATCCATCGTGGCTCGCCGGCGGGGTGAGGAGTACCTCCTCGAACGCAAGCTCTTCCGAAGCAAGTCCACAGGGAAGGTCGTCAACCCTGCCTGGCTGCAATTCTCGTTTCCGCCCCGCTGGCACTACGACGTGCTGCGTGCACTCGATTACTTCCGATTGGCCGGAGACCTGCCGGACACGCGGATGGACGAAGCGATCGATCTGCTCCGTTCCAAACAGCAGCCCGATGGCGCATGGCTGTTGGAGAACACGCACCCCGGCAAGGTCCACTTCCCGATCGAGGAGGGCGATGGCCGGCCAAGCCGGTGGAATACGCTTCGGGCGCTGCGTGTCCTCGACTGGTACGAGCAGTCCGGGACCTGAGCGCCGTGGGCCGCCCCGGCGATGATCCGGCCGCCGCCGGGGCGATTGCTCTACCTCACGCGGTTATCCTTCGGCCAGTTCGAAATCGCATCGCACCCAGCGGTCGGCCGGGACAGGCTGCCAGTTGAGGTTGTTGTACTTCAGGTGGCCGTAGCCGCCCGAGAACGCCAGGTACTTCACCATACCGGGCTCGATCTCGTTCGCGCCCGACCAGTTGGCATACTGCATCGGCTCCCAGCCGTTGTATGAGATCACCTGCCCCGGCATGACGTTCGGCGCCACCTTCACCCGGGCGCGGAACTCGCTCAGGTCGTTGAAGACGCGGACGAGGTCGTCGTCCTTCACGCCCCGCGCCCTGGCGTCGCCGCTGTTGACCATCAGGCTCGGCGAGCCGCGGTGCGTCCCGAGGACGAACTCGTTGAAGTGATTCATCGAATGCACCGACCAGCGATTGTGGCCAGAGGTCATGCCCATCGGGTAGTCACCGCCCATCGCCGGGCTCGGCTTGTGCGTCGGGAGCTCCTCGCCCGCTTCGAGGAACCACTCGTGGTCGATATAGAACTGGGCGCGCCGGCAGTACGTCGGAAATGGGTCTCCCCGCTCAACGTGATAGGTGAACGGTGTGATCACATCGTCGGGCTTAATGTCAGTGGTCTGACCGAGCATGTACGGGGCCATGCCCAGGCTGGTGAAGCGCTGGAACCCCGTCTCGCGGAGCGATTCCAGGGTCGTGCCTTCCGGCAGGGTTCCCGCGAAGACCGAGTCGCGGATCTGCTCGTCGGCCAGCACTTCCTGATCCTTGTAGTAGCCACCGATGGTATAGCTCGCCACGAGCTGGTCATAGCGGACCGGCGTGCCATCGGGCATCACGAATGATTCCAGACCCCGGTCCCGGGCGCGGGCCTCGATGGCCTTGAGCATGGCGAGGAAGATCTCCCACTCGTTCTTCGATTCGCCGGCGGGTGGCACCACCTGGTCGGCGAGCGTGAGATTGGCGACGAACGGGCCAGGGATGGAGAACGCGATCTTCTCGTAGTGCTGAGCTGCCGGCAGGAAGTAGTCCGCCTGCTGCACGGTCGCGGTCATCTTGAAGTCGATGGCGATGACGGTCTTCAGCTTCTTCCACAGACCGGCCATGGAATTCTTCCCGCCGCGCGTCCTCCGGAAGGTGTTGCCGCCGCACTCGATATAGACCTGGGGGGTTTCTTCCCGGCGAGGGTGGTTGAGGCCGTCCCACCAGCCCTCCTTGACGGCGGCTGCCATGTACTCGTCGAAGGTGCGGGTCATGGAGCTGTCGCTCCACTCGGGTTTGTTCCAGCGGTCGGCGAAATCCATCTGGTTGTACCACCAGAAGACCGGCGGGGTGTTGGCATCGGCGGGGACGTCATCGCCCGTGCGTTCATCCATCATCCCGAGGAGGCCCCGGCGGCCCTTCGTCAGCTCGTACATCGCCAGTTCGTCGTTCACGAGCGAGGGGTCGGCTAACTTGAGCGCTGCAACGGCGGCGTCGCGACCGGCGATCACCGCACCCGAGGCTTCGAGGCCGGGCCGGCGCTTGTTCATCGCGATCTGGGCGCCATCGTGAAGGCCCGATGCCCATGTCCTGAGCCCCGCACCCCGCCGGCCCCAGTTGCCGCTTGCAGCCAGGACCAGGCACATCGTGCGCTCGATCAGGTCGCCGTGGTACATCTTGCAGGCGTTCATCCCGAGGAAAATGTTGGTCCGCTTCGCCGCCATCTTCCGGGCGAGCATGCGGATGGTCTCCGGATGGACGCCGGTGATCTCCTGCTGTTTTTCCGGCGTGTAGTGCGCATCGAGCTTCCGGCGGAGGACCGCGCAGACCGGTTCGACCGTTACCGTGCGGCCATCGTGGAGCGTGACCTGGTGCGTCCCTTCAAGAGCCAACGCTGTCCCGTTCCCCTTGAGGTTGGTGCGGTCGGCAGCAACCAGGCCCCGGTCCATATCCCAGACATACAGCTGGTCTTCGCGCCCGGCCCCTTCGACGTCGGTCTGACGGAGGAACCGGCGGTTGTCGGTGCGGACCAGTAGCGGCATATCCGTCTGCTCGCGGAGGAAATCCCAGTGCGCGATGTCCTCGGCGAACATCACCTGCACAAGCGAGAGGCCGAAGGCGGCGTCGGTCGCTCCTTCGAGAACCACCTGGTAGTCGGCGTGGGTGTGCGAAGCATTCACATCCGGCGAAATGTTGAAAATTTCGGTGCCTTTGTAGCGGGCCTCGCTGATGAAGTGGTAGAAGGGCACGCGCGTGTAGACCGGGTTGCTGTTCCAGATGACGAACAGCTCAGATTCGAACCAGTCGTCGGCCGATCCCTCAACGTGGCTCTTGCCAAAGGTCGCATACACGCCGCTGTTGAAATCGCTGATGACGGCGTTGAGGTCCATCGTCTGGCCGCCGATAAGGCCGAAGAACCTGGAAACCGGGCCTCCCACGACGATCTCGGGAGTCCCCTCGCGGACGATGGAACGCGGACCGTGGTCCTCGATCGCATCGAGCAGGGAATCGGCGATCTCCGAGAGCGCCTGGTCCCAGGAGATGCGGTCCCACTTGCCTTCGCCCCGTGCTCCTGCTCGTTTCATCGGGTACTGGACGCGGTCGGGGCCGTGGAGCGACTGGCTCCAGGAGGTTCCCTGCATGCACCCCATGGGGTTGTAGTCCGGCACCGAGGGATTGATCACCGGCAGGCTCCCTGACGGCTCCTCCCGGACGACCACGCCGTCCTTCACGTAGACCCGCATGGGGCAGCCGCCGGGATAGCAATCGACGCAGTGCGTGCCCCAGTGGACGGAATCCCAGGTCATGCTGTCTCGGTAATTGTGCATTTGGTATCTGCCTCAGTCGGTTCATTCCGAATCGCGCCGGACGCGGTGCCCCTTCGGCACCGGCTGCCGTGGCAAGGGGCCAAAAGCTTACCTCACGCCCGGCGCCTGTCGAGGATGACGACCGTCATGCCCACAACCGCCAGCACATTGAGCGGCCGGCGCCGCAGAGCCAGTAGGGATGGGTTCGCCCGTTCGGCAAGGAGCTTCGAGGCCGATGGCCGAAGCTCGACGTGAGCCGCGCCAGGGGCCCGAAGTCGCCCATGCCAGATTCGAAATCTGCAATTTGGTTGCCGAGCAGGGATTCGAACCCCGACCAAAGGCTCCAAAGAGCCCTGCTCATCGACAGGGGCAGGGAGGCACCCGCGGTTGGCCGGGGGTATGATATCGGCATGAAGACGTACACCGCGGTTGTCGAACGCGATGCCGATACCGGGGTCTTCGTGGGCTGGGTGCCGGGCTTCCGGGGAGCGCATAGCCAGGGGGAGACGCTGGATGAGCTGCGCGCGAACCTCCGCGAAGTGGTCGAGATGCTCCTCGAAGACGGAGACCCGGAGCTCAAAAGCGAGTTCGTTGGGACACAGACCGTCGAAGTCGCGTGAGCGATGTCCCGGTCCTCAGGGCGCGGGAGGTCGAGGCCATACTCGTTCGGCTGGGGTTCGTAGAAGTCCGCCAGCGCGGGTCACACCGCCAATACCGCCACCCCGATGGGCGCGGGACGACAATCCCGTTTCACTCCGGCCGCGACATCTCGCCGACACTGTTACGGCAGATCGCGAAGGACATCGGGCTTTCAGTCGAAGAACTCATCTCCGGGCGATAACGTCGTCGGGCCTTTTGCGACGTTTGGCGGACTCCAGCTTGCGTGGTTGCCGAGCAGGGATTCGAACCCCGACCAAAGGCTCCAAAGACCCGTGTGCTACCGTTACACCACTCGGCACCATGTAGAGGCCAGCGGTTGGCGGATAGCTGTTGCTCCGCCGCCCACGCCCCTCCGGTTTCTCAGCGTATCCTGCAAACCAGAGGTGCGTCGAGGACAGGCGAATATCCGCCCTTGCGGTCGAGGTCCATGGGCTGCCACCCCGGCCTCCCCGGCGGGATGTCTTCGGCATGGCGAGTCAAATGTCCCGCGCGGCCGCCTCCGTTCCGGCCAACATCCCAGAGGGCCACGCTCGCCAGGGGTCCAGAGGGTTTATTCGTACCGGAGCGCCTCGGCCACGGGCACCCGCGAAGCGCTGCGCGCGGGCAGGAAGGTCATAACCAGGGCCGCGCCCATCGCGATCCCGGAGATCACCGCCAGGTCGACCCAGGGGACCGTGAAGTCGATGTTTCTCGCCTCTTCGCCGAAGTCGCCGCTGGTGAAAAGCACCCACGCCAACGAGAGCCCCAGGGTTAGCCCAAGCAGGATGCCCGACAGCGCGATGAAACCGGATTCGAAGAGGAAACTCAGGGCGACCATGCGGCGCTGGTAGCCGATGGCCCGGAGCATGCCGATCTGTTGCCGCCGTTCGACGACGGCCCGCGAAGCGATAACGCCCAGTGCCGCGATACCAACAATGAGGCCAAGCCCCATGAATCCCTGGAACACCAGGAGGAACCCGGTCTGGAGCCGCTGCTGCTCATCGAGGAGGGACTGGAGCGAGTCGGCGGAGGCCTGGACCAGGGCTGCTTCGACCGTCCGGGCATACGCATCCGCATCGGTCCCTGGTGCTAACGACAGGTAGAAGCGCTGCCCGCGGGATGCCGGGAAGGCCTCCAGGAGCGTTGCTTTTTGCACCACGATCCCGCTCGAAAAGTCCGTCGAGCCGAGCGCGAGGAAGGCGTCGCCCGACTCCTTCATTTGGCCGATGACGGTGATCACTTTCGTCGCCCCGGTTCCGGGGTCGCGCAGCTCGAGTGTGAAGGGTTCGAAGCCGGGTTCGAGTGGCTTGAGCCGCAGGATCTCGTTCGGACCGCCGCCGAAGCCCTGTTGCTCGGCCGTGGTTGAGGCCGGGATCACCGCAAGGGAGGGATCGGCCGCGATCGCGTCCCAAACCGCCCGATCGGTCTCGTAACCGGCGGCCCGGAACTTGATCGCCACTCCATTGGCCGCGAGGAAGGCGGGGTCGGCCCCGAAAATCTCGCTGCGGCTGTAGGGCTTCATCTCGCCGTCTTCGGCGTTCACGAACTGGTCGCGATTCTCGACCTCCGCTTCGAACGGGAAGGCGATGCGAAGCTCGCCCGTCGCGGTTATCGGGGTGGTGTCGGCGCCGGCGGCCGTCAGTGCGGCCTGGATGTCGTCGACCCGGTTGTTCTCGTTTACCCCGATGACAATGTCGAAGCCTCCCTTGGTGTCCGAGTTGAGGAAGAGGGCCGAGAAGTTCTGGTTTATGGTCGCCATCATCACCAGGGAGAACATGATCAGTCCGATCATGGCCATCGTCATGCCGGTGCGGAATCGGGCGGTCAGGGGGTACGCGACGCCGGTCTTGAGTGCCGGGACGATGCGCCCGAAGCGCGAGCCAAGCCGCGCGATGGCCGGCAGCACGATGTCGGCGTTGTAGACGATGATGAACACACCGCAGGTAACCATGACCATGCCGCTGAGGAAGAACATCTCGATGTCGCCGTTGAGCTCGCCGAACAGGGGCTCGGTCCAGCTTGACGGGATGTACCAGAGGGCGAGCAAGGCCGCGCTCGTCGCCGTGAACGAGACCCGTTCGGCAACGCCGAAGTAATGGAGCGTGACCGCCACCCACAGGAACAACAGCGAGACGCCCAGCAAGAAGAAGAACGCGGAGTCGCGATCGAGTCCGCCATAGGTCAGGGCCACCCCCGCAATCCCAAAGGCGGCGGAAACACCGGCGGTCCAGGCGATCCGGACGCGCCACGCCTGGAGCAGGGCAACCACGAAGGCGAAGGGCCACACCAGCAACGCCAGCGCCCGTACCCACGGGGATAGGGACTCGGGCTTGCGGTCGCGGGTGACGCGTACCAGCCCGACTGCGACGAAGTACCACGGGAGGATGAGGAACCAGCCCACGACAGGCAGCACAAGGCCGAGGATCCAGGGCCAGCGCGGTAGCCCCTCGGTGGTGCGGTGTTCAGCGGGCGAGGCGAAGTTCGAACCCCGGAGTGCGTAGAACCACGGACTGATGAGCCCCACCACCACGAGGGGGATCCCCAGGGCCATGCCGCCGGCGCCGAACAGGAAGAACGAGAAGCCGATGGGGAGGGCCAGCGCGACGACGCCATTGAGCACAGCCCGGTAATACCCGCGCCATGTCTCGGCCTCCGGGTCGATGGGGCGGCTCTCGGGCAGATCGCGGATGGCGGCTGTGATGTTCAGCCTGCTCGCCCGCCACGACGAGACGAAGATCACGATGAACGTCGCTATCACCCCAAGGCAGAAGGCTACGGCGAGGCTGCGGGCGGTGAAGTTCACATTCAAGGGGATGCCCAGGCTGTCGCCCGCGAACGCCTTGATCACCTCGACCATGACAAGCGTGACACCCATGCCGGCGACCAGGCCGACGGCGGCTGCCCCGAGGTCGTACCCCATTCCTTCGGCGAGGAACGATTCGACAAGCTGACGGCGCTTTGCGCCCACGGCCCGCGCCATTCCCATCTCCGGCTTCCGCTCGGCGGCGAGCATCACGAAGATCAGGAAGATCAACAGCACCCCTGCCGCGATCGAGAAGAGCCCGAATACTACAAACACCGTGGTGAATGAGGCCCCGACGAGTTCCGCGAACCGGACCAGTTCTTTCTTGAGCGCGACGACCTGGTAGGGCGTGTCCTCGAGTAACGGCTCGAGCTTGTCCATCGCCGCATCCGAGTGTTTCAGACCGTCCTTCACGCCGCCGCGGTTCGAGACAATGACGGCGTTGGCGTTGTCGCCGCGGCCGGTGATCTCGGCCAGGGTGGCGAAGTCGACCGCGGCGCCATTCTTGGCATTGGGATCGATGGCTCCCGCAAGGACATCCGACGGCACCACCGCGGTGACCGTGAACTCCATGGGCTGACCGCCGTAAAACACCACCACGGAGTCTCCGACACGGGCGTCGATCTCCTTCGCAAGGTCCTTGTTCACCGCCATGTCGCGGCCGCTGAGGGCAACCGGTGCGCCGTTAAGGTCGCGCAGACCGCCGAGCGCCGCAGCGTCGTCTGCGCGGAACGCGACGATGCGGGCGGACGGTTCGTTGAGGCGCGACCGCTGGTTCTGAATTGGCAACGTCTCGCGCTGGAAGGGGACGATGGCCTCGATGTCCGGGTCGCCCTCGAACTGCCGCTGCCACTCCTCGACGGTAGCAAGGGGGATGAGCTGTTCTTCGATCGGGCGGGGTTCCTTCTCCGGGTCCCACGAGATCCACTCATCAGCCTCGCCGAGGATCGAGTACACCTCGGACGTGACGGAGGTGGTGAGCGTATCGCCCGTCCCGAAGGCAGCGCTGATGATGAGCGTAGAGAGCATGAGGCCGACCACGATCAGCGAAGACTGCGCCTTGCGCCGCGGGATGTTGCGCAGGCCGAGCTTGAACATCACGGGATTGCGCCAGGCGAGAAACGCGACGAGCAGCAAGATCCCCGCTGTCACGGCGATGGAAACGGCGGCGATGATGTCCATCGACACGCCAAACAGGTCATTCATGAGGCGCCTCCCGCCTGGCTGTGTCTAGTGCTCGTTTGCGACCGCGGCCATTCGCTCGCGCGAGTCCTCGCGGACGATCCGGCCGTCGGCCATCTGGATGGTCCGGTGGCAGCGGGCGGCCACCTTGGGGTCGTGGGTGACGATGACGCAAGTCTGGTGCTCGGCCTCGTTGAGCTCGACGATCAGGTCCATGATTTCGGTTGCGGTGGCCGAATCGAGGGCCCCGGTTGGCTCGTCGGCCCAAATGATCGCGGGGCGGTTCACGAGGGCACGGGCGATGGTGACGCGCTGCCGCTGGCCACCCGAGAGTTGCGCCGGGCGCTGGTTCGCCCACTCGCGCAGGCGCACGCGGTCGAGCGAAGCAAGCGCCATCTCGCGGGCCACCTTCGGGCGTGTGCCGGAGACAATCAGGGGGAGTTCAACATTCTCGGCGGCGGTGAGCACCGGGAGCAGGTTGTACGTCTGGAAGACGAAGCCCATGTCGCGGGCGCGGAACTCGGTCTTCTTGTCGTCCGGCATACGAGTGATGTCCTGCCCGTTGATAAGGACGATGCCTGAGTCGAAGTCATCGAGCCCCGAGAGGCTGTTCAGGAGAGTTGTCTTGCCGCAGCCGGAGGGGCCCATGATGGCGACCATCTCGCCGCGCTTCACCTCCAGGCTCACGCCCCGCAGTGCGTGCACCTGGATGATGCCCGTGTCGTACGTCTTGACGACATCGCGGGCGTCGATCACCGTATCTCCGGGCGCGGCCCCGGGCACTGGATTGCCAGACATCGCTCACTCTCCCTGCTTGCATGGCGGACGCGTTCCCCATTCGCCCAGAACGTGACACGTCTTTTCAGCGTAGCGGTTGACATCGCTAACAGAAATCCGTCTGGGTCGAACTTCCTGATGGCGCGAGCGGCCGCGTGCCCTACTCCGCGACCGTGATGGTCCGCGTTTCGGGACTCCCTGCTTCGTCAAAGCCCCATGCGCGCCAGCGGATCGCCTCGGCGGCAAGCCTGGCAGGATCGAACGCGTAAAAGGGGCGACGGCTGATGTCAAACTCCCTGATGCGCTCCGGCCCCAGTGCCCGAGTCCGGGCATAGGCATCTTCCGTATCGCGGCAAATCCGCTCGATATCGAACCCGAGCGCCCCTTCCAACCGATACGGAGCCAGGTAGCCAAGGGCGGTGCGGCACAAGCGCTCGGCGCCGATGTAGTTCCCGCGGGAGAGGTGCACGAAGGCAGCCGCCACCTGGATGAGCCCTTTGTAGAGGTCGCGCACGGGCCCGCGCTCCTCCTGCCAGACCTCTTCAAGGCTCTCGTGGCATTCGAAAAACCGGCCGGAGTTGAACTCCTCACAGGCACGCAGGAGATTCCCGGGGACGGTGATCTGCTTTCGGACGAGCTGCTTTTTGCGGACCTCGGGCATTGTTCGAGCGTACACCGGCGCGCCGCAAGTGCGCACAAACGGCAGGGCGGTGACAATGTGGCGAGACTCGACAACCTGGAGCGCAGTTATGGCAGAAGCGCACGGCCACGACGACCCCAACGCAGCCCCAATGCACTCAGACGTTCAGGAGCGGTTCAGCCAGGGCCAGGTGCTCTTCTGCTACCTGCTCGCACTTGTCGCGCTGGTTTCTGGCGTGGTGGCCGGCCTGACGATCGTCAACAACTAGCGCAGTTTTTTCGCTGAACTTCACGTAAGCGGAGCGTTTCGGGCGCGATCCGTGTGTATCATCGAGAAATGGACGTCCTTGTCGGACCTCGCGCCCGCCCCGGTACCCGCGTGCTGCTGCGCGCCACGAAGTACGACGGGACGGCCCACTGGATCCAGCCGTTCCAGGTGGTTTCTGACGACGGGAACCTCCTTGTCGCCTCCTACAAAGCGCGCACGCCCATCTACACGAGCCGGGGCGAATTCCGGTCTCCCTACAACTCCCTGGTCTACTTCTGGCGCGACCGCTGGTACAACGTGTTCCGCCTCTCGCGGCCCGGGTGCCCGCTCGCGCTCTGGTATTGCAACGTCACCACGCCGCCGCTATTCGACGGTTGCCAGATTGGTTACGTCGACCTGGACCTCGACGTGAAGGTGCTCCCGAACGGGTGCTACGAACTCCTGGACGAGGACGAGTTCGAGGTACACCAGAAGAAGTATGGCTATCCGCCCGAGGTGATTGAACACGCCGAAATGGCGGCGCGCGAACTCACCGAGATGGCGCGGAGGCGGGCGTTTCCATTCAGCGAGAAGTAACAACCGCACTGTTCTGATTCTCTCGAGCCAACTACGCTGTATCCCCTATGCCCGACACCCGAGACATTCGCTCGTATCTGGAACAGCTGGTTGAAGCCGGGGCGCGCGCCGCGGTCGCCGCGGGGGATCTGCCCGACGTGGCCATCCCCGGAGCATCGTTGGAGCGCCCGAAGGACACGGCCAACGGCGATTTCGCGAGCACCCTGCCCCTCCGTCTCGCACGGGCGGCGATGAAGCCCCCGATCGAGGTTGCCGGCGCCATCGCGAAACACATCCCCGCGGACGCGACGATCGAACCTCCGGCTGTCGCGCCGCCGGGCTTCATCAATTTCCGGCTCTCCACCGCGTTCGTGCAGGCCCAGGTCGAGCATGTCATCCGCGTCGGGCCTTCGTTCGCCGATATCGCCCTGGGGAAGGGAAAGAAGGCCCAGGTCGAATTCGTTTCGGCCAACCCCACGGGCCCACTGCACGTGGGCAACGGCCGGGGCGCCGCCATCGGCGACGCCCTGGCATCGGCTTTGGGGGCCGCGGGCTATACGGTCGAGCGCGAGTATTACGTCAACGACGCTGGCACCCAGACCGACTTCTTCGCCGAGACGCTTTACGCGCGCTACCAGCAGTTGCTCGGCCGCGATGTGGAGATCCCGAAGGACGGCTACCCGGGCGACTACATGATCGACCTCGCTCGCATGGTCAAAGACGAAGCAGGCGACCGCTTCCTTCTGCCCGTGGGCGAACCGATGCCGCCGGCGCTCGGCACGCTCGGCATCGACCTGATGGTGCGCAACATCCGCGCAACCCTGGAGCGCTTCGGCGTCCGCTACGACCACTGGTACAGCGAGAAGTCGCTGTACGACCCTGAGGGCCCCTACGAGAAGGCATTGGCCATCCTCCGCGAAAAGGGCATGCTCGTGGAGCGCGAAGGCGCGCTCTGGTTCACCTCGAGCGAACTTGGCGAGGACAAAGACAACGTCGTGGTTCGCTCCGATGGCCGGCCGACGTACTACGCCAGCGACATCGCCTATCACTGGGACAAGTTTGCCCGGCGCGGGTTCGACCTCGTGATCGATGTCTGGGGGGCGGACCATCACGGCCACGTCTCGCGGCTCAAGACCGCCACCGGCGCGGTTGGCGGCGATCCGAACGCACTCCATGTCCTGCTGTACCAGCTGGTCTTCCTCAATCGCGGCGGAGAAGCCGTAAAGATCGCCAAGCGCAGCGGCGAGTTCGTGAAGCTCGACGAACTCATCGACGACGTCGGCGCCGATGCGGCCCGGTTCTTTTTCCTGCTGCGGTCCCCGGGCGCACAGATGGACTTCGACCTCGACCTGGCGAAGAAGCAGTCAAGCGATAACCCCGTTTTTTATGTGCAGTACGCCCACGCCCGCCTTTGCTCCATCCTCGAACGGGCAGCCGAACAAGGCTTGACGCCCGAAGGCGGGGATGTCGCAAAGCTGACGCACCCGTCCGAACTCGGGCTCATCCGCGAAATGATGCGCCTGACCGACGTGATCGAGGTCGTTGCGACCTCGTTGGAGCCGCAACAGCTCCCGCATTACGCCATGTCGCTGGCGAATGCCTTCCACGCGTTCAACGACGCCTTCAAACAGGCGAATGACTCCTCGCTCAAGGTGATTACGGAGGACGTGGAGATGTCGCGGGCGCGGCTCCGGCTGGTGCAGGCTGCACGGATTTCGCTGGCGCGGGTGCTCGACCTGATGGGAATGACGGCGCCCGAGAAGATGTAGTCAGGGCGGCGCGACCGCCACCGGGACCGCGATGTACCCGGACGAGCCATCGCCGAAAACCATGGTTCCCAGGCCCCCATGGCGCCAGATGTGGTGGGCCGAAAGCGCACAGGTGATGGCGTCGAGCCGGTCTTCGGTGTCCTTCACTGACCGGACTGAAACCCGCTCGACAGGCTCGCGCAAGAAGTCTCCGAGCGGAGAGGCCAGCAGCTCAGGAGCCTCCGACCGGACATGGGTAAGGATGAGGCGCTGGTACTCGCGGAGCGGCTCCATCCTGCTGGCGACAGGCCCCTTCTTGTAGCGCAAGGCTCGCACGGCACCGAACAGGGCCACGATCGCCGCGTGGGGGAAGACTTCGATGGCGCGCCGGTCATCTCCGGAACGTGGGTCGAGGCTCCAGCCGGACGCCAAGAGCGCGTGGCCGAGGCGCGGACCTTCCGCGATGCCGCGCCGCTCAAGGAAGTCCGGGCGGGCGGCATAGGCGTACACACCCCGCGAACCGTAGACACGGGCCAACTCCGCCTCGGCACTCCGTGTGGGGGAAACCAGCAGCGGCGCGTCGATCCCGGCAATCACCTCCGGCCCGAGGGTGTCGAGCCAGGCCGCCACTTCGACTCCGGTCAGTCTCGCGCAGCCGAGCGACTCGAAATGCAGCCCGGCCGCCCCGTGACGGAGGACGCAGAGGCCGGTCGGATTGCGGCCGCTCCAGGCAAGATCGACGCCGGCGAAGACGGTCACTTCCGAAGCGTAGCGGTGGTCCTCCGGTCGTGGCACCATGCGCCCATGCCAGAACTCCTGCCCGCACTCGCAAACCGCCGCGCCTCACGCGCGTTTTCCAGTCGTCCGGTGGAGGACGAACTCCAGCATGTGCTCTGGATGGCGATATCGGTAGCGCCGAGCCATGGCAACACGCAGCCAACACGTATCCTCGTCGCCCACACCCCGGAATCCCGGGCGGCGCTCATCTCCTCCCTCTCCGAGGGCAACCGCAACTGGGCGCCCGCAGCCCCGCTCCTGTTCGCGATTGCCGCCGCGCCGTCGCACGACACCACGCCGCAGGACTTCGGGGGTACAACGCGCGAGGTGTGGGCCATGCACGCCGGCATCGCCATCGGCAACCTGATGGCGCAGGCGACGGCGCTCGGCCTCATTGCCCATCCGATGGCAGGGTTCGACGAGCCGGGCGTGCGCGCGGTGTTCGGCGCGCCGGACGACGTGCGGATCCTTGCGGTGGTGGCCGCGGGCTATCCCGGCGACCCGGCGAGCCTGCCGGAGGACCTGGCGCGCAAAGAGACGGCCCCACAGGACCGGTTGGCACTCGAACACCTGGTTGCCTTCGACCGGTGGAGCGACGTCAACGCAGTCTCCGCGCGCGAGCTGCGCCGCCGCAACCGTTAGCCCCGCAGGCGGTAGCATCCCCGTCGTGGACCTTCCGACTTCGAGCTCTGGTGCCGATACAACCACGATTGCCCTCCAGTGCGCGGATGTGGCCAACCGCATCATCCAGGCGGGCTACGGCCAGGCCGCGGTGGCAGGCGTCAAGGGCCGGGGCAACGTCGTGACGGAGACGGACCTCGCGGTCGAGCGCGCGGTCACGGCCATCCTCGCGGGGGAGTTCCCGGGGCACGCCGTACTCAGCGAAGAGACCGCCGCCGGCACCCGGTCTGACGGATGGATGTGGATTGTCGACCCGCTGGATGGCACGAAGAACTTCTCGCGGGGCATCCCGCACTTTGCGTTCACGATAGCGCTCTGTTTCGACTCCGAGCCGGTGGTCGGGCTGACCACTCACCCGCTGCTCGGGGACACCTTCCTGGCCGTCCGCGGGCAGGGGACCACGCTGAACGGTGCAAGAGTGACGGTCACGGATTGCGCGACTGTTCAGGATGCGGTGGTCGCGGTCGACCTCGGGTACAACGACGCGCGGGCCGGGCAGCAGCTTGCCACCGCGAGTCACCTCTGGCCCGGGATGCAGTCGTTGCGCGTGCCCGGGTCCGCGGCGCTGGGATTCGCCTACCTGGCGGCCGGCAAATGGGACATCTACCTGCACTCGGACCTTGAACCATGGGACGTGGCCGCAGGCCTGATCCTCGTGCGAGAAGCTGGGGGAGTGGTGAGGCAGCGGGACGGCGCCCCGGCAACCATCGAGTCCCGGGCCGTTGTCGCGGCCACACCGGCTGTTTACGCAGACTTCGCCAAACTGGCCGGACACTTGCCCTGGGCGGGATAATGCCGGGCCAGCAGGGAGGGCGGAATGACAGCCATCTACGATATCGCCAGCGACTACATCGACGCGGTAGCCACGCTCGACCCGATTGCCGCGACGATGATGGGCGTGCCGGGCCATGACACTGAGGTAGGCGACTACTCGCCGGAAGGGTACGAGGCCCACGCGAGGCTCAGGCGGGAAACGCTGGCGAAGCTTGCTGCCGCGCAAATCGAGAACGAGCGCGACCGCATCGCCAGGGAGGCGATGGAGGACGTCCTTACGCTCCGGGAGGACCTGCTCGAGGCGGGCGACCACTACCGTCTCAGCGGCTTCCGCAATGCAACGACGACGATGCGCATGGTGTTCGACCTCATGCCCCGGCAGACGGAAGACGACTGGCGGAACATTGCCGAGCGGCTTAAGGAACTGCCTCGAGGGGCGGCTCTCTACCGCCAGACGCTTGAGGTAGGTCAGCGGAAGCGCATCCCCAGCGCGCGCCGGCAGGTAGCCCAGGCGATCCAGCAATCCGCTACCTACGGAGGCACTGACGGCGGCCGCTCCTTCTTCCACGGCCTCGTCGATGCGTTCGACCAGTCAGGAGTCGCGTCCGCAGGCCTCCGGGCCGACCTCGAAGCAGGGGCCGACGCGGCCGCGGAGACCTATCGTGAGTTCTCCCGCTACCTGGAAGAGCGCTTCATGGATGGCGCTGTAGAACGCGACGCCGTAGGCCGGGACCTCTACCAGCTCTCATCGCGGGTCTACAACGGCATCGAACTGGACCTGGAGGAGACATACCGGTGGGGCTGGGACGAACTCCACCGGATCGAAGAGGAGCTGCGCGCAACCTGTGCCCGCATCCTGCCCGGTGCGTCCATCGAAGAGACCAAACAGTTCCTCGAGTCGGACCCCACCCGCGCGATCGACGGTGTCGAGGAGTTCCGCCAGTGGATGCAGGACCTCCAGGACCGGACGATCGCCGAGCTGGACGGCGCCCACTTCGACATCCCGGCGCCTTTGCGGAAGATCGAAGCGATGATCGCGCCTCCTGGCGGCGCATTGGCGATGTACTACACCGGCCCTTCGGAGGACTTCAGCCGGCCGGGACGCACCTGGTACCCCACCGGCGGCAAAACGCGGTTCCCCCTCTGGGGAGAGGTCTCCATTGCCTATCACGAAGGCGTGCCCGGCCACCATTTCGAGCGGGCGACGGCAAAGTACCTGGCGGCGGAGCTCTCGCGCTTCCAGCGGCTCATGGGAGGTACGTCCGGATACGTCGAGGGTTGGGCGCTGTACGCCGAGCGGCTCATGGGCGAACTGGGCTACCTGGAGAACCCGGACTACTACCTCGGCATGCTCCGCGCCCAGGCGATGCGGGCAGTGCGGGTCATCGTCGACATCGGCATGCACCTCGAACTGGCTATACCGCGGAGCGAGGCGTTTCACCCGGGCGAGACCTGGAACGCCGAAATCGGCCAGGAGTTCTGCCTCCAGCGCTCACAGTTCCCGCCGGACTTCATGCAGAGCGAGGTGGTGCGGTACCTGGGTACGCCCGGGCAGGCGATCAGCTACAAGGTGGGCGAGCGCTGCTGGCTGGAAGCCCGGGAAGCGTCGCGCAGTCGCCACGGCGCGGATTTCGGCCTGAAGGAGTGGCACCGGGCAGCGCTCAACCTCGGTCCCATGGGGCTCGCACAGATGCAGCGCGAGCTCGCCCGGCTCTAACCCACACCGGCCAGGAAGATGACGCCCACGAGGGCGCTCGATGTCGCCAGCAGTCCAAAGAAGCCGTCGCGCCCGAAAAACGAAACCGACCGGGATGCCAGTGAGCCTGTGAACAGCGCCCCGAACGCGACAAGCGCGCCGAGCCCGGCGATGGACGTCGCGAAGAGGACTGCCGACGCCAGGACCGTGGCAGCCCCGTAGAGGCCCAGCGAGGCGGCCATCGTCCGGCGGGCGCCGATACGGTGGGCGGCGCCCCGGTTGCCTGGTTCGAACGCCAGGTCCGGGAGCTGGTTGGCCAAATGGAGCGACAGCCCCAGCAACCCGCCCAGCGGGAATACCCACCAGAGCACCTGATCCCACGCATCAAGCGACAGGTACACCCAGACGGGGACCAGCGGGAGCGCGACCGCGAGCGGCAGCCAGCTGAGGGCTGTCCGCTTGAACTGCACGTCGTAAAGCAGGCCGCAGACGAGGCCGCCCAGGCCCACGAGCCACGCGCCGAAGGGCAGGCCCGAGGTGACCAGCATGCCCGCACCGGCGAACCCGGCAGTCGCGGCGACTGCCTGTTGCCGCGACAGGACGCCCCGGGGGATGGCCTTCCACGGCTTTGTTGCCGCGTCCTCAGGAGCGTCGGCGACATCGTTGGCGATGCCAATGGCGAACTGAAAGCAAAGCATCCCGGCGGCCAGCACCGCAACGGTCCCCAGTGGCGGATCGCTTACGGCGATGAACGCGATCCCGGCGGTGACCGCCGTCACAAGCAGCGACGGAAACGGGTGCACCGCCCGCGCGAGCGACACCCATCGTGGCGGGAGGGGCCGGGATTTCGGGGCTTTACGGCGTGGCACAGGGCCAATCGTACGGCCCGAATTCACATGGCACCGCCCGCAGCCTAGACTTCCCCCTCGTGAAAGCAGAAATCATCGCTATCGGCACCGAGATCCTGCTCGGCGAGATCATCGACACGAACAGCGCGTACATCGCCCAGCGGCTCCCGGAACTGGGTATCGACCTCAACTACAAGTCCGTGGTCGGCGACAACATGGGCCGCATCGTCGAGACCTTCGAGCGGGCCTGGAACCGCTCCGACCTGATCGTCTGCACAGGCGGCCTCGGGCCGACCGAGGACGACATGACGCGCGAGGGCATCGCGAAGGTGCTCGGCGAGGAGTTGTACGTCGACCCGGCGCTCGAAGAGCAAGTGCGGCGCTGGTTCTCGGGCCGCGGGTACCCGATGCCGGAATCAAACATCAAGCAGGCGTGGCTCATCGCCAGCGCTCGCGGCATCGACAACCCTCGCGGCACCGCCCCGGGTTGGTGGGTGGAGCGCGATGGCCGCGTGATCGTCTGCATGCCCGGGGTGCCACCTGAAATGGAGCGGATGTGGCAGAGGGAAGTCCGGCCAGAGCTCGAGCGGCGTTCGACCGGCGAGGTGCTCGTGACGCGCACCATCAAGACGGTCGGGATCGGCGAGGGGACGGTCGACGAGATGGCGAAACCCCTCTACGGAGTGCCCGGCATCGGCATCGGGACATATGCACGCGCCGACGGCGTCCACCTGCGCATCGGGGCCAAGGCCCGGACGCGCGAGGAAGCATGGGAGCGCATCCGGCCCGTAGAGGAGGAAATGGAGCGAATCTTCGGCAGCGCCATCTGGGGCCGCGATGAGGACACGCTTGAGGGCTACATCGCCAGCCAGATGCACGAACGCAAGACCACGCTTGCGGTCATGGAGTCGTGCACGGGCGGACTGATGTCGAACACGTTGACTGACGTCCCCGGTTCCTCGGACTACTTCACCGCCGGATTCGTGACCTACCAGACGCAGCAGAAGATCGATCTCGGGGTGCCGGGAGACGTCATCATCCAGTTCGGCACAGTGTCGCCGGAAACGGCCCGGGCGATGGCTGAGGCCGCTCGCCGGAAGGCCGGCGCGGACTACGGGGTGGGCATCACCGGCGTGGCGGGTCCGGACCCGCAGGACGGCATCCCGCCGGGGACAGTCCATGTCGCCGTGGCGACACCCGAGGGTGGCACGCACTCGCTCAGTATGACGATGAACCAGGGGCGCCAGGCGGTGAAGCGCCGCGCGGTAACGACGAGCCTGCTGCTGCTTCGGAGGGCGCTGCTGGGCGAGCTGCGGTGACGGGCCCGGCGGACATCGTGATCGACGCCGTCACCCCGCTTGGCTTTCGGGTCGTTGTTGTGCGGTCGGCGTGGGATGTCATCATCGACTTCAAACATCCCGACATGCGCGGGCGAGAGTTCGACATTGCCGCAACATTGTCCGAACCCGACCAGGTTCGCTTCAGCGTGTCCAGCCAGCGAACGCTGCTCTTTTACCGGTCGACGGGCCGTGGGACCTGGATAGTGGCGGTGGCGAGACGTGATGGCGAGGATGGCTACCTTGTCACGTGCTACGAGTCGGATAACATCAAGTCGGGAGATGTGACATGGCCGAGATAAAGGTCTACTACGACAGTGTGGGTGAGACCCTCACCGTGTGGTTCGGCGACCCGGGGCAAGCGGGCGTCTGCGAAGAGGCCGGTGACGATGTCGTGCTGATGAAAGACAGCAGTGGTGCGGTCATCGGGTTCGAGAAGCTCAACTTCACGCCAACCGAGCAAGGCAAGCCAACCATCAAGGTCGAGACCGGGGTTTCTTGAGGCGACGACCAACCAGACGTGCCCGACCGCGATGAGCCCTTTCAGGTGATCCAGACGGCACCGGGACTGTCTTGCGACCACCCATGTTCTGCTATCCCCGGGGCAGGCCCAGCCCACGCGTGGCTATGATGTTGCGCTGGATCTCGCTTGTGCCGCCGGCGATGGTCCGGGGCACGGTCGTCAGGTAGGTGAGGGCGAACTGCGCCTGCAGCTTCGCCAGCGGCGAACCGGGCATGAGCTGGCCGTATGCGCCGAGCAGGTGCAGCCCCGTGTTCGCGATGCGCTGGTCGAGCTCGCTGAGGAACAGCTTCAGCAGGCTAGCCTCCTGGTTCGGCACGGCCCCCATGGCGAGCATGCTGGCCACGCGGTAGCTCAGCATCGTCACCACAGCCACTTCGACCGCGTGGCCGGCGAGCCGATGGCGGTTCACAGTCGAAGCGCGCACGCCGGATTCCCTTAGGTACCCGCACAGGTCGTCGATCGTCCGCCGGGCCCCGCCGGCGTTGGCGATATTCGAGCGCTCCAGGTCCAGCGTCGTGGTGGCGAGATACCAGCCCCGGTTGACCTCGCCGAGCAGGCCGTCGGGGGGCATGCGCACATTGTCGAAGAAGAATTGGCCGAACCCCTTGCGCCCGGCGATGTTCAGCAGCGGCTGGAACGACACACCAGGCGCCTTGAGGTCGAGCAGGAAGTAGCTGATGCCGCGGTGCTTGGGCGCCTCCGGGTCGGTGCGGGCCAGCAGGTACATCCAGTCGGCGTAGTGCGCGTGGCTGGTCCAGATCTTGGTGCCGTTAAGGATCCAATCGTCGCCGTCGCGGATGGCGGTGGTTGTGAGGCTGGCAAGGTCTGAGCCGCTGCCGGGCTCGCTGAACCCCTGCGCCCAGACCACGTCCCAGTTCGTAATGCCCGGCAGATGGCGGCGCTTCTGCTCATCGGTGCCGGCCAGCATGATGGTCGGGCCAGCGTACCCCACGGCCGGGCCGCGACCGCCGTTCGGGGCGCGCGCGTAGGCCATCTCCTCGCCGAAGACCAATTGCTCGACCGCGCCAAGCTCCATCCCGCCGTACTCGCGCGGCCAGGCAGGCGCGATCCAGCCGTTCCACGCCAGCAGCTTGTTGAAGGCGCGGAGCGCGGCCGGATCTTCTTCTTCCGAGTACGGGAAACCTTCGATCTCGGCGTGCATGACGGTGGCGAGCCAGGCGCGCACTTCGGCCCGGAGCCGTTCCTGTTCCGCTGTCAGCCGGAGGTCCATCGGGCGGGAGTATAGCGGCTGGCTATCCGCCCGGCATGACCGTTTCCAGCACCGGGACCGCGTCCGCCAGGGTCCCGATTCGCCGGATTCGCTCCGCCTCAACCCACCGGTTGCGCCTCCAGTCGACCAGGAACACGACGGGCACGAGCTCCACCACCCAGAGCGCGGTGAAAGGGTCGTCCTCGAAGTGGGCGATCGGCTGGAGCTCGGCCGTCTTGCGAGCCTTGAACTGGGCCGAGGTCTCGTCCCATGAGGGCCGCATGTGGAGTTCGGGCACGAAGCCGAAATGGCGGGTGAACCAGGCGCGGGTGAGTGACTCGGCCGGCAGCCCGCGGGCGGTGACCACAACGCAATCGAACTGCTCCTGGAGCGCGCGAAAGCCTTCCACGGCGCCGGGCATCGGCCGTCGGCCGTGGTACCGCCAGCCCTCGGTGAGCCAGAGCATGCCCTTCTTCCCCGTGGCGTCACGCCGTTTGTGCTTGCCCGAACCGGGATTGATGCCGAACGGGGGGCGGCAGAGCACGCCATCCAGGTCGAAGGTGAGGCGGGGCTTTTCCACACGACCATGCTAGCGGCGCTGGCGCGTAGGTTCCGGCTGGGCCACCTTCACCTGCTGGATGGAACTGATCGAGGTCCTGGGATTGGCGGCGGCAGCGTTCGCGGCGGGAGCAATCAACTCCGTTGCGGGGGGCGGCTCGCTCGTGAGCTTCCCGGCGCTGATCGCGGCCGGTTACCCCTCCAAGACCGCGAACGTCACCAATACTGTGGCCCTGTGGCCGGGCTATATCGGCGGGTCCGTTGGCTACCGGGGTGAACTCAACCAGCAGCGCAAACGCATCGTCGCGTTCACCCTCCCGAGTGTGCTCGGCGCGCTACTGGGCTCGGCCATCCTCCTGGCGACCCCGGAATCGGCCTTCGACGCGATCGTGCCGTTCCTGATCCTGTTCGCGTGTGGGCTGATGGCCTTCCAGGACCCGCTTGGCCGGTTCGCCCAAACACACCGGCTGGCCTCGCGCACAGGCGACCACGTCCCGCTGACACTGCTCCTGGGAATCGTGCTCCTGGCGATGTACGGCGCTTACTTCGGCGCCGGCCTGGGGATAATGACGCTGGCCGTGCTTGGCATCCTCCTGCCAGACGACATCCAGCACTCGAACGCGCTCAAGGGATTCCTTTCGGTGCTGATCAACCTGGTCGCGGTCGTGTACTTCGGGTTATTCGGGCCGGTGGAGTGGCTCCCCGCGTTCATCATGGCGGCCGGGGCGCTCACCGGGGGCTATTACGGAGTGGGGATCGCGCGGCGGCTTGGGCGGCGCTGGCTGCGCATCACGGTGATTGCCTACGGCGTGTTCGTGGCGCTCGTATTGCTCATCCGGTAGCGCCCGGCGGTTTCGCGATCCTTGACGTGCGCGTAAGCTTTCCCGCCATCACCCCCTCAAGGAAGGTTCCGCTTTGGCAGGAAAGCTCGAAGGCAAGACGGCCATCATCACCGGTGCTGGCCGTGGTATCGGCCGCGAAGTCGCGTTGCTATTCGCCCAGGAAGGCGCGCGCGTTGTGGTCAACGATCTCGGCGTCTCCGTTTCCGGCGAAGGCCAGGACAACTCCCCGGCAGCCCAGACCGTCGCCGACATCAAGGCAGCCGGCGGCGAGGCGATCGCCAACTATGGCGATGTCTCGGACATGGACCAGGCCGAGGACCTGGTGCGCACCGCGCTGAACGAATGGGGCCAGCTCGACATCCTCGTGAACGTGGCCGGGATCCTCCGCGACCGCATGATCTTCAACATGACCGAGGAAGAGTGGGACGCCGTCGTGCGGGTCCACATGAAGGGCACCTTCGCGACCACCCGCTTCGCCTCGATCCACTGGCGCCAGGCCCGGAACGGCGGGCGGCTCATCAACTTCACCTCAGGGTCGGGCCTCTTCGGCGCTCCGGGCCAGCCCAACTACGCGGCCGCCAAGATGGGCATCTGGGGCTTCACGCTCAGCTGCGCACGCGCGCTCGGCCGCTACGGTGTAACCGCCAACTCGATCGGCCCCGGCGCGGCCACACGCATGACTGACACGGTCCCGACGGAGCGCGCGGGCGGCGGCGCGACTCGTGTGGTCGCCGATGCGGCCAAGGGCACGGAGCGCGACCCGGCGAACATCGCGCCGCCACTCGTCTACCTGGCCAGCGAAGAGGGCAACTGGATTAGCGGGCGCTGCTTCGGCGTCAGCGGCTACCGCATCACGCTCTACAACAACATCGCCCCACAAGTGGTGCTCCAGGGCAACACGATGTGGACCACCGACGATCTCTTCAAGCAGATGCCGGCCACCTTCAAGCAGGCCATTCCGCCCATCGGCAACTAGGCAAGTCCGGCCAGCCCTCGAAGGCCCGCCTTCGGCGGGCCCTGCGGGCCCCTGGGCCGCTCGTCCGGTGCATTAAATGATTAACTCAGAAAGATTTGACTTTTCTATGTTTCCGGCGTCTCATACGCACTTCGCCGGCGATCGCCTGGGCCGGTGAACGCAAATGGCTGCATCGGCCAGTCAACCCGGGCCGATAGTGAAGGGACGTGGTCTCATGGCTGTTACGAGTCTCACCTTGTGGGCGGTTCGACCCGGGAAGGCTGCGGAATTCGCCGCCAACGTCGCCCAGGCCAAGGCAATCCACACACGCCTCGGCGGCTCGGTGCGAGTTCGGCAAATCCTTTTCGGTGGACCCAGTTCGCAGCAATTCGCCTATGCCATCGAAGTACCAGATATGACGGCGTTCGCCAACTTTAGCGACAAACTGGCAACGGATGCTGAATGGCAGAAGTTCTGGACAGGCATTGGAGCTCAGCAGGACCCATCCGCGACCCTGGTCTCGCAGTCCCTCGCGCAGGATGTGCCCGGCCTCTAGATCGGACGCCGGGAAGGCACTACGCGACAGGCCCGGTAGTTCTCTACCGGGCCTGCTCGGTTGGAGACGAGTTGCGTTCCGCCGCTTACGCCCGGGGGAGTCCCAGGCCGCGGGTGGCGACGATGTTGCGCTGCACTTCGCTCGTGCCGCCAGCGATGGTGCTGGAGACGGTCTGCACGTAGCTCGCGGGTGCCCGGCCCTTCATGGGGGCTTCGGGACCCATCAGCTGGGCGCTGGTGCCGATCATCTTCATCGCCGAGCGGGCGATGCGCTGGCTCAGCTCGGTGTTGAAGAGCTTGGCGATGGAGGCCTCGTGGTTCGGCACGCGGCCTTCGGCCTGGATGGTGATGACGCGGTAGCTCAGCATCTTGGCGGTGGCCGCCTCAATCCAGCGGTCTGCGAACTCGTCCCGGGCCTTGGTGCTGGCGCTGGCAGTAGCCGCGGTGCCGCGGCTGTCCTTCCAGAACTTCATGTAGTACTCGAGCGTCTGGCGCTGGCCCACCGCGTTGCCGATGGAAGAACGCTCGAAGTCGAGCGTGGTGGTGCCGATGTACCAGCCACGGTTGACCTCGCCGAGCACGTTCCGCGCCGGGACGCGCACGTCTTCGAAGAAGACTTCGTTGAACATGTGGCCGTTGGCCATATTGATGAGCGGCCGGACGGTAACGCCGGGGCTCTTCATGTCCATCAGGAAGTAGGTAATGCCGCGGTGCTTCGGCGCATCGGGGTCGGTGCGCGCAAGCATGAACATCCAGTCAGCGGTATGCGCGCCGGAGGTCCAAATCTTCTGCCCGTTGAGGACGAAGTCGTCGCCGTCGCGGACGGCGCGGGTCTGGAGGCTGGCAAGGTCGGAGCCGGAGCCCGGTTCACTGTAGCCCTGGCACCACTGGACTTCGCCGCGAAGGATGGCGCCGAGGTGTTCCTTCTTCTGTTCCTCGTTGCCGTGGATGATGAGGGTGGGGCCGATCATGGACGTTCCCATGCCGCCGACATTCATCGCGCGGGCCTCGGCGAACTCCTCGTTCATGATGAACTGCTCCATCACGCTGAGGCTGGCGCCGCCGTACTCCTTCGGCCAGGCGGGAGCGACCCAACCCTTCCTGGAGAGCTTTTCGCGCCATTCCTTCATGAAGCCGCCGCCACGGCGCATGGCCTCCATCGGGTTCATTTCGGGGTCAATCTTCGGCTTTTCGGTTTCGAGAAAAGTGCGAACTTCATTTCGCCAGGTTGCTTGCTCAGGGGTGTCGCGGAAATCCAAGTGTGTTCCCTCCCGGGGATGCGATGTTAGATGTCGATGGGCGACACACTAGCAAGATGCAACCCTGACGTAAAGGGAAAGGTGGTGCGGCCTCCCAGCACATCACGCGCCCGGCCGCGTTCCAGGCGCGCGCGGTGCGGCGCGCCCGGCCACTCTGTAGACTCCAGCGTGCAAGATCAACGGCCCCAGTACGTGGGCCCGAAGGAACTGTCTCGATGAAAGTAGGTTCAGGTTTCGGTGGCGGATGGCTCACGGCCGTCGCGGAACAGGCTCGCCGCGCCGAGGAACTCGGCTACGACTTCGCGTCCACTCCCGAGACGCAGCACGACTCGATCCTGGCAGCCACGCTGGCCGGCGCGAGCACCGAGAAGCTGGAAATCCAGACCAGCGTGACGATTGCGTTCCCGCGCAGCCCCATGGTGCTCGCCATGGAGGCGTGGGACATCCAGCATCTGACGAAGGGCCGGTTCACCATCGGTCTCGGCAGCCAGGTGAAGGGCCACAACCAGAACCGCTTCAGCGTCGAATGGCCGGGCGCGCCCGCCACGCGCATGAAGGAATACGTCCGCATGATGCGCGCGGCCTGGCATTCCTTCCGCACGGGCGAGAAGCCCGATTATGTCGGCAAGTTCTACCACTTCACCCTCATGACGCCGAACTTCAACCCCGGCCCGATCGACTACCCGGACCCGAAGATCGGTCTCGCCCTCGTGGGCGACGCAATGGCCCGCGTCGCGGGTGAGGTCGCGGACGTGGTGATGCCGCACGGCTTCATGACCGACAAGTACATGCGCGACGTGGTGCTCCCTAACGTTGCCATCGGATTGAAGCGCAGCGGCCGCGGCTGGCAGGACATCCAGATCTCCGGCGGTGGCTTCACCGTCTTCGCCGAGACCGAATCGGAGATCGAGCAGGGGCTCCAGAGGCTGCGCCAGCCGATTTCCTTCTACGGCTCCACACGCAGCTACCACGAGGTGTTCGAGGTGCACAACCTGAAGGACCTCGGCATGCAGCTCCACGAGCTATCACTCAAAGGCCAGTGGGCCGAGATGCAACGAGTGATCCCGGAGGATGTCCTCCGCGTGTTCGCCCAGACGTCGACCTACGACAAGCTGCCGCAGTTCGTCGCCGAGCACCGGGAGTATGCCAGCCGTGTCGGCGTCGCCCTCCCGGCATCCACTCCGGAACAGCGGGAACGGGCGATCCACATCATCAAGGAAGTCCAAAAGGTCCAGGTGCCCGGCGTGCCGAGGGGCATGGAGGACCTTTCGAAGGTCGGCGCCTGAGTTTTCGAGCCGCAGGGCGGGGGCCGGGAAGTCCCGGCACCCGCCGTACCGGATGGGTGCAATTCCGGCGAGACGAGACGGACCTATGACGCAAACCCCACCTGTGCGGGAACGAGTGGGCCCCATCCGCCTCGACGAAGCCTGGAGTGGAGCGATCCTCTGGGGTGCGCGCGGGGTGGGTGCTGTCTCGCTTTGCGTCATCGCCATCCTCCTCCTCTATCCCGGCATCCCGCGCAGCCTCTTCCACGACAATTGGGAGCGGGGAGCCGAACTCATCGCACTTGGCGGCGCGGCGGCCGGTTACACCCTTGCCTGGCGATGGGAGGGCATTGGCAGCGCGACCATGTTGCTGGCATCCGCGATGTTCGGGGTGCTGGCCATATTGGTGGACGAGTCTGGAGCACCGGCAGTGGCGTGCATGGCGTTCCTGCTGCCGGCAGCGCTGTTCTTCCTCCATTGGCAACAGCGCCGGCGGCCCTTCGCCGTGGCCGCGCTACTCGCGGTCCTGGCGGGACTTGTTCTTGTGGGCGGTACGGGTGGGGGACGGCTCTACGACCACTATCTCGGCCCCACGCATCCGGAATCGAGGTCCGCTCGTGTCCCGGTCACAGTGGTCCGCTGGATCTGGTCCGGTGGCGTGACCACCGACGGATTCACCGTCAAGGTCAGGCTGGCAGACCGGGGAGCAGATCCGGTCCTGCTGGTTTCCGAATCCGAATCGCTCGACTCCCCGATCGAGGTTCCGGCCCAAACTCGTCCTGGCGAGAGCAGCGATGTCGACACGTTCCGCGCCACGGGCCTCAGTCCCGGCACGACGTACCACTATGCCGTTCGGCAGGGCGACTTAGTCGACCGCGGCCGTTCGGGCCGGGTCACCACGTTTCCGGCCGGGGCGGCTTCGTTCACCTTCGCATTCGGGTCCTGCGCGAGGACAGGTTCCAACGGGATGGTCTGGGACCGTATCCGTGAGGCAAGTCCATTGTTCATGCTGGTGACAGGCGATTTTCACTACGAGAACATCTCGACCAATGACGCCGCCGCGATGAGAAACGCCTACGAAAGAGGTCTGGCCGCCCCGGCACAGCAGGCGCTCTGGCTGCAGGCACCGGTCGTCTACACGTGGGACGACCACGATTTCGGCGGCGACGATTCCGACCGGACGACCCCGGCACGGGAGGCCGTGCAGGCCGTCTACCGGGACTACATCCCCCACTACGAACTCCCGGCGGGTGCCGGGGAGGGGCCGATCTACCATGCCTTCACCGTCGGCCGGGTCCGCTTCATCGTCACGGACACCAGGTCCGAGCGTGACCCGGCAGGGAACCCGGACGGGCCTGGGAAGTCGATGGTGGGCCAGGCGCAGAAGGATTGGTTCAAGGCGGAAGTGCTCGCAGCCAAAGAGTCCGCGGCCCTGATCGTCTGGGTGAACAGCGTGCCCTGGATTGCCGAACCCGAGCCGGGCGCGGACCACTGGGGCGCCTACGCTACGGAGCGCCGCGAACTGAGCGACTTCCTCGTCGCGAATGGCATCGACAACCTGGTGATGCTCAGCGGGGATGCCCACATGCTCGCGGCGGACGACGGCTCCAACAACACATTTGCCACCGATGGCGCGGGCCCTGGATTCCCGGTGTTTCACGCGGCCGCGCTCGATCGGCGTGGTTCAGTGAAGGGCGGACCGTATTCCGAAGGCGCCTTCCCGGGCGGGGGCCAGTTTGGCCTCCTGACCATCACGGACGGGGGAGGACCCGAGGTGACCGTGGCCTTTAGCGGACGCGACTGGGAGGGGACGGAAGTCGTTGGCTACTCGTTCACGACGTCGCTGCGGGCGCCGCAGTAGCGGGACATCTCGAACGGGGGTTTTGGTAGAACGGGCCGCCGTGGATCTGCGTGGCCCGGCCGGTAACCCCCCGCCGGGCTCTCCGCGGCACCCAGCAGCGGTGTATCCGCCAGGTCCACCACTCCTCCGGGCAGCCCGGAGGAGTGGCGGGAACTTAGCGGGCGGGAGCGCGCCGGGCCGAGGCGATTCGGTCCAGGTTGTCGACGATGACTCCGACCTGGCTTTCGCTTAGGTGCTCATCGAGGATGGTGAGGTAGGCCGCGTCCTCGGACTCGAGGTGGCCGCGCGCCAGCCCGTAGAGCCCGAAGAGGAGAGGGTGGAGGAACTTTGCGAATGCGGCAGGGTCGTTTGCCTGCTTCGCCGCGGCCACCACTTTCTCCAGGTCGCCGGCCATCTCCACCATCACCTGGTGCTGAGCACGCATCACGGCAACCGCACCCGTAGCTCCATAGACACCGTCGACCGCGATGAACAGGGTGAACTCCTCGGCTTCGCAGGCAGGAAGGAACGTGCGCTGAAGGAACGCCAATGCGCGATCGAGGGCTTTGAAGGCGAGGGCGGGTTCCGCGGAAGTTACCGCCTCGGCGGCGGCCTGCAGGTTCATGAGGCCCTCGTGCAGGGGCCGCCGCACGGCGCGCAGCGGTCCTACAACGCGGTCCTCTACCGCGGTCGATTCAGCGGAACTGGTCACGGTTTCCATGTGACGACCCCCAGGGGAGTTGGTTCGGTGGTCAGCATCAGGCGGCCGTCGGCGGTACGGGGCGCGCGGTCCATGGCGGCGACGAGCCGGGCATCCTTTTCTCCGCCGGGTTCGATGAAGAGTTGCTGGCGCAAGAAGCCGAGGGCTGCCTCGGGGGAAGGATAGGCGACGGCAGCCCGCTCGCCGAGCCAGACGCTGAAGATCTTGCCCCTCGCAAGGAGCAGGGTGAGGAATTCGGTGAGGGCGGGGAGCGGGTTGCGGGCGACGCCATGGACCGGGGGCCAGAACGGCTCCGCCGCGGCAGATGGTGCGCGGGCGAGCAGCACGGCAACACACAGCCGCCGGGCGTGGGCGTCCATCGCATCGAGGAACGGGCCGAGCTCTTCGATGTCGTAACTCACGTGCGCGATGAAGGCGACATCCGCCACCGGGACACCGTCGGCGGGCCAGCGCTGCTGAACGGTCTCCACGCCGCTCACCGAATACTCGGCAGCAGCTTCCCGAAGGACGGAGAGCATCGAGCTCGACGGATCGAGGGCGGTGACGCGCGCACCGGCGAGCGCCAGGGGGAGGGCGTAGCGCCCTCCCCCCGCGCCGATATCGAGCCACGATTCCCCGGGGATCACCAGTGACCGCAGGGTATCGAGGGCGGGTTCGTCGGTGCGGCGCGGGTCGGACTTGAATCCGCCGGCGACCGGGGCGTAGAAGTCCGGGCGTTCCGGGACATCGCGGAACTGGTCAGCCTGCTCGCGGTTTCGGCGGACCTGGAGCGCCCAGGCTTCCTGGATCTGGGTGGGGTCGAGTCCAAGGGGGCCGGTCATGGTGGCAGTCTGAAGGCGCGCCGCGAGCGCGGCAAGTTCGGGCAGGAGTGTGCTAGGCTTTCTCTACCAGCTTAGTCAACAATAGGAGTTCCCGTGGCAACCAAGGACCCGCGCGAGCCGTTCACCCGCATTTCGGTGGCCGAGGCGAAAGAGAAACTGGACCAGGGCGAGGCCGTAATGGTCGATGTCCGCGAAGCACACGAGTACGCCGAGGTGCATGCCAGCGGCGTGCGTCTCATCCCCGTGAACACCGTTATCGGAGAGGTCAAGCAAATCCGGGATTTCGCCGGCGGCAAGGAAGTCCTCTTCATTTGCAAGTCCGGGCAGCGCAGCGCGCTTGCTTCCGAGTTCGCGACGGCGGCGGGACTGGACGACCTCGCGCTCTACAACGTCGAGGGCGGCACCCTCGCGTGGGTCGAGGCGGGCCTGCCGACAGGGGAATGATCCGAAAAGACACATGTCTTTCTCGCCATGTCGTCATGTATGCAGTTGACTCAACAAGAAGCGAAAACTAGCATCCGGGCGACTGCGTATCCTTTGCCGGAGCCTACCAATCGGTAAGGATGCCAGAGGAGGGAAAGCTACATGAAACGAGCCTATTGGAGCCGTCTGCACTGGTTGCTGACGGCGTTCGCCCTGGTCGCGGTGGTAGCCGCCGCCTGCGGCGGAGACGATGACGATGACGACACGGGCGGCGACGGTGGCGACGTCACCTACGGCAGCGCCGGGTTCAAAGTCGTCGAAATTGATGCGGGAGCGCCCGTAAAAATCGGCATTTCGAGCGTCACTTCAGGTGATCTGAAGGGGCTTGGCCAACCGATCGTCGACGCCGCCAAGCTGGCCGGCGAGGGGAAGACGATCCAGGGTCACCCCATCGAATGGGTGGTGAAGGACGACCAGTGCTCGGCCGACGGCGGTGCGGCAGCTGCGAACCAGATCCTCCAGGAAGGCGTTGTCGCAGCAGTTGGCCCGATTTGCTCGGGCGCTGTGGTGGCCGCGCAACCCCAGTACGAGCAGGCTGGCGTGACTCACGTCTCGCCTTCGTCCACGGCCCACAAGCCCACGTTCCCGGACCGCAACGACGTCTTCCAGACCTTCCTGCGGACGACCTACAGCGACGACATCCAGGGCCCTGCCCAGGCGAAGTTCGCGTACGGGACGCTCCAGGCGAAGACTGCGTACATCGTGTACGACACCGACGCGTATGGCTCCGGTCTGCGCGACGCGTTCCGCAAGGCGTTCGAGGCTGAAGGCGGCAAGATCGTCGGCACCCCGGAAGGCTTCGAAAAGAAGACGACGGACTTCAAGTCGATCGTGACCAACATCCAGAACGCGAAGCCTGACCTGGTCTACTTCTCTGGCTTCTATGCCGAGGCAACGCCGTTCATCAAGCAGCTCCGGGCCGAGAACAAGGACGTGAAGTTCCTTTCGGGCGACGGCGTGAAGAACGACGAATTCACCAAGGGCGCTGGCGCCGACGCAGAGGGCGCCTACCTCTCGCTGCCGAGCCCGGTCTACTCCGGCGCTGGCTACCAGAGCTTCACCGAGCTCTTCGAAAAGGCGACCGGCCTGAAGGTCGACTCCAGCCCGTTCGTGGCTGAGTCCTACGACGCCGCGACCGTTATCATCACGGCCCTTGAAAAGGTGGCCGAGAAGGACGGCGACAAGCTCAAGATCGACCTGAAGAAGCTGAACGAGGAGATCCGCAAGGTCGAACTAGACGGCGCAGCCGGGAAGATCAAGTTCGACGCTCGTGGCGACAACGTCGGCGGCGAGACGCCGGTCAGCCTCTTCGTCGTTAAGAACGGAGCGTACGAAGAGGTGAAGAACTAGCACGCGAAGTCGCTAACGCTAGAATGCACGCCACCGGGAGGCGCCTCGAGACTGGGCGCCTCCCGTGGCGTAACGCTCAGCCGCCGAAAGGGGCATGCCGCTCGTGGATGCACCACACCTCGCGCTTTCAGTGGGCTTCTGGTCCGACCAATTCGTCAACGGCCTGACGACGGGAAGCCTGTACGCGTTGATCGCGCTGGGCTACACGATGGTCTATGGCGTGCTGAAGATGATTAACTTCTCCCACGGGGAAGTCTTCATGCTGGGCTCGTTCGCCGGGTACGGCATCCTGACCGCGATGGGCGGCAACGACATTTCGGGTGTGATGGTCGCGGTGACCATCCTCGTCGCGCTCATCGGCGCGATGGCAGTCTCAGCGGGGACCGCGGCGGTGGTGGAACGGATCGCCTACCGGCCGCTACGAAACGCGCCCCGGCTGGCCCCGCTCATCAGCGCCATCGGCGTCAGCATCTTCCTGCAATACCTGGTGCTCGACCAGACGGATGCACGAGCCAAGTTCTACCCCGACATCTTCCCGCGTGGCGACTTCGCGGCCGGGCCATTCGACATCACGTACATCCAGACCTTCCTGATTGCGAGTTCGCTCGCGATGATGGTGTTCCTCTATGTGATCATTCAGCGAACACGCATGGGGCGGGCCATCCGGGCGGTGGCCGAGAACCCGGCCAACGCATCGCTGATGGGCGTGGACGTGAATCGCACCATCGTGATGGTCTTCGTACTGGGCGCCGCCATGGCAGGCGTTGCGGGCGTACTCCACGGGCTCTTCTTCCAGACAATCCGGGGCAGCATGGGGTTCTTGCCCGGCATCAAGGCGTTTACCGCGGCCGTGCTCGGAGGTATCGGCAGCATCCCGGGGGCCGTGGCGGGAGGTTACGCGCTGGGGTTTGCGGAAACGGTGGGTCGCGAACTCCTCAACGAGCTGCCCGGGGTGGACCTGGGCAACCAGTGGCGGGACGTAATCGCGTTCAGTCTGCTGGTAACCATCCTTGTCTTCCGGCCAACGGGCATCTTTGCCGAACGGGCGACGTCACGTGCCTAAGCCATCGATGAATCCCATACGGCAGTTGGGCGACACGACGGTGGGCCGGCTTCCTGCCGCGGCCCGGTGGCCGCTGTTCCTCGCACTCGTGGCGATGCTTCCGTTTCTGCTCTCGGGTGTGTGGATCCAGATGCTGTTCTTCGTGGGCCTCTTCATCGTGCTCGGCCTGGGGCTCAACGTGGTGGTGGGGTTCGCGGGCTTGCTGGACCTTGGCTACGTCGCATTCTTCGCCGCGGGTGCTTACAGCCTCGGAATCATGACCTCGCCTGGATCGCCCTTCGACCTGAACATGAACTTCTGGCTGGTGCTGCCGCTCGGTGTGTTGATTGCGGCATCGTTCGGCGTGCTGCTGGGGCTTCCCGTGCTGCCACTCCGGGGCGACTACCTGGCGATCGTCACGCTCGGTTTCGGCGAGATCATTCGCCTGTTCCTGGTGAATCGCGAGGACGTGACGGCCGGGTCCCAGGGCCTGAGCGCGATCGCTCGTCCGGGAATCGGCTCGTTCCGGATCGAAACCTTCACCCACTGGTTCTACTTCATCCTGGTTGCTGCCGTCATAGTCGGGTTCATCGCGTCGCGATTGCGCGATTCCCGCATCGGCCGCGCCTGGGAGGCGATTCGCGAAGACGAAGACGTTGCGGCAGCGATGGGCGTGAACAAGGTGAAGTACAAGCTGATGGCATTCGCCATCGGCGCATCGGTCGGGGGGCTCGGGGGCGTGCTCTACGCGTCCTTCATTGGGTTCATCAATCCTGCCGCTTTCAGCCTGCAGGTCAGCATCGACGTGATCGCGGTCGTCATCATCGGTGGGATGGGAAGCACCCCCGGGGTGATCCTCGGGTCGCTCGTGCTCGTCGGATTCCCGCGCATCCTGCAATTCAAGGCGACTGCCGACTTCCTCAGCAAATTCGAGTGGCTGCGCGACGGACTGAACGGCATCATTGCCGCAGCCGACACTGTGGTCCCGGGTTCGATCGGCCGGCTACCGGCCGCCAGCGAGTGGGGCCGGGAGCTCTCCGACGACACCCGCTTCATCATCTTCGGGGCGCTGCTCGTGGCGATCATGGTCCTGCGGCCCGAGGGGCTGGTCCCTTCACGGAGGCGCCAGCTTGAGTTCGAGAGCGATGACCAGCCGGTCCCGGCCGGCGGAGCAGCCTGATGACGGCCGCGGCTCTCAGCGTCCGGGACCTGGGCATGCAGTTCGAAGGGCTGAGCGCTCTCGCCGACGTCTCCATGGAAGTCCCGGCCGGTGAGATCCACGGGCTGATCGGGCCCAACGGAGCGGGGAAGACCACCTTCTTCAACTGCCTCACAGGCTTCTACCGGCCGACCGCCGGGGAGCTCTGGCTGGACGCGCAGCGCGTGGATGGTCTGCCGACGCACGTCCTCTCAGCACTGGGCGTTTCGCGTACGTTCCAGAACATCCGGCTCTTCGCCAACATGACCGCGATCGAGAACGTGCTAGTTGGCAGTCACATCCACATCGGTGTGGGCGGCACCGACGTGCTCACGGCCCGTCGCCCGAGCAAGTACGCTGCCCTTGAGCGCGTGCTCTCCCTGCGCGGCGCACCGCGGGCGGCGTTACAGGGCGTGGTCGAACTTGCCGGCGCCGTCGGCAGACCACCGGCGGTGCGGCGGGCCGAGGCCGAGGCCGTGAACACGGCGCGCAGGTTGCTCGGGGCGGTCGGTCTCGCGGGCAAAGAGAACGTGCTGGCACGGAATCTTCCCTATGGCGACCAGCGCAGACTGGAAGTCGCACGGGCATTGGCGACACGTCCCGGCCTGCTCTTGCTCGATGAGCCGACCGCCGGAATGAATCCGCAGGAGAGCGCTGCGATGGTCGGCCTGATCCGCCGGATCCGGGACGAGTTCGAGACGACGGTCGTCCTGATCGAACACCAGATGCGAGTGGTGATGGGCGTCTGCGAGCGCATCACGGTGCTGGACTACGGCCGAAAGATCGCCGAAGGCACGCCTGCCGAGGTTCAGCGAGATACGCGCGTCATTGAGGCATACCTGGGAACCAGAGCGGTGAAAGAGGCGGGCGATGGCTCTCCTTGAGGTTTCCGGCCTGATCGCCGGATACGGCGCCATCACGGCAGTCAAGGGTATCGACCTGGCCGTCGAAGAGGGCGAAATCGTCACGCTGATCGGTTCGAACGGGGCGGGAAAGTCGACCACCCTCCGGGCGGTGTCGGGTATCATCCGGCCCCGGGCAGGGACGGTGACCTTCGGCGGACGGCGCCTGGAGCGGATGGCGCCGCACCGGATTGTCCAACTGGGGATGTCGCACGTGCCAGAAGGCCGGGGCATTTTTCACCGCCTGTCGGTGTACGAAAACCTGCTGATGGGCGCTTACCAGCGCAAGGACCGCGATCTCGATTCCGACCTGCAACGGGTGTACGAGCTCTTTCCACGCCTGAAAGAACGGCTCGGGCAGCCCGGGGGCACGCTCTCGGGCGGTGAACAGCAAATGCTCGCAATCGGCCGCGCGTTGATGGCCCGGCCCAGGCTCCTCCTCCTCGATGAGCCGTCGATGGGTCTCTCGCCGCTCCTCGTCGAGACGATCTTCGCCACCATCACATCCATCCGCGACCAGGGGGCCACCGTCCTCCTGGTCGAACAGAACGCGTTGATGGCTCTCGAGATCGCCGATCGCGCGTACGTGCTCGAATCGGGGCAGGTGACCTTGAAAGGCACGGGGGAGGAACTTGGACGGGACGACAGCGTCCGGCGGGCGTACCTTGGGGAAGAATGAGGCCTTCCGAGTCATTCGTTGAGCTTTCGCCGGGGCCATTCCGCGTGTTGACGTGGGGTGATGGGCGCGAGACCGTGCTCTTCCTCCACGGTCTGACGGCGGTTGCGGATGTCTGGGGACCGACGGTGGAGCACCTGGCCGAGAATCGTCGTTATGTCGCTTTTGACCAGCGGGGCCACGGCCAGAGCCCCAGGCCCCCTACGGGATATGGCACAGGCGCGTTTGTCCGCGACACACTTGCGGTCATCCGGCGGCTCGGTGCACCGGTCCACCTGGTGGGCCATTCAATGGGTGCGCGCGTAGCGATGTTGCTGGCCGCGAGATATCCGGCAGTGCTCCGCAGCGTCGCCATCGTCGATATCGGCCCGGAGGCTTCGAAGGCGAACATCGAGACGACCGTCGCGGCGATTGCTTCCCGGCCGGAGGTGTTCGAGAGCGAAGCGGAAGCGGTGGCGTTCGCTTTCCGTAACCGCGCGCCGACTCCAGAAGCCGTTGCCCTGTTCCTCGCACGACTTGAACCCACCGGGAACGGGAGGCTGGGCTGGCGCGCTCCGTCCGGGGCGCTGGAACAGACGGTGCGGAGCCACCGAAGCCGGGGGTACTGGCGCGAATGGCGAAGCATCGATTTGCCTGCGCTCTTCATTCACGGTGGAACGTCGAATGAGGTCTCCGTGACCATCGCGGACAGGATGTGCGCGGAGAACCGGAAGGTGCGGTTCGAACGGTACGAGCCGGTTGGCCATAACATCCCGCTCATCGCGCCCGAACGCCTGGCTCAGTCACTGGAACAGTTCTGGGGGAGCGTGTGACTCGTTGGCTTCCACTGACGGCCGTTGGGGTGGCGCTATTTCTGGTGTCGGGCGCGCTGGTTGCCGGTGCGGCGGCGAACGATGCCCAACCCGAGTTCAAGTACCGGGCATATGCGCCGGAGATCACGCGCGAGGAGGTCCCGCCCACGCCAACACCCGTGCCGCTGCCGGTCCCGTACAACGGACCGGTCGCAGCGTTGCACCTGGCTGCGGCAAAACTCGATGCCGCATGGCCGGTGGAAGTTCGCGATACATATTTCGCGGGTGGCCGGGAGTTCTTCGAGGACCCGAGCGCGCCGCAGAAGATCGCGTGGTATTCGCGGTTCGGCCAGCCGGGATACATGGGCGCCAACAGCATCTTCGCCGCCCACATCGACTACGTGGGCTTCGGCAAGGGGCCTTTTGGCTACCTGACCAGTGCGTCCGTGGGCGACGCGCTCTACCTGACGATGGACAACGGGACGAGCTACACGTACACGGTGAGGTCTGTCGCGGTGGTCGGCCTCCAGGATCTCGACATGGACGCAACGGTGTTTCCGGTGCTCGCCGCGGGCGTCGAGCGGGTGACGCTGATTAGCTGCGGCGGGACGTTCGTGCCGTATCCGGGCGGGGGCGGGGAGTACACGAGCCGGGTGATCCTGGTCGCCGAGCGTTACGTAAACTAATCGTCTTCGTCTTGCCCGGGAGCGGGCGCCAGATTAGGATCGATGAGTGCGGCCCCGTGGTGTAGCGGCCTAACATGCCACCCTGTCAAGGTGGAGATCGGCGGTTCGAATCCGCTCGGGGTCGCCATAACCCGCTACTTTACGATAACCCGCCGTGTCCTGGCGGGTTTTTCGTATCCGGCCCGGCGCCTACGCACTCGGTGGCCCCGTCCAACGCCGAACGCACCCGGGCGAGGGCAGATTCACACGACCAGCTCGCGGCCGGCCGCGGAGAGCTCTCTCCTGCGGTCCAAATAGTCGGGCATGAGCCGTGAGACCTCTTGCCAAAAGGATGCCTGGTGGTGGCGGTGACGGAGATGAGCCAGTTCGTGGACGACAACGTACTCGGCGAGCCGCGGGGCAAGCAAAATCAACCTCCAGTTGAGCCGGACGGTGCCGTCGGGACCGCAGGAGCCCCACCTGCGCCGCTGGTCGCGGATGAGCACGCGGGACGGAACCAGGCCGGAAACGGCCGACCAATGGCGCAACACCTCCGGGAGCGCCTCGGCCGCACGCGCGCGGTACCAGGCCGACACGGCGTGGCGGGTGTTGGCGGCATGCGCGGCCGGGGGGAGCGCGGCCGGTAGTTCGACCAGCAGCGTGCTTCCGTCGAGCCCCGCTTTCACGCGGCGCCCCGCGTGCAGGGCAACGCGCAGCGTAAGGCTTGCGCCGAGGTACGGGAGCGTCTCGCCATTCGCGAGCAGCGGCTCGGCTGGCCCCGTGGGCAGGCTACGAAGACGCCCGGCGATCCAGGTGGCGCGCTTCTTGACCATGTCGATCACCTGAGCGTTGGTCGCCGTGAGCGGTGCACGGACCTTGAGCGTCCCTGCCTCGACCGAAATGGCGAGGGTACGGCTCCTGCGGGCGCTCCGAATGATCATCGCTGGGATGGGGACACCCGCGAGGTCGATGATGAGCTGGTCCATTGTCTCCCCGGCCCGAACCCCAACGCGCTGGCGACCGGCCACCCGGGGATTAATCGCGGAAAGCTGCTCTTGTCCACGGTTTCCGCCGGAAGAGAGATCCACGCCGGTCATCCTGCGCTGGCTCGCTTCGCTGCCTCGATCAGCGCTTCGGAGACGCTAGGGTGCCAGGCCACCATCGACGCGAGGTCGTGCACGGGAACCTCCGCCTGCATGAGCGACGCCGCCACCGCCACGACCTCGCCCGCTTCGGGCCCGACCACGTGGACTCCAAGGATCTCGCCGAGCCTGCGTTCGGCGATGAGCTTCACGATGCCAGTGCGCGCACCGAGGGTGACCGCCCGCGCGTTGTACGCCATGTCGAAGACACCCGTAGCCAGATCGTGGCCCGCCGCTCGCGCGGCGTCCTCGGTCATGCCCACCCACGCAATGGGAGGGATGGCGTGGAGAAGCCGCGGAATCGCGTCCAGGCGGGTCGCCGCAGTGCCGCCGGTGGCGTTGGCCGCAGCGACCTCGCCCATGTGTGAAGCCACGCTCGAAAGCATGGCGCCACCGGTGACATCACCCGCGGCGAAGATGCCGGGCACGTTCGTCTCGCAGCGCCGATCGACCGCGATGCGCCCGGGGCAGGCAACTCCCACCGTTTCCAGGCCGAGGGATTCGAAGAACGGCTTCCGAACGTCGGCCGCAACCACCATCTCGGCCGGGGCAAACGTAGTCCCATCACCATGGTGCACCTCGACGGCTCCGCCGTCCGAACCCAGGATGCCGGCTCCCTCGAATACGGCAATTCCGAGGTCGTTCAGGCCGGCACGAGCCGCGGCCACGATGGTCCCGTCCAGCCCGGGGAGCAGCCGGGGTTGGGCCGTGACCACGCTGACCTCCGTCCCGGCGATGGCCAGGAGCACGGCATACTCGATTCCGAACGGCACCTCGCCCGTCCCATCGAGGAGCACTACTGCGGACTTTGGGGCGGCTGTGAGTGATTGGATGATATCCGCGGTCACCACCCGCTCGGGGGGGAGCCCAGGGATGGTGGCCGGCTCCCACCGCGAGCCTGTCGCGATGACGAACGACTCGGCAGTGACCGATGTGGGGCCGGAAGCGCCCAGGACGGCGATGGAATGCGGGGATTCGAACCCGGCGCGACCTTCGATGAGCTGTACCCTGCCCATGCGGAGCGCGGTCTGGATACCGTCCGCCATCTGCCGGACAAGGGCGTCCTTGCGGGCGGCCGCCCGCGCGAAGTTGAACTGGTCGCCGACGCTGAAGACGCCCATCAGGCCAAGTTCCTTCGCTTCCACGTAACGGGCCGCCGGATCGAGCAGGAGATTGGTCGGGATGCAGGCGTGATGGACGCAGGAACCGCCGGGCTTATCAGCTTCGATGAGCGCAACAGACGCGCCCAGCGTGGATGCCCTGAGTGCCGCTGAGTAACCGGCTGGCCCGCCACCAATGACGACCACGTCGAAGTCGGCCATCAGACCAGGAGCCTGTAGGGCGCTTCGAGTAGTTCGCGCACGGTGTTGAGGAAGGCAGCGCCCGGCGCACCGTCAACCGCGCGGTGGTCGATGGTGAGACTGAGGGTCATCTGGTGCTGCTTCACGGGCCGGTCGCCATCCCATGCCAGGCCCTCGCGGATGCGTCCGACACCGAGGATGGCAACGTTCGGCGGGTTGATGATCGGAGTGAAAAAATCCACCCCGGCCATGCCAAGAGCCGTGACGGAAAACGTTGCGCCGGCCATGTCGTCGAGCCCGAGCGTGCCGCTACGTGCGGCATCGGCCAGTCGCGTCGAAGCGGCGGCGAGGTCCTTCAGCGGCAGGACATCCGCATCGCGGATCACGGGCACGACAAGCCCCTCGTCGAGGGCAACGGCCATGCCAACATGCACCTGGGGAAGCAGCTCAATCTCGCCGGGCCGCAAAGTCGCGTTCAGTAAAGGGTGGAGGACGAGCGCCTTCGCGACTGCCTTGATGACGAGGTCCGTGTATGAAGGCTTGACGCCCTCCGGCGCCCATTCGGCGACGAGGGCAGCGCGAAGCTTCACCGCCTCGTCCATGGTCACTTCCATTGCCATCGTCAGTTGCGCCATCTCCTGGAGGCTGGCGTGCATCCGCTCCGCGATGACTTTTCGCATCCCGCGCACGGGAACCGCCTGGCCGGCCATTCGCCCCAGCGGAGACCGCACGCTTGCGGCCGTTGGCCGGGCTCCACTCCCGGCGGCGAACGCTTCAACGTCTTCCTTCGTTATGCGGCCGTTCGGGCCGGTGCCCCGCACCCTCCCGAGGTCGACGCCAACTTGTTCAGCCAGCCTGCGCGCGAGCGGCGAGGCCAGGACTTCCGCGGGTACAGGTATCGCTTCCGTGGGGGGAGGAGCACCTGCGACCGGGGCCTTCACGGGAGGAGAGCTCACCAGGTGGGCGCGGACATCAGCCTCGGTAATGCGTCCCGAGGGGCCAGTGCCAGTCACCGAGGCGAGCGAGATGCCGCCTTCCCGGGCGAGGCGCCGGGCGATGGGCGAAGCCAGGACGCCGTCCTCCTGCGCGGGAGGCGCGGAACCCGGGGCCAGTGTGGCGGGCGGGGCCTCACCGGGGGCGAGGATGTAGGCGATGAGCCCGCCTGGCTCAAGCGTCGTGCCCGCGGGCACGACGTGGCGAACCATACCGGAGGCGTCTGCCTCAACTTCCAGCTCGATCTTTTCGGTCTCCATGCGATAGAGCGGCTGGCCCTTATCGACCGTTCCGCCATCAGGCACGTACCACTCCGCGACCGACCCTTCGGTCATGGTCATTCCTGCCTTTACCAGCAGCACCTCAGTCGCCATCCAAAGCCTCACTCTGCGCGCTCCGGAAGAACCCCCGGGTCGCGGCACGATGCATCACGGCCGGAACATCAACGACGATTGGCCCATTCCGGCGCACCGTAAGCTTCACGGCCTGGCCGGGCTTGATCCGCCGTTCGCGTTCGCCATCCAGGGCGAGAACGCCGGGGCCACGCACTTCGACCGTTTCCCCCAGACCGATTTGCCGGAAGGTCCGCACATGGACCGGAGCGTAGAGCCCCGGTGCGATGGGCGCCATGACCTCCTGGCCACCCTGGCCCGCCTCGACCACCAGGCCGGCATCGGCGCAGTCCGGGACCGGATGCAGCAGGCCACCAATGGCTGACATCCCGACGACGGCTGGCTCGGCACGCGCGAGCACCAGAGTCTTCAGGCGGGCGGGGCTCCAGATGGCCCTGGCCCCGACGAAGGCTTCATCCAGGAGGACGGCATCGATCAGGGCAAGATCGTCCTTCTCGCCCTCGATTCCCACGTGGACGACCTTGACCTGGCGGCTTGCCTCGCGCAACGGGACCTTCCCGGAGGCGACCAGGCCCGCCGCGGCGCCTGCGACGGTGCCCTCAACCATCTGCGGGAAGACGTTGTTCGTTCCAGTCGAAATCGCCACGAGCGGCGCATCCTGCCAGCCGAGCGCGAACGCCCGATTGGTCCCGTCGCCGCCCAGCGTGATGACGCACCCGACGCCAAGCTCACTCATACGCTCGGCGGCCCGGGTCGTGTCGAGGGCGCTATCGGTCGAGGGCACCGGAAGCGGTTCGAACTCCGAGTCCTCGCGCAGTTCCGCAATTGCCGAGGCGACGATGGCGTGCCAGTCGGGCATGTAGATGAACCGGTCGACCCCGGCGGCGATAGCACCCAGGATGGCCCGCCGGACGATGCTCAACTTCTCGCGGTTGTCGAACACCGACGCGCTCGCCACGAGCCGGCGGATATCTTTACCGGAGGCCGGGTTCACCACGAGGCCGACGGCGCCAGGCACAGGTCAGGCCTGCCTGCCGAGGATGCGCCGGACTTCCGCGGCGATCTTGTCGGCATTCGGCAGGTACTCCTTTTCGAGCGGGGGGCTGAACGGGACCGGGGTGAACGGAGCACCTACGCGGCCGACCGGAGCGTCGAGGTGGTCGAACGCTTCTTCCTGGATCTGGGCAGCGAACTCAGCGCCGATACCGCCGAAGCGGACCGCTTCGTGGGCGACAAGTGCCCGGTGGGTCTTCTTTACGGAAGCGACCACCGTCTCGGTATCGAACGGCTGGAGCGTGCGCGGGTCGATCACCTCGACATCGAGCCCATCGCTGGCGAGCAGTTCGGCGGCCCGCACGCTCTCTCCCACCATCCGGCCGGTGGCCAGGATGGTGAAGTTGGTGCCTGGCCGCACGACATGTGCCTTGCCGAGCGGGATCTCGTAGAGCTCCTCCGGGACGTGGGCGCGCATGCCCAGGATGGTCTTGGTGTTCACCACGATGACGGGGTTGTCATCGCGCACGGCGGCGACCATGAGACCCTTCGCCTCGTACGGCCCCGAAGGCATGACCACCTTCAAGCCCGGGACATGACAGAACCACGCTTCGAGGCTCTGGCTGTGCTGGGCCGCCATGCTGGTCCCGGCGCCGGCCATCGTGTGGATCGTCAGCGGGATCTTCGCCTTGCCGCCAAACATATACTTCATCTTGGCGATCTGGTTGACCACTTCGTCCATGCAGACGCCCATGAAGTCCATGAACATGATATCGATGATCGGGCGCAACCCGGTTGCCGCCGCACCGAGGCCGAGCCCCATGATGCCAGACTCGGCAATGGGGGTGTCGATGACGCGCTCCGGCCCGAATTCGTTCAGCAAGCCGCGCGTCACGCCGAATACGCTGCCGTAGAGCGCGACGTCTTCGCCGGCGATGAAGATGGCGGGGTCTTCCCGCATCAACTGGGCGAATGCCTCGGCAACGGCGGAAACGTAGGGGACTTCGCGGCTCGCGGGAGCCTCTATGGTCGTCACGCTCCACCTCCTGCAGACGCGGTAAGGGTGTAGATGTCTTCCATCAACGCCGATGGCTCGGGGAATGGGCTTGCCTCGGCGAAGGCGATTGCCTCGCGCACATCGGCCAGCGCGGCTTCGTGGACCTCCGCCGCCCCCTCGGGGGACAGGAGGCCCTGCTCAGCCAATCGCGCTTCCATTAGATTGATCGGGTCGCGCTGGCGCCACTCGAGCACTTCGCTGTCTTCGCGGTAGATGACGCCCATGCCGCGCACTCCTACGTGGTCGAAGTAGCGGTAGGTCTTGTATTCGAGGAAGGTGGGGCCGTCTCCGCGGCGGGCGCGGGCGATGGCCTCGCCGGCCGATTCGTACACCGCAAGCGCGTCCATCCCATCGACGACGACCCCGGGCATGCCGTAGCCGGCGGCCCGGTCGGCGATGTCGTGGATTGCCTGGTGGCGCTCCTGGCGGGTGAACTCGCCGAAGCCGTTGTTTTCGCAGATGAAGATCACCGGCAGCTTGTAGAGCGCAGCCATGTTCGCAGCCTCGTGGAAGGTGCCTTCGTTGCTTGCGCCGTCGCCGAAAAAGCAGCAGGTAACGTCATCCGTGCCGCGGTACTTGTTGGAGAATGCCGCGCCGATGGCAATGGGCGGGCCGGCGCCCACAATGCCGTTCGCGCCCAGCATGCCCAGGTCGAGGTCGGAAACGTGCATGCTGCCGCCTTTTCCCTTGCAGTAGCCGGTCGCGCGGCCGAAGAGTTCGGCGTACATCCTCTTCAGGTCGCCGCCCTTGGCGACGAGGTGACCGTGGCCCCGGTGTGTGCTGGTGATCTGGTCGGTATCGCGGAGGTGGACCATGACCCCGGCGGCGACCGCCTCTTCGCCGACATAGAGGTGGAGGGCGCCCGGGATCTTCCCGGACTCCATGAGCTTGCCCGCCTCTTCCTCGAAGGTGCGGATGCGCACCATCCTGCGATGGATGTCCAGGAGCACGTCAGTAGAGATGCCAGTCATGCGCGATCACCTTCTTGCCACCGGATGGGCGAAAGCATAGAGCGTCGCACGCAGCCCCGCGAGACGGGCACAGCCGGCGGCGTCATTGTGCAAGGCGTTCTCGAGCGCCGGTCTCTCGACCATGGCACGCCCGCCGAACATGACCGCGATCATAGACCTCCTGGCACGCGCTCAGGAGGATGCACCATGCTCGATCCACGGGATCAGGCCGGGGCACCCGTCCGCTACGGTGTCGGGGCCACTGCCACGAAAAAGATGCCCGGAATCATAGTCACCGGTCATCTCAACCCCCAGAGTATGGGCAGGCGCGCCCGCACGCATGCGCGAACGCGGCGGCAGGGCGCCCACGGTTCGGCGGCCAGCGAGCAATCGTGCCGGCCCTCGCACCGGCGACCCAAGAAGAAAGCGCAGGAGCCCGAGCCACATGGAACTCAAGGAAGTCATCGGCAGGCGCCGAACCATCCGGATCTTTGTCCCCTACCGCCCGGTCGAACGAGAAAAGGTCCAGAAGATGCTGGAAGCGGCACGCAGGGCATCGTGCGCCGGGAACGTGATGAACGTCCGGGCAATCGTGATCTGGCGCGAGCAGGCCGACCCGAAGGTCATCAAGGCCATCGCCCCTCGCATTGGTTACCAGCAGATGCACACGGCGCCGGTTTTCATCTTCTGGTACAGCGAGAGCTCCGTGTACCACGGCGACGCGTGGCCGGACAGCGTCCTCCGGCTCGCGGATGCGCGACGCATCGGGCTCCGCGTCGAAGACACTTATGCCGAAGTGAACGACAAGCTGCGTCCGATGTTCCTGATGGCCGGGCAGCAGATGGGGGTCGCCCCGCTGGCATTCATGGATGTTGGCCAGGCTGTGGCCCAGGCAACCCTGGTTGCTTACGAGGAAGGCCTGGGCTCGTGCCTGATGTCGAGCCCACGCCTGGAGAAGGTCGCCAAGATGTTCAACCTTCCCGAGACTGCGGTCCCGATCTGCGTGCAGGCGCTCGGCTACCCGGCAGAGTCATGGGAAGCTGGTGGCCAGACGCCGAAGCCCGCCCTTGGCGAGATGTTCTTCGACATGGAGGTCGGGAAGCCGTTCGCTTCCGACCCGAAGGTCGAAGACGAACTGAAGGCTGCGAAGCTCATCGACGAGCCGGCGCCATTGCCGTGGCGCGATGCGGAACTCGAGTTCCTGATGCGGGCACTCGGGCTCGAGAACACGCTCCTCAACGAGGTCGACCCGTAGCTCTCGGCGGCGAGTTCCGTTGGTGTTTACGAAGCCCGGGCCAGGTTGGCCCGGGCTTTGCCATGCACCGCAAGTGGCCCGGGCATCCGCGGCCGCTCTCGTAGAACTTCGGGCCCCACACCCAGGCGACGGCGCCAAGCGACACGATGTGCTACGCTCAATACCAGAGCACGCTGTGGCGTGCCGCGGTACTACCTCTGGGCTGCTCCTGGTTGCGGTGATTTGAGGCGGTTCCCCCTCGGCCATCACTTCGCTCACCAACTATTACGGAGTCCATTTTTCTGCTAACCCATCGCACCCCACCCACCGCCTCGGAACCCCGCGGCGGTACGCCCTCGCAGGCACCAACCACCCCCGAATCCGCCATGACCTTCAAGGATCTTGGCATCGCCAACGACCTGGTTGAGGTCCTGCGCCGCGGGGGCATTGTCGAACCAACTCCCATCCAGGCACTCACCGTCGCCGAAGCCATCAACGGCCGCGATGTCTGCGGGAAGGCCCGCACCGGGTCCGGGAAGACGCTCGCCTTCGGCCTGCCGCTCATCGAGCGCACCGGCCGCAGCGCGCCACGCCGCCCCCGGTCGCTCGTGCTGGTCCCAACGCGTGAACTCGCCACCCAGATCCTGGAGGCGCTCCGCCCGCTCGCGCTGGCGCGGAAGATGCGGCTCGGCGCCATCTATGGCGGGACCTCCATCAATCGCCAGGCCGACATGCTTCGCGCCGGCGTTGATATCGCCATCGCCACGCCCGGCCGCATGTTCGACCTTCTCCAGCGCGGCGTCCTCACCCTTGCCGACATCGAGACGGTCGTCATCGACGAGGCCGACCAGATGGCCGACCTCGGCTTCCTGCCCCAGGTCGAGCGCATCCTGGACCAGGCGCCCAACCGTCACCAGACGCTGCTCTTCTCGGCGACGCTCGACGGTGCCATCGGCACCCTGATCCGCAAGTACCAGCACGACCCCCTTCACTTCGAGGCGACGAGCGAGGACGAGCCCGAATCCGCCATGGAGCACCGCTTCATCGGCGTCGACTTCGGTGACAAGACCAACGTGGCCGCGGCTATCACGGCCGGGCCGCAACGCACGCTCATGTTCGCCCGCACCCAGCGCGGAGCGGAGCGGATCGTGCGTGACCTGGGCCGGGCGGGCGTCGAAGCCGGCGTCATCCACGGCGGCTTGAGCCAGCCAAAGCGCGAACGGGCGCTACACGCGTTCTCCCGGGGGCACATGCGGGTCCTCGTCGCGACGAACATCGCGGCACGCGGCATCCACGTGGACGGCATCGACCTGGTCGTCCACCACGACGCGCCGGAAGACGCGAAGACCTACCTCCACCGCTCGGGCCGGACGGCGCGGGCGGGAGCGGCTGGCCTCGTGGTCACCCTCGTCGAACCGGGCGAGGTCCGGGCCATCAACCAGTTGCGCCGCGAAGCCGGTGTCCGCGAAGCAGTCGTGCCGATGGGCGCGTCCGACCCTCGCCTCGCCGACCTCGGCGCGTGGATGCCGCCACTGGACGACCACAGCCAGCGGCCTGCCCCGGCGAACCGCGATTATGCCTCGCAGCAGGGCGGCCAGCCGTCCGGCGGGCGCCGCCGCTCACCGCAAGGTGGATACGGTGGCAATCGCAGGCGCTACGATGCACTGAGCGGCCCCAACGCCCGCGGACGGGGACCCCAGGGCGGACCATCCCGTTCGTTCCAGCGCTCCAATCGGGGCGATAGCCAGGGTTAGCCCTGGACCACCACACGGCACCAACGGAGGAACGCATGGCAAAAGGTGAAGCAATCGAAGTCGAAGGTACCGTCACCCAGCCTCTGCCGAACGCAATGTTCAAGGTGGAGCTGGCGAACGGGCACGAAGTCCTCGCGCACATCAGCGGCAAGATCCGCAAGCACTTCATCAAGATCCTGACCGGCGACCGGGTGCTCGTGGAGCTCTCGCCCTACGACCTCACTCGCGGCCGGATTACCTACCGGTTCAAGTAGGACGCACCAGACGGGGCGGGACTTCGGTCCCGCCCCTTTTTCGTGTCCGGCTACTCTCGTGGCAGCCCGAGGCCGCGCGTCGCGATGACGCTCCTCTGGATCTCGCTGGTCCCGCCCTCGATCGTGTTGGCCACACTCCGCAAGAGCGCATAGTGATAGTCCAGCGCCTGCGAGCCAGCCTGCGCGGCCTGCCCTTCCATCCCGAACACCTGCACTGCGGTCGCGGCAATGCGCTGCTGCATTTCCGCGCCAAAGAGCTTCGCCATCTGCGATTCCCGCGTGGGGGCGATACCCGTCTTCTCCTGCTGCGAGGCGATGTAGTAGGCCATGTTCCGCAGCAGCTGCACGCCAATGGCATGTTCGGCCATGCGGTGGCGGACTGCGTCGCTCGTTCGACCGTTCACGGTTCGCAGGTGGGCAACCAGGTCGTCGACCATGCGGCGAGCGTTTGAAGTGGCCCCGATGGATGAACGCTCGAAATCGAGGCCAACGGCGACGTTGTACCAGCCCCGGTTCTCCTCGCCGACCAGGTTCGCGGCCGGGATGCGGACGTCCTCGAAGAAGATCTCATTGAACTCGTGCGTACCGGCCATGTTCGTCAGCGGCCGCACGGTGATGCCCGGCGTATCCATCTTGATCGCGAACGTGGAGATGCCCTTGTGCTTGGGGGCGTTGGGGTCGGTACGGGCCGCAAGCCAGCCCCAATCAGCATAGTGGCCAAAGGTCGTCCAGACCTTCTGCCCGTTGATGACGTAGTCATCACCGTCGCGGACGGCCCGCGTCTGCATGGCGGCCAGGTCCGAACCCGCAACCGGCTCGCTGTAGAGCGTGCACCAGAGGTCGGTGCCATCGGCGATGCGGGAGAGGTACTGCTCCTTCTGAGCGTCGGTGCCGTAGAGCATGACCACCGGACCAACCCAGGCGACACCCATGTTCACGGTGCCGGGCACACCGTGGTACGCCATCTGCTCGTTGAACAACATCTGCTGCATGGGCGAGGCGCCGAGGCCGCCGTACTGCTCCGGCCAGGGTAGCGCGAGCCAGCGCTTCGCCGCCAACCGCTTCATGACGTCGCGTTCGACCGCAAGGCGGTCTTCGAGCGAGGCGTGCCCGGCGTCCCACCCGGTGGGGAGGCCCCGGGCGATGAAGTCGGTTACCTCGGACTGGAAGGCGGTCTGTTCGGCGGTGAGCCGGAAGTCCATGGTGGTGTCTCCTGCCGTTGCGCTAGTCGTCGTAGTGTCTTGTAAGGGTCAGCAGCCTCTTCCCGCCGTCAGGCAGGTGCCCAAAGGTTACCCGGATCGATCCCGTCACGTATGCAGTCCAGCTGCCTTCCATGTCACCGCCGAGCCTGTGTACGCGCAGGGACGGGTGACGCTCGTCTTCATCGAGCAGGGCGAGAGCGTTCTTCACGGCACTTCGTTCGGCGGCGGAGAACCGGTTGTTCAGCAGGTCGTCGACAAACCGGAGTGCAAAGTCCAGCGAAGGAAGGTCCTCATTCACTCCGGCCTTCCAACAGCCGATCAAGTTCCTCCCCGGAAAGCCGCTTGACCCTGCCGGCGCGCGAATCTTCGTGCGCCTTCCGCAGGCGCTCCATGTGCTCGGGTGTGTAGGCCCAGGCATCGTCGCGCCGGATGGTGATGACCGGTCGCAGGATCAGTGCATCCTCGCCATCGAGTTGCTCCACTTCGAACTCCGCCTCACCCTCCAGCCGCAGCAGCTTTCGGAGCGACGTTGGGAGAGTAATCCGGCCAGTCCTGTTCATTGAGACGCGCGTTGTCATAGTGTCACCATACCACATTCGCCAAACGCCGAATCGATCCGCCGCCAGAGCAGTAGCCCTGCCAGGTCCGGCATCGGCCCCGCACCCCTATAATCGTCGCGTGCCACCAGCAGCTCCCGGCAAGCCCCGCCTCGTCGTGCTCGACTCGCACGGCATCCTCTACCGCGCCTTCTTCGCCTTTGCCAACTCCGACCATCCCCTCATGACCTCGAAAGGCGAACTCACTTTCGCCGTGCACGGCTACGCCGAGACGCTCATCCGCGTGCTCGACTTGCTCAAGCCGACGCACATCTGCGCGGCCTGGGACGCCCACGGCAAGACGTTCCGGCACGAGGCGAGCGAGGCTTACAAGGCCACCCGCCGCGAGACGCCCTCCGAGCTGCTGAAGCAGATGGTGCGGGTCCGCGAGATGCTCGACGCCTTCAACATCCCCATCTTCGAAGTGCCCGGTTACGAGGCCGACGACGTGGCCGGCACCATCGCCCGCAAAGCCGCCGACCAGGGAATCGAGACCTACATCGCCACCCTCGATACCGACCTGGTCCAGCTCATCGGGCCGAACGTCAGCCTCTTCATGTTCCGCCCCTACCAGCGCGACACCGTCGACTACAACGAGCAGCGCGCCGCCGAACGGTACGGGTTCAGCCCGAAATACATGATCGACTACAAGGCGCTCAAGGGAGACACGAGCGACAACGTCGAAGGCATCAAGGGCATCGGCGAGAAGACCGCGACCGAGCTCATCCGCCAGTTCGGCGGGGTGCCCCAGATCTACGAAAACATCGAGCTCGTCCGGGGCGCCGTGAAGCAGAAGCTGCTCGACGGGCAAGAGACCGCATTCCGCAACCTCGACCTGGTGACGATCCACACCGATGTGGACATCGACTTCGACCTGGATGCGTGCCGCGTCCAGGACTTCGACCGCGAACGAGTGGCCACCCTCTTCCGCGAGCTCGAGTTCCGGATGCTGGCGCAACGGCTCGATGAAGTGCTCGGCTCTGCCAAACCGGACGCCACCGTGGAAGACGCCACCGAGACTGTCTACACCACCGTATCCACTCCCCATGCGCTCACCGAGCTTGCCGCGACCCTGCGGGCAACGGGGTCGTTCGGTTTCGCGGGCATCTCGACCACGGGCGACACCTCCCACCCGATGGTGCTGGGACTGGCGTTTTCGACAACGCCCGGCAAGGCGTGGTACGTCCCGGTCGGCCACGCACCCCGCATCGATGGCAACAGCGAGCAGCTCAAGTTCGGGGCGGTGCGGGACGCGCTCGGGCCGCTCCTGGCCGACCCGGCGCTCAAGAAGACCGCCTACAACACCAAGTACCTGCTCCACCAGCTCGAACGCAACGGTATGGAGCTCGCCGGGTACGAGTTCGACGTGGCCATCGCGGCCTTCCTCCTCGGCGAGACGTCCTCCCAATTGCAGGCGCTGGTCAACGAACGCCTCGGCATCCAGATGACCACGCTGCAATCCATCACTGGCACGGGCCGCAACGTCACACCGCTCTCGCAAGCGGACATCGCGGACGTGGCGCCCTACGCCTGCCAGCAGGCAGACATGCTCCTGCGCATCCGCCCCCAGCTGGAGGAGCAGCTCAACGAGCGGGGCCAGTGGGCGCTCTTCGCAGACATGGAGATGCCGCTCATCCGCGTTCTCTACCGCATGGAGAAGCTGGGCATCGCCGTCGACGTGGCGGTCCTCCGCGAACTCTCACGAGCGATGTCGGTCGACATCGACAGGGCAGAGCGCGAGATCTACTCGGTTGTCGGCCACGAGTTCAACATCGGCAGCCCGAAGCAGCTGAGCGACATCCTCTTCGGCGCACTCGGCCTCCCCAAGACGCGCAAGACCACCCAGGGCTACAGCACTGACCAGCGCGCGCTCGAAGGCCTGCGCCCGGTCGCACCGATCATCGACCTCATTTTCCAGTACCGTGAACTGACGAAACTGAAGTCGACGTACACCGACGCGCTCCCGGGGACGATCGCGGAGGACGGCCGCATCCACACCGACTTCCAGCAGACGGTCGCTTCGACGGGCCGGCTGAGCAGCACTAACCCGAACCTCCAGAACATCCCCGTCCGCACCGACACGGGCCGGGACATCCGCCGCGCGTTCGTGGCTGCCCACTTCGAGGACCCGTGGTTCGTCGCGGCCGACTACTCCCAGATCGAACTCCGCGTGCTCGCGCACATCACCGAAGACGACGGGCTGATCCAGGCGTTCCTTGCCGACCAGGACATCCACCGGGCGACGGCGGCCAGCGTGTATGGCGTTGAACCAGGCGAGGTGACCCGCCAGATGCGCGACACGGCGAAGATGGTGAACTTCGGCATCGCCTATGGCATGGGCGAGTTCGGACTCGCCAGCCGCACGGGGATGACGCGGGAGGAGGCGGAGGCCTTCATCACGACGTACTACCGGCGCTTCCCGGGCATCGCCATGTGGCAGCAGACCACCCTCGCCTCGACGCGCGAGAAGGGCTACGCCGAGACGCTGTTTGGGCGCAGGCGGTACCTCCCGGCCATCCGCAGCACGAACTTCCAGGTCCGCTCCGCAGCCGAGCGCGAAGCCATCAATATGCCCATCCAGGGCACCGCCGCCGACATCATCAAGGTCGCCATGATCCGCGTGGACGACGAACTGCGGGAACGCCAGCTCCGGAGCCGCATGATCCTCCAGGTGCACGACGAGCTCATCTTCGAATGCCCGGCTGAGGAGGTCGAGGTGATCCGCGAGCTCTCGGTCCGGCTGATGCCGGGCAGCCTCCAACTGAAGGTGCCGCTCAAGGTGGACCTGAAGCAGGGCCGCAACTGGGGCGAGATGGAGTAGGAGACTCTTACAACCGCGCCGCCAGGAACTCCCGGGTCGCGTTGGTTCCCTCTGGCGGCACGTCGGCATGGAGTCCGGGATACGCGTGCAGGCGCTTGTCCTTCGTGCCCAGCAGGTCGAACAACTCGAACGCGCCATCCCGGCCGAAGCGCTCGTCGCCCCACTGGACGACGAAGAGCGTGGGACAAGAGATGTGCGGAGCGTCCGCACGGTGGCGGTTGCCGAAGCGTCCGCGGATGGCGCTTGAACCGGTGAAACCGCACAACCCGAGGACAGCGGCTTTGATGCGGGGTTCGGCCGCGACGAGGGGCAATCCCAGCATCGTCCCCATCGAGAGGCCCCAGTAGCCGATGCGTTCGCCGTCGATGCCGGGCAGCTCGGCGAGGGCGTCGAGCGTGGCCTTCCAGTCGGCCACCATCCGGTCGAACGTGTCGGGCCGCTTCCACAGGGCGATGTAGTCGGGGTGCCCCGCCGGGTCTTCGATCGTGGCGATTGGCCCGCGTTCTCCGTGGTCGACGGCGTCGATGGCGGCGGCCGCTATGCCGTGGCGGCGCACGAAGCGCCGCGCAAGGGCAAGACCGTTCGGGTTGCGCTTTTCGCTCTGCCCGCCATGGCCGATGAGCACGAGCGGGACCGGGCCGACCGCTTCGTCGGGCGCCCAGAGGATCCCGGGGATGCGGTCGCCCGCGCGTTCGACAAAAAAGCCGCGTTCGATCACGCCCATGCTTGAAGCACTCTCGTCTCGCCATTCCATGCATCACACCCGGCCCGTTGCCCGATTTTGCCCGACTGTAACCCCTACTCCGCCCTTCCGCCCATCGATCGGGTTGGGACGGACTTTATACTCGATGCATGCGCATTGGCGTCATCGGTGCGGGCGCAGCCGGCCTTACCGCCGCCTACCGGCTTACCCAGTCGGGGCACCGGGTGACGGTCTACGAGGCCAACCCGTATGTCGGCGGCCGCACGCACAGCGAACATTTCGGCCCGGGGCACCACCTCGATACCGGCGCGGGCTGGCTCACCTCCGCCTACACGAGCACGCTCGCGCTGTTCGACGAGCTTGGCGAGCGCGAACGGCTCCAGCCGATGCGCGCCAGCGCCCCGGCGGAACTCCTGGTCGAGGGCAAGGTCTATCTCGGCACCGGGCTCCCGCGCACGCCAGCTGGCGAGCATATCGTCCCCGCGGATGAGCGTGAACGCCTCCGCAACTGGCTGCGCTGGCTCGAAGGCTACCCGCCGCTCGGCTACCGCACCTTCAACGACCAGGAGAACGCCGAGGCGCACCTCGCGCCGGTCAGCCCCGCCGCGACCCGCTACCTGTTCGGCCCGATGTTCGAGGGTCTCTTCGCCCCGCTTTCCGAGCAGTCGGCAGAGTTCCTGCGGTCGTGGATCGCCGCGAGTCGCGCGCAATACTTCCAGGTGCACGAAGGCATGGATGCACCCTGGAAGCGAGTCGCAAGCCACCTGGATGTGCGCCTCAATGCTCGAGTGGAGATGATCCGGCAGGGCGGCACCCGCATGGAAGTCGTCGCCAACAGCATGGGCACCGAATTCGACGGCATCGTCGCCGCGGTGCCCCCGCCCGCCGGGAACCGCTTTGTAACGCGCGCGATCGAGCCCCGGTGGGTTGCCCAGCTCGACTACGAGCAGATCCGGTATTCCGGGCAGTGCCGCCTCTACCTTGCGATGCCCGGCGACGCACCCGCCCGGCTCCACCGGCGGGCGCTCCCCATGGGGTTGATCGCCAGTGTCGAATGGCAGTCTGGCGGTCAGGGGGCATGGGGGAAGTGCCCCGGCGGCTGGCAGTGGGCCCTTATCTGCGGCAACCAGGCCTATAGCACGCACCTTGCGGACCTCCCCGATGATGAGGTCGCCGGGCATCTCTGGACCGAGGCGGCGAAGCTCGTACCCGGCCTGCCACCGCTGAAATCGTGGAACGTCCGCCATGTGGTGCGCTGGGAACAGGCGGTGCCAACCATGGCGCCGGGTCACTTCACCCGGATGGCAGCCTACCAGCGGCGTCCACCGCTGGTGTTCGCAGGCGACTGGACGCACCAGGCGTGCATCGAGGGCGCCGTGCGATCGGGGGAGGCCGCCGCCGAAGCCTTCGGGCCAGGGTAGCCGTCCGGAGACTCCCCCAGGGTGTAGAATCCGCCCGCAATACCCGGAGGCCTTTCCCATGCGGTTCCAGGACACACCCGAACTGGCGAAGTGGCGCACCCAGGTGCGTTCGTTCGTCGATACGAACTGGCGGGCGCACGCCAAACCTAATGAAGACGAGGACTCGATGGAGGGTCCGACCGACGAGTCCCGTACGAAGGTGTGGCTCGATAAGCTCGCCGAAAACGGATGGCTCGCACCGGCATGGCCGAAGCAGTACGGCGGCGCCGACATGTCAGTCCTCGAGCAGTTCGTGCTGAACCAGGAGTTGCACGAAGCGGGCGCGCCGACCAGCCGCCAGATGCTCAACCTGGTCGGGCCGACGATCATGCTGCACGGCACTGACGAGCAGAAGGCCGAACACCTGCCGCCGATGCTCCGCGGTGAAGTGGCCTGGTGCCAGGGCTTCAGCGAGCCGGGCTCTGGCTCAGACCTTGCGAGTCTCCAGACCCGCGCTACCCGTGACGGCGATGATTATGTCGTAAACGGCCAGAAGATCTGGACTTCCGGCGCCCACCGTGCCGACTGGATCTTCATGATGGCCCGCACGGACCCGGACGCCCCCAAACACCGCGGCATCAGCTACCTGCTGGTCAACATGAAGCAGCCGGGCATCACCGTCCGGCCGCTCATCAACATGGCGAACGGCCACGTCTTCAACGAGGTGTTCTTCGAGGACGTGCGCGTGCCGATACGCAACCGCATCGGCGAAGAGAATCGTGGCTGGTACGTGGGCACCACCACACTGGACTTCGAGCGCTCGAACATCGCCCGGGCGATCGCCGCCCGCAAGAACGTCGAGAAGCTGGCGAAGTACTCTCGCGCCCGGGACGCGGCAGGCGAGCCCGTCACTCGCTCCTACAAACTCGAAATTGCCGACCGTGCGGTCGAGACGTCTGTCTGCGAGCTGCTCTCGTTCGTCGTCATTTCAATCCAGGCCCGCGGCGGTGTGCCGAACATGGAAGCCTCCATGTGCAAGATGTACGGCTCCGAGCTCTCCCAGCGCATCGCGCTGACGAAGATGCACGTGACCGGCATGAAGGGCCAGTACCGCAGGTCCGACGGGCTGGAGCAGACCCTCGGCACGAGTTCGGCGATGGAGTACCTGCAGGTGGTCCCGGCAACCATTGCCGCCGGCACGAGCGAAATCCAGCGCAACATCATCGCCACGCGCGGCCTCGGGCTCCCGCGGGGCTAACCGGGCAAACCATTCGGGTGCCCCTCCCGGCCCTCGCGCGTGGAGGGGCATTCGCATTCCACGGGAGCACGCCAGGGTGCCGGACACAACGAAACTCGAACTGCTCGAGGACCTCATGGCTCGCCAGCGGGCGATCCGGAGGTTCATGGCGGACGATGTCGATGACTCGCTAGTCGAGCGCGTCATCCGGGCTGCAACGCGTGCGCCCAGCGCCCGCAACGTCCAGCCGTGGCGGTTCATCGTCATCCGCGACCGGGAGACGAAACGCCAGCTCGGGGCGATCTTTGATGAACTCGGAACCCGGATGTACGGCCAGGGCGCCCCGGACCGCACCCCGTGGGAGGAGGTGCCGGTACTCATCGCGGTCTGTTCGGAGTACGCCTTCGGTGAGGGCGAGGCCGCCATGGCCGCCCTTGGCGCATCGATCTACCCGGGAGTGCAGAACCTCCTGCTCGCCGCCCAGGCCGCGGGACTCGGCGCGGTGCTGACCACCCGCTGGAAGGCCCAGGAGCCGCAGCTGCGGCCCCTGCTCGGGCTCCCGGAGACCATGGCGCTGCACGCCATCATCCCCATCGGCTGGCCGGACCGCAGCTATGGGAAGAACCGCCGCCGGCCGGTGGGCGAAGTCACCTACCGGGAGCGCTTCGGCGAGCCCTGGTGACGGTCAGCCCCCGCCGATGGCCGGGACGATCGTGATCTCGGTGCCCGGGGCCACCGCATCGTGCAGGGCCAGTGGGATTACCTCGCCGTTGACCGCAAAGGCCAGCTCCGGCCGCAGCCGTCCTTCCTCCACCACCCGGTCGAAGAAGCCCGGGCATCGCGCGTCGAGGGCGCGCAGCAACTCGCCGATCGTGCCGCCTTCGACCTCGAGCTGCGGCGATCCGCCGCACAGGTCGCGCAGGGTCGCCGGGATGATAACCAGCGCCACTAGGACAGCCCGTTCAGCTCCTCGACCACGCGGCGCGGAGACATCGGAAGGTCGGTGAAGCGGTGGCCGGTCGCGTCGGCGATGGCATTCGCGATGGCTGCCAGCGGCGGGACAATCGGCACCTCGCCCACGCCCCGGACGCCATACGGGTGCCCAGGATTCGGGACCTCGACCAGGATCGTGTCAATGTTCGGCACATCCAGCGTGGTCGGCATGCGATAGTCGAGGAAACTCGCGTTCGCCAGCCGGCCGGTGTCGTCGTAGAAGTACTCCTCGTTGAGCGCCCAGCCGATGCCCTGGACCGCGCCGCCCTGGATCTGGCCCTCCACATACGACGGGTGAATGGCCGTACCCACGTCCTGGACGGCCGTATAGCGCAGGATGTGGACTTTCCCCGTGTCGGGGTCGACCTCCACGTCGACGATGTGGGTGGCAAATGCGCCGCCGGCCCCGCGCGCCAGGAGCGACGCCTTACCGGCGATCGGACCACCGGTGCGGGCGGATTGCCCCGCCAGCTCCTTGAAGGTGAGTTCCTTTGTGGAGTCCTTCGTGCACTTGAGCACGCCCGCCTCGTAGACGACGTCCTCCTCGGCCACGCCCCAGAGCTTGGCCGCCCGTGCGACCATCTGGCGGCGAATGTCCATGCCGGCTTCATAGACGGCGAGGCCCGAGGCGAACGTGGTGCGGCTGCCGCCCGTCACGTCGTTATGCCCGATGGAGTCGGTATCGACCACCGACGGGCGGATCGTGTCGTAATCGACACCCAGGGTCTCGGCGAGCTGCATGGCGAGCGACGCGCGCGTCCCGCCGATGTCGACCGAGCCCTCGATCAGGTTGATGGTGCCGTCGGTGTTGACGGCAACGACCACGCTCGACTGCATGCCGCCGTTGAACCAGTAGCCGGAGGCTACGCCACGGCCACGGTTGGGGCCCTCGATCGGCGAGCGGTAGTGGGGCGAGTTGAGGGCCGCCTCGACCACCTCTTGGTTGCCGATGCGCGGGAAGGCGATGCCGTTGACCATCCGGGTGCCCTCGTGCGAGGCGTTGGCCTTGCGGAACTCGAGTGGATCGATCTTCTGCCGACGGGCCAGCTCATCGACGACGCTTTCGATTGCGAACGCGGCGGCGGGTGCGCCAGGAGCACGGTAGGCGGCGGTCTTCGGCTTGTTCACCACCACGTCGTAGGCATTGATCTGGAAGTTATCGATGTTGTAGGGCGAGAGCATCGTCATGGAGCCGGCGCCCACTGAGGACCCGGGGAACGCCCCTGCTTCGTAGCAGAGGGTGGCCTGCACAGCGGTGAGCTGGTCCCCTTTGGCGGCGGCTTTCAACTTCATGTAGGTGCCGCTCGTCGGGCCCGTGGCCTCGAACACCTCGGCGCGGCTCATGCTCGCCTTCACCGGGCGGCTGGTCTTCTTCGACAGCAGGGCGACGATGGGATCGAGATAAATCGGCATCTTGCCGCCGAAGCCCCCACCGATCTCCATCGGGACAACCTTTACGTGCGAGACGGGGAGTTTCAGCACCTCTGCCACGAGCCCGCGCACGGCGAACGCGCCCTGGGTACTCGTCCAGATGGTGAGCGTGCCGTCCGAGTTCCAGTTCCCGGTGGAGCTGTGTGGTTCGATGTACCCCTGGTGGACCATCTTCGTCGTGAACTCGCGCTCCACGACGACATCGGCATCCGCGAAGGCGGCTTCGATATCGCCCCCTTCGAACTTGTTGTAGCTCGCGATGTTCGATGGCTTGTCGCCTACTTCGCGGGTCATCAGGGTCTTTGTGCGGCGCGTTTCGTTCAAGAGTGGGGCGTCGTCGCGCATGGCGTCGCGCACATCGAGGACGGGCGGCAGCACCTCGTACTCGACCTTGATCTGGGCCAGGGCGAGCTCGGCGACGTGCGGGCTGGCGGCGGCCACCGCAGCCACGGCATGGCCCTGGTAGAGCACCTTCCGCGAAGCGAGGATGTTCTCGCTCACTTCCATCAGGTTGACGGCGCTCTCGCCGAGGTCCTCCACCTTGTCGGCTGCGGCCGGCAGGTCCGTGTGAGTGAGGACCGCCAGGACGCCCGGGTACTTCTCGGCTCCGGTGGTATCGATGGAAAGGATGCGGGCGTGGGCGTGCGGGCTGCGAAGCACCTTCGCGTGGATGAGGCCCGGGAGGTGGATATCCGCGCCATACTGGGCTTTGCCGGTCACCTTCTCGACGCCGTCCGGGCGGACGGGCCGGGTGCCGATGACGGAATAGGCGGGGCGGTCGACTGTGGTCACGTTATTTCGCCTCCTGCATGTCGTTGGACGCCTTCATGACGGCCTTCACGATCTTGTCGTAGCCGGTGCAGCGGCAGAGGTTGCCGGCGAGCCAGAACCGCACCCGGTGCTCATCCGGGTTCGGTTCGCGGTCGAGCAGGGCTTTGGCCGACATGATGAACCCGGGGGTGCAGATGCCGCACTGGAGCGCAGCCTCTTCGAGGAACGCCTGCTGGAGCGGATGGAGCTGGTCCCCACGTGCCAGCCCCTCGATGGTGCTCACCTCGGCGCCCTGCGTTTCGACGGCGAGCACGCAGCACGAGTTCACCACGCGGCCGTTCAGCATGACGCTGCAGGCGCCGCAGTTGCCGTTGTTGCAGCCTTCCTTGGTGCCCGTAAGCCCGATGTTGTCGCGGAGGACTTCGAGCAGGCTCTGGCGCGGTTCGGCCAGGAATTCGATGTCGTCGCCGTTCAGGCGGGTCTGGATGTGCATCTTTGCCATGGGGCTAGCGGGCCTCCCGGTAACGCTGGAGCGCCCCTTCGAGCGCGCGGATGGTGAGAATTTTCGCGAGGTGTTTGCGCTGGGCGATGCCGCCGCGCATGTCGTCGATGGGTTTGGCGGCAGCCGCCGCGGCTTCCCCGGCCGCCGCGAAGGCCTCGGCGCCCGCCGGCTGGCCAACCAGCGCCGCAACCGCCTCCGGGACCATGATCGGGGTGGCCGCCACCGCGCCGAGGGCCACACGCGCGTGCTCGATGGTCGAGCCATCGGCGCCCAGCTCGATACGAACGCCAGAGCTCGCCACCGCGATGTCCATCTCGTTCCGCGGGATGAACCGGTGGTAGTAGGCCGCCGAGTGTCCCGGCTGGGCCGGGATGCGGACGCTCACGAGCAGTTCGCCCGGCTGAAGCGTGTTGCGCCCCGGGCCGGCAAAGAACTCCTCGACCGGGATTTCGCGCGTTGCCGTGGACGAGGCGATGGCCAGGCGGGCGCCCAGCACGATCAGCGCGGGGGACGAATCCGCCGCGGGGCTCGCATTGCACAGGTTGCCGCCGAGACTCGCCCGCGATTGGATTGCCGTGCCTCCGATGATGGAGGCCGCATCGACCAGTGCCGGCAGCTTCGCGCGCACCTGCGGGTCTTCGTAAATCTGGGCGAGCGGGACGGCCGCGCCGATGTTGAGCGATCCATCCGGGGCGAAGGCGATCGCCATCATCTCCGGGATGTGCTTCAGGTCGATGAGCTGGTCGCACTGCTTGCGGCCCTCTCGCAGCTGGATGATGACATCGGTGCCGCCAGCCAGCATCAGCGACCGCTTCCCGTTCCCGAGTGCCGTGAAGGCCTCGGAGAGCGAGCGCGGCGCAACGTATTCAAACGATTCCATGCACCATCCTTGGGTCAGGCATATGTCCGCACGAGTTCCCCCCGAGGGGTTGCGGACGTTCTGACAGTTCAAAGGATCATACGGTGCGCGCCACGCCCTGTCTTGAACAGCTCATTGGAGCGCAGCCGCTAGAATGCGTCCGCATGAAGCGCACCTTCCTTCTCGTTCTCCTCGTGGCCGCTTTCGCCATCGGCATCTCGCCGCGGCCGGCCGCCCACGCGGACGAAGGCTGGACGATCACGCAGCTCGCCATCGAGTACAACGTCGCGAAGGACGGGACAATCACCGCCACCGAGACCATCAGGGCTGACTTCGGCTCGCTCCAGAAGCACGGCATCTTCCGGTACTTCTACGAGCGGGTTCCATGTGGCGACCCCATCGCGGGCGCCCAGCAACCTCTTTACGATTGCCCCTCGGGCTACAACCGCGAATACAGCTATGACATCACGAGCGTGACCCGCCTCGACGGCAGCAAGTGGAAGCACGAGGTCTCGCGGGAAGCCGGCAAGGTGACCGTGAAGATCGGCGACGCCGACATCTTCGTCTCGGGTCCCCAGGACTATGTCATCAGCTACACGCTGCGCGGCGCCCTCGATGCCTATGACGATCACGGCGAACTGTACTGGGATGCGAGCGGCGAGTGGCCCGTCCCCATCGAGACCTTTGCCATCTCGGTCAAACTGCCGGCGGGCGCCGAGGCGTACGCGATCTGCTACCAGGGGTATGCTGACTCGGACGAACAGTGCCTGGCTTCCACCGCCGCGAACGTCGCGACGTTCGCGGGCAATCGCGAGCTCTCGTCCTTCGAGCAGGTAACGATCGCGGTTGGCTGGCAGCCCGGCGTGGTCGAGATCCCCGCTCCCATGCTCGAAGACCGCCTGACCATTGGCGACCTGTTCACGCTTGACGTGATCGAGTGGGGCGGACTGGTCCTTAGCCTGATCGCCGGTGTGGTGCTGGTCGGTTCCGCCTGGTGGACGCACGGCCGGGACCGTTCCTATACCTCCATGTACTACCTCACGAACAACCCCGAAGAGCACACGCGACCGCTGTTCGCCCGCCAGGACGTGGTGGTGGAGTACCTCCCGCCCGAGGACCTTCGTCCCGCACAGATGGGCGTCCTCCTCGACGAGCGGGCCGACACGCTCGACGTGACCGCGACAATCGTCGACCTGGCCGTACGGGGCTACCTGCACATCACCGAGCTCCCGAAGAAGGGCTGGTTCGGCAGCAACGACTGGAAACTGACGAAGAAACAGGAGGCGAACGGCCTCAACGCCTTCGAAAAGAAGGTCTTGAACTCGCTGTTCGAGACCGGAGACGAAGTCGAGCTTTCGGACCTGAGGTACAAGTTCGCCGCGGACCTGGCCAAAGCGAAGGAACTCATCTACGGCGACGCGATGCAGCGCAAATGGTTCAGCATGAAACCGGAGTCGGCGCGGGGGATGTGGGTCATCGTCGCGATAAGCCTGCTCGCCTTCGGAGCCGGTTTCGCCGTGTTCGCCGGACTCCTATTCCACCGGGCGCTCATGCCGCTGGGTCTGGTGCCGGCGGGACTAACCATGCTCGTGCTCTCGCGCTCCATGGCCCGCCGCACCGCGGCAGGCAGCGAGATGCTGCGGCGGGTCCTCGGCTTCCGGCTTTACATCGCCACGGCCGAGAAGCACCGCCAGGAGTTCAACGAACGGGAGAACATCTTCGCCCGTTACCTGCCGTTTGCCATCGTCTTCGGCTGTGTCTCGAAGTGGGCGAAGGCGTTTGAGGGCCTCGACGACCAGGTCTCCCAGTCCACCTCGTCGTGGTACTCGGGCACAGGCGCGTTTCGCGTCGCCGCGTTTTCGAGCGGGCTCCAGGGCTTCTCCAGCTCGGTCTCGAGCACGCTTTCGAGCACGCGTTCGAGCTCCGGCGGGTCGGGGTTCTCGGGTGGGTCGAGCGGCGGCGGTGGCGGCGGTGGCGGCGGTGGCAGCTGGTAGCCGTTAAACGGCCGCCCGGGGACGTTTGTCGCGCCTGAGGACTTCCACGGTGCGAACACCTGTACGGGGCCGAAGCAGGGCTGAGGGCCGGCTATTTCTTGAGCCACTCCCGCAGGCGGTGGGGGACATTGGTGATGATTCCGTCCACGCCAGCCTCCACCACGCGGGCCCAATCTTCGGCCGAATCGACGGTCCAGGCCCAGACGCACACCTGCCGGCGCTTGGCCTTCTCCACCAGCGCCCGGTCCACGGCCGCGTGGTGGACCGAGATCGCCTGGCCGTTGCGCTTCAGGAGGCCGCCCAGCAGCCGGTCGACCTCATCCCCGTGCACGGGCGGCACGATGATGGTGGCGGAAACGCGAGGTTCGGTCTTCCGGGCGCGGTCCACCATCTCAGGGTTGAACGAGTGGATCGCGGTCCACGACTCGGCGTTGTGCCGCTTGATCACCTCGACCACGGCGTCGACGCAGCGCTGATCCTGCTCGGGGTCGGTCGCCTTCAACTCGCACATCACCGTCAGGCGGCCCGCTACGAGGCCGAACACCTCGTCCAGGGTGGGCACGGGCTCGCCGTCCCCTGCGTCCGCAGCCTGGAGTTCGGCCAGCGTCTTTTCCATCACCGGCCCGCTGAGGTTCGTCGTGCGATCGACCGTGGTGTCGTGCATGAGCACGGGAACGCCGTCGGCACAGAGCTGCACGTCGATCTCCATCGCTTCGGCGGAAGCATCGAGGCAGGAGCGCACCCCTGCCAGGGTGTTCGCGGGCGCCTCCCCCGCGGCTGCGGCATGACCAATCACCAGCACATAGGGCTTCATGGCCGAACTGTACCCGCTGCCCCCGCATCGTGAAACGAGTCGAACAGTGAGACGTAGTTCATATTGATCCGGCGTTAACGCTCTAAACTGCAGCCATCCGGCAGGGAACTGCGGTCCCCCCGAGGGAGGTGACCATGAAGACGGCGCCAGTTTCACACTTCAGGACGGCAAGAGGGCGGGAACTCGCGGTGGAATGGGACACCGCGGCGAACAGCCAACGGGCCTGGCGCTGGAACCAGGACCATTACCCGGACCCGCTGACGCCGCTGTTTGCCTGGATTCACGCGGACAGGCAGTCCCAGGATGCGCCCTATGCGGACGCGGGCGTGGAGCCGCCGGCCCCGTTTCGAGGGCGGCAGCTTCCAGCGGGCTTCCAGTACGTACGGCTGACGCCGCTCGACGCCGAAGAGTCGCCATCGTTCATCACGAGGGCCCGGGAGTTGGGCGCGAGATGCGGCGGCGCGCCCAGGGTATGGGACACTTTCGCCCAACCACGCGCCGAAGCAGCTGTTCGGGCCCTCCAGGCGGTCGCCCCGGAAACTCCCGTGGCAGAACTATCCCGCCTCTATCACGATGCCTTCCACAACACGCATATCGGAGGCATGGTCGCCCTCGGGCCTGTGCTCGGCCCGCTCCAGGGGACGCTCGAAGCACTGTTCGAAGCAGATGACGCGGCGCTGCTCGTGCAGGAACTCGGCCAGGGCTCCGACAGCGCCACAATGGAGAGTAACCGAGCGATCGCGCGCCTGGCGGAGATGGCGCGAGCGGCGCCCGGCATTGCCCGCATCGTCACTGAGGGCGGCAACGACGCGCTTCAGTCCCTGCTTCGTGAAACGGCTGCAGCCGCGTTCATGGCTGCGTTTGATGCGTTCATCGCCGATTACGGCTGGCGCTCCGGCGGGTGGGACATCACCAACCCCACACTGCGGGAGAGGCCGGCCGACGCGCTGAACCTGGTCCGTCAGGCGATGGCCGCACGCAACGGGGACTTCGCCTCCCGCACCGAGGTGGTCCGGCGCCGGGACGCCGCGTTGCAGCGCGTCGAAGCCCGGCTCGCCGGGGACCCGGCCAGTATGGCCGCTTTCCGGGCGCTCGCCGGCCAGCTCGAAAACTACGTCGCCGTGCGCGAGGGGCGCGCGCTGTGGCAGCTCCTCGTTACCGGCAGCCTGCGGATCGCACTCCTGAACAAAGGCGATGCACTGCGCTCGGCCGGCACGATCGACGTTCCCGAGGACATCTTCTTCCTGCTTCCCGCTGAAATCGATCCGCTCTTCGCCTACGCGGAGCGAGGTGACTTACGGTCCCTCGTGGCCGAACGGCGGAAAGAGTGGGCGAGCTGGCTCGGCGACAAGCCTCCCGCCGTCATCTCCGCCGCCCCCGGGCTCATCCCGGGCCCGGCCGCGCAACCCGGCGAAGCGGTGATTCACGGCCTCCCCGGCTCTCGCGGCAAAATAACCGCGAAGGCACGCGTGCTCCTGGACTTCGCGGACTGCGATGAACTCGAACCGGGGGAAGTGCTCGTCTGCATCATGACGTCACCGCCATGGACCCCGCTGTTCGCCGTCGCCTCGGCAATCGTCACCGATTCCGGCGCCGCCTTCTCTCACCCGGCCATCGCCGCTCGCGAGTTCGGCATCCCGGCGGTCGTCGGCGCCACAGAGGCTACTGCCCGGATCCAGACGGGTGACACGATCACCGTGGATGGTGACGCCGGCGTGGTCCGCATCGAGGTGCGCCACCCCGGAGGCTGACGCCCGGGCGGGCGCGCCCGCGCGCCTACGGCTCCTGCCGCGTGCGCTTCCGGGAGAGCTGCCGCCCGAACCGCGACATGCGCATCGCCCGTTCCGCCGTCGTTCGGATCCCCGTCCGGCGCCGCGGCAGTGCAGCCAGCTCCCGCAGTGCGTCGCCGAATCCGGTCATTACCGGCACCCCGTGGCCGGGCAGGCCGCCCTCCGGTGCCGACACGGCGAACTGCCGGATGGACTCGAGGTACTGGTCATCGTCGTGGTTCGCCATGCGCAACGACCGCGTCAGTTCGCCGCCATGGCTGATGACCAGGTCTCCGACGAACGCGGCTCCCAGCCGGTCGACAACGAAACAGCACGAGCCTGGCGTGTGGCCCGGGACTAGCACCGCCCGGATGCCGGGTAGCAACTCCGTCTCGCCGTCGATGCACTGGTCCACGAGGACGTCCGCACCGCTCGATCGCTGGAATCGCGCGACCAGGAACCTCCCAATGTGCGATCGTCCGACGGTGGTGTGCAGGAACGCCCGGCCATCTCGTTCGAAACAATCTCCCTGGCCGATGCAGAGGCGGGCACCCGTGGCCTGGCGGACCGCGCCGGCCGCACCCGCGTGGTCCCGGTGCATGTGCGTCAACAGGATGGCCGAGAGCCGGCCGCCGTGTGCGGCAACCTCTTCGAGGATGGCGCCGGCACTCGAGGCGAAGCCGGTATCGACCAGCGCGAGCTGGCCGTCATCGGCCTCGACGAGATAGACGTTCGAGCCGCGGGTGCCGTGGAGCCACCAGAGCCCCGGAGCGAGCAGGTCAGCCAAGAGGTACCCCCTCGTTTGAGCTTACCCGCCCCTGGCGTTCCGGGGCATCGCCGGGCGTGCTACTCCCCTTCGCAGGTAATGACGATGCAGGGGGGTACTTCCCGCGCCTGAGATACGGGTCAGCGGTGGGCAAACGGGGGGGTGAGGTGGTCCCCAGAACGGAGCGCGAGCGAAACCAAACGAGCCCTCCGGTTGGGAGGGCTCGTGAAGAGCGTGCGCGTACAGGGAATTGGTAGCGGGGGAGGGATTCGAACCCCCGGCCTTCGGGTTATGAGGGCGAGTAAGTGCGTCCGGCGGGGTCACGTTCCGTTGCCTTATGTCTCGCTCTGAATCTGCCGAGGTCGCTCCTGATAGCGCCAGTCTTCCGTGATCCCACCGCGTCCAGCCCCGCCCATTTGCAGTCCATTTGCAGTTCTCGCCGACACACCCTCGTGGGTTGAGATGTCGTAGGCATCGCTCCTCGCCACAGTGCTCGCTCAACGTACGTCGTGCGGAAGGAGCACCGCCAGCCTGCCGGGAACACCTTAACTTGCGATCATAACCCCAACGATTTTGTGAAGATCGCAGGCCTCCAACGACCCTCATCGGGCGCACGTCGCCGGTCGCAGCAGCATAACGGCACGTGATGTTCACACGCGATCCGCTGGCCTTGACGATGGCTCGTGCAGTCGGGCTGCGCGAAGTGCTGCCAGTTCGCCAACTCCCCAGTCCATCGAACAGAGACCACTGGGACGAGATGGGACAAAACACGACACCTTGGGACAGCCGTCCCGTCCTATCCAGCAGGGTCGGGCTGACTGATGAGAGCCTCGTCATGGTCGAGCTCGAGCCCGAAGGAGGCGTGAGACCACATGCCTCGGAATGCACTTGCGGACGAACAGTGGCGTAGAACCCGATGAATAGCCCGGCGACCCCACGGTGACTCCGACGTCTCAGCTCCGATCGCGCGGTCAGGAGTACGGGGCGCGGCTAATGGCTCTCGGTCCAGCGCCATTCGGCGGGATCCCATTTCAGCGTCCGCTGATCGCCGTATCCGAGGGGTGGCCCCCAGAAGGCTTCCAGCGCGGCGAAGGCGGATCTCAACTCTCCGAACCGACTGCCGTGGTCGCGGACGAACCCAGCCCACGGAGCTACCCAGGACTCCGGCGGCATGGCCAACGTCGGCGGCCAGGGCGTGTCGCGAAGGCCGAACGTCTGAACGCACACATCGGCCAGTTCGCCCAGTGGCAGGACGCTCAGCTCTTCCGCAATCAGCAGCATGTCGTAGAGATCCTTGGGCCGCGAGTTCTCGCGGGAACCGTAGTCCCTTGTGTAGGCGTGCAGCTTCTCCGCAAGTTGCTGGGGAATCGGTATGGCCGGGACGACGACCGCCGGCAGGTCGGCGAAGTCGAAGAGATTCCGAAGCTCCACCTGCTCGACCGGTCTCACATCGCCAGGCTGCACGTTCACGTCGAAACGAAGCGTCTCAAACTGCCGGCCGCCAAGCCGGCTCTCAACCGGAAAGCGGATCCCACCCTCGGGGCCTTCGCCCTGGATCGGGCTCCCGCGGCCAATCGCGAACTCGAAGTAGTCGTCGAGGTCAGCTGCAGCGGCCTGCTCCACCATCGCCTGAAGGCGACCTGCATCATCTCGCCAAGATGCATCGATGTCGATCGTCGCGCGGGCGCGGGAGCTGACTCGGGCGATCATTGCCATGCCGCCCTTGAGCGCCCAGCTACCTTCTGGCGCCGTCGCGACGATTCGCGCCAGCAACCGCTGAAAGGCCGCCTCCTTCCGGAGCCGATCGAGCGGCAGCGAGCTGTCCCTTGCGCGTGCTTTGAGCCGATCCTCGAGTGCCTGGCGGAGCGATTCCGGACGACTATAGCGAGCCACCCGGCGATGGTACCGCCCGCTTCGCTTTGGGGAGGCCGAGGACGTTCCGCACATGGTCGCCGTCAGGATGCTCGTCAACCGTGTCCGACAGCCGCGCGCGGGTGGTGAGCCCACGTTCGATTGCCTCTCGACCCGCCTCGCGGGCCAACGATGGATCACCAGCCACCGCCACATCACAGAGCGTCCGTTCAACCCTCGTGACCGGTACGTCATCGCGAAGAGTGATCTCCGCCGTGGAGAGGGACGCCCTATGAACCGTGACGCCATGGCGTTTCCCGCGAAAGGCACGAGGCACCGTGATGTGGATGACCGCCGGCATCGCCGACCCTAGCCCGTAGACAGCAAGCGCGCTGTCGTGACTAACCGCGCTGCCTGGGCCGGCCCAGAGCGCGGTCGCGATCAGGTCTCCAAATCGGTGCGCAGGGAACCGGTGGAGCCGGTAGATGCCGTACGCCACCCGTTCGATGTCACCTCTACCCGCATACAGGCTCAGCAGGCGGCGGGAGATACCGGCCTCCAACGCCTGGCTCGTGGTGAAGTATCCGCCCTGTGGCTCGCCAGCTTGATAGAGTCTGTCGAGGACCTGTTCCTGCATGAATGTTACGCTACACGTAACATTGGTGTGTCGCAAGGCGAGGCCACAAACATCGCGTAACGCCGGGCAAGCGCGCGTTTACGACGCAAATAGCGCGAGCGACAGGGTCGTGCACCGCGTCCGACATACGGGACAAACGATAGCCCAAACGTCGGACACGACGCCCTCAGGCAAAGCACTCACGCGCTTCACCCACGTTCACCGCCCGCAGTTGCTTTGACCCGAAGCGCCGCCCCTCAAGGAGCGAGTCCGTCATTCCACGAGTTCCTGAGTCTCACCTTGTGCCTGCGATCCAAGCTCGCCGAGGTGTCCGACGCTCCCGTGACACCCGACCACCGAAGTCAGCAAGAAGCTGCCGCCGCAACGACTATGCGCAGGACCGAGATGCCCCCGCGCTCAACACCTTCCGGCAAGCCCCCACGTCATTCATATTCGATCACGATCGGCACCCCGACTTCAGTTGCCACGGGCGTCCAAAGGTCGACATCCTGCTCTGGCGTCTCGATCGAAACGACAAGCGCGTAGGGAGCGCCACGATCGCTATGGTCACGTTCCTTTCTGTCCTTCCACCAGCCCGACACGGGATAGATCGCCACGTAGCCGCGTTCGGCGAGTTCGGCAGCGGTGCCTTCCCAGAAGTCCGAATGTATCGAGCCAGAAACCCGATTCTCCGGGCCAAAGAACCAGTCTTGCGCATCACTTGCGGCGGAATCATGACCAGTCCCTTCATCGCGGGCGAGCTTATTGATCCGCCTTCGAAATTCGTCGATTGACTCCGTGGGGCGACGAACGTCAAATCTGAGCCCATGCGACATATACCGGAATCGTTGTCGCCACCCTCGTCGACTGGGATTCGGCTCAACGAAGTACGAGAGCGTCACTCGAAGCCGGACGTGGGCCGCGCCCATCTCTGCGAGCACTTCGACCGGCCAGGGCAACGCATGCAGGTGCATTTCGCGCATCTTCCCGTCACCGTCGAATGGATGGATCGAGTCCTGGACAATCAGCGTCAGGGCGTCACTGGCGCTACGCGTCGCTCGTTCGAGGCTTGGCACACCCATTCCGTAGCGCGCTCGTAGCGCAACGCGATGACGACGAGTGTCTGCGGCGCAGAACTGGGTGAGCATCGCGGGCGTCCACTCGGCAGAATGGACAATTAGGGCACGTACGGTTTCCGGCCAGAGGCTTGGATATTCCGCAATGATCTCGCCGCCGATATGCGCCACACCTGCGGTAGCTGCGCTTGTCATACCGGTTGTATCGAGCAAACGGCCATCCGGCGACAGGCGCCTCGTAGTCAACAACTGTAAAGCGTCAGGCCAGTCAAACTCGGTTCCCAGCGGCGAACGAGCCGCGTTGCCTCCTTCGAACACCACGTCTGGCTTGGATGGCCAATTCCGCCCGAACATCACTGACGTTCGGCTGAATGGCGAGAGCTCTCCCCTGGGCGCAACGGGCGTCCAGTCGCGCCAGAGCTGGTCGTTAGGATCGAGAGTGACAAGGTCGGTCATCGCCCCGACCGTCACCGCGTTCCATGCTTGCGCGGGGTCCTCCACCGGCTCGAGGTCGCTTCGGGCCAGGTGGTCGTCTTCGATCTCACGAACGTTGCCCGCGCAGATGAGGAATAGGCGACGGTCGGCAGGCTCATCTTCGTTGAGCAATACGATACCCTCGTCCGAGGTATCGACGCCGAGTCCCGCTGCTAATGCATCAATGCTGGCTGACCATGACGTTGGCTTCCCGTAGTCCGCGCGGGAGGGATCTGTGCCGGTGCCTCCTCCGTCGGATGCCGAAATTGCCATGGAGAAGAGGCGACGACGCATCGGGGCCTGAATCTCGACCAAGCTCGCGCCGGTTGCAGTGAGGGCTCCGTAAAGCTCCGGCGGGTTCGCACCAACGGGCGGGAGGAGCTTCACCGACTCAAGTCGGTGGCGAAGATGAACTTGGTCCGCACCGAGGATAACCTCTCCGAGATCCCCGTACAGTGCGATGCCGGCCATCGCGGTACCGTGGCCATGGTGGTCGGAAGTACTCCACGCCGGAACGCACGCATGGCAGTCCTTGGCATCGAGCGAGTGTGCCAACAACGGATGCTGGTGACTGATCCCTGTGTCCAAGATGCAAACAGCCGCTGCCGATGGCTCCGAGGCGGTAGTCCGCGCTACAAGCTGCTCTACCCAGTCTTGCTGGTCAATGGCTGTCTCGCTCGCGAGCACTTGCGGGAACGATCGCGGAGCGCGCAACTCCGCAAGATCGTCCAGCACATCGAGTGCCGATGCGAGCTGTGTGGCGGACGCACGCGCTAGGACGACGAGCCGCTCGGGGAACGAGAGCACTCGGGGCCCCACGTTGATGTCGCGGACAGCAGCGAACGACCGAAGACGGTCGACTTCCAGACCGTCGCGACGACGGAGCCAGACTTCCCACCAGACAACGTCACCGGCGGCCGGAAAGTCTTCGACGCGATCCGTCCAGAGCCGCTCGATTGACGCAAGCGCCACCCCTTGCACCCTGTCGAGCAGCTTGCTATTTCGCGGTCGCTCGGACTCAACCGTCTCCAGGTATTGTTGAACGCGCTGGAGGAAGTACCCGAGCCTGCCGTCGGGGATGAACACAGTTGCAAACTCCACCCGTTGCCCGTCGGTTTGTAGGGCTGCCTGAACTGTGCGGAGCTCTGGCCGGAGGCTGCCTTGCCGTACATCGAGGCTTTCGATTGCGAGCTCTATCCCCGGGAAGCTCTCGAACGTCACATAGATTCCGTCGAGGGCACCTTCGACTCGCGTTGTGTCGGCACGCCGCTGGAGTCCTGACGCTCCAGCGAGGGCCAGTTGGGCTCCGAGACTTTCAGCGTGGGCCCGGCGATTGTCGGGAACACTGAGCGCGCGCCCTGTGATTCGCCGCGGGGGCGGAGTATATGGCTCCGCCTGGGCCGGCTGATCAACGAAGATATGAGGACGGTTCCGATCGGCCAAACGTCTGCTACCGCCTTGACTCCGCTCGTCGTTGGTTCAGCGCACTCACCAAATCAGCGGTTACTATTTCGCGTCCATCCAGCAGGATGAGGTCCTTTGCTGCGCGCTCAGCGGCCATCGTGACCTCAGCGTGACTCAGCCCCGCCGCGGCCTTCGTCACGTGACCCCAGGACACTCGCCCTACCTTGATCGTGGCGAGGCGGTTCAAGACAAGCGCCTTTATCACTGGTGCGGTCGGTAGCGGATATTCGATGACCGCGTCGAACCGACGGAACATAGCACTGTCGAGCAACTGGGGATGGTTCGTCGCCGCTACGAGCAGGCTCTCAGTCTCCTCCAACTCCAGAAACTGAAGAAAGGAGTTGAGCACGCGTCGGATCTCGCCGACATCGTTGGATCGCGCCCGTTCGCCGCCGAGCGCGTCCACCTCGTCGAAAAGGTAAACGCCGTGTGTCTCGCGCAAGGCATCGAACACGAGGCGTAGCTTCGCTGCGGTCTCGCCCATGAACTTCGTGATGAGTCCGTCGAGCCGGATGACAAACAGCGGAAGATGCAATTCGCCCGCAAGCGCGCTGGCAGTCATCGTCTTGCCAGTCCCAGGTGGTCCGACCAGCAGCAGCTTACGCAGGGGATGAAAGCCCTGTTCGCGCAGCCTGTCTCGCTGTCGCTGTTCCAAAAGGACACGGTTGAGGCGATCTCGGACGGGGCCTTCGAGGACGAGGTCCGCCATCCTCGTATTCGGGTAGGTGACTCCCAAGAGCCCGCTGAGTTCTCCACGCGGCTGCGCCACGGGAATGGGCTTCCGGGATCGAGGAGGTTCCTTTCGAAGCTCCTCTACGAGGTCGCGGAGTTCCTGCGCGAAGTTGGTCTGGCCGCTCCGAGCGGCCCTTGCGGCGACCTGGAGCGCAATCGAGAAGAACCTCGCGTCGTCTCCGTCCGCGTGGCTCCGCACCATCGCCTTGACTTGGTCAGCAGTCGCCACGGATCCACCTCCGTTCCCCGACACGGATCCGCGGACATCCTCTCATAGATATGCTGCGGTAAGCACGGATTTCGCCCCGACGGAGTGCTGAGCGAGTGTGGGGTGCATCGCCGCGCAAAAAAAAACAGACCCCTCGGTTCGGGTAGGAGCGTAGGGAGGGGCCGCTCCTCCCTACGCTTTCAGCTAGAGCAACCTGAGCTGCTGACCTCCGGCCGCAGCGTGGGTCGACAAGACTTGTCCCACGAGGCTTTGTTCCACCTCGACGGCCGATGGCACGACGAGCCCTCGCGCTGGCAATGCAGAGTTGGATGATTGCACCGAGGTCTCGTGCTCCCGGTCAGCGCCTTCGCCGACGCGGGCTTCCAATTCGCGTTCCGACTGCCGTAGCCCAGCAAACAGCCCCTCCAAAGACTCCTCGCTCGACTCCACTCGCTCCGTGAGGCTGCGGGCAAGTGTCATGAGCAGGTCCTCGGCGTCGTCGCCGAAGGCCGCGAGGCCGTCGTCGCCGAGCTCACCCTCGACCGCGAGAGAAGCCTTCAGCTTCTTGGCGACCAGGGTGAGCGCCTGGGCCTGGAGCGTTCCCCGGTAGGCGAGGTACACCACGCGCACGGGACGACGCTGGCCGATGCGCCAGGAGCGACGGCTGGCCTGGCGCATCGTGTAGACCGAGTACTCGACTTCCTGCCAGACGATGGTCGGGAAGTCCACGAGGTCCAACCCCGTCTGGACGAGCCTGGGATGAACCAGCAGGACGTCGAGGCCTGCCTTCACCCGATGCGCCACCCAGTCTTCCCGGCGTTCTGGCGGAACTGTGTCGGCCTTGAGGTTCGCCACGCGATGTCCAGCCTCCATCAGCACCGACTCAAGCCGCGACGCGATGTCTCGGCTGGCGGTGTGCGTAATGTAGACGAGGACTCTCCGACCCTGGCGTTTCTCAGCCTCGATAAGATCCAGCAGCGCCCGCTCCTTCGGGTACCGGTCGGTGTCGGGCAACGGGGGTACCGCCGCGATGACGGCGCTGCTACCCGGGTCGATGACCTGCTCGCCTTTCGTGCAGGCGTCCGGGTAGGCGAGAAGCGATTGGAGGTACGCCCCGAGCAACCGCTTCGAACCTTTGGCCAGCGCCTCGTGAACGGCAGCTTCGAGCTGCGACGCGAGCCGCTGGTAGTAGGCCGCCTGCGATGGCTCATCGGGCGAATCGGATGTCGAAAGCCCAACAAGGCGCACTTCCTCTGTGTACTCGGGTAGCCCGGATGCGACGTCGGCGAGCCGGAGGAAGGCCGTGTTACCGATGAGGTGGAAAAGGACGGCGGGCGAAACACCCGGCTTCTCAACCACACGCGTGCGGTAGCCCCTCCGGCGGCTCGAACGCCCGTCCTCGTAGGCGTCATCGTCGCCGGACTTCCGGCTGATTCGCTCGACGATGCCGTAGCGGGAGACCCACTTTGACTCGTCGGCGTGGCCGAACTCCTCCCTCACTGCCGGCGAGAACCGCCAGAGCAGATAGAAGAGCGTCGAGCTATACCCTCCCATCAACGTGCCGGTAAGCGTGAGGACGGCTTTACATGCTTCGGCGAGGGTTCCTGCCGCCAGGCCCTGGGCCGAGCCGCGTGCCTTGTACTCGTGCTGCTCGTCGATGAGCAGGAGGTCGAAGTACCCGGGCATGCGCCGGGCGATGTAGTCGGCAAGCGGGTAGCGGCGGGGACCGCGGCAGTCCGCCTGCCAGAGTGGTCCGTGGCAGTGCTCGCAACTGTGCTTCTTCCGGCCAAGGTCAGCCTCCTCCAGGGGCAGACCTTCGTCATCGACGACGGGCGAGAAGCACGCCGGGCAACAGCTGAGCGCGACCACCTCACCCCGCTCGTCTCGAGCCGCCGCGCTTCCGGCCACGACATGGCGCGTCGCGAGCGCCGGCTTCCAGCGGTAGGAGAGCTTGGCCTGCTCGCGCGAGAGGATGACGAAGAGCGGCCAGCCGCCAGAGTGACGGAACCTCTCCAGGTCAGTGATCGTGCGGACGATCACCGCATTGGCGCTCGGCACGGTCGCTCTCACCTCGCGTTGCCATTTCCGTACGAGGTGGGGCGGGCAGAGAACCAGCACACGCTCGAAGCCTGCGAGCGTGGCGGCCGCGGTCCCGATCGTCGTCTTGCCGGTGCCCATCTCGCCCACGAGGTTCGTGGCACGGTGGGTTTGCAGCGAGAGCGCGCAGGCACGAATCACATCGGCCTGGGCGCCCATCGGGCGGCGGCCGAGCCGCCGCAGGTCGAAGTCGAGCTCTTCCCGGCTGCTCGCCGAGTAGATGGGCGGATAGGCCCTCCGGACGGCATCGGTGATGGCGCCCTGGAAGGCTTCGACGAATTGGGCGAGGTTCAGGCCGGAGCCTCCGTGAGCTCGCCGCCGTGCTGGATGTCCTCGAACTCACCCGTCCGCAGGTCGAGCATCACGACCGACGTCCGCAGGAACTCGCGTTCGACCTCGACATCCGGGTCCGCCGACTCGACAGGGCGGCTCACCTTGATGATGCGGCCTTTCACGAGCACGCGGCGGGATCCGTCTTCGATCAGGACGTTGTCGAGGAACCCGGCGGCGATGAGCACGGCGAGGTGCCCACGACGCAGCGGCATGAGCGGCCGGACGGGGCGTTCGGCCACTGGCCAGAACCGTTCGACCAGGGTGGTGTTCGACCACAAGCCACGCTGGCGGGCCTCGGCAGCGGCCGTCTCGGGCTCGAAGAACTGCGACGAGAAGACGACCGGTCCGGCCGGCAGCGCGGGCTGCTCATAGACCGGCGCCACCGAGCCTGGCGCTGGAAGCTCGGGCAGCGGTGCTGTCGCCCATGCTTCGACCTGCGCCTGCACATCGGCGGCAACGACCTGCGTCGCACGTTTCTTCCCGATTGCTACGCACTGCCGAAAGGCGTCGTACTCGGGGTCCTGGAAGCGGTAGCAGCGCAGTCCCTCGAAGCGGGACGCGAGGTAGCGGGCCGACTGCCCTAGCCGCACCTGCGGGACGATGTAGACGAGCAGCCCGCCGGGGACGAGCGCGCGGCTCAGCGTCGTGAGGAAGCTGTGCTCCAGCCTCTTGCCGCCGTCGCCCTCGTCGTAGGGCGGGTTGAGCCAGAGGCAGGAGAACGCCTCGTGTCCGAGCCGGACGGCAAAGGCGCTCCCCGCGATGAGATGGTCGAGGACCTGGCGAGCCTCCGCGGCGCGGTGTTGCTCGATCTCGATCCCGTAGGTCTCGCACCCGCCGAGAGCGTCGGCGAACTGCCGGAGCGCGTCGCCCGCGCCGCAGCAGGGATCCAACAGCCGGACGACGCGGCGATTGGAAGATGGAGCGGGGCGGACGAGCGCCGCCACGCGTTCGACGACCGAAGGCGGAGTCGGGTAGAACTGCGCCTTCGCGACGCCTTCAAGGCGAGCCATGCCTAATTCCTTCCGCTTCTTGCGGACTGAACGGCTGTCGGTTGGTGTGCATCGAGTGCTCCTTTCTTGGCTTGGGCAGCCAGAAGGGCACCTCGATTGAGATGCCCTTCTCTCAGCTAAAAGTCGGCGAGGATACCGGGTTACTGCTGGTCCTCCACGACGCTGGGCAGGTCCTCCCATCGCCGATTCCGGATAGCCTCCAGGGATTCGGGCGACCACCCGAGCACGTCGCGCAGGAACACCGCCACCAGCATGATCCGCACCCGGGCGTGCAGGCGTTCCGCCGTAGCGCCCGCGGCGGTGAAGTCGCGGTCGTTGGTGACGAAGATGTCCGCACCGCCATCGAGCAACGCGAGAGCAATGGGGACATCCTTGGCACTCCGCACGAGGTCGAGGTTGGCTGCTACCCGCTCGCCGCTCGGCATTGGCAATTCCTCGTAGCGAGAGCCAACAAGGAACGCATCGAGCGCGGCCTGTTGAGCAGGGAGCGGCAGATGGCGGCGAGCTTCGACCAGAACCTGCTCGGGGAGGACGAGATCGAAGAGCCCGCGTGTTGCAGCCTGCATGACCTCGAAGGGCCAGCGGGGCAATCGAACTCCGGCGATGAGGACGTTTGCGTCGAACGCCACGCGCAGGCTAGGCGGCTCCATACCGCTCGCGGTAGAGCTCTTCGCGCGTTCGTCTCACAGCCTCGACGATCTCTTCTTCGCTGGGCTCTGGGCCTTGAACTTCGCGTGCTGCCCGGGCGGCAAGGCGAGTGAATTCAGCCGCCGCCCTCTCGCGGCGCACGTGTTCCAGCGCGTCGAGGTCGTCGATGCTCACAACGGCCACGAAGGGCTGGCCCTGCTTCTCGACGATGACCGGCTCACCGGTGTACCGCACACGGTCCGTCAGCTCGGCGAAATGCGACCGCGCCTCGCGTGATGAAACGCGTCTGGTCATGGTTGAAGCTCCTTTCCCATCCTTGCCGCGCGCAGCAGCCGGATGGACATTTGCGTACCTAGCGTAACCAGTGTACACAATACGACTGGCCTATGTACGGTCATCGTCGCGGACGAACCCGAACAGTGCCCTCCCTTCGAGCGCCGCACACCAGCAGTGCCAGAACGTCCCCTCCGGATCGAGCAGCCCCGCCGCATGCGACGGCTTCGGTTCGCCGGAGTGGTCTTCCGGGTCGTGCTCCTCCCAGTGATACAGACGGTCGTACAGAGCGCCGCCGTGCTCGGGACACGGCTCGCCGAAGCCCGCCGCCAGGCGGTACTCCTGGCCGGCTTCGGGGCGACGCTTTCCCTGCGGGGGTCCGAGGCGATGACAGTCCGCGGACGCGCAGTGGACGCGCCCGGCGAGCAGGTGCACCCTCCGCCAGCCGTCCCGCTCGGCTTCGACCTGCCAAGCAGGCGCCTGTGTTGCCAGCTCATGCGACCGTAGGTGCGCCACGAGCAGGTCGGGCCCGCTGCTTCCGTATGGATGCAAGCGGAACGCTGAAACCCACCCGCACGAGCACCGCCCGACCATATGGCGGGTGACCTTTCCGCGCTTCGCTTCATCCTCGTGGGCCGCGGTGATGATCCATCGGCCCGGGGATACGCGAGCGTGAAGCGGTACGGCTCGACAGGCACGGACCCGTCGCACTTGGTTGCCACGGAATCGTCGTCCAGGACGGCCTCGACGATCGGATGCGGGATCAGTGGTACCCGCGCGTCAGAGATCTCGTTCGGGAGGATGGTGGCCGGGGAATCGGCCACCACCTCACCGAAGAGGTTGAGCTGCCTATCGGCCACGTCGGGCTTTCGCCTGGGCCGGATGTCCAAGCGCGGTCACGGCAGCACGCCACCGTCCTCCGTGACCACTGTTCGGGGCGAGGAGGTGGGCGTACTCGTGGGCGAGCAAGCCCGTCGGACGTCCTGTTGGGGTGACGACTCGCCCGGCCCTGGTGCTGAGGATGCAGATCCACCCGAAGAGGGGATCGCGTGGATGGTTGTGGGCATGCGCCCGCCGACGAAAGGCACCGCGCCGTGGCGTGCCGATCGCTTCGGCACAACCGCCGACGCTGATGCCGGCGATGGGAACGGCGCGGATGCCGGCGGCCATAGCTCTCGCCATGAGCGCCGCCACCGCCGACTGATAAATGTCGGGGTTCAGGGCTTCAGCCATCGCTCAGGCGGCCTTCGGTTCGACGTCCGCGGCGCCCGATGGCGCCACCCGGCGTCAGTTGGGACGCGAGGGCGAGCGTCTGCCCGAGTCCTTCGGCTGAGGCGCCCGATGGAGCACTGCCTCGGCTTGCTCGATGTCCGCCACGGCCTGCCGGAACACCACCTGCTTGAGGTAGGTCTGGTAGGGCACACCGAGGATGGCCGCCGCCCGCTTTACGACGCCGATTTGCTGCTTGCCCCAACGCAAGGTCACGACCCCGGCGGCGAGCTCGCGGTCCGCCTCGGCTTCGAGGCGAGAGACCAGCTCGGATACCTCGGCATCCTCCCCGGCGCGCTCTTCGACGACACTCATTTCGATGGGCTTGGGCTTGCGTGATCCAGCCATCATTCCTCCTCCCGTCGGAAGCAACTAATGACGATGACCGACTGATCGTGGGGGTGCCGCGTCCAGTAGATGCCATGAGTCTCAGTCACCGTCTCAAACCGCGACCGAGCCTCGTCCCACGGCTGCGTCTCGCCTTCGAAGAAGGCGCGAATCGCGTCCTCGGGCACAGTCCCGTGCCGCAGCGTCATGTGGAGCACCTCCGGGTGTTCCAGGTCGTAGTAGAAGCGGAAGCGCTCGCCGCCGGCTTCGATGATGAGCGCCTCTCGCCTACTCACTGAGTCATTGTACTGCATATTGCATTACATTGGCTCGAGCTGTGCCGGAGTCAGCCTCGCCCGTCGCTCAGGCTGCCTTCAAGGCGACGTCCGCGACTGTGGTCGTTTCGACGACAAGGTCGCGTCGACGGACAGCGTCGCCGATGTCCGCTCGCAGCGCTTCTGGCTGCGGCCGGCAGCGGTGTGCCTGGACTCCGACCGACTCGAGTTGCTCCACCTCACCATTCTCCAGCCCGCGCCGCCAGAGCCATCCCGCCCACGAGGGGTGCAGCGGCAGGTCCAGCCGGCGGGCCAGGAAACGGAAGTGAAGTTGAGCCGCGTCGTCCTGCTCCCGGACGAGAAGGAGGAAGTCGAGGCGCTCGGTCGCGTAGGCGGCGAGCTCAGGGATGAGCATGCCGTGGTAGGCGGAGGCGGACGGCAGGCGCATCCCGGTGAAGCGCCAGATCCCCCATGCCTCGCGGGCCAGCGGCAAGGGCTCGCCGCCCAATGCCGCGCCGTCCAGGTAGCCTGCCTCTCCTTTGATCAGTCGCGCCCAGATGGCGCGGACAGCCTGTTGATGCCCGAGCATCGAGAGGAGCCAGAGTTCGTTCCCGCCGCGGGCGCAGCCATCGACGGTGGCGGTAAAGCCGCCGGCCCGGATCGTCAGGAGGTCCATCACTGGCCTCGCGGCGACGGTGCCTGAGCGGCGGTCGCCGAGGGAGGCCGTTGGTTGCTGTCGTCCGCGTCCTCGAAGAGGGGAGGCGTGACAGGCAGCGCTGCGCTCTCCGGCGGTTCGTAGCCGCAGCGGTCGCAATAGCGCAGGCGGCCGTCCTCGGTCAGTGGGCGTTCGCAGCGCGGGCAGCAGCCGGGCATGCTTCGTCCCAATGCGAGAAGGCGTAGGCGCGGCGCTCGTCCCACTCGGCGCATTCGTAGCGGTCGAGGAGGGATGCCGCTCGGTCGAGGTCGCCTGCGGCGGCGGCAGCGAGCGCGTCGAGCGCCCAGTCCTCGACGGGCGATTGAGCCTCGTAGAAGCTCGCCTCGTGGTCGACGCTGCGCACGACCGCCAGGGCGGCGCGGCGCAGCAGTTCGTGTTCGTCCATTTAGATCAACCTCCTTGTCGGTTGCCAGGCTTGGGGGTGGTCCCGCCACGGGTTGCGTTCGCTCCGGACGGCGTCCTCGTCGTGGGGATGCCAGTCCGGATCGGGCACGTAGCCATATCCGTCGGGGTTGGGGATGTAGGGGTGGCTGAAGACCAGGTGCTCGTCCGTGAGCACGTGCGGCTTCTTCTGCCAGGTGACGAGCATCCCCTCGTAGCCCCAGCGAAACGGGTGGTCATTCGGAAGGGCGGTGTGCTCCCGGTAGGTCAGCGGAAGGCCGGGATGCGGACCGCGATAGGTGTCCAGTGGCACGACGCGGTAGACGCTCATGCCCCGCTTATCGCGGTCGATTGCCCGGCCGCTGCCGCCGGTGCAGATCCAGAGGGCGCCCAGGCGGCTTGCGGGCTTACGGATGGTGCCCTTCATGGCGATGGTGTCGGCGCAGTAGGGCGCCCATTCTCGGGGCGCAGACCACCGCTCGTCGTTGACCGCGTCGTCGTCCTCGTCGGGACGATCGTTGTCGCCGACAGCCACAGCGGTGTCTTCGTCGAAGAGTTCATCGCCGTCCTCTGTTGGCAGCGGAGTACGATCCGCGTCGAGCACATAGACGGGTTCCTCACCGGAGAGGTCGAGCCGGTAGCCAGCGGGCGTCTCGGCTCGCATCTCCGGACCAGACTTACCGCGCCAATCAGGCGCCGGCAGCACGCCCTCGTCCTCGAAGAGCGAGAGCTGGCCACCGAGGCTGGCGGGGGGGCCGTGGTCGTTCATCGTTTCACCGGAACGGACCGATCCCTCGGGACCGGCCCGTGCCGTCGTTCAGCGACTCTCGCCGCGACGTGCTTGCTCACGTTCGAGCCAGCGCCGGCCGGCGGCCGTCAGCGCGTAGCTCCGCTCGCCACGGTGGTCTGTGCTCACCACCTCGGCCAGGCCGAGATCGCAGAGCTCGCACATCTGCTGGTCCAGGCGCTCCAGCTCGTGGAGAAAAGCCCTGCACTGCTGACAGAGCCGCGTTTCGAAGTGGCCGTCTTGACTATGCGGGACGAGGCGGACGATCGGCTCGGCCGTCACGCCTCACCGTCCGTGTCCGGTCGCAGTGAGTAGGCGTAGTCGAAGGCCGCACGGTCCAGGCAGATCTCAAAGCCGGACTGACCGATCTCGATATCGGCGAGGTGGTGCAACGCCGCGATGAGCTCGGCGATGGTGTCGGTCCAGGCAGCCACCGGGTTTGGGTCATCGCCGATCCCGGTGAATGCCCGGAACTGCAGCGCGACGGCGCGCGCTGCGTTGATGTTTCGGCGGTCGGGGCTGGGGGTTGCCATCGCTACCCTGCCTTCCGCGCTCGTTGGAGGGTCACGACGGGGGAGCCGCTGAGACAGCCGTCGCCGTGACGGTGGTCCATCCCGGTCGCGTGCTGGATGGCGCGCGACGCGGGGACGGGCTCTGGGTGCGCTCCTGTCGTCCAGGCCGAGTAACCGTGGTCGTCGAGGTGGAGGTAGTTGCGCGACGCGCGGTGCTTGTAGGCGAAGAGCACGGCCCGGGCGCCATCGATGTGCCGGGCCCGGCAACCCATCGCCATGAACTCAGCGGCGTAGAGCCAGGACCCGCAACGGCCGGCGTAGTTCCAGAGGGGCCGGAAGCTCAGCGGGTCGAAGTTGGTTGGCTCGTAGCGATGGGGCCCGGCGGCCGGGTGCAGCGGGCACCGGTCGGATGCGAGCGGGAAGCCGCTCCACGGGCAGCAGGTGCCGCCCGGTCCCGGCCGTGTGCAGTGGAAGACCGGCCCTTCGCCGGGTGGGTAGGGCGTCGGTTCGCAAGTGTGAATGTTCATGGTTGCCTCCTCGTCGGTTGGAGGGCGGGAACGCGGCACGAAAAGAGCCCGGCTGGTGGCCGGGCTCTCCCTGAGGTGCCGGTGTGTGGCGAAGACTCTCGGCTAACGTTCAGCCGCGTAATCGTGGATGGCCTCGCGAGTCAGCGGCTCGGCAATGGCTTCGACGAGCGAGCCGTCGTCATTGAACGTTTCCAGCAGGTGCTCGATCACCGCGTCGGGCGAGACCGATCCCGCGAAGGTGAGCCTGAGCCGGAAGCGACTGATCGTCGGCGCGGGCTCAGGCCGGCGTGAGGAGGGCGTAGACCTGCTGGCGGGCATCGGACACCGCCCCCTCGAGCGAGCCGACCATGCGGCGTTCGAGGACCTGCGTGCTCTTCGTGGGGTCGACCCACTCCAGCCACTCGGTGGCGGCGTTGAAGAGCCCCCAGCGGTTGTCGATGCCGCCGGCGCTCACGATCGTCGGCAGCTCCTTCGCGTGCTGGAGGAAGGTCATGAAGCTCTCGTGGCGGCGGCCGGCGCGGTTGCGCTTACGCTCCGTGAGGCTCACGTCGGTCCTCAAAGGATCCGGCGCTACGACTTCGACGACCTGCTCAATGAGCCCCTGGGTGGCCTTGAGCTGGGCCAGCCGCTCGAAGCGTTGCATCGTCTCCGCCTGCTGGCGGGCGACCAGCCCGAGCGCCTTCGCAGCCGACTCGATGTTCGCCTCTGCCGAGGCGGTGTGGCGGATGCCGATGCGCTCGCCCTTCTCACGGAGGGCGATGTTCAGCGTGTTCTGGCAGACCACGCGGGTGGAGACGAGCTTCACGCCAAGGCCGCTGGAGCCGTCATGGCTATTGGTGACAAGCACATAGGGCGTGATGGCGTCCGTCCCGGCGATCGTGAAGTCCTCGTCGATGCGGACGAGGATGAAGACCTTGCGCCCTTCGTCGAGCGCGCCCGCGGTCTCGTAGCGGACGCGCCCGTCCGCGAGCCAGCGGTCGATGGCCCCGAAGGCGGTCACGTTCTGGACGACGGTATAGCGGGTGCCGACCACGCCAAGGACGAAGCCGGTGTCGGCGTACACCGTCGCGAACTTCTCCGGCACGGCGACGGGCTCGCCGCCAACCATGGTGTAGAGCGGAACCAGCGCGACGGTGCGGTTGAGGCCGGCGAGCTCGGCGACCGCCTGGGAATGCTCCATGCCTGGGGGGATGGCCTGGCCGAGGCCGTGCCAGCCAGGGCGGCCGTTGGCGTAGGCGAAGGACGCCTTGCCGTTGATGATTTCGAGGTTGTGTGCCATGGGAGTGCTTCTCCAATGAAGATGGAAGAAGGCCGGCATTCCTGCCGGCCTTTTGTTGGTCGTTGATGGATCTCCGCGCGAGACGCGGTCTGGTTGCCGGGTTCGGGACTACTCGAAGAGATACTCCCAGTCGTCCATGACGTCCTGCGTCACGGGTGTGGGCTCGTCCTTGTCGCCGACGACGATGAGGACCAGTCGGTTGGCGCCTTCCTCGCGGACGAGGAACGTGACGCCCTCGTGGTCCGTTCGCGGGTCGTCAGCAATGACCCGGCGCACGGCATGGGTTGGGCTCTCGGCCTCCAGCCAGCCGTACGGGATGGACACGTAGAAGCGTGGCATCAGCGTTGAGCGCCGGCGCTGGCGGTGGGATTGCACCAGCGCCGCCTGGCGCGAAGGACATCGGCCCAGTGCGCGGACCCTCGCGATCGCCGACGATGGACGCGTGGTCCTCCGCGCCATCGCCCTGACACCGCCGAAACGGGACTGCTTTCACGCCGACCGGGCACGCGGCACCGCCCGCGTAGAGAGGGCGCTGACCCGATGAGCGACGCCGCCTGGGCGGTGGTCGACCGGCTATCGACCAGCATCCGGGAGGTGCTCGGCGACGATCTGGCTGCCCTGTACGTCCACGGCTCCCTCGTTACTGGTGGGTTCATCGAGGGCAAGAGCGACCTCGACCTCCTGGGCGTCGTGGGCCATGACCTCGACGGCCAGCAGGCAGACCGTCTCCTTGGCGGGTTCGAGTCAAACCTCGTGACGATGGCGCACGACGCCGACTTCCGTATCGTGACAACGGCAGTGGCGTTGGCGCCGAGCGCACCGGGCTCGACGCCGACGATGGCGTACGAGGTCCAGGTGCGGCCGACGAGCGACGAGCCGCTGCGGGCGATCCGGGGTCCGGCTGTCGAGCCCGACCTCGTCGTAGAGCTGTCCCAGGTGAGGACCTGGGGGCGGGCGCTGGTCGGTCCAGAGCCGTCCGAGGTGATCGGCGCGGTCGCCGACGAGCAGGTGGTCGCCGTCGGCGACGGCCACCTGGCACGGTGGCTGGCGATCCCGTTCGATCCCCAGGTCGACGAGCTGATGGTCTTCACCGCCTGCCGGGTCTGGCGGTTCGCCGAGACCGGCGAGCACGTCCCAAAGGCCGATGCCGCCAGCTGGGTGTTAGCTCGGCGCCCGGACCTCGACGTGGTTACCCAGGCCCTGGCCCGGCGCCGGGGCGACGACGGCGTCATCACCGCTGAGGGCGTTAAGGAGTTGCTGACCACCGTAAGGCAGAACCTCGCCGGGCGAGCGCCGTGATGGCCTCCACCCGGACGCCTCGGGCGGGAGAGCCCCCCGATGTTGTTGAGGTGCCGGATCATCCCGTCCTCGCTGGAATCGAGCACTTCGACGTTGTACCTGTGAAGCAACCGATACTTCCGCTTCGGGCCTGACTACCGCCACCCCACCCACGCCCCGCTCTCGTTCGACGGGTAGAAAAGCTGAACGGGGCGGTGTTCACGCGTTCGGCGCCAAAGGTGGACGATGCTGACGGCCCCGGTCACAGCTGTCGGCGTTCGAACGACGGTCTCTTCGGGCTCAGTCAGAGGAGTTTCCGTTCCTTGAGGCTGACGAAGGCGTCGCGGCCGACGATGACGTGGTCGGCGACCTCGATCCCGAGGAGCTCTCCCGCCTTCACGAGCTCTTTCGTGAGCGCGATGTCGGGCGGGCTTGGCTCGGGGTCGCCCGAGGGGTGGTTGTGGACGAGCACGAGCGAAGGCGCATTGATGATGACCGCTTCGCGGAGCACCTCGGCAGCGCGGAAGTTCACCGAGCTGACGGTGCCCTGGTAGACGAGGACCACATCGAGGACGCGGCAACGCGTGTCGAGAAGGACGACCCGCACCTGCTCCAGGAGGAGGTATTCCATCTCGGACCGGACCAGCTCGTAGACGTCCGCCGGCCGGGACACGCAGCGCCCGAGTGGGCCGCCACGGGCGAGGGACCGGCCGTTCGAGCGCAGCTCGGCGAGGAAACGGAGATTCTCCTCGACGAGGTGCAGGAGGGCGGCATCGCCACCCTCCCGCAAGGACCGCACTGGCGTGCTATGCGGCGAGCGGGCCATCGGGCAGGTCGTCGACTCGGTCGTAGACGGTCAGGTGCAGCGGCCCGTCATCCCGGTCCGGGCCGAGAGCGGTGACCGCGTAGGCGCGCCAGCCGGGCAGGACAGGGGCAACCTGCCGTACCTGGACCAGCTCGCGTGGGCCGGCGCGGGTTTCGATGACACGCACCGGCTGGCGGTGGAGGCGGGCCATCTCAGGCCGCCTTCCGCCGCTGGGCTTCGCGCTCGTTCAGCTCGCTCGCGAGCGCCCTGATGGCGCTGGAGAGCTCGCGCTCCGCCGCGTCATCGAGGTCCAGCCCACACCGTTCCCGGAACCAGGACCGGGTACGGGCCTCATCGACCCCGAGCCTCCCCGAGAGGGCGACGACACGCTGCCGCATGTCGTCCAGCTTCGCCGGGCTTGCGAGGGTGCCCGGACGGCGTTCGTTCAGGCTGTTTCCGAACTGCTGGCCGAACTGGCGGAAGGCCCGCTTGATGCCGTCGGTCGTTGCGGCTTTCGTCGCGTTGGCGTGCGCCTCCAGCGTCCGCTCGGTGACGAAGCCGCAGCCGACATCGCTCCTGGGCGGACAGCCGCTCACGGTTACCCGCACGGCGACGGTGTACATGCCGAGCGCGAGGAGCTCACCGCTGGTCGGATCGACAACGTCGGTGGCCTGGTAGCGAGGCTCGCCGACGACTTCGGCGCCCCAGCCGCCGTAGCCGAAGATGCGGTTGGCCTGGTCGATGATGGCCTGGCCTTCGAGGTAGGCGAAGACGCTGCCATCGTCTCGTGCGCGCTCGCGGACGAGCGCGAGGTCGAGCGGCTGCGCAAGGAGGTCGAGGACCTCCTGCGATAGGCCGCCGTTGGTCGGACTGGTCATGCGACGCGTTGCCTAACGGCGCCGGCTTCGCGGCCCGCGCGGAGAATGCAGTGGGTAAGGATGCTTCGCCCATCTGGCCGGCGGGCGAGGCCGTTGAGGTCGGACACCCCCGCTGGGAGCGTGACCGGGATGGCCCGGTCACCAAGGCGCTCGTGAAGCTCCCTGGTCGCCTCCTGCCCGGCCGGATCCGGATCGAGGACGAGGTAGACATCCTCGAAACGCTCCAGTGACTGCGCCGCCTTGCCGGGGACGCGGGTCCCGAGCAGGGCGACGGCCCAGAAGCCCCACTCGACCGCGGTGAGCCAGTCGAAGGGACCTTCGGTGACCACCACCGCGTCGCCCTTCGCGCTCGCCAGCCCGAGGAGTGGCTTCGGGAGGCGAAGGTTGAGGTAGCGCGGCTCGCGGTCGGTGAGACGGCGTCCGGTGAACCACGTCGCCCGGCCCTCGACGAGCTCGGGAATGATGATCCGCCCAGCGAAACACTCGCGGTCGCCGTCCAGCAGGCCGAGCCACTGTGCGGCCTCAAGGTCGAGGTCCCGGTCGCGAAGCGCAGCGGCGAGGCCCGGTATGCCGAAGCCCAGCCGGAAGCGCCGTACTGTCCGTTCGTGGATGCCCCGCGACGCGAGGTAGTCGAGCACCTCCGGCCGCGACCAAATCGCCTCCTCATAGAAGGCAACGGCGGCCTCGATGAGGGGTCCTGCCTTCACCGGATCGATCTCAGGAACCGCCACCGCCGGTGGACGTGGAATGCCCACCGGCATCGGGGGCGGCTGAGCCCCGGCCAGCAGCGCGACCGCTTCCTTGAAGTCCACCCTGTGCAGGCGGCTCACGAAGTCGATCACGTCGCCGCCCGCGCCGCAGCCGAAGCAGTAGTAGCTCTGGCTGGCCGGGTAGAAGACGAGGCTGGGGCGGCTGTCGCCGTGGAAGGGACAGACCGCGGTGAGCCTGCCGCCGGTGGGGCGTAGTTCGAGTCCGGACGCGGCGGCCACATCGGCGATGGGGTGGCCGCGGCGGATCGCATCGGTGTCGTGCATGCACGCTCCGCCGCGGAAAAGGGGCCGCCCCGAAGGGCGGCCCCAGGGAAAGCCGCGACGGGAGGGCCTTTCAGGCAGCGAGTGGCCGGGCGCCACGGAGCGCCTTCACCGCAAACGTGCGCCCTGCTGTCCAGCCCGCAAGACCGATCGCGGCCACGACCTTGAGACGTTTGCCCTCGCTGTCGGGGACGAGCATCGCTCCCTTGCCGGCGCCGGGGCTGTAGTGGACCGCTTCCACGAGACCGAGCCTGCGGCAGGACTGGCGCCAGCAGCCGTAGACGTCGCGTACGAGGACGGAAGGCATCCCGGAGAGGTCGAGTCCGCCGAGAATCTCGACAGCCTGGGCAGGTTCGCGGCGGTGAAGCCGCCTTGCTTCGGCCAGCGCGCGCTCGACCTCGAGGGTCTTGACAGCGTGCGCCTGCCGCCGGATGGTGTCATGAGACGAGGCCAGTGAAGGCATGTTGGGATTCTCTTTGACGACTGAACCCAGCAGCCTGAGGGCCTCGTTATATTTGTGCTCCGAAGCCAGCTTCTCCGCCCGCTCGATCGCGGCGAGGGCTCGCTCTTCGCGCTGATGCGCTTCCTTCTCCGCCCGTTCGACGGCTAGCAGGCGCGAGAGATGCTCGCCCGATTCCAGCTCCGCCATCTGGGCTTCGACGGCCCTGACGCGGTTGGCGGCGACGGCTGCGATGGCGGCCACGCCGAGGGCGACCTTTTCGGCCTGCGCTCGGTTCTCGGGCAGGAATGCCGATCCGGCCATGGCCTGGGCGTTCGACTCGGCGTGCCGTGCGTCGCGCTCCAGCTTCCGCAGCCGTTCGACATCCGCCTCCAGCCGCCGGTAGTGGCCAAGGACGGTCTCCGCCTCGCGGCGGGCGCTGGCGTCGCGCTCGGTCAGGTGCTCCAGCTCGCGCGCCGACCGGAGCACCGCCTGAATGAGCAGGTCCGGGTGCGCGTCGAGCGCTGGAGGCGTTGGCGTTGCCACCTTCGTGGGCGGCTCAGGCTCTTGGGCGAACTCGCCCTTGTAGCGGGCAAGGTCGGTGAGGTCCCGGAGGACGACGGTTTGGCTCACGATGCTTCTCCTTCCTGGTAGTCGGTCACCCTCGACAGGGCGAAGGGGTCCGCGTCCTGACGGTGGCCGTCGGCGGCCACGCCGGGCTGGGGCCGCAACTCGACGATCGAGCCGCCGCCGTGGGCTGCCGCGCCGCGCTCGAGGTCGAGCGCGACGCTGAGGACGGGCTTGCCGATGGCGTCGGCGAAGACCGCCGACAGTTCGTGACGGAGCGCCGCGATCAGCTCCCCGTCGCTCACTTCGCGTCCGTTCACCGACAACGCGAGCTGGATAACGTAGCGCCTCTTGCCCTCCTGCTCGAAGGCAGTCAGGAGGCCATTGACCTGGCGGCCGTCGAAGACGACCCGCTGGACGAACACCGCGAGACCCGCGGGGAGTTCGACACCGAGTGCCTTCGCGTAGCCACGCGCGGCCCGCCGGACGAGGCGCCGGAGCTGCCAGGCCTCGCGCCGGGGAGCGTCGACGATGACGGCTGGCCGCTGGCCGCGGATGTGCTGGTAGGCCCGCTGGGCTTTTTGGCGGGCGGCGATGAAGGTGCGCCGGGCGGCTTCCCGGCAGGCAGTGGTCCAGCGGCACAGCAGGCACTGCTGCTTCCTGGACCGGCGTCGTGTCGTGGCCATCTGGTTCCTCCTTTGGCCGATCAGAAGGGCCAGCTCTTGACGGCGACGAGCACCGCCGAGTTGACCGCGATGACGATGGCCGCGAGACGGGCGTGGCGCATGAGCCATCCCTCCTCTCGCATGCGGTAGGGTCTCGATGACACGTCTTTCCTCCTTTCAGGGGATCTGTTGGACGCAGGGAAAGCCCCGCACGATGTCCCGTTCCTCTTGCGAGATGCGGGTCGTGTGAGGCTTTCGTTGGAGCAGGACCTCAACGCGGCCAATGACCGGGAAGGGCACTGCAGGGCCGAGTCCTGTCGCTCTGCGCGGCGGGGTACGGCCCGGTCGATATGCCGGCGGATTCAGATGTGGTTGGGCTATCGCTTGATGGGCTGATGGTCTCCTTTCGCTGCAGTTTTCGCTGACTCGTGGATTGATGCCGCTGGCAGGTCCTCCTTGCTTCTGGATTCCTTCGCTTGCTTGCCCTGCTTCGACTTCAGCCTGGAGAGCGAGCTCGTTTTCCTTGCGGAGAGATCCCTGCTGACGTCCCGGATGGGCGTTCCGTACCGGTCATTCGGTCTGGCAACACCGGCGAGTCGCGATTTCTGGGGGCCAGCCTAGCGGTGGCCGCTCCAATTCCGTTCCAAGATGCCGGGGCGAGCCGTTCCAAGACGGGGAAATCCACTCCAACGTTCCTTCAGTCGGAACGCGGTGGCGGAGTGCGTCCGCCGGACGGACGCGGTGCCGCTCACGCTCACGCTCGACTGACCGCTCTCCTTTGGCCCGAAGCGTCATCATCGAGGGGGAGGCGGAAGGAACGCGGTCTCAGCGACTCCCAAGCTTGCTGATCAGATGTTCGGGCAGTCGGCGGACAGCGAGTGAAGGAGTGCCTCTGGAGCCTGATTGGAACGAAATTTTACCGCAACTGTATTGCTGTTCTGAGTTGTCCCCAGTTCCAACCGCTGGGTAAGGGCTCCCGCCATTCGGCAACGGCAACTGGCCGCAAGCGATGCCGTGTCTGAGCAGTCGTCAGGCTCCGAGGCTCGGCACCCCTCAACAATGGCTCTGACAATTCCCGCACACGGCACTCGTGCCTGGATCGCTAGACACGGGGCACCTAGGCGCTTGCTGACCGCATTTGGATCTGAGCGTCGCCCTCGACCAAGACTATCGGCCTAGGCCGGTTCGCTTTGAATGAACCGACGGGGAGCCGGCGCGACACACCCAGGGAAGGAGCGAGGGCTTTTGAGAGATCCGATGAAGCGGGAGGCCCTGTACGACCTCGTATGGGCGGTACCGGTCAGCAAACTCGCCCGCCAGTTCGAGCTCTCCGACCGGGGACTGGCAAAGCTGTGTCAGAGGGAAGGGATTCCTGTCCCACCGCGAGGCTACTGGGCAAAGCTGGCGGCCGGGCATCCGGTGAGGCAAGCACCGCTCCCAGAACCTATGCCAGGTCAGTCCGAGTGGATCTCCGCCGCCCCAACCGGCTCGGCCTTCGGCGCCGAGGGCCGAGCATGGCTGGCGAAGCGAACCGCGGCGCGGAAGCAAGCCGGCGCGCCGCCGTTTGACGATGCATCGTGCGCAGACCCGGAGCCACCCATCCACAACCACGATGTGCACGTCGTTGCGTGGCGAGCACGCTCAGCCATCGGCAATGTCCGCGTCCGCAAGCGCGAGTTGCAGGCCACCCTGCATCCGACGATCACGCGGCTCCTCAGGGAAGACCGCGGAGCCCTGGAGCGGGAGCGGTCGTGGTACCTCGGCTATGACGTGAAGCGTCCGCTCACTGGCGCTGGCCCTCGTCGGCGGCTGGGGTTGCTCAACGCCCTCTTTCTTGCCCTGGAGAAGGCAGGAGCCCGTGCGGACGTGTCTGACCAGGAGGGGCGCGCAATCGTCGTGACCGTGGGCAGGATGATAGTCCACTGCCGGATGGAATCGACTTGGATGCGGACCACCCGCAGGCCTGAACGGGAGGAGCGGCTGGACTTTCATGTCTCCGCAGGGGGGAACTCGTATTCCAGCCGCTTTACGTGGAAGGAGCGCCGAGGGCTCGTGCTGGAGTCCTGCCTCCCGGAAATCGCGACTGGAATCCTGGTTGCGGCCGAACTCGAACAGCGAGACCGCGAGTGGCAGTACTACAACGACTTGCTGAGGCTACGGGCAGAAGCCTTCCGGGAGCAGGAGCGGCAGCGAGAGAAGCGCCGCGAGGAAGCACGCGACCGGCTCATCACCGACGCAAAGCAGCTTCGCCAGGCTGATGCCATTCGCAGTCTCGTCGCGGCAGCGCGTCGCGAACTCAACGCAGACAGCATCGAGTTTGCGAGATGGCAGTGCTGGGCGCTGACCGAGGCGAACGCCCTGGATCCGGTACAAAGTGGACGGCTGAAGCTGACTGTGCCCGACTGACCTCTGGCCATCTGACGGCATCGGTGGAAGGCTTCGCAGGCCGACGGCGAGGTCAGGCCATGCGTCACCGGTCACGCCAACCCCGTCCGCGGCGACAAGGGCGCCCACGTTCGGGATGACGTCATTCCCTGAGCGATTGAGTGTCTCGAAATGTTGGTGTCGTGAGCCCAAACCGCCAGAGCAGCCCAGGGCAGCTCAGTTCACCGCCGGGACCAGCATCCCAGCGGCGCGGTCGCCGCGTCCTGTGCGCCAGGCAGTTCGCCGGCGAATCGTGCCGCCAGACACCATCGCGAACAGGCGTTCTATGAGCTAATCTAGGGACACGCATGAGCAATAGCGCCCCACGCGAGACGGTACTCGTGAGCCACGCGAACCCCGAGGACAACGAGGCCGCCCTCTGGTTTGCCCGCAAGCTGCGGCTCGCCGGCTACAAGGTCTTTCTCGACCTGTGGTTGCCGGCAGGGGCGGACTTCTGGATAGAAATCGAACGCGCGCTGCGCGATGACACGGTCAGGATGCTCTTCCTCGCCTCGCGCTCATCCAACGTAAAGCCCGGGACGCTCCAAGAGTTGTCTCTCGCTCAAACCATCGGCAGAAAACTGAACGACCCACACTTTATTGTTCCGCTGCTCATAGACGATCTGCCCTTCTCCGATCTGAATATCCAGCTCACCCGCTTGAACGTGGTGCCGTCCAGGAATTGGGCGCTGGGCCTCCGGACGGCGATCGAAGCGCTCGAGCTGGCGAAGGTTCCGACGGAGTCCGCCGTCCCCCGTCGGGATCAACTGTTTCCCCCAGTGGCCTGTGTCTCCACGACAGGAGAAGACTACCTGAGCAACTGGTTCCGTCTGGGGACGATGCCTTCCCTCTACAGGTACCGGATGGCCACAGGCGTCCGGGCGCCGGTTCCGGCGGGAGCCACGGCGGTCGATTGGGTGGCCAAAGGCGATTATCTGTATAGCTTCGCGTCGGAAGGCGAGTTAGCGGGTGCCGGGTTCCCGACCGATCGCATTGCCGCCATCGAACTCACGGACCTGTCGATACTGGGTGACGATGTCCGCCCAAGCACGAGCGACTATCGGATCATGAGTGACGCTCTCCAAGAACTCATGGGCCGCGCATTTGCTCGGCACTGCCGCAGTCGCGGCCTAGTCGAATACGGCTTGGCGGCTCGACGCTCGTGCTTCTACTTTCCGACAGGGCTAACGGACCGAGACAAGGCCTGGTTTCCCACGTCAGATGGGCGCACCTCGTACCGGCAGCTAGCCGGTCAGCGCCTGAAGGTGGGCACAGTACGGCACTGGCACTTTGCGATATCCGCCCGGCTCCGTTTCTCCCCGCAGCCGTTCCTGGTCGTTGACGGCCACGTCGTCTTCTCGGATGACGGGCGCATTGCTTGGGGGGACCCCCGTCGGCAGCATCGAGCCCGCCGAGCCTTGTGCCGCACGTGGTGGAACGAGGAATGGCGGGACCGCGTGTTGGCGATGATGCAGTTTGTGGGCGATGAGGAGTCCGCGATTCACATCGCCGCATCGCCTGCCAAGACGATACCCGTCTCATGCCGCCCCGCGTTGTTCGAAAGCCCTGTCTCCTACGTGCACATCGACGGAGCTCACTTGTGACTGAGTCTACGCGCCTGATGTATGTTCCTGAGCCTGACCTGCTTTTTCGCTCGGAGCAGAGGGCCGAGGACGCCCGGGATGGTCTCGCCCTCTTCGGTCCGCTGGACGCAGGTAAGCCATATGGCATGAGAATCGGCGTTGTGGGTGCGCCCGAGGGAATAGACCTCTACCGAAAATGGGTCCGGAGAGTTGTCGAGCCTGTGGTCCCAGCCGGCCCGATTGCTTCGCATCCGGTCTTTCCAGGCTTTGAGGCGGCGTTCGGTATCGGCTGGGCATGTGAACCGACGATCACGGCCGAGATCAACCGCCTTCAGATCCTCAAGAGCGTAGGGATCCCGGATCAGCATCAACGGGTATTCCAGACCGTCGAGCTGTTCACGTCGAAGATTGCTGACGCGCGGCGTCGCTTCGAAGAGGCGGTGGACTTGTGGTACGTCGTGATACCGGACGAAGTCTACCTGTATTGTCGGCCACAGTCCCGCATAAATGACGAATTGCGCACAGAGAACCCGTTTGAGATGAATCCGAAGCTCGCCAGAGTTCTGCGCTCACAGCGGTCGATGTTTGAAGAGGACAATAGGGCTGCGGAGGTCTACTCGTACGAAGTCGACTTTCACCACCAGCTCAAAGCTAGGCTCTTAGGCACTAATGCCCCCACACAGGTAGTGAAGGAATCTACGCTGAGACGAGGTGCCAGTCTCGACGGCGCCGATGCCAATGCGGCCGCCGCAATCGCATGGAACCTGACAAGCGCGGCATTCTACAAAGCTGGGGGGCGGCCGTGGAAAGCCGGAGCAGTGCGGGACGGTGTGTGCTACATCGGTCTGGTGTTCAAGGAGGATGCCTCGGCGAGCGACGGCCGCTCGGCGTGCTGCGCTGCGCAGATGTTTATTGATTCCGGGGACGGATTCGTATTCCGCAGTGCGCACGCTGGCTTGCGAGCCCAGCGGAAGGGCTCGTTTCACCTGTCTAGAGAGGGAGCGTCGGATGTCCTGCGGACCGCGCTTGACGCGTATCGAGAGCAGCGGAATGCGTGGCCCACGGAGGTATTCGTGCACGGCCGCGTGCGGTTCGACCACGACGAATGGGAGGGGTTTGCCTCGGCAGCACCGTCCGGCACGGCAGTCACGGGCGTATCCATCCGGGACTCACACGAGCTCAAGCTGTACCGTCAGTCGAAGTACCCCGTTCTGCGGGGGTTGGCCCTTTCGCTCAACGCACGTAGCAGCCTCCTCTGGACTCGCGGTTACGTGCCCCGGCTCATGACCTATCCAGGGCTTGAGGTGCCCAATCCTCTGGCCGTCACGATAACGCACGGGGACTCAGATCCGCGGGTCGTTCTGGCCGATATCCTTGCTCTCACAAAGCTGAACTACAACGCTTGCATCCACTCCGACGGGCTTCCCGTCACACTGAAGTTCGCAGACGCCGTCGGCGAGATCCTCACCGCCGCGCCGAGGATCGAACGGCCTCCGCTTCCCTTCAAGCACTACATCTGATTCGTTGGCAGCGGTCACGATCGCCCATCTCCCGGGCCGAACCCGCGGAATCTCCTTAACCAATGCAAACCGACGGCAAGATGTCGTTGGCTGTTGAGTAAAATCATCGCCCGAACGTTCAGACTCCTTGCGAAAGCCTCTCAGGCGCCGATCGCGGCCATCGACGTTATGGCATTCTCTTGCGGCCAGTCGCCCCCTCATCCCCCGCTGTGAGGTGCGCAATGCAGGAGATCGAACCGTGTCGGCGCTGCCCGGAGTGCGCCGCCGGGCAAATGTAGCGCTTCCCTTTCGCGTAGATCGCAGGATGCTCGCGGGCGTCCTGCTGGTTGTGGTCTCGCTGGCCGGCGCGCTGCTCCTCTGGCGGACCGCCACCGACACGACGCCGATCCTCGTCGCAGCGAGGGACATCCCTCCCGGCCACGTCCTCCAGCGCGAAGATCTGCGCATCGGCGAGGCGCGTCTCGACGGCAGCCTGGCCTCAATGGCGCTGACTGACGCGGATCTGGAAGCGGCCGTGGGCCGCACGACTAGCACGACGATCCACGCCGGCGAGATGGTGGTGCACCCGGACCTCGCCTCCGGGCCGGTGCTCGGCGCCGACGAGGTTGCCGTCACCATCCCCGTCGCAGCCGACAGCATCTATCCCGGGCTGAGGCCGACCGACCAGGTCTCCCTGCTGGCCACCAGCAACGCGGGCAAGCCGGAGAGCAAGACCGCCACGTTGCTCGACCGCGCGACCGTGTTCGCCATCGGGCTGGAGCGGCGGGTGATCCGATCGAGCACGGCCAACGACCCCAACGATGGCGCCACCGTCGCCAATATCACCCTCGCCGTCCCACGTTCCGAGGCGGAAGCCGTTGCCCACGCCGTCGCGAACGCGACCATCACCGTGGTTCTCCTCGCGCCCCAGGAGACCACCTTGCAGCCATAGACACGACCTAGGAGCAGCGGCATGAACGAGGCCAGCGACCGGCCGCCACGTGTCGTGCTCGCCATCGGCAACCCCGAGCGCGAGCGGCAACTGCTGACCGTGCTGCGCGAGGGCGGGTGCACGATCGCCGGGCGCTGCCTCGACGGCCCCTCGCTCGTACAACAGGCAATCGTCGGGAACGCCGATGTCGTGCTCGCGTCGGCAGGTCTGCACCGGCTGACAGGTGAGTCGCTCATAGCCGTGCGGGGGGCCGGCGTGCCCATGGTCCTGCTCGCCGCGGCGGCAGAGGCGGACGCCTACGAGGGGCTAGCGTACGTGCTTCCCGCAGCCAGCGACGGGCCGGTGATTGTCGCCGCCCTCCACGAGGCTATCCGGCGTGGCGCGGTGGCCAACCAGGCAACCGGAGACAACCGCTCAACGCCCGAACGTGGCGCCCCCGGCTACCAGGGAAGCTGCGAAGTCATCGCCCTGGTCAGCGGGAAAGGAGCGCCCGGGACCACCACGGTTGCCGTCGGTCTCGCCGCTTCGCTGGGAACCAGCGAGAGAAGCGTTCTGCTGATAGACGGCGACCTGCGCGGCGGCTCCATCGGCCCGTCCCTCGACCTCGATCCACGCCGTGGTCTATCGGGACTCAGCGTTGGGCAGAGCGATCGACCGGAGCATGTGCTCGACGAGCTCCAGGATGGACCGGGCTTCTCCATCCTCACAGGTATCGAGCGACCTGAAGCACGGGAGCGCCTGGCGCCGGAACGCATTGCCGCGACAGTCTCAGCGCTGCAGGAGCGTTTCGACGTCATCCTCATCGACGGCGGCGAGACTCTCAGCGGGGTGACGTCGGCAGTGGGCGCGGCCTTCCTCAGGTCGGCCGAGCGGGTCCTGTTGCTAACGACCGCAGACCTGCTTGGGCTGTGGAGTGCCCGTGGCTCGTTGCGGTTCGTCACCGACTCGTTGGGCGTCCCACCCGAGGCGGTGTCCGCGGTCGTGAACCGTCGCACTGGACGCGACCAATACGGCGAACACGAGGTGGAGCGCGCGCTAGGGATCCGCGTCGTTGCCGCGATCCCGGAGGACCCGCGGGCGGCGCGCAGAGCGCGGGCGGACCAGACGCCGATTACCGCAGCCGGAGGCAAGGCCGCGCGGGCGATCGCTGAGCTGGCCTCGCGGCTGACCGGAGCCGGTGACATCGAAGAGCCAGCCACGGCTGAGGAAGCGTCCACGTGGCGCCGCTGGCGCCGGCAGCCGGCCGAGGGGAGGCGCTGACATGGCCAACCCGTCCGCGTCCCGGCTGGAGCAGGCGCTGCGCGACGAGGTCCGGGAGGAGTTGCGCCGTGTCGTCCAGCTCGACGCCCTGGCCGACGATGGCGACGAGGTGCGGCAGACGGTGCGTCGGCTCGTCGATGCCGCCAATCACCGCGCTGCTTCGGTCGGAGAACTCCCGCTGCCCGACCCGGAGGGCCTCGCCAACCGGCTGGTCGATGAGATCCTCGGGCTCGGCCCGCTCCAGCCGCTGCTCGACGACGCGGGAATCGAAGAGATCATCGTCAACGGCCCGCATCGGACGTTCGTCATTGAGCACGGCCGGAAGCGCCTGACCGATGTCGTCTTCGACGACGACGCCGACCTCCTCCGCGTCGTCCGCCGGGCGGTCGGGCGGCTGGGGCGACGGCTCGACGAGACCAGCCCGCTGGTGGATGCGCGTCTGCCGGACGGCTCCCGCCTCAACGCGATCATCCCGCCGCTGACCACGCGCTACACGCACGTGACGGTGCGGAAGTTCCTGCTCCGGGCGCGGACCCTCGCCGACCTCGTCGCGCTCAACACGCTCACGCGAGAGGCGGCTGCCTTCCTTGAGGCGGCAGTCCAGGCGGGTCTCAACATCCTCATCTCAGGCGGGACCGGCAGCGGCAAGACGACCTGCCTCAACGCCCTCGGTGCTTCCATCGCCGGGACCGAAGAGCGGGTCGTCACCATCGAGGAGACGGGCGAGCTCCACCTGGAAGGGACGCTCCCCGACTGCGTGGCGCTGCAGGCCCGCCTGCCCAACGTCGAAGGGGTCGGCGCCTTCCCCATCCGCAGCCTCGTGAAGAACGCCCTGCGCATGCGGCCGACCCGGATCATCGTCGGTGAGGTCCGGGGAGCCGAAGCGCTCGACATGCTCGCCGCCATGAACAGCGGGCATGAAGGCTCGATGTGCACCATCCACGCCAACGGCCCACGGCAGGCGCTCTCGAAGCTGCGGATGTACGCGATGATGGCCGAGGAGGCTCTGCCCGCCGAAGCAGTGACCGAGATGATCGCGGAAGCGATCGACCTCGTCGTTCACCTCCGCCTGGACCCGGCCGGCGCGCGACGGGTCGTCACCAACGTCTACGAAGTAACTGGCCTCGAGGGCGACACGGTCGCGGGGAGCGACCTCTTCGGCCTCAGCGAAGGCGCCCTGCGCTGGAGCGGGATTCGCCCGCGCTTCGCTGCACGGCTACACGGCGGAGCGTTCCCGTGGGACCGGCTGGATGGCGCTCCTTCGTCAGCTCGCGCAGGTCGCGACGGCAACGGGCGGGGGTCGAGGCGATGAGCACCGCCTTTGCAGCCCGATTGGAACGGATCGCGGTGCCCGGCCGCCGGCGGTTGGAACGAATTTGGAGCGGACAGGCCTCAATTGGAACGGGCGGGCCCGGAACTTGGAACGGAATTGGAACTGCGGCAGGCAGGATCGGACGCTCGGGAGGTGGCCGATGCCGCTGATCCTGTCCCTCACCTTCGCCGTGGGACTGCTCCTGGTCTTCCTCTCCGCGACCACGCGCTGGGCGCCGGTGCGCGAAGAGCAGCCGCGGCGCTCGGCGCTCCGGGCTTTCCTCGACCGAAACGGCGCGGGGCAGACCGGAGTGCGCGACTTCGTCCTTATGAGTGCAGCAGGCGGCACGCTGTTCGCCCTGGTCACGCAGTTCGCCCTCGGCTGGCCGATGGTCAGCGTGGCAGCCTTTCTCATTGGACTCACGCTGCCCGCCTGGTACCTGACCAACCGCCATCAGCGCGAGCGGACGGCGATGCAGTCGGCCCTGGCGGACGCCGTCGATTCGCTCCGTTCGGCCGTGCGCTCGGGGATGAGCGTGGAGGAGGCGCTGGCATCGCTCGCGAGGAATGGACCGGAGGTGCTCCGCCCGCCACTGGCCGGCCTCGCCCGTGACCTGCGCGTCAGCGGCTTTGAGGAAGCGATTCGTCGCACGCGTGAGCGGATCGCCGATCCCGTCTTCGACATGGTGGCCGCCGCCTTGCTGATGTCGCACCGCGTCGGTGGCCGCAACCTCAGCACCGTCCTCGAAGCACTCAGCCGCTCGGTCCGACAGACCCTCCAGGTGGAGCAGGAGCTCCGCGCACACCAGGCCAAGAACGTCCTCTCGGCGCGTATCATCGCCGCGCTGCCCCTGGTCCTCATCCTGCTCATTCGCGGGCTCAACCCCGGCTACCTCGACGTGTTCTCGTCGGCGACGGGGCAGGCAATACTCGCGCTCTGCCTGCTGAGCGTTGCCATCGGCTACGCCGGGATGCTCCGGGCGACGCGCCTGCCGGGTGAAGAGCGGGTGCTGCAATGACGGCGGGGCTGGTAGTCGGCGGGCTGTTCGGGCTTGGGCTCTGGCTCGTGATCACAAGCCTGCCGTGGGCTCAGCGCAGGCCGGACCTGGCATTCGAGCTGCGGCGCCTCTCAGCCCAGGGACGGATGGAGCTGGAAGCCGAGCGTCAGCGGGCCGGTCCGTCGATGTTCGTGTCACCGGTGCTGGAACGGACACTCCGCCCGGCACTCGACGACGCGGGCAGGCTGGTTGGCCGGCTGCTGACGCGCCTGGGCGTCCGGACGGCCGACCTCGAGCAGCGCCTGGCTGTCGGCTGGCCGGGAATGACGCCCAGCCAGTTCTTCGGGCAGAAGCTGGCCGTCGGCCTTCTCTTCTTCGCCAGCTTCCCGGCCCTCAATCTCGCGGGGCTCCAGCCCTTCGGGCCCTGGCCGATCTGGACCTGGCTCGCCGGTGGGTTTGTCGGCTTCATCCAGCCAGACTGGCTGCTGGAGCGGCGGGTGTCGCAGCGGCGGCAACAGATACTGATGGAGCTCCCGACCGTCCTCGACCTGCTCGCCATGGCGGCCAGCGCCGGGCTCTCGCCCGAGCAAGCACTCCTCGACGTGAGCCGGCAAGTGAAGGGTGTCCTCGGCGACGGTCTCCGCAACGTCGCGCGCGAGGCTGGTCTCGGCACGATGACCCACCCACAGGGATTGCGGGCGCTGGCCACCCGCGAGGGCGTCCAGGAGATCGTCTCGATGGCGGACGCATGGCAGTCGGCGCTCGAGCAGGGACTGCCGCTGGGCCAGGTGATGCTCACGCTCGCCGACACGGTCCGCGAGCGGAAGCGCACAACCCTCATCGCCGAAGGGGAGAAGAGCAGCGTCCGCATGCTCTTTCCCGTCACCCTCTTCATCTTCCCGGTCTTCCTCGTCGTCCTTCTCTACCCGGCTGGTGTGCAGCTGCTTGGGCTGAGCGACTGAGGTTGGCCTCAAGAAAGGAGAACCCAATGAACCTGCACCGATTCCGTTCCGCGCTGACAGGCGGAGAGTCCGGCCAGTCGATGGTCGAGTACGCGCTCGTCACTGCCCTGATCGCGGTCGTGGCGCTCGTCGCTGTCCAGACACTCGGCGAGGGCATCGTCTCTGTCTTTGAGGCCATCACGGATGAGATCGGCGTTATCTAGGCCGTGGCGCCTGTCCTGGGTCCGCCCGGCTAGTGGCGAGGCAGGCGAGAGCATGGTCGAGTTCGCGCTCGTGCTCCCGCTGCTTCTTATGGTCCTGATCGGCGTCGTGCAGTTCGGGCTGGTGTACCACGCCCAGAACGTTGCCACGACGGCGGCACAGGAAGGCGCCCGGCTTGGTGCGGCCGAGGACGGCGACCCGACGATCGCCGAGGGGCGCACGCTGGATGTGCTGCGGTCGGGCCTTGGAAGCGTTGGCGATGGGTTTGATGTGAGCGCGTCCGAATCGGAAGAGTGGGTCACCGTGAACGCCAGCGGCGGCTACTCGCTCATCATCCCCTGGCTGGGCAGCCAGACCATCTCCATCGACGCGGCGGCGGAAATGCGGAAGGAGGGCTTCCGCAGTGGTCCGTAGGCTTCGCACGATCACGCTGAAGGCGCACGCGGAGTCCGGGCAGGCGCTCGTCGAGGCGGCGCTCGCGATTCCGGTCCTGCTCGTGCTCGTCTTCGGGGTGGTCGCAGCGGGTCGCATCACCGAGGCCAAGATTGCGGTGCAGGCAGCAGCGCGAGAGTCCAGCAGAGCGCTCGCCGTGGCGCCGTCAGAAGAGCAGGGCATCGCCGATGCGCTGACCGCCGGCGAGAACGTCGCCGGCGGCTACGGGCTCGATGGCAGCCGTCTCTCGATCGACCTCGACTCGGGCGGCTTCAGCCGGGGCGGCACCGTGACCTCCGAAGTGCGCTACACGGTCTCGCTCTCCGACTTGCCGCTCCTGAGCTTCGTCGAAGTGGTCGTGGGCGCCAGCCACTCGGAGCGCATCGACATCTACCGGAGCCGGGAGGTAGCAGCGCGATGAACGTCGTCCGCCGGCTCCATGGTGACGAAGGCCAGGTGCTCGTGATGGTCGCGTTGATGATGGTCGGCGTCGTCAGCGTCGTCGGGCTCGTCTCGGATGGCGGGTTGGTCTTCGCCCAGCGGCGCGACCTCCAGAACGTGGCCGACGCCGCCGCCGCAGCGGGGGCGATGCAGATAGACGAGGCAGTCTACCGCTCGCGCGGTGAAGTGGTCCTCGACGAACAACTGGCACGCGATGCCGCGGCCCTCTACCTGGATGCCGAAGGCGATCTCGACTACGTGGTGTCAGTGCTGCCCGACCGGGTGGAGGTCTCGGTTTCGAGGCAGGCGACGACCGGCTTCCTGCGTGTCATCGGCATCGATGGCGTCGAAGTGAGCGCCGCTGCATCGGCGGAGCCGCGCTATGGCGTCGAGAGCGCGGGGCCGTAGGAGGCACGCCGGATGAATTGGGGAAGGGTCACAAAGGCGTTCACAGCAAGCCTGCTGCTAGCAGTGATCGCTGGCGCGTGCGGCGGTGACGACACGGATCCGACGCCGACGGCAACAGCCACCTCGAATCCCAGCCAGACGCCGACGGCGCCGCAACCAACTGCTACGCCCGATGCCGAGGCCGAGGTGATCGCCGCCTATCTCCGCTACTGGGATCTGTACGCCGAAGCCGTTCTCCATCTCGACGCGACGCTGGTCGCAGATGTTGCGTCCGACGAGGAACTGCAGCGCGTTCGGGACGACGTGGAGATGCTCCGATCACAGGGGGTAGCGGCGCGGGTGGTGCTGGAGCACAACCCCGTCGTGATCGAAGCGTCGGCAACGTCGGCGACCGTTCTCGACGAGATCACGAACAACAGTTTCTACGTAGATCCGGAGACGCTCGAACCCCAAGAGGGCGAGGGAAGCGGTGAAACGCTGACGGACACGTTCTTTCTCGAAAAGGTGGATGGACAATGGATAGTGGTACGAAGCGTCCGTCAGGAGTGAGCCTCGCGGCAGGCTGGTTGCTCATAGCTCTGACGATCAGCGGGGTTTGGGTCTCCGCGCCGGGCACAGTGCGCGCACAGGAACCTCCAACACCCGGCGGTTCGTTCACCCCGAAGCCCAACGTCCCACGGGGTACGGCCACGGTGCAATCGGGCCCGAATGGCGTGACAGTGTTCATTCGTGTGACTCAAGAGTCGCCGGGGAGCACTCCAAGTTCAACCTCCAGTACGTCCGTCAGCACCCGCAACTTGCGGTCCTGCCGCATCAGCGTTCAGAACATCGGAATCGTGCTCTCGAACTCGCCCTGGTACCAGGCTGAACAGGCTGCACATCCCGACCACGTTTTCGCCAGCGTGAGCTGCGATGACGGCTTCTTTGCCTTCATCTGGATCCCCGTCGGCACGCCGGCAGGCGCCAACGTCCAGGTGGTCTTCGTCGACGACGACGGTGTCGACCCGGTCGCGATCGCCCTCGAACTCCTCAACCACCTCCCGATCCCGGACATCGCCATCGACGCCAACCCGGCGACCGGTCTTGTCGCACTGCCCTCCTGGTTCTGGCTAGACGGCTACGACGGCTCGCCCATCAGCTCCTCGGACGCGCTGCCGGGCGTCGCCGTGGACGTCGAGATTGAGCCGCTGGTCTACCGCTGGTCTTTCGGCGATGGGACGACCGAGGACACGACCTCGCTCGGGCAGCGCTTTCCCGCCGAGAGCGACATCCGGCATGTCTACGAACAGTCCTCCCTGGCGGCCGGCGGTGCCTATGTGGTCACAGTGGAGGTCACGTTCTTGGCACGGTACCGGGTCAACGGCGGGGCATGGGAAGCGCTCGAGCCGATCACGCGGTCGTTCAGCAACGACTACCCGGTCCAGCAGCTCCAGTCCGTCCTGGTAGGGCAGCCGTGAGCACCAGGGAATTCGGGACAGACCGGGACGCGGGAACCGGTGGCGGCTGGCTCGGTCTGGCCGCGATACTTGCTGCGTGCGCCGTGGTCGCAGTCGGACTCTGGCGGCTGACGGGGCCCCCGACCATGCTCGCGTCCCTACCCGACTGGAGCCATGTCCAGGACGTGCTGACCGGCTCCCGGCTCAGCGATCAGGACGTCATCAGCGTAACGACCGGCATCGCCTGGCTCGTCGTCGCGTACCTACTGCTTTCCATCGTTGTACGGCTCGCGCTCGGCCTCGCCGGCCTGCTCACCGGGCAGGCAGCCTGGGTGAGGAGCGGGCTTCGCATCACCGCTCCGGTGACGCTCCCCATGGTGCGCCGGGTGGTCGACGGCGCCCTTGCCGGGACGATTCTGTTCAACGCCACGCTCTACACGCCGTCGGCGGCGTTCGCATCGCCGGCCGCGGTTATTGCGAGCGCTGAGGCGCCGTTTCCGAGTGAGCTGGCTTCATTCGCCGGACCGGCCACCAGCCCTCCAACCGCTCCAGCCCTTTCGGCGGAAACGGTTCCTGCTACCTACACCGTGATGCGAGGCGACCACCTCTGGGGCATCGCGGAGCGCTTCCTTGGGGACGGCTTCCGTTGGGTCGAGATCTGGAAGCTCAACCAACAGCGCGCGATGACGGACGGACGAGCCTTCGTCGACCCGAATCTCATCTATCCCGGCTGGCAACTGGAGCTTCCGCAGGACGTTAGCACCGCCGGGCCCGAACCGCTCGATGAGGAAGAAGACCTCGGTGTAACGCCGGACCCGGAACCGACGCCCGAACCCTCCCCGCTTCCACCCACTCCCGACCCGACAGGCGTCGTCCCGACGCCAACACCAACCGTGATCCCGGGTGGGCCGGTCGCCCCTCCTGACGACGGCGGCAGCCATGTGGACCTTCGGCCCTCGCGGCCGTCGGTGCCGTCGCCTGACGCCGGCGTCGTGGCTGCGGCTGCGGCGATCACCGTCGGTGGGATCGCGATGCTCCTGGTGTTTCGCCGCGCCAAGCACCGGGCCGGGCAATCCAACGGGCGACGCGAACGCCGGCCGGCCGGGTCAGGCGACGCGGCTCGCGTGCTGGCGACGAGTACGGCGTTCTTGTCGGCCCTGTCGGAACTCGATTTCGCGTCTACGAACATCGTCCTCGTGCGCGAGTCGGACCGGTACCTGGAGTTCACGCTGGACTGCCCGCCGGGCGACGCTGAGGCGCTGGTCGAATCCCGCTACGCACTGGGACGCCACCTCGGATGCGCGGTCGATGGCGAGCTCGTGGGGGCGACGACCGTCCGGCTGAAGGCCTCTCGCATGAATCAGCTCGCTGCGGCGCTGCTCGCTGGCGCTGACGGCGGTGAGCAGCCACTGCTCGTGCCGGTCGGCGCGTCGGATTCCGGCATCCATTACCTCAACCTTACCGCCGCTGGCAGTGTCCTGGTCGCCGGTGGACGGCTGGAGGGACGGGATCTCCTCACGAGTTGGTTCGCCACCCTCGACTCGCTCCATCCGGAGGGAACCGTAGCCGTCGTCGCCGACGAGGCGGCCTGGGGGTCGCTTGGCGAGTGCCTGGAGCTGCTGCCGAGTCCAGCCGGCGCCGACCCGCCAGCTGACTCGGCCTCAGCCTTCGCCCGATGGCTGGAGGAGAAGCTGATTGAGCGGGACGAGGAGCTGGGTGCCCCCGTGCTCCTGGCGTTGCTGGGGCCGACCCCCGAGCCGGCCATCGGCGTGGCCGAGATGGAAGGCGTCCTTCGGCAGGGTCCAGAGCGCGGCATCTTCGTGATTGCGTTCGCCGACATGGTCGAGGGCACCGGCACGCGGCAGTCGTTCGGTGCCAGTGTCGTCTTCGGACAGGACGAGGACTCCGGCGGGTCCGGCGTCATCACATTGACCCTCCCGCATGTGCCTCCGTTTCACCTGGAGCCTGTGGTCGTGCGGCGGCAGGTTGCGCACCGCCCTCGCAGGGATACCGCAACCTCAGTGCCGGCGCCGACGGAATCCTCAACACCGTCAGCACCCTACGACGGGCATGCCCCGTTGGAAACCTGGTCGGAGAACCACGATGAACTCGCTGCGAAGGATGACGGGCGCGATAAGCCAGACCTTACAGCCCCTCCAGTGCCGAACGGGAGCTATCCGGTAGACGCCGTGAAAGCTCTCCAGGAGCCCGGCGCTTCACCTCTCGGGGCGATGGACAGGCAGGCGTCGCTCCCGCTCGACGGACTCAGCCGCGATGAATCGGGCAACGAGGATGGCCCCGTGTTCCGGGCGAGGCTCTTCGGGACGTTCCGTGTCGAGACAGACGCCGGTGAGGTCGATGGCTGGTCGATCCAGAAGGCGCGTGAGCTACTCGCCTACCTTCTCGCCCATGGCGGCACGCCGGTCCTGCGGGACACCGCAGCGGAGGCGCTTGGTCTCAGTGCAGAGAACCAGGGAGGTCACCCGCTTCCTAACGCCGCCTACTACGTTCGCCGAACGCTCAGCCGGGCGGTCCAGGACCTGGAGGGCGACATCCTCATTACGGCGCGCCAGCGGTACGCGCTGCGGGCGGGCCTCTTCCGGACAGACGTGGACGCTTTCGACGCGCACCTCGCCCGGGCCGAGCGCCTGCAGGGCTATGAGGCCTTGGTCGAGTACCAGCGGGCGCTGGAACTCTGCACGGCCGATTTCCTCGCGGACGAGGACTACGAGTGGGCCGACGCGTACCGGCGCGACTACCACAAGCGGTTCATCACGGCAGCCCACCGCGCCGCGAAGTTGGCGTGTGACCTGCGAGACCCAAAGCTCGGGCTCCGCTTCTACGACGCCATCCTGGAGCGAGACCCCATCGACGAGGAAGCCGTTCGCGAGGCGATGCGGTGCCACACGGCGGTGGGCGACAGGAACTCGGCGAAGCGCCTGTACAAGACGCTCGTCGAGGATCTGCGCGAGGCGCTCGATGATGACGAGGCAGAGCCGATGCCCGAGACGATTCAGGTGCTGGAGGAGCTAGCCGGGTCGAGATCTGCCGCGCGCTAGGGCGGACTACAACTCGGGTCGGAGGGTGGGGACGCAGTCATCAAGCTTTCTGTGGAGCAGCGAAACAAGGGAAAGGTAATCGGCAGCGTCGTCTTCTCCATCCCAGAGAATCTTCGGTTCGTGTGCCAGCGGGTTTCGAACCGCGGCAAAGCAACCTTTCAGGAGCGTCGCGAAACCCTTGTGCTCGGATTTCTCCGTCTCCGTCCGCAGGGCATTGAAAGCGAGAAGTGGGCGTTCGCTTGAGAACACGCTATCCACCAGTGCGGCCCCATCGAGCTCCGCACCTGACATCTCACGGATTCGTTGTGCCAGACCCTTGGTAGCCTCGAAGACCGCATGGAAATAGTTGTCCTGCATGAGCTCGGCCCGGCAGTACTTAAGGACTTCCGGATGCATTCGGCGACCACGGAACTTCGACTGAATGGTTCGAACGCGGGCCTCGGCTTCGTTGAGCGTGCGAGCGACCTCACGCGGTCGGAACTCTCCGTCGGCACCGTACTCCAGCCCTGCGAACGCGAGACAGGCATTGAGACCCTGCCGGAATGACTCAAAGTCGTCACTGCGGCCAAGGAATCGCGCGGGCGCGAGGTATGTCTGAATGAACGCGAGGATCCGGTTCGCACAGCGATCTTTCGACTGAATGGCGAGGAACACTGCATACAAACGCTTCCACTTCGTGGACTCGCCAGAGACATCGCGAAGGCCACAGGTCTGAAAGGTCCGATTGATGTCTGTCCCGGTCCCGCACTCGCCGAGATGGCGGGCGAGTGCCTCGCATTGGGCATCAGGGAAAGGCGGGACTGGGCTCACGCTGGTGACTCTCCGTTTTCGTAGAGTAGCATCCATCGCGGGCCTGTCCGACAGTCGCGTTTGTCAGAGTGGACACGCCGATCTTGAAGGGTCAAGACAGCCATCGCCCAGCCGAGCGTGTGAAACAGATTGGGTTGGCCGGACACGAGATCGGCGGTTGATTTGAAGCGCTGTTGGCGACCTACATCCTGAGGCTGCCGCGTACGGCGACCGCCGCACCGGGCTCCCACCCAAGCGGCGCAGGAACAGAACCCGCGCCAAATGTTGTCCGACCCGGCCGGTAAGCTGAACTGGAACGTATGATGTGTCCGCGGGGAATGCGTGGCCAAACTCGAGGAACTTCTCCCGAACGCCGTCGTGAGCGGCCTTCTGCCGGATCGTCTGGTATCGGTTGTCGGTGTCCAGTGGTATGGGTCGGATGCCCTCGAGCTCACCTACAAGGATCCGGCTGGCAAGGTCGCGAACGAGCTTCTCTACCGGCATGACGAGGCAAGGATCGAGATCGCGGACACCGGGCGCCCTTGGGCGTTCGATGGGGATGGACACCTCTTACGACTCGTCTCTGAGGCCCACCGCATCCGTCTAGCCCACCTGTTCGATCCGCTCCTGGCCGTCCACACGTCCCTCGTGGATCCGCTCCCGCACCAGATAACGGCCGTCTATGAGGAGATGCTGCGTCGGCAGCCGCTGCGGTTCCTGCTGGCCGACGACCCGGGGGCGGGCAAGACCATCATGGCCGGCCTGCTCATCAAGGAGCTAATCGTCCGCGGCGACCTCAAGCGCTGCCTCATTGTCTGCCCGGGGAGCCTGGCCGAGCAGTGGCAGGACGAGCTCTACCGCCGGTTCAACCTTCCCTTCGAGATTCTTACCAACGACAAGCTCGAAGCGGCGCGGACGGGGAACTGGTTCGTCGAGAACGACTTGGCGATCGCACGTCTCGACAAGCTTTCGCGCGATGAGAATGTCCAGCAGAAGCTCCAGGCTCCCGACTGCGGGTGGGATCTCGTCGTCTGCGACGAGGCGCACAAGATGTCCGCCACGTACTTCGGCGGCGAGATCACTTACACAAAGCGTTATCGCCTTGGCCAGTTGCTCGGGACGTTAACGCGCAACCTCCTCCTCATGACGGCCACGCCGCACAACGGCAAGGAGGCGGACTTCCAGCTCTTCATGGCCCTGCTCGACGGTGACCGCTTCGAGGGACGCTTCCGCGATGGGGTCCACACGGCCGACGCATCAGACCTGATGCGCCGGATGGTGAAGGAGAAGCTGGTCAAGTTCGACTCGACGCCGCTTTTCCCCGAGCGCATCGCCTACACGGTACCGTACAGACTCTCCGACGACGAGGCGCGGCTCTATAAGGAAGTCACCGACTACGTACGTGAGGAATTCAACCGCGCGGAGGCGCTCCAGAACGACAAGCGCACCGGCACGGTCGGCTTCGCGCTCACGATCCTCCAGCGCCGTCTCGCCTCCTCACCTGCGGCAATCCATGAGTCGCTGCGTCGCCGACGAGAACGGCTAGAAGCACGCCTGCGGGAGCTTGAGGTGCTGCAACGCGGCGCGGCTGCACCAGCGCCCTTCGCGTTGTCCGGTCCGCTATACGACGAAGATGAGCTGGAAGACCTGGAGGATGCCCCGGACAACGAGGTAGAGGCGGCCGAGGAACAGATCCTCGACCAGGCGACGGCCGCCCGGAGCATCGTAGAACTGCAGGCTGAGATCGATACGCTGAAACGCATCGAGTCGCTTGCCCTGGGCGTTCGGCGACGCGGCGAGGACACCAAGTGGCAGGAGCTCTCGAAGCTCCTCGGTGAGATCTTCACGCCAGCGGCGATCGCAAACCAGTTAGCCGAGGAACGCGCTCCCTACGATGGTGAGAGCGTGGAGCCGCCTAAGGCGTCGCCCGCACAAAAGCTGGTGATCTTCACGGAGCACCGCGACACGCTTGCGTACCTCTACGAGCGCATCTCGACGCTGTTGGGCCGAAACGAAGCGATCGTCCAGATCCACGGGAGCCTGGGGAGGGAAGAGCGTCTGAAGGCGCAGGAATCCTTCCGGCACGACCCTCACGTGCAGGTGCTCCTCGCTACCGATGCCGCGGGCGAAGGCATCAACCTTCAACGCGCGCACCTGATGGTGAACTACGACCTTCCCTGGAACCCCAACCGCATCGAGCAGCGTTTCGGCCGTATTCATCGCATCGGACAAACCGAGGTCTGCCACCTCTGGAATCTCGTCGCGGACGAGACACGCGAAGGCGAGGTCTATCGCACGCTCCTCAAGAAGCTCGAAGAAGCGCGTGGGACCCTGCAGGGGCAGGTCTTCGACGTCCTTGGGAAGGTTCAGTTCGGGGGTGCCTCGCTCCGTGATCTCCTGGTCCAGGCAATTCGCTACGGGGAGCGGCCAGAGGTGCGAGCGCGTCTCACGCAGGCGGTCGAAAGCGCGTTCGACCCCGACCACTTGCGTGAACTGCTGGAGGACAACGCGCTCGCGCAAGACAGCATGGACGCGGCCCGCGTGCACAAGATCCGCGAAGACATGGAGCGGGCCGAGGCGCGGCGATTGCAGCCCAACTACATCGAATCGTTCTTCCTCGAGGCGTTCCGTCGCCTCGGTGGCACCATCCGGGAACGTGAACCGCGACGGTTTGAGATCACCCACGTCCCGGCGCCGATCAGAACTCGAGACCGCGCAATCGGCATCGGGGAGCCAGTGCTGTCGCGGTACGAGCGGGTGGCATTCGAGAAGTCCCTGCTCGCGCCACAGGGGCAACCGCTGGCGGCCTTCGTCTGCCCGGGTCACCCCCTACTGGATTCCACACTCGACCTGACGGTCGAGCGCCATCGCGACCTGCTTCGACGCGGCGCGATCCTGGTTGACGAACGCGACCCCGGTGAGGAGCCCCGCGTGCTCTTCTACCTCGAGCACGCGATCCAGGATGGGAGCCTCACGAGGGCGGGCGCGCGGCGGGTCATATCGAAGCAAATGCTGTACGTCGAGATTGGCCAGGACGGCACAGCTCGCGGTCTCCAGTACGCTCCCTACCTCGACTACCGCCCACTTCGGGATGACGAACCGGGCGTCGGGCAGCTCCTCGATCTGCCCGAGTGCGCGTGGATCAAACGTGACCTTGAACAGATGGCCGCGGGCTATGCCGTGGCGAACGTCGTGCCAGGCCACATCACGGAGGTGCGCGACCGGCGCGTGGAGCTGATCCGGAAGACGGAGGCCGCGGTCAAGGACCGCCTGACGAAGGAGATCAACCACTGGGATCACCGGGCTGAGGACCTCCGGCTCCAGGAGCAGGCCGGAAAGACCAACGCCCGTCACAACTCCAGTCAGGCCCGAAAGCGGGCGGATGACCTTGCCGCGCGTCTCGAGAAGCGCCTCAACGAGCTTCAGCTCGAGGCGCAGCTCTCGCCGCTACCACCCGTCGTGCTCGGCGGCGTGCTCGTGGTGCCGGCGGGGCTCATCGCACGACTTACTGGCCGCCGGCTCGCTGACACGGAGAAGGCCGTTGACACGCAAGCGGCCGGGGCGCGGGCCAGGGCGATCGTGATGGATGTGGAGCGGCAGCTTGGCTTCCAGCCGGTGGATCGGGAGCACGAGAAGTTGGGCTACGACATCGAGAGCCTTGGCGGCGATGGGCGCGTGCGCTTCATCGAGGTCAAAGGACGGGTTGCCGGCGCAGACACCGTGACCGTAACCCGGAACGAGATCCTCTACTCGCTGAACCAGCCCGAGACCTTCATCCTGGCGATGGTGCAATTCGCGCCCGAGGGGAGCCACTCCGTCCACTATCTGCGTCAGCCGTTCCGGCGCGAACCCGACTTCGGCGTAACCAGCGTCAACTATGACTTCGGCGAACTGCTCGCAAGGTCCGAGGAGCCCCGGTGACATCGCCACCGGAGTACTTCGAGCGCATTCGCGAGGCTGCCTCGGAGATGTGGGGCCAACTTGCCTCCAATCCGGTCCTGGCAGCCCCATGGCACCAGCTTCTTAGGCAGGTGCAGAGCCCGCGCCACGTTGTGTCCGAACTCCTTCAGAACGCCGACGACGCAGGGGCGACCGAAGTTCGCGTAGCCATCGACGACGGCGCATTCGTCTTTGAGCACAACGGCGAGGATTTCACGGAAGGACAATTCGAGTCGCTCTGCAGGTTCGGCTACTCGAACAAGCGGACGTTGCGAACGATCGGATTCCGAGGCGTCGGTTTCAAGAGCACATTCAGTCTTGGCGACCCGGTCTATCTAGCATCGCCCACGCTGGCGGTGCATTTCGCAGCCGCGCGTTTCACGGAGCCATGCTGGACGATCGGCGACGAGCCAACCCGAGACGGGTTGACTCGAGTCCATGTCGACATCCAAGACGAGAATCGACTTGGACAGCTCAAAGCGAACTTTGGCGAGTGGGTCCAGAACCCTATCTCGCTCCTGTTCTTTCGCTCGATCCGGCGCATCGAGATTGGAGACCGAACGATTCACTGGCACCGCGTCGGAGCCGGGCCGGTAGCGAACAGCGAGTGGATGGCACTAGATGACCGGCCCGGCGAGCGATTCCTCGTCGTCCGGTCTGAATTGGAGCGGTTCCCCGAAGAAGCCGAGGAGGAGATCCGTCAGGAGAGGATGGTCGGCGTCGACCAGGATGTTGAGCTCCCACCGAGCATCGTCGAGCTGGTCCTCGGGGCCGAGGGCAGACTGTACGTGGTCCTCCCAACCGGAGTCCGCACGAAACTTCCCTTCGCCTGCAATGCGCCATTCATCCAGGATCCCGCGAGGTTTGAGATCAAACCTCCCGAGTTGTCCCCCACGAACCGGTGGCTGCTCGAGCGTGTCGGCCGGCTTGCAGCGTCAGCGTCTCTGACGTGGCTAAGGAACGACCGGCTATCGCCCGACGAACGGGCCGACGCCTATCTCCTCATGCCCGACGTCGATAGGGAGGATACAACGCTGGCCGGTCAGTGCGCGGCCGCGGTTGAGGTCGCATTCGAGAATGCGCTCGACGATGCTCCGTTTGTCCTCGCGGAGAACGGCGAACTGGTCGGCGCGGACGGAGCCGTGATCGTTGAACGCGAGTTGCAACGTGTTTGGCCAGACCGATCCGTGGGCAGCTTGTTTGACGACTCGAAGCGACCAGCCGTGCATCCGGATGTCTCTGAGGGAGCGAGACGCAAGCTAATCAATTGGAAATTCGCTCCTGAGATCGGCGTCGATCTTGCTTTGGGGGTTCTCCGACGGCGCCGACTACCCGCGCCTCCTTGGCCCCGGTTGCTGGAACTCTGGGCGTATCTCGCTCCGCACGTTACTGGCTACCGTAGATTCGTTGAGGCTGAACGCCTCGCCATTTCGCCTGTGCAGGGCCAGGAGCAATTGTATCCGGCGAGCTCGGTCGTGCGGCTCGGCGAGAGTCGCCTACTCCAGTCCGACGATGATTGGCAGTTTCTTTCTGGCCGGCTGCTCGTCTTGAACCCGAACTGGCCCCGATTCCTCGCCGAGCAGCGCCGGTTATCGGCGTCAGCCACGGACTCAGAGACGAGCGCAGGCGTCGAGGGCGCGCTCACCATTCTCCAGAGAATTGGGCTCGCCGAGGCGAGCAACGCGAGCAAGGTCCTGGAGCAAGTTACCGCTTCGCTCTTCCGGCAGCAGGACGTGTCCCTCGAGGATTGCATGAGGATGGCCCAGATTGCAGCCAAGCTAGACATCGCCGTCGGGAGCTCCTTCCAGTTCGTCACGCGCGATCTTGTGCGGCGCCCTCCATCTGAGGACGAACCGGTCCTCTTCGATGCCGATGGCTCTCTCGAAGAACTCATCGTCCCTGACGATGTCGAGTCATTGCTGCTCCACTCCGCCTATACGGACTCCTTCGAATCCTGCACCGGAGACGAGTGGGATAGGTGGATTCGCTCTGGCCGGAGCGGGCTTCGCACCTTTCCGCCCCTAGGGCGAAGCACGGCATGGCTTCGTAGCCGCGACAAACTGGTTCAGGAGGCCCAGAAGCGGGGGCATGAGGACGGTCTGACGTTCCACTACAAGTACGACGACTTCATGGTCGAGGACCAGGACCTGGACGAGCGCTACTGGGAGCATTGGCGCAGGCTGAGCGGCAACGACGAAAGGATCTGGGTCAAGGTCTTGGCCGGAATCCTTTCTCAGCGTTGGGCCAGGTTTGATGGCACGGAAGGCGCGCAGCTCTACCACGTTTCGACGAGCCACACGAAGCGAGCTATGACGCCCCGCCCGCTCATCCCTGCATGGGTTCTGCGCCTGCGGGAGCTCCCATGCATCCCTGACACGAGAGGGGTCCCTCACAAGCCGGCGGACCTTCTTCGCCGCACCCAAGCCACCGAGTCGTTACTTGATGTCGAACCCTTCGTCCATGCCTCCATCGACACCGAACGCGCGCGCCGCCTCCTCGATGCGCTCGGCGTCCGCAGCGTTCCAACAGGCCCCGAACACCTGCTCGAACGAATTGAGGCGCTCGCCAAAGCCGGTCAGCCACCTATCCTCGAACTCGAGAAGTGGTACCGCCGATTGGACCAGCTCTACGACAACTGTTCCACCGAGGACGCGCTGAACATCGTCCACAGGTTCCGGGACGAGCGCCTGATCCTCGCGCACGATGGCAGTTGGGCGACATCAGCAAGCGTCTTCCTCGCTGCGGACGACGATGATGTGCCGGATGCCGCGACTGTGCGCGCTTCCGTGGCCGACCTCTCGCTATGGCGCAAGATCGGTGTGCCCGAGCGGCCGACTGTTGACCTGGCGATCGCATGGCTAGCCGGCATCGAGTCCGGCACGGAGCTGGCCGGCCACGACCTGCAGAGGGTCCGAGCCCTGCTCGCGCGGCATCCGACGCGCATCTGGGAGGACTGCGGCAGTTGGCTCAACCTTGCGAACGAATGGGTCGCCACAGGGAGCCTTCGCAACTCGTTGTCGATGCAGTCCTTGGTGCCCTGGAGCCATCTGCATCAGTGGGTGAAGCGGCAAACGGCCGACTTTCAGAGGCTGGCATCCGATGTTGTTGGCAACCCCCCATTCTCAAGTCTGCCCCCGCTTGCGTGGCACCTCGAAGACCGGCTGCAGACTGCAATTCGGGGTACCGGCAATCCAAGTTCGAAGGACTGGCTCACGGAATTCGGCACGCAGATGCGGCGCGTCGTGCTGGACTCGGCGGATGAGACGGAACGCGTCCGCGCAGAAGCGGAACGGCTGACGCGCACTCTCTGGGTCGAGGCGCCAGGACTCAGGAGCGAGCCATACATCGACGGCAAACCCGCGGGGACGGCTCGCCAGGCCGATGCTTTGTGGATCGCGGATACCATCTACGTCGACGACGTCCCGACAGCGAAGCTGGCCAAGCGCGTCCCGGAAGAGATTGGGCGCGCGTTCAATCGCGCGGATATCAAGGCCGCACTCGACTACAGCTTCGGGCGTCCAGCCGAGGATGTGAGTGCGTACCTCGAGGAGAACTTCAAGCTCGAGGAGCCAATAGCCACGCAAACTCCCGCTCTGCCTGCAGCAGTGGCGCACGCCGTCGTTCAAACGGCGCATCCAATCGCCAATGGCCGAGGAGGTGCCGACGACGTCGTCGCCCAGGTTCTGGAATCGCTACAGGTTGACCTCGACGATGTAGCGGAAGACGGCGCGGTAGGGCTAGAGGAAACGGACGAGGCCGTCGGCGACGACAACGACGGGGCGGAACCGAGGCAACGGCGGCCCCGCCAGGACAAGCCTACCGTCATCGAACGCTTTGCCGCAGGGCAGGGATTCCGCGACGCCGGCCAAAACAGGTTCGTGGCGCCCGACGGGACCGTGCTGGAACGAGAGCGAGGCGACGTGCTGCCATGGAAGCTACGAAAACAGTCGGGCGATGTTGTCTGCCACCTGTGGGCGAACGACGCCTGTCTCGAGCGGGAACCCATCGAGATCCCGCACGAAGTGTGGGCCGCGCTCGAACAGCATCCGGATGAGTACGGCCTGCTCCTGAACGACGCCTCTGGTGATCCCCTGGTAGTCAGCGGAGAGCAACTGATCCGGATGCGGGACGAGGGTATCGTGACCCTCTATCCGGCAAGCTACAGACTGGTGCACAGAGATGTCGGTTAAGCAGCGAAAGAAGCTCATCGAGGTGGCGCTCCCGCTGGAGGCCATCAATAACGAGGCTGCGCGGCGAAAGAGGAAGGCACCTGCCGGCTACCCGACGACTCTACACAAGTGGTGGGCTCAACGGCCCCTGGCGGCGGCGCGGGCGGTCATCTTCGCGCAGATGGTTGACGACCCGTCGGCGTATACGGACGAGCTGCTCTTCGACCCTATGAAGCGGCGCGCCGCACAGCGAGAGCTCGAAACGATGCTCGCCGAGCACAAGGCGAAGAAGGCGCTCGCGAAAGCGTCTGTCCTGGCGGAGCCAGAGCCCACTCTGGAAGAGGCGGCCGCTTCGATCGAGCGCAAGCGGCTCTTCGAAATCATCGAGGAGCTCGTGAAGTGGGAGAATACCACCAACGAAGGGGTGCTTCAGCGGGCGCGCGACGAGATCTGGCGAAGCTGGCGACGAGCCTGCGCCGACAACCGCGACCATCCTGAGGCGGCGGAGCTGTTCAACCCGGAGAAGCTGCCGGCTTTCCACGACCCGTTCGCCGGCGGCGGCTCGCTGCCACTCGAGGCGCAGCGCCTGGGGTTGGAAGCGTACGCGAGCGACCTAAATCCGGTTGCCGTACTGATCAACAAGGCGATGATCGAGATCCCGCCGAAGTTCGCAGGGATGCCCCCGGTAAACCCGGGGAGCCGGCGCGGTCGCGGCTCGATGGCGACGCGGTGGAAGGGCGCCTCCGGGCTGGCGGAGGACGTCCGTTACTACGGCAAGTGGATGCGCGACGAGGCGGAGAAGCGCATCGGGCACCTCTACCCGAAGGTGGCTATCACGGCCGAGATGGCAGCGGGGCGGCCCGACCTGAAGCCCTACGTGGGCCGCGAGCTGACTGTGATCGCGTGGCTCTGGGCCAGGACGGTGAAGAGCCCGAACCCTGCCTTCCGCGCCGTGGATGTTCCGTTGGCCTCGACATTCGTACTCTCGACGACGCCAGGCAGGGAAGCCTACGTGGAACCAGTGATCGAGGGCACTGGTTACCGGTTCATCGTGCAGGCAGGCCGACCGAGCCCCGACGCCAAGAACGGAACGAAGCTCTCTCGGGGCGCGAACTTCCGTTGTCTCATGTCCAACTCTCCGATCAGCGGAGACTACATCAAGGCGGAAGGCCGGGCGGGGCGCATGGACATACGGCTGATGGCCATAGTTGCCGAAGGTGATCGCAACCGACTATATATATCGATCCATCTCCGGAACTGGCGTCCATTGCGCTCGGAGTACAGCCAGAGTGGAAGCCGGACACTCCCCTTGCGCCGGATCCACGCGCACTATGGACGCCAGCCTACGGTCTCGCGACGTTCGCAGACCTGTTCACCAACCGGCAGCTTGTCGCCTTGGAGACGTTCTCCGACTTGGTGATCGAAGCACGAGAGCGTATCTGTCACGACGCCGAAGCCGCGGTTCGTGGCGCGGATCAGCGAAGCCCCGCTCCTGCCGACAGCACCACGACGTCCTACGCAGATGCGGTTGCAACATACCTTGCCATGGCGATAAGCAGGCTTGCAGACTACGGCTCGTCGATCGCTACGTGGCGTCCCAAGGACAACGCCATGCGTTCAACGATGCCCAAGCAAGGGATTCAGATGACCTGGGACTTTGCGGAAGGGTCTCCCTTTGGAGCCTCAAGTTCCGGGTTCGCCGAATGCGTGGAAGTGATTATAAAGGTTCTTGTCACAGCACTTTCGTCTGGGAATGGGCATGCCAGGCAAGCAAATGTTCAGGACGTACAGCTTGGCTCATCCGGCGTAGCTATGATTAGCACTGATCCCCCTTACTACGATAACATTGGATACTCGGATCTCTCTGACTTCTTCTATGTCTGCCTGAGGCCATCTCTTAGGGAGATCTATCCAGAGCTCTTCTCAACGCTCGCGGCCCCCAAGTCCGAGGAACTTGTGGCGGTGCCGCATCGTCACGGAACCAAGAAAGCCGCCGAGACCTTCTTCCTTGACGGCATGACTTCTGCAATGGTGCGTCTCGCTGGTCAGTCTCATACGGCGTTTCCCATGACCGTCTACTATGCGTTTAAGCAGAGCGAGGCGCGACCTGGTGCAGGTATCGCGAGTACCGGCTGGGAGACCTTTCTTGATGCCATTGTTCGTACCAGACTGATGGTTACCGGCACCTGGCCGATGCGCACCGAAGGAGACAACCGGCAGGTCGGGATCGGCTCAAACGCGCTCGCATCGAGCATCGTGCTTGTTTGCCGTCCGCGGCCGGATGGTGCACGCAGGCCACGCGTGGCCAGCTCGTTGCCGAACTCAAATTGGAGTTGCCCGCCGCGTTACGGGACCTGCAGCACGGCAACATTGCCCCGGTCGACCTCGCGCAGGCGGCCATTGGTCCCGGCATGGCTGTCTTCACACGATACTCGAACGTGCTCGACGCTTCGGGCGAACCGATGAAGGTGCGAGAGGCGCTGGCGCTTATCAACGATGTGCTCGACGAGGCACTGACCGAGCAGGAGGGGGACTTCGACGCCGATAGCCGTTGGGCCGTCGCGTGGTTCGAGCAGGTTGGCTTCAACGAGGGCCAGTACGGCGTCGCTGAGACGCTCAGCAAGGCGAAGAACACCAGCATCGAAGGTCTGGAAGATGCTGGCGTCGTGAAGTCGGGCCGCGGTGTTGTGCGGTTGCTACGGCCCTCCGAGTTGAGCGCCGACTGGGACCCGCAGAAGGACCGGCGGCTCACCGCCTGGGAAAGCGTCCACCAGCTCGTGCGCGCGTTGGAAACGGGTGGCGAACCCGCGGCCGCCGCGCTGGCTGCGAAGCTCGGCAGCCACGCCGAGACTGCCCGCGAACTCTGCTATCGTCTTTACACCCTCTGCGAGCGCAAGAAACGCGCTTCCGAAGCGCTCTCCTACAACGCCCTGGTCCAGAGCTGGCCGGAAATCATGCGCCTCGCCCAGGAGACACCACGCGACCAGTTACAAGGGACGTTGATCTAGGAGTCAAGCATGGCCATCACAAATACCGAGCGCGTCGGCAAGGCGCTGGACCTGCTGAGGGATGGCCTCCGCCCGTTCGTCGAACGCGAGGTGCGGTCACGCTACAGCGGCGGCGCCACCGACCAGATCCGCGACATCCTCAGCGATACCCGCCTCGGCGGCGACCGGGCTGACCCGCTCAACGACATCGCGGTGTTGCTGGTCGTGATGGACCGCCTTTGGGGCGAGGTGTTCAGGCTGACGCTCGGCCGAGCCGAGCGTAGCCTGGTCAACGAGCTGATCGACATCCGGAATAAATGGGCGCACCAGAACGCCTTCTCAGGAAACGACACCTACCGGGCGCTCGACTCGACTTCGCGTCTTCTAACGGCGGTCTCGGCGCCGCAGGCAGAGGAAGTCGAAAAGATGTCGATGGAGCTTCAGCGCGTCCGCTTCGACGAGCAGGTGCGCAGTCAGCAGCGCCGCACGGCCGGGACCGTGGTCGACGCGCCGGTGACGGGCAACTTGAAGGCCTGGCGGGATGTGGTCACGCCACACCCGGACGTTGCCTCCGGGCGCTACCAGCAGGCAGAGTTCGCGGCGGATCTCTGGCAGGTCCACCTCGGCGAGGGTTCGGACGAATACCGCGACCCAGTGGAGTTCTTCCGGCGTACCTACCTGACCGTGAGCCTCAAGCAGATGCTGGCAGGGGCCATCCGCCGCGTCTCCGGCGCGGGCGGCGATCCGGTCGTCCAGCTCCAGACGAACTTCGGCGGCGGCAAGACGCACTCAATGCTCGCCCTCTACCACCTCTTCTCCGGCGTGAAGCCGAGCGAACTCGCGGGGGTCGACGCGGTCATGGCAGATGCCGGCGTGACGGAGCTGCCCCGAGTGGCGAAGCCCGTCGTCCTAGTGGGCAACAAGATCTCGCCCGGCAACCCCACGACGAAGCCGGACGGGACGGTTGTGCGCACGCTCTGGGGCGAGCTGGCCTGGCAGCTCGGCGGCCGTCCCGCCTACGACCGCATCCGCGCTGACGATGAAAGCGCAACGAATCCCGGCGACCGACTCAGGGAGCTGATGACCGAGTACGGGCCGGCGCTCATTCTCATCGATGAGTGGGTCGCCTACGCGCGCCAGCTCCACGACGCGAAGGACCTGCCGGCTGGCGACTTCGACACGCATTTCACCTTCGCCCAGGCACTCACCGAATCGGCCAAGCTGGCGGAGAACTGCCTGCTTGTTATCAGCCTGCCGGCATCCGACACGGCCACGTCGCCCCATGCCCAAGCGGACGACATCGAGGTCGGCGGCCAGCGTGGCCGTGAGGCACTGCAGCGGCTCCAGAACGTCATCGGGCGCGTGGAATCGTCGTGGCGTCCGGCCAGCGCTGAGGAGGGCTTCGAGATCGTGCGCCGGCGCCTGTTCCAGTCTCTCGACGGCCCCGAGAAGTTCACCGACCGTGACACCGTGGCCCGAGCCTTCGCCGAGCTCTACAGGACCCAACACCAGGAGTTCCCGCCTGAGTGCCGCGAATCGGACTACGAGCGTCGAACCAAGGACGCGTACCCCATCCATCCCGAGGTGTTCGACCGCCTCTATGGAGACTGGTCGACGCTGGTGAAGTTCCAGCGTACGCGCGGTGTGCTGCGACTCATGGCGGCCGTCATCCACAGTCTCTGGGAGAAGGGCGACCGTAACCCGCTTATCCTGCCGTGCAACATCCCGATCGACGACCCGCGCGTGCAGTTCGAGCTGACGCGATACCTGCCGGAGGGCTGGGTACCGGTCATCGAACGCGACGTGGACGGACCCAACGCACTCCCACTTCGCATCGACGGCGAGGTGCCGAATCTCGGCCGGTCACACGCCACCCGGCGCGTCGCGCGGACGATCTATCTCGGATCGGCCCCGACGGCCGAGGCGGCACACCGCGGAGTCGAGGACCGGCGAATCAAGCTGGGCTGCGTAATGCCGGGCGAATCGCCGGCCATCTTCGGCGATGCACTCCGGCGGCTGAGCGCTGCGGCGACCTACCTCTACGCCGACGGCAACCGGTACTGGTACTCCACCCAACCCACGGTCACGAAGATGGCCGAGGACCGCGCTGAGCAACTGAAGCGAGAGCCGGACAAGGTCGCGCAGGAGATCGAGCGCCGCATCCGGCTCGATGTGGATGATCGGAAGAACGGCTCGAAAGGCGACTTCTCGCGCGTCCACCCATTCCCGCAGTCCGGGTACGACGTTCCCGACGATACCGACGCGCGGCTTGTGATTCTCGGACTTGACCACCGCTACAGCCGGGAGAACAACCTGGCGGAGCAGGCGGCGAAAGCCATCCTGGAGAGCCGCGGAAGCGCACCGCGAAGCTACCGCAACACCCTCGTGTTCCTCGCCGCCGATGCAGTCCGTCTGCAGGACCTCGATGACGCGACCCGTCGGTACCTCGCCTGGGATTCGATCCTGACTGAGAGGGTGCAGTTGGAGCTGGATCCGAGCCGCGTGAAACAGGCCGAGACCCAGCGCACAGCCAGCGACAGCGCGGTAAACGCGCGCATCCCGGAGACCTATCAATGGTTGCTAGTGCCGGTGCAGCCTACTCCACAGGCTCCGGTGACGTGGCAGAACATCCGCTTGTCCGGGCAGGATCGGCTCGCAGCACGCGCCAGCAAGAAGCTCCGCGGCGATGAGCTGCTCATCACCGGCCTCGGCCATACGGTCCTGAAGAAGTACCTCGACGACATCCCGCTCTGGCGAGGCGATCACGTCGCGATTCGTCAGCTCATCGACGACTTTGCGCTGTACACCTATCTCCCACGGCTGCGCGAACCTGAAGTCTTGCTTGAGGCCATCCGCTCCGGCCTTCGTACCCTCCTCTGGACACAAGATTCGTTCGCGTACGCCGAGAGCTTCGACGAGGCGAGCAATCGCTACCGCGGTCTTCGCTGCGGAGAGGCGGCCGAGGTGTCGCGTCAGAACGACGCCGGTCTCCTTGTGCGCGCCGAGTGGGCCCAACTCCAGCTCGAAGAGGACGCCGCGAAGGCCGCGGGCACCACCAGTCAGGGAGGAGTCACTTCAACTGTTGTGACGGTGCCAGCCTCAGGTTCGACTGCGGCTGGCACCGTCACAACCGACAACGGCCCGGCAACGGCGTCCGAGATGAAGCCCAGGCGCTTTCATGGAACGGTCGCCCTCGATCCGAGCCGAGCCGGCCGGGACGCGAGCCGCATCGCGGACGAGGTTATCGCCCACCTTGCGGGGCTGGTCGGCGCCGATGTGCGCGTGACGTTGGAGATCGAAGCGGATGTCCCAGACGGTGTGCCTGACAACGTGGTGCGTACAGTCACCGAGAACGGACGCTCGCTGAAGTTCACCAGCCAGGGCTTTGAGCGGGAGTGAGCGGATCGCAACGCCGAAAAGCCGGTTGGTTAGGGTTGCTCTGAATGCACCGACTACTCGACGCGACGGGACACGCACTCGGCCTCGCTTACCGAAGGCCTTGATCCGACTGATCCATGCCTCGTCGCGTTCATCCGGGTGCTGCCGTCCACTCTGCAAGTGCAGCTCGCGCCGCCGCCATCGCGATTGTCGCCGCCAGTTCCTTGTCCGTGTCGGGATACTTGAGCTGGCGCAGCGCGTCCACATAGGCCAGGACATAGGCGTCGGCAGGCGAAAGCACCTCGTCCAGTGCCCATCCGCGAACAACCCGCACCAGCTCTGCGAAGGGGCAGTCGGCTCCATACGCGTCTAGCAGCGCCCAGTTCCTGGCGCCGGCAACAGTGGGCCATCCACATCCTGCGAAAGGGCTGTCGCGGAGGAACAGCATGCTCATCTCGAGTATGATCGGATCCCAACCTGCGGGATAAGTTCCAGCATCGCGAATGTCGATGAGCAAGGGATGGCCGTCGTCCGACACGAGCACGTTTCGGCCGTGGAAGTCTCCGTGCTGGCGGTGCAGTCTCATCACCTTTGAACGAGATTCAAGGTCGTCCAAGACCGGAATGTCAAGAAGATCGGTATGCTGAACCAGCAGCTCATCCCTAACTCGCGACCTTCGAAGTTCCCTCACGTTGAGCGTTTTTGTTTCGGCTAGGTCGTTCCACGGCTTCAAGACCTCCCTCACTCGGACAACGACATCGCTGGCCCGCACCGCGTCGGTCGCCGCTATAGAGAAGAAGTCTTGCAGATGATCACTCGCCAGTGTGTAGAACAGAGCAGCTTTTGAGCCGATTACCGCATCGACCGTGCCTGCTATCGGAGGGCATGAGCCGACTGGCAGAAGTCGAGGGACGAATCGCTCATAGCGGTCTCGCTCTTCTTTGATCTCTCGCCAATGGTCTATCTTGGCAAACGCTCGAGCAACTATTCTCGCTTCGTCGTCGAGGACCTGAAGGCTGAGTGTGCGTGCACTGGAAAGACCACCTCCTTGCAATGTAATCATCACCTTGGTACCACCGCTACGACGTGCAAAAATTCTGACTGCGCGCAGATCCCATCTGTCGAGTTTGAGACTCTCAGGCGTCTCGATACTGATTGACAAGAGACCTTTCAACTGCTCCATGTGCCAATGGACTCGTTGAAGAAAGGTGCTGAGATTTTCCTTGCCGAAGTATTCGACTAGACTTAGCTTGAAGCCGTCACCGTACAGATCATCGGTACCTCCCATAGCTAACGGACTGCTCATATTTTGAACCGTTCCGTATGCCGTCAGGAAGAAGCACGGCATGCCAGGGAACTCGGTCTTCGCTGTCTGCTGAATGAAGAGGCCATGCTCCTCAGCCTCATCGAGGGCTCCGTCTGTCGTGGGGATCTTAAGATCGCACACCATGAAGTCGAACCCCTCGCCGGCAAGCTGTACGCGCGCCGAATCCCGACTCCTTGCAACGTGTAGCTGGACTGGTAAGGGGCCGGCTCCCAGGCCCGACTCGAGGTCGTCAATGACGTCGTTACGATCCTCGACAACAAGGACCCGGACCGGATCAATCTCGCTCAAGGGGCCACCTCATTTCGAAAGCGGAACCGCCGGACTCCCTAGGGCGAAGGCTCAGCCGCCCACGCACCGAGGCTGCCGCTGCCCGGGCGATGGACAGGCCCATTCCATAGTGCTCAGCCCGTGACTTGTTAGTGCGGCCTGCTTCCCAGACTTTGTCGAAGCCATCTGGTAGTCCACAACCGTCATCTAGCACCGAGACCCACGCGTCCCGATCTGTGGTACCCCAATTCACCACCACCCTGCGGACTTCCTCCCGCTTGGGCGCGGCCATACAGGCTTCGATGGCGTTGCGCAAGGCATTGGCAACGGGCAGGCGAATCAAGTTACCGTCACCAACAATCGCAACAGGGTCGTCGCGTACGAGCACGAGTTCCACGTCGTTCGGGACAGTCAGTTCGTAGCCGACTTGATGGATGAGCTCGGTAAGGTCCAGATCTTCCGCCTGGGGCGGTTTGGACGCTTCGTTGAGGAGCCTCAACGCCTCCATCAGCCCTTTTAGCCTAGATATCGCCTGGGCCGTCTTGCCCTCGTCGTAATTGGGGACCTCGGCACGAGCTACCGCCTCTATGCGCCCGACGAGAGGATTGATCTCATGCATGAAGGTAGCCGTAACGGAGGCCGTGGCTTGAGCGCGGACATCGTCCAGGAGGCTCGCCTCAAGTCCGTCTCCGTAACCGACAGGCTGCGGCTCGGGGGCGCCCGCACCATCATCGACCCTCCTTATCGCTTGGTCCAAAGCGAACTGCACCCATGCGTCGCGCTCCTCCTGGCGTATGCGCTTGAGCGCATCAAGGTCCGGACGCGCAGCAGTCCGGAGAAGCTGGCGCGCAGCCCTGAGCCGCTCATCTGGCGGCCCGTGCTGAAGGGCTAGCAACTCCTCTTCGCTCATCGCTATCCGAGGACCTTGCGATAAAACCGTGCTCTGCGCTCGAAAGCTTCCGCTCCACCCTCCATGATGGTAGTGATGGCAGCGACAGAGGCCGCCGATTCCAGCGGGCCTTTACTAGTCACGAACGCTCGCCGCCCATCTGAGCCCATCGCAACGACCTGGTCGGCCTCACCCAACACTGGAATGTTGGCGTTATGGCTGACGATGATAAGTTGGTCGTTCCCGCCACGGTGGCGCAAGACCTCAACCAGCGTCTCAGTGACAAACGAATTGTCGAGGTGATCTTCAGGTTGATCGAGGACTAATACGCTACCATGTTGGCTCAGTAATATCGGTAGGACGACGGTACATCTTTGGCCAATGGAAACTTGATTGACATCTTTATACTCGACGCCATCCAGTAGCTCTAAGGTGACGCTGTCTTCGATTGGTACTGAGATTATGTCGGCCAAATTGGACTCGGCCAAGCCAGATATCACAGCATCAGCTCGATCTGCGGCGATCTCAATCACTTGGGCGAAGGATTCGCGATCTGCAGTTTCCACGCTCTCGACAAGTTCTAGGGGCGACATTCGCGAGGCCACAACAGGCGCTAGACGGTTGTAATGCAGGCCTGTTCCTCGTAGCGCTGCCGTAATCGCCGATGCATACCTGGTGGTGTTCCCGGACCTCGTGATGGTCACTTTGATGGACTTGCCCAGCTCCGAATTCAGCCGCTGAGCGACACCGGCGCGATCCTTGTATCGGGTCTCTCGTACGGCGTCGAGCTGTCGATACACTTCCCGTCGTTGCGCGGCCACCTCACTGATTCGGCGATCCTGCTCATCTCTCAACGCCTGCAACGCATTGAGCTCGCCCGCCTGTTCCTCGAGTTCGCTGACTCGTCGGGCGATTGCGCTGAACCCTTCGCGAAGCTGATTCAGGAACCGTCGCAGCCCTCGGGCCTGTTCCTCGAATGTCGCGCGCTCCGCAGCCGTCGTGCTCTCGACGCTTTCCAGTTGCTGCAACGCGTTGTCGACGGAGCTAGATGCTAGGCGCAGATTCCGAAGCGCCTGCTGAAACGACTCACGAATCGGCTGAAGGCGGTCCTCCTCACCAGCGGTCGACGGCCAAGATTCTGGCGCCGCGGGGTTGCGAAGCAATGCGCGAATGCCCGCCCCAAAGTGCTGGAGCGCCTCGCGAGACCTTTGGAATACTCCTGACTGCGTCGATAACGCCGCGCTTCGCGTCTGCAGCGCTTGAAGCTGCTTCTGCTGCTTATCAGCTCCCTCAATTGACTGGAGCGCGCTCTGCTGCTCTGCCCGAGCCGCATCTAGGGCGGCAGGGACACTAGAGAGCATCTCGATCTGGCCTTCGATCTCGGCACGCGCCTCCCGCAGATTGGTGACCTCGCTCGTCAAAGACCGCAGCCGCGTGCCCAGTGAGAGAACGTTCGCGTCAAACTCCGACCGATCACCAAGGAAACGGTCGATGAGATTGAGACGTCCCAGCGGCGACGCGCCAACGGCCTCGATCTCGTTCTGGCCGAGCACCGTCACTGGAAATGCCTGGCGGCCCGACCCTCGAGGCTCCTCGTCGCGGGCAGTTCGGTGGACGACCATTCGCTCATCACCGAGGACTAGTTCCACCGTAACGCGTCCGTCGCCAAGGACGGCCACCGCCTGTTGTGTGACCTTCGGCCCGGCGGCGTCCGTAAAGGTTGGGGCGTCGAGGCAGTAACGCAGAAGCTCAATCAGGGACGTCTTGCCAGTTCCACGGGCGCCGATGATCACATTGAGACCTAGCGCGAAGTCGAGTTCGAGGCCCGCCAGGAAGCCATCATCGACCTCGATTCGCAAAAGCCTCGCTTCTGTCGCATTCATCGTTCCCGATTCGTCTCCCTCCGCGGAGGATAAAGCGATTCCGCTCATCGAGCATGCCCTTCGGCGTTCCTCTGGGATTGACGGTGACCATCGAATCCGAGTCGTGCGCTTCGATGACTTGTGTTTCGAAACCATAGCGCCGACGCGTTGGCACGCTGTATCCAGACGATGCCGCTGGCGGGCGACGACTCGGGTTGCGGGGACCGAAGCACTACCATCGCCCACGCGACTCCAGGACCGACCGTGTACCAGGTCACGACCCGCACGCAGCGCGCGGAGCCTCACGCACCAATCGAATCCTGGATCATCCCCGCGATGACCCTCGCCAGGAGCACGATCGAGAAGCCGATCAGGGCGTTCACGATGGCCGACTTGCCGCGCTCCATCTGGTGGGGGCTGCCGGCGGCGCTCATATAGAGGAAGGCGCCCCACATGACGAAGAACGCGGCCACGGCGGCGCCGACGCCCATGCCGATGTTGAGCAGGTTTTCGAAGAGAGTGTTGATCTGTTCCATCACGTCGGCCTCCTATCTGCCGGTGTTCTCAAGGGGTTCTTCCGACCGCAGCCGGAACTCGGCCACGAGCCAGCGGCCCTCGACACGGACAAGCCGGCAGGTAACGTGCTGCCGGAGCCGCTGCTCGCGGAGTTGTCCGGTCGTCGCATCAACGGCGCGGCGGGTCTGTTCGGTAGTGGCGGCCACCGTCGCCTCAGTGTCCGAGTAGGCGGTGACCTGGACCGACACCGTGCCGGTCGTCATGGTCTGCTGCTGCCCGAGCGCGGTTGGGTCGACCTGCGATGCGGCGACTGCCGCATGGACGTCGCCGGTGCTCAGGGCCAGCAACCGATCGCGGTAGGCGGTGGGCTCGCGGAAGTCGAAGGTGCCGTAGGCCTCGACGAAGAGGCGGGCTGCTTCCTCCACCTCGCCCATGCCCTCGCCCTGGCCCTGCAGGCGGTTCGCTCCCTGCCAGCCACTGACCATCGCTATTGCCAGCAGGGTGGCGGCGAGCCCGCCGAGGATGAGCATCACGCCACGTCCGCCGGTCATGCGACTGGTCCTTTCACCGGGCGTCCGGCGCTGGCGAAGTGCCTGGCCCAGTACGGGTCGTCCATGGACACCTCTTTAACGAACTCGCCGGGCTGGGTGGCCATGATCACGACGCCGTTTCCCGCGTAGATGCCGACGTGGGTGATGCGCTCGGGGGACGGGTAGGTGTTCTCGTAGAAGAGGAGGTCGCCCGGCTGGAGGAACTCCAGCGCCACGGGCATCGTGGCGTTGAGCTGCGCCTGCGACGTGCGTGGGAGGGAAATGCCAAGCTGGGCATAGAGCCACTGGGTCAGGCCCGAGCAGTCGAAGCTGTCTGGCCCAGCAGCGCCCCAGACGTAGGGCAGGCCGAGCCGGGATCGCGCGAGCGCGACCGCCTGGGCCGGGATGCCCGCCGGGTCGAGGTAGCCGTAACTGGTGGCGACGCTGAGGACGTGGTCCACGTAGGACCAGGAGTGGTTGTAGGCGTAGAGCGCACTCCGAAGCTCGCCGGGCGCCCCGTTGGCGCGGAGGAGCTGGGCAGCAGCAGGCAAGCAATCGCGGTAGTTGAATGGGTCGGCGACGCCGTCGCCGTCGCCATCGACGCCGTACTGTCCCCAGGTGGCGGGCATGAACTGGCAGTAGCCGAGGGCGCCAGCCGAGCTCGGGCCCATGTTCGCCCCGAAGCCCGACTCGACCTTCGCGATCGCGGCCAGCACCTGCCAGGGGATGCCGGTGGCGGCAGCCACCTGTTGCATCACGGCGAGGTGCACAGTAGGAATCTCGACAAGCGCTGCGGCGGAAGCCGGCGATTGGGCGATGCCCGGAGTGCCGCCGAGCGCGGCCATGAGGAAGAGCATCGGTGCGAGCAACGCGACGCCGACCACGCCCGCGACCTTGAGGCCCTCGCTTCCGACGCTGCCGAAAATGTCGCCTGTAGGTGGGTTCGCGTTCATGACGACGGCCTACGCCCTTCCCGCTGCTGGCCGTGGAGCTGGCCCACCGCCGGCACCAGCGGCACCTGCGCCGCCCGCTGCAGCGCCGGCACGACCCGCTCCCGCCATCGCGCCAAGCGCGTGCGTGGCCATCGCGAACGTGAGGACGTTGGTGACGCCGGCCTGGCTCCGGGCCGACCGCAGGAGCGAGGGGACCTTGAGGGTCAGCCAGCAAACCGCGAGACCGAGGAGCATCGTCAGGAGCGCGTTGGAGACGCTCCCGGGCGTCAGCTCGACCATCAGGGCTGTGCCGAGCGCCAGGACCATGACCTGGATTGCCTGCTGGAAGACGGTGATCACGAAGAGGTCGGTCCACCAGCGCGTCCACTGCTGCGTCTGCGGCAGCACCCAGAGCAGTGCGGCGATTGGCCCGAGGACGATGAGCATCGCCAGCAGGGCCAGGCGCATCAGCATCTGGAAGACCAGGAGGATCGCGACGATGCCGTAGGCGACGGCGGTAAAGATGAGCGCCAGGCCCTCCTGCGAGGGTGTCGCCTGGTCGTAACCGGGGAGGCCGACATCGCCGACACCCGCGGCGAGGGCGTTGTTGATGTCGATCAGCATCCGCGCGAATTCGATCGTCAGGTTGGCGGCGAGCGCGGCGAGGATGACGCGCGGGAGGAGCTCCATCGCCTCGTGGTAGGGCGACCTGGTGTGCTCCTTAATGATGACGTTGAAGCCGCCCCACATGACGACCACCGCCAGTGCGACGTTCACGATCGCGCGGGAGAAGTCATAGAGGCTGCGGACGGTCGGGCTGTCGTAGGTGCCTTCGGCCGGTGTCCGCGTGACGAAGTTGAGCGACGAGCCGCCCATGCCCAGCGCCCAGTCGACGAACCCGCGAATCGCCTCGAGCATCGCCTGTCCGATGAGCGTGAACACCGCGTTGACGATGTCCTTCGCCCAGTTGACGGGGTTGAGGCCGCCGGGAAGCCAGTCCAGGGGATTGGGGATCCAGTCGGTCGGATCGGGGATCGGGAGGTCGACCGGCGTGTCAGGTGGCGGTTGACCGTCTGGCCCAGGCTGGCCAGGTGGGACCTGCTGCTGAACCGGCGCAGGAGGGCTGTTGAGGAGAGGGATGCCGGCCGACGACACGCTGGACGAGCTGTCGTCGGCCTCCTGCGCGATCGCGGAAGTTGCTCCAACCACGAGCGCGCCGGCCAATCCCAGTGCAAGGGCGGCAAGGATGAGGATGCGCATGTCTGACTCCAGCGGCCAGGAAGCCGTGATGAGTCAGCTTGCGAATCTGCGTTCCCTCAGCGTTCCAGGATTCCGAGCGGCCCGTTCCAAGGTGGGGCCGCCTGCTCCGAACTCGCTCTCATTTCGTTCCAACGGCCCGTGACAGGGGACCTGCCGCCAGGGCCATGCACCCACGGGTTGCGGGTCGAGTGAACGCAGCGGTGTTCGGTGGGCTGTCCGGTCGCCGAGGCCCAAGACAGTGCCGGCGCGCGCTTAGCTCAACGACGGCCGCCGCTAACTCGCCGGGAGTCGTCCCCGCTCGTCGTCTGACCGGAGCGCGCAGCTACACACTCGGCGCCTTCAGCACTGCGCGGTAGCGCCGGCTCGGCAGGGAGGAATCGGCGATCCAGACGATGTCTTCGAGGGGCAAGAGGTCCTGGCGCGGCCACGCTTCGCGGTCGACCGCTACGCGGGGCGCGGCTCAGGCTTCGTGCCCCAGGGGTATTCCGGCACCGACCGGCATTCGCCTGAGGCACTCACGATCGACACTCTTCGTGAACACAGACCTGTCTTGCTAGCGCTGCCGTCTGGTAACCCCAGCGGAGAATGCTGCCATCATGACGCTTAATGTGAGGAGCGAGATGCCGGCTAGTTCCAAAGAACTTGGACCGCTTGTGGGCGAGACGCCGCCGCCGGTATCAGGTGCCCCGGGCGTGCCAGTGTGATGGAGCGGGATTTGAACGAGGGGCGCTTCATTGAGCTGGGCGGGCGTCCAGTCGCTCTGGGCAATCTGCAGTGCGCGCTTGGTCTGTCCTGCCGAGGGCTGGAAGGTGGGGTCAAGCTGAACCGATACGGTGAACGAGCCGCCACTATCCACGGTCGTTTGGCCGACGCTGTAGTCGTTAGGGCACCGAGTCTCCCCTCCACAAGCACTGGCGTCGAAAACGGTCACCGTTGCCCCTGGTGTGAATCCAGTCCCCTTTACGACGTAAGAATCCGGAGCCGCCCCGGGGGTTGCGGTCACCGCAGGAGCGGCCATGGCCGGCTGGACGGCCACCGCTAAGCAGGCGACCGCCACCAACGGTATTAGGATGCCACGGAGTCGCTTTGTCATCTTCGCCTCCAAGGTTCGGTTTTCCCTGTATACGTGTATCGCACCCGGGCCTGCTGGCATGGGCCAAAGGATCATTTCTGCCGGGCCAGGAGTTCCTTCGTGCGATGGCACGCGAGGATGGTCAGAGGCGGGAAGGCGCGGCCAGCGACGGGCCCCCACTTGGAGCGAACTTGGAACGGAGCGGCCGACATTGGAACGGATCGGCCCGGATCCTGGAATGCTGATCGAACCGCGACCAGGGCCATCGGGTACGGAATTTCCGCCCCGCCGGCCATCGCGCCCCCTCTCGGCGGAACTAAGCTCGGAGTGACGGAGTCTGGCATCGGTGATGAAGCGACTCATACTGCTGGCAGCGTTGGCTCTAACGGTGGCTGGCTGCGATGGCGACGATGAACCGGATCCCACGCCGACGCAGACCACCTCGACGGCGACAACGGCGCCGTCCGTCTCTCCCACCCCAACCGTCACCCCGGACGGCGTGCTGGTAGTCCCTTCGAGGGTTTGGCTGGTGGAAGCACCCACCGGGAGCGTGCGGACGTTGTACGAGAGCGCCGACCAGTTGGCTTCGCACGCGCGGTTCGATGGCGCGGTGGTGGAGGTGTCGGCAGGCCTGGGTACGCCGCGATTCAACTTCGATGGTTCGACTGCAGCGCTGGCAACAACTACCAGCCGCTGCTCGGCGCCCGGTGGAGTCGTCACGATCGACGGACGGGCGTATCCCGGCGTCGACGCCTGCGGCTTCTTCTCCCCTGACGGGGAATGGATGCTCTTCGAAAAGGACGCCGGTGAGGTGCAGGTACCCGCCGGCTTCAGCGTTCGCTCCTGGGACCAGTGGGTAGTCGACGTCGCGACGGGAGAGACTACCGAACTGCAGAAGGGACTTGTCCACTGCGGCGGATGCGACGGGCGGTACGGTCCGCGCTGGTCGCCAACGGGGCAATATGTAGCGTTCGCGGAGCTTGGCGGCGATCTGCGGCGGTTCCTGAGCGAAGTTGCTACGGGCTCAACCCGACAGATAGGCGCCGGCAGCGACGTGACCCTCGCACCGGCCTGGCACCCGACCGAAGACCGGATCGTATATTCGATGGGCGCTGAACTCTCCGGGCCCGCAGTATACGAAGACCTCGGGGCGGGCTCGAAGCAACAGGCGCCGCTGTCGTGGCCGGTTGCCTTCGACGCGTCCGGCCAGTACCTCTACTCGCCCGCATGGGGTCCGTCGCCGAAGGCCGACGCGGGGATGACCACCATCATCGATGCGGACACCTTCGACACCGTCGCGGAACTCCCCGGCGCGGCTCCCGAGTGGTTGATGTGGCGCACCGACGCGGGCGCGGTGGTCGTCGGTGCAGGTGGGCCCGTCGCGGCACTGCAAGGCGCCCCCGGGTGCGATGGCACAGCCGTGTATGCGGGAAGCTCGACAGCGCGCTGCGTGGACACGGGCCGATTCGGCGCTCCGAACGCCGATGGCACCTTCGTGGCGGTCGCGATGCTCCGAGGCACCGCCGGGCACGTGAAGGGCCCGGGCTTTGAGTCCCTCACGATGGCTCGCTACAGCATCGAGCTGATGGATGTCCGCACACGTGACGTCCGGACGCTGATTCCTGAGGTCATCAGTTGGGATTACCAAGCCCCCGTCATTCGCTGGAATGCCGAAGGTACCCACTTCGTAGTAGTGGCTCCGGCTGCAACCGGCCTCTGAACTACTCCAGCAAGCTGTCCGGGCGCACGCGCGGATCGAGCGAGCCAGGTTGCATCTCTCCTTACGCCGAGTCACGTGAGCGCTTGAAACGCCCAGCGCTAATGCCATAGGAGTGAACCTGGAACAGAAAGGCCCAGGTTTGAACGGGTCGGCTCGGATCCTGGAACGCCCATGGAACCACTCCCAGCACGCTTTCCTCGAACACTGATGAGGAGATGCCTGTGCAACGCCACGAAGTCCCCACCCACCTCAACATCGAGGACAAGGCTTTTGCCGGCCTGACGATGCGGCAGCTGATGGTGGCGATCATCGGCCTGGCCCTGGCGTACTCCGCCATGAGCGAAGCGCCGCTGCCGCTCGCCGTCCGTCTCGCGGCCGGGGCGACGGTCCTGTTGGTGACTGCCGCCGTGTCGCTCTGGCAGCCGGCGGGCCGTTCGCTGGAGGACTGGGCCTTCGTCCTCCTCCGCTACGACAGCATCCCGCGCGTCGTCGTCTGGCGCGTCCGCACCTCGCGCGAGATGGCTACGTCCGAGGAGGCGCGCTTCGAGGTCGTGCTGCCTGACCGGCAAGAACTCGATATCAGTCACGGGAGCGTGCACCGATGACGGCGAACGGGAAGCACGGAAGCGTCCAGGAGATGCTGCCGCTGGAAGAGATCGTCGAGGGCGTGCTCTGTCTCCGGGGAGGCGAGTACCGGGCGGTCGTCCAGGCACAGAGCGTCAACTTCGCCCTCAAATCCGAGGAGGAGCAGGAGTCGGTGATGGCCGCCTATCGGTCCTTCCTCAACTCCCTCAGCCATCCCGTCCAGATGCTCGTCCGCATCCTTCCGACCAACGTCGAGCCCTACCTCGCCGGGTTCCGCACCAACGTCACGACCCACGCCAACAGCGAGGCCATCCGCCGCCTCGCCCTCGACCACGAAATGTTCGTCAGCCGACTTGCGCGAGAACGGACGTTGCTGGAGCGGCGCTTCTACCTCGTCGTGCCGTCTGGCCACGGGGAAGGCGAGGGCCATGTCGCGATCCGCTGGCCGTGGCAACGCGCAACGCGCGGGCGGGACGAACAGCAACTCGCCGTCGCGGCGGCCCAGCTCGAGGCGCGCTGCCACGAGATAGCCCAGGGGCTGACCTCGTTCGGCGTCAGCTCGCAGCGGCTGCGGAGCGAAGCGCTCGCCGAGCTGTGGGCGGCCTGCCTCTGCTCACAGGTCTCCCAGGTGGCGCCGTCACTCAGCGCCGGCGCGAGACCGGTGGTCACGCAATTCCGGAAGGAGGTTCAGCAGCATGGCTAGCCTTCCCCTGCATCACCGTCCACGCCGGCACCAGCCCTCGGCCGACGACCTTCGCTTCGAGCTCGGCACGCGATCGGCCATCGACCATCTGGCCCCGGCTGCCATCGAGGCCTCCCGCTCGCACCTCGTCATCGACGGCCGCTACGTCCGGGTACTCGGGCTCAGCGACTACCCGCGCTACGTGCATCCCAACTGGCTGGCCCGCCTGATCGACTTCGACGAGCCGCTGGACCTGAGCATCCACGTCGACCCGCTCGACTCCGCGACGACCTTGCGCCGGCTCACCCACAAGCTCGTGGAACTCCAGTCCTCGCGCCTGCTCGACGCCCGCAGCGGCAAGATCGCCAGCGCCGAGCGCGAGATCGCCTACGAGGACGTGGAACGCCTGCGGGATGCGCTCCAACGGGGCGAGGAGCGCGTCTTCTCGGTCAGCCTCTACGTGTGTCTCCGATCCGGTTCCGCCTCCAGCGTGGACGACCTGCATCGCCGCGTGGAGACGGCGCTCGGCGGGATGATGGCGTCCTCTCGCGCCGCGCTCTTCGAGATGCTGCCGGGCTTCCTCTCCTGCCTCCCGGCGGGGCGTGACTACCTCGGACGCTACCGCAACCTCGATACGACCAGCGCGGCCACGATGATCCCGTTTACGTCGAGCCACCTCTCGATGCAGGCCGGGATCCTCTATGGCATCAGCGTCCACAACAACTCACTCGTCATCTTCGACCCCTTCAGCCGCGAGCTGGAGAACGCGAACAAGGTGGTCTTTGCCAAGAGCGGCGCGGGCAAGTCCTACGCCTGCAAGGTGGAGGCGCTCAGGGCGCTGATGCGTGGCGTCGAGTACTACATCATCGACCCCGAAGACGAGTACCGGCGGATCTGCGACGCCGTGGGCGGGCAGTACATCCGCCTCTCGGGCAGCTCGGCGCACCACATCAACCCTTTCGACCTCGCCCAGGGCGTCGAGCGCGACCGAGAGACACGTGATGCGCTGACCGAACGGCTGCTCGCCCTCCAGGGCCTGCTTGGGCTGATGCTCGCCGACCGGGGGAGCAGCCTCGGCCAGCGCGAGCGCGGCGCGCTCGACCGGGCGCTCCTCGCGACCTACGGCCGCGCCGGGATCACCCGCGACCCATCCACGCACGGCAAGCCGCCGCCCGTGCTGAGAGACCTCTACGACGTCCTGCGCGAAGGCGAAGACCCACTCGGCCTGGCCGACCGCCTCGAACGTTTCGTGGACGGCAGTCTCGGCAACGTCTTCTCATCGCCGACGTCGGTCGACCTTGAACGTCCCTTCGTCGTCTTCAATATCCGTGACCTCGAGCCGGAGTTGCGCCCCCTCGGCGTCTACCTGATCGCCGACCACATTTGGCGTGAGGTCCGGCGCAGCCGCAAACCGCGGATGCTGCTGATCGACGAAGCCTGGTCGCTGATCCAGCACGAAGAGGGCGCCCGCTTCCTGGCATCGATGGCCCGCCAGGCGCGTAAGCACTACCTCGGGCTGACGACTGTAACGCAGGACGTGGAGGACTTCCTCGCAACGGCGGAAGGTCACACGGTCCTCGCCAACTCCTCGGTCCAACTGTTGATGCGGCAGGACAGCTCAACGATCGACGCCGTCACCAGCACCTTCCGGCTGAGCGCCGGCGAACGCGAGTTCCTGCTCTCGTGCCGCAAAGGCGAGGGCCTCTTCTTCGCCTCAGGGAACCACCTCGCCCTCCGCATCGAGGCGAGCCCCTTCGAACACGAGCTGGCTACCACCGACCCCGCGGAACTCGTTGCGCGGGACGAGGAGGTGCGTGATGCCGTCCGTTGATGTCGAGCTGGTCAAGCAGCGAAACCCCATCGAGCGGGTCATCGCGTCCCATGGCGTGAAGCTGCAGCAGCGCGGCGAGCGATTCGTCGGCTGCTGCCCGTTCCACGACGAGCAACACCCGAGCCTGGTGGTCTACCCGAGCACCCGGAGCTTCTTCTGCTTTGGCTGCAAGGCCTCGGGCGATGTCATCGACTTCGTGCGGCGCAAGGAGAAGGTCGGCTTCCGGCGCGCCTTGGAGCTGCTGGGTGAAGCCGCTCCGGCGAGCGTGTCCACAAACGGCGCCAAGCGTGGTCCGGCACGGTCCGAGTCTCCCCTCACGGTCGATGACCGTCTCATCCTCGCGGCGGCCTGTGACCTCTACCACGAGGCGCTCCTTCGCAACGAGCGAGCACTCCGCCACCTCGAGAGCCGGGGCATCGGGATGGCGGTCGTCGAGGAGTGCTGGCTTGGCTACAGCGACGGGCAGGCGCTCAAGCCCTTCCTGCGCCGCCACCGGTTCAGCCTGCGGCGAGCCGCGGAGATGGGGCTGCTGCGGAAGGCCGGCAACGAGGCACTCGCCGAGCGCGTGGTGATCCCCGAGCTGCGCGGGGGCCAGTGCGCCTGGATGGTCGGACGGGCGCTCAACGAGCGCCGGCTGAAGTACCTCGGCCTCTCGTTGCCGAAGCCCATCCTCGGCTATGAGCGCGTCCAAGGACACCGCCGCATCTTCGTGACCGAAGGCGCCTTCGACTATCTCACCGGCGTGAACTGGAACCTGCCCATCTGCGCCCTACTTGGCACGCACGTCCGGGCGGAGCTGCTGCGCTTCCTGGAGCGCGTGCCGGAGGTCGTCCTCGTCTTCGACAACGACGACGAGGGGCAGCATGCCGCTCGCGAGCTGGCCGAATCCCTCGGGGCCCGTGCCCGCATCCTCAGTCTTCCCGACGGCGTCAAAGACCTCGGCGAGCTCGGCGCCAGCGAGGACGGCCGCGAGCGGTTCTTGAGGCTGGTGGCCGAGTTGGGGACTGCCGGGAAGGAGACGCCGCATGCGCCCGCATCGTGACCGAAGCACGGTCCTCTGCGAACTCTTCCCCTCCCGCTGGGACGACGACCCGGTCTCCCGCGCGAGGACGGTCTTCGCCGGGCTGGCTGGTGTCCAAGGACTCGCATTCGAGTGGACCGCTACGGAGTCGGGACTCCGGTTCTACGTTCGCGCAGCAGGTGATGCTGCAACCACGGCGGTCCTCGGGCAGGTCAGGGCGGCATATCCGCAGGCACACTTCGATGAAGTCCCAGTAGAGCATCGTCCTCACCTCGACCCGCTCCATGTCGCCGGGCACGAGCTGGCGTCGCTCGTGGAACTCGGTCTCGACCGGGACGTCGCCCTCCCGCTCGATACGGATGCCAGGCACGGCGAGCCATTGGTCGGCGTGCTGGCGGCGGCAGCGGCGGCCACCCGTGGCGACATGCGTGTCATCGGCCAGATCACGGTGGGACATCGGCCTCGGTCGGGTTGGACAACCAGGGTCCAGGCGCGGGCCACCCGGTCGAGCCAGCGCGTTCCAGCAGAGCGTCCAGAGACCGGCGCGGCCAGCCTCCTTCCCCTGGTCGCACTCGCTGGCCTCGGCGCAGCTGGGATGCAGGGCTACGGCTGGTACCAGTCCGGCGACTACCTTCCCCTACTGGCCGCCGGTTTCGCGGTGGCCGCAGGTCTGCCGACCGGAGCGCTTGCCTGGTCGCGCGTGCTCCGTGGACGCGAGCCGTTGAGCGCGACGCTTGCCGAACAGAAGCTCGCGTTTCCGGCCTTTACTGCGCGCCTGCGGCTGATCGTGATCGGTCCGAGGGACAGCATCCGGACCGTCGAGGAAGTTCGCGACCGCATGGGCGCCGCCTACGCGGCCTTCGACCACCCTGCCGGCAACCGGCTCCGGCCAGGACGGTCCGGGAAGTATCCCGCACCACTCCAAACGATGATCGGTGCCTCGCGTGGCGCATCAGTGCTCAACGCCGCCGAGCTCTCGGCGCTTTGGCACCTTCCTGACCTGACGTCGGGGCTCCCCACTGCATCGAAACCTGGCGGCCGCCGCTTCCTTCCAGCCGACGATGCAACGGGCCGCGGCAGCCGGGTTGGTGTGTCTCGCCACCACGGGCAGGCGGTTCCAGTTCACTTGCCGCACGGAGCGCTCTACCGGAACCACCTCGTCGTCGCCAAGACGCGGCGCGGCAAGTCGACCCTGCTCCAGCACGTCGCCAGGCACCTGATGCAGGAGATCGCCTCCCGCCGGGAGCGCCTCCTGCTCGTCGTCATCGACCCTCACCAGGACCTGGCAGAAAGCGTTCTCTCGGTCGTCCCAGCGGGCCTTGAGGATCGCACCGCCTACCTCGACCTCACCGATCGGCGGCGGCCCGTTGGGCTCAACCTGCTGGACGTCGGCCTCTTCCCCAATCGCGACAGGACAACCGAGAACATCGTGGCGATGCTCCACCGTCTCTGGCCCGACAACTGGGGACCACGGATGGAGGGCGCCCTGCGGGCAGCCCTCCTCTGTCTCCACCAGGCGAACCAGGTCCGGCGGGGCGAGGAGCAGTACACGCTCCTGGACGTCGTGCCGCTCCTGATGAGTCCCGACTTCCGCGAACGGGTCATGTCGCAGGTCGCCGACCAGACGCTCTGGTCCTGGTGGCGAAACAACTACGACAACCTCGGCCGCGCCTTCCAGCTCCAGGTCGCCACGCCTGTCACGACCAAGGTGGGCCGCTTCGAGGTGACCGAGGCCGCGCGACTCACCCTTGGCCAGCCGCAGTCGACCATCAACCCGCGCACGCTCCTGCGCGACGGCGGAGTCCTCGTGGTGAACACCGCCGTCGGCCTCCTCGGCGAGGGCGGCTCCGCGCTCATCGGCGCGACGCTCCTCAACCTCCTCGGGCTGATCGTCGAGGACCAGATAGACCTCCCGGCGGGCGAGCGGAGCCGGATGGTGGCCCTGATCGACGAGTCGAGCACGCTCGGCGGGGCCGACTACCCGCGCATGATGAGCGAGCTGGGCAAGTACGGGGCATCCTTCGTCCTCGTCACCCAGTCGCTCGCGAGGCTGGACGCGATCGACCGCGAGTTGCGCCCGACCGTCTTTGCCAACCTGGACAGCCTCACGGTGTTCCAGGTGAGCGCCGAGGATGCCCGCTACCTCGCGCCGGAGCTTGGGCACGACCTCGAGGTGTCGGACCTGGTATCCCTCGACGACTACGAGTGCTATGCCCGCTGGTCGTCCGGCGGCCAGCGGCATGACGCCTTCTCGTTGCGCCTGGACCCGCCCGCATCGCTGGACTCATCGCGCATCGCTGCTATCGCCGCCGAGTCGGCCAGCCGGTTCGGCCGCCCGCGTGAGGAGGTGGCCCGGCACGTCGACGCGGTCCTGGCCGCACGGGCGCTCGCGACCGGCAAGCAGGTGCAGCCAGAGGTCGCCGAGGTGCTCACAGCGAGTCTGCCGAATGCGCCGGGACAACAGTTGCAGCTGACCGGCCTGCAGGACCCGCCCAGCAAGCGGCGTAACGAGCATCGCAGTAGGAAGGGGGCGAACACGTGACCACGCTCGCCGCCGACCTGCTCAACTGGCTCACGTGGCTTCCCTTCCTCGCCGTGGATGACCTCGCCCTCCTGACCGGCTCACCTGCGCCGGACGTCGAGGCGGCGCTGCGCGAACTGGCGCGGGCGGGACACGTCGACTCAATCACGCCATCGTCGCCGGAACTGGAGAGGTCGCGTCTCTACATCCTGACCGAGCCGATCCGGCGCCAGCTCGCTGTTGAGTCACAGGGTTCGGAGCAGCAATCGGCGCTGCCACTCGAGTCGCGTGACATCCTTCGACGGCTGGCGAGCCTTGAAGCCACCGTCGCGCTCAACGTCTTTGCGGTCGGCCTGGTCGCTTCACTGCGCCGCGATCCCAAGGCGGAAATCGAGGACATCTGGGCGCTGCCAACGCGGAGGCCGACCACTGCGTGGTGGCCACCGGGCGTCCATGCGTTCGGGTCCGTTCGGATCGGCGGGGCCGGCACGCCGTTCTTTGTCGTTGTCGACCGGGCTGGAGCACCCTCCGCCCACCGGGCGGCACTCGTCGCGGGATGGTACCGGTTCCGGGAGGGGCCGCAGCCCTGGGGAACCGACTGCCTTCCGCTAACGCTGATCCTCTGTCCGGGTCCCGCCTGGGAAGACGCCTGGGCCCAGCACGTGCTTGCCTCGGCCGATCGGCGCCGGCTCCCGCCGCTGCCCGTCCTGCTAGCAGGACGGGCCGGTTTTGGGGACGGTCCAGATGGTCCGCACTGGCGGCGTGCCGACGGCGCCGGCCAGGCAACTCTGGCAGAGCGTTTCCGCGTCGAACCGACTCGGGCCGCGTACCATCCGCCACGCCCGGGACGGCTTCCCAACTGTCCGCCTGACGCGACCGACAGGGCGACGCCCCTCCACCGTTGGGCGCAGGAGACCGCAAGGGACAGCCGCAACGCTTCGCGGCTGGAGCTGCTCGCAGCGCTTTCGCTCACGACCTCCGAGATCAAGAAACGGCTGCTGGATTGCCTCGGCGGGCATCCGCTCCTCACCGAGCCAGAGATGGCCACCGTGCTCGGGGTGCAGCCGCGGGTGGTGCGAATCGCGATCGACCGGGCGGTTCGGAACCGGCTGATCGCCGTCTATGACAGGGCGAACACGCCAAGTCCGTACTACTGCCTCACCCGGACCGGGCTGGAGCTCCTTGCGATGCGCGATGGGGTGCCGCCGCGGCGCTACGCCCGCCACACCGCGCTGACGGCCCTGCCTGCTGGGGACAGCAGACCTCTGCCGACGCTCCTTCAGCAATTCGAGCACACCGTTGGCGCGAACAGCTTCTTCATCGCCTGGCTGGATTGCACGGGGGGCCTGCCGCGTCTGCTCTCGTGGCTGAGCGCGGCGGAGGCAGCTATCCGCTTCGAGAGCGGCGGGCGGCGACGCTCGTTGCGGCCGGACGGCGCGGGCGCCCTCCTCATCGGCGACCGGCGTTTCCCGTTCCTGCTGGAGTGGGACCGTGGTACGGAGCGTCCACCTGTGCTCGCGGAGAAGCTGGCGCGCTACGAAGAGTTCTTCCGCTCGCGCGCGACCGCGGCGAACGAGCCCACGGTGCTCTTCGTGACGAACACTCCCCAACGTGAGGAGCTCGTGCGCAAGCTGGCGACCGCAATCCTCCGCCAGCACCGCGCTCGCCTCCTGACCACAACCGCATCAATTCTCGAACGCTTCGGCCCGCGGGCGTCGATCTGGCGTGCCGGAACAAGCGAACCACGGACATCGTGGCCCGATCCCGGTGCCACGGAACGCAACCCACTGGAGGTTCCAGGATGAACGATCACACCACCGACAACGGCCACGACTTGGGCCTGCTCACCGTGCCGGAGGCCGCGAAGATGCTGCGCATCTCGCGCAACCTCGCCTACGAGCTCGTCGCGCGCAATGAGCTCCCGGCAATCCGTCTCGGCCGGGTAATCCGGGTCCCCAAGCACGGGCTTGAGGCGTGGCTCGACCGGCAGGTAGATGGCCATCGGCCACCAGTCGAGCCTGCCTCGCCAGTCCGCTGGCCATGACAGCTACGCATGGGAATTCAGCCGGAGGCCTGTGTTGTGGGGCGATCGCGGCTTCAACGGCGGCTTTTACCTGCATTCGTGATCGACCACGATACGGAGACGATGCCGCAGCGGCATAGCTGGTCAGGAGGAACCGGTGCGAGGTCATGTGCGTCGTCGCGGGAGGACGTGGGCCGTTGTCGTCAGTCTCGGCCGGGACGACAGCGGTCGGTACCGCTACCAGTGGTACTCGGGCTTCCGGACGGAGCGCGAGGCTGAGGCAAAGCTGACCCAGCTGCTCCGAGAGCTGGACACGGGCGCCTACGTCGAACCCACGCGGGAGACGGTCGGCGAGTTCCTGAGCCGGTGGCTCCGAGACTACGCCAAGACCAACGTCTCGCCGCGGACCTACGAAGGGTACGAGCACATCATTGTCCGCCACCTGGTCCCCGCGTTAGGCGGCATACAGCTGGCGAAGCTCACGCCAGCACGACTCCAGCGCTACTACTCGGACAAGCTCGAGTCCGGCCGTCTCAACGGCAAGGGTGGCCTATCGCCCCGGACCGTACGACACCACCACGTCACCCTTCACGATGCCCTCCAGAGTGCGGTGAAGTGGGGCTTGCTCGGACGGAACCCGGCGGATGCTGTGGATGCGCCCAAGTTCGAACGGGGCGAGATGAACACGCTCGACGACGAGGGCGTCCGCGACTTCCTGGCGGCCGCGAGCGGGACCCAGTGGTATCCGATGGTCTACCTGGCGCTGTTCACTGGACTCCGGCGAAGCGAGGTGCTCGCGTTGCGCTGGGGAGACGTCGACCTGGACCTGTCCCGCGTGTATGTGAACCGCGCCGTGCATCGGCTCCGCACGGGCGAGATCATCTTCCGTACCACCAAGTCAGCGAAGAGCCGGCGCGTGGTGGCCCTGCCGCCGTCTGCCGCGCTCATGCTGCGCGAACATCGCGAGAGCGAGCAGCGCCGGCGCGAGCTCGTCGATGGCTCGACCGTCGACGACCAGCAGCTGGTCTTCGCGCGTATCGACGGCTCGCCGATCCCGCCCGACAGCTTCTCTCAAGCGTGGCGCAGACTCGCCCGGCGGAACGGGTTTCATGGCGTCCGGCTGCATGACGCGCGTCACACCCACGCCACGCTTCTGCTCAAGCAGGACGTGCACCCCAAGATCGTGCAGGAGCGCCTCGGGCACTCGACCATCGCGACGACGCTGGACATCTACTCGCACGTGGTTCCGGGGCTTCAGGATGCCGCGGCACAGGCGTTCGACACGGTCCTCAAGGGTTCCCCGTCGAAGGTGTTCTGACGGCCCATTTGCAAATCCATTTGCAAATGCGAAGGCCCCTCAACAATTGAGGGGCCTTCTCTGGGGCTTCCAGATTCATTTTCTGGTAGCGGGGGAGGGATTCGAACCCCCGACCTTCGGGTTATGAGCCCGACGAGCTACCACTGCTCCACCCCGCGACCTGCGACAAACGAAGCTGGTACACCTTAAGTTCTGAAGAGCGAAGTACTGCAGGGCGCATCATAGAAAACAAGTCTTCAATGTAGGTCAAGCCCTCGACCATTAGTACGCCTCAGCTGAACACATTACTGTGATTACACTTGGCGCCTATCAAACAGGTAGTCTTCCTGTGGTCTTACCCGATTAACTCGGTGGGAGCCCTCATCTTGAGGTCGGCTTCGCACTTAGATGCTTTCAGCGCTTATCCGATCCGGACGTGGCTACCGGGCGATGCTCCTGGCGGAACAACCCGCACACCAGCGGTCCGTTCACCCCGGTCCTCTCGTACTAGGGGCAACTCCTCTCAAGTCTCCTACGCCCACGGCGGATAGAGACCGAACTGTCTCACGACGTTCTGAACCCAGCTCGCGTACCGCTTTAATGGGCGAACAGCCCAACCCTTGGGACCTACTCCAGCCCCAGGATGCGACGAGCCGACATCGAGGTGCCAAACCTTGCCGTCGATGTGAACTCTTGGGCAAGATCAGCCTGTTATCCCCGGGGTAGCTTTTATCCGTTAAGCCACGGCCCTTCCACTCGGTACCGTGGGATCACTAAGCCCGACTTTCGTCTCTGCTCGACGTGTTGGTCTCGCAGTCAAGCTCCCTTATGCCTTTGCACTCTGCGGGTGGTTTCCATTCACCCTGAGGGAACCTTTGTGCGCCTCCGTTACATTTTAGGAGGCGACCGCCCCAGT